>CAVRQJ010000003.1:0-326990 GCA_963723335.1 uncultured Alphaproteobacteria bacterium | reverse complement strand
CGTGCGGGGCTTAGAAGTTTCCCTTGGCGGCCTCGGTCAGGATCAGCTTATCCAGCGTCAGATCGGAGACCGCGCGCCGCAGCCGGCCATTCTCGGTCTCCAGCTCCTTCAACCGCTTCACCTGGTCGCCCTTAAGCCCACCATACTCACTGCGCCAGCGATAGTAGGTCACTTCCGTAACGCCAATCGTACGAATGGCATCCGCCACCGCATGACCCTGTGCCGTCAGCACATCAACCTGCCGAAGTTTCGAGACTATCTCTTCAGCCGTATGCCTCTTCCTTCCCATCTCCATATCCTCCTCTGTCAAAATTACACCTCAGGGAGGACCACTTCAAAGGGGGCAGATCAACATCAACGAGACAGAGGCTTGAATCCTTGCCCTTCCCAATACGAAGTAGGCACGCGTAGCGCAGACGGCCAAGTGAGCTACAGCCCTTCATCCAATAAGCGGCATCAACCAATTCCATCGAGTCGTCTTTTGTGCCGCCTCGAAGCGCTGCGAGAGCCGGCCTAACGATTTCGCTTTCGAATATCTCGTTGAGGGCTTCCCGCTCTTCCGTCGTGAGCGCCCAAAAACGTTTGCCGAGCGGAATCGCGGGCTTGATATTATCGAGCCGTTCAACTGCCAAATGCCGCCATCTTCGTCGTGTTGATTTGGCGATAAGCTTTTGAATAGGCTTCGGCCTATAGGCCTTGTCTGTGTCAGATTTTGAGGCATCCAAAAGGGCCTCATGATAACTAGCGATCAGTTCTTCAAGAATTCTTGCAGTGGTTACACCCGGCAGATCCGATCCGCGGGCCGCAGTTGCAAGCGAGAGTCCCAGCCGGATTAAATCGTGCGCGGGATTGCCAATTACTGTCTGGTCGAGGTCTCTTATTTGGATGAGCACCCGTCCCTTGGTATCAGCGATCGGCCCCAAGTTTCCGATATGACAATCGCCGCATATCCATACTTGAGGACCTTCCCGTAACTTGCCGTGGCTGCTGTTCTCCAGCCAATCGTATAATTGTACCGTGCTACCCCGCACATAGGCGTGTGCGGATTGAGCCATTTTTAGATTTCGAGTTTGCGTAAGAATCTTCTCGCGTTGAGCAGGGTCTGCCATTGTTGCAAATCTTGATCTAGCCGCGACACATTCTCATAAAGCAAAGATCCGCGATATCCTTCAAATCAGCTGATCCGTTTCATCTCAGATTCTACCAAGCAATAAAAAAAGAGATCACCCCGCCTTCGCGCTGTGAACTTCCTGACCTAAGAAAAGCCCCGCACAAGCGGGGCGAGAATAGAGCATTGCAGATATTCTTTTAGCGGCTGCGATTTAAATAACATGCGTAAGCATTAAAGCGATGACAACGATAGCAGGTACACCTAATAGCCAAAGAAGAAGTGGCATTATAGCCTCCCGAATTGCTGGTATTCGAAATCACAGAGTAAACGGCGCAGGTCGTCAGTGGTTCCTAAACTAAAACAAATATTCTCAATGAGGCGCATCACCCGCATGTCGGTTGACGGGCTAGATCTGGCCTGGTGAGTGTTTAAAGTTGAATTGCTATACAAAAAACCCGCTTCCAGTCGCACGTAAACTAATGCGACGGGTCCTCAATCTCGATTGTGGGCGGGGTTTTATACAGATGCTTTTAGGAACGAAGCGGCGGTGAGAGGAACGCCAATAATTCAGTTAAGCGAGTCTGTGCAGTATTTTTGGTGGAACAAATCGGCGCCCGGTAATTTTTAGTTACAGAAGCAATATTGAGAAGTCACAATGAAAACTCATCGTTTACCCCGCGCGCCGTTACAAACTGAAAGCGTTCGCGAACTGTATCAAGTCTTGGGAATGAGAAAAGAGATTACGGAGAGAGCCATTCTCCACATCAATGCGCCGCCGGTAAAGTCGGCCGTGATAGGAAAAACGTCTCCGGGTTGCGACCGCCCCAAGTGAGCGCCCGAACTCACCCAAGAATGTTGCGTCGCTGGACGCAACTGCCAAAATAAAAAAGCCGACGCGCCACGAATGTTCTCGGCCGCGTATTCCGCTCGTATGGCACAAGGGGAAAGTAACAACTATCAAAAGGGAACCACTTCCTGCGGCGCCGATTGTCCTTAGGCGTATTTGCTAAACAATCCAGAGGAGAGCACGTATGGACAAAAAGATAGCCGGCCTGCTGGGAGCGGCCGCCGCACTGGCGACGATAAGTAGTGTTCAGGCCGCACCGGCGCAGACGACGGTATTGCCGCAAGCGACAAGTTATCGGGATCTTCTCGATCCCGTTTCGAACGCTATGCCGTTATTGAAGGCCGACGACGCCCGGCTTGCGGAAAAGCGGAGCTCCGAGGGCACCGAAGTCGCCCAGATCACAGTTCAGGTTGGTCATCATCACCATCACCATCACATCACTCGTCGGCGACATCACCACCATCATCACCACCATCATCACCACCATCATCATCACCAGTGATGAATGTGCAAATAGCGGGCAGGCATCGAATGGGGTGCCTGCCTGCTATTATTCTCTCGCCTTTGCTTTGGCGGCGCGCAGAAGATGTCGGTAGGTGCCGTCGAAAATCGTGTCGCTTTTCGATGTCCAGGTCGTGTCGGCGGCGAGCGTCGGACGGCTACCGTGGATTCGCCGGCCGCGCAATTCACGCTCGGCGGCCTCTTCCTCCTCCATCGGGATCAACGCGAAGTCGGCCGTTACCGGCAGCACTAAAATCTGCAGCATGGGTTCGCCCGGCCGAAAAATATGGGTGTGTCCTTCGCCCGGCGATTTGAAGACGACGAAGGCGATCATCGGCCACCATTCGGTGCGCAACAGCGCGGGAATGGCGATCGGTACGGTGTCGGTCAAATCGGTATAAAATCGCGGGTGCGGTTCCGTCCTCACCGCCCATTCCGGACCGGTCTTTAGATCGAGCAGCAGCTGATACGTATAGTAGTCCCGCCCGAAGCTGCGAAATGGCGGCCACATCAGATCGCTGTCGTCCGGCGGCGGGCCAAAATCTCCGTCGAATATCAGTGCGCCATCTTTCTTCGTGACACGAAGCTCGTTGTCGTAGGGATAAAAGATCTCAATGCCGTATTGCGCGCCCTCCGTGAAAGGCGCGCAATGCCAGGCATATTCGTGCGAACCGTCGGCGCGGGGTTCGGGGTTGCCGCCCCAGCCCGGCATTTCGAGCTTGGTCCGGCGCGGCGCAAGCCGGGGGTTAGCCAGCCTGAATTTGACGTCATGCATCGTTCCGCTCGGCCAATTTCGTCAAATTCGACCAAGCAAAATTAGGATCAAAAGTATAACAATTACGACACCCAGTCCGCCCCCGCCGTAGTAACCGGTCCCATAGAAAGGGCCGCCGCCAAATCCGCTAAAGCCTCCAAGCAATATGATCACCACAATAATAAGCAGAATGGTTCCGATGGACATCGAGTTGTCTCCTAGACGCTGAGAAAATTATATTCGAATTCTGGGCGGGAGCCCAAAAGCGAGAATTGTCTGCTGACGCAAGTCGAGGTCTTAATGCGAGAAAAGAGCGAGGAGGATGATTATCGGAATCGGTACTCCAAGCAGCCAAAGTAGAATTCCTCTGCCCATGATGTCCTCCTTAAAGTGGCCGTGGGGTGAGAGTTCGATCATTCCATGTCCCGTCGCGCAATGAACCGCCTTCAACCGCGGCAAGACTTGCAGCGAATGCTCCGAACAGCATGGCAGCTGTGAGCCAGAGCGAAAGCTTTGCGGCTCCTTTCCGTGCGGCGTCTTCCGCAGTTTTCGCTTCGGTGACAACGTCATTTACGCGCTTTTCAGCGTCGGTCTGACTCATTCCCGTGCGAGTAGCTACAAGCTGCGCCAGGTATGTTTTGTCGGTGGCACTGAGGTCATGATTGTCGCGAAAACTGACCGTCAACAACCGCAAAGTCTCTGAGCGTGCTTGATTTGGATTTGTTTTATCGGCGGGTGAGGCATTTGCATTGGCGGAATCAGGAGTAGGAGCAGATGCCGGCTGCATTCCAGTCTGCACTCGAAAGAGTTTGTCGACGTAGATTTCCGCTGGATTGACTGAGCGTGTCGCTTGCGCCGTTGCACCACCCAATCCAATTGCGACGCCATTTGCCAGGTAAGAGATTGTGGAAGTCAAAGCGGTAGCACTCAGCAGCGTTGCAAAAGCCCAAGCGAGAAAACCGTGTGCAGTATCGCGAAAGAATGCCTCGTGCGAGTGGATGCCTACCCATTTTGTCCTCAGTCGTGCGGCAAGATAGCCGCCGACGGCGGACGACATCACTGCGACAATCACCAGATAAACGCCCACGCCGGCCTTGAATGTTGAAATCGAGACCCCTGTATCGCCCCAGGGTGATAGGGCCGAAAGGCCCAGCCCTGAGCCGAGAGCTATTAAGACGAGCGCGAGCGCTGCTGCCGCTACGGCTCCGGCCGCGACCGCCGCCCACGACACCGCAGCCTTGGCGTCCACCACAGTGGTCGCCGGGCGAATATAATCGTCCATTGTGCGTTCCCCGGATGGGACGCAATTGTCCCACTGTGGAAAGCTTGTCCGACATAAAAAGTTCCGTCGCGTAGATTGTGAATGCCGGAGATGAGATTTTCTGTCGGGTAGTTTCTGAACCTAGGTGGCGTCAACCTGACGCTTAATTTGAACGGCCAATTCCTGCGGCGTTGTAAAAAAACGCGAACCGGTCTCCTGAGAGGGAGCTTGAGTGATTAAGCGCCGTCAAGAATCGCGAAAACGGCCACGACAAATGCTGTGCAAACGGACAGCGTTACATACAATCGGACCGATGGTTCAGGGATTCGACGTAAGATCGATTGAGCGAAGCTCATGAAGGTCAACGTTTCCGAATACGCAATGTTCCGTTGCGAATTAATCAGCACCTGGCGAAATTGTCTTTCGCGTCGGCGGCCGTATATCGCCGCAAAGCTTGACCCAGTTCACCCACCTTGTGCGCAGCCAGCCGATCGCATCGTGCCGAATTATCGTAAACCCGTTCCATAACGTCTCGAACCAAGGCAGTTTTAATAGCTTTGGTTTTACGATTCTGAATAACTTCTCCACTACAAATATACTCACAGCATATGCCGCAAGCATTGTCACGAAACCCGCCATCCAATGACCGCGACCAAATATGAAGACGGCCGTTAACTTGAGTGGCTCGGCCGCGGCAAATGGGATCGCCAATACCAACAAAGAGGTGCAAGGCCTCGAGCCTCGTAGATGGCGACGAAAATGCTGCAATATGCTCATTCGCAAACTGCCATTGGTCCCGTTCCTAAGATAACGCCGAAAAAGGTAATCAGTTCGCCTGTGACCCGAGCCAATAGGCTGGCGGCTCAGAGTTGATGATCTAGCAAAGCCCTGTTGAATGTTTCATGGTGTGCACAAGGTCAGCTTTTAAAAATGGTTTCCGGATTAGCGGAAATCCATGGCCGTCGCTTTCTCGACCCGATAGAAAAATTACTTGAAGGCCGAGCCTCATTCGGCGTGCTTTTTCAGCAAGCTCATATCCGTCCATTGAGGACATGTTGATGTCTGTGATTAATATCTCAATGCGCTTGTCCTCGGCGAGTTTTGCTAGCGCGGCTTTGGGAGTCTCAGCTGTGAGGACGTTGCAACCGAGATCGGTTAACATCGAGGCGGTTATCTCAAGTACCAGCGGTTCGTCGTCAACTACGAGCACAACACGACTCATGAGCGCCTCCGAGTGCGCATTTCCTCCGTCTCAAATAACGCGTGTGAAATATTTTCGTTCAGCAGTTTTTAGAGCCATGTGTGGGCAGTATGGGAACTTAGTTGTCTTCGCACAATTGATGTTCTTGGAATGTTGCGGTGAACATTGTCTTTCATAGTCATTCAAAGCCAGCGGCGCTAATCTTTCATAGTCATTCAAAGCCAGCGGCGCTAAATCTGTGCGAGTTCGCTAGCTTTGGCATTTCGAGGCGAATTGTCCAACGCGACAATCATCGTGAAAAGGGAACCATCAAACTCCACATATTGGAACCGGAGTATGAATTCCAACGTTGACCGTTGTGGATGTGCGCCCGCAAACAAGCATTAAAATCAAACGGTTGAAGAAGGGACCACTCGTCTGGATGGCGCGTATTGGTTATATGGCGCGCGCGATTGTCTTTCTCATGGTTGGTGGTTTTGCACTTCTTGCGGCTGGCGGTCTCGGTCCGCATCCGCAAGGTGCGCGGGATGCGTTGGAATTTGCATTTGAACAACCGTTCGGTAAATATTTTCTCTGGATTATTGCTGCCGGTCTTACCTGTTTTGCGGGCTGGCGAACACTGCAATCCGTATTCGACGTCGACCTCCACGGAGGTAGTCTTTATGGACTGATGAGGCGGGGTGTGCTGGCTGGTAGCGGCCTGTTTTATCTGGCACTTGCCGTTGCAACCACGCGCATTACCGTCGGCGAGCGGCGCATCAGCGAAGATCAGTCCGTGCGCGAATGGACGGAGTGGGTTATGGCAGCGCCACTTGGTCGTGCCGTGATCGCACTGATCGCGATTGGGTTTGGCGCTGTCGCGATCGGACTTGCGGTAAAGGCAATTCGTGCGCCTTACCGCCATCACCTCGATGCAACGTCGGAACAGGTGTTCATGGCGATTGCTCTCGGGTCCTTCGGGATTCTGACGCGCGCGTTGTTTTTTCTTCTATTCGGTATTCTTCTAGGCGTCGCTGCCTTCGATTCCAATTCGAGCGAAGCTGTCGGGTTAGCCGGCGTATTGCGGGCGATGCAGCATCAAACTTACGGAGGCGTGTTGCTTGGTATCGCAGCCCTTGGGCTTCTGGCTTTTGGATTTTTCGAGATTATCGAAGCAAAGACGCGTCATGCTGCTGCGGTGACCTCGTCACGACAGAATTGATCCCACCCACGTATGCAAAAGGGAGGGGCGACGGCCTGCTCGTCAATAAAAATTAAAAAATACATCATTTTTCACGTGAGTTCCTTTCTTGGGAACCAGAAGATTTCAGATGAATTAGTGTGATGCACATCGGGGATTCATCATGACATCACCAGGTAACTACCAACGGTATGCGCGGGAATGCATTCGGTGGGCAGCGCAAGCAGATATCCAATCGGACCGAGAACAATTTCTCGACATGGCAAGGGCTTGGACTCATGTCGCGCGAGCCCAACACGACGTGACCAGGCAATCCACTTTCGATTCAGCTGACCCGAAAAGTTTGCATCTTGATGGAACCTCAGTGATAAATCTGGACTTGTGAAACGAGGCCGTCGCCTTGTCCCAGCCCCAGCCCCCAGCCTGTTAAGGGCGCGACCTCTCGACTCAGAAGGCCCCGGATGCATTTTCCGGGGCCTTTTTGGCGACGTCGGCAATCCAGAGGCCGAGCTCACACAACTTATGGGGCTTTGCCGATTGCAGTTTGAATGTGATTGCAATTAGGGCACGCGAACGAGTGCAGTTCATAACCGGGCCGCTCTGGCTCTATGCCAAAGAGCCGCATCTTTGTTCCGCACTTGGGGCAATCAGGCCGTTCAATCGAATCTGAATGCGGTGTCTTTGGCTGATAGGTGGTCATACGCGCTTCTCTCTCGCAGGCGGGAGCGCAACCACTCTCAGCCACCGACGCCTGATCCAAGGCTGGTTGTCGATAGTGAGAAAAGTCTGGCCCGTTTGAGGGTTAGAGTCGAGCGGCAAAGCCTTTTGCGCTGAATGGCTTCCAGGCTTGAACCTACTAATAACAAGGAAAAATAGTAATTTGATTGGATAGATGAATATTGGGCTATTGACATAAATGAGTAAGTGACCTATTTGGCGCATTAGCTTAAATCCCCTCATCGGAGTGGATGTCATGAAGAATGGAAAATGGAAAGAATGGGCAGGCGGAAAGCGCTCTACGTGAAGAGCGCCTTCAAATCATGCTGGACACCGATGAATTGCACGCGGTGGACACATTTCGCTTTGAGCACAGGATGCCCAGTAGAGCGGCCGCAGTCCGGGAGTTGTTTCGCCTTGGTCTGTCGGTAGCTGGGTCGAAAACCGGTCCGGTCGCAAGCGATGGAGCTAAGTCGAGCGCTTATGGCGTGCTCAGCCAGCGCAGGATGCGCGAATAGCCACGTTTACTCATACGAGTACTTATTAGCCTTTATCGGATTGGCGAATGGCTCGTTTGGTCAACAGTGGTTCGTCGCTTAGTCACGCCGATTGCAGTGATTGGTAGCGGGCCGAAGTGTGGGATGGCGGCCATGACTGATGTTTTCAACGAACGAATTCCCAAGGCGCTTGCCGAGATTTTCTTTGCCGCGCCTGTCGAGGTCGACTCGCACGAAAGCTATTTCCGGGCGATTCTCGATGAGTTGCCGGCGGCGGTCTATGTGACCGATGCCCTAGGCCGCATCACATATTTCAATGAAGCGGCAGCGACGTTGTGGGGCCATCGTCCTGTCCTTGGGACGAGCGAATGGTGTGGCTCTTGGAAACTGTTTTGGCCCGACGGACGTGCGCTGTCTCATGGGGAATGCCCCATGGCGATAGCAATCAAGGAGAAGCGAACCGTACGGGGCATGGAAGCGATTGCTGAGCGCCCAGATGGTACGCGAGTTCCTTTTGAGCCTTACCCGACGCCATTCTTCAACGCTTCCGGTACCCTCATCGGCGCGGTGAATATGCTAATTGACGTCTCGGATCGCAAACGGGCCGATGAAATCAAGCAACGTCTCTCGTCGATTGTGCAGTTCTCTGACGACGCGATCATCAGTAAATCTCTCAAAGGCACAATCGAAACCTGGAACGCCGCTGCCGAGCGAATATTTGGATACACGGCGAGCGGCGCAATTGGTCAGTCCGTTGAGATGCTGATCCCTCCTGATCGGCTTAATGAGGAACCAGAAATCATCAGTCGCATTCGGAAGGGCGAGCGCATTGAGCATTACGAGACCGTCCGTCGTCGCAAGGATGGAAGCCTAATCGACATTTCTCTGACCGTATCGCCGATCATCGATGCTGACGGCAGCGTCATTGGCGCTTCCAAAATCGCGCGGGACATTACCGAACGAATGCGAAGCGACTCTCGTATTTCAGTCCTCGCGCGCGAGGCGGAACATAGAGCAAAGAACGTTCTGGCGACCGTGCAGGCGATCGTACATCTCACAGAAGCCGAAACCGTCGCGGACTATAAGAATGCAATCGAGGGGCGCGTCCAAGCTCTAGCCAATGTCCATACTTTATTCGTTAAGTCGCACTGGTCCGGCGCCGAAATGCATGACCTTGTCACCAAAGAATTGATGCCCTACCGCAAGGGAGATGGCACGCGCGTCGCTGTCGAAGGCCCCGCACTTGCGCTCGAACCAAGCGCTGCACAGACAATTGCTGTGGTCGTTCACGAACTGACGACTAATGCGGTCAAGTACGGCGCGTTGTCTGCAATCAAAGGTCGAATTGTCGTTTCCTGGACTCTTAAAAATGATGGGCGACTTATCCTTCACTGGACTGAAACGGGAGGTCCTACCGTGTCGCCGCCCACTCATAAGGGCTTCGGCACACGGGTCATAGCGAGCATGATCAATCAGGCGAAAGGCGAGGTAGGATTCGACTGGCGTCCGGAAGGATTATTCTGCGAAATATCGCTCCCAATCTGACGTGCCGCCAGCACACGCGTGATTTGCTGGTTCGCCACACCAAGTTTTGGGCGACGCGGACATGGCCCGGACGCCGCTTTCCGATAGCTGAAAGTAGAGTGCTGAGCTCAGCCACGCCCGGGCGCCCCGACGGATATTTGATTTTTTAACTCAATTATTTTCTGTCCGGAACTTTTGTCACCTGATCGCGTTTTGGGCTCAGGCGCTGAAGGTCTGAGGCCTCGACGTGAGGGGGAATCCACGTACATCTACTGTGCTATCGCGGCCGCGAGTTTTACGCTCGACCGGCCTATTGCGCGTTAGCCATATCGCTTTCCCAGCATCACGATTCGATCGAACGGAGGCTTCCGCCTATGTCGGTTTGATCGGTTCTGCGCATTTCGCTGCGGACGCTATTTGACCGAGTTTCGGAGAGACTTATGCAGACCAATGACGACGTAAGCGGTTCGGTGAGCCCCAATGGGGCCACACGCCCTCCCTCCGTGGGCGAGCACGGCCCCAACGGCGACGCCGGCGGCGATACCCAAATAGATGCACTCGGAATGGCCGAACTACTCCACGCCCTGCAGGCCATGCGGGTCGGAGATTTCTCGGTCCGTATGGCTGGTGATCGCGTCGGCCTTCTTGGCAAGATTGCGGATACCTTCAACGAAATCGCCGGTACCAACCAGCGTATGGCGCGCCAGCTTGAACGGGTAGGGCAGGTGGTCGGCCGCGAAGGTCGTACCAGGCAGCGCGTTCGTTTCGGGCTTTCCGACGGCGCTTGGGGTGAAATGGAAGCCAGCGTGAACACCCTGATCGATGATTTGCTTTGGCCGACGACCGAAGTGACGCGTGCGATTGCCGCGGTCGCGCAAGGCGATCTGTTGCAGACCGTGCAGCTCGACGTCGACGGTCGGCCGTTGAAGGGCGAATTTTTGCGTTCCGCTGAAATCGTCAACACGATGATCAAGCAACTTAGCGTATTTACTTCCGAGGTAACGCGCGTCGCGCGCGAGGTGGGTACCGAGGGAAAGCTCGGCGGCCAGGCTCAGGTCGGCGGCGTCACTGGCGTGTGGAAGGACCTCACCGAAAGCGTCAACTCTATGGCGTCGAACCTTACCGCCCAGGTTCGCAATATCGCCGAAGTGACAATCGCGGTGGCAAACGGCGATTTGTCGAAAAAAATCACCGTCGACGTGCGCGGAGAGATTCTCCAGCTCAAAGAAGCCATCAATACAATGGTCGATCAGTTGCGCTCTTTTGCATCGGAAGTGACGCGGGTCGCGCGCGAGGTCGGCACCGACGGCAAACTCGGAGGCCAGGCCATCGTGCCCGGCGTTGCAGGAACGTGGAAGGACTTGACCGACTCCGTCAACGCCATGTGCGGAAACCTTACTGACCAAGTGCGCAATATCGCTCATGTGACTACCGCGGTCGCGCGCGGTGACCTGTCGCGTAAGATTACCGTCGATGTGCGCGGTGAAATTCTCGAGCTCAAAGATACTATCAATACAATGGTGGATCAGCTCAACGGTTTTGCGTCGGAAGTCACCCGTGTGGCACGCGAGGTTGGAACCGAGGGCAAGCTTGGCGGCCAGGCACAGGTTCCGGGCGTCGCCGGCACTTGGAAGGACTTGACTGACAGCGTCAATTTCATGGCCGGCAATCTGACCGCGCAAGTCCGCAACATCGCCGATGTCGCAACCGCAATCGCCGGCGGCGACCTGTCGAAGAAAATCACAGTGAACGTCTCCGGCGAGATTTTGCAGCTTAAGGAAACCATCAACACGATGGTGGATCAGCTCAATGCATTCGCAGGCGAAGTAACGCGTGTCGCGCGCGAGGTCGGCACCGACGGGCGCCTCGGCGGCCAAGCAAACGTGCTCGGAGTTGCCGGAACCTGGAAAGATTTGACGGACTCCGTCAATTCGATGGCATCGAATCTGACCGCGCAAGTCCGGAACATTGCAGAAGTCTCGACGGCAATCGCCAGCGGCGACTTGTCTAAGAAGATTACTGTCGATGTCCGCGGCGAAATCGCAGAGCTGAAAGACACCATCAATACAATGGTTGACCAGCTCAACGCGTTTGCGGGCGAGGTAACGCGCGTCGCGCGTGAGGTTGGTACCGAAGGCAAACTCGGTGGTCAGGCGCTGGTGCGCGGCGTGGCTGGCACCTGGAAGGACTTGACGGACTCCGTGAATTCGATGGCGTCGAACCTGACCGGGCAAGTCCGCAACATTGCCGAAGTCGCTACCGCCGTGGCGCGCGGAGACTTGTCACGCAAGATAACCGTCGACGTGCGTGGTGAGATTCTCGAGCTCAAAGACACGCTCAACACCATGGTGGATCAGCTCAACGCCTTTGCCGCCGAAGTCACGCGGGTCGCGCGAGAAGTCGGTACGGAAGGTAAGCTCGGCGGTCAGGCGCAGGTGCCCGGAGTTGCTGGAACCTGGAAGGACCTGACCGATAGCGTGAATTCGATGGCCGGAAATTTGACCGGTCAGGTACGTAATATTGCCGAAGTGGCGACCGCCATCGCTGGCGGGGATCTGTCGCGAAAGATAACGGTCGACGTTCGGGGCGAAATCCTTCAGTTGAAGGAAACTCTGAATACGATGGTGGATCAGCTCAACCGTTTCGCTGGCGAGGTGACGCGCGTCGCGCGCGAGGTGGGCACTGAAGGCCGTCTTGGTGGGCAGGCTAACGTGCCGGGAGTCGCGGGAACTTGGAAAGATTTGACCGACTCGGTCAACTCCATGGCCGGCAACCTCACGGCACAAGTTCGCAACATCGCCGAAGTAACCACCGCCGTGGCGCGCGGCGACCTGTCACGCAAAATAACGGTCGACGTGAAGGGCGAAATTCTAGAGTTGAAAAACACCATCAATACGATGGCCGACCAGCTCAATGCGTTTGCCTCCGAAGTGACGCGTGTTGCGCGCGAAGTCGGCACTGAAGGCAAGCTCGGTGGCCAAGCACAGGTCCCCGGCGTTGCCGGAACCTGGAAAGACCTGACCGACAACGTCAATTTCATGGCCTCGAATCTGACTGCGCAAGTTCGCAACATCGCCGAAGTGGCCACGGCTATCGCCGGCGGCGATTTGTCCAAAAAGATTACGGTCGATGTGCGCGGCGAAATGCTGCTCCTCAAAGACACGCTTAATACGATGGTTGAGCAGTTGCGCTCGTTCGCCGCCGAAGTGACGCGCGTTGCGCGCGAGGTGGGTGCGGACGGACGGCTTGGCGGTCAAGCCATTGTGCCTGGTGTTGCCGGCACATGGAAGGACCTGACTGATAACGTAAATCTACTCGCGGCGAACTTGACGACGCAGGTCCGCAATATCGCCGAGGTGACGACAGCCGTCGCGCGTGGCGACTTATCGCGCAAAATTACCGTCGACGTTAAAGGTGAGATCCTTGAGCTCAAAAACACGATCAATACGATGGTGGACCAACTCAACGGCTTCGCTTCGGAGGTGACGCGCGTCGCGCGTGAAGTGGGGACCGAAGGCCTCCTTGGTGGTCAGGCGCAAGTACCTGGCGTTGCCGGTACTTGGAAGGACTTGACCGACACCGTGAATGTAATGGCCGCCAACCTTACTGAACAGGTGCGCGGCATTGTGAAGGTCGTGACTGCGGTCGCCAATGGTGATCTCAAACAAAATCTCACGGTGAAGTCGGAAGGCGAGGTGGCGGCACTCGCAGAAACTATCAATAGCATGACCGACACGCTTGCGATCTTCGCCGACCAGGTGACATCGGTCGCTCGCGAGGTCGGCGTCGAAGGCCGTCTCGGTGGTCAAGCTAATGTGCCTGGCGCTGCTGGAACGTGGAAAGACCTGACTGGCAACGTCAACCTCCTCGCAGCAAATTTGACGACGCAAGTGCGCGCTATCGCTGAGGTTGCAACTGCGGTTACCAAGGGTGACCTGACAAGGTCGATTCAGGTCGATGCGCGCGGCGAAGTGGCTGAGCTTAAAGACAACATCAATACGATGATCGACAATCTGCGGCTCACCACCGATCGCAATACAGAACAGGATTGGCTGAAGACAAATCTCGCAAAATTCACAAACATGCTGCAAGGCCAGCGCGATCTCACTACCGTAGGTCGAATGCTGCTGTCGGAACTGACGCCTCTTGTGAACGCGCATCAAAGCGTCATCTACCAAGTGGAGAATGAGGAGTCGCAAAGCCTCAGTCTGCTATCAGCTTACGCCGACGACGGCGCCAACGGACATCCGCAGACCTTGAGGCAAGGCCAGGGCCTGATTGGCCAATGCGCCATCGACAAGCGTCGCATGCTCATCACTGACATGCCCGAAAATACGGTGCCTGTGAGCTCGGCGTTATTCAGAGGTGCGCCGCGCAACAATATTGTGTTGCCAGTGCTCTTTGAAAACCAGGTGAAAGCCGTAATCGAACTTGCCTCGATCCATGAATTCACAACCTTGCAAACCATGTTCTTGGAGCAGCTTACGACATCTATCGGTATCGTTCTTAATTCGATTGAAGCTACGATGCAGACCGAGGGCCTACTTAAACAATCCCAACAGCTTGCTGGCGAGTTGCAGGCGCAACAGAGAGAATTGCAGCAAACCAACGAGCAGCTTGAACAGAAGGCGCAGCAACTCGCCGAGCAAAACGTAGAGGTGGAACGCAAAAACCAGGAAATCGAGCAGGCCCGCCGCGCGCTTGAGGAGAAAGCGACCGAACTTGCGCTCACCTCGAAATACAAATCAGAATTCCTCGCTAATATGTCTCACGAATTACGAACACCGCTCAATTCGATTCTTATTCTTGGCCAGCAACTGACCGACAATCCGGAAGGCAATCTGACGGGCAAACAAGTTGAATTCGCTCGTACCATCCATGGCGCGGGTACGGATCTTCTCAACCTCATCAGTGACATCCTAGACCTATCGAAGATTGAATCCGGGACAGTCACGGTTGATGCTGAGGATGTATTCTTCACAAATCTGTTGGACATGGTGGCGCGGCCGTTCCGTCATGAGGCGGATGCTCGCAAGCTGTCGTTCGAGGTTCATTCTGATGCTAATCTCAGCCGGAGTCTCACTACTGACACCAAACGATTGCAGCAGGTTCTAAAGAATTTGCTTTCGAACGCGTTCAAGTTCACAGCGGAAGGCGGTGTGCGCCTCAACGTTGCTGTAGCGCTCGGTGGTTGGAGCGCTGAACATCCGGTGCTTAGTCAAGCATCGGGCGTGGTGGCATTCGAGGTCACTGACACCGGCATTGGCATACCGCAGGAAAAGCAGAAGCTTATATTCGAGGCGTTTCAACAGGCGGACGCCTCTACCAGCCGCAAATATGGTGGAACCGGTCTTGGTCTTGCTATCAGCCGCGAATTGGCAAGCCTTCTTGGTGGCGAAATCCATCTGCATAGTACGCCCGGTACAGGTTCGACCTTTACACTTTATCTTCCGCTCAAATATGTCGGTTCCAGTGGAGTTTATGCTGCGGCTAGGGCAGCTACGTCGTCACCTGCACGTCAGCAGTTAGCGGGTCTGCATATTGCTGCAGAGCGCGAGCCTGTTGAATCGATTCCTGATGATCGGATGGAAATACAGGCAGGCGATGCCATTCTGCTGATCGTCGAGGACGACCCCCATTACGCTCGCATCTTGGTCGATCTGGCGCGCGACAAGGGATTCAAAGCACTCTTGGCGATGCGCGGCGACGATGCGATCAGTCTCGCCAAGCAATATCAGCCAACCGCCGTATCGCTCGATGTATTTCTGCCCGATATGCTCGGATGGAACGTACTCAGCCAACTTAAGCAAAATCCACTGACTCGGCATATACCGGTTCAGATTGTGTCGCTTGACGAAGATCGCCAGCACGGCTTGGCTCGCGGAGCGTTCGCTTTCGTGAACAAACCAACGACGCGTGAAGGCATTGATGAAGCTCTTTCCCGCATCAAGGAGTTCGCGGAGCCGAGGCGTAAGCGTCTGTTAGTGGTGGAGGACAACGCAATTGAGCAGATGAGTATTCGCGAGTTGCTTGGCCATGACGACATAGAGATCGTCAATGCCAGCACAGGCAATGAAGCGTTGAGCGCCTTGAAGGAAAACCCCTGTGATTGCGTTGTGCTCGACCTCTGGCTGCCTGATATGTCTGGCTTCGAGGTTCTCGAACGGATGCGGGCCGATAGTCAGCTTGCAGAAATCCCAGTCGTGGTCTTCACCGGACGTGAATTGTCGATCGAAGAAGACATACAATTGCACACCATGGCGCGAAGTATCGTGGTCAAGGGCGTGGAGTTGCCCGAGCGTCTCTTAAACGAAACTGCGCTCTTCTTGCACCGTGTGATCACCGACCTGCCGACTGAAAAGCAGAACATGCTCGAGCGGTTGAACAGTTCCGACGATGATCTGGTTGGGCAAACTGTGCTTCTGGTCGACGATGATCCGCGCAACATTTTCGCGCTGTCAAGTGCGCTTGAACGCCGCGGCATGAAGGTACTTGCCGCGACGACCGGCATGGAGGCGATAGAAATCGTCGAACAGACGCCTTCGCTCGCGATCGTATTGATGGATATCATGATGCCTGAGATGGATGGTTATCAAACCATCGAAAGAATTCCGCCAGAACAGGGAGTATCGTCGGCTACCGATCATCGCGCTCACCGCCAAAGCGATGAAGGGAGATCGTGAGAAATGTCTCCAGGCCGGCGCGTCCGACTATCTTGCCAAGCCGGTTAATACGGATCAGCTCCTGTCCGCTCTGCGGATGTGGTTGCACCGCTAGGCCGATGTGATGAGCGAGAAAATGAGCGAGAAAGTCAACGTGCTCCTGGTGGACGACCAGCCTGACAAGCTGCTTGCTTACGACGTCATTCTTGGGGAGCTTAATGAAAATCTGGTCAAAACCTCTTCCGCGCGCGAGGCACTTCAGTTTTTGCTGAAGAACGACGTTGCCGTTGTTTTGATCGACGTCTGCATGCCGGAACTCGACGGGTTTCAGCTCGCGGCAATGATCCGCGAGCACCCACGCTTTTGCGAAACCGCGATCATCTTCATTTCTGCCATCCTCCTCAGCGACGTCGATAGATTGCGTGGTTACGAGATGGGTGCGGTTGACTATGTGCCAGTGCCAGTTGTTCCGGAAGTGCTCCGCGCAAAAGTGCGAGTGTTTGCAGAATTGTTTCGTAAGACTCGCGAGCTTGAACAACTAAATTCCCAACTCGAGCGGCGAGTAGCTGAACGTACGGCTGAACTCGAATTGTCGAACCTTCGGGTTAAGCAGAGTGAACAGGGCAGGAGCCTTGCTTTGGCCGCGGGCCAAATGGGCTCCTGGGACTGGAATCTCAGTACGCAAGAATGGCATTGGGACGAAGGTCAGTATCGCATCTTCGGTATCGAGCCGGGCGAAATCGAAATTTCAGCCGAAACTATTAGAGTGCTCATCCATTCCGACGATTGGGAGATTCTCAGGACAGTCGCTCGCGATATGACCCAGGGCGCGCGTACGCAACAGGTCGAATTTCGCGTGCAGCGTACCAACGGAGAAATCCGTTGGTGTTTCGGTACCGCGGCGGCGAGTGTCGACTTTGCCGGAAAAGTGGTCAGGATCTCGGGCGTCACCATTGATATTACAGACCGCAAAGAAGCTGAGGAACGCCAAATCTTGCTTGCTGGTGAGGTCGATCATCGTGCCCGTAATGCGCTTGCTGTCATTCAATCAATTGTCAGACTTACTCGCGCCGGGAGCGTAGAAGACTATGTGCTGGCGATTGAGGGCCGGATTAAAGCGTTGGCGCGCGCGCATACGCTCTTATCTGAATCGCGCTGGCGCGGCGCCGATCTCGGAACGCTTGTTGCCGAGGAATTGGCGCCGTACCGAGCTGGCGACAAGATCAAATTGTCGGGTCCAAATATTTCGTTGCAGCCTGCGACCGCGCAAGGTCTAGCACTTGCATTGCACGAACTTGCTACCAATGCAGCGAAGTATGGTGCGTTATCGTCACCACAGGGCAAAATGTCCCTCGATTGGCGTCTGGGCGATGGTGTGCTGGCGCTGCATTGGGAGGAGAACGGTGGTCCCTCCATTATGGAACCGTCGTCACGCAACTTCGGCCTGAGAGTGATCAGTGCCAGTGTGGAACAACAACTCGGCGGCAAGGTGCGCTTCGACTGGGATTCGAAGGGATTGCGCTGCGAACTCTCGATACCGCAAAGCGAGCTCTCGAGACCTCGCATCATACATACCGCGGCCGGCGGCAAGGGCACGAACGGCGTTATCGTCGGCTTAGGGCAAAAAGACGAGCCGCGCGTGCTCCTGGTTGAGGACGAGGCACTCGTTGCCATGATGATCCAAGAGACATTGACCGAATTTGGTTTCCAGGTAGTTGGTCCGGTTAGCACTGCGTCTCAGGCGCTTTCCGCGGCACGCGAAAGTCAAATTGACGCGGCAGTCCTCGATATCAATCTGGGCGATGGCTTGGTCTATACGGTCGCCGAGATCCTAACAGTGCGCGGCGTGCCATTTGTGTTTGTTACCGGTTACGAAGCCGACAGTGTTGACGCGCGGTTTCGCGACGTGCCAATCCTGCAAAAGCCGATTCAGCGTGACATGTTGCAGAGGGTCTTCATGCAGGGCGTATCAGACCGAGCCATGGCTAGCTAATCGTTGTCGGCGAGCGCGGCCCCTAAGCTTTGTTGCGGACACTCAGGACCGGGTTGTTGACACGTCGTTCTTGGTCCGCCCTGGATAATCTTCTAGCTATCGGGTCCGCTAGGTATCAGTTCCTCGGGTCAGCTTGGCGGGTATGCCAGATGAGAATATTTAGCTTTCATCTTTAGCGTGTTCGTCCGATGGAACTATCGGCTGATCTCGGCTCCGCGAAAAAAGCGAAGGAGCGACATGTTCCGCAAGCTTCATGAATAGCTGGGCGATGCCAAGGAGTCCAAGGCGTTCCACCGGATCATGGGCATGATCGGCCGCGGAGATACATTCCATAGCTTTTTCTTGATAGCGCCGCCCCGAACCCATTGTACACACCCACCTAAGTCTTTTGACACAATGCCCAAAACGCACAGCCGTTCCATATGGAGCTAAGTTTAATTTCGGATTCGCCAAAAGCTTGGAACTACACAAATTACTTATGATTGTGGCAGACACGTCGTGCGAAAGAATGACGAGGTGGGTTCCGCGTTGAATCCGGATGCTCCGTAGGATCCGTCCCGACAATGAACATCGAAATAAAATCGAGCGCAGCGCAACCCGAAAAAAGCGTGGGATAAGTGTCCTCACGGAAATAAATCACCACGGCGAAGCGCAATCAAATGATTCAAGCGCTCCGAGATTCCACAAATATTGCTGTTTCGTATCTATCTCGGAAAGTGCGCAAGAAAGAGCCTCGGAATATCCGAGGCTCTTTCCCGCCATTGCACAACTCTGGCCGGGATGACTTTAGGACTTTTCTGGAACCCAGCTGGTCTTGGTGCTGTCGTACCTGAATCCTGGAGCGTTCCTGAGTGCATCCTTGGTCGTATCCATCGTAAGATAGACCTTGTTGTCCTTCATGGTTTGCTTGATGGAGTTAAAGTTGACTGCGACATCCTTCTCGCCGGCGCCGAGAAAGCCGCCGACACCGACGATCACAGCGTTGATCTGTCCGTTGGGACCAACCAGCACGTCCTTAACGTGGCCGATCTTAGCCTCGGACCTGTTGTAAATATCCTGCTTGTACCAATCGGTGACGGTGAGACTCGATGACGGGACATTCGTCATCAGCGCTGGGCCTCCAGCCGACATTGTTTGTGCGAGGGCGGCACTACTGATTAGCAATGCTCCAACGGCAAGGGCTGCAACTTTTTTCATATGCGATGTTCTCCTTTTCTAGAAGTCAGTCGATGTTATTAAACGCGCCGTGCGCACAAATGGGTCCCATCCATTCGGATAAATTTCATGCGAGTTAAAAGCCTAGAGTCCGGCACACCCTCAACGGTGGGCATGGCTTGTGAACCAGCCGCAGTAGGAACTCCCGTCTCACAATTTGTCGCCATCAGTGCAACTTTTCTCGGTTGGGGCGCTTCTACATCGAGCGCTTCTGGACCACCGCGAAGGTCGTTGCTAACTTACTCCACGTCACAACGTAAACCTCCACGTCACAACGTAAACAGCATAAGCTTACGTCGATTCACGCCCCGGCATCACCCTACTCTGAGGAGAGCCACGGTGATTATGATTGAAGTCAATGGAACCACCCGACAAATCGATATTGAGCCTGACACACCGCTTCTCTGGGTATTGCGCGATGTGGTCGGCCTGACCGGCACGAAGTTTGGCTGCGGCATCGCACAGTGCGGATCCTGCACCGTTCACATCGACGACAAACCGATGCGTTCCTGCTCGGTGCCGATCGGCGCGCTCAATGGCGCAAAAGTCACAACAATCGAAGGGCTTTCCCCGGCCAATAACCATCCGGTGCAGCGCGCGTGGATCGCGGAAGACGTTCCACAATGCGGCTACTGCCAGTCTGGGCAAATCATGGCCACGGTCGCCTTCTTGAAGGAGTTCCCCAATCCGACTGATGCCGATATCGATGCCAACATCACGAATATCTGCCGGTGCGGAACCTACGAGCGTCTGCGACGCGCCATTCACCGCGCCGCCGACATGATGAAAACATAAGGCGAGGCAGCGATGCACGGAAATTACGTCGCTTCGACTCTTAGCCGCCGCCACTTCATCCTCACCGCTGCAACCGCAGCCGGCGGTTTCATGATCGGCATCGGCGCCGTCCTACGTGCGGCCGACTCCGCCACCGTCCCTGCGCAGCCATGGAACGACGACAACGCCTACGCGGCGAATGAAATCGACGCATGGATCGCCATTGATCCGGACGATTCGATCCTGATTCGCTATCAGCGATCGGAGATGGGGCAGGGCAGCATGACGGCGCTGCCGATGATGATTACCGAGGAACTGCAATGCGACTGGTCGAAGGTGCGGATCGAATATGCCTCGGCCAACCGCCAACTGCGAGAGAACAAAGTCTATGGTCAGTCGATGCGTTCCGCCGGCAGTCAAACCGTGCGGGGATCGCAGAAGGTGGTGCAGCAGGTCGGCGCCAGCGCGCGGGAGCGCCTCATCGCTGCGGCCGCGGCGCGCTGGAGTGTTCTGCCATCGGAGTGCTCGGCCGCGCAGAGCGTTGTGACCCATACGTCTTCGGGCCGCACGCTGCGCTACGGCGAACTCGCATCCGACGCAGCCAAGATCAAGCTCAACGTGGAGCCGGCGATCAAAACTCCGGCGCAATTTACTTTCATTCCGAGGTCGATGCCGCGCGTCGACGTGGTGTGCAAGACCGATGGGTCGGCCAAATTCGGCATCGACGCGCAAGTCCCGGGCATGGTTTTCGCCGCGATCACGGCGTGCCCTGTCCCAGGCGGCAAGCTCAAGAGCGTCGATGACTCGGTGATCGCCGGCGCTCCAGGCATCGTTGCGGTAGTGAAGCTCGACAATGCAGTGGCCGTGGTGGCGACCGAAAGCTTCTGGCGCGCCAAGCGCGCGCTATCCCGGTTGCAGCCGGAGTGGGACACTGGCGAGGCTGGCAAGATCGACAGCGATCAGCTTTCAAAGACGTTTCGCGCAGCGCTCAACGAGCCCATGTTGATCGCGCGCAACGACGGCGATGTTGATCAAGCGATGTCTGGTGCGGCCAAGACGTTCGAAGCCATTTACGAAACGCCCTATCTGTCGCATTCCCCTATGGAACCGATGAATGCGACGGTGAACTTGCAAGCCGACCGACTGGACGTGTGGGTCGGAACGCAAGCCGCTGACGAGGCGCTCGAAGCGGCGGCGAAAGCCTCCGGCCTGAAGCCGGAGCAGGTCTATGTTCACAATGCGTTCGTCGGCGGTGGTTTCGGCCGCCGTGATGCCAGCGATGAGATCGTGCAGGCCATCGCAATCGCCAAGGCCGTCAACCGCCCGGTCAAGCTGATCTGGACCCGCGAGGAAGATACCCGACAGGACAAGTTCCGTCCGCACGCGGTAGTCGCCTTCAAGGCTGCTGTCGGCCCCGACGGCATGCCGACCGCATGGTCGATGCGTGTCGTCACTTCATCGATCAACGCGTCGGTTGGCCGGCCATTCCCTGCCAACAAGGTTGAACCGCAGGCCGTCGCCGGCTTAGCGAGCAACGGTTATAACGTTC
This sequence comes from uncultured Alphaproteobacteria bacterium, assembly GCA_963723335.1. Lineage (GTDB taxonomy): Bacteria > Pseudomonadota > Alphaproteobacteria > Rhizobiales > Xanthobacteraceae > BOG-931. The sequence continues at coordinate 305,204 of CAVRQJ010000003.1, read as the reverse complement.
CGAACACGCGCGTCGAGGCAGTCATCAAGAATACCCATCTGCCGGTGTGGTTCTGGCGCGCGCCTGGCGTCAATCAGCACGTTTTCGCCATCGAGGGCTTCCTTGACGAGATCGCTTCAGCGAGCGGAATCGATCCCTATCAGATGCGGCGTAAGCTCTTGGCTGGAAAGCCCGACTGGCTGAAGGTACTGGATACCGCCGCCGAGAAAGGCGATTGGGGCAAGCCGTTGCCGCATGGCAGCGGCCGCGGCATCGCCATGTGCCAGGACGACGATAGCCTGTGTGCGGAGGTCGCCGAGGTCACCGTCCGGCCCGACGGTCAGGTAAAGGTCAATCGCGTCACCGTCGCGCTCGATACCCGCTACATGGTCAACCCATTGACTATCGCCGAACAGGCCGAGGGCAGTGTGATCTACAATTTGACTGCGGCGCTGTTCGGCAAGATCACAATCAAAGAGGGCGCGGCGGTGCAGGGCAATTTCGATACCTACCGCATGGTGCGCCTTGCCGAGGCGCCGAAGATCGACGTCTATCTGATGCCAAGCGGCGGCAAGGTCTGGGGCGGTGCCGGCGAGGCCGCAACCCCGCCGATCGCCGCTGCGGTGGCGAACGCGATCTTTGCTGCCACAGGCAAACGTCTTCGTTCGCTGCCAGTCAGCGACCACGATCTGATCGGATCGACATAACCTCACAAAAGGTCCGAAGGCGGCGCGACGGCCGCATCCCGCCAATGCCTGAAAATGAACAGGGCAACTTTTGCTGAAAGCAGGGTCGTGACGATGTTTTCGAGACTGATTTTCTGCGGCCTGCTCTTGGGCGTCGCAGTGTCGACGTCGCGGGCAGACGAAAACGTCAGTCCCCCCGGCAGTCCCGGCGAATATCTGGCGCGGGCCGGCGATTGCGTGTCCTGTCATTCCGCTCCAGACGGTAAGGCGTTTGCCGGCGGCCTGAAAATGGGCTCACCGCTCGGCATCATTTATTCAACCAACATTACGCCCGATTCCGAAACCGGCATCGGCAGCTACAGTCTCCAGGATTTCGATCGCGCGGTCCGGCAGGGCATCGCCAAGGATGGTCACCGGCTCTATCCGGCAATGCCCTTTCCGTCTTACCGCAAGCTGACCGATGCGGACGTGGCGGCGCTCTACGACTTCTTCATAAAAGAGGTGCGGCCGGTTCACCAGGAAAATATGAAGAATGAAATTCCTTGGCCACTGAGCATACGCTGGCCGCTGGCGATCTGGAGTTTCGTTTTCACCCCCGGCGGCAGTTATGTCGCCAAGAGCGAACAGGACGCCGACTGGAATCGCGGCGCATATCTGGTGCAGGGACTCGGCCATTGCGGCGCCTGTCACACTCCACGCGGCTTGGCATTTCAGGAAAAGGCGTTGGACCAGAGCAGCACGGTCTATCTCTCCGGATCGTTGCTCGACGCCTGGTACGCTCCGGATCTTCGCGGCGACGCGCGCACCGGACTCGGCAGTTGGTCGAAGGACGATCTCGTCGATTTTCTCAAGTACGGCCACAACAGAGGCGGGACGGCGTTTGGTTCGATGATCGATGTGATCAACAACAGCACGCCTTACCTGTCGGACGCCGACATCGCCGCGATAGCGACATATATAAAATCACTACCGGCGACGTCTACAAGGCAGCCCGTTGCCTATGACGAATCCACCACGATGGAGCTGCGTTCCGGCCACGCATCGCAACCCGGCACGACTCTATACACCGGCACCTGCGCGAACTGTCACGGCTTCGATGGCAACGGTTTCACCCCATACATACCGGCGCTCGCCGGCAATCCCGTTGTCCTCGACAACGATCCGTCGTCGCTCATCAACTTGGTGCTCAACGGTTCAAATCCTCTGGTCGTCAAAGGCACGCCGGGCGCCTATCGGATGCCGCAATTCCGGCAGCAGTACTCCGACCAGGACATCGCCGACATCGTCACCTTCATCCGCAACGGTTGGGGCAACCAGGCACCTGTTGTCACGGCGGCCGACGTCGCCAAACTCCGCAAGAGTACCGACCCGACCAGCGATCAGGTCATAATCCTCAAAATGCGTTAGCTGTTCGATTAAAGGGCGCGTCCTTACGCAGGCGAGTTTCCCCGGTCAGTGGGTGCATGTCCGCTTTGGGTCATTTGCGGACATCACGAGTCGCCCGGCCCACGTCAGCTTTACCCCCGAAAGCGGACGTCAGTCGGACGTGGAGCGATGTCCGCAAAGCGCCAGAAGCGGACAAGGAAGATGCATCACGGACTTAGCTTAGACGTCGAATAAAATTGACGCCTGCGTTCGCTCTTGTCCGCTACAATCCGCAAACATTTCGTGGGTAAGGTTGGGGGCTGGGACTATCTTCGACTTACAACTAATTGATATAACATAATAAACTACGTTTATTGGAGGACACTCCCTCCGCCAGCCTCTTCCGCGACCCTTTCTCCGATGCGATAGGTCCAGCTCTGAAGGCAGTTATTCAATGGGGAAAAAGTATGAGGTGCGATAACTTCGGGTGGCGAGGCAGAGTCTCGATCGCAGCGTGCGCTTCGGTTGCCTTGGGTCTGATAGTGACGGCTTCCGCAGAAGAGCAGCATGTGGGGGCGCCGCCTGAGTCGATGAACATGCGGCTGGTCGGCTACAACGACCTCCAGGGGCGCAGCGCATACCAACCAACCATCCATCGCCAGAATGGCCGCTACATCGCCTATATCGGCCACCATGGCGGCACACCGGCCGTGCCAAAGCCGCTCAATTCAATGACCGGTCAGCCGGAATTCAATGGCACCTCCATCGTGGACGTGACTGATCCGGCGCATCCGCAATATCTTGCACACATTCCTGGTACGCCCGGTAACTACGAAGAGGGCGGCGCGCAGATGACGCGGGTCTGCGACGGCAGCGCCCTGCCCAAAGGCGATCCCAACAAGACGTACCTTTTGCGCGTCTTCGGCGGCAAGAGCCATCAGATCTATGACGTGACCGATCCGGCGAAGCCTTCACTGATCTGGCAAAGGGAAGGTGAGCTCAACGACACTCATAAAAGCTGGTGGGAATGCGATACCGGCATCGCCTATCTGGTGTCCGGCGTGCCTGGGTGGCGCGTCAATCGGATGACCGAAGTTTATGACATGAGCGATCCTGCCCATCCGGTGAAAATCCGAGACTTCGGTTTGCCGGGTCAGCAGCCCGGTGCGACCGGAGCAGTCCCCGAGCAACTGCACGGCATGATTTCGCTGGGAGTGCAGGGCAACCGGATTTATTTCGGTTACGGCACCAACAAGGCCGGCGTGATGCAAATCGTCGATCGCGACAAGCTCCTCAACGGCCCCAAGGAGCCAACCCCGGAGAATTTGCTCTACCCGGAAGTGGGGAGGCTCGTCATGACGCCATTTAACGGAGCACACACGGCATTCCCGATGCCCAAGATGCCTATTCCGGAGTTCGCGAAGGATTCAGTGGGCGCGGAGCGTGATATTGTCATGGTCGTCGACGAGCAGATACGTAACGAGTGCGAAGAACCGCAGCAAATGGCGTGGTTCGTCGACGTGACGATCGAAGCGCATCCGATGGTCATTTCCAATTTCCAGGTGCCGGAAGCAAGCGGCGATTTTTGCTCTCGAGGCGGTCGATTCGGCACACACTCCTCGAACGAAAGCATGGCGCCGGTTTTCTATAAGAAGATCGCCTTTCTTAGCTACTTCAACGCCGGTGTGCGTGCCGTCGACATTCGGGATCCTTACCATCCGAAGGAGATCGGGTATTTTATTCCTTCCATTACCGAAGCGACCGACAAACGGTGCATCAAGCTAAACGGCCAAGACCGCTGCAAGGTCGCCATCCAAACCAACAACGTGGAGACCGACGACCGCGGTTATATCTATATCGTTGATCGGGCGAACACCGGTATGCACATACTCGAACTAACCGGTGAAGCCCGCGCCACAGCGGGCCTGCAATAGTTCCTGATCGCTTTGCCAGGAATTCCGGATGAGTTTCGTGCGGAGAGCAGCTGTCCACATTGGGTTCGTGCTCGTGTCGTCCTTGCTTGCCGGCTCCGGCATCTTGGCGCAGGACGCTTCGAAGGTGAACCAGGACATTTCCAAGGCGAGCACGCCTGCTGCTTCATGGGTCGAAGAGAAATGGCCGTTTCCGATCGACCAATGGGGCACCGGTCGCGCGTTTAAATGTGGCGCTGACCAATGCGGTAGCGAAGTTCACCTTTATCTTCGCGCCAAGATTGGGTTTTGCCGCTGCGCGAAGGGCGTATCCGATGACGATGAAATTGATCGCGTAAGCGACCTAGACCTAATGGGTGCGGAATACAGGCCGGTTGCACCGGGTCATCCTGTCACGGCTGGAATCATGACGGGCCGTGCACGCTCGTTTGTGATCGATCGGCCATTTCAATCGTCCATGCAGATTTTGGGCATAGCGCTGGCCAACAAGTGTGATGCGGTTATCGCGACGGTGGTCGCCAAACCCGATGAGCAGGCCTTTGAAGAAGGTGCGGCGCTCGATTTTCTTCGGAGCGATGCAGTTCAGCATTGGGCTGAAGCCAACACTGGAGTGGAATGATTTAATCCCACTCTCGTGATCGCAAAACTGTCCGAAATCTTGCGAAAGAAAAAGTTGGACCGCAGTTCGTTTCAACATGGGGCGCAACCCTGCATCTGTTGCACTCGCGCATGCCAGCCTCTAATGATCGGGATAGCCGCGCTCCAGGCTCGATCTTCAAGATTGAATTCCGCGCTTCACAGGAAAGCACCGTGCGAGTCATCGATTTTTTGGATCATGGTCTTAGACGTCAGCCCGAGCACGATTGCCTTCGTGACGCTTCCGGTACCTTTTCACATCGCGACGTCGAATTGCTGACGCATCGCGTTGCGCATGCGTTGCGTGCCGCCGGGCTCGAAAGAGGCTCGCGCGTCGCGTTCTATACGCCGAACTGTGCGCTTGCTTTTGTTGCCATGATCGCGGTGTTTCGCGCCGGCGCCGTATGGCAACCGGTGCATCCGCGCAACGCGCTCACCGAAAACATCGACTTCCTTAACGACAATGGCGCCGAATATCTTTTCTATCACTCGCGTACCGCCGCCGATGCGGCCGAATTCAAAACCAAGGTGGCATCGCTCAAGGGCATGACGTGCCTCGATCTGGCGGACGACAATGGCCCTTCGCTCGAAACATGGGCCGCGCGGTATCCGGAGATATTTCCCGAAGACGAGCACGGCGCCAGCGATCTGGCGTGGGTAAAAGCGACCGGCGGGACCACCGGACGATCCAAAAGCTCAATGATCTCGCATCGCGCCGCCACTTCGCTGTTTACGGCGTTTCACTGGTGCATGCCGCTTCCGGAAGGACATATTACTCTCGCGGCGACGCCGCTGACGCACGCCGCCGGCAATGTTTCGTTGTGCACGATCAGCAATGGCGGCACTATTGTCTTCCTCGATAAGGCCGACCCTGCGGCTATCGTTGACGCCATCGAGCGTCACGGCATCACGACGATGTTCCTGCCTCCCACCGTCATCTACTCGCTGCTTACAATGCCCGACATCAGAAAGCGGAATTTTTCTTCGCTTCGCTATTTTATCTACACGGCGGCACCGATTTCGCCGGACAAGATGGCCGAAGCTCTGGAAATCTTCGGGCCGGTCATGGCGCAGGGCTGGGGGCAGGCCGAGGCACCGTTGCTGTGCACTTTCATGGGCCCGGCGGACTACGCGACGACCGCTGCCGAACCAAATCTGCTCAAGAGCTGCGGGCGCGCAACGCCGTTTGCCCGCGTCGAGATCATGGCCACCGACGGCAAGCTCCTCGGTCCCGGCGAGATAGGCGAAATAGTCGTACGCACCGACCTCGCGATGGACGGCTATTTCAATCAGCCGGAGGAGACCGAAAAGGCCTTCCGTTTTGGCTGGCTGCATTCCGGCGACGTCGGCTACCGCGACGACAAAGGCTTTTTCTATATCGTTGATCGCAACAAAGACATGATCATCAGCGGCGGATTTAACATTTACCCGAGCGAGGTCGAGCAGGTGCTGTGGAAGCATCCGGCCGTGCTTGACTGCGCCGTCATCGGCGTGCCGGACGAGAAATGGGGCGAGGCCGTCAAGGCGATCGTGGAGCTCAAAAGTGGCGTGAAGGTTTCCGACCAGGAATTGCGCGAGCATTGCCGGGCCGGGCTGGCGAGCTTCAAGGCGCCGAAGACAGTGGAAATCTGGGACAGCCTGCCACGCAGTGCACTCGGCAAAGTACTCAAGCGGGAAATTCGCGAACGCTATTGGCAAGATCAAACGCGCCGCGTCTAGGGTCGAAAAGGAAATGTCCATGGCAGCAATCGAGCCGGTGATCGTCGAGACACGATTTCCGAAAAGTCCCGAGGCGGTTCTTATCCGGCTGAACCGCCCGGCGAAGAGGAACTCTCTGCCTGCGAAAGAAATTGGAGTGTTCGGCGACCGTCTGGCGGCGCTCCAGCATGATCCGACTGTCAAGGTGATCGTCATCACCGGAACCGGGGAAGCCTTCACTTCGGGTCAGGACGTCAATGACATCAACACAATGCAGGGCGCCGAGCTTGCGGCTTTGTTCGAGCGCGATATCGACATCCTGACCCGGATCGTTTCGATGCCGAAGATCGTCATCGTCGCGGTCAACGGCCAGACGTCCGGTTTTGGCAATCATCTGGCAATCTGTGCCGATCTTTGCATCATCAAGAAATCGGCGAAATTCCATTTCACCGGCGCGGCAAAAGCACTCCCGTCGCTTTTGCTCGGCACCCTGCTGCTGCCGATGACGGTCGGTCTCAAGCGCGCGAAATCCATCTATTTGCGCGGCGGTCAATATTCCGCGGAGCAGGCGGTCGCCGACGGTTTCTGCAATTACGCGGTGGATGACGCCGATTGGGATACCGAACTCGAGAAGATCGCTGCCGAATTCGCGGAACGCAATCCGCTGACGATGGCGCACAACAAATATCAGCTCAATCAAGGAGCGCTGCAAATGCTCGGCGCGGTCAAGCTGTCCGGTCTTGCCGGCGCCGGACTCCTGTCCAACGCAACATCGATCCCCACGGGCCGCGTGGACTACGCGTCAAAGAAATCCTGATCGACTATTGAAGGGTGCCGCCGCAGATGAAACACGCGATCTTTTGCTTCTTGGTGACCATGCTTGCCGCCCAGACCAGCGCCTATGGGCAACAGGAGTCCTCCTCGGACTATCCGTCGCGCACGATCAGGATCATCGTGCCGTTCGCTCCCGGTGGCGGCAGCGATTTTATTGCGCGCTCGGTCGGAAATGCGTTGTCGGAGCGTTGGGGCAAGCCGGTCATTGTCGAGAACAAGGCAGGCGCCGGAAGCACGCTGGGCGCGAGCTACGCACTGAAGTCTCCGGCGGATGGCTACACTTTACTGCTGATTTCCAGCAGCTATGCCGTGAACCCCGCTGTCTACAGCAACATGACCTTCGATTCGCTTAGCGACATGACGCCGGTAGTGAATCTGGCGCAGGGTCCAACCATCATTACGGTGACGCCGTCTTTGCCGGTCAACACCCTTAAAGAATTGGTCGACTACGCCAAGGCCAATCCGGGAAAAATCTCTTTCGCGTCGAGCGGCACCGGTGGCTTGGTCCATCTCAATACGGAAGCTTTCATGCTCGAGACGCAGACCAAGATGGTTCACGTGCCCTATCGCGGTTCCGGGCCATCCGTGACGGCTTTGCTTGGGGGCGAGGTGCAGCTTTTCGTTGGTGACGCGGGCTCGGTTTACCCGCACATCGCCGCCGGCACATTGCGCGGCCTGGCCGTATCCGGAAAGGAGCGTTTCAGCCTGCTGCCGAATATTCCGACGCTCACCGAAGCAGGCTTCACTGCATTCGACATGCCGATCTGGCAGGGCCTGATCGCGCCGAAGGACACGCCCGAGCCGATCATCCGCAAGCTCAATGCCGAGCTCAATGACATCATCCACACCGACGAAATGAAAAAGATCGTCAGTCAGCAGCTCTTCGTGCCCGTCGGCGGTTCGCCGCAGTCGTTTTATGACCTCATTCGGTCGGATATGGAACGGTGGAAATCAGTCGTGAAGGCCGCGAATATTACGCCCGAGCAGTAGGACGGCCGCTCACTCCGGCTTCACGTTTCCGGCGGCAATAACCTTGGCCCATTTGGCGATCTCGCGGTCGATATGATCGCGAAATTCTTCGGTTGTGGTGCCGATCGGCTGAAAGCCGCGTTGGATCAGAACGTCCTGGAATGCCGGATCTTTGACCGCGGCCACTGAGAGGCGACGGAGTTTCTCGACGATCGGCGCCGGCGTCGCGGCCGGCGCCACCAGCCCCATCTCGCTTGTCGCGTCGACGCTTCCGTAGCCAAGCTCTTCCATGCTGGGAATACCGGGCAATAGCGGCGTGCGGCCGCGAGTGACGGCCAGTCCTCTCGCCATGTCCGATTGAATTTGCGGCTGAATGGTCGGAACGGTGCTGACGGTGAAGTCCACCGCGCCAGAAAGTAATCCGGTCAAGGCAGGCGCGCCGCCACGATAAGGCACGGTGACCATTTCGATGCCGGCGGCTTGACGGAATTGCTCGCCGCCGAGATGCGGCGGGCTGCCGTTGCCGGCCGAGGCGAAGGTCAGTTTGCCGGGATTGCCTTTGGCATACGCCACCAATTCCTGCGTGGTTTTGAACGGCGACGACGACGTGACGCATAATACGAGCTGCGTGCGCGTCAGCAGGGAAATTGGGACAAAGGCGGTCCGTGTATCGTACGGCAGGTCCTTGAACAGGCTGGGGTTGATGGTGAAAGCGCTGTCTACCATGCCGATGACGTAGCCATCGGGCGTGGCATCCGCGACCGCGCGGGTGCCTACGACGCTGGCGCCGCCGGCGCGATTGTCGACGACCAGCGGTTGGCCGAACTCAGCCTCTATTTTTGCCGCCAGCAGGCGCGCAAAGACATCGGTGCCGCCTCCGGGCGGATAAGGCACGATGATACGCACCGGACGCACAGGATAGTCTTGCGCGCGTGCAACGTCCTTCCCCAGCCATGCAGCGCCGGCCAGTGCGCCGGCACCGACCAGCCACCGGCGTCTGTGCAATTTCGTCATGTGTCCATTCTAGGAGAATGTGGAGAGATATTGAAAGCGGGTAGTCCGTGGCGGCCGGCAACCGGCGCTGCGATACCGCTGCCAGAGCATATTCACGGAAGAATTTTGGCCGTGATCGTCTGCAATTGGGGACAATATTGCACCGCAGGACCGCGCAAATTCGCCGCGTGCTGAGATTGGGGCGACTCCCGGAGCATTCGGCAGGACGCATCTGCCCTCGGACGGCACGATGGTGAGCGTCGTCGCGTGGAATTGCCCAAGATAATTTCTCCCGACATCGGAGATGATCAGTCATATACTGAGAGGACCGATGACGACATTGCGTGCACTTTCAATCCTCGTTGCAATCCTTTGCGTTGCTGGTATCGAAAGAGCCATGGCCTTCGATATCGAAGCACATCGCGGGGGTCGCGGCCTGTTTCCCGAGAACACGCTGCAATCGTTTGCCGGCGCCTTATCCATGGGCGTCGATACGCTCGAACTGGACATGGAGGTTACCAAGGATCAGGTCATCATTGTGTCGCACGAACGGGGGCTCAATCCCGATCTTGCCCGCACCGCCGACGGTGTGTACGTGACCCCGCCCGGCATTCCCTTCGTCCGATTGCGGCTCGAAGACGTCAAGAAATACGATGTCGGACAGATCCGGCCCGGCAGCGCCTACGCGGCGCAATTTCCGGAGCAGCGCGCGGTCCGGGGCACGCCGATTCCGACGCTTGCGGAAGTCTTTGCTCTGGTGCGCAAATCGGGCAACAGCAACGTTCGCCTCAACATGGAAACGAAGATCGATCCGGGCCATCCGGATGAATCGCCGGATCCCGAGCGCTTTGTCGCGCTTGTTCTGAGTCTCGTGCAAGCCGAGAAATTCGGCGACAGGGTGATGATCGAATCTTTCGACTGGCGAACTTTGCAGCTTGTTCAGAAGCGCGTCCCGTCAATCCCGACCGTCTATCTGAGCCAGCAAGTGGAGCCGGACGCGACGGTCTATCTCGACAAACCGTCTCCTTGGACGGCGGGTTTTGATCCAGTCAATTACGGAAGATCGGTCCCGCGAACGATAAAGGCAGCGGGGGGCGCGATCTGGTCACCATATTACGGCGATGTCGACGCTGCTGTCGTTGACGAATCCCATCGTCTCGGCCTCAAAGTTGTCGTCTGGACGGTCGATGAGCCTGCCGACATGGCAAGAATGATCGACATGGGCGTGGACGGAATTATCTCGGACCGTCCCGATCTGTTGCGCAAAGCTGCCGCCGAGAAGGGCATCGCGCTGCCGCGCCCATCGCCCGTGACGCCCTGAGGCCGGCACGCTTGCGGTTTCTCCGTTCCTCCTGCTCCATCCCGGATAATGCGAGGCATCTGCCTTGGCTTCGGTCTTGGGCGGCTTTGCGAACATACGGCGATGCGAATTGCAGTTATTTGATATTACAGTATAATTTTGAAATATCGGGGACACTCCCGCCGCCAAGAAGCGGGTGACAGGGGCACAGGATGCCAAGCCGCCGTCGCGTCGACATTCGTAGCTCAAAGCGTCTCCTCGACGCGTTCTTCAAGATCGACGAGTACTCGGTTTCGTACGAGCAATACGACGGCAAGATGAGTCCGTATTACCCGCGTCTCAATTTCGAGCGCGGCGACGCGGTCGGGGTCCTTCTCTACAACGTCGATACCCGCTCGGTGGTGCTGGTCGAGCAGTTCAAACTGCCAAGCCTGATCGGCCGGCGCCGCGACGATCCGGCGACCCAGGACGGCTGGATCACCGAAGTGATGGCCGGGATGATCAACGCGGCCGAGACCGCCGAGCGCGCGGCTATCCGCGAAACACTGGAAGAAACCGGCTACGAAATTGAAAATCCCGAATTGATCTGCAAATTCCTGTCGTCACCAGGCGGCACGTCCGAGCGCATTTTTCTCTATTTTGCAAAAGTTTCCGATTCGCGGCGGCCCGGCAAAGACGAGATCGGCGTCGGTGACGAAAACATCAGCGTGAAAGAGGTCAGCGTCAACGATCTGTTCGATCACCTCGATCGGGGACAGATCGACGACCCGAAGCTCGTGATTGCCGCCTACTGGCTAAAAAACAACATGGCGCGGATCGAGACGCTCGATCCGGATTCGGTAAAGTATGAAGTCGTCGGCAGACCCGGCCTGATCATCGGCTACAAAATGGGCGACATAAAATATGTCAAAGGCGTCGACGTCTGGGTCAATGGTGAAAATTCCGACATGACGATGGACCGTTTCATCGGCCGGAGCATTTCCGCCAGGATACGCTCGATGGGCGCGAACAAGAAAGGTGACAGCATCGTCGACGATACGGTTCAGGAAAGCCTGCGTGGCCTTATGGGAGAGCGCGCCAACGTGGATATCGGAACCGTTTTCATCACGGAATCGGGAATGCTGCGCAGCACGCATGATGTGCAGCGCATATTCCATGTCGCGGCTGTGAAGGGTGGCTTGGGAGAGGGTGTCAAAGCGGACTCGACAAAATTGAAGCTCTGCACCGAAAACGTTCTGGCGGAAGTGGAGCAGGAAAACAAAGGGATCATACGAAAGTTCTCCCGAAATTATCTCGATTCAATTCTTTTTCCCATGATCGGAGCAGGCGACGGTGGATTGCAGACGAGGACCGTCGCCGAGGAAATCATACCCGCGGCGATCAACTACTTTAAGAGCACGCCAAATCCGACGATCAGGGAAATCTATTTCCTGGCATTCCGGCTGCGCGAGAAAAATGCCTGCGACAAGGTTCTCGACGGATATTGCGAACAGGGCGTGCTTAAGCGGCTGGCTTAAGCGGGGACCAAAGTATGGCCGACTACGAATTCTGGGGAGCCAAGCGGTCTGAATTCAGCCTTTTCCTGCAGCGCAGCTTCTGGAAACCGCTTCGCAATATGATGGAGATTTTCCACGTGCTGCCGCTGGCGGCCGTGGTGATCCTTTTCGTATTGCTGGCGACCGATGGTCAATTCCGCGAAATCTACATTTCGTATTTGGAGGGCCCAACCGACGGCAACCTCGCCTGGGTCGTCAGCATCGTGGCCGGGCTCGCGGCAATCGCGCTGATGAGCGCGGTTCTCTACGAAGCGCACACTGCGCTCAGCACGATGCGGATCAATGTCGTCTATTCGAGCCAGTCCGATCCGGAGGCCAATTCGAAGTTACGCAGCCTGCAGCGGGCCGCGGCGTTCGCGCTCGCTTTCATGCCCTGGCTCGGTCTCACTTTGGGCCTGCTTGGCGCGCGAAATTTCGTGGCGGCGAGATATTGCCAACTGCTCGATGTCGCGCATGTCGATCCATACGATCTGCAGCATATGCAATATTTACCGCATGTCGGCGGGCTGCCGATCGCTGCTGGCGTGATATTTCTCGGTGCGGCGACGGCATATTTCGCAAGTGTCGATGACAGCAATCGCGTCGCGCAGCGCGCTGTTTCCTGCGTCGCCCCGGCACTGGCTGCGGTGTTATTCCTGCTTTTCACCGATTGGCTCGGCTCGGACCCGTGGGCATCGTGGTCGGTCGATATTTTTGCCGTTATCGCGATAGCGACGGCGGTTTATTTCTGGATCTATCAGCAGCTTTATCACAGGCGCGGCGGTTTCGTATTGTTCCGCGCCTTTACCAGGACCGGAATCAGTTTTCGGAAACGCCGGCGGCGGCGGCTCATTCTCTGGGCCTTCCTGCCCTGGCTGATTTTTGCGTTCTACTTCGTGTTCGTCCAAATCCATGCGCCGGCCGCGCCGGTATCGAGCAATTGTGCCGGCCAGACTATTTCGGCGCTGGGTTTGCCGATGCCAGGACGCTGGGCGATTTTCCCCCTCGCAATGTGCGCCACGATCGCTCTCGGGCTCATGGTCAGTCATTTTTTGCTCCAGCTTGATGCCAAAATCTGGCGCCTGCGCACGATTGGCCTTCTGGTCTTTGCCCTGGGCGCGGCAGGAGTGTTCCTGTCGATGTACAACGACGGCCATCTGACTGTTCTTGTCTATCGGTTCATCGGTCCGCTCGCGACGGTCTCTCTGGAATTGCTTCTTCTCATAACGACATTTGCGGCACTGGCCGTGATGTCGCAGCAATCCGGATTTCCGGCCCTGACGCTGATCGTGCTGACCATGGTTATTTGCGTGATCTTTCCCAATTACGCCAAGTGGACTGCGATTGCGCTCGGGCTCGCCTATTTTTCATTCGCAATTGTGGCATTCGTTTCAGGGCGCATCGTTGCTGGTGCCGTCTTGCTGCTGCTGATTCTTGTCGGAGCGATCAATTTCAGCGAATTCAATGCGGGATCGCCCGTCCTGCAAAACCAGCCCTCCGGCAAGGCCTCGCCCGCGACAGTGCCGGAATCGGACGTGCAGACGGCGTATTTGTGCTGGCTCGATCAAAAAGGAATTCCGGCGACGCGAACGGCGGATCAGCAGAGTTCCTGCAAGACGGCACGGCCGGAGCATCCGCCTGCCGTCAACGGCAAATACGCCGTGTTCATTGTCGCCGCTGAAGGTGGAGGAATCTACGCGGCGAGCGCGGCGGCGACCTTCCTGGCAAATCTGGAGGATATCGAGTCCGGGTTTGCCCAGCATATTTTTGCGATTAGCGGGGTATCCGGCGGCTCGATCGGGGCGGCGATCTTTCAGGCACTCGACCATGCGCGGCACCCCGATCCTGTCGTTGCAACGAACGCCACCGCGGCGGATGGCGCTGCCAAGGCACAGGGCGATCGTCAGCCGGGTAGTGAAGAAGCATGCACGCAGCAAACCGGGGACAGGGTCGGCCAAAATCTGGCCGCCAAAGTCGCAGACATCATGCAGGACGATCATTTTTCCCCTGTCGTCGGATCGATCTTTCCCGAGATTTTCAACGCGCCGCTCAAGCGTCCCGACGCACTCACTGCGAGTTTCGAGTATTCCGCTTCCATGCAGGACGCCGCCGCCGGTCAGGATCTCTGCGCGCGTTTCGGCCAGCATTGGTCTATCGCCAGCGCGGCACCGGCTCTCGTTTTGAATTCGACATGGGTCGAGATGGGATTTCGCGTTGCGTTCGCGCCGTTTCGCCTCCACGATCTCGACGAATCCCTATATTCATTCCTTGATCCAGGGATGCCGAACGAAAGCTGCGCACCCGGTCACGATCGGCAATCCTGCGTATCTCTCATGACGGCCGCGGGCGTAAGCGCCCGATTTCCCGGCATCATGCCTCCGTTCTCCGTAAAAATGGCCGGGGGCAACCGCTGGAATTTCGTCGATGGCGCCTATTCGGACAATTCCGGTGCAACCACAGCGCTCGATCTTTACCGGACCTTGAAAGCGGTTTCGGACCGCGATCCCGCCCTAAAAGCCAGTGTCGACTTGCGCATTGTGCTCATCACGAGCTCCGACCCGCAACCCAAGCTCGACGATCAGTCGATCAACGGAACGGTGTTTCGCGATACGATGGCGCCAATCGACGCGATCATGAAGGTGAGGGAAGACCTGGGCACCGACGCTGTCGCCCGTGCCTGCTCCGAAATATACCGAAATGAAAAACGCCCGGGCGGCCGTGACATGGAGGTCAACCAGGGCTGCATCGAACATGCCGGTGTCGCCGACGGCCCGCTCCAGGTTGTCGAGATTCAGGACCAGTCGTACGGACTGCCGCTGGGCTGGAAAATCTCGCAGACAAGTTTCGCCGTGGTGTCGTGGATGCTGGGCAAGCCGGACGTGTGTCCGGCTGTAAAACCGAAAGCCGCCGAAGCTGGCGCTTCACCGGATGAGACGCCCGTTCAGAGCGATGACAATCAGAACGCGCAGCTCACGAATATCATATTGAAGAGAAACAGCTGCGTATCGCAATTGATATTGAATTTGGTGCGAGAATCATCCGTTCCCGGCACGAATAAGCCGGGACAATAACCGGCGATCGCATACAATCGCCGGCGGATCTTCAGTTATTGAATAATTCGCACGACAGGCGTGATCGACAGGTCACTGGCGGCGGTCTGGATCGCGATGAGCTGCGCCAACAGGCTGAAAATGCGTTTCGTGGTTGTGGCATTGTCGGGGACGCAATAATCGCCGTCCTCAAACCAGGTATGCACGAAACAGAGGGGAGTCGATTGATTTCGTACCACAGTGATCAGGTGTGGATCGTCTTGCACCGTTGCGAGTAGCGGCGGTTGGGAGATCTCCTCACGCCGATTGCTTGGTATGAAAACATTCGGCAATGGCTCCAGGCTGTCACGTTGCACCTTCATCAGGGCGCCGAGGAATTCGAACACGCCATAGGCCGAGCGTGGCACGATGCTAAACGTGTAGGGGCCAAGCGAGAATTTCAACGTATCCGCAATCGGACCTTGGTTCTCTTGCAAGGGGTTCCAACCCGCTCCGCATTTTGGACCAAACTGATTGACCTTTACAATAAAGCGATTCCTTATGATGTCCCATGTCGGGCCCATCTGGTTTTGTGCTTTTGCGCCCAAAACGGGATCGAAACAAAAGCGGGCAAAGATTGCAGACTCCGACTTGGCCGCTCCACCGGAAGCGCCACCACCGCTGCTCGATTTGTCTCCGCCACCACCACCGCCCGATTTTTCGGCGCCTCCGGCGCCTCCGCCGCCGCCTCCGCCGCCCCCGCCACCACCGCTGGGTAGGCGCTGCGTTTGCTCTTCGACAGTCAAGCCCGCGGCAATGGCCATGCTGATATAGTCGCTAAGGCAATTTCCTCCCGCATTTTTGTCGCAGCCATAGTCGTTCGGCGGGTCATAGCGCATGCCAAGCGCGCCAGGGCCTCCCTTGATTTGTACGGCATCCGCGAACAACCAGAACAAGAGCTCGCGCGAATAACCCTGACGAATGAAATAATCCAGTGTCTGCAAGTCGATCGGCTTGAGGAAGCCGATATAAAAGGCGCTCGTTTCCTGTGTCGACACGTTGAAGTTGGTGCTGACGGCGGTCGCGTTCGAGGCGGTCGTGTTGCCGAAAACAAAGTCACGTCCGGGCGCTGAAGATGGAAATGTATTGACGGTGCCGATAGTGGCGCCGACAAGAGTCCGAAGGATCGCGCCGGGGCCTTCTGTGAACGATGGTAACGCCAACGACGTTGTATTCGTCAGCGTCGGCGTGACGTTGGCGATGGTTGTAAAGGCCAGCGGATCGTCGTGGCTGGCGCGGACAAGGTTGAGAAAAATACTTTCGTTGCGCGCCTTCGTCAGGCTGCGGCTGACAGTGTCATAGCGTGAATCGACCGGATCGACGAGAGCGCACGCACCCACGACGAACGCGATCAACGCCAAAACAGACAGTGATCGGAACCCCATACCCCTGCCGATCAGTTTACTGTCATCAATTCTGCATGGTTAATATCGAGGGTCAATACAAGGTGGTGCCGCGGACCATCTAACAGCCGCCGCCGTGTGATTTTCGACACACAGGGACCTATTGGCCGCTCGGCGTGCGTAGCCCGAACCAGGAATCGCGGACCTGATGATAGTGCACCGCCGGATCGTAGATCGGGACCGGCAGCGACAGGGCCTGGGCCGAGAGCCGCCCGACCGTGGAAAGTAAACTGTAAGAGCCGACGACACGATCATGCTGCGCGGTGATCAGGCTGACGCGCGCATTGACCAGGGCTTGCTGGGCGTTGAGCACGTCGAGTGTGGTGCGCTGGCCGGCCTGTGCCTCATTGCGCACGCCATTGAGCGCCCGTTCCGACGCTTCGCCTTGCCGCACGGCGGCGGCGACCTGCGCCTTTGCCGCCTCCAATTGCCCCCAGGCCTGGACCACATTGGCCCGCGTCTGGTCGCGGACCTGATCGACATTGAGGAGCTGCTGGCCGACCGCTTCCTTATTGGACCGTATGTTCGAATATTCGGCGCCGCCCTGATAGATCGGCACCGTAAGATTGATCGTGGCGGAGTCGGTAAAGAGCCTGGGCGTCGTGATATTGGGCCCGATTTGCTGCTGGATGCTGGCCTGCGCGGTGAGCGAGGGCCATAGCGCGCCTTCCGCGATCTTCACCTGGAGAAGCGCGACATCGACGCCATATTGGGCGGCGGTGATATTCGGATTTTGCGCGGCCCCGAGTGCGATCGCCGCCGTCAGCGAGGATGGCGCGAGCCGCTCAACCGGCGACGCCGGCGCCAGATTCTCCGGATCATTGCCGATAATGCGATGGTAGTTTGCGCGCGTCGTCATCAGCGTCGATTTGGCGGCATGCAGTGTTGCTTCGCCGCCCGCCAGTTGCGCCTCTGATTGGGCGACGTCGGTCGTAGTGACCTGGCCGGCTGAAAAGCGGTTGCGGGTATCGGTCAGCGTGTGCTGCAACACGCGCAGATTGTTCTGCTGGACTTCGAGGTTCGCGCTGTCGCGAGACACGTCCATGTAGATGGTCGCCGCGGCGAGCAGGACGGATTGTTCCATCACCCGCAGTGTTTCGCGTGCCGCGAAGACCTGGCTCTCGGCCGCTCTCACCTTGTTGGCGGTCTGTTCGCCGTTGAACAGCGTTTGCGAGGCTGTTGCGCCGAACGAGTAGGGCTGCGTGTGACCTTTGAGTTTGACCCCGGCCCCTTGCGTCAAGGCCGTACCGGGGATTGGCGGAAAGACCTCCTTTTCATTTGTAAATTCATCGCCGAGGCTCGCATTCGCGGACAGCGTCGGACGATAGCCGGAGATGGCCTGCGCGACACCCTCGTCGGACTGGCGAACGATGGCGCGTTGCGCGTTGAGTTGCGGGTTGTTCTCGTAGGCCCTTGCAAGCGCCGCTTCGATGGTCTCGGCGGAAACGACGCGCGGGGCTGCGACAAAACCTAAAATTAGAGTAGTGGCATAAATGGTGATCGCCGCGCCGCGGCGGCCCCGTCGCTGCGGAAGGTCTTGCCGCACGCTTGGAGGCATATTCCTACTCGTCACCACTCACAGTAATCCGCCCGTCTGCGACCCTATCGCGGGGGCGCTCCCCTTACAAGATTGGGGGAGGCCTCGGCTTGCCTGTGCTGCGCACGGGACGCCAGCAGGCGCAGTTCCCGCAAGCCGAACATCACCGTGGCGAGTGCAAGCGGCAGGAAGAAATCGAGCACGCGGAATGTCAGGAGAGTCGCAAGCAAATCCTCGCGCGGATATTGCGGCAGGCCGATGAGTATTGCGGCCTCGACAACGCCGAGACTCCCCGGCGTGTGGCTGACGGCGCCGAGAAGCGTTGCGAGCACGAAGACGAGGGCCACCGGGACAAAGCCGACGGCGGGACTCGCCGGCAGAAGCATATAGATGGAAAGGGAAGCCAGAATACGGTCGAGCGATCCAATTCCTATCTGCAGGAGAGCCCCGCGCAGGCCGGGCAACGCGATGCGCCAATTCGCACGGCCGACGATCCGCGGCTGCCGTGTGAGCCAGGCGAGATAGCCGGCGATGACGCATAACCCTGCCAGCCCGAGCAGGCGATTTATCCAGGGCGGTAGCTGATCGACGACGCTCAGGGCTTGCGGCGCATAAGCGACTGCATCGCCGAGCACGAACAGGTTGCCGAGCCAGAATGTCAGGCCGGTCATGAATGCGATCTTGGCGATGTCGATGACGGTCAGATTCCAGAACGAATAGACGCGGAACCTGACAAGCCCGCACGTGAGTGTCGCTGCACCGAGCGAATGGCCGATGGTGTAGCTCGTGAAGCTTGCGAAGGCGACGACACGCAGCGGCATTTTATTCTTGCCGATGGTGTGTAACGCGAACAGGTCGTAGCAAATAAGATTGGCATAGCCGGCGACGACGAGAGTGCCGGCGATAAGGATGCCGAGACGGGGTTGCGCTTCGATGGCGGCAATAACCTTGCCGACGTCAATACCGCGCAGCAGATGATGGAGCGTGGCGATCGCAATGGCGAGGATCGCGAGACTGATCGCGATGCTGATCCTGCTCCGGCCGACACCACGGATGATCGCCTGCGTGAGGGAACTCGGTGTTGCCAGGACGCTGACGGCTCCGTTGCGCGAATTGCGACGGCAAATTCCCATCGATTTGTAACAGCATTGTTACGGCCCGCGTCATGGGCTCCGGTTCCACGGCGGCTGCCGTCACACGATTGAGACATGAAATGGCAATTGTTGTCGCATGCGATTCGACGATGCAGCGGCCACGCGATTTCAGCCGGAAGCGATACGATGAAAGTTTTGGTCGCGACAGATGCCTGGCGCCCGCAGGTCAATGGCGTGGTGCGGACACTCAATTCGCTGGCCCGCGCCGCCGCCAAGCTCGGCGTCGAAATAGAATTTCTGTCGGCGGACGGTTTCTGGACGTTTCCGGTGCCGACCTATCCCGGCTTGCGGCTTGCGTTGCCGCGGCGCAAACGCATCGCCGAGCGCATCGAGGCGGCGCGGCCGGATGCAATCCATATTGCAACCGAAGGCCCGATCGGCCACGCGGTTCGCTCTTACTGCATCGATCACGGCCGGCCATTCACGACCAGCTATACGACGCGCTTTCCCGAATATATCTCGGCCCGATCGCCGATTCCGGCGCAGTGGATTTATAATGTGCTGCGGCGGTTTCATTCCGCCGCGACCGTGACGATGGTGGCGACTCCGTCGCTGACGGCCGAGCTTAGCGGGCGCGGCTTCACCAATCTCGGCATGTGGACCCGCGGCGTGGACGTCGATCTGTTCCGGCCGGACCGCGCCATCGATCTCGATTTTCCGCGGCCGATCTTCATGACGATTGGCCGTGTTGCCGTGGAGAAGAATCTGCCGGCGTTTCTCTCGCTCGATTTGCCGGGCACCAAAGTCATCATCGGCGCGGGACCTCAAGAAGGTGAGCTCAAGCGCCGCTTTCCCGGCGCGAAATTTCTCGGCCAGCTCGACAACGGAATCCTCGCCGCGCATCTTGCAGCGGCCGACGTCTTTGTGTTTCCAAGCCTGACCGACACCTTTGGTATCGTTCAGCTTGAGGCGCTCGCCAGCGGCGTTCCCATCGCCGCTTTCCCGGTTACGGGTCCGAAGGACGTCATCGGTGACAATCCGATCGGCGTGCTGAACGAGGATCTCCGCACCGCCTGCATGCAGGCATTGTGGATTTCCCGCGAGGCCTGCCGCGAATTTGCGTTGAGTTTTTCCTGGGAGAACAGCGCGCGCCAATTCATCGGGCACGCGCACAAGGTCGCCGTCGGCACCGCACGCGATACCGGCACGTCCATCGCCGTCCCCGAAACCGCGGCTCACTCGGACGGGCAACCGCTCGTGCCCGGCTGCAACACAAGGGTAACGCATGAACACTCAGTCTGACACCGATTTGGACAAACAGACTGTCACCAAAGCCTATGCACGCTGGGCGCCGGTCTACGATCTGGTCTTCGGCGCGGTCTTTGAGCGTGGCCGCCAGGCCGCGATCATGGCCGCCGAACGCGTCGGCGGGCGCATTTTGGAAGTTGGCGTCGGCACCGGGATTTCCCTGCCGGGTTACTCAAAAGACTGCCAGATCTGCGGCGTCGATATTTCCGCGCCGATGCTGCGCAAGGCGGTGGAGCGGGTTGCCGAATTGGGTTTGAGCAATGTCGAGGGCCTGTGGGTGATGGACGCCGAGCATCTCGCATTTCCCGACGAGTTGTTCGACGTTGTGGTTGCGCAACATGTCGTCACGACGGTGCCGAACCCGGAAGCCACGCTCGACGAGTTTGCCCGCGTGCTCAAGCCAGGCGGCGAGATCATTTTGATCAGCCGTGTCGGCGCTGATGCCGGATTGCGCCATTCGCTGGAACACTTGTTTCAACCGGCGGCGCGCAAGCTCGGCTGGCGAAGTGAATTCTCGTTCGGCAGATACACGAACTGGTCGGCGCGGACGCCCGGCATGCAAATCCTCGAACGCCGGGCCGTTCCGCCGTTCGGTCACTTCAATCTCATCCGTTTTGGCAAGTACGGCGCCGCCGGGCAGGGATACGAGTCCGAGCCCGTCCGCGCCGCAGGCTGAAGCCTCCGCAGATTCCAAGCGGCGCCTCTCCGGAGTCACGCTTCTGTCACACGCGTGAACCCTGTCACAAGGGATTCACCGAATCGCCATATCCAGATCGGATGGCTGCACGAGGAAATGATGCACATGGAAAACTTCCTGGATGCCTTGCGGACCCAGCGGTGGGACGATCATCGCTACTACCACCACAGCCGCATCAATCAATCGCTCCACTTCGTCAGCGCGCTGAGCTTCTTGTTTGCCTATGTGATGATTTTCAAGGACCCGGCGATCTCGGCGCTGGCCGGCTGGCTGGTCGCGATGACGACGCGGCAAACCGGGCATTTTTTCTTCGAGCCCAGGGATTACGACAAGGTCAATGACGCGACGCACGAATATAAGGAAGAGATCAAGGTCGGTTACAATCTGCAGCGCAAGGTCGTGCTGCTGACGATCTGGGCGCTGTCGCCGCTGCCGCTCTATTTCAGCCCGAGCTATTTCGGGCTATTCGTCCCGGCCGCGACCAAGACCGAGCTCGTGCACCATGTCGCGATCATCTGGCTGGCGCTCGGTATCGGCGGCGTATTGTTCCGGACATTCCAGCTTTTCGTCATCAAGGACGTCCAGACCGGCCTTGTCTGGGCGACCAAAATCCTCACCGATCCGTTCCATGACATTAAAATCTATCACAAGGCGCCGCTTGCGTTGCTGCGCGGCGAATTGATCGATCCCGAAATCGGCCTGCATCATTGGGACGAGGAAGACGCCGAGGAAGTGGAAGCGCCGCGGCCGACGTAAGCCTGCGGCACTAATCCTGCGGCGCGCGTGGGGCAAACAGCCGGTGCATGATCATCTCTTTCAGGACGGTCCGCTTGATCGTCTTGTTCGTCATCGCCGGATTGTCCCACCACCAGCCGTCGTCGTTCATGGCCCTTGTCGCGGCAACGAAACGATCTGCGACGGCGTCGAAATCTGCATCAGTATAATTAAGGCTGAAGATCAGGCGGCCGGTGCCAATCCAGCTCAGCGCCAACCCTTCGGCGCGCAGGTAATATTGCAGCATCCAGTTGTAACGCGAAGGACGCGAATAGCAGACCGTCCAGATCGACGACATATTCGCGACCGTGACCGGCAAATCCGTGGCGGCCAGGCGCGCGTTGAGCTGCCGCGCCCGTTCGTCCCAGATCCGATCGAGATCGTGATAGAGCGCGTCGGCTTGCGGCGTTTGCAGATAGTGCAAGAACTCGTTCATCGCCGCCATGACATAGGGGTGCGAGTTGAACGTGCCGCGCGCCAGGCAGATGTCGGCCGGGCGGTCGTCGCGGAAGCGCTTCATCAGGTCGCTTCGCCCGCAGACGACGCCGATGGGAAGGCCGCCGCCGAGCGTCTTGCCATAGGTGACCAGATCGGCGCGCACGCCGAAATAGTCCTGGGCGCCGCCTTTGGCGAGACGAAAGCCGACAAAGACCTCGTCGAAGATCAGGACGATATTTCGTTCGGTGCAGATCGCGCGCAGCTCTCTGAGCCACGCGGCGTAGCTTTCTTTGTCGAAATGAGCAGCACGCGCACTATCGATCAGGGACGAATCGCTCGGCGCCGACGCATTCGGATGCAGGGCCTGCAGCGGATTGATCAGCACGCAGGCGATGTTGCGCCGGGTCCGCAGCACGCGCAGCGCGTCTTCGGACATGTCGTTGAGCGTATAGGTCTCGTGCGCCGGCACCGGATTGCCGACGCCGGGCTGCACGTCGCCCCACCAGCCGTGATAGGCGCCGCAAAACCTCACCAGATGCGAGCGCTTTGTGTGATAGCGCGCCAGGCGGACCGCCTGCATGACGGCTTCGGTTCCGGACATGTGAAACGAGACTTCATCGAGCCCGGAAATTTCTTTCAGGATTTTCGCATTTTCGATGATGATGGGGTGATAAGTGCCGAGCACCGGGCCGAGCTCACGCACCCGCGCGGCGCCGCGTTCGATAGTTCCCTTGTAGAAGTCGTAGCCGAAGACATCGACGCCATAGGAGCCGGTCAGGTCGTAGCTCCGGTTGCCGTCGAGATCGGTCAGCACCACGCCGTCCGAGGCTTGCACGAAGGCGGCGGAGGGCAGGTGCGCCTTGACGTAACGGCTGAATTGAAATGGTACGCGATAGGCGGCGGTGAATTGCAAATCCGAGATTGCTTCGCTCGCCTCGGTAGTGCGGCGGATGGTTTCGGCAAAGCGGGTCTTGTAGAGCGCCGAGAGCCGGGCAAAACCGTCGCGACGGCGAGTGGCGATTTCAGCAGACGCGCCGTCGGCGCAGAAAAAGCGATCCTCGCCGTATTCGTAGAACGGCAGGAAAGTCGCGAGGCGGCGGGAAATCCTCGCATGGCCGGCGAGCGAGCGATGCTTGGCCTGCGACAATTCAAGCCGCTTCTTCAGGGTCACGACCGAAGTCGCAACGGCCGCAGCGCCAAGCCCATAGAAGGCGAGAGTCGTAGGTCCGTCCATCGAATCGCGGTTTACCCGGGAGATTTTACAATCCCATGACGGTGAGGACTCAAATTCTTCGAATTTTCGAGCAGGAGGACATTAATTTCCTGCTCACCAACCGCATTCCGCGCCGGTTCGCGACTCAGTTCATCGGCTGGTTCAGCCAGATCGAGCAACCGCTTATCCGCGATCTTTCAATCGGGACGTGGCGGCTGTTCTCCGATCTCGATCTTTCCGAGGCCAAAGAGACGCAGTTCCGCAGCCTACACGATTGCTTCATCCGCGCGCTCAAGGACGGCGCGCGCCCGGTCGACCAAACCGCGAACATTCTGGTCAGCCCGTGCGACGCGATTGTCGGCGCCTGCGGCGCCATCGAAGGCACTGAACTTTATCAGGCCAAGGGATTTCCCTACACGCTGCAAGACCTGCTTTGCGATCCGGCGCTCGTCGAAGCGCACCGCAACGGCCGTTATGTGACGCTGCGGCTTAAATCGAGCATGTACCATCGCTTTCACGCTCCGCACGATTGCCGGGTCGACCAGGTCACCTACATTTCCGGCGACACCTGGAACGTCAACCCGATCGCGCTCAAGCGCGTCGAGCGCCTGTTCTGCAAGAACGAACGGGCGGTGCTGCGGACTACGCTGAAGGCAGGCGGGCATACCGTGACGTTGGTCGCGGTTGCCGCGATCCTCGTTGCCAGCATCCGCCTGCACTGTCTCGATGATGTGTTGAACCGGAACTACCGGGGACGCAGTGTCATCGTCTGCGGCGATGAATATAGCAAAGGCGACGAACTCGGCTGGTTCCAGCACGGCTCGACGATCATCGTGTTCGCGCCAAACGGTTTTGCGCTCTGCGACAATGTCGGCGAAGGCGAAATTGTCCGCATGGGGCAGCCACTGTTCCGGCTGCCATAGCTGCGCGCCGCGGTCGGATCAGCCGGCGGCTTTTTTCTGCTGCGCGATGACCGCTTCGTCGAGTTCTTTGGCGCGCGTGAAGCCGGGCCGTGCGCTGATCCGCTGCCAGTATTGCTCGAAGGCCGGTCGTTTCTCGAAGGTGCCGAACATCAGCCCAAACCCGATTTGCGATCCGACGTAAACATCGGCAGCGGTGAAACTGTCGCCAACGAGATAATTGCCGCGCGATACTGCGGCTTCAAGCACGTTCATGACCTGTGCGACATTGCCGTAGCCGATCATCCGCTCGCGCTCCGGCGGCACGACGAAGCCCAGCGCCTTGTTGCTGGTTGCCGCTTCAACAGGGCCCGCGCTGAAGAACAGCCACCGGTAATAGGGCGCGCGCAGCCGGTCGCCGGGCGGCGGCGCGAGCTTGGCCTGCGGAAAGGCATCAGCGAGGTAGGCGCAGATCGCCGCCGTTTCGGTCACAACAGCATCGCCATGCCGCAGCGCCGGGACTTTGCCCATCGGGTTGATGGCGAGATAGGCCGGAGACTTCATCTGCGAGGCATAGTCGATCACCTCGGTCTTGTAAGGCTGGCCGATCTCCTCGAGCATCCAGCGCGCGATACGGCCGCGCGATTGCGGGTTGGTATAGAGAACGAGCTCATCGGCCATTTGCGGCATCCCTTGCTTTGATGGTCCTCGAATATGGGCGAGCGCGGAGCAGGGGGCAATGGCACTCAATCGGGCGCGCGCAGCCGGTAACCAACCCCGGTTTCGGTGAGCACATAATGTGGCCGCTCCGGTTCGGTTTCGATCTTCTGCCGTAGCTGGCGCACATAGACGCGCAGATATTGCGCGTCGGTCAGGTTATCCCACAGTTTGCCCAAGAGGAATTTGTGCGTGAGCACCTTGCCGGCGTGCTGCACCAGGACGCGCAGGAGATCATATTCCTTCGGCGACAGCTTCACGTCCTTGTCGCCCAGTTTGACGATGCGGCGAACGAGATCGACCGAGAGATCGCCGACCCGGAAGATCGGCCGTTCGCCGTGGGTCTGCAATTGGTGGCGCAGCGCCGCGCGCATCCGCGCCAGCAGTTCATCCATTCCGAACGGCTTCGTTACATAGTCGTCGGCGCCGCAGTCGAGCGCCTGGACCTTGCCGGCCTCGTCGCCGCGGCTGGAGAGAACGACAATGGGAACGCTTTCGTTGCGGGCGCGGATCGTGCGTAGCAGCTCGTGCCCCTGCATATCCGGCAAGCCGAGATCGAGAATGACGAGATCGGGAGCTTGCACCAAAAGTTCGAGCGCGGTCTTGCCGTTGGGGGCTTCAAGTATCTGATAGCCGTGGGCGGACAGGCCCATGCGCAACAGTTTGCGGATCGGCGGCTCGTCGTCGACGACAAGGACGCGAAGCGGGGCCGCGCTCATGTCGCGGCGTCCAGCCGTCGCGGCTCGCCGGCGATCGGCAGCCTGATCGTGAAGACGGCGCCGCGGCCGTCGGCGCGGTTTGCCGCCACGATTGTACCGTTCATCGCCTCGACGAAACCGCGCGAGATCGCGAGGCCGAGACCAGTACCGGCGCGAACCTGGTCGGTTTTTTGCACGCGGTAGAACTTGTCGAAGATGTGCTCGAGTTCGTCCTGCGGAATGCCGTCGCCCTCGTCGGCGATCTGCAACGATACCGAGTCCAGGTCGCGCCAGGTGCGGATGAAAATCGTAGTGCCGGCGGAAGCGTATTTCGCGGCATTGTCGAGAAGATTGAACAGGGCCTGTTCGAATAATACGGCGTCGAGCGACACCATGGGCACGTCGGAAGCGAGATCGAGCTGCACGGAATGGTGCCGCAGGATCTTGATAGTGCGTTGCAAGGTTGAGCCAACGATCTCCGAAAGGTCGTGCGGTGCAAGCTTCGGCATGACAGCGCCGGATTCAAGTTTGGTCATATCGAGAAGGTTCGCGATGAAGCGGTTGAGCCGCTCCGATTCATCGATGATTGTCGCGAGGAGCTCCACCTTTTCGCTGTCGGAAAGCTTGTCGTCGAGGTCACGCAATGTGCCGGCTGAACCGAGCACGGAAGCCAGCGGTGTCTTGAGATCGTGCGAAATCGAGGTCAACAGCGCGGTGCGCAAGCGCTCCGTCTCCGCTGTGCGCTCGACACGGTCCATGTCCTCGACCAGCTGCACGCGTTCGATGGCGAGCGCCCCCTGATCCATCAAGGCGTCAAGGAGTCGCCGCTGATCCGGCGTAAACAATGGTCCGGTCTTGTCACTGTCGATGCCGACGACGCCGATCGCGCCGCGCCCGGTATGCATCGGCAGGAACAAGCGTTTGGCGCCCGGAAGCGTGTCCGAGCCGCGGCCGGCGGCACGGTCGTTCTCGAACGACCATTTCGCCGCGGCGAGATCGGCCTCGTCGAGCATGTCCTCCGGTGGATAGCCAGCCTTCACCGCGATCGAGCCGTTGGCCGGCAATAGCAGAACGACGCGAACCTTCAGCATCAGCGCGGTCTGGTAGGCCGTCGCCCAGAGCACGTCGTCGAGCGTTCCGGTGCCGGCAAGCTTGCGGCTGAAGGAATAGAGCGACTCTACCGTGCGCATCCGGGTTTGCGCTGTTACCGCCTGCATGCGGCCGCGCGCGGCGACGTGGGAGACGATGATGGCGACCAGCGTGAACAGGGCGAACGCCGCGATGTTATGCGGGTCGGTTATCGTGAACGTGTAAATCGGCGGTAAAAAGAAAAAATTGTACGCCAGCGCGGAAGCCAGGCTCGCCAAAAGCGAAGGCCACAGGCCAAATCGCACGGCTACGCCGACAATGGCCGTCAGAAAGACCAGATCGACGTTTTCGACCCCGATCCAGTAATCGACCAGCTCGGCGCCACCGAGCGCGAATGCCACGGCCACCAGTGCGAACAGAGAGGGGCGGGGATCAAAGACGTTCTGTTGCTCCGACGTCCGTATTGTCTTCCTAGGGATCGTATGGCCCGGCAATTGGTCGCCGGCAATGACGTGAACACTGATATTGCCCGAACGGCGCACGAGATCGTGCACCACCGAGCCGTGCAGAATCTCGAACCAGCGCGAGCGCGCCGACTTGCCGATGATGATTTGCGTCGCATTGTTGGCGTGTGCGTAACCGATCACATCGTCGGCAATGCTGCGGTCGCCGGCCGGAATGGTGATGGCTTCGCCGCCAAGCGCCTCAACGAGCCGCAGCGTGTCGGCGACGCGGTCGCGCTCTTCTTCGGTGAACTGCAGGCTGCGGCGACTTTCGACATAGAGCGCGACCCATGGGCCATGCAGGCGGTCGGCGAGACGCTTGCCGTAGCGGACAAGACCGGCGGAGCGTGGATCGTCACTGACGCAGACCAGGATGCGCTCGCCGGCCGGCCACGGGCCGGAAATGGCATGAGCCTGCATTTCCGAGAGCAATTGCTCGTCCACCCGCTCGGCGGTACGGCGCAAGGCCATTTCCCGGAGCGCGGTCAGGTTGGCCGGCGAGAAGAAATGTTCGAGCGCGCGCTCGGCCTGTTTGGGGAAGTAGACTTTGCCTTCCTTGAGCCGCTGGATCAGATCGGCCGGCGTCAGGTCGATGAGCTCGACGGCGTCGGCGCGGTCGAACACGGCATCCGGCACAGTCTCGCGCACGCGCACATGGGTGATCTGCGCGACCACGTCGTTTAAGCTTTCGATGTGCTGGATATTGACCGTCGTATAGACGTCGATACCGCGGCTCATCAGCTCTTCGACGTCGAGATAGCGCTTCGGATGGCGGCTGCCCTCCGCATTGGTGTGAGCGAGTTCGTCGACGAGCACGATCTGCGGATGACGGGCGATGATGCCGTCGAGGTCCATCTCGTGGAGCAGCTGGCCGTTGTAGAGGACGCTGCGGCGCGGAATGACTTCCAGGCCGCTCACCAGCGCTTCGGTTTCCTGACGGCCGTGGGTCTCGACGATGCCGATGACGACATCGTACCCGTCTTTTTTGCGGGCGTGCGCCTGTTGCAGCATTTCATAGGTTTTGCCAACGCCGGGTGCGGCGCCGACGAAGATCCGGAGCTTGCCGACACGCCCTTCCTCGCGGCGCGCTGCTTCAAGGAGCGCTTCCGGTGAGGGCCGATGTTCGAGATCGCGCCTCTGCTCCGCCATCACTGATCGAATGTCTCAAAAGTTCGACTTGCCACCCTATCCGGCGGCCAAATGGTTGAGCGCGAGATTGAGCATCAAAACATTCACGCGCGGTTCGCCGAACAATCCGAACAAACGGCCTTCGGTTTGGTCCTGGACAAGCTGGCGGACGCGAGTTTCGGGCAGATTGCGGACCTTGGCAATACGGGGCACCTGGAAAAGCGCCGCCTCCGGCGAGATGTGCGGATCAAGCCCGCTGGCCGACGTGGTGACCAGATCGATGGGAACCGAGCCGGAAGAGTTTTCTTGCTTCAGCTTGTCCATGTCGCCCTGCACCCGGTCGACGAGCGCTTTGTTGGACGGTCCGAGATTCGACCCGCCCGAATTCGCGGCGTTGTAGGGCGCGGCAATGGTCTTGGTCGAATCATTGGGATCGGTGGCGGTGGTCGCCGATGGACGGCCGTGGAAATATTTGTCGCTGTCGAATTCCTGGCCGATCAGTGCGGAGCCAACGACCGTGCCGTTACGCTCGATCATGCTGCCTTGCGCCTGATCGGGGAAAATGGCTTGCGCGATCCCGGTCATGGCCAGCGGATAAGCGAGCCCGGTGATGAGAGTGAGGGCGACGAGGACGACGATCGCCGGACGGATTTCGCGCAACATGACTGTTCTCCTTAAGCGAGGTGCAAGGCCGTGACGAGGAGGTCGATGGCCTTGATGCCGACGAACGGAATGACAACGCCGCCAACGCCGTAGATCCAAAGATTACGCAACAGCAGCGCGCCTGCGCCGATCGGGCGATAGCGGACGCCCTTCAGCGACAGCGGGATAAGGGCAACGATGATCAGCGCATTGAAGATGATCGCCGAGAGGATGGCGCTCTGCGGTGTTGCAAGCCGCATGATGTTGAGCGTCTGCAGTTGCGGATAGAACGCGACGAACATGGCCGGGATGATCGCGAAATACTTGGCCACGTCGTTGGCGATCGAGAACGTGGTCAGCGCGCCGCGGGTCATGAGAAGTTGTTTGCCGATTTCGACGATCTCGATGAGTTTTGTCGGATTGGAGTCGAGGTCCACCATGTTGCCGGCTTCGCGCGCAGCCTGCGTGCCGGTATTCATCGCCACGCCGACGTCCGCTTGCGCCAGCGCCGGCGCGTCATTGGTGCCGTCGCCGCACATGGCGACGAGCTTGCCCTTGGCCTGTTCGTCGCGAATGAGCCCGAGTTTGTCCTCCGGCGTCGCCTGCGCCAGGAAGTCATCGACGCCCGCTTCCGCCGCGATCGCGGCCGCGGTCATCGGATTGTCGCCGGTGATCATGACCGTACGGATGCCCATGCGGCGCAACTCCGCAAAGCGTTCGCGGATGCCGCCTTTGACGATATCCTTGAGCTGAATGATGCCAAGGAGTTTGCCGTCCTTGGCGACCGCGAGCGGGGTGCCGCCGGATTTCGCGATGGCCTCGGCGATGGCATGGACCTCCTGCGCGGTATCGGGGCTCACATTCGGGCGCAGCGCCTGAACGGCACCTCCGGAAGTGACGGCGGTCGATGGGCCGTTGAGGAAGTTCAATATCGAATCCACCGCGCCCTTGCGGACCCAGGACGAGCCGATTTCGACGCCGCTCATCCGGGTCTGGGCGCTGAATGGGATGAAGTTTGCCTTCAATTCGGACAGTTCGCGACCACGGATGCCGTACTTCTCTTTCGCCAGAACCACGATGGAGCGGCCTTCGGGCGTTTCGTCGGCGAGCGAAGCCAGTTGCGCGGCATCCGCGAGCTCCTGCTCGGTCACTCCGCGCAGCGGCTTGAACTCGGTGGCCTGCCGGTTGCCGAGTGTGATGGTGCCGGTCTTGTCGAGCAGGAGCGTGTCCACGTCGCCCGCCGCCTCGACCGCGCGGCCCGACATCGCCAACACGTTGAATCGCACCAGCCGGTCCATGCCGGCGATGCCGATGGCGGAAAGCAGCGCCCCGATCGTAGTCGGGATGAGCGTCACAAACAGCGCGACCAGGATCACGACCGAAATCGTGCCGCCGGTATAGGCAACGTAGCTCGGTATCGTCGCGGTGGCGAACACGAAGATAATGGTCAGGCCGATCAGGAGGATGTTGAGCGCGATCTCGTTCGGCGTCTTCTGGCGCTCGGCGCCTTCAACGAGCCGGATCATGCGGTCGAGGAAGGTCGAGCCCGGCGCGGCCGTGATGCGCACGCGGATCCAGTCCGACAGCACCTGCGTGCCGCCGGTCACCGCGGAGCGGTCACCGCCGGATTCGCGGATGACCGGAGCGGATTCGCCCGTGATCGCGGCTTCGTTGACGGAAGCCATGCCTTGGATCACTTCGCCGTCCGACGGAATCAAGTCACCGGCCTCGACGAGGACGATGTTCCCGACCTTGAGATCGGTCGACGGCACGAGACGAAAGTTTCTCTGATCGCCGGCACCCGCGATCAGCTTGGCCTGTGTCTCGGTGCGCTGCCGGCGCAGTGTATCGGCCTGCGCCTTGCCGCGGCCTTCGGCGATGGCCTCGGCGAGATTGGCGAAGAGGACGGTGAACCACAGCCAGATGATGATCTGGAACTCGAACAGGATATGCTCGCCGCCGGTGAAGAGGTCGCGGATCAGGATCGCGGTGGTCAGAGCGGTGACGACTTCGAGGACGAACATCACCGGGTTCGCCATGAGCGTGCGCGGATTAAGCTTGGCGAAGGCGGAACCGATGGCCGGCACGACGATCTTCGGATCGAACAGCGCCGATACCGGCATTTGCCTGCGCAGGGTGGAGGTTTCCATCGACGTGACTCCGAGCCTAATTGGATGAGAACAGGGTGCCGGCATTCATCGCGAGCTGCTCGACGATCGGGCCGAGCGCGAGCGCCGGAAAGAAGGTGAGGCCGCCGACAATCAGGATCACGCCGACGACGAGGCCGACAAACAGGCCGCCCGTGGTCGGGAACGTGCCCGCCGAAGCCGGCACCGTTTTCTTGGCGGCAAGCGAGCCGGCGATCGCCATAGCCGGGATGATCATCCAGAAGCGGCCGATCCCCATCGCGATGGCGCCGGTGACATTGTAGAAGAGTGTGTTGGCGCTGAGCCCGGCGAATGCCGAGCCGTTATTGCCGGTTTGCGAGGTGTAGGCGTAGAGCACCTCGGTGAAGCCGTGCGGCCCGGGATTGTTCATCGCGAAAACCGCGGACGGCACCAGCATCGCGACCGCGGTCCAGCCGAGATACATCAGCGGCAGGACCAGGATAGCGAGCATCGCCATTTTGACTTCCTTCGCCTCGATTTTCTTGCCGACATATTCCGGCGTGCGGCCGACCATCAGGCCGGCGACGAAGATCGAGATGATGACGAAGAGCAGCATGCCGTACATGCCGGAGCCGACGCCGCCGACGATGATTTCGCCAAGCTGGATATTGATCAGCGGGATCATGCCGCCGAGTGCTGTGAAGCTGTCATGCATGGCGTTCACGGCGCCGCACGAGGCGTCGGTGGTGATGACGGCGAACAGCGAGGAGGCGGCGATGCCGAAACGGACCTCCTTGCCTTCCATATTGCCGCCGGTCAGGCCGAGCGCATTGAGCGCATCGTTGCCATGCGCTTCGGCCGCGTAGCAGGCGATGACGCCGGCGAGAAACAGGACGCCCATCACCGCCAGCACGGCCCAGCCTTGCCGCGTATTGCCGACCATGCGGCCGAATACGTTGGTGAGCGCCGCTCCGAGCGCGAAGATCGAGATGATCTGCACGTAGTTCGAGAGGGCGGTCGGGTTCTCGAACGGATGCGCGGCATTGGCATTGAAAAAGCCGCCACCATTGGTGCCGAGCATCTTGATCGCGATTTGCGATGCGACCGGTCCGACGGCGATGGTTTGCTTGGCGCCTTCAAGCGTCGTCGCATCCACATAAGGGCCGAGCGTCTGCGGAATGCCCTGCCAGACCAGGAACAGTGCAAAAGGCACGCAGATCGGAATGAGGATGTAGAGCGTGCAGCGGGTCATATCGACCCAGAAATTCCCAACCGTCTGACTAGAATGCCGCGCGAAACCGCGAATGAGCGCGATCGCGAGCACGATGCCGGTGGCGGCCGAGAGAAAATTTTGGTGTGTCAGGCCGAGCATCTGCACGAGGTAGGACATCGTGCTTTCGCCGCCGTAGTTCTGCCAGTTGGTGTTGGTGATGAAGCTCATCGCTGTGTTGAACGACAAATCCTCGCCGACGGCGCTCTGTCCGGCAGGATTGAACGGCAGGCCGGCCTGCGCGCGCATCAGCACATAAAGAATGAGAAAGCCGCCGACATGGAACAGCAGCATGCCGATGGCATAGATCAGCCAGCTTTGTTCACGCCGCTCGTCAACGCCGGCGAGCTTGTAGATCCCGGCTTCGAGGGGCCGAATGAGCGGCGACAGGAAGGTGCGTTCGCCGTTGAAGACGCGCGTCATGTAGCCGCCGAGAACCGGCGTGATCGCGATAATGATGGCGCAATAGAGCAGGATCTGAATCCATCCGATGACGGTCATGGCCGTTAATCCCTTCAGAACTGCTCGGGCCTGAGCAAGGCGTAGGTGAGGTAGATGAGAAGACCGGCGGTCACGATCGCCGCGAGCGAGTAGTCGAATGTCATGGCATTCTCCTCAGAGCCGCTCGCAGGCGAAGACGTAGGCGATCGACAGCGCGAAGAAGACAAAACCGATGCCGAGCATGACGGCGTCCATCATCGATGTGCTCCAAACTGAGAGGTCATTGCGCGCGCAATGACGGCGCGGTGTTACGCGCATCATCTATCGATTGACGGGATAGGAATTCGAGAGGGCAGAAGGAATGACGTTATAGGAATTCCATAAAGGCCGGCATGGAACCGGCCGGATGAGGCAGGCGCGATCTCAGTGCGCCGTTGTCTTGGCCGCGGCGACAAGCCCTTCGAGACGCGCAATATCCTGCTTGTTCGCCTCGACGACGCCTTCGAGCCGCGAAATATTCTGCATCAGCCGCTCGGTGGTCAGGCGGAGAAAATAATATCCGAACTCCGGATTTTGAAAATAAAGCTCCAGCAATTTCTCGTAGGTGATGGTCAGGACGTCACCGTCTTCGACGCACTGGACCGTTCCCGTGCGCCGGTTGTTGGGGTCGACAAAACCGAGCTCGCCCATCATGCGGCCGGCCGGGATCTCGATGCCGATTTCGGTGACGAGGAATTTCCCGGTGACCGTGAGGAACATTTCCTTGGCAATGTCGCCTTTGTGAAACAGCATTTCGCCATGGCGATATTTTCGCGGACTCATGAATGGCCGCAGCCAGTCCATCGACAGATCACCCTGCGCCGAGAGCCGCGCTTTTTTGACGAGGTTGAGCATCTGGCGCAGCCGGATGACGTTGATCGGCAGCGAGAGCAGATAGAGCAAGAACGTCGGGACGGACGCGGAGAGCGCGCCATAGGCGATAAAGAATACGTTGCTGATGATGCCGATGACGCGCAGCGGAACGATGGTGCGGACCAGCAGCGTGGCGACGAAGAAAACCGCTCCCGTCAGCGCCATCATGTTCGCGATATTGATATTGGCGAGCCCGATATCCACGACGCGGTTGAACACCGCGTCGAACGTGACGTTGTTGGGATCGAGGCCGAGCTGGATCAAGAGCTTCTCGATCCGCAGATTCTGCGCCGCAATTTCGACGGCGCGATTGAGGATCGCGGTCGGGTCGATATTCGCGGTGCTCATGCTTCCCTCACCAAATCCGCCGGTGGCAGCCTGTTACGCGAAATTAGCACTCCCGGCGAGGCATAGGAATTCCGGACTCGGACGCTTCGCCCGCGTCATAATCGCCATGAAAATATCGCGATGTGTTCGGCAATGCGCCGTTAACGGCCGTTCTCTGTCCCGGCCCGCGTATCGGCCCCACCGTCGCTACTTACGTCGAGGACTTGTTCTACCGGCGGTCCCTCGCGATTCCACCAGCCGCCGCCAAGCGCCTGAAACAATGCCGCCGTATCGGCGAGCCGGGCGGCGCGCGCCTGGACGACTTGGATGCTCGCCTGCAGGTAATTTGTCTGCGCATTGAGCATGAGCAGCACATTGGCGTTGCCGGTCTGCGTCTGCTGGTTCGCCAGATCGAGGCTCGTCCTGGCGGCGCGCTGGAAATCGAGCGCGGCGCGCAGGGCTTCGGCGTCGCTTTGCAGCGCGTGCAGCGCATCGGCGACGTTCTGCACCGCGCCGATCACCGTGCCCCGATAGGTCCATGCCGCCGCCTGATAGGTGTCTTTGGCGCCTTCGAGCTGGTGATACAGCGTGCCGGCATCGAACACGGTCTGTGTCGCGTTGCCCGCCAGGTCCCAGAAAATGTTTTGCGGCGCGAGCAGGTGCGCGAGCGCGGTATTCATAAAGCCTGCATTGCCGTTGATGGTGAATGAGGGAAGCGTATTGGCCGTGGCGACGCCGATAAGCGCGCTCGCCGAATGTAATTGTTCCTCCGCCGCCCGCACGTCCGGGCGCTGCTCGATCAGTTGCGACGGCAGGCTCAACGGAAGATTGACCGGCAGGTGGATGTCGGCGAGCCTCACCGCTTCGTGCGGACCTTCACTCGGATAGACGCCCGCCAGCGCCGCAATGAGGTCGTGCTGTTGCGCCAGTGCTTTGCGCAGTGGCGGCAGTGTCGCCCGGGCCTGCGCCAGTGCGGCCTCTTGCGCGGCGAGATCGCTGCGATTGGCGTAACCTGCGTCCATCTGGCGCTGCAGCGTGTCGCGCAATTTTGTGCTGGCGGCGATGATCTCCACCGTGGCATCGATCTGTCCGCGCAGCGAGGCTTCCGTGACAACGGCAACGACCATGTTCGCGGTGAGTGAAAGGTAAGCCGCTTCGACCTGATAGCGTTGCACATCGGCGAGAGCCTCCAGCGATTCGACTGTTCGCCGGTTGAGGCCCCAGACATCGAACGTGTACGAGACGGTCAATTGTGCAGTATCGAGATCGAAGATACTGGCGCCCGACGCGGGGACGGGAGACAGCACGGACGAGGTGCGCTGGCGCGTCGGGTTGAAGTTTGCGGCGAACAGCGGAAAATATTTGCCTTCCTGTGCGTAAACATTCTCCTTCGCCGACCGCAGCGTCGCGAGCGCTGCTTGCAGGTTTGGATTGTTTTGCAGCGCATGCTCGATCAAGGCATTGAGCACCGGCGATTTGAACATCGTCCACCAGTCCTGCGGAATGTCGCGGCCCTGGACGAAAGCCTGGTGCTGGCCGCCCGGGCCGCCCGCCGATGGTGTTTGGGCCGAAATCGGATCGCGCGTGTAGCGGCTGATTTCAGGCGCGGCGGGATGAGCGAAGTCCGGGCCAACGGCGCAACTGGTCAAAAGGGCTGCTGCCGCGAGAGCGGTGGTACCTGTGAAAAACCACCTGACCGCTACACCGGACATTGGGAAATGGGACTATCGCAACTGAGTTACGAGCACCGGGCACGCACCGCGCATTATTTCCGATTTTGCCGATATTAGCTGTGTTCGGCTGGCCACAGTGCACATGTTTCAGTGCCGGAGCGGCGCGGTGATCTGGCGGAATCGGAGCAGGCAGCCTTGTCGGAAATAGCGGCAGAACCTGTCCGTGATAGACTGTCATGAGTCGTACAGAATAGTGCGATTAATCTCAGTTCTGTCATTAATGACAGTAGACTGCGGCGGACCGCTAATGGCCATGTCGCAGCGATTTTGACGATGCTGGATGCGGCTGATCGATGGCTCCCGGGACGGCAACCAGTCGCCTGAGCGCGGGAATCGCCGCAGCGCTGTTTGTTTTCGTGCTCATTGTCTATTGGGCCTTGCATCCCGGGCAGGGCGCGAAATCCGGGATTGGCGCGGACAGCGCAAATGCGGCCGCGCACGATCCCGACAGCGTCGATCTTTCGGATTCACAGCTTTCTTCGGTCAAGGTCGAGCCGGTCGAGACGCGCGATTTCCCGATCGAGAAGGAAGCGATCGGCAGCATCGATTTCAACGAAGACATGGCCGTTCAGGTCTTCACGCCCTATCAGGGCCGGATCATCGCGCTATTCGGCGAAGTCGGGGACGACGTCAAAAAAGGCCAGCCGCTGTTTACTCTCGGCAGTCCCGATCTGTTGCAGGCGGAATTGGCGTTGATTGCCGCAGCGGGTGTGCTGGATCTCGACAGCAAGAATCTCGATCGTTTGCGCGGCCTGTTCACGACGCGGGCAGTCTCGCAGCGTGAGGTGGAGCAGGCGACGTCCGACCAGCAAACCGCGGAAGGCAATTTGCGTGCGGCGCGCGACGCGGTGAAATTGTTCGGCAAGAGCGATGCCGACATCGACGGCATCATCGCGAACCGGAATGCCGATTCTACGCTCGTCATTCCAAGCCCGATCTCCGGACGCATCACCGCGCGCAATGCAGCGCCGGGACTTTACATTCAGCCGGGCGTCGCACCGGCACCCTACGTGGTGGCCGACATCAGTACGATGTGGATGCTGGCAAACGTCACCGAAGGCGACAGCCCGGCATTCCGCGTCGGCCAGGAAGTGCAGGTCAGGCTCGATGCTTTTCCCGGCCGTGTGTTCGACGGCAAGATCACCACCATCGGGGCGACAGTCGATGCCAATACGCGCAGGGTTCTAATTCGATCCGAAGTGAAAGACCCGCAGCACGAATTGCGCTCGGGCATGTTCGCGGATTTCGTCATCAGCGTCGGCGCGCCCGCCCATGCTCCCGCCGTTCCGATCGACGGCACGGTGCGCGAAGGCGACGGCACGATGACGGCCTGGATCACGGCCGATCGCCGGCATTTCACGCGGCGCGTCATCAGGATCGGTGAAGAGCGCGGCGGTTATCGCCAGATCCTCGACGGTGTCCAGGCGGGCGAGTTCGTTGCGACCGAGGGCGCGATTTTCCTCAGCAACGAGCTTGCCATGAAATCGCGCTGAGGGAGTGCGATTTGAAAATCGGCCGTTACGCAATCGCAATCGCGTTTCTCGGCATTGCGATGCCGCAGCCAGGCTTTGCCAAGGCCTTTCACGGCCACCGCGGCGCAGCGGCCACGAGCGCGGCCGCAAAGCCGGCGAAAGCGAAAGAACCGCACGCTGGTGGCGCTGTGACAGGTGCCTCGCCCGAAGCGCCTGTCCCGGCAGTGCCGCAGCGTCCAGCATCGGTGGCGGAAAAGAACCCAATTGGTCGACCGAAATTTGGCGAGCCGGAGAAATCTCACGTGCGCCCGGTGTCCGGCGACACTGCGCCAGTCGTGCGCAATGCGATTGGTATTCCTATTGCACGTCGTGAAGGCACAATGATCGGCAATGGGGAGCACTCCGGAAACACCGTCGAGCTACCACG
This sequence comes from uncultured Alphaproteobacteria bacterium, assembly GCA_963723335.1. Classification (GTDB taxonomy): domain Bacteria; phylum Pseudomonadota; class Alphaproteobacteria; order Rhizobiales; family Xanthobacteraceae; genus BOG-931. Next base: position 267,359 of record CAVRQJ010000003.1, on the reverse strand, counting down.
GAGCTCCAGCGCAAACGCCGGTCGCGCCGAACCCGTGGGCGGTGCCGGCGGACCGGCGGTCGTGCATCAAGGTCCACAGCCGATAGCGACAGCGAGTGTCGCCGGCCGCGGCAAGATTGATGGCACCGGACTGATTCGGCCGGCGCTTGCACCGTCAGGCTTGGGCGGCCCGGCAAAAGTCGCGGGCGGCATCAATGGTACGGCGATCCGGCCCAAACACTGACTTTGGCGGCAAATTCCCACCGCGCGGGCCACGCTGTTTGAAAAATCCGGCCCTCAACTGATCCCGCGCGCTTACGCCTTCTCCCGATTGGACGTATAGTGGCATGCGTAGTGGGACTTGCGTTGGAGGAGGGAATCTTACCGGTAGGCGCGTAGAGCCTCGCTGAAAGGCCTGCCGCGGACCGGACGTTAGGGAGAGAGCCATGGCTGCCGGGTGGAGCGAGCAAAATGGCGAGACCGGAGAATCCTGAGGCGAAATTGCCGGCCGTGAATGTTCCCCCGGCGCTGCGGATCGCGGCGATCGTCCTCCGCACGATATTCATCTTTACCCTGTTGACGCTGACGGTTCGCGTCAGTCTGCCGCAAAGCGAAACGATCTGGACCGCCTACGAGACGCCCGCCGATCTGCTGCGGTTTTGCCTGGGTCTCGCTTTATGCCTCTGGCTTGGATTTCAGCTTTTCCACGGACCGAACGATGCCCAGGCATTCCGGACCTGGTTCTATCTCGGACTTGGCGCGGTGCCTTTTGCGATCATCTGCCTGATCGCGGTCTGGTGAGCGCCGGGGCCTTTCTCACGCTTACGGCTCGATCAGCCGTACCGAGGCGGCCTTGATGGCAGCCTCGGTACGGGTTGCAGCGCCAAGCTTTCCCCGCGCATTGTCGGTGTGAAAATCCACCGTCCGTTTGGTCAGGCCGAGGATTTGCGCGATCTCGCCCGAAGTCTTGCCGCGGGCCACCCAGGTCAAAACTTCGACCTCGCGATCGTTGAGAGCGACCGTCTTCGGCCACAGGCCGCTGCGCGCGATGCCATTGAGCCGGGCCGTGATGATGGTCGCGAGCAATTCGAAATCGATCGGCTTGGTGACATAGTCATCCGCCCCGAGTTGCCGTCCCTTGAGTTCATTGTCGCGGTCGGTCAGCGCCGTCAGAAAAACAAAGGGCATTTTCGAGAAACGCGGGGCGAGCGCGGTCAGGCGTTCGAGCAATTCAAATCCAGACATCGCCGGCATGCTGATGTCCGACAGGACGAGGTCCGGCATTACTTTGAGAATAGCCGCCAGTCCTTCTCGGCCGTCATGCGCAATGATGACGTCGTAGCCGCGATCGACAAGTTCCTCGGCAATGAGCGCCGCGGTCTCGCGATCGTCCTCGATACAAAGAATCTTCTTTTGCGCTTCCGGCATGCGGATCGGCCTTTACGCGTCGCCAACCGGTAAAGCTAGCTCGAATTGAGCCAAAATCGGGGCCAGTTTCATTTCTCACGGTCGGGATGGCCGGCAATTTACCTCAACCGGGTTTCCGGTGGTTCATCCGTCGCATATAGGGATATTGTTGGGGACAGATCGCCGGTCTCCGGATCTGAAGGACGTTTTCATGCGGCAGCCGCACTCTATCCGGTCGCATCTTGCCGCAGTGTTTCTGCTGTTCTTCATGCTTGTCGTGATCCTCGGCTCGTTCAGCATCTGGCGGCTGTCCAATTTCAATCTGTTGTCCACCGATGTCGCCGAAGTCTGGCTGCCCACTACGCGCGCGCTCGGCGACCTGAACAATTACACGTCCGACTTCCGCGCCTTCGAAGGCAGCGCCTTGCTCGCGTCCGATCCGTCGGAAGCCGCCGCGACGGAAAAGCAGATGGAGGAGCTCGATCATACCATTGCGGAAGCCGAGCGGGCCTTCGAGCGCATTCGCCACGACGCCGCGGAAGACGATCTCTACAGCCAATTCAAGTCGCGATGGAACACATACCGCGGCATCGTCAACCAGATGCTGGTATTGTCGCGCAACGATCGCAAAGACGATGCGCTGCAGATGTACGGCAGTTCATCGCGCAGCGCCTATAACGCCGCCAGCGATACGCTCGGCCAGCTTACCGATCAGGCCGTCGCGCGCGCACAAATCGCGAGCGATCGCCTCGGCGTCGCTTATCGCCATGCCTTCTGGCTTATCATTCTCGCCATCGTGATTGCCGGCGTGCTGGTGGTCGCCGCTCTCGTTCATATCAGCCGTTTCATTTCCGCGCCGCTTCTGCACCTCGCTGATCGCATGCGCCGGCTCGCCGCCAATGAGATCGATATGGATATCCCCGAGACGACACGGCGCGACGAGATCGGCGAGATGGCGCAGGCCACCGTGGTCTTTCGCAATAATGCGGTCGAGCTGACGCAAAGCCAGCGCATGCTCGCCCGCCAGGCGGCATTGCTTGAGGAGCAGCTGGCGCACGAGCAGCGGCTTGCATTGCTGCAGCGGAATTTCGTGTCGATGGCGTCGCACGAGTTCCGCACGCCGCTGACGATTATCGACGGCCATGCTAGGCGGCTGGACAAGGCCAGGGATACGGTGAAGCCCGAGGAGATCAAGGAGCGTGCCGGAAAAATGCGAAGCGCAGTGCTGCGCATGACGCATTTGATGGACAACCTTCTCAATTCTTCGCGCCTGATCGACGGCGGTGCGGGCCTCTATTTCAGCCCTGCGGAAATGAATCTTACGGCGTTGTTGCAGGAAGTCTGCCAGTTGCATCGCGAAATGGTGCCGGTCGCGAAGATCGAAGAACGATTTGCCGCGACACCGCTGCCGATGATTGGCGACGCGAAACTCTTGCACCAGGTATTCAGCAATATCCTGTCCAACGCCATTAAGTACTCGCCTGCCGGCGGTGCGATCAAAATCGAAACGCGGGCCGCGCCGGACGAAATTCTGGTCTCGATTTCCGACGATGGCATCGGCATTCCGGCGGACGACATGGACCGGCTGTTCGAGCGCTATCACCGGGGCGGTAATGTCTCGGGAATTGTCGGAACGGGTGTCGGTCTCTATCTCGTCAAAATGGCGGTCGATCTGCATCACGGCAAAATTGGCGTGGAAAGCCGGGAAGGTGAAGGCTCGCGTTTTACCATCCGCTTACCACGCGATCCCGCAATGGCAGCGCAGGATCGATCGCGGGGCGTTTCCGCCGCAATGACGGACGCATGATAAGCACTGCCACAACAGCGCACGGCTATCGTTACTGAAAGTCTGCCGGATTGATCCGCATTTTTTAGAAAAATGCCGCCGTGAAGCAGCGAATCTTCGCGGGTGAATTTCACGTCATCTTTACGGGTTGAACCTCAAAACAAGGCTGTGAAGGGCGCGCCAGCACCTTTTTGTGCGCGGCGTTCTACGGACTGTTTTTGGGAAGTGATCCCGTAACAGCGCAAGGGCTTCGTCCAATGCCAAATGTCATCGGTCTGCTTCAGAACGTGCAGCGCGCGATGCGGCGCTTCCGTCGCGATGAAGGCGGCACGGTAGCCATGATGATGGGGCTGGCCGCGGTCCCGCTCATATTCGCGGTTGGCGCCGGCGTCGACTATAGCGCTTCGAGCGTAGCGAAATCGAAGCTTGACGCGGTTGCCGATACGGCGGCGCTCTCGGCCGTCGATCACCAGGCCATAACGGGCACGGCTGCGGCGGCGCAAACGACCGCACAAACCACGTTCAACGCCGAAGCGATCAACATTCCAAACGTCACGATTTCGAACGTGACCGCCGCCGTAACCGACTCGACCAACGGGCGCACTGCCGTGGTCAACTATACGGCAAGCAGAACGAACCTGTTCATGGGAATCTTCGGTTATCCGTCGACGACGGTCACTGGAACATCGACGGCTGCCGCAGGCCTCACGACAAACATCAATTTCTATCTGCTGCTCGACAATTCCCCGTCGATGAATATCGCGGCGACGACCACGGGCATCAACGCGATGGTTGCGGCGACCTCCGCTCAGGGCGGTTGCGCGTTCGCGTGCCACGAATCCAATCCGTCCGCGGACAATCTCGGGAATCCCGGCGGCATCGACAATTACGCGCTTGCGCAGAAGCTGGGCGTGGTGACTCGAATCCAGAATCTGGCGAGCGCGACCCAGTCGCTGATGAGCACGGCGACGGCTTCCGAGGGAACGAACACCCAGCAGTATCAGATGGCGATCTACACGTTTGCGGATTCCGGAATCAACACGATCCAGCTTCTGACTTCGAATCTCGCGAACGCGAAAACCGCGGCGGCCAATATCAACGTGGAAGAGGTCTATCAAAATAATTGGCTTACGAGTTCGAACAAAAACAGCGATACCGACACGAATTTTGAAACGGCGATGTCGCAAATCAACACGCTGATGCCGCTTCCGGGTACCGGAACGCCGAGCAGCACGCCGCAAGAAGTTCTGATGATCGTATCCGACGGCGTCGATGACGAAGTTTCGTCGAGCTGCTCGCAGACGCTCGACGGCAATCGGTGCCAGCAGCCGTTCAACACGACGTGGTGCACGACCGTGAAGAATCGCGGCATTCAGATTGCGGTGCTCTACACCGACTATCTGCCGCTGACGACCAATTCCTGGTACAACAGCTGGGTCGCGCCATTTCAGAGCACAATCTCTCCGAACATGGAGAGCTGTGCGTCGCCCGGAATGTTTTTCTCGGTGACCACCGACGGTGACATCAGTTCGGCAATGCAGACGATGTTCCAGCAGGCCGTCGCAGCAGCGCGGCTCACGAAATAGACGCAAGGCTTTTAGACGCAAGGATTTTAGACGCAGGGCTTTAAGTGCGCAGCTTTGCCGATCGTAATACGGCGGCTTCGCTGCTGTTCCGGCGCGACAGCCGCCGGCGGGTGGCTCGAGCGATGCTCAGTGGCAGGTCGAGTGCCGCCGGCCACAGGTCGTCCCAGGCGAAAACCGCCGAGGCCGCCGAGCGCCGCAACGAGCCGAGACACGCGGCCGGCGAAAGCCTTCCGATGAGCATTTCGTGGCCCGCGGCCACGAGGTCACGCGACAAATAACGCCAGGTGAGTCCGCTGCGCGATGTAACGGGGGCGAGAGTCTCGCCGGCGGCGAGCCGCCACTGGATCATGGGGAAGTCGATGCCCGCGGCAGCGCCCAGCGCGATCCAGGTCCAGGTCCGTGCGTTGACGTCCAATATCTTGTAACTGCGGTCGCGGGCGTCGAATTTGAACTCAATCTCGACAAGGCCGTCGAAGCCGAGAGAGTCGAGAAAGCGCACCGCCGCTCCTTCAATTTCGGCCGATTCGACAGTCTCCACGAAGGTGCTGGTGAAGCCGAATTCGATAGGATACTGCCGCCGCCGCCGCGCCGTCAGCGAGGCGACGGGCCGGCCGCGATCCCACACCGCGGCGTAGGAGAATTGCGCGGTGCCGTCGCCGGGAACCAGCTCCTGAATCATGATGCAGTCGGCGCCGACCAGCAATCTGGCTTTCTCATAACGTGCCAGCAGGGTGTGCTGATCGTCGGCGCGCCAGCTTTTGGCGTCGACGAAGGCATTGCTGCCATTGCGATGCGTCGGCTTGAGGATGACGGGAAAAGGAATCCCCGGATCCGCCAAATCATCGCGCGTGCCGGGATAGCACGTCCGCGGATGAGCTATGCCGAGTTCGGCGGCGCGAGCGTTCATGAGCCGCTTGTCGTAAGCCCAGCGCACCTTGTCCCAGGGTTGCGTCGTCAGCGTGAAGACGGCTGCGAGCGCGGAATGATTTTGCGCGACGAAGCGGAGGTCTTCATCGCTTCCGGTGAACACCACCCAGCCATCGAGTTCGTGCCGCCGGCCAAGGTCGACGAGGAATTCGAGTGCGCCGTCGCCACATGGGCCGGGCCAGGACATGCTCTGTTCGACGTAGCGCGACAGGCCGGCAAGCGGATGACCGCCGGTTATCAGCCAGACCGGTATGCCGCGGCGCCCGAGGCTGCGTGCAATTTCCAGGCTGCCATGCGCGCCGCCAAGGATGATGGCACCCTTTCGCGGCGACCGGGCGGCCTCGGCGGAACTGCTCATCTTGAGGGCGACGTATTAGGGGTGACGTGGCTGAAGCCGCGCCGCCCTTGGGCCGGTCTCGCGGTGGATTTTCCCGCGAGCCCGCGTTGCGCGGCGGCGGTGATCGAGCGGGCGGCAAACGGCGCGCCGGCGATGAAGCGCAGCAGCGGTCCAAAGCTTCTGACCGCGGAAGAGCCGACAAAATGCAGCTTGGACACGCTCGATTCAAATCCGTGCCCGAGCACGGGAGAGCCCTCAATGCGCGCGATCTTTTCCAGAAGCTGCGGCGACAGAATTCCAAGACGCGCGACGTCAATCCGATATCCGGTGCCCAGCAGGACGTGATCGAACGTTGCCGGGCCGGTATCAAGATCGAGCACGACGCGGCCGGAAACCGCCCGCGCTCCGGCGATTGTCCGTCCCGGATTGCATGTGACGTTTGCAAACCGCGGCCTTAGCCAGCCCGACGCTCCCGCTTTGAGGCAGCGCCGCGTGAATTCGTCGCGAAGGCCGCGAGGCAGGTGCCAAACCAGCCCCGGCACTTCAACGAGCCAGCTCAGTGGAAACGGTCCCACTTCGGATGGCGATTTCAGCGCCTCCTGCAGCCATGATGCGTTTTGTTTTGCGCCGCTGCCTAACCAATGAATATCACCGCGGCTGATGATTTCGGCCTCGGCGCCGGTTTCGGCCAGCAACGCCACGGATTCGCACGCGCTTTGTCCGCGGCCGATCACCGCAACGCGCCTGCCGCGGAAGGCTGCGAGATCGGAGTGCTCGCAGCAATGCGAGACGAGCGTTGCCGGAAGATCGCGAAAAACCTCAGGCCGGTATTCCTGATTGTTCAAGCCGGTTGCGACGACGACGCGTTCGGCGGCCAAGACCTCGCCATCGGCGAGGATCAAGCGGAAACCGTGTTGCGTCGCGTCGATCGTGCGAACCGCTCTGCGGTCGACATCGGGCACCGCCTGCCGTTGGAACCAGTCACCGTAAGCGACGAATTTTTCGAGCGGCAGGCGCTCGACGCCGTTAAGGCCATGCTGCGCAGCGTAAGCCGCCAGCGAAAGTGTGCGATCCGGATCCGAGATATGCGTACCGCCCCAAGGCGAGCGCAGCAGCATGCCGCGCGGCATGTTATGCCGCCAAAATGCCATCGGCTCGCCGAAGACCTGCGTCGCGATGCCGGCATGTTTGAGATGTGCGGCAACGGACAGGCCGTAAGGGCCCGCCCCGATGACGGCGACTTCACAGGAACTGGGTTGTCTCGGCATCATGTTCGTGCAGATACAAGCAGTTACGGATTAATTAAGCGCAAATAGGCACACGCGAAACGTGGAGCCGCCCGAGCTAGCAGTTCTGAATTTGGCTGTCAGAGGCCGGTCGAATGAGCGTTGCGGATTAATGTTAAGGCCCGGTCAATTCTTAATCGCCCGGGCCGCGTCTGACGGTGCGCGACCTGCGGCGCGGCGGCCATTTTGCCTGTCGGGAAAGATGCGCTAATTTGCAATCGCGCGCAGGCATGCGTTGCGCGGGTGTAGCTCAATGGTAGAGCAGAAGCCTTCCAAGCTTATGACGAGGGTTCGATTCCCTTCACCCGCTCCACTTTTATGTCATCAATGAGCGAATTGACTGCGTAGCGTCACCGGCTTGCCGTCACGCAGCCACGTGATGTCACTGATGCGCCAGTCATTGTTGGCGGCCACCAGATCGAGCGTGACGGTTGAAGGCTCGCCGGCGTTGACGAATTTTACGGTCGCCGTGGCGTTGCCGGCGTTCGTGTCGGTCACCGCGATGGCGAAATCCCGGATATCCCAATCCTGGGCGTCGACGAACGGGTCGCCGTCCAGCGTCGGTACATCGTGTCGGCGAGCCGCGTCCTTGCGGTCTTTGCTGATCAGTGCGGCGAGCGAGGGTTCGAAGTAGCGCCGCAGGGCCGCATCGGTGTCAAGCGCAATACCTTTGGCATTCTTGCCCTTGTATGCCGCGAATATTCCGGTCACGAACGCCACAGCCGCGGGATCGGCGGCGTGCGCCGATGCGGCGGCAAAAGCGCCAATGGCGCCAAGCAGGATGGAGCGGCGGTTCGGCATGCCTCTTTTAAGTCAATTGGCGGCCCGTTCCGGTTCATCGAGGCATTTATCGCGGCAGCCGGGACTTGCGTTGCGTTACGCCACAAGGCATTTGAACCGCGCCGGCCGGCGCCTAGGAGTGTAGCTCAATGGCTAGAGCACCGGTCTCCAAAACCGGGGGTTGCAGGTTCGAGTCCTGCCACTCCTGCCAGGCCGGCCGCTGCCACAACACCTCCGGCGCGGCTTTTAGCGCCAAATGAGGACTTTCCTCGCTTGACGGTATGGCCGCCGGGCAGTAGGAAGCTGGCATCGCCAGCGGCCCGGTAACGGACTTCCGCGGCGAACATCATCCCCAAAAGGAACCGCCTGTCGGTCTCGTCCTTAAAGATTTGGGCGGCGAATGGCTATTGGATTGCGCGATGGCAAGAGTGAGTCCGTTCAAGTTCCTGCAGGAAGTGCGGGCCGAGGCGCAGAAGGTCACCTGGCCGACGCGCAAGGAGACGACCGTTACGACCATCATGGTGTTCGTGATGGTGGTCATCGCCTCGATCTTCTTTCTGCTCGCGGATCAGGTCATGCGCATCTCGGTGAGCTTTCTGCTCGGCATCAATACTTGAGATTTTAGAGTGACGGCACAAATTCACGACCTCGAATTCACGATCTGGAATTCATGACATGACGAACCGGTGGTACGCAGTTCACGCCTACTCGAACTTCGAGAACAAGGTGGCGGATTCAATCCGTGAACAGGCGAAGCAGCGCGGTCTGTCAGCACTGTTCGAAGAAATTCTGGTGCCGAAGGAAAAGGTCGTTGAGGTGCGGCGCGGCCGCAAAGTCGACGCGGAGCGGAAATTCTTCCCGGGTTACGTGCTCGTGAAGATGCAGATGACCGACGAAGCCTATCATCTGATCAAGAACACACCGAAGGTCACCGGCTTTCTCGGTTCCGACAACAAGCCGATGCCGCTGTCCGACGCCGAGGCCGACCGCATCATTCATCAGGTGCAGGAAGGCATCGAGCGGCCGAAGCCTTCAGTCTCGTTCGAGGTTGGCGAACAGGTGCGCGTGTCGGACGGCCCGTTCGCCTCGTTCAACGGAACAGTGGAAGAGGTCGACGAAGGCCGCTCGCGGCTCAAGGTTGCAGTGTCGATCTTCGGCCGCGCGACGCCGGTCGAGCTGGAGTTCGGGCAGGTCGAGAAGCTATAGTTCGAGAGTGAAGGCGTGGGAGGTGAGGCGGCTGCCAGCCGTCGAAATCCGCACCACTAACAGGAGCAAGGCATGGCGAAGAAAATCACTGGTTATGTGAAGTTGCAGGTGCCGGCGGGGGCGGCCAATCCGTCGCCGCCGATCGGCCCGGCATTGGGCCAGCGCGGCCTCAACATCATGGAGTTCTGCAAAGCGTTCAACGCGCAGACCCAGAAGCTGGAGAAGGGCACGCCGATTCCCGTGACCATTACGGTCTATGCCGACCGCTCGTTTACGTTCGAAATGCGCAGCCCTCCGGTGTCGCACTTCCTCAAAAAGGCGGCGAAGCTCGAAAGCGGCTCGAAAACGCCGGGACGCGACTTTGCCGGTTCGGTGACGAAGGCGCAGGTCCGCGAAATCGCCGAGCAGAAAATGAAGGATCTGAACTGCGACACGATCGATTCTGCCATGCGCATGATCGAAGGGTCCGCCCGTTCGATGGGACTTGAGGTGAAAGCATGAGCACGATTGGAAAACGGACGCGCACGGCGCGTGAAGGTGTCGATCGCGAAAAGCTCTATCCGCTCACCGAAGCGGTGAAGATGGTCAAGGATCGGGCCAAGGCCAAGTTCGACGAGACCGTCGAAGTGGCGATGAATTTGGGCGTCGATCCGCGCCATGCCGATCAGCAGGTGCGCGGCGTCGTCAATCTGCCGAACGGCTCCGGCCGCTCGGTTCGCGTCGCCGTGTTCGCCCGCGGCGCCAAGGCCGACGAGGCCAAGGCCGCCGGTGCCGACGTGGTCGGGGCCGAGGATCTGGTCGAGAAGGTGCAGGGTGGCGCGATCGATTTCGATCGTGTCGTCGCCACGCCCGACTTGATGCCGCTGGTCGGCCGGCTCGGCAAGGTTTTGGGCCCGCGCGGCCTGATGCCCAATCCGAAAGTCGGTACCGTCACCATGGACATCGCCAATGCGGTGCGCGGCGCCAAGGGCGGCTCGGTCGAGTTCCGCGCCGAGAAAGCGGGCATCATCCAGGCCGGTGTCGGCAAGGCGTCGTTTTCCGCCGAGAAGTTGGTTGAAAACATCATGGCCTTTGCGGACGCCGTGCAGAAATCACGGCCGCCCGGCGCCAAGGGCCATTTCATCAACCGGGTGGCAATTTCCTCGACCATGGGTCCCGGCGTGAAAGTCGAGCCGGCGAGCCTGTTCGTGGCCGGGCAGCAGACGCATTAGTCACTCCGGGGCGCGGGCTTTTGCCCGCGAGCCCGGAATCCATACTCGCCGACCTGTGATTATAGGTTCCGGACTTGCCGCCTTGCGGCAATCCGGAATGACGACAATTCATGCCGCGCTGCGGCGGCCCCACAAAACCTCCGTCGCAATCCGCGCGCCCTCGGTGAGCGCCTCGAGTTTTGCCCACATGATCGTGGGGTGGACGCGGCGCGCGAACGGGCTTTGCGCAAAGCCGCAATCGGTGCCGCCCATCACGTTCTCGCGTCCGGCGATCTTGGCAAAACGCACAAGGCGTTCGGCGACGAGTTCCGGATGCTCGACGATATTGGTGGCGTGGCTGATGACGCCCGGAATCAGAATCTTGCCGGGCGCAAGTTTTACGCCTTCCCACACCCGCCACTCGTGCGCGTGACGCGGATTGGCCGCTTCGAAGGAATAGTGGCCGACGCGCACTTTGAGGACGAGATCGATGATTTTTTGCAGCGGCACGTCGAACGCATGCGGTCCGTTCCAGCTGCCCCAGCAGATGTGATAGCGCGAGCGTTCTTCCGGAATGCCGCGTAGCGCGTGATTGAGTGCTTCAACGCGCAGTCCCGCCCAGCGGCGGTATTCCGCGTCCGACATCGGCGGCACCATGCGCTCGTGCATGTAGGGCAGGAAAGCGTCGTCGACCTGGACGTAAAGGCCGGCGTCGACCACGGCCTTGTATTCCTCGTGCAAAGCATCGGCGAGCGCGGTCAGAAAAGTCTCTTCATCCTTGTAGTGCTCGTTCTTGGCGCCAGGGAGCGCGCTTGCCGGCGCCACGACCGGCAGGAATCCCGCCAGACTTGGGTGTTTGTTCTTGGCTCCGGCAACGCCAGCCTTGAGATTTTGGATGTCGCGGGAAACCTGCTGCCCGGAATAATTGATCGGGCCGTTGACGACGACACGGTTTCCCAGCCGTTTGCCGAGCCCCGAAGCGGCGTCGTATTCGGCATAGAATTCGGAAAATGCCTGGTGGTCGCGGCCCCCGCCCATGGACGTCATCGGGTCTTTGAGCTCGTCGGAGGTCGCCGGCCGCACCGCGATCCCGCTAAGACGCTTGTGCACGTAGAAGGCCCAGTTGGCGCCCTTGCTGAACTCGCCATCGCTGACGATGTCGATACCGGCCTCGGCCTGCTGGCGCACCACGTCGGCCACGCTCTCGGTAAGGCAGGCCTCAAAGGCCCCTTCATTGTAAGGCTTGCCGGCCTCGATCTGCCGCCAGAACTCGATCAGTTTGGGAGGACGGATCAGGCTGCCGACATGGGTCGTCAGGATACGATCGGGCATGGTTTGGGTTTCCTCCGCGGCTAGTTTGCCACGATGGTAGGGGGCAATTTCCTGCTGGAAAAGACCGGGTTAAAAGCCGCGGAATCCACTTGGCAAACCAGCTTTCGCCGGTTAAATAACCGCCATGGGCGTGCCGGCCCGGTTTGTCGGCACGCCTTTGCGCGCTTCTCGAAATCATGTGAGCAACGCTTCTTCTTAGAGCTTATCCCGTTCGGATTGTCTAAGAGGTTGAAGCGCTTAGTGAATTGGTAGGCGCGTTCCTGTCCGAGACTGCAGGCGTCGGAAACGGCTTAATCGGTATCCGTACCAGCCAGCATAGACGGGTGAAGGACTGGGGCGAGGCTTTCTCGAAAGCCTGTTGCCCTTCGGTTCTGACCTCGATGGCCCGGAACAGCGAAAGCTGCGCCGGGGGCAGGGTTAAAGTGTCGTCCTGCCTTGGTTCGTCGATGAGCGTTTGTCGATGACTCATAACGGGACGGCGGGCATCAACCCGGCGGCCCGTGCAGACGGACCGCCAACTGGAGAGAGATCTTGGATCGCGCGGAAAAAAGCGAGCAGGTCGCAGCCCTTGGCGAGGTCTTCAAGACCACCAAGGTCGTCGTCGTTGCTCATTATTCCGGCCTTACGGTCGCACAGATGCAAACTCTGCGTCGGCAGATGAAGCAGGCTGGCGCGAGCGTGAAGGTCGCGAAGAACCGCCTCGCCAGGATCGCTCTTGAAGGCAGCGACGTCGCCTCGATCTCGCCTCTTCTCAAGGGGCCAGCTTTGATCGCCTTTTCCGGCGATCCGATCGCGGCGCCGAAAGCGGCTGTCGATTTCGCCAAGACGCACGAAAAGTTCGTCATTCTTGGCGGAGCGATGGGCAAAACCACGCTCGATCCGAATGGGGTCAAGGCGCTTGCCGCCCTGCCTTCGCTCGACGAGTTGCGGGCAAAAATCGTCGGCCTCATCCAGGCGCCGGCGACCAAGATTGCGCAGGTGATCAACGCCCCTGCGGCCAAGCTTGCCCGTGTGGTCGGTGCCTATGCCGCAAAGAGCGAAGAAAGCGCTGCCGCCTAAGCGTCATTTCAAAGGTTAGAACCGAAGGACAAATAGAGTCATGGCTGATCTGCAGAAAATCGTCGACGACCTTTCCGGCCTCACCGTTCTTGAGGCTGCCGAACTCGCCAAGCTTCTCGAAGAGAAGTGGGGTGTTTCGGCCGCTGCCGCGGTTGCGGTAGCAGCGGGCCCCGCCGCTGGCGGCGCCGGAGCCGCGGCCGCCGAGGAAAAGACCGAGTTCACGGTCGTTCTTGCCGCTGCCGGCGAGAAGAAGATCGAGGTCATCAAGGAAGTCCGCGCCATTACCGGACTCGGCCTCAAAGAGGCCAAGGATCTGGTCGAAGGCGCGCCGAAGAGCGTCAAGGAAGGCGTCAACAAGGACGAGGCCGCCAAGATCAAGGCGACCCTCGAAAAGGTCGGCGCAAAGGTTGAGCTTAAGTAAGCAATGCTTACTTAAGGGAAATCCTCGGGCGAGCGAAGCCAGACCCGGGGATTTCAGAGGCACGTGGTGACCAGGGGTGATTTGGAACTTTGGCCGAATCACCTGAAAATAGGGCATCCGACGCCTGTCCCGACGGTCGCGATGGATTGCGGCCCTCTGGAGAGTTGTCTCGATCGCCTCCGAGCCTCGGTCTGACGGGTGGATACCCCGTCGGCTTGAGCGTGTTGGCTTGAGCGGACGGTTCGAAAAACCGTCGGTTCGAGCCAGATGGGTGGATTGAGCGAGAGGACATAATGGCGCAGACGTTTATCGGTCGGAAGCGCGTAAGAAAGTCATTCGGAAAAATCGAGGAAGTCGCGGAGATGCCGAACCTCATTGAGGTTCAGAAGGCATCCTACGACCAATTCCTGCTGATACAGGAACCGCAAGGCGGCCGGCCCAACGAGGGCCTTCAAGCCGTGTTCAAATCGGTATTCCCGATCTCCGATTTTTCCAACTCCTCGATGCTCGAATTCGTGAAGTACGAGTTCGAAGGACCGAAATACGACGTGGACGAGTGCCGCCAGCGCGGCATGACCTACGCCGCGCCGCTCAAGGTGACGCTGCGCCTGATTGTATTCGATATCGATGAAGAGACCGGCGCCAAGTCGGTAAAGGACATCAAGGAGCAGGATGTCTACATGGGCGACATTCCGCTCATGACCAATAACGGCACCTTCGTCGTCAACGGCACCGAGCGCGTCATCGTTTCCCAGATGCATCGCTCGCCCGGCGTGTTCTTCGATCACGACAAGGGCAAAACGCATTCGTCGGGCAAGCTCTTATTTGCCGCCCGCATCATTCCCTATCGCGGTTCGTGGCTCGACATCGAGTTCGACGCCAAGGACATCGTCCATGCGCGCGTCGATCGGCGGCGCAAGATTCCGGTGACGTCGCTGCTCTATGCGCTCGGTATGTCCGGTGAGGAAATCCTCAACACCTTCTACAAGCAGGTCCCTTACAAGCGCACCAAAGATGGCTGGCGCGTGCCGTTCGATGCCAATCGGCTTCGCGGCTACAAGGCGATCAGCGATCTGGTCGATGCCGATACTGGCAAGGTCGTGCTCGAAGCCGGCAAGAAACTCACGGTACGCCAGGCGCGGCAGTTGGCCGAGAAAGGGCTGAAGGCGCTCCGGCTCAGCGATGCGGAGTTGATGGGCCATTACATCGCGGAAGATCTCGTCAACCCGAAGACCGGCGAGATTTACGCGGAAGCTGGCGAGGAGATCACCGGCACCGAACGAAAAGACGGCGAATTGGAAATCAGCGTCGGCAAGACGCCCCTGAAGTCGCTGATAGATTTGGGCTACAAGGAGCTGCCGCTTCTGAACATCGACCACGTCAATGTCGGCGCCTACATCCGCAATACGCTTGCGGTCGACAAGAACATGACGCGCGAAGATGCGCTGTTCGACGTCTATCGCGTCATGCGCCCGGGCGAGCCGCCGACGATCGACACGGCGCAGAATATGTTCCAGTCGCTGTTCTTCGATCCGGAGCGTTACGACCTGTCGGCGGTCGGCCGCGTCAAGATGAACATGCGGCTTGACCTCGATGCGCCGGACACCATGCGCACCCTGCGCAAGGAAGACATTCTTTCCGTGATCCGCACGCTGGTCGATCTGCGCGACGGCAAGGGTGAAATCGACGACATCGACCATCTCGGCAATCGCCGGGTGCGTTCGGTCGGCGAGCTGATGGAAAATCAGTATCGCATCGGCCTTCTGCGCATGGAGCGCGCCATCAAGGAGCGCATGTCATCGGTCGATATCGACACGGTGATGCCGCAGGATCTGATCAACGCCAAGCCGGCGGCTGCCGCCGTGCGCGAGTTCTTCGGATCCTCGCAACTGTCGCAGTTCATGGACCAGACCAATCCGCTCTCGGAGATCACGCACAAGCGGCGTCTGTCGGCGCTTGGCCCCGGCGGTCTTACGCGCGAGCGCGCCGGCTTCGAGGTGCGTGACGTGCATCCGACGCATTACGGCCGCATCTGCCCGATCGAGACGCCGGAAGGTCCGAATATCGGTCTTATCAATTCGCTCGCGACCTACGCGCGGGTGAACAAATACGGCTTCGTCGAGACGCCGTATCGCAAGGTCAAGGACGGCCGCGTCACCGACGAGGTGATCTATCTCTCGGCGATGGAGGAGGGGCGCTACACCGTGGCGCAGGCGAATTCCGTCATCGATCCGAAAGGCCGTTTCACTGACGATCTCGTCGTCGTCCGGCATGCCGGCGACGTCCAGCTCATTCCGCCGGACAAGGTGGATTTCATGGACGTGTCGCCGAAACAGCTTGTTTCTGTTGCAGCAGCCCTCATTCCGTTCCTTGAAAACGACGACGCCAACCGCGCCTTGATGGGCTCGAACATGCAGCGCCAGGCGGTGCCGCTGGTCCGTGCCGAAGCGCCGTTCGTCGGCACCGGCATGGAAGGCGTCGTCGCCCGCGATTCGGGCGCGGCGATCGCCGCGCGGCGTACCGGCGTGGTCGATCAGGTCGACGCCACCCGTATCGTCATCCGCGCAACCGACGAGCCGGATCCGACGAAGCCGGGTGTCGACATTTACCGGCTGATGAAGTTCCAGCGCTCGAACCAGAATACCTGCATCAATCAGCGGCCGCTGGTGAAGGTAGGCGATCAGGTCAAGAAGGGCGACATCATCGCCGATGGCCCGTCGACCGATCTCGGCGAACTCGCGCTTGGGCGGAATGCGCTCGTCGCGTTCATGCCGTGGAACGGCTACAACTTCGAGGACTCGATCCTGTTGTCCGAGCGCATCGTCAAGGACGACGTCTTTACTTCGATCCATATCGAGGAATTCGAAGTGATGGCGCGCGACACCAAGCTCGGGCCCGAGGAAATCACGCGCGACATTCCGAACGTGTCGGAAGAGACGCTGAAAAACCTCGACGAGGCCGGCATTGTCTATATCGGCGCGGAAGTGCGCGCCGGCGACATCCTGGTCGGCAAGATCACGCCGAAGGGCGAGAGCCCGATGACGCCGGAGGAAAAGCTCCTGCGCGCCATCTTCGGCGAGAAGGCTTCTGACGTCCGCGACACCTCGCTACGGGTGCCGCCGGGCGTGCAGGGCACGGTCGTCGAAGTCCGCGTCTTCAATCGTCACGGCGTGGAGAAGGACGAGCGCGCGCTCGCGATCGAGCGTGAAGAGATCGAACGGCTCGCCAAGGACCGCGACGACGAGCAGGCGATCCTCGACCGCAACGTCTATGGCCGTCTTGCCGAGTTGCTCGAAGGCCGTCAGGGCATTGCCGGTCCGAAGGGCTTCAAGAAGGACACCAAGATCACGCGTCCGGTGCTGGAAGAATATCCGCGTTCGCAATGGTGGATGTTCGCGTCGCCGAACGACAAGATCATGGCGGAGATCGAAGCTATCCGTAAGCAATACGACGAGTTGAAGAAACGGCTCGAGCAGCGCTTCCTGGACAAGGTCGAGAAGCTGCAGCGCGGCGACGAACTGCCACCCGGCGTCATGAAGATGGTCAAGGTCTTCGTCGCCGTGAAGCGCAAGATCCAGCCGGGCGACAAGATGGCCGGTCGGCATGGCAACAAGGGCGTGGTGTCGAAGATCGTGCCGTCAGAGGACATGCCGTTCCTCGCCGACGGCACATCGGTCGACGTCGTGCTCAATCCGCTCGGCGTGCCGAGCCGCATGAATGTCGGTCAGATTCTTGAGACCCATCTCGGCTGGGCTTGCGCCGGCCTCGGGCTTAAAATCGGTCATGCAGTCGACCTCTACAACAGCAAGAAAGATTCGAAGCCGCTCAAGGAAATACTGAAGAAGGTCTACGGCGAGGAAGAGACCATCAAGTCGCTCGACGACAAGGGTCTCGCCGAACTCGGCAACAATCTGCGCCATGGCGTGCCGATTGCGACGCCGGTGTTCGACGGCGCCAAAGAGGCCGACATCGAGCATATGCTCGATCTCGCCGGTCTCGATCACTCGGGGCAGGTGACGCTCTATGACGGGCGCACCGGCGATACGTTCGATCGCAAGGTGACGGTCGGCTACATCTATATGTTGAAGCTGCATCACCTTGTCGACGACAAGATCCATGCCCGGTCGATCGGCCCCTACAGTCTCGTCACCCAACAGCCGCTGGGCGGCAAGGCGCAGTTCGGCGGCCAGCGTTTCGGCGAAATGGAAGTGTGGGCACTCGAAGCCTATGGCGCCGCCTACACGCTGCAGGAGATGCTGACGGTGAAATCCGACGACGTCGCCGGAAGAACCAAGGTCTACGAATTGATCGTGCGCGGCGACGACGCGTTCGAATCCGGAATTCCGGAATCGTTCAACGTGCTCGTCAAGGAAATGCGCTCGCTCGGGCTGAACGTCGACCTGTACAACTCCAAGCTACAGCGTGGCGGCGACGGCAACATGTCCGAGGCGGCCGAGTAACGGTGATGGAGAGTGGCATGTGCGCCGCTCTCCCGAGTGTCATCGCCCGCGAAAGCGGGCGATCCAGTAGCCCGCAGCGGCGGTGATTACTGGGTGCCCCGCCTTCGCGGGGCATGACGGGCGAGAGTGAACAGAGACAGCGGCCGACATGGTCGGCAAGCGGAGAAGACGATGAACCAAGAGATCATGAATCTTTTCAGCCCGCAGGTTCCGGCGCAGGTCTTCGACCAAATCCGGATATCGATCGCGAGTCCGGAAAAGATTCTGTCCTGGTCCTACGGCGAAATCAAAAAGCCCGAGACCATCAATTACCGCACCTTCAAGCCCGAGCGCGACGGACTGTTCTGCGCGCGCATCTTCGGACCGATCAAGGATTACGAGTGCTTGTGCGGCAAATACAAGCGCATGAAGTACAAGGGCATCATCTGCGAGAAGTGCTCGGTTGAAGTCACGCTGTCGCGCGTGCGGCGCGAGCGCATGGGGCATATCGAGCTCGCGGCGCCGGTGGCGCACATCTGGTTCTTGAAGTCGCTGCCGAGCCGGATCGGTCTCCTGCTCGACATGACGCTGAAGGATCTCGAGCGCATTCTCTATTTCGAGTATTACGTGGTGCTTGAGCCGGGCCTCACCCCGCTCAAGGATCGCCAGCTCCTCTCCGAGGAAGACTACGGCAAGGCGCAGGACGAGTTCGGCGCCGACAGCTTCACCGCCATGATCGGCGCGGAAGCGATCCGCGAAATGCTCAAAGCCCTTGATCTTGAGAGGATGGCGGCCGATCTGCGCGTCGAAATCGCGGAATCGACCTCCGAGCTCAAGCCGAAGAAGCTCGCCAAGCGGCTGAAACTGATTGAGGCCTTCACCCAGTCCAGCAACAAGCCGGAATGGATGATCCTGACGCACGTGCCGGTGATCCCGCCGGACCTGCGGCCGCTGGTGCCGCTCGATGGCGGCCGCTTTGCCACGTCCGATCTCAACGACCTCTATCGCCGCGTCATCAACCGCAACAACCGCCTGAAGCGGCTGATCGAACTGCGCGCGCCCGACATCATCATCCGCAACGAAAAGCGGATGCTGCAGGAGGCCGTCGATGCGTTGTTCGATAACGGCCGCCGCGGCCGTGTCATCACCGGTGCCAACAAGCGGCCGCTGAAGTCACTCGCCGACATGCTCAAGGGCAAGCAGGGCCGGTTCCGCCAGAACCTGCTCGGCAAGCGCGTCGACTATTCCGGCCGTTCGGTGATCGTGGTCGGCCCCGAACTGAAACTGCATCAGTGCGGGTTGCCGAAGAAGATGGCGCTCGAACTGTTCAAGCCGTTCATCTATTCGCGGCTCGATGCCAAGGGTCTGTCGACCACCGTGAAGCAGGCGAAGAAGCTCGTCGAGAAGGAGAAGCCCGAGGTTTGGGATATTCTCGACGAAGTTATTCGCGAGCATCCGGTGCTGCTCAACCGCGCCCCGACGCTGCACCGCCTCGGCATTCAGGCATTCGAGCCGGTGCTGATCGAAGGCAAGGCGATCCAGCTTCATCCGCTGGTCTGCGCGGCGTTTAATGCCGACTTCGACGGCGACCAGATGGCGGTTCACGTGCCGCTGTCGCTCGAGGCTCAGCTCGAGGCGCGCGTGCTGATGATGTCGACCAACAACATCCTGCACCCGGCCAACGGCCAGCCGATCATTGTGCCGTCGCAGGATATCGTGCTCGGTCTCTACTACCTGTCGATCATTCGCGATGCGGTCGAGGGCGAGAGGCTGAAGATATTCGGTGACCCCGCCGAGATCGATCTGGCCTTGCACGAGAAGGCCACCACGCTGCATTCGAGGATCAAGTATCGCTGGCAAGGCGTCGGCGAAGACGGCAAGCCGGTAACGCGCTGGTATGAGACGACTCCTGGTCGCGTCATTCTCGGCTCGGTGCTGCCGAAGCTCGCCAAAACTCCGTTCGACCTCGTCAACAAGCTCATGACGAAGCGCGAAATTTCCGGGATGATCGATACGGTCTATCGCCACTGCGGTCAGAAAGAGACTGTGATCTTCTGCGACCGCGTCATGACGCTCGGATTCCATCATGCGTTCAAGGCGGGCATCTCGTTCGGCAAGGACGATATGGTGGTGCCGCGCTCCAAGCGTGCGACCGTCGATAAAACGCGCGACCTCGTCAAAGAGTTCGAGCAGCAATACAACGACGGCCTGATCACCCAGGGCGAGAAATACAACAAGGTCGTCGACGCGTGGTCGAAATGCACCGAGACCATCGCCGAAGCGATGATGAAGGAAATCTCGACGTCGCGTCCGGCGTCGGAGAAGGGTGCTGAAGCCCAGGTCAACTCGATCTTTATGATGGCGCATTCCGGCGCGCGCGGTTCGCCCGCGCAGATGCGTCAGCTCGCCGGCATGCGCGGCCTGATGGCCAAGCCGTCCGGTGAAATCATCGAGAGCCCGATCATCTCGAACTTCAAGGAAGGGCTCTCGGTGCTCGAGTACTTCAACTCGACGCACGGCGCGCGCAAGGGCCTCGCCGACACCGCGCTCAAGACAGCCAACTCCGGCTATCTGACGCGCCGACTCGTCGACGTGGCGCAGGACTGCATTATCACCGATTACGACTGCGGCACGACCCGCGGCATCAAGGTACGCGCGATCATCGACGCCGGCACCGTTGTCGCTTCGCTGGCAAGCCGCATCCTTGGCCGCACTACGGCCGAAGATGTGCGCGATCCGATGAGCAACAATGTATTGGTGCCGAATGCGACGCTGCTCGAAGAGTTGCATGTCGAAAAGCTGGTGAATAGCGGCGTGCAGGAGTTCAAGATCCGGTCCGTGCTCACCTGCGAAACCGTCACCGGGGTTTGCGGCGCGTGCTACGGGCGCGATCTTGCCCGTGGCACTCCGGTCAATATGGGCGAGGCGGTGGGTGTCATCGCCGCGCAATCGATCGGCGAACCGGGCACGCAGCTCACGATGCGCACGTTCCACATCGGCGGTGCGGCGCAGATATCGGAGCAGTCGTTCGTCGAGTCGAACTTCGAGGGTACGGTCAAGATCAAGAACATGAATGTCGCCCGGAATTCGGACGGCGATCTGATCGCGATGGCCCGCAACCTTATCGTTGCCGTGCTCGATCCCGATGGGACCGAACGCGCCGTGCACCGTATCCAGTATGGCGCGCGGCTGAAGGTTGCCGATGGCGAACACATCAATCGCGGCCAGCGTATTGCCGAGTGGGATCCCTATACCCGCCCGATCCTCACCGAAGTCGATGGTGCGATCGGCTATGAGGATCTCGTCGAAGGCCAGTCACTGACCGAAACGCTCGACGAATCGACCGGTATCGCCAAACGTGTGGTTATCGATTGGCGCTCGGGCTCTGCCCGCGGCCAGCAGGACCTGCGTCCGGCGCTCGTGATCAAGGGCAAGGATGGCAAGATTCTCAAGCTCAGCCGTGGCGGCGATGCCCGCTATTTGCTGGCGGTCGATGCCATTATCTCGATCGATCCGGACGGCAACGTAGGAGCGGGCGACGTTATTGCCCGTATTCCGACCGAGAGCGCCAAGACCCGTGACATCACCGGCGGTCTGCCGCGGGTGGCGGAACTTTTCGAGGCGCGGCGGCCCAAGGAATCCGCGGTCATCGCGGAAATCTCCGGGACGGTCCGTTTCGGCCGCGATTACAAGAACAAGCGGCGTATCAGCATCGAGCCGACCGGCAAGGATGAAGAGCCGAGAGAGTATCTCGTCGCCAAGGGCAAGCACATTCACTTGCAGGACGGCGACGTGATCGAAAAGGGTGACTTCATCGTCGAAGGCAACCCGGCGCCACACGACATCCTGGCGATCAAAGGCGTCGAGGAGCTTGCGGGCTACCTCGTCAACGAGATCCAGGACGTCTATCGGCTCCAGGGCGTCGCGATCAACGACAAGCACATCGAGGTTATCGTGCGGCAGATGCTGCAGAAGGTCGAAATCACCGACTCCGGCGAGACGGAAATGATCCAGGGCGATCAGATCGACAAGCTTGAGTTCGATGAGATCAACGCGCGGGTGGTCGCCGAAGGCAAAAAGCCGGCGACCGCGCATCCGGTGCTCCTCGGCATCACCAAAGCCTCGTTGCAGACGCGCTCGTTCATCTCGGCTGCTTCGTTCCAGGAGACGACGCGCGTGCTTACCGAGGCGGCGGTCAACGGCAAGGCCGATACGCTCGACGGCTTGAAGGAGAATGTCATTGTCGGTCGTCTGATCCCGGCGGGAACGGGCGCCATGATGAACAAGATCCGCGAAATCGCGACCAAGCGCGATTCGCTCATTCTCGCCGAGCGCGAGAAGGAGAAGGCGGCAGCCGTCAAAGCCGCGGCCGACGCAGCAGCGGCCGCAGCAGCTGCGGAACCCGCGGCGCTGCCGGCGGCGGAGTAGGCGAACCGCTCTCTGCGACAAACGCAATCAGGGGCCGCCACGTTGGCGGCCTCTTTTTATAGCGAGCGACGAGCGGAGATCATGCCGGAGCCGACCGCGATCAAAATCCTCAGTGGCGGGGCGATGCGGTCGCTGATGATCGAAATCGTGCCGCTGTTTGAGCAGGCTACCGGCATCAGGGTCGAAGCCGAATTTCGTTTGTCCTCGGTCCTCGTGAAAGAAATCGAGGACGGTGCGGCGTTCAGCGTGGCGCTCCTGCCACGCCCGGACCTCGATGCGCTTGAGCAGGGCGGCAAGATCGAAGCCGGCAGCACGAAAGACATCACACGATCGGCTGTCGGCCTCGCGGTACGTGCCGGAGCGCCCAAGCCCGATATCTCCACCGTTGCCGCGTTCAAGCGCGCACTTCTTGGAGCGCGCACCATTGCCTATAGCGACGGCCCGAGTGGCGCCTATATCGCCGGTCTTCTGGAGCGTCTTGGCATCGCGCCGGAGATGAGGCCCAGGACCAGGCTGACCGGCGGCCCCGTGGCCGAGCTTGTCGCCAATGGCGAGGCCGAGATCGGCATGCAGCAGATCGTCGCCATTTTGCCGGTTAATGGCGCCGATCTCGTCGGGGCGCTGCCTGGCGAACTGCAGAACGTCATTGTCTATGCCGCGGGCCTTGCCGCGGGTGTGGATTGTCCAGCCTCATGCCGCGCTTTCATCGCTTTTGCGGCGACGCCGCAGGCGACAAACCTGATCCGGGCGAAGGGCATGGAGCCGGGTTAAGCGTGGGCCTGCAAACGTCGCAGATGTGCTTGCGCCATCGCCGTTTTATGCCCATATCGGCTTGACTTGGAGCGGTGGCGCCGATACATACCGCGAACTTTACGGCAGGCGGTGAGCTTCGCCAGTCGGAACGGCCTGCCGGGCCCCCGAATAAGCTATTGAAAGTACTCGCTTTCTTGGCTCCCTTTGCGAGGGGTAATGGGATCCGGCGTGACGCCTCGACGAAGGAAGCTCAAACGCTGCCACTGACTACTGAAAGTCAGACTATCGGAGCATGACCGCGCTCGCCTCGCGGTCCTCTGCGTAGACCAAGCGCCCTCCCGCACGGCAAGCGGATGGCGCGATTTGGTTTTGCGCGGACGGATTCGTACGGCGAGCCGGAGTGGACGGCCTGGCAAAAGGGGCTGAAGCCCCGTTTTGGAGCGAAGATAACGGATGCCGACGATCAACCAGCTCATTCGCAAGCCGCGGGTCGCCCAGCACGCGAAGAAGAAGGTGCCGGCTTTGCAGCAAAGCCCGCAAAAGCGCGGCGTCTGCACCCGCGTCTACACGACGACGCCGAAGAAGCCGAACTCGGCGTTGCGCAAGGTGGCCAAGGTCCGGCTGACCAACGGTTTTGAGGTCATCGGTTACATCCCTGGCGAAGGCCATAACCTGCAAGAGCATTCGGTGGTGATGATCCGCGGCGGCCGCGTGAAGGATTTGCCCGGCGTGCGCTACCACATCCTGCGTGGCGTGCTCGATACGCAGGGCGTCAAGAACCGCAAGCAGCGCCGTTCGAAATACGGCGCGAAACGTCCGAAGTAAGCTCACGAGAGAGATAGAGAGATGTCCCGCCGCCATAGGGCCGATAAACGCGAAATCCTGCCGGACCCGAAATTCGGGAACATGGTAGTCACGAAATTCATGAACTCGGTGATGCATGCCGGCAAGAAGTCGGTCGCCGAGATCATCGTTTATGGCGCGCTCGATATCATCGAGGGCAAGACCCGTCAGAGTCCGGTCGCCGTCTTCGAGCAGGCGCTCGACAACGTCATGCCGTCGATCGAAGTCCGTTCGCGCCGCGTCGGCGGCGCCACCTATCAGGTGCCTGTCGAAGTGCGTACGTCGCGGCGCCAGGCGCTGGGCATCCGCTGGATCATTTCCGCGGCGCGCGAGCGAAATGAAAAAACAATGACCGAGCGGCTCTCGGCGGAGTTGCTCGATGCGTCGAATAACAGGGGGAACGCCGTAAAGAAGCGCGAAGACACGCACCGGATGGCGGAAGCCAACCGCGCGTTCTCGCACTATCGCTGGTAAGGCCGGCGAAAAGGACCCCCATGCCCCGCACAAATCCGATCGAGGACTATCGCAATTTCGGCATCATGGCTCACATCGATGCCGGCAAGACCACGACGACCGAGCGCGTCCTCTATTACACCGGCAAGAGCCACAAGATCGGCGAAGTCCACGACGGCGCTGCCACCATGGATTGGATGGAGCAGGAGCAGGAGCGCGGCATCACGATCACCTCGGCGGCGACCACCGCGCAGTGGAACGGCAAGCGGCTGAACATCATCGATACGCCCGGCCACGTCGATTTCACGATCGAGGTGGAGCGCTCGCTGCGCGTCCTCGACGGCGCGGTATGCGTGCTCGATTCGAACCAGGGAGTTGAGCCGCAGACCGAAACGGTGTGGCGGCAAGGCGACCGCTACAACGTTCCGCGTATCGTTTTCTGCAACAAAATGGACAAGACCGGCGCTGATTTTTTCCAGTGCCTCAAAGACATCGTTGATCGGCTTGGCGCGAAACCCGTCGCCATCCAGCTTCCGATCGGCGCCGAAGCGCAATTCAAGGGCCTCATTGATCTCGTCCGCATGGTTGGCGTGGTGTGGGATGAGGAGACGCTCGGCGCGAAATATCACGACGTCGAAATTCCGGCCGATCTTCTCGATCAAGCCAAGGAATACCGCGAGAAGCTGATCGAGGCTGCGGTCGAACTCGATGATGACGCGATGACGGCCTATCTCGAGGGCAAGGAGCCCGACGAGGCGACGCTTAAGCGGCTGATCCGCAAGGCGACCATTGAAAGCAAATTCTTCCCGGTGCTGTGCGGCTCTGCGTTCAAGAACAAAGGCGTGCAGCCGTTGCTCGACGCTGTCGTCGATTACCTGCCATCGCCGGTCGATGTTCCCTCGGTGAAGGGCGTGGACATGAAGGGCAACGAGGTCGAGCGTAAATCGCTGGATTCCGAGCCGATGTCGCTTCTGGCCTTCAAGATCATGGACGACCCGTTTGTCGGCACGATCACTTTCTGCCGCATCTATTCCGGCAAACTCGAGACAGGCACCGGTGTCATCAACTCGACCAAGGATCGCAAGGAACGCGTTGGCCGCATGCTGCTGATGCATGCCAACAATCGCGAAGACATCAAGGAAGCTTTCGCCGGCGACATCGTCGCGCTGGCCGGTCTCAAAGAGGTCCGCACCGGCGACACGCTGTGCGATCCGCAGAAAGCTGTGATCCTGGAAAAGATGGAATTTCCCGATCCGGTCATCGAGATCGCGATCGAGCCGAAGTCGAAAGCCGACCAGGAAAAGCTCGGCGTGGCGCTGGCAAAGCTCGTCGCGGAGGACCCTTCGTTCCGCGTCCACACGGATCAAGAGTCCGGCCAGACCATCATCAAGGGCATGGGCGAACTGCATCTCGACATCAAGGTCGACATTCTCAGGCGTACCTACAAAGTGGACGCCAATATCGGCGCGCCGCAGGTGGCCTATCGCGAGAGGATCACGCGGTCGGCGACGGTCGACTACACGCACAAAAAGCAGACCGGCGGTCACGGCCAGTTCGCGCGCATCAAGATCGTTGCCGAGCCGGGCACGCCCGGCGTGGGCTTTGAGTTCGAGAACGACATCGTCGGCGGATCGGTGCCGAAGGAATTCATCCCGGCCGTCGAGAAGGGTCTTGAAGGCGTGATGGGTTCCGGCGTGCTTGCCGGCTTCCCGGTGGTCGACGTCAAGGTCACCCTCGTCGACGGCGCCTCGCATGACGTGGATTCGTCGGCAATGGCCTTCGAAATCTGCGCACGCACCGCCATGCGCGAGGCGTTGCAGAAGGGCGGCTCGGTCCTGCTCGAGCCGATCATGAAGGTCGAAGTGGTGACGCCGGAGGACTATACCGGTTCTGTCATCGGCGACCTCAATTCGCGGCGCGGCCAGATCCAGGGCCAGGACATGCGCGGCAACGCCAATGTCATCGCGGCGATGGTGCCGCTCGCCAACATGTTCTCTTACGTCAACAACCTGCGTTCCATGAGTCAGGGGCGCGCTACATTCACGATGCAATTCGACCACTACGCAGAAGTGCCGAAAGCCATCGCCGAAGAGGTTCAGGCGAAGTTCGCCTGACGATCATTCACAGGACTTAGAGAAGATTCGGAACGGAGAGTCTCATGGCCAAGGAAAAATTCAACCGCACTAAGCCGCATTGCAATATCGGCACGATCGGTCACGTCGATCACGGCAAGACGTCGTTGACGGCGGCGATCACCAAGGTATTGGCCGAGAAGGGTCAAGCGACCTACACGGCCTATGACCAGATCGACAAGGCCCCCGAGGAAAAGGCGCGCGGCATCACGATCGCGACCGCCCACGTCGAATACGAGACAGACAAGCGCCACTACGCGCATGTCGATTGCCCGGGCCATGCCGACTACGTGAAGAACATGATCACCGGCGCCGCGCAGATGGACGGCGCGATCCTCGTTGTGAGCGCAGCCGACGGTCCGATGCCGCAGACCCGCGAGCACATCCTGCTCGCCCGTCAGGTCGGCGTGCCGGCGCTTGTCGTCTTCCTCAACAAGGTCGACATGGTGGACGATCCCGAGCTCCTCGAACTGGTCGAGCTCGAAGTCCGCGAGCTTCTTTCCAAGTACAATTTCCCCGGCGACAAGATCCCGGTGATCAAGGGTTCGGCGCTGATGGCGCTCGAGGACAAGGACGTCAAGCTCGGCAAGGAAGCGATCCACGAGCTGATGAAGGCGGTCGACGACTACATCCCGCAGCCGGAGCGTCCGAAGGATCAGCCGTTCCTGATGCCGGTCGAAGACGTGTTCTCGATCTCGGGCCGCGGCACGGTCTGCACCGGGCGCGTCGAGCGCGGCATCATCAAGGTCGGTGAGGAAGTCGAGATCGTCGGCATCAAGCCGACCATCAAGACCGTCGTCACCGGCGTCGAGATGTTCCGCAAGCTGCTCGACCAGGGTGAGGCCGGCGACAATATCGGCGCGCTGCTGCGCGGCACGAAGCGCGAAGAAGTCGAGCGTGGCCAGGTGCTGTGCAAGCCGGGTTCGGTGAAGCCGCACACCAAGTTCAAGGCCGAGGCCTACATCCTCACCAAGGAAGAGGGTGGCCGCCACACGCCGTTCTTTACCAACTACCGGCCGCAATTCTACTTCCGCACCACGGACGTGACCGGTGTGGTCACGCTGCCGGAAGGCACCGAGATGGTCATGCCGGGCGATAACATCGCCATGGAAGTGACGCTGATCGTGCCGATCGCGATGGA
The DNA here is from genome assembly GCA_963723335.1 of uncultured Alphaproteobacteria bacterium. Lineage (GTDB taxonomy): Bacteria > Pseudomonadota > Alphaproteobacteria > Rhizobiales > Xanthobacteraceae > BOG-931. The sequence continues at coordinate 239,874 of CAVRQJ010000003.1, read as the reverse complement.
AGAGAAACTTCGTTTCGCCATTCGCGAGGGTGGCCGTACCGTAGGCGCCGGCGTCGTCGCCAGCATCATCGAATAAGGAAAGACGTGTCGTCATGCCCGGCCTTGTGCCGGGCATCCACGACTTAAAATGGACGAAAGACGTGGATGGCCGGGACAAGCCCGGCCATGACCGGACAAGAAAGACGAAACGATGAACGGCCAGAACATACGGATCAGGCTCAAGGCGTTCGATCACCGCATTCTCGATGCGTCGACGCGCGAGATTGTCAACACGGCCAAGCGCACTGGCGCGCAGGTCCGCGGGCCTATACCGCTGCCGACGAAGATCGAGAAGTTCACCGTCAATCGCTCGCCGCATATCGACAAGAAAAGCCGCGAACAATTTGAAATGCGCACGCACAAGCGTCTGCTCGACATCGTCGATCCGACGCCGCAAACCGTCGATGCGCTCATGAAACTCGACCTCGCCGCCGGCGTCGATGTCGAGATCAAGCTCTAAGGCGTGGAGAATAGAAATGCGTTCCGGGGTGCTCGCGCAAAAGGTCGGAATGACGCGTCTCTTCACCGAGACCGGCGAGCATGTGCCGGTGACGGTGCTGCGGCTCGGCAATTGCCAGGTGGTCGGGCACCGCACCAAGGAGAAGAACGGCTATATCGCGCTCCAGCTCGGAGCCGGTGCGCGTAAGGTGCAAAGCACCAACAGGGCCGATCGCGGCCATTTTGCCGTGTCCAAGGTCGAACCAAAGCGCAAGCTCGCCGAGTTTCGTGTCGACGCCGATGCGCTAATTCCGGTCGGCGCCGAGATCACCGCCGATCATTTCTTGGTCGGCCAATATGTCGACGTGACCGGCACCTCGACCGGCAAAGGCTTTGCCGGCGGCATGAAACGCTGGAATTTTGCCGGTCTGCGCGCCAGCCATGGCGTCTCGGTCTCGCACCGCTCGATCGGTTCGACCGGCGGCCGTCAGGATCCCGGCAAGACTTTCAAGAACAAGAAGATGCCGGGTCATCTCGGCGTCGATCGCGTGACCACGCTCAATCTCAAGGTCAGGCAGACCGACGTGGCGCGCGGTTTGATCCTGGTCGAAGGCGCCGTGCCCGGCGTCAAGGGCGGCTGGATCACGGTACGCGACGCCGTGAAGAAGAAATTGCCGACCGACGTGCCGAAGCCCGGCAAGTTCAAGCTCGCCGAAGCGGCGCCCGCCGAGGCGAAGCAAGAGCAGGCCCCTGCCGAGCAAAAGGGGAGCGAGTGATATGGAGCTGGAAGTCACCACGCTCGAAGGCAAGAAGGCCGGCTCGGTCACTCTGTCCGACGCTATTTTCGGTCTCGATCCGCGTACCGATCTCATTCATCGCTGCGTCGTCTGGCAGCTCGCGAAGCGCCAGCGCGGCACCCATGAAGTCAAGAACCGGGCGGATATCCATCGCACCGGCAAGAAGATGTACCGGCAGAAGGGTACCGGCTCCGCCCGTCACGGTTCGGCGCGCGTCAATCTGTTCCGCGGCGGTGGCCGCTCGTTCGGTCCGCATACGCGCAGCCACGAAATCGGCTTGCCGAAAAAAGTGCGGGCACTCGCGCTCAGGCACGCGCTTTCCGCAAAGGCCAAGGACGGCGGCATCCTGGTCATCGAGACGTTGAGCGTGAAGGAAGCCAAGACCAAGGCACTGCGCGGCCATTTCGGCAAACTCGGCCTTTCCAACGCGCTGTTCATCGATGGCGCCGAAGTGGCCGCCGATGTTCGTGCCGCGGCGCGCAACATCCCGAATATCGACCTGCTGCCGGTCGCCGGCATCAATGTTTACGACATCATGCGGCGCCATAAGCTGGTGCTGACCCGCGCCGCCGTTGATGCACTGGAGGCGCGATTCAAATGACCACTACCGATCCGCGCCACTACGACATTATTATCGCGCCGCTCATCACCGAAAAGGCGACGAACGCGTCCGAGTTCAACAAGGTCGTGTTCAAGGTCGCCATGACCGCGACCAAGCCGCAGATCAAGGAGGCCGTCGAGAAGCTGTTCGACGTCAAGGTCAAGAGCGTGAATACGCTGCGCCGCCGCGGCAAATGGAAGATCTTCAAAGGCCGTCTCGGCCTGACCTCCGACACCAAGCGCGCGATCGTGACCCTCGAAGAGGGGCAGAGGATCGACGTGACCACGGGATTGTAGGAAACGGGCGATGGCACTCAAAACATATAACCCGGTCACGCCAGGCCAGCGGCAGCTGGTCCTTGTCAACCGCGCCGGGCTTCATGCCGGCAAGCCGGTCAAGGCGCTTACCGAAGGCAAGAGTTCGAGCGGCGGCCGCAACAATAACGGCCACATCACCTCGCGCTATCGCGGCGGCGGTCACAAGCAGGCCTATCGCAAGATCGATTTTCGGCGCCGCAAGTTCGACATGCCGGCGAAGGTCGAGCGGCTCGAATACGATCCGAATCGCACGGGTTTCATCGCGCTCGTCAAATATGAAGACGGTGAACTCGCTTACATTCTGGCGCCGCAGCGGCTTTCGCCCGGCGACACGATCGTTGCCGGCGAGCATGTCGACGTAAAACCCGGAAATGCCATGCCGATCGCCAACATTCCGGTCGGCACCATCGTCCACAATATCGAGATCAAGATCGGCAAGGGCGGTCAGATCGCACGGTCTGCCGGCACCTATGCCCAGATCGTCGGCCGCGACGGCGAATACGTGATCTTGCGCTTGAATTCGGCGGAGCAGCGCCTGGTGCATGGCCGCTGCATTGCCACCGTCGGCGCGGTGTCGAACCCCGACAACATGAACATCTCGATCGGCAAGGCCGGCCGCAACCGGTGGCTCGGCTGGCGCGGCCACGTTCGCGGCGAAACCATGAACCCGGTCGACCATCCGCTCGGCGGACGTACGCGCGGCGGCCGGCATCCGGTGACGCCGTGGGGCAAGCCGACCAGGGGCAAGAAGACGCGCAAGAACAAGAGCACGACGAAGTTCATCATGGTTAGCCGCCACGCGCGGAAGAAGAACGGTTAGGAGCGGTCATGACGCGTTCAGTCTGGAAGGGTCCATTTGTCGACGGTTATCTGCTGAAAAAGGCGGATACCGCGCGCTCGTCCGGACGCCACGAAATGATCCGTATCTGGTCACGGCGTTCGACCATTCTGCCGCAATTCGTCGGGCTGACTTTCGGCGTCTATAACGGGCAAAAGCACATCCCGGTGGTCGTGACCGAAGAAATGGTCGGGCATAAATTCGGTGAATTCGCGCCGACGCGCTCTTTCTATGGCCATACGTCGGATCGCAAGGCCAAACGATCAGGCGGCGACAGTGCGGCGCCGAGCGCCGCACCGGCGGCTGCGCCGCCGGCAGCGTCGTGAGGCGGGGAGAAGTTCGATGAGCAAGAAAAAGCGCGATCGCGCGCTTTCCGACAACGAGGCTCAGGCCGTTGCCCGCATGTTGCGGATAAGCCCGCAGAAGCTGAACCTTCTGGCGCAGCTGATCCGCGGCAAGAAGGTCGCGACCGCGCTCGCCGATCTTGAATTTTCGCGCAAACGCATTGCCCGCGATGTGCGCAAGTGCCTGGAATCGGCGATTGCCAATGCAGAAAACAATCACGACCTCGACGTCGACGATCTCGTCGTCGCCGAGGCCCATGTCGGCAAAGCGCTGGTCATCAAGCGGCACGAAGTGCGCGCGCGGGGCCGGGTCGGAGCAATTATGAAGCCATTCTCGCATCTCACCATTGTGGTGCGCGAAGTCGAGGCACAGGCGTAAGGCGCGGCAGGAGAGCACTATGGGCCAAAAGGTCAATCCGATTGGGCTTCGTCTCGGGATCAACCGTACCTGGGACTCGCGCTGGTATGCCGGCAAGGCGAGCTACGGCTCGCTGCTGCACGAAGACATGGAAATCCGCAAATCGCTGATGAAGGAACTCAAGCAGGCGGCGGTGTCCAAGATCGTGATCGAGCGCCCGCACAAGAAGTGCCGTGTGACCATTCACTCGGCGCGGCCCGGTGTCGTGATCGGCAAGAAGGGCGCTGATATTGAAAAGCTGCGCAGGAAGGTTGCCGAACTGACCGACAGCGACGTCGTCATCAACATCGTCGAGATCCGCAAGCCCGAACTTGACGCCCAGCTCGTCGCCGAATTGATCGCGCAACAGCTTGAGCGCCGCGTCGCATTCCGCCGCGCCATGAAACGCGCCGTGCAATCGGCGATGCGCCTTGGCGCCGGCGGCATCCGCATCAATTGCTCTGGCCGCCTCGGCGGGGCCGAGATCGCGCGGATGGAGTGGTACCGCGAGGGCCGGGTTCCGCTGCATACGTTGCGCGCCGACGTCGATTACGGCGTCGCCACCGCCTTCACCACCTATGGCACCTGCGGCGTCAAGGTGTGGATCTTCAAGGGCGAGATCATGGAACACGATCCGATGGCGCAGGACAAAAAGATGGCCGAAGGCGATGCCGGACGGCCGCGGCGGGATGCTGCGTAAACCGGCGGATGGAAATAAAGGCGTAAGTCATGCTGCAACCGAAGCGAACGAAATTCCGCAAGGCGCACAAGGGACGCATCCACGGCGTCGCCACCAGTGCGGCCAGCCTTGCGTTCGGCCAGTACGGCTTGAAGGCGACCGAGCCCGATCGCGTCACCGCGCGTCAGATCGAGGCGGCACGGCGCGCCTTGACGCGCCACATGAAGCGCTCGGGACGCGTCTGGATCCGCATGTTTCCCGATGTTCCGGTCTCGAAGAAACCACTCGAAGTGCGCATGGGATCGGGCAAGGGCACTCCGGAATTATGGGTCGCCCGCGTGAAGCCGGGCCGTGTTCTGTTCGAGATCGACGGCGTCACCATCCAGACCGCCAAGGAGGCGTTGGCGCTCGCCGCCGCCAAATTGCCGATCAAGACCCGTTTCGTCGAGCGGATCAGCGAGTAAGCGCGTCATGAAACCTGCCGATATCAGAGCGATGACGATCGATCAGATCGACGACGAAGTGCTCAAGCTGAAGAAGGAGCATTTCAATCTGCGTTTCCAGCGCGCCAGCGGGCAATTGGAAAATACCGCGCGCGTGCGCGAAGTGCGTCGCGATATTGCACGGCTGAAGACGATCGCGCGTAACAAGCGCCCCGTCGCGGCGAAGAGTTAAGAGGAACCAAATGCCGAAGCGTACCCTTCAGGGCGTCGTGGTGAGCGACAAGCAGGCGAAGACGGTGGTGGTCAAGGTCGAGCGCCGCTTCACCCATCCGCTGTACAAGAAGACCATTCGCCGCTCGAAGAAGTATTACGCGCACGACGAGAATAACGAATTCAAAGTCGGCGACATGGTGTGGATCGAAGAGCATCGCCCGATCTCCAAGCTCAAGCGCTGGGCGGTGGTGCGTGGCGAAAAGAAGAAGGCGTCGTAATTATCATGCGGCCGGAACGGAACGAGTGGGGTAACCCATGATCCAGATGCAGACTAACCTCGACGTGGCCGACAATTCCGGCGCGCGACGTGTCATGTGCATAAAGGTGCTTGGCGGGTCCAAGCGCAAATATGCAACGATCGGCGACGTGATCGTCGTCTCGGTGAAAGAGGCGATCCCGCGCGGTCGCGTCAAAAAGGGCGACGTGATGAAGGCCGTCATCGTGCGCATCTCGAAAGACATTAAGCGCGCCGATGGCTCCGTTATCCGCTTCGACCGCAATGCGGCCGTGCTGATCACGCCGCAGATGGAGCCGGTCGGGACGCGCATCTTCGGCCCGGTTCCTCGCGAATTGCGGGCCAAGAATCACATGAAGATCATCTCGCTTGCGCCTGAGGTGCTGTGATGGCGGCAAAGATAAAAAAAGGCGACACGGTTGTCGTGATCACGGGCCGCGACAAGGGCCGCACCGGCGAGGTCATTGAAATGCGCCGCGATGTCGATCGCGTGCTGGTACGCGGCATCAATATGATCAAGCGTCACCAGCGCCAGAGCGCTTCGCAGGAAGGCGGCATCATTTCCAAGGAAGCGGCGATCCACCTGTCGAACGTGGCGATCGTGGATCCCAAGGACGGCAAGCCGACGCGCGTCGGCTTCAAGTTTGTCGGCAAGGGCGATGATCGCAAGAAGGTGCGCTTCGCCAAGCGTTCGGGAGTCGAGATCGATGGCTGACACTGACGAGAACCAGGCGAAGGCGCCGGAGCAATCGAAGCGGCCGCCAAAAGCCGCCGATGCCGACAAAGCCGTCAAGGCGGAGAAGGGCGGCAAAAGCGATAAGGCTGCGAAGGCGGACAAGCCGGACAAGGGCGAGAAGCAGGCGCCGCGCGAGCGCGAGCCGCGCGTACCGGCGCGTCTGAAAGCCGAGTTCGAGGAGAAGATCCGGGCCAAGCTCGCCGAGCAGCTCGGCTACAAGAACCGTTTCCAGATCCCGCAGCTCGACAAGATCGTCATCAATATGGGCATCGGCGAGGGCGTCGCCGATCGCAAGAAGGTCGAGGGCGCGGCGGTCGATCTCGGCCTGATCGCCGGACAAAAGGCGATCGTCACCAAGTCGCGGAAGTCGATCGCCACCTACAAGCTGCGCGATGGCCAGGCGATCGGCTGCAAGGTCACGCTGCGCAAGGCGCGCATGTACGAATTTATCGACCGGCTCGTGAATATCGCACTGCCGCGCGTGCGCGATTTTCGCGGACTGAACCCGAAGAGCTTCGACGGCCGGGGCAACTATTCGCTCGGCATCAAGGAACACATCATTTTCCCCGAGATCGACTACGACAAGGCCGCCGATATCTGGGGCATGGACATCACGGTCTGTACCACCGCGCACACTGACGACGAGGCGCGGGCATTGTTGACGGCGTTCAATTTTCCGTTCCGGCAGTGAGGCCGAAGAGACCTCAGACGCGGGACATCAGGAGAAGTAGATGGCGAAGAAGAGTTCAATCGAGAAGAACAACCGGCGCCGCCGGATGACGAAGAAATTTGCCGGCCAGCGGGCGCGGCTCAAGGCGATTGCGCGCGACAGGACGAAGCCGGTGGAGGAGCGCTTTGCCGCTACGCTCAAACTAGCCGAGTTGCCGCGGAACTCGTCGGCTACCCGCATCCGCAACCGCTGCGAATTGACGGGCCGCCCGCGCGCTTACTACCGCAAACACAAATTGTCGCGCATCGCGCTTCGGGAACTCGGCTCGAAGGGGCTGATCCCCGGTCTAGTGAAGTCGAGTTGGTGAGGAGGGTGGCACGATGCCCATGAACGATCCGCTCGGCGACCTCTTGACCCGCATCCGCAATGCGCAGCTGCGTAACAAGTCGAAGGTGAGTTCGCCGAATTCCCGGTTGCGCGAAAGCGTGCTCGAAGTGCTCAAGACCGAAGGCTATATCCGCGGCTACGCCGTGGTCGAAAAGGACGGCCGCTCGGAAATCGAGATCGAGCTGAAATATTTCGACGGTGAGCCCGTCATCCGCGAGATCGAGCGGGTGTCGAAGCCAGGCCGCCGCGTCTATACGTCGGTCAAGAACATGCCGCTCATCAACAACGGCCTGGGCGTCACCATCGTGTCGACGCCCAAGGGTGTAATGGCCGATCACGACGCTCGCGACGCCAATGTCGGCGGCGAAATCCTCTGCACGGTGTTCTGATGTCTCGTATCGGCAAAAAAGCAATCGCGGTGCCGTCGGGCGTGACCGCCAATGTCGAGGGCCAGACCGTCAAGGTGAAGGGCCCCAAAGGCGCGCTGCAAGTCGCGTTGCACGACGATGTCGCGGTCAAGCTCGAGGGCGGTCAGATCAAGATCGATCCCCGCGTCGAGACTCTCCGCGCGCGTGCGCAGTGGGGCACGTCCCGTACGCTTGTCGCTAATCTAATCGCCGGCGTCACCAAGGGTTTCGAGCAGCGGCTCGAAATCAACGGCGTTGGCTACCGCGCGGCCGTGCAGGGCAAAAACCTGCAGATTGCGCTCGGTTACAGCCACGACGTCATCTATCCGATCCCGGAAGGCATCACGATCGTGACGCCGCGCCCAGTCGAGATCGTCATTACCGGCAGCGACCGTCAAAAAGTCGGACAGGTCGCCGCCGAGATCCGCGAATACCGCCCGCCGGAGCCTTACAAGGGCAAGGGCATCAAATATTCCGACGAACGTATCTTCCGCAAGGAAGGCAAGAAGAAGTAACGGAGCCGCGCAATGAGCAAGCTCAGTGACAGGATTAAGCGGCGGCAGGGCCGGGTGCGCGGCGTGTTGCGCCGTGCTGCGGGCGACCGCAAGCGGCTTTCCGTGCATCGCTCCTCCAAGCATATTTATGCCCAGGTGATCGATGACGAGCAGGGCGTCACGCTGGCGGCGGCGTCTTCGGTTGAAAAGACGATGCGCGATGGCCTCAAGACCGGCGCCAGCGTCGATGCAGCGAAAGCGGTGGGCAAGCTGATCGCCGAACGCGCCAAGGAAAAGGGCGTCAAGGACGTGATCTTCGACCGCGGCAGTTATCTCTATCACGGCCGGGTCAAAGCCCTGGCTGACGCCGCCCGCGAAGGCGGATTGAACTTCTAACGTAACCAGTTGGACCGATAACAAGGCGCACAGATATGGCACGTGAACCACGCGAGCGACGGGAAGAACGCGACAGCGAATTCGTCGACAAGCTCGTGCACATCAATCGCGTCGCCAAAGTCGTGAAGGGCGGACGCCGCTTCGGCTTCGCCGCGCTCGTCGTCGTTGGCGATCAGAAGGGCCGGGTCGGTTTCGGCCACGGCAAAGCACGCGAAGTGCCGGAAGCGATCCGCAAGGCAACCGAGGCGGCAAAGCGCGGGCTCACGCGCGTGCCGTTGCGCGAAGGACGTACGCTGCACCACGACGTCGCCGGCCGTCACGGCGCCGGCAAGGTCTTTCTGCGCGCGGCCCCTCCCGGCACCGGGATCATCGCCGGCGGCCCGATGCGCGCCGTCTTCGAGACGCTCGGCATGCAGGACGTGGTGGCAAAATCGCTCGGCACCTCGAACCCCTACAATGTCGTGCGCGCCACTTTCGACGCACTCAAGCACCAGGATTTGCCGCGATCGGTTGCCGCGCGGCGCAACATCAAGGTTTCGGCGCTGCAGGCGCGCCGCCGCGATGTCGACGCTGAAGCCGCGGCCGATTGAGTACGGAGCAGGTCATGAACGCCGATAAAAAAGGTGGCAAAATCGTAAAAGTCCGGCAGACCGGCAGCCCGTCGCGACGTGTTCACACGCAGCGCGAGACTCTGGTGGGGCTCAAGCTCAACAAGATCGGACGTGTTGCGGAGCTCGTCGATACGCCGCAAACCCGCGGCATGATCGCGAAAGTCGCGCATCTCGTCGAAGTGGTGGAGAACTAGGCGATGAAGCTGCACGAACTTTCAGGCCATCCCGGCGCCCGCAAAACGCGAAAGCGCATCGGTCGCGGCATCGGCTCGGGCAAGGGCAAGACTGGCGGGCGCGGCGGCAAGGGCCAGACCGCGCGTTCGGGCGTGCGCATCAAAGGTTTCGAGGGCGGCCAAATGCCGCTGCATCGCCGGCTGCCCAAGCGTGGCTTCAAAAACACGAAATTCGCCATCAAGCTCAACGAGGTCAATCTCGGCCGGGTCCAGGAGGCGATCGACGGCGGCCTGCTTGAGACGGGCGGCAAGGTCGACGCTGCGGCTCTGGTCAAGGCCGGATTGCTGCGACGCGCCAAGGACGGCGTGCGGCTCCTCGGTTCGGGCGAGATCAAGGCGAAAGTCGCGTTTTCGGTATATGGCGCGTCGAAGTCGGCTATCGCGGCGGTGGAAAAGGCGGGCGGCACGGTCGAGATTCTCGCCCCCCGTCGTGAGGCGAGCGAACAGGCGGCGTGATCCCCATATAGGGGCCGTCCCACGGAGCATCGTTAGATGGTCTCTGCAGCAGAACAACTCGCAGCCAATCTCAACTTTGGTGCGCTCGCCAAGGCCGAAGAGCTCAAGAAGCGTATCTGGTTCACGCTCGGCGCGCTGCTGGTCTATCGGCTCGGCACCTACATTCCGCTGCCTGGCATCGATCCCAACGCCTGGGATCAGATTTTCCAGTCCCAGGCCGGCGGTATTTTGGGCATGTTCAACATGTTCGCCGGCGGCGGCATTCACCGCATGGCGATCTTCGCGCTCAATATCATGCCGTACATCTCGGCTTCGATCATCATTCAGTTGATGACGACGGTATCGCCCACCCTCGAACAGCTCAAGAAAGAGGGCGAGGCTGGCCGCAAGATGATCAATCAGTACACGCGGTATTTGACGGTGCTGCTTGCCGCGTTTCAGGCCTATGGTATCGCCGTCGGCCTTGAAGGCGCGGGCCGGGTGGTCAGCGATCCCGGGTTGTTCTTCCGCATCTCGACCGTGATCACGCTGACCGGCGGCACGATGTTTCTGATGTGGCTTGGCGAACAGATCACCCAGCGCGGCATCGGCAACGGTACGTCGCTCATCATCATGTCGGGCATCGTCGCGCAATTACCGTCGGCCATCGCCGGTACGCTCGAACTCGGCCGCCAGGGCGCGTTGTCGACCGGGCTCATCCTCATCGTGATGGTAATGATCGTAGCGGTCATTACCTTCATCGTTTTTGTGGAACGGGCGCAGCGCCGGCTTCTGATTCAGTATCCCAAACGTCAGGTCGGCAACCGGATGTTCGAGGGCCAGTCCTCGCATCTGCCGCTCAAGCTCAATACGTCGGGCGTCATTCCGCCGATCTTCGCCTCGTCGCTACTGCTGTTGCCGACGACGATCGCGAACTTCACGGCCGGTCAGGGGCCGGGCTGGCTGACTACAATCACGACCCAGCTCGCACATGGGCGGCCGCTGTTTCTTCTGCTCTATGTCGCCCTGATCGTGTTCTTCGCCTTCTTCTATACGGCGATCGTGTTCAACCCGACGGAGACCGCCGACAATCTCAAAAAGCACGGCGGCTTCATCCCCGGCATCCGGCCCGGCGAGCGTACCGCCGAATATATCGATTACGTTTTGTCGCGAATCACGGTACTCGGCGCTGCGTATCTTGCAGTTGTTTGTCTGTTTCCGGAGATGCTGATTTCGTACGCGGCGGTGCCGTTCTATTTCGGCGGTACGTCGCTTCTGATCGTGGTCAGCGTGACCATGGATACCGTAGCGCAAGTCCAAGGCTATCTGCTCGCTCACCAGTATGAAGGTTTGATAAAAAAATCGAAACTGAGGGGACGGCGTCGATGAGACTGATCCTGCTCGGCCCGCCGGGGGCTGGCAAAGGAACGCAGGCCCTGCGTCTCGTCGCCAAATACGGAATAGTTCAACTCTCGACCGGCGATATGTTGCGGGCGGCCGTCAAGGCCGGAACCCCGGTTGGTCGTCAGGTGCAGGAGATCATGCTGAGCGGCGATCTGGTGCCGGATAATATCGTGGTCGGTATCGTTGGCCAGCGGATCGAGCAGCCGGACGCGCGCAAGGGCTTCATTCTCGACGGCTTTCCACGCACGGTGCCGCAAGCCGTCGCGCTCGATCGCATCCTGGCCACCCGAGGTATCGGGCTTGACGCGGTAATCGAACTCCGGGTCGATGAGGCTGCCCTCATCAAGCGCATCGAGAGCCGCATTGCGGAGATGAAGCGGAAGGGCGAAGAACTGCGCCCCGACGACAATCCCGAGGTCTTACGTAACCGGCTTAAGGCCTACCGGAACCTGACCGCACCGCTGATCGCCTATTACCGTGAGAAGGGCACGCTGCGTACGGTTAACGGCATGGCGGCAATCTCCGACGTCACAGTTGCCATCGACAAGGCGCTGCCCTCCGACCGGCCGGCAGGTAGCCGGGCCGCTCAAAAAAAAAGCGAAGAGTTAAGCAGCTGAAATCCCGCCCGGCGCGCGGCGGAAGCCTTGCGCGGGGCAGAAAAGGCAAAGTTCTAGGAAAGAAGTCCTTTCGTCCGCCCCCCAGCCGGCGCAAACGGCCACTAGGCCGCAAAAAGACGCCCGGAAAGCATAAAGGTGGGGAAACCCGGCGGAGGTGAGTTGCGTTTGTACACGAAATCGATAGCGGAGGTTGACGAAAGCGCGGGGAATCCATTAATAAGCCCCGAATATCCAGTCGGAGATTTAGCAGCGATGCCAGGCCGTAACGGCAGGCAGGCGCTGGTTTTTTACGTTTGTGGCCCTCTCAAGGTGACATTCGAACCGAAGGAGACTGGCCGGGCACCACGGACCTTCCGTGGCTGGGCTGTCGCAAGGAGTAACTGACTTGGCTCGCATCGCTGGCGTCAACCTACCGACCAACAAGCGCATCGTGATTGCGCTGCAATATATCTTCGGCATCGGCGGCGCCAAGGCGCACGAGATTCTGGGAAAAGTGTCGATCCCGGAATCGCGCCGCGTCTCACAACTGACTGACCAGGAAGTGCTTCAACTGCGCGAAGTCATCGACCGTGACTACATGGTCGAGGGCGACCTGCGGCGTGAAGTTGCGATGAACATCAAACGGCTGATGGATCTCGGCTGCTACCGCGGCCTGCGCCATCGCCGCGGCCTGCCGGTGCGCGGCCAACGCACCCATACCAATGCCCGGACCCGCAAAGGCCCGGCCAAGGCCATCGCCGGCAAGAAGAAATAGCGCGTGGAACAGCACACTAGTTCGGTAGCGGAGCGGCAGGCTCCCCGCCGCGGAAGGGTTCGGAATGGGTAAAGATGCCACGCGCGTCCGCAAGCGCGAACGAAAGAACATCGCTTCGGGCGTCGCGCATGTGAACGCGTCGTTCAACAATACGATGATCACGATCACCGACGTGCAAGGCAACACCATCGCCTGGTCGTCGTCCGGCACGATGGGTTTCAAGGGTTCGCGCAAATCGACGCCCTATGCGGCACAGGTCGCTGCCGAGGACGCCGCCAAGAAAGCGCAAGAGCATGGCATGCGGACGCTCGAAGTCGAAGTCGCTGGCCCCGGTTCGGGCCGCGAGTCGGCGTTGCGTTCGTTACAGGCGGCGGGATTCACGATCACGTCGATCCGCGACGTAACACCGATCCCACACAATGGCTGCCGTCCGCGCAAGCGGCGGCGCGTCTAGGACATTTTGTTGATGGAACAAGTTGAAAATTCGCCGCCGCTCGATCTCGGTCACAACCTTGCCCCCGCTGAGCGGAGTGGGGCGCGCGAGACGACGGCGACGCGCAACGCGATGGGTGACAACGTGACGATCCAGAAGAATTGGCAGGAACTGATCAGGCCCAACAAGCTGCAGGTCAGCCCCGGTGCCGACTCGCGGCGCTCGGCGACGGTGATCGCCGAACCGCTCGAACGCGGCTTCGGTGTGACGCTCGGCAATGCACTGCGGCGCATCTTGCTGTCGTCGCTGCAGGGCGCGGCCGTCCAGTCGGTGCATATCGACGGCGTGCTGCACGAGTTCTCGTCGATCGCCGGCGTACGCGAAGACGTCACCGACATCGTGCTCAACATCAAGGACATCGCCATCAGGATGCAGGGTGATGGCCCCAAGCGCATGGTGGTGAAGAAGCAGGGCCCAGGAGCGGTCACCGCAGCCGACATTCAGACCGTTGGCGACATCGTTGTGCTCAATCCCGAACTCGTCCTGTGTACGCTCGACGAAGGCGCCGAAATTCGCATGGAATTCACGGTGAATACCGGCAAGGGTTATGTGCCGTCCGAACGCAATCGTCCCGAGGATGCTCCGATCGGGCTCATCCCGGTCGATAGCCTTTATTCGCCGGTCCGCAAGGTGTCCTACAAGGTCGAGAACACCCGCGAGGGGCAAATCCTCGACTATGACAAGCTCACGCTGACGATCGAGACCAATGGCGCGGTTACGCCGGAGGATTCGCTCGCCTATGCCGCGCGCATCCTGCAGGACCAGCTCAACGTGTTCGTCAATTTCGAGGAGCCGAAGCGCGAGACGACGCACGAGGCCATCCCCGATCTCGCGTTCAATCCGGCCTTCCTCAAGAAGGTCGACGAGCTCGAACTGTCGGTCCGTTCCGCCAATTGTCTGAAGAACGACAACATCGTCTATATCGGCGATCTCGTTCAGAAGACCGAGGCGGAGATGCTGCGAACGCCGAATTTCGGCCGCAAGTCGCTCAACGAGATCAAGGAAGTGCTGGTCCAGATGGGGCTGCATCTCGGCATGGAAGTGCCGGGCTGGCCGCCGGAAAATATCGAAGAGCTGGCCAAGCGTTTCGAGGATCATTACTGACCGGCGCCGAATATTCGGCAAGCCAGTGATCGGAAAACGGTAAGCAAATGCGTCACGCCAAGACCCACCGCAAATTCAGCCGGCGCTCGGATCATCGCCGCTCGATGCTGGCGAATCTCGCTGCGTCGCTGATCAAGCACGAGCAGATCGTCACGACTCTGCCGAAGGCGAAGGATTTACGCCCGGTCGTGGAGAAGCTCGTCACGCTCGGCAAGCGCGGCGGCCTGCACGCTCGCCGGCAGGCGATCTCCCAAATGCGCGACCTCGCCATGGTCAAGAAGCTCTTTGACGTGATCGGCCCGCGCTACAAGGACCGCAATGGCGGTTACACCCGTGTACTCAAGGCCGGCTACCGCTACGGCGATTCCGCGCCGGTTGCAGTGATCGAATTCGTCGATCGCGATGTCGACGCCAAGGGTCTGGATTCCGGTCCGGTCCAGCAGCGTGTCGAGGAAGCTGCGGGCGCTCCGGCGTAAATACGTGCAGATGCGTCATATTTTTTAGGGCCGTACCTTTTGGGGTGCGGCCTTTTTTGTCGGGATGCGTCGAAGCTGGTAATTCCATCGCCGCGCGCAGCAAAATAGGCTTGCGTGATAGTGGTGCGATTCCGTGGCAAGAACTCGGGGGAAGGGAGACAACGATGGCGCGATTTAAGGGACCCGTCGTCGCGGCAATGCTCGCGACACTCACTGCGGCAATGCTCGCGACACTCACTTTTGCGAGTGCCGGCGCGGCGTTCGCCGATACGAAGCTCGAACGAGGATCGTATCTCGTCAACACGATCATGACCTGTGGCAACTGCCACTCGCCGAAGGGGCCGCCTGCCGCAATCGCGGGCAAGGATTTTTCCGGCGGGCTGTCCTGGGACGAGCCGCCGTTTAAGGTCACCGCGTCCAACATCACGCAAGACAAGGAGACCGGCATCGGCACCTGGAGCGAAGCCGACATCAAGAAGCTCCTGCGCACCGGGCTGCGGCCAAATGGCGTACCGATCGCCTCGATCATGCCAACCGGCTTCTATGACATCATCACCGACAGCGACATGGATGCGATCGTTGCCTACGTTCGCACCATCAAGGCGGTCAGCAACAAGGTGCCGGACCCGATCTATCGCATGGCCGCGCCACCGCAGATTTTTCCCGGCGCCGAGAATCCCTATACGCAGGCAATGATGGGCGACAAGCTCAAGCGCGGCTTCTATCTCGCCACGATCGGCCATTGCATGGAATGCCACACGCCGATGGTAAAGGGCCATCGTGATTTTGCCGGCGCGCTCGGCAGCGGCGGCTTCGAATTTCCCGGCCCTTGGGGTGTTTCGGTGTCCCGTAACATCACCTCAAGCAAGACCAAGGGTGTTGGCGATTGGAGCGATGCCGAAATCAAGCGCGCCATCGCTCAGGGTGTCGACAAGGACGGCAACAAGCTCAAGCCGCCGATGGGCTACCAGTATTATGCCAATATGACCGAGGCCGACCTCGACGCCGTCATCGCCTGGGTGCGTACTTTGCCGCCAAAGGAATAGGGCCGAAGCAGCTTTTAGGACAGGCGTCGCGCAAGGCGTCGCCCGTCTAAAAAGGCGTCGCCCTTCTAAAGCCTCGATGGACCGCCTATATCTGGCCCATTGAATTGGGGTTTTTCATGCCGCGTCTGCTCTTCCCGGTCTTTGTTGCCGCCGCCGTGACGTCCCTTCTGCTCCAGGGTGCGAGCGCCCAGGATCGGCGCGTGCCGGCATCGTCGACCGAGCTTCAGCTTTCCTTCGCGCCCGTCGTAAAGCGCGTCGCGCCCGCGGTGGTGAACGTCTACGCCACGCATGTCGTCGAGAACAACAATCCGTTCATGGCCGATCCGTTTTTCCGCCAGTTCTTCGGCGGTGGCATGCCGCGGGAGCAGGTCGAGCGGTCGCTGGGCTCGGGAGTTGTCGTCGATCCGTCGGGCCTCGTCGTCACCAATTACCACGTGATCGAGGGAGCGAGCGAAGTGAAGGTGGCGCTCTCCGACAAGCGCGAGTTCGACGCCCAGATCGTGCTCAAGGATCAGCGCAGCGATCTCGCGGTGTTGCGGATCAAGGACGCGCATGAGCGTTTCCCCACGCTCGAATTTTCCGATTCCGACGCGCTACAGGTCGGTGACGTTGTGCTGGCGATTGGCGATCCGTTCGGGGTCGGACAAACGGTGACGCACGGCATCGTTTCGGCCCTGGCCCGCACGCAGGTCGGCATCAGCGATTATCAATTCTTCATCCAGACCGACGCCGCCATCAATCCGGGCAATTCCGGCGGTGCGCTCGTCGATATCAATGGCCATCTGGTCGGCATCAATTCGGCGATCTATTCGCGCTCGGGCGGATCGCAAGGCATTGGCTTTGCCATCCCCGCCAACATGGTGCGTGTCGTCGTCGCTTCAGCCCAGGGCGGCAGTGGCGCGGTCAAGCGCCCATGGCTCGGCGCCAAACTTCAGGACGTGACGCCGGATATTGCGGACAGCCTTGGCCTCAAGCGGCCGAGCGGTGCATTGGTCGCAAGCGTCGTCGCCGACGGCCCGGCAGCGCGTGCCGGCATCAAAACCGGCGATCTCATCATCAGCATTGACGGGACCGCGATTGAGGACCCGAACGCCTTTGGCTATCGCTTTGCCACAAAACCGCTGGGCGGCAATGCCCAGATCGGCCTTGTTCGCCAGGGCCGCGAGATGACACTGCCGATCGCCCTGCAAAGCCTTCCCGATACGCCGCTTCAGGAGATCGAAATCAAGAGTCGCTCGCCGTTCCTCGGCGCCACGGTGGCCAATCTTTCGCCGGCTCTTGCCGACGAACTGCGGCTCGATCCGCAGGCCGAGGGCGTCGTCGTTACCAACGTGACCGAAGGTTCGGCGGCGCAATCGGTCGGCTTCCAGAAAGGCGACGTCGTAGTTTCGGTCAATAATCAAAAGATCGGCAAGTCTGCCGATCTCGAACGCATCACCTCTGCCGGGGGCCGTCAGTGGCGCATCACCATCATGCGCGGCGGCCAGCAGATCTCCGTGATGTTTTCCGGATGAGTTCGCGGCCCAAGGCCAAAACCCCGAACCTGTTCGCGGCCGGCGGCCTCGATCGCGGCGCGCCGCGGCCGCTGGCCGACAAGCTTCGTCCGGACAAGCTCGGCGACGTGGTCGGGCAGGATCATCTTCTCGGCCCGGACGGCGCGCTGACCCGGATGCTCGAGACGCGCTCGCTCGGGTCGCTCATCTTTTGGGGGCCGCCGGGCACTGGCAAGACCACCGTGGCGCGGCTCCTGGCGCATGCGACCGAACTCTATTTCGAGCAGATATCGGCGATTTTTTCCGGTGTGGCCGATCTGAAGAAGGTATTCGACGCGGCCCGGCTGCGCCGCGAGACCGGGCAGGGCACGCTGCTCTTTGTCGACGAAATCCATCGCTTCAACCGCGCTCAGCAGGACTCATTCCTGCCGGTCATGGAGGACGGCACCATCGTTCTGGTCGGCGCGACCACGGAAAATCCGTCGTTTGAATTGATCGCGCCGCTCCTGTCGCGCGCGCGTGTGCTTGTCTTCAAATCGCTTGATGCGGCGTCTGTCGATAAGCTTCTCGACCGCGCGGAGGCGATCGAAGGCAGGAAATTACCGCTCGATGCGGAAGCCCGCGCGTCCCTGATTCGCATGGCCGATGGCGATGGCCGTGCCGTGCTGACGCTCGCGGAAGAGGTATGGCGTGCCGCCCGCACGGGCGAAACCTTCACCGCGGAAGCATTGCAGCAGGTCGTGCAGCGGCGCGCGCCGATCTACGACAAAAAGCAGGACGGTCATTACAATCTTATCAGCGCGCTGCATAAGTCGGTGCGCGGCTCGGACGCCGACGCCGCGCTCTATTATCTCTGCCGCATGCTCGATGCGGGTGAGGACCCGCTCTATCTGGCGCGTCGCGTCGTGCGCATGGCGGTCGAGGATATCGGGCTTGCCGATCCGCAGGCGCTGGTCATCGCCAATGCCGCGAAGGACGCTTACGACTTTCTCGGCAGTCCGGAGGGCGAACTCGCCATCGCCGAGGCCGTGCTCTACGTGGCCACAGCGCCCAAATCGAATGCGGCCTATGCCGCCTTCGGCCAAGCCATGCGTGCCGCGAAAGAGGGTGGCTCGCTATTGCCGCCCAAGCACGTGCTCAATGCGCCGACCAAGCTGATGAAAGCCGAGGGCTACGGCTCGGGCTACGAATATGATCACGATGCGCCGGAGGCGTTTTCCGGCCAGGATTATTTCCCGGAGCAACTCGGACGCCGCCAGTTCTACGATCCGCCCGATCGCGGTTTTGAGCGTGAAATCAGGAAGCGGCTGGAATACTGGGCCAAGCTGCGGAAAGAGCGGAGCGACCCGTGAGAGGCACCCGCAAGCCACGGCAGCCGGGCGGCGGCCGGCAGAGTGCCGGGCCGCGGCATAAGCATAAATTTCGTCACCCGGAAACGAGGCGGCCCTCGAAGTGTAACGGTCCGGGTGATGGGACCGCATCGTTCGAGGCGCGGCCGCGCCGCGTGTCTCAGGATGACAAAGAGCGGGATAGCGTTCCGGCTCCGCTAGCCACGGGTGTCCAGAACGTCGCGGTCACCGGTGACGAATCCGGCATGCGGGTCGACCGCTTCCTTGAGGCGCGGTTTCCGGGCCTGAGCTTCTCGCATATCCAGCGCGTCATCCGTAAGGGCGAACTGCGCGTCAATGGCAAACGTACCCAGCCGAAGAATCGGCTCGAAGCCGGGCAGACCGTGCGCATTCCGCCGCTGCGGCTCGACGCGCCGAAGCCGCGCACGCCGGGTAGCGAAGCGGATGAGAAAACGCGCGAGTTCCTGAAATCGATTATGCTCTACGAGGATGACGACGTGCTGGTGTTCAACAAGCCGATGGGGCTTGCAGTGCAGGGCGGCTCTGGAACCACGCGGCATCTCGACGGCATGCTCGACGTGTTGCGGGACGCACACGGCCAGCGGCCGCGTCTTGTGCACCGTCTCGACAAGGATACCGCGGGCTGTCTTCTCGTTGCCAAGACGCGGTTCGCTGCGGCGGCCCTGGCAAAAACCTTCCGTTCGCGTTCGGCGCGGAAGGTTTATTGGGCGCTGGTTGCCGGTGTGCCAAAAGTGCCGCAAGGCCGCATCTCGACCTTCCTCGCCAAGGAAGAGCGTGAAGATGATTCGTTCATGCGCATCGCGCGGCATGGTGAAAAGGGCGCGAGCCATGCCGTGACATATTATGCGGTGGTCGAGGTAGCCGGGCCCCTGCTTGCATGGATTTCGCTCAAGCCCGTGACCGGCCGCACGCATCAGCTGCGCGCACACATGGCTCATATCGGCCATCCGATTGTCGGCGATCCGAAATATTTTTCGATCGAGAATTGGGAACTGCCGGGCGGCATGCAGAACAAGCTGCATCTTCTCGCCCGCCGCATTGCGGTGCCGCATCCGCGCGGTGGCACGATCGATGTCAGCGCGCCGCTGCCGCCGCATATGTTGCAGTCATGGAACCTGCTTGGCCTCGACGCCAAACGCTACGATCCGATCGAGGATGCACCGGGCGATTGACTGGCGAGGAACAACCGGCCCGTTTCGGGGTTTTACCGTCGTCCATGGTTCCGAGAGAGCGAAAGGCACATTTCCATCTGGGCCTCATCGGCGGCCTGGCGTGGATCATGGTCGCTCTTGCAGGCGGGCAGGCTTGCGCCTTCACGGCCGCTGAGGACCAATATCCTTATTCGATCATGGCGCCCGAGCCAGGTAGCGGACCCCACCATGGCGCCGCCGCAAACTCCCATCGTAGGCACCGCGAGACGGTGCACGCGCCGGTGAAACCACCAACGGAGGAGGCGGTGAAGCCTTCCGCGGAGGAGCCGGCGGGCCCGTCTCCCTCTCAAACGCCGCCGCGGCGCGTGTCGGTGGTGCGCGGATCGTCAGGATCTGTCCTTCCGACCCCGCTGCCGAGAACGCAGCTCATTCCGCCGGAGGGAGGCAGGAGCCTAACGCTGCCGAATTTGCCGCAGCAGCAGGGGAATACGGTCATTCCCGGCTCGACTATCGGTATTCCTAACCTGCCGCACGGCACTGAAAACTTCCAGGACCGTGCCTCACGCTGCGCCCATCAGGCCGGCGTCTATGGCGTGCCGGGCAATACGACGACCCAGTACGTGGCGGCCTGCGCGATGTAGCGCGGTGGCGGAGTCAGGAGCGGCCGCTTGTGCCGCTTTTTATTTGGCTTGACAGGCAACCAAATGGTTGCATATTGTGACCATGGATGCGACGATGGATGGGGTGTTCAAGGCCCTGGCGGACGGCAGCCGCCGCGAACTCCTCGACCGGCTGCGTGGCGAGAACGGCCAAACGCTCAATGAGCTGTGCGTGCGGCTGACGATGACCCGGCAGGCCGTGAGCAAGCACCTCGCCATCCTGGAAGACGCGAATCTCGTCGCCACGGTGCGGCGCGGACGCGAGAAGCTGCACTACCTCAATCCGGTTCCGATCCATGAGATCGCCGACCGGTGGATCGGCAAATTCGAGCGCTCGCGCCTGCAAGCATTGAGCGACATGAAAAAGGCACTGGAGACGCGTGATGAGTGAGAAACCGAGTTTCGTTTATGTGATCTATATCGCTTCAACACCGGAAAAGGTGTTCCGCGCGCTGACTTCGGCGGAAATGTCGAAGCAGTACTGGAGCGGAAACTACGTCGAATCCGACTGGAAGGTTGGCTCATCGTTCGCGCTACGGCTGCCGCGGCATGAGAAGCAGGATATCGCGGGCGAGGTGCTGGAGTTCGATCCGCCGCGCCGGCTCGTTTACACGTTCCACCCTCATCATGGGGGAATGGAAGACGAAGGGGCGTCGCGGGTCGTCTTCGAGATCGAGCCGCACCAGGATCAGGTCAAGCTCACCGTCATCCACGACGGCTTCAAGGCGGGGAGCAAGGTCTTCGAGTTGATCAGCAAGGGCTGGCCGCACGTATTGTCGAGCCTCAAGAGTTATCTGGAGTCCGGCAAGGGCATGATGGCGCCCTGGTACCGTGACGACGCCGCACAAACGACGGGAGCGGCGTGATGAGTGACAAGCCGAAATTCGTCTATGTCACCTTCATCGCTGCTCCGCAGGAGAAGGTCTGGCACGCGCTGACGGACGCCAAGACCACTTCCCGCTACCTGTCCGGTTTTCACGTCGAGACGGATTTGAAAGCCGGCGGCGCCTCGCGGTTCCAGAAGGGCGAGCAGGTGCTCAACCGCGGTGTCGTTCTGGCCTGCGATCCGCCGCGCAAGCTTCAGGTCACCTGGAAGCCGGTAATGGGCGAATTCGCGGAGGAAAAGCCGTCGCGCGTCACCTTCGAGATCGAAGCGCTAGGCGCCGGCCAGAGCAAGCTCACCATCATCCATGATGACTTCCAGGACGGCAGCAAGGCCGCCGGCTACGTTGGAGAAGGCTGGATGCGCGTTGCCGCGAGCCTGAAGAGCTTTGTCGAGACCGGTAAGGGCATGGACCTGCTCGGTGCAGTCGAAGAGGCTCGCGCCTGACTTACGTGCTCGAGCAGCAGGGCGATATGGTCAAATTGACGCCGGCCCACGAAATGATCGAGCTTGCTGCCGGCCCGTCGAAGTTCATCGAAGCGGTTTCGACCGGCTGGTCCGCGATGCTTTCCAGCCTGAAAAGCCTGCCGGAGACGGGACAGTCGCTTGAAGCAACCCGCCGCTGGCCTGAGGGTGTGTGACCATGGCCGATTTCAAGCCCAAAACTGTGTATGTGACCTATATTGTCTCGACGCCTGAAAAGGTGTGGCGGGCCCTGACGACGTCGGAGTTCACGCGCAAGTATTTTTGGGACCGCACCATCGATATAGAACTCAAGCGAGGCGGTCGCTTCGAGCTCCGGCTGCCGGACGGGCGGGTCAACGTACGCGGCAAGGTCATCGAATGCGAGCCGCCGCAGAAGCTCTCGTTCACCTGGCAAGTTCTATGGCCTGAGGAATTCGCCAAGCTGCCCGAATGTCTGGTCAGCTACGAGATCGTGCCGGCCGGCGGCGCCGTGCGTCTAACCATGACGGAATCCCACTCATGGGACGTGCCCGAGGCAATCCTGTCCGGCGGCCGCATGGGCTGGCCGGCGGTTCTTTCAGGCCTGAAGAGCCTGCTCGAAACCGGTACGGCTCCGGCGATTAAGACTGAACCGCCGGCGGAAATGATCGCCGCGATCAAAAGACTGAAATGATCAGCGCAGGCTGGCGTTGATTTTATCGAGCGCAGGTGAGCCGGGGCACAGGTCCTGCTCGCCGAGTGCATTCAGCGGGGCCTCGACCGTATTGAGATGGTCGTGCAGATCCGCGGATTCGGCCTCGACATAGAGGAGCCCGGTGACGATCTGGCCCTGCGCGGCGTGGTGCTGGATGAACGACATCGCCGCCAGCCGGTCGTGGACATCATATTCGGCATTGAGCTTGCGCAGCGCCAGCGTCGTGCCGTCGTGTTGTTCGACTATTTCGACAGTGCCCGGCGCGTAGTCGACATGAATCGCGGCGCGGCCGGTCATGAAGTCGAGGAAATTGACCGCATCGTTGTGTTCGCGCACGTAGTCGTAGCTTTTCGTCGAGCCGGCATGGTTGTTGAAGGCGACGCAAGGCGAAACCACGTCGATAAAGGCTGCGCCCTCGTGCTCGATCGCCGCCTTGAGGATCGGCACAAGCTGCTTCTTATCGCCGGAGAACGAACGCGCGACGAAGCTTGCGCCAAGCTGCAAAGCAAGGCCGGCCATGTCGATGGCGCTATCGGTATTTGCGACGCCGCGTTTGGATTTCGAGCCGCGGTCGGCGGTGGCCGAGAACTGGCCCTTGGTCAGGCCGTATACGCCGTTGTTTTCAACGATATAGACCATGTTCACGCCGCGGCGCATGCAATGGGCGAACTGTCCGAGGCCGATCGAGGCGGAGTCGCCATCGCCAGACACGCCGAGATAGATGAGATCGCGGTTGGCAAGATTGGCGCCGGTCAGCACCGACGGCATGCGGCCGTGCACTGAATTAAAGCCGTGCGAGTTGCCCAGGAAGTAGTCCGGTGTCTTTGACGAACAGCCGATCCCGGAAATCTTCGCCACCCGGTGCGGCTCGATCGAGAGTTCGAAGCACGCCTCGATTATGGACGCCGTTATCGAATCGTGACCGCATCCGGCGCATAGCGTGGAGATTTTGCCTTCGTAGTCACGGTGGGTATAGCCCAGCGCGTTCTTCGGCAATTCGGGATGATGAAATTTTGGTTTGACGACGTAGGTCATGACACTACCTTCCGTAGCGGCGTCACTTTGAGCGCATCGAGATGTTCGCCAATGGAGCGCGCGATGAAGCGTGCGGTGATCGGTGTGCCGTCATAATGCAGGATCGGCACCAGCCGTACCGGATCGATGCCGCACTCATTGACGATCAGGGAGCGTAGCTGGGAGTCGCGGTTCTGCTCGACCACAAATACGAAATCATGGTCGGCAATGAAGCTCGTCACGCTGGAATGAAAGGGGAATGCCCGAACCCGCAGCCGGTCGAGATGCTGCCCGTTGGCTTCGAGAACCTGGATTGCTTCGTCCATCGCCGGAGATGTCGAGCCGAAATAGATAACGCCGTACTTCGTCGGCTTTTCGGCATTGGCTTGCAATGGCCGCGGCACGAGATCCTTGGCGGTCTCGAATTTGCGCAGCAGCCGCTGCATGTTGTCGGCGTAGGCTGCGCCCTCTTCGGTGTAACGCGCGTAGCGGTCGCGCGAGGTACCGCGGGTGAAGAACGAGCCTTTGGTCGGGTGGGTGCCGGGATAGGTGCGATACGGAATGCCGTCGCCATCGACGTCGAGATAACGGCCGAAATCGGCTCCAGCCTCGAGTGCCGTCGTCGTCATCACCTTGCCGCGGTCGTATTTGCGGGTGTCGTCCCAGGCGAGCGGCTTGCACAGATGGTGATTCATGCCGATGTCGAGATCGATCATGACGAATACCGGTGTCTGCAACCGGTCGGAGAGATCAAAAGCGGTCGCGCCGAATTCGAATGTTTCGGCAGGATCCTCGGGGAACAGCAGGATATGCTTGGTATCGCCATGCGAGGCATAGGCGCAGGAGATGATGTCGGTCTGTTGCGTGCGCGTCGGCATGCCTGTCGAAGGCCCTGCGCGCTGCACATCGAACACGACGGCGGGTATTTCGGCGAAATAGGCAAGACCGAGGAATTCCTGCATCAGCGAGATTCCCGGGCCTGACGTCGCGGTGAAAGCCCGCGCACCGTTCCAGCTCGCGCCGATCACCATGCCGATCGAAGCAAGCTCGTCCTCCGCCTGGACGATGGCGAACTTGTTCTTCTTGGTCGTGGCATCGACGCGCATGCGGTTGCAGTGGCGGCTGAAGGCCTCGGCGAGCGACGACGACGGCGTGATCGGATACCAGGCACAAACAGTGGCGCCGCCATAGACGGCGCCAAGCGCTGCCGCCGAATTGCCTTCGATGAAAATGCGGTCGCCCACGCCATTGGAGCGCTTAAGCTGCAGGCCGATCGGATGATCGAGATTCATCATCACCCAGTCGCGGCCGAGGTGAAGGGCGTGCTTGTTGGCATCGAACAGCTTTTCCTTGCCCTTGTACTGCTCGCCGATGAGCTTTTCGATCTCGGCGACGTCCATGTCGAGCAGCGCCGACAGTGCGCCGAGATAGATGATGTTCTTGAACAATTGCCGCTGGCGCAGATCGGTATATTCGCGATTGCAGATTGCGGTAAGCGGCACGCCGATGACGGTGATGTCGTCGCGGAACTTCGACTTCGGCATGGGCTTTGTGGAGTCGTAGAGCAGATAGCCGCCCGGCTCGATTCCGGCGACGTCCTTGTCCCAGGTCTGCGGGTTCATCGCGATCATGAGGTCGGTGCCGCCGCGCGCGCCGAGATGGCCGGCTTCCGAAATGCGCACTTCGTACCAGGTCGGCAGGCCCTGAATGTTCGACGGAAAGATGTTGCGGGGTCCGACCGGGATGCCCATGCGCAGCACCGCGCGGGCGAACATCTCGTTGGCGCTGGCCGAACCAGAGCCGTTGACGTTGGCGAACCGGACAACGAAGTCGTTTACGCTTTGGAGTGGCATGCTTGTTCCGCGTGAGTCATGTCGATCAGGTATTTCTGCATGTCCCAGGCGCCCGTCGGGCAGCGCTCGGCACACAGGCCGCAATGCAGGCAAACGTCCTCGTCCTTCGCCATGATGCGGCCGGTCTTGAGGCTGTTGCCGATATAGAGGTCCTGAGTCAGATTCTGCGCGGGCGCTTGCAGGCGCTGGCGCAGATCGGCTTCATCGCCGTTTTCGGTAAAGGTAATGCAATCCATCGGGCAGATGTCGACGCAGGCGTCGCATTCGATGCAAAGCTGTCCGGTGAACACGGTCTGCACATCGCAGTTGAGGCAACGCTCGGCTTCTTTCAGCGCCAGTTCCACGTCATAGCCGAGTTCCACCTCGGCCCTGATGTCGCGCAGCGAAACGACCTTTTCGCGATGCGGCACGCGGTAGCGCTTGTCGAGCGTGATCTCGTTGTCGTAGCTCCACTCGTGGATGCCCATCTTCTGGCTGGACACCTTGATTTGCGGGGCAGGGCGCGCATTGACGTCCTCGCCGCGGCAAAAACGGTCGATCGAGATCGCGGCCTCGTGACCGTGCGCGACCGCCCAGATGATGTTCTTCGGTCCGAAGGCGGCGTCGCCGCCAAAGAAGACCTTTGGATTGGTCGACGCCATGGTCTTCGGATCGACCTTTGGCATGTCCCATTTATCGAATTCGATACCGCAATCGCGCTCGATCCAGGGAAAGGAGTTCTCCTGGCCGACGGCGACCAGGACATCGTCGCACGGAAAATGCTCGTCAGATTCCCCGGTCGGAACCAGATTGCGGCGGCCTTTGTCGTCGCGCACCGCCTTGACCTTTTCGAACACGACGCCGGTGAGCTTGCCGTTGTCGTGGGTGAATTCCTTCGGCACCAGATAATTGAAGATCGGAATGTCTTCGTGCATGGCGTCCTCCTTCTCCCAGGGAGACGCCTTCATCTCCTCGAAGCCGGAGCGCACGACGACCTTCACCTCTTCGCCGCCAAGCCGCCGCGAGGAGCGGCAGCAATCCATTGCGGTATTGCCGCCGCCAAGCACGATCACGCGCTTGCCGATCTTGTCGATATGGCCGAACGAGACGCTGGAGAGCCAGTCGATGCCGATGTGAATGTTCTTGGCCGCTTCCGTGCGGCCAGGAATTTCGAGATCGCGGCCTCGCGGTGCGCCACAGCCGACGAAGATCGCGTCGAAATTCTCGGCCAGCAGCGACTTCAAGCTGTCGATGCGCCTGCCGCCGACAAATTCGATGCCGAGATCGAGGATGTAATTACATTCCTCGTCGATCACGGTCTCCGGCAGACGGAATTTTGGAATTTGCGTGCGCATCATGCCGCCGGATTTAGGATCCTGGTCGAACACGACGCAGTCGTAACCGATCGGGGCGAGGTCGCGCGCCACCGAAAGCGACGCTGGGCCGCCGCCCACGAGTGCGATGCGCTTGCCGTTTTTCTTCTCCGGCGGCTTGGGCAACCGGTCGCGGATATCCTCCTTGAAATCCGCGGCCACGCGCTTGAGCCGGCAGATCGCGACCGGTTCTTTCTCGACGCGGCCGCGGCGGCAGGCCGGCTCGCAGGGCCGGTCGCAGGTGCGTCCGAGAATTCCCGGAAACACATTCGATTCCCAATTGATCATGTAGGCGTCGCCGTAGCGGCCCGCTGCGATCAAACGGATGTATTCGGGAACCGGCGTATGCGCCGGGCAGGCCCACTGGCAATCCACCACTTTGTGGAAATAATCGGGGGCCGCAATGTCAGTGGGTTTCATTGACTCCTCTTGCACGCAGCATCCGCTCTTGATCTGGCGGTACACACGCTACTGCGTGGATTCCTTCCCCCGGCGGCCCCATAACCGATTCCGGCGCGGATACTAGTCGAGAGAGGTACGGATTTCTACCGTTTCGCCTTGTTATAACAAGGTTTTGTGCGAGGGCGCCGTTAACAAAATCGCGATTGGGTGGCTTGAAAGCGGCGGTGTTCCAATAGGGACCCTCGGGGCGCTGCGATGGGCATGTAACTCGTTGAAGACATAGGTTAAATTATGTCTATGCGGGATTTCTTCGAAAACCACCAGTCCGAGGACCCGATCGTGGCCGCGCGCCGCGGGGCACGCCCGGCTTTGCGCCAGCGCTTCTATCAGAAGGCTACGGTTGCGGCGGGGCCGGACGGCCATGTGGTGGGCCTCGATGACAAGCCTGTGCGCACGCCGGCCCGGAAGCTCCTCGCCGCGCCCACGGCAGCGCTTGCGGAGGCTATTGCCGCGGAATGGGAGGCACAACGGGGGCTGATCGATCCGGCAAACATGCCGGTGACCCGTCTCGCCAACGCGATCATTGATGGCGTCGCTGAATCACCGGACCCGGTTGCCGACGAAATCAAGAAATATCTCGCGTCCGATTTATTGTTCTATCGCGCCGGAGTCCCGCAACAACTCCGCGAGCGCCAGGCAGGGCACTGGGACCCGATCCTGACCTGGGCGCGCAACAGGTTCGGCGCAGAATTCACCGTAGGCGAGGGCGTCATCCATGTCCGCCAGCCGGAGGCCGCGCTGGAAGCGGCCGGCAAAGCGGTACCCATCGATCCGTGGCGTCTCGGCGCGGTGCACGCGATCACGACACTCACCGGCTCGGCATTGATCGCCCTTGCAATGCTGCACGGCGCCGTGACGCCTGATACCGCATGGCAGGCGGCACACGTCGATGAAGACTGGAATATGGAGCAGTGGGGTCGCGACGAGATGGCTTTGCAGCGTCGCGCGTTCCGCTTTGCCGAGTTACAAGCCGCGGCGACCGTGTTGCAGTCGCTCTAGGCCGCATTGAGCCGCCGTCCCTATCCCCCGGTCACGCTCATATGGCGGGAGAGCGCCGGCCGCTTGTGGCGGCGGTCGATTATAAAATCATGCCCCTTCGGCTTTCGCACGATCGCATCGTCGATGGCGCCGAACAGAAGGTCATTGGCTTCGGACGCACGCAGCGGCTTGCGCAGATCGGCGGCGTCTTCCTGGCCGAGGCACATATAAAGCGTGCCGGTGCAAGTGACCCGGACGCGGTTGCAGGATTCGCAGAAATTGTGGGTGAGCGGCGTGATGAAGCCGAGCCTGCCGCCGGTCTCCGCGACGCGGACATAGCGTGCCGGGCCGCCGGTGCGATAATCGATATCGTCGAGCTGGTAGCGTTTTGCGAGCCGCGCCCGCACGAGCGACAGCGGAAAATATTGATCGAGACGGCCGCCTTCGCCGATCTCACCGAGCGGCATCACTTCGATGATCGTCAGGTCCATGCCGCGGCCGTGTGCCCATTCGATCAGGCGGGGAAACTCCTCGTCATTGACGCCTTTGAGCGCCACGGTGTTGATCTTGATTTTCAATCCGGCGGCCTGTGCGGCATCGATGCCGGCGAGGACCTGCTGCAACGAACCCCAACGCGTGATGGCGCGAAACTTTTCAGCATCGAGCGTATCGAGCGAGACATTGATGCGTTGAATTCCCGCGGCTTTGATTTCGCCGGTGTATTTTTCAAGCTGCGAGCCGTTGGTGGTCAAAGTCAGTTCATCAAGCTGGCCGGAGCGCAGATGCCGCGACAGCGAGTTGACGAGCGTCATGATGCCGCGACGCACCAGCGGCTCACCGCCGGTGAGGCGGAGTTTTCGCACGCCACGCGCGACAAAGGCCGAACACAGACGATCGAGTTCTTCCAGCGTCAGAACTTCGGCTTTAGGCAGAAAGGACATGTTTTCCGCCATGCAATAGACACAGCGGAAATCGCATCGATCGGTGACCGAGACGCGGAGATAGGTAATGGCGCGGCCGAACGGATCGACGAGTTCCGGGCGCCCGAGTGCGCGGTCAAGTTCCAAGGATTGCAAGCTGTCCATCGCCATTCAGATAAGCAGCGATTGTGCCGGATAAAGCCCTGATAGTCCAGAATCTTTCCGGAAAAGTGCCAGCGGGAAGGCGGCGGTTTACCGCGTCGCCGGCGGTGCAGGGAAGGGCGATGGGGAGGCCACTGGCGGGGGTGGCGGAAAGGCGCTGTCCTGCATCGGTGCCGACCGGGGCTCGGGAGCGACGATCGATGGCTGTTGAGGCGTAGCCGGCCGGGGTCTTGCCGCGACGTTTTGCGATTTCGGCTTCACGATTTTGCGGGGCTGAGGCGGGGCCGCTTGGAGAATCGCACGCACCGGATTGGGAACCAGATCAGGCGGCGGGCTGCTGAACAGGGAATGCTCCGGCTCGTGCACGCTGACTTGAATTGTTTGCGGCGTGTAGCCATTCAGCGCGAAATCGACCGACTGACTCGTTGCAGGCACGGCGAGCGAACACGGTGTCCGGCAAGTCTGACCAGCGGTCGTGTGTACATCCGCACCGGCAGGTTGAGATTCGAATTGAAGGGTTTGCGTCGGGGGAGGTGGAGGAGTGGTCTGCAGCCACGACGGCGCGCTGGCACTCGAGCAGCCGGCGAGCGCCAAGCCTGCCATGCCCAAGGCGAAAGGTACGGCGGCAAAAAGCCGAGCACGCAACATACAACTCTCCGTCCCCCATTTGAGCCTAGGCCCGCCAAATCTAAGCGTAAAGCCGCCTCGCAATGCCCAGGCCGGGAGGACTAACGGTACGGCGCGCGCAACTTGCTACGCGCGGGCCGCTTCGACGGTGCGGATGGCAGCAGGTAAATCCGCAAAGGCGCTGATGATGCGATCCGGGTGCAACGTGGCAATCGGCACCTCGCTATAGCCGAAGTCGACGGCGATGACCGGTATGGCCGCAGCCCTCGCCGTCCTGATGTCAGTCCCTGAATTGCCGACCATGATTGCGCGGTGCGGATCGCCGCCGGCGCGCAGAATCGTCTTTTGCAGAATTTCGGGATTCGGCTTCTGCACGCCGAAAGTATCCTGCCCACAGATCACGGCGAAACGCTGGGAGAGATTGAGGGTCTCCAGCAGCCGCACGGACAGCCATTCGAGTTTGTTGGTGCAGACCGCGAGCCGATGACCCTCACCCGCCAAATGCTCCAGCGCTGCCTCCAGTCCCGGGAACGGACGCGACTTGTCGGCGATATGTGCGGCATAGTGTTCGATAAAGGCGGCGAACATCCGATCGAGGTCTGCCTTCGGGGCTGGACGGCCATCGGCGGCCAGCGCGCGTTCGATCATGCCTCTTGCGCCGCCGCCGATCATCTGGCGGGCGTCGTCATAGGGTATGGACGGCAGGCTTTCGCGGGTCAAAATGAGATTGAGCGTTGCAATGAGATCGGGGGCGGTATCGATCAGCGTGCCGTCGAGATCAAAAACGATGGTAAGCATGACCCTCGCCTAACTGTCCCGGGCCCGCAGTGCAAGCGACTGTTTTTTCCTAGGCGCACCGCCGGAACGCGGCTAGATACCAGTTCGCTCCGTGAGGGCCGGGAGGCATCCGACATCATGAACGCCGACGCTCAGAAACGTGCCGCCGCGGCCCGCGCACTCGAATTGGTGCGGCCGGGCATGCGGCTTGGACTGGGCACCGGCTCGACGGCCTACCACTTTGTTGCGCTGCTCGGCGAGCGGGTGCGCGCCGGCCTCGACGTCGTGGCCGTTCCGACCTCGGAGGCGACGCGTGCACAGGCGTCAGGCCTCGGGATCGCGCTCACCACGCTCGACGACACTCCGGAACTTGATCTCACGGTTGATGGCGCGGACGAGATCGCGCCCGATCTGACCTTGATCAAAGGCGGCGGCGGAGCGCTGTTGCGCGAGAAAATCGTGGCGTCCGCGTCAGCGAAGATGGTGGTCATTGCCGACGAGACGAAATGGGTTTCGGTGCTCGGCCGCTTTCCGCTCCCGGTCGAAATTGCGCCGTTTGGCGCCACGGCGACCCGCCGCGCAGTCGAGGCGATCTGCGCGGAGGCCGGCTGCGCCGGGCCGGTCGCGCTCCGCACCGGGCAAAATGGCCGTACTTTCGTCACGGATGGCGGGCACTGGCTGCTCGACGCCAAATTGGGGCGTATCGCCGACCCCCAGTCTCTTGCGGAGCGGCTTTCCGCTGTTCCGGGAGTGATGGAACACGGCTTGTTCATCGGCCTCGCACAGACTGCTATTCTCGCCGGCCCGGACGGGGTGCGTCTGGTCGAACGGCCCTGATCTCCAGCACGAAAGGTAGTGCAGCTATGATTGCTCGTCTTTCCATGCGCCATGCCGTGATGCGTCACGCCCTGGCAGCCTTGGTCGCGCTTGCCATGATCGGTATCGCCCGGCCGGCCGCGGCCCAGGGCGCCGCGCCTTCGGCGCGGCCGCCGTCGCCTGCGGCAATATTGCTCGCCAAGCAGATCCTCGAACTCAAAGGCGTCAAGGACGTGTTCGTGCCGCTGGTGCGCGGCGTCGTCGTCAAAACCAGGGACATGTTCATGCAGACCAACTTCATGTGGTCGAAAGACCTCAATGAAGCTGCCGTCACTGTAGAGAAGCAGTACGACTCCAGGATAAGCGAACTTGTCGACACGTCGGCGCGCATCTATGCCAGCCACTTCACCGAGCAGGAGTTGAGGGATTTGCTGACATTCTATCAGTCGCCGCTTGGCCGAAAGGCGATCGTCGAGGAACCGAGGGCCGAAACCGAGAGTCTGTCCGCCGCGGGTGCCTGGGCAGACAACGTTTCCCAGGACGTCCTCAACAGCATGCGCGTTGAAATGAAGAAGCGCGGCCACGATATGTAGTACGAAAGTTATTATGGCCGATTACGACGTCGATCTTTTCGTTATTGGAGGCGGCTCTGGCGGTGTGCGCGCCGCGCGCATCGCCGCGGAGCATGGCGCGCGCGTCATGGTCGCGGAGGAGTATCGCCTGGGCGGCACCTGCGTCATCCGCGGCTGCGTGCCGAAGAAACTGTTGGTCTATGCGTCGCGGTTTCGCGGCGAATTCGAGGATGCCGCCGGCTTCGGCTGGACCGTCTCGCATACCTCGTTCGATTGGACCACGCTGATCGCCAACAAGGATCGTGAGATCGCGCGGCTCGAAGCGGCCTATGGCGCGACGCTCGGCCGGGCCGGCGTGAAGGTCGTCAAAAGCCGCGCCGTGCTCATCGATCCTCATACGATTCAATTGACGAATGGCGACCGCGTCCGCGCCGCCTATATCCTGGTCTCGACCGGCGGAGCGCCGAGTTTTGGCGATCCAATTCCCGGCATCGAGCATGCGATCTCCTCGAACGAGGCGTTTCACCTCGCGGAGTTTCCCCGCCGTGTCGTGATCCAGGGCGGAGGCTACATCGCCGTCGAGTTCGCCGGAATTTTCGCCGGGCTCGGTTCTCACGTGACACTCGTCTATCGCGGCGAGAATATCTTGCGCGGCTTCGACGACGATGTGCGGCAGCATCTTCGCGTGGAGATGGAGGCGCACGGCATCCGGGTCGTCACCGGCCGCACCGTGGCGGCAATCGAGCGGACAGGGACGCACTATTCGGTCCATATTTCCGACGGCAATCACGTTCCCGCCGACCGCGTCATGTTTGCGACGGGCCGTTTGCCCAATGTCGCCAAGCTCGGGCTCAAGGAAGCCGGCGTCGAGATCGGCAAGAACGGCGGCATCGCGGTCGATGAATATTCGCGCACAAGCGTGCCGAACATCTATGCCGTAGGCGATGTCACCAACCGTATCAATCTGACGCCGGTCGCCATTCGCGAAGGTCATGCTTTTGCCGACACCGTGTTCGGCGGCCGGCCCACCGTCGTCGATCACTCCAATGTGCCGACGGCTGTGTTCTCGGAGCCCGAGATCGGCACGGTTGGCCTCACCGAAGCAGAGGCCCGCGCGCAGCTTGCACAAACCGACGTTTACAAGGCCATGTTCAAGCCGATGAAGGCGACGCTCTCCGGCCGTGCCACCAGCGTGCTGATGAAGCTCGTTGTCGACGGCTCAACCGACCGGCTCGTCGGCTGCCACGTCGTCGGCGAGGGGGCAGCCGAGATCGCCCAAATCGCGGCTATCGCCGTGAAAATGGGTGCCAAGAAGGCCGACTTCGACGCCACGATGGCGCTGCATCCGACCGCCGCAGAGGAACTGGTGACGATGCGGAAGAAGACGGCGAGCTACGCCCGCGAAGCCGCAGAATAAGCCCATAAGACAGGCAGAATCGACGGGCTGTCGCGGCGTAGAGCCGGCGTGTATAAGACCGCCGGGTATGGAGATAATGCGATGTCTTCGCGGTTGAATCAGGCCAAGTGGAGCCCG
The DNA here is from genome assembly GCA_963723335.1 of uncultured Alphaproteobacteria bacterium. Taxonomy (GTDB): domain Bacteria; phylum Pseudomonadota; class Alphaproteobacteria; order Rhizobiales; family Xanthobacteraceae; genus BOG-931. The sequence goes on along the minus strand of CAVRQJ010000003.1, from coordinate 206,428 downwards.
GATTCGTGGCGCGCCAAGCCGATCCTGCAGGTGCCCGATTATCCGGACCGCAAGGCGCTTGCCGATGTCGAGGCCCAGCTCGCTACCTTTCCGCCGCTGGTCTTCGCGGGCGAAGCCCGCAATCTGAAAAAGGCGCTGGCGCAGGTCGTTACCGGCGAGATGTTCCTGCTGCAGGGCGGCGACTGCGCCGAGAGCTTTGCCGAGCACGGCGCCAATAACATCCGCGATTTCTTCCGGCTGTTTTTGCAGATGGCGGTCGTGCTGACTTATGCCGCGGCCTCGCCGGTGGTGAAGGTCGGGCGCGTCGCCGGGCAATTCGCCAAACCGCGCACATCGCCGACCGAGAAACGCGACGGTGTCGAGCTTCCGGTCTATCGCGGCGATATCATCAACGGCACCGACTTCACGCCGGAGACGCGCACGCCTGATCCGCGGCGGCAACTGGAGGCCTATCGCCAGTCCGCGGCGACGCTCAATCTGTTGCGCGCGTTTGCCGGCGGCGGATACGCCAACCTGATGAACGTGCACCAATGGATGCTGTCGTTCGTCAACGACAGCCCGCAATCGAAGCGTTATCAGGAACTCGCCAACCACCTGACCGAGGCGCTGGAATTCATGCGCGCCTGCGGCATCGATCCCGAACTGCATCCCGAGATGCGGACGACGAATTTTTTCACCAGCCATGAAGCGCTGCTGCTCGGCTACGAGCAGGCCTTCACCCGGGTCGATTCGACGACCGGTGATTGGTATTGCACGTCGGGCCACATGGTGTGGATCGGCGATCGCACGCGCCAGGCGGATCACGCGCATGTCGAATTTTGCCGCGGTATCAAAAATCCGCTCGGCCTGAAGACCGGCCCGTCGCAAAAGCCCGACGAGCTTCTCAAGATCATGGATGTGCTCGATCCGGACAACGAACCCGGACGGCTGACGCTGATCTGCCGCGTCGGGGCAGAAAAGGCCGCGGATCTCTTGCCGCCGCTCGTGCGTGCGGTAAAACGCGAAGGCCGCAACGTCGTGTGGTCGTGCGATCCGATGCACGGCAATACAATCACGTCGGTGACGGGCTACAAAACCCGTCCGTTCGAGCAGATCCTCAAGGAAGTGCGGACGTTTTTTCAGGTTCACGCGGCCGAGGGCACCGTCGCCGGCGGCGTGCATCTGGAAATGACCGGCCAGAACGTCACCGAATGTACCGGCGGCGCGCGCGCCATCAGCGACGAGGATCTCAACGACCGCTACCACACGGTCTGCGATCCGAGGCTCAATGCCGAGCAGGCGCTCGACCTCGCCTTCCTGCTGGCCGATCTTCTCAAATCGGAGCGCCAGGCCAAGGCAAAGCCGTTTGCCGCGGTGGCGGCACTGTAGATAAAATGAGATCGCGTTCCAGGCTCTTGCCATGAACGAACATCCCGCCGACCGTCTTGCCATTGCCGTAGCGCAGCTCAACCCGATTGTTGGCGACGTCTCCGGCAACCTGGAGCGCGCCCGCATCGCGCGCACCGAGGCGGCGCGCGAGCATGCCGACCTCATCGCTTTCTCCGAGCTATTCATCGCCGGCTATCCGCCTGAGGACCTGGTGCTCAAGCCGGCCTTTCAGGCCGCTTGCCGCGCGGCCGTCGAGATGCTGGCGCGCGAGACCGGCGACGGCGGTCCGGCAGTCCTCATCGGGGTGCCGTGGGTCGAGGACGGCAAGCTCTATAACGCCTATGCGCTGCTTGCCGATGGCCGGATCGAGGCTATCCGGTTCAAGGTCAATCTGCCGAACTATGGCGTGTTCGACGAAAAGCGCGTCTTTGCGCCCGGACCGCTGCCGGGCCCGGTGAGCTTCCGCGGCGTGCGCCTTGGTCTGCCGGTCTGTGAAGATACCTGGACGGACTGGGGCGACTACGAAAATGTCGTCGAATGCCTGGCGGAAACCGGCGCGGAGCTCCTGGTCGTACCCAACGGCTCGCCGTACTGGCGCGCCAAGGCTGATGTTCGTCTCAATGTCAGCGTCGAGCGCGTCACCGAGTCAGGCTTGCCGCTGATCTACGTCAATCAGGTCGGCGGCCAGGACGAACTGGTCTTCGACGGTGCGTCTTTCGCCCTTAACGCAGACCGTTCGATCGCATTCCAGCTTCCGGCGTTTCGCGAAATCGTCGCGACGACGCATTGGTCGAGAGTGGATGGCATGTGGCGTTGTGCGCAGGGACCGCTGGCGCTGGTGGAAGTGCCGGATCAGGCGGACTACACCGCCTGCATGCTGGGACTGCGCGATTACGTCGAGAAGAATCGTTTCAGGGGCGTCGTGATCGGCCTGTCCGGCGGCATCGACTCGGCGCTGTGCGCGGCAATGGCGGTCGATGCGCTCGGCAGCGAGCGCGTGCATTGCGTGATGCTGCCGTTCCGTTACACGTCGCAGGAATCGCTTGACGACGCGGCGGCGATCGCAAAATCGCTCGGCGTTCGTTACGACATCGTGCCGATCGAAGGCGCGGTGCGCGGGCTGGAAGGGGCGCTGACCGGCGTTTTTGCCGGCACGGCGCGCGACGTCACCGAGGAGAACCTGCAGGCGCGTGCGCGCGGCACCATCCTGATGGCGATCTCCAACAAATTCGGCCTGATGGTGGTGACGACCGGCAACAAGTCGGAAATGTCAGTCGGCTATGCGACGCTCTACGGCGACATGAACGGCGGCTTCAATCCGATCAAGGATCTCTACAAGACCGAGGTCTATCGGCTGGCGCGGCTGCGCAATACGTGGAAGCCCGAGGGTGCACACGGTCCCGTCCGCGATGTCATTCCGGAGAACGTGCTGGTGCGGGCGCCGAGCGCCGAGCTTCGCGAAAACCAGACGGACCAGGACACGCTGCCGCCCTACGACATACTCGATCAGATTCTTCAGCGTTTGGTCGAGCGCGAGGAATTGGCCGCCACGATCGCCGCTGCGGGCTTCGACCACGACACCACGATGAAAGTCGAGCGCATGCTGTCGCTTGCCGAATACAAGCGCCGCCAGGCGGCGCCGGGCGTCAAGGTGACGCAGAAGAATTTCGGCCGTGACCGGCGCTATCCGATCGTCAACCGGTTCAAGGATCCCGGTACGCCAAATCCGGAGCCGGACCGGACCCTGCTCAAGGGCGCGGCAATGGCGAAAGCGGGCGCATCGGATATCTGACGGCAGCCTCAGTGCGACTGCGTCGCCGACGCCGGCATTGCAGATGACGACAGGAATGGCGGTCCGACGACGCGCACCGTGCGCTTGTTGGGATCGGAATTTGTAGCAGGCGCAGCAAGCACGGATGTATCCGCGATGGCGTTGACCTGGCTTGCGGCTGAAGTTGCCGGCTTGCCGGGCTGTTTTGGCGCTTGCGACAGCGCCTTCGCATTCTGGTCGGTGACGACGATGTCGCCGGTTTCGAGCGTGGTGGAGTTGTCGGCGTTCTTTAGAGCGTCGGCCCAGCTCTGACCCGGCTTGCGGCACGAGCAACCCGCCGTGATCTCCTTGCGATAACGATAGGCGTTCGGCAGCGCCGTGTATGGCTGGCCGCTGTTGGAGACCGCCTGGTCCATGTCTTCGCCGGGATTGCGAAACGAGTAGAGCGTCACTTCGCTCGCGGGGCACAGCCGTTGGCAGGCGCGATCGTCGTCGGCGAAGCGGCTCGCCAATGTGGAGTACGAGATCGGAAAATAATAGCCGTCGCATGTGCGCACGCACACGGTGTGAAATGTGCCCGCAGGCGCGCCGTCGCCGTTTGGATTGAGCACCGTGCCGTTGCCCAGAAGGGCATCGAAAAACCCGGCGGGACCGGAAGCGGAGGCCGCGGATGCATATTGGGCGCCGCAATTATTTTGCGCCAACTGCCCGATCAGCACGCGGCGTTGGCCGTCCTGGCTGGAACTGCCGCTTTGCAGCTGCTGGAGATCGCTCGTGGTGCGGTCGAGATTGCCGCGCATCTGCTGAATTTGCGAGGTGATCGGCCCGCATTGCGGCGACAGCGCCGAGAACAGCGCGAAAAAGCCTTCGCCCGCGCAGCCGGCCTTATGCGCCTGCGCGACCGCGCGGTCGAGGTCGGCCTGCTGCTTGGCAATGGCGTCCTCATCGCGCTTGATCTGATCGGCGCGGGCGGGGTCCGCGGCGCCTTGGTCGAAGGTGGCGAGTTGGCCTTCGAGGCGGACGCAAACCGGATTTGACGAGGCTGGCTGCTGATTGCCCCCGGGCTGACTTGCCGGGGCTGGAGCCGGAGCGCCTTGCGCCAGCACGGCGCCGGACAATGCTGCCGCGCTCAGCGCTGCGATAAACAGAGTTCGCAGCATCTCCCGGCCGCGGCCGCGTATTTTTTTGATCATTCTGGTCCCGACACCGGTTCCGCCCAGGGTGGCGGATCAAGCCCCGGAATGGTGGTTAAAGTGTGAAAGCGGCTGCTGTCAATCACTCGCTGTCGGGCTGATTTTCCGGGCGTGCGCGATCGAACGCCGCGAGCTTCAGGCACGCCGAATCGACGCCGACGATTTTCGGGAAACGCTCCAGCGGCACTTTCAGCCGCCGTGCGTTGTTGACCTGGGGAACGAGGCAGAGATCGGCGAGCGTCACAGCGCTGCCACAGGCATAAGGGCCTGGCGTCAGCAACTCCTCTATCGCCTCGAAACCGGCGCCGATCCAGTGGTGATACCAGGTATCGATTGCGCCCTGTTCCTGCCCCAGGCTGTTTTTCAGGTAGCGCAGCGGGCTCGTATTGTTGAGTGGATGAATGTCGCAAGCGATGAGGTCTGCGAGCGCACGCACCCTGGCGCGGGCGATCGGACCCTTCGGCAGCAATGCCGGCTCGGGATGGGTCTCTTCGAGATATTCGATGATGGCGAGCGACTGGATCAGGACATCGCCTGCCGGCGTGACCAGCGCCGGCACGCGCATTTGCGGATTGACCGCGCGGAATTCCGGCCGCTTGTTGTGGCCGCCGTCCTTGATGAGATGGACCGGCACCGTCTCATAGGCGATGCCTTTGATAGCGAGCGCGATGCGCACGCGATAGGCGGCCGAGGAGCGGAAGTACGAGTAGAGCTTCACGCATCCTCCGCGATGCCGTCTTTGCCGGCGGATTCGGCGACGAGTTGCCCGGACCGGTCGGTGATCTGCTGCAGGGCGCGATAGAACGCATCCCGGTCGTCCGGTGTCAGGAGATCCGTAAGGCGCCGGGAAAAATCCAGCGCGTGCGGCGCGAGCTCCTCGTAGGTCGCCCGGCCGGTCGCGGTCAGAGACAGGAACGCTTCGCGCATATCGGCGCGATTGACGCGCCGCGCCAGGAGCTTGCGTTTTTCCAATAGCGCTACCGCGCGTGACACCTTGGTCTTGTGCATGTGTGTGTGCGCGCCGATGGCCTTGCCGGTCATCACGCCATATTGGCCGAGCGTCACCAGCACCCGCCATTCCGGCACGCCGATGCGATAGCGCCGCGCATAGACGCGGGAGAGTGCCTGGGAGACGAGGCTCGATACCACGTTGAGCTGGTACGGCAGGAATTGCTCAAGCTTCAGCGGCGCCTGATCGCTGTCGATCACCGCGCCGGCCCTGTCGCGGGTCTCGGTTTCCAGAACGTGCTGCCCGGGCATCGCAGGAAGATGGACGAACTTATGGCCTTGCGCAACGGCATCGCGAGGCATTCGCCCACCCGACGTGGAACGAATATCCGGCGTTTTTCGCGGCCCGTGCAGGCGCGTATTCGCTCGATGGGCAAAATTCTCAGCTGTTGAAATTTGCGCCGCTGCCGCGCGAGCGCGAAAAGGTCAGCGTGAGCACTCGATGGCGACGAAATCGTCGCAGGCGCTGCCTTTGCAGGAGCCGGGTCCGCTCGTCGGGATGGCGCCGGTGATGTCGTTGCGGTCGACTTTGCGGAACGACAGTGCCTGTGCGTATTCGTGCGAGTGGCAATACGTATTCGCCACTGTTTCACCGCAGGCGGCGCCGGATGTCAGGCAGTGGTCGACGCCGTAACCGTCGGTCCCGCCCGGGATGATGAAGAGACGTTTTTCGGCGTGCGCCGTGGCGGCTGCGGCGAGAAGGAGCGCCGCGCCGGCGCTTGCCGCGATCAAAACACGCATGATTTCCCCTCGGCGTCCCGCCGGCTTCGGCAAGTTTGAGAATGCGGCCGTGTGGTTAAGCTTTCGTTAAGTGACGCAATCCAGACCGTGGTAATGTGCCGTTGCAGCGGCATTTTGCCGGGATAGTTGAGGACCTTGACGCAATGTGCCCCCTCGACCAATGTGCGGGCCATGAACGGCCAAAACATCATCTGCGGCATTTGCCGGGAGATTATTCGCTAGCGACATTCGCTGGCTGCGGCCGTCTTTTCTCATCATCGAGACCCAGACACGCCCGGCCAGCAGGCCAGGGTGCGTATTTTGAGTCGATGAGATGGAACTGAAACTCTACGATACGCTGACGCGCGAGAAGCGCATCTTCACGCCGCTCGATGCGGCGAACGTGCGCATGTATGTGTGCGGGCCGACCGTTTATGACTTCGCCCATATCGGCAATGCGCGGCCGGTGATCGTGTTCGACGTGCTGTTCCGGCTGTTGCGCCATCTCTATGGCGCCGACCACGTCACCTATGTCCGCAACATCACCGACGTCGACGACAAGATCAACGCGCGCGCGGCGGAGGAATATCCGGCGCTGCCGCTCAACGAGGCGATCCGAAAGGTCACGGAGACGACCGACCGGCAATTCCACGACGACGTCGCCGCACTTGGCTGCCTGCCGCCGACCGTCGAACCGCGCGCCACCGACCACATCGCCGAGATGCGCACGCTGATCGAGCGGCTGATCAAATCCGGCAATGCCTACGTTGCCGAGGACAACGTTTTGTTCAGCGTGCCGTCAATGAAGGACTACGGCCAACTGTCGAAGCGGCCGCTCGACGAGATGATCGCGGGGGCGCGTGTCGATGTGGCGCCCTACAAGAGGGACCCGCAGGATTTCGTGTTGTGGAAACCGTCAAAGCCGGGCGAGCCGGCGTGGCCGTCGCCCGCCGGGATCAAGACACCGGGACGGCCCGGCTGGCACATCGAATGCTCGGCGATGTCGTGGAAGCATCTCGGCGAGACCTTCGACATCCACGGCGGCGGCATCGATCTCGTTTTTCCGCATCACGAAAATGAAATCGCGCAATCGCGCTGCGCCTTCCACACGCCGGTGATGGCGAATTACTGGATGCACAACGGCTTCCTTCAGGTCGAAGGCGCGAAGATGTCGAAGTCGCTCGGCAATTTTGTGACAATACACGAGCTTCTTCACACGACGAAATTCGGGTCAAATAAGTGGCACGGGTATGTATTGCGTCTGGCAATGTTAATGACTCACTACAGACAGCCGATCGATTGGACAATCGATCGGTTAGTTGAAGCGAGGCGTATCCTAAAAGAGTGGGTCGATTGTGCGATAGGCTTTGAACAATATCCTGCTCCGGTTCCGACGGAGTTGCTTTCAGCAATATGTGATGACTTGAATTCTCCTGCAGCATTAGCTGTCGTATCTCAGCTCTTTCGAGACACCCGGCGCCGCACAAATGCAGACGCGTCTATCCGGCTGGCGTCAGCTTTAAAGTGGCTGGGCATCTGGAATGGAGAATATACGAATGAAATTTATGGTTATGGTTTTGTTGTAGGAAGTGGCCCGTCTGAGTGGGACATTCAGAACTCTGTGGATGAACGTGCCGCCGCGCGCGCGCGTAAAGACTGGAAAGAATCTGACCGTATTCGCGACGATCTAATAAAGGTCGGCGTCGTGTTGAAAGACGGCAAGGACCCAAAAACGGGTGAGGCAATTACCACCTGGGAGAAGGTTCGATGACCTCCCGTGAACTGCCAAAACTCGCGATGCGGCCGATGCTGCCGACGGATGTTCCGCTGCTCGCGGAGATCTTCCGTGCCGCCATCGAGGAATTGACGGCCGACGATTACTCTGAGGCGCAGCGGGAGGCCTGGGCATCCGCCTCCGATGACGAGGAGGAATTCGGCGCAAAGCTCGCGGGCGAACTGACGCTCGTCGCCACGTATGGCGGCGCCGCGGTCGCTTTCGCGTCGCTCGAAAACAATATGCGCATCGACATGCTCTATGTGCATCCGGCCGCGGCAGGGCAGCGGGCGGCGGTCATGCTGTGCGATGCTCTCGAAAAACTCGCCTCAGCGCGCGGCGCGAAGGAGCTGACCGTGGATGCCAGCGACACGGCGCGCGGATTTTTCGAAAAACGCGGTTTTTCGGGACGCACGCGCAACACCGTGCCGCTCGGCGGCGAATGGTTTGCGAATACGACGATGGTGAAGCCGCTTGCGGCCAAGGAGGGCGCATGATGAACCGTTCTACATTCCTCGGCATGCGCACCCACCATGTGGTGATCGCGCTCATCGCGATCCTGATCGCGGTTGCGCTCGCATCCAACTATTATCTTTGGTGAGACGGGTCATGCCGCGCGAGCGCCTCTATTTGTTCGATACCACGCTGCGTGACGGCGCGCAGACCAATGGTGTCGATTTCACGCTGGCCGACAAGCTTACGATCGCGCGCATGCTGGATGAACTCGGCATCGACTATGTCGAGGCCGGTTATCCCGGCGCCAATCCGACCGATACGAATTTCTTCGCCGAGAAGCGGCCGATGCGGACGACGCTCACGGCTTTCGGCATGACCCGGCGCCCCGGCCGCTCGGCCTCGAACGATCCCGGCCTCGTGGCGCTCCTCGACGCAAAGGCCGATGCGATCTGCTTCGTTGCCAAATCCTGGGACTATCACGTCCGCGTGGCGCTCGAGACCACGGAGGAGGAAAACCTGGCCTCCATCCGTGACAGCGTGCGCGCCGCCAAGGCCAAAGGCCGCGAGGTTTTGCTCGACTGCGAGCATTTCTTCGATGGTTACAAGGCAAAGCCCGCTTTCGCACTCGCCTGCGCCAAGGTGGCCTATGACGAAGGCGCGCGCTGGGTCGTGCTTTGCGACACCAATGGCGGCACGCTGCCGCATGAGGTCGAGCGCATTGTCGGCGAAGTCTGCGCAAAAATTCCCGGCGATCATGTCGGGATCCACGCCCATAACGATACCGAACAGGCAGTGGCGAATTCGTTTGCCGCGGTGCGCGCCGGCGCGCGCCAGATCCAGGGCACGCTCAATGGGCTCGGCGAGCGCTGCGGCAACGCCAATCTCGTCTCCATCATCCCGACGCTGAAACTCAAGAGCGAATATACGGATAAATTCGAGATCGGCGTTTCGGACGAGGCGTTGGGGAAGCTGGCGCGGGTATCGCACGCGCTCGACGAATTGCTCAATCGCGCGGCTAACCGCCACGCGCCCTATGTCGGCGAAAGCGCTTTCGCCACCAAAGCGGGCATCCATGCCTCGGCGATCATGAAAGAGCCGGCCACGTACGAGCACGTCGCGCCCGAGCGCGTCGGCAACCGGCGCAAACTTCTGGTTTCCGATCAGTCCGGCCGCTCGAACGTGCTGGCGGAGCTCGATCGCATCGGTCTTGCGATCGACAAGGACGATCCGCGCGTGACGCGCCTCCTCGACGAGGTCAAGGAGCGCGAGGCGCTGGGTTACGCCTACGAGGCGGCGGACGCCTCATTCGACCTGCTCGCCCGGCGGCTCCTCGGCCAGGTGCCGCACTATTTCGACGTGGAAAAATTCGACGTCAATGTCGAACAGCGCACCGACGCCGACGGCAAGCCCTTCACCGTGAGTCAGGCCGTGGTGAAAATCAAAGTGGGCGACGAGCATCTGATCTCGGTCGCGGAGGGCATCGGTCCCGTCAATGCACTCGACCTCGCGCTGCGCAAGGACCTCGGCAAGTATCAGAGTTTCATCACCGGCCTCGAACTGACCGATTATCGCGTGCGCATCCTCAATGCCGGCACGCAGGCCGTTACGCGCGTCTTGATCGAGAGCGCCGATGAGGCCGGCGACCGCTGGACCACGGTCGGCGTGTCGGCGAACATCATCGATGCATCATTCCAGGCGCTGATGGATTCCATCGTTTACAAACTGATGAAATCTGGCGCGCCGGCGTAAGTGCGGGGCGGTCATGATTGATCACATTTCGCTCGCGGTGCGCGATCTCCGCAAAGGCGAGCTGTTCTATACCGCGCTGCTCGCGCCGCTCGGCCTGACAAAATTGCGCGAATGGCCTGATGCGGCCATCGGTTTCGGGAAAAAATATCCCGAATTCTGGATCAATCAGCGCGGTGCGATGAACCCAGTCGCCGACGACAGCGGCGTGCATATCTGCCTGCGCGCCCCCGAAATGGCGAGTGTCGACGCCTTCCATGCCGCCGCACTGAAGGCCGGCGGGACGACGGATGGCCCGCCGGGGCTGCGGACCAAATATCACGACAATTATTACGCGGCCTTCATTCGCGATCCCGACGGCAATCGCATCGAAGCGGTGACGTTCGTGAGCGGCGCGGCGGCGTGACGGCTCACAATCGTTCGACCGGCACCGCCATCGACTTTTCCGTTTCGGTGACCCCGCGTGCGGCGTCGCGCAGCTTCGGCAAGATTTCCTCGGCGCTGTTTGCGACAAGAAAGTCGACGCGCATCGCCGCCGGAAGAAATTCCTGGTCGCGCATGTGTGTGACCAGGGAAAGCATCGGATCCCAATAGCCTCGGATATTGGCGAACAGAATCGGCTTCTTGTGGCGGCCGAGCTGCGCCCAGGTCATCTGCTCGACAATCTCCTCCAGCGTGCCGATGCCGCCGGGCAGGGCGACGAAAGCGTCGGCGCGCTCGAACATCAGCCGTTTGCGTTCATGCATATCGCGCGTGACGATAAGCTCCTGGGCGATCCGCTTCGGATGCTCGCGCTTGGTCAGGAATTCGGGAATGATTCCTGTCGCTTTGCCGCCGTGCTCGATCACTGCATTGGCAACCGCGCCCATCAGCCCGACCGAGCCGCCGCCATAGACGAGCCGGACGCCGTTTTCGGCAAGTATTTTGCCGAATTGGCCTGCCGCCTCGACGAAAGCAGGATCAAGACCTGGGCTCGATCCGCAATAGACGCAGACCGCATTGATTTTGCTCATGGATTAATTCTCATTGAGCCGTAGATGTGGCGTCGATTCGCCCGCGCTGCAAGCGTTTTGGGAAGACCGCTTCGTTCGGGTGCGCGGCGCTGCGAAAGCGCTTATATGACAAAACACTCTGTGAGGGACGGTGGCAGCCCATTGCGGCCCGTCCAGGCTCGGGCTTGCGATGAGAGAATTTCAACGACCGGCCGGGCCCCTTAAGCGCGCTGTGACTGGCGACGGCGGAGCCGTGTTCGCGACGCTCGTCCACCTCTGGCCCTATATCTGGCCGGCGGACCGGCGCGACCTGAAACTTCGCGTCATCTTCGCCACGGTTCTCCTCTTCGTCGCTAAATTCACGACGATCGCGGTGCCGTTCACCTTCAAGTGGGCGACCGATGCGCTGGCCGGTCATGGCACCGCGCCTTTGGCGCCCGGCAATTGGCTCGCCTGGGCCTTCGCTGCTCCGGTAGCGATGACACTTGCCTATGGCGGCACGCGCATCGTCATGGGGCTGCTGACGCAATGGCGTGACGGAATCTTCGCCAAAGTCGCGATGAATGCGGTCCGCCGCCTGGCGATGCTGACCTTCGAGCATATGCATCTGCTTTCGTTGCGCTATCACCTCGAGCGCAAGACCGGCGGGCTGACGCGCGTCCTCGAGCGCGGCCGCAACGCCATCGAAACGATCGTGCGCATGCTGCTGCTCCAGCTCGCGCCGACGATCGTCGAATTGGCCCTGGTCACCGCGGTTCTGTTTTTGCATTTCGACTGGCGCTATGTCGCCATCGTCGGCGCCACAGTCGTCCTCTATATGGCGTTCACCTATTATGCGACGGAATGGCGCATCAATATTCGCCGCAAGATGAACGAGAGCGACAGCGACGCCAATGCCAAGGCCATCGACTCGCTGCTCAACTACGAGACCGTCAAATATTTTTCCGCCGAGACGCGTGAAGCAAAGCGCTACGACCGCTCGATGGCGCGTTACGAGGACGCCAGCGTAAAGACCTATGTCTCGCTTGCCGTACTCAATGCCGGCCAGGCAGTGATCTTCACGCTCGGACTCGCCGCGGCAATGGTGCTGTGCGCCTATGGCGTCGAGCGCGGCAGCAATACGGTCGGCGATTTCGTGATGATCAACGCGATGATGATCCAGCTTTATACGCCGTTGAATTTCATGGGCCTGGTCTATCGCGAGATCAAGCAGGCGGTGATCGATATCGAGATCATGTTTTCTATCCTGTTGCGGAAGCCCGAGATCGAAGACCGGCCGGACGCGCGTTCGCTGCAAGTCAGCGCCGGCGCCATCCGTTTCGAGAATGTGTCGTTTGCCTATGAACCGGAGCGTCCGATCCTCAAGGGACTAAACTTCGAAGTCGCCGCCGGGCGCACCGTTGCCATTGTCGGGCCGTCGGGCGCCGGCAAGTCGACGATTTCACGGCTCCTGTTCCGTTTCTACAACGTCACCGGCGGCCGCATCTTGATCGACGGACAGGACATTCGCGACGTGACGCAGACGTCGCTGCGCGCCGCGATCGGCATGGTGCCGCAGGACACCGTGCTGTTCAACGATACGATCCGCTACAACATCCGCTACGGGCGCTGGGACGCGAGCGATACCGAAGTTGAGGAAGCAGCGCGCCTGGCGCAGATCGATGGCTTCATCCGCCTTGCGCCGAAGGGGTATGAGACCGAGGTCGGCGAGCGCGGCCTGAAACTTTCCGGCGGCGAGAAGCAGCGTGTCGCTATTGCCCGCACCATTCTCAAGGGCCCGCCGATCCTTCTGCTCGATGAAGCGACTTCGGCGCTCGACAGCCATACCGAGAGGGATATTCAGGATGAGCTCGACCGCGTATCGCGCAATCGCACGACGCTCGTCATCGCGCACCGGCTTTCGACGATCGTCGGTGCTGACGAGATTCTCGTGCTCGATCACGGCGTGATCGTCGAGCGCGGCACGCATCGCGAACTCTTGGCGCATGACGGGCTCTATGCCAGCATGTGGAACCGGCAGCGCGAGGCGCAAATGGCGCGTGAGATTTTGGCGGAGGTTGGTGACGGGGAGCCGATCGCGCCCAATCGCAATCCGCCGGAAGCAATCGAGGATGAGCAACCGCTCGAACTTCTGCCGGCGGCGGATGCGGCTGAGTAACCTGTGGCTGAATAACCCGTGGCTGAATAACCTATGTCCGTCATCGATTCGATCCGCAAGCAACTGACGCCGATCCATCCGGAAGGTTATCCCTTCATCGGCGGCTTTGCGCTGGCGAGCCTCGTTCTGTTCTGGCTGTGGACGCCGCTTGGCTGGCTCGCCACGCTCGTCACGCTGTGGTGCGCCTATTTTTTCCGCGATCCGCCGCGCGTGACGCCGGTGCGCGACGGCATCGTGGTGGCGCCGGCTGACGGTCGAGTCAGCCAGGTCGCCAATGCCGTGCCGCCCAATGAGCTTGGGCTTGGCGACCGGCCACTGCCGCGCGTTTCGATTTTCATGAGTGTGTTCGATTGCCATATCAATCGCAGTCCGGTCGGCGGCCGCATCGAACGCATTGTCTATCGCGCCGGAAAATTCCTCAGCGCCGATCTTGATAAGGCCAGCGAGGACAATGAACGTAATGCCTTCGTTATTGCCATGGGCGACGGCCGGCGGATCGCGGTGATCCAGATCGCGGGCCTCGTGGCGCGGCGGATCGTGCCGTTCACGCGCGAGGGCGACGCCGTCGGCGCCGGCCAGCGTATCGGCATGATCCGGTTCGGCTCGCGGGTGGATGTCTATCTGCCGGAAGGCACACGCGCCCTGGCGGCTGAGGGCCAGACGGCCCTTGCCGGCGAGACTGTGCTGGCCGACCTCAGGGCAAACGACCCGACGCGGACATTCCGCGTGTCCTGAGAGGGCGTTAACGAAGGAAATGCCCTGCGTGGCGGGGCTGGACCAAACCCGCTATATTGCCGGCATGGCCACACCAGCATCAGGTTCCGGCAAGCTGCGGCAGCGGCGCTTCCGCCGTATTCCCGTGCGGACGCTCGCACCTAACCTCATAACGCTCCTGGCGCTATGCGCCGGCCTGACCGCCATCCGCATGGCGTTCGAGGACCGCTATGTGCTTGCGCTGGCGGCGATCGTCTTTGCGGCAATACTCGACGGCATCGACGGCCGCCTCGCGCGATTCCTGAAAGGGACATCGCGGTTCGGCGCCGAACTCGATAGCCTCTCCGACTTCGTCAATTTCGGCGTCGCGCCGGCGCTGGTCCTCTATTTTTGGGACCTGCATGAGCTGAAATCGGCGGGCTGGATTGCCGCCATGGTGTTTGCCATTTGCGTCAGCCTGCGCCTCGCGCGTTTCAACGTCATGATCGACGATCCCGAGCGCCCGGCCTGGACCAGCAATTTTTTCGTCGGCGTGCCGGCGCCGGCCGGCGCCATCACCGTGCTGCTGCCGATCTATTTGGTCTTGCTCGGCATGCCACGCTCATCCGTGTTGACGTGGCTGACGCTGTTTTACACGCTCGCCATCGCCCTGCTCATGGTTTCGCAGCTTCCGGTATTTTCCGGCAAGCGCGTCGGCAACCGCGTGCCGCCGGAAATGGTCGTTCCGGTGATCGTTGTCGTGGTGTCGTTCATCGCACTCCTGATCGCCTATCCGTGGATCATCCTCACCGCCGGTACGCTCGCTTATCTCGCGTGCCTGCCATTCGGCTGGCTGTCCTATCGCGGCTATGAGCGGCGCTCGCGCGAGAGCCAGCCGGCGACCGCGCCTGCACCTGTGCCGGCATCGCCGGCAATGCCGGGTTCCGGCATGGCGCGGCCGGCCGACGACGAAGATCGTCCATCGCGCCTCAATTGAGCGACGTTGCGGGCTTGCGCAGGACGCGACGGATTTTTGTCATGCGAGTTGCCCGCCGCGCCTTCCTCGCCTCAGCCGCCGCATCGCTTGCGGTTCCCGCGATCATGCGGCTTGCGCGCGCCGACGCGCCGATCGCGCTCAAGCTGCATCACTCGTTCTCGTCGGTGTCGAGTGTGCACGATAATTTTCTGGTGCCATGGGCGCGTAAAGTCGCGACAGATTCCGGCGGCCGCATTCGCATCGAGATTTTCCCGTCGATGCAGCTTGGCGGCGCGCCGGCGCAGCTGTTCGATCAGGCGCGCGATGGCATCACCGACATCGCCTGGGTCGCACCGAGCTGGACGCCTGAACGATTTCCCAAAATCGAGATGTTCGAATTGCCGTTTCTCCCGTCACGGCGCGCGCTTGTCAGCTCGAAGGCGCTGCAGGATTTTGCCGCGGCAAATCTCAAGGATGAGTTCGGCGAAGTTTATCCGATCTGCTTTTCATGTTCCGATCGGGCCGTCGTGCACACCAATCAGGCGGTGCGCACGATCGAGGACATCAAGGACATGAAATTGCACGTGCCGACGCGCGTTGCCGGCGACGCGATGCGCGCCCTCGGTGCGCAGCCGGTGCCGATGCCGAACGCCCAGCTTCCATTGGCGATCACCGGCCATGTCGTCGACGGCTGTGTCGATCCCTGGAATCTGGTGCCGACCTTCCGTCTCAACGATCTCTTGAAGATGCATACCGAGTTTTCCGATTCATCGCTGAGCAGCACGACGTTCGTGCTGGCGATGAACCGCGGAGCTTACGATCGGCTGCCGCGCGAATTGAAGACCGTGATCGACAGCAATTCGGGCCAGCCTGCCGCCGGCCTGGCGGGCGCGATGTGGGATATTCAGGCGAATGCTGTCGTTCAGATGGTGGTGGATCGTGGCGATGTCATCGTGACGCTGTTGCCGGAAGCCGTCGCCCATTGGCGCAAAGCAACCGAGCCGGTCATCGAGGCGTGGCAGAAGGACATGAAGGAGAAGAAAGTCGACGGCGGCAAGCTGCTCGCCAGCGCGCGCGCGCTATTGGCCAAATACGTCAACGAGCCCGAACCACAGCCGCCGCAATCCTCGCCGCCGCAGCAGGATGCCGTCACGCAACCGCAGCCGGAAGCAAAGGCCGACGTCAACACCGCTCCGAAGATCGATACGCCCGCCGCCCAGCCGCCCGCGCCGGCCGCCAAGCCCGTGGCGAAACCGGCCCCCGGGTCAGCGCCGGCACCGACAACACCATCAACGCCGGCGGCGCCTGCGGCAAGGTCTGCTCCACCCGCAGCGGCGCCAGCGCCGCATGTCGCCGCGCCGACGCCGCCGGCCCCCGCACCGACGCCTGCGCCCGCGCCGATACCACCGAAGCCAGCGGCTCCTGTGGCGAGGTCTGCTCCACCCGCCGCGCCCGCGCCACCGGCCGTAAAACCTGTTGCACCACCTGCGCCCGCGGCGCCTGTGGCGTCATCGGCGCCAGCGCCTGTTGCGCCAATGGCTCCGCATCCGCCGCCAGTTCCGGCGCCCGCGGCGGCAACACCGCCAAAGGCTCTCGATATTCCGCTCTGATTATTGCGGCAGCGGGTGGCCGGGCATCAGGTCGTAGGGGTGAGCCCAGCCGGGCAGCGCCTTCATGCGCTCAAGCCATGCGCCGATATTCTTGTGCTCGGCGGCAATGTCGAAGCCGAATTCGGCGGCGGGATAGTAGAGGTAGGCACAGAACGAGACGTCGGCAATGGTCGGCCGGCTGCCGAGGATGAACGGTGCTTGCGACAGCCGTTTGTCGAGGATCGCAAGACTGCCGTCGATCCGGCCTTTGAGGAACGCCAACACCGCCGGATCGCCGGCCGGCCGGGCGAAATTTTTCAGGAAGCGGAACGGGCCGAGAAAACCGTTGACCTTCTGATTGTCAAAAATGATCCAGCGCAGCGCCTCAAGCCGCGCATCCTCGTTGTTGTCGGGTTTGAACTGACCTGTGCGGTCGGACAGATAGGTCAGGATCACGCCTGACTGGCTAAGTTTTTTTGCGCCGTGCACCAGCACCGGCGCTTCGCCCATCTCGTTGACTTCCGCGCGGTACTTCGGCGTGCGCGTTTCGCCGCCCTTGAAGAAGTCGACATAGACCGGCTGCCAATCCGCGTGGATGAGATTGAGCATCAGCGCCGCGCGATAGGCATTTCCCGATTGGGCAAAGCAGTAGAGCTGGTATTCCGGCATAAAAACTCCTAGCGCGTGAGCGAGATCGCGGCGCCGCTCGCGCCATGACCCTCGAAATGGCCATTGGCGAAGGCGAGCTCTGTCAGCACTTCGCCCTTATGGTCGCGCAAAATCAGCCTGTCGTGTTCGAATGTCCACTTGCGGCTGGTGAAGAAATTTCCGGGGCAACCGCCGGCAGGCGCGATGGTGCCTTCTGCCGCACCCGGCGTGTCGCCAAGCGTCATGACGCAGGCACCGCCGCCCGCGGCGGTCAGTTTCCACCGGCCTGCGAGATCGACCGGAGGCGGTTGCGGCGGGGACGGGGATGGCGGCGCCGGTGCGGGCGTTGCCGTCTCCGGCGGCGATCCGCCAAAGCGTTCGGTGTTGGCGCAGGCAGCGAGCGCCGCGAGCCCGAGCAGCAACGCTGCGGCCTTCGTTATGCGCGCGCCCCACTTTCTGATTTGCATCAATCTGACCATCCGCAATCCGGCATCAACCTCATCGCATCGTCGGAATGACGAACTCGGCGCCTTCCTTGGTGCCTGACGGCCAGCGCGCGGTCACCGTCTTGGTCTTGGTGTAGAAGCGGATCGAGTCCGGGCCGTGCTGATTGAGATCGCCGAAGCCCGAGCGCTTCCAGCCGCCGAAGGTGTAATACGCCAACGGGACCGGGATCGCGAAATTGACTCCGACCATGCCGACCTGAACCCTGTTCGCGAAATCGCGTGCGGTGTCGCCGTCGCGGGTGAATATTGCAACGCCGTTGCCGTATTCGTGTTCGGACGGCAGGCGCACCGCTTCCTCGTAATCCTTGGCGCGCACCACCGCGAGCACGGGGCCGAAAATCTCTTCCTTGTAGATTGTCATGTCGGGCTTTACGTCGTCGAACAGACAGCCGCCGATGAAGTTGCCGTTCTCGTAACCCTGGAGCTTGAAGTTGCGGCCGTCGACGACAAGCTTGGCGCCTTCCTTGACGCCGAGATCGACATAGTCCTTCACCTTGTTGAGGAGCGCCTTGGTCACCATCGGGCCGTAGTCCGCCTGCTGGTCGGTCGATGGACCGATTTTCAGGCTCTCGACGCGCGGGATGAGTTTTTGCACCAGCGTGTCGGCGGTTTTCTTGCCGACCGGCACGGCAACCGAGACCGCCATGCAGCGCTCGCCCGCCGAACCGTAACCGGCACCGATCAGCGCGTCGACGGCCTGATCCATGTCGGCATCGGGCATCACGATCATGTGGTTCTTGGCGCCACCGAAACACTGCACGCGTTTGCCGTGGGCGGTGCCGGTCGAATAAATATATTCCGCAATCGACGACGAGCCGACAAAGCCGATCGCCTTGACGCGCGGATCGGTGAGCAGCGTGTCGACGGCCTCTTTGTCGCCGTTGACCACGTTGAGCACGCCTTCGGGTAATCCCGCTTTAAGAAACAGTTCGGCAATGCGCATCGGCACCGACGGATCGCGCTCCGACGGTTTCATGATGAAGGCGTTGCCGCAGGCAATGGCGGGCGCGCATTTCCACAGCGGAATCATGGCCGGGAAATTGAACGGGGTGATGCCGGCGACGACGCCGAGCGGCTGCCGCATGGAATAGAGGTCAATGCCCGGTCCCGCGCCGTCGGAGTATTCGCCTTTCATCAGGTTGGGTATGCCGCAGGCAAACTCGACCACTTCGAGGCCGCGCTGGATGTCGCCCTTGGAGTCGGCAAAGGTCTTGCCATGCTCGGAGGAGAGCAGCCGGGCAAGATCGTCATATTCGGCCTGGATCAGTTCCAAAAACTTGAACATGACGCGGGCGCGGCGCTGCGGGTTGGTGGCGGCCCAGCCTGGGAAGGCGGCTTGCGCATTGGCGATCGCCTTCTCGACCTCCGCTTTGCTAGCCAGCGCGACCTTGGCCTGGACCTCGCCGGTATTGGGATTGAACACGTCGCCAAAGTGCCCCGAGGAGCCTTTTACCTCCTTGCCGCCGATAAAATGGCCGATCTCACGCATATTGCTCTCCCTGACGAAACGGCGCTCCGGCCGATTTTACCAATGCATCTTGCTGTTTTTTCCGGCGGCGGTCATCCCCTTGCCGCGGCGTGGCGATTGGCGGCTCGGAACGGCGAATTGACGCGCCCAGCCGCTGTTACATGGGCCAAAGGCCCAAGCGGTAACCGTCCCTTAAGCGCATTGACCTTACGTATAGGGCCATTGTCTCGGCGTGTTGTCGCTGGTTGGGTAGGGTTTTATGGATATTGCAACAGGCTTGGGCCTGCTTGCCGGGGTTGCCGTGGTCTCCACCTTGATGCTCATGGGTGGCGGCTTCGGGATGTTTGTAAGCGACCACGCCGTCATCATTATTTTTGGCGGATCGTTTGCCGCCACATTGATCCGCTTCCCGCTGTCATCGATCTTCCACGGCCTGCCGCTTGGCATGAAGTTCGTCTTCACCATGCGCCGCATCTCGCAGCGCGAATTGGTCGACGAGATCGCCGGGCTTGCCGAGATCGCCCGCAAACAGGGACCGATCGAACTCGAGAAAGTCGAAATCGAGGATCCATTCCTCGCCAAGGGCATCCGCTTCGTCGCCGACGGCTACGATACCGAATTCATCCGTGACAATCTCGAACGCGACCGCGACAACTTCCTGAATCATTGCGACGAAGGGCAGAAAATCTATCGCGCGATCGGCGATTGCGCTCCCGCCTTCGGCATGGTCGGCACGCTGATCGGCATGGTGCAGATGTTCGCCAACATGACCGATCCGTCGAAGCTCGGCCCGTTCATGGCGACGGCGCTCCTCGCAACGCTCTACGGCGCGGTCGTTGCAAATATCCTGTGCCTGCCCATCGCCGACAAGCTGCATCTCAAATTGGTCGACGAAGAAATCAACCGGACCCTGATCATCGACGGCATCCTCATGATCCGCGAATCGAAGAGCCCGACGCTGGTGCGCGAAATGCTGATCGCCTACCTCCCGGAGAAACACCGCGGCGAGGCCGAGCCGGAGCCTGTTCCGGCTTGACGATGGGCGTACCGGCGTAAGGCCAACGGTCGACAGCGATGGCAAGGCGTAAGGAAGCACACGGCGGCGGCCACGGCTGGTTCGTTACCTTTGCCGATCTGATGGGGCTGCTCGTCAGCTTTTTCGTCATGCTGGTCGCATTCTCCAACCAGGACCAGCAGAAGCTGCAAATTGTCGCCGGCTCGATGCGCGACGCCTTCGGCGTGCAGACCAATGTCCGCTATTCGGGCATCATGGAAGTGGACGGACTGCCGACCCGGCCGAGGCTAAAGCACGCCGCGCACGTCCGGCCCGAGGATGCTTCGGCCGCGCCTACACCCGACGAGCATTCACACGAGCGCGAGTTCGGCGGCAGGTTCAAGAACGATCAGGCCTTCGCGCTGGCAGCGGCATCGCTTCGGCAAGCCTTGCAGGACATGCCGGAGCTGACCGAAGCCAGCGAGCACGTCGTGATCGAGGAATCCAAGGAGGGCCTGAATATCGACATCGTCGATCAGGATGGCCGTTCGATGTTCCCCGAAGGCTCCAAAGAGCCGTACGAACGCACACGCGTGCTTATCCAGAAAATCGCCGGACCACTGAAGGCGACGCCCTATCACGTCTCGATCACCGGTCACACGGCCGCGTCGCAGGCGCCGCCGCAGCCGGACTATGGGCCGTGGAACCTTTCGGTCGATCGCGCCAATTCGGTGCGCAAGATCCTCGAAGAGGAGGGATATCCCTCCGCAAACATCGACGAAGTGGCCGGCAAGGCCGACACCGACCCCTTGTTCCCGGACGATCCCTATATCGCGGCCAATCGGCGCGTAACCATCACCGTGATGCGCGAAGCATCGCCGGTTCCGCCTGACCTGAAGCCCTGATTATTATTGCCGCAAGCGCAGGGCTCTCCGGCGGCGACCCGGCATGTTGCCGGTGCTTCGGCAATGCTATAAAGGCGCCTCTTCCGTAGTGATTTGGCGGCAGTAGCGACGCCCATGACCACGCAACCGCCCGATCGGGCCCCGGCTTCGGCGTCATCGATCGGTGAGCGGCACGACAGCGACGTTTCCTCGAGTTTTCTGACCCTGACTTTCGGCAGCATCGGCGTTGTCTTCGGCGACATCGGCACAAGCCCGCTCTATGCACTGCGCGAGGCAGTGACGGCGGCAAGCCCGGCGGGCGCGATCAGCCGGGATGCCGTGTTCGGCGTGCTGTCGCTCATTCTTTGGTCGCTGATCATCGTCGTCACCTGCAAATACGTGCTGATCCTCTTGCGTGCGGACAACAACGGAGAGGGCGGCACGCTGTCGCTCACCGCTCTTGCAAGCCGCGCCTTCGGGCGGCGCACGGCGCCCATCTACATCCTCGGCGTGATCGGCGCCTCGATGTTTCTCGGCGATTCCGTGATCACGCCGGCGATTTCGGTTTTGTCGGCCGTCGAGGGGCTCAAACTCGCAACGCCTGCTTTCGAGCATTTCGTCGTCGGCCTGACCGTTGTCATCCTCATCGGATTGTTCGCCGTTCAAAGCCGGGGCACGGCGCGCGTCGCGAGCTTCTTCGGACCGGTCATGATGGTCTGGTTCCTGACCATCGCGGTCACCGGTTTGTTGAACATTCACGACGATCCGCATGTACTGGCGGCAATCAATCCCTATTACGGCGTGAAATTCCTGGCCGAACACGGGCATATCGGCCTCGTCACCCTTGGGCTTGTCTTTCTGGCGGTGACCGGCGGCGAGGCGCTGTACGCCGATCTCGGGCATTTTGGCCGCAAGCCGATCCAGACGGCGTGGCTTTTCCTCGTGTTCCCGGCCCTCGTGCTGAATTATTTTGGCCAGGGCGCCTTGGTGCTTGCGGATGCCTCGACGATCGAAAATCCGTTCTATCGCATGGTGCCGGATACGCTTTTGTTGCCGATGATTGCACTGGCGACTGCAGCGACCGTGATCGCGAGCCAAGCCGTGATTACCGGCGCATACTCACTTGTTGCACAGGCGATCCAGCTCGGTCTCCTGCCGCGCCTCGCGATTCGTCACACCTCGGCCGAACGCCACGGCCAGATCTACATCCCGCGTGTGACGATGGCGCTTCTCGCCGGCGTGTTGCTTCTGGTCGGGCTGTTTCGCACGTCGAGCGCACTTGCTTCCGCTTATGGCATTGCCGTTACCACGACGATGGTCGTCGACGGCGTCCTTGGGCTGATCGTGGTGTGGAAGCTTTGGCACTGGAAACTATGGCATGCCGTCGCGCTCGTTGCGCCGCTGGTTTTCGTCGACAGCGTATTTTTTTCGGCGAACCTGCTGAAGATTTTCGATGGCGCCTGGGCGCCGCTGGCATTTGGCGCCTCAATGGTTCTGCTCATTTTGACGTGGCGTCGCGGCACCGGAATATTGGCGCAAAAGACGCGGCGTACTGAAGTGCCGCTCGAAACGCTGGTACGAAGTCTGCAAAAGAAGCCGCCGCATATCGTGCCGGGCACCGCGGTATTTCTGACCAGCGAACCCGATTTCACACCGACCGCACTTTTGCACAATCTCAAGCACAACAAAGTGCTGCACGAGCACAACGTCATTCTTACGATCGTAACCGCCGATACACCGCGCGTGTCCAATGATGAGCGCGTGCAGATGACGCAGTTTTCCGAGTATTTCACGAAGGTCGCCCTAAAATTCGGCTACATGGAATCGCCGAATGTGCCCAAGGCGCTCGCCATTGCCCGCAAGCTCGGCTGGCATTTCGACATCATGTCGACGTCGTTTTTCCTGTCGCGCCGTTCGCTCAAGCCGGCGGCGCATTCCGGCATGCCGCAATGGCAGGATCGCCTGTTTATCCTGCTGGCAAAATCCGCCAGCGACGCCACGGACTTCTTCCAGATACCGACGGGCCGCGTCGTGGAAGTCGGCACGCAAGTGACGGTCTAGCCCGGACAGCGATCTATCATGCTTTATAACATATTGAAAACAAAAGAATATTTCTGACAGAAAGTCTATTTTGGATTGCAGTGTCGGGAGCCAGTGACGCCGGGGTTAGACCAGCGTATACGAGCGCCGCCGTCCATTGTGCGCCGCACTATCCCCAGGAGCAGGCAAGGCCTGTTTCGTTCATGACAAATAGCACCGCCGCTCCAGTCGCGAGCGGAGCGCCGTCGGATGGCGAAGACAAAGCGCACGCCGGCAGCGGCATCTGGGCGCTCGCCGTCGGCAGCATCGGTGTCGTCTATGGCGATATCGGCACGAGCCCGCTCTACGCATTACGCGAAGCGATCCTCGCTGCTTCCGGTCCAGACCATGCCGAATTGAACCTGCCGACAGTGCTTGGTGTCGTGTCGCTGATCCTGTGGGCGCTCTTCATCATCGTCACGCTGAAATATGTCGTGATTCTGCTGCGCGCCGACAACAACGGGGAGGGCGGTACGCTCACCCTGATGGCGCTAGCCTCGCGCGCCGTCGGCCGCATGGGCAAAGCCGCAGGCGTTGTCGCGCTGCTTGGTATCATCAGTGCCGCGCTGTTCTATGGCGACGCCGTCATCACGCCGGCCCTCTCGGTGTTGTCCGCAGTCGAAGGCATCGACATCGCGACGCCGGCATTTCACGCTTACGTCGTGCCGCTGACGGTCGTAATCCTGCTTGTGCTGTTTGCGGTGCAGTCGCGCGGCACGGCAAAGGTCGCGGCTCTGTTCGGCCCGATCATGGTGATTTGGTTCATAGCGATCGCGCTTCCCGGTCTTTTTTGGATCGCCGCCGATCCCAGAGTGCTGTGGGCGCTCAGTCCCCATTTCGGGGTCATTTTCCTTCTGCACCACGGCATGGTTGGACTCTTCACCCTTGGCGCCGTCTTCCTCGCCGTGACCGGCGCCGAAGCGCTCTATGCCGATTTGGGACATTTCGGCCGCGGCCCAATCCAGATTGCGTGGCTTGCCGTGGTGCTGCCGTCACTGGCAGTGAATTATCTCGGACAAGGCGCGCTGGTGTTTACCCATCCGGAAACGATCGAGAATCCGTTCTTCCTGATGTATCCCGATTGGGCGCTCATCCCGATGGTCGTGCTGGCGACGATCGCTACCGTGATTGCAAGCCAGGCGGTCATCACCGGAGCCTATTCGCTGACGAGCCAGGCAATTCAACTCGGGCTGTTGCCGCGCCTTGAAGTGCGCCACACCTCGGCACAACAGGCCGGTCAGATTTACATGCCGCGGGTCAACGGGCTTCTCCTCCTCGGCGTGCTTCTGCTGGTCGCCTTGTTCCGTTCCTCGAGCGCGCTGGCCTCGGCCTACGGCATCGCCGTGACCGGCACGATGGTCGTCACCTGCATGATGGCCTTCATCGTGATCTGGCGGATGTGGCGGTGGTCGCCGTTTGCGGCCGCCGCGTTGATGCTGCCGTTCCTGGTGATCGACCTGACCTTCCTCTCCGCGAACATGCTCAAGGTATTGCAGGGCGGCTGGGTGCCGCTGGCGCTCGGCGGTCTTGTGATGCTGCTGATGTATACGTGGCGCCGCGGCACCAGAATATTGCTCGCCAAGACGCGCCGGCTCGAGACCCCGCTCGATGATCTCGTTCGCATCCTCGAGAAAAAGCCGCCGCAACGCGTTCCCGGCACGGCCGTGTTCCTGACCAGCGATCCGACGAGCGCACCGACCGCGCTCATGCACAGCCTCAAGCACTACAAGGTTCTCCACGAGAAGAATGTGATCCTTAGCGTCGAAACTACGCACACTCCGCGCGTTGAAAGCGAGACGCGCGTGCGCATCGAGCCGGTCGGCTCGACCTTCATGCGGGTGAAGTTGCGTTTTGGCTATATGGAGGTTCCTAATATTCCGCGCGCGCTTGCCATCGCGCGCAAGCTTGGGTGGCATTTCGACATCATGTCGACGTCATTTTTTCTCTCGCGGCGTTCGCTGCGGCCGGCGCCGCATTCGGGAATGCCGCGCTGGCAGGATCGGCTGTTCATCGCGCTGGCGCGCTCCGCCAACGATGCGACCGACTACTTCCAGATTCCGACCGACCGGGTGGTTGAAGTTGGTACGCAAGTGACTGTTTAGGGCGGCTGTCGTAGGCTAAAACCTGCGAATTCGAGGAGTCGCCGATGTCCGACCAATCCCCCAGTGTGCGCGACCTGACCCCACAGGAGGTCGCGGAGGGCCTGCAGCAGGGACGCATGGTGCTTGTCGACGTGCGCGAGCCCAACGAAACCGACATCGAACGCTTTCCCGATGCCGTTCTTGAGCCGCTTTCGGCATTCGATCCGGCTGCTATTCCGGATCCAGCCGGGCGCGAAGTGGTGTTTGCCTGCCGTTCCGGCCGCCGTTCGGTGACCGCCTCGCTCGCGGCGCAAGAGCAGGGTTTTGCCTATGGCAGCCACCTTGCGGGCGGTATTTTAGCCTGGAAAGCCGCCGGCCTGCCGACCGAGACATGAAGGACTAGCGTGGATCCGGCGGCCTTGAGCGCAGCTTCCCTCGGTCGTCACGCGTTTGCGTTCGGCTTGATTCTGATTGGCCTGACTGCAGCCCTGAATTCCGCACCGGCGGCGCCGAAGGGGCGCGTGGTCAACTATTACAATTGGTCCGATTATCAGGACCCGGCGGTGCTCGACGAATTTACCAAAGAGACCGGGATCACGGTCCGCTACGACACGTTCGATTCCAACGATACGCTGGAGGCAAAGCTTCTAGCCGGCAAGTCCGGATACGACGTCGTCGTGCCGAGCGCATATTTTCTCGCCCGTCAGGTCACGGCCGGCATTTTCCGGCAAATCGACAAGTCCAAGCTGACGAACCTGCCTTCTCTCTGGCCCGAGATCGCCAAACAGCTCGCCTTTTATGATCCCGGCAACCAGTACGCGGTCGATTACATGTGGGGAACCACCGGTATCGGTTACAACGTGAAAAAGGTGAAGGAAATCCTCGGGCCCGACGCCGTCATCGACTCGTGGGATTATGTTTTCAACCCCGACAAGATCGCGAAGTTCAAGGATTGTGGCATTCACCTTCTCGATTCATCCGACGACATCATGTCGGCCGGGTTGCACTATTTGCATCTCGATCCGAATACCAGCGATCCCACCGATCTTCAGAAAGTCACCGACCTTCTCGTCAAAATCAGGCCCTATGTGCGGAAATTTCATTCGTCGGAATATCTCAATGCGCTTGCCACGGGCGAGATCTGCTTCGTGGTCGGTTTTTCCGGCGACGTCATCCAGGCGAAAAAGCGCGCGGCGGATGCCAAGAGCGGCATCGAGCTTGCGTATTCGATCCCCAAAGAGGGCGCGCAGTTATGGTTCGATACGCTCGCCATTCCGAAGGACGCACCGGATCCGGAAGAGGCGCACGAATTGATCAACTACCTGATCAAGCCTGAGGTTGCGGCGAAGAACACCAATTATGTCTCTTACGCCAATGGTGATTCGCCGAGCCCGCTCATCGACAAGTCGATCCTCGACGATCGCACGATTTATCCTGATGCGGAAACCATGGCGAAGTTCTACACCATCGTGGCGCACGACCAGAAAACGCAACGCCTGATCAACCGGCTGTGGACACGCATCAAAACCGGGGAATAATTCGCTCGTAACCTGCAAGCGCGACATCGTGGCACACGATGTCGGCGCCAGCGGCAGGTAAAAACGCAGCATAAAATGGGGGAGGAACATGACGCAGTTCAAGCCGAGAGCGGCGCCGACGCGGCGCGCCATAATCAGGGGCGCCGGCGCGATCGCTGCCGGCATCGCGGCGCCAGCGCTTCTTCGTGTGACGCCGGCTTACGCCGATTACCCGGATCGTCCGGTAAAATTCGTCGTCGCCAATACGCCAGGCGGCCCGTCGGACATCGTTGCGCGCATGGTGACGGCGGCGCTTTCGCAGTCGACCGGCAAGACGTTCATCGTCGAGAACCGCGGCGGAGCGGGAGGCAATATCGGCATGGAATATGCGGCGCGTGCCGAGCCTGACGGTTATACGATGCTGCTTGCGACCAACGCCTATTCGGTGAATTACGGCCTCTACAAATCGCTACCCTACGATCCATTCAAGGACTTCGTCGCCGTCAGCGAACTTGCGTCCTCGCCCAATACATTCGTGGTCAAGGAAGAGTCCCCGGCAAAAACGATCAAGGACTTCGTTGGTCTCGCGCATGCCAATCCGGAAAGCTTCAACTGCGCCACGCCGCCGATCGGGACGAC
Source organism: uncultured Alphaproteobacteria bacterium (assembly GCA_963723335.1). Lineage (GTDB taxonomy): Bacteria > Pseudomonadota > Alphaproteobacteria > Rhizobiales > Xanthobacteraceae > BOG-931. The sequence continues at coordinate 179,168 of CAVRQJ010000003.1, read as the reverse complement.
ACCGCAGATCCAGCTCGAAGTCCTGAAAATCCGCGACAACCTCCCCAAGCTTGCCGACGTGGTGTTCCAGGGCGGAGGGGACGCGATAACGGCGTTGTTGAGCGGTACCGTCCAATTGAGCTCGGGATCGCTCGGTCCTGCCCTGCCGCACATCAAGGCCGGCAAGATGCGCTGCCTTGCGGTTTGCGGCGCGGAGCGCTGGCGCGATTTGCCGGATGTGCCGACCATGCAGGAGTCGGGCTACAAGGACTTCGTCTTCGCCACCGACATGGTGCTGATGGCTCCGGCCAAGACCCCGCCCGACGACGTCAAATGGCTGGAGGCGCAGACGCTGAAGGTGCTGGGCACGCCTGAAATGAAGGACAAGCTCTACCAGGCGGGTTTCCTGGTGCGGCCGCAAGGAGCCGCCGCGGCATGGGCGCGGGTGAACAAGGAAATCACCCAGTTCAAGCAAATCATCGACCAAGCCGGGATCACAAAGCTCTAGTACGGCGCCGGATCAGTTGATTTTGACGAGGGCGCCGCCATCCACCGGCAGCGCGACGCCGGTGATGAAATTGGCCTCGTCGGAAGCCAGAAACAGCGCCGCATTCGCGACGTCCCAGGCGGTCCCCATCTTGTGGCGCAGCGGCACACGCGCATCGCGGGCGGACGCGACCTCCGCCCGGCTCTTGCCGCTGACGCGGGCGCGCGTATCGACCGCCATCGGCGTGTCCATCAATCCGGGCAGGATCGCGTTGGCGCGCACTCCAAACTCGGCATTCTGGATGGCGACCTGCTGCGTAAAGGCGATTAATCCGGCCTTGGTCGCCTTGTAGGCGACGTAGGGGTAATTCTCGATCGCGGAGATCGACGAAATTGTGAGGATGACGCCGTTACGCTGCGCGCGCATCACCGGCAGGACATGCTTGCAGGCCATGATCGCGCCGCGCAGATTGATGATGGCGATGCGGTCGAATGCGGCTTCGGTAAAGTCCGCAAGGGGCGCGTCTCCGCCGGCGAGGCTGACGCCGACGTTGTAATGGAGGATGTCGATCCGGCCCCAGCGCCGGCGTGCGTCCTCGACCATCGCCGCGAGCGTCGTCTCCCTGGTGACATCCGCTTCGAACGCGGCGCAGTCGCCGCCGGATTGTCGCGCCATCGCCGCCGTTTCCTCGGCGGACGAGAGCTTGTTGTCGACGGCCAATACCTTGGCGCCCTCCTGCGCGAAGCGCAAAACCGTGGCCCGGCCATTGCCCATTCCCTCGCCCGGCGATTGACCGGCGCCGACAATGATGGCGATCTTGTCCTTGAGGCGCATGCGAACTCCCGGCTGCAATGGTACCGCAAAAGCAGTTGGCCGAGGACTTTACGGGCACGATAGCGCGGCGGAAAGCCGGCTCATTACCGCCAGCGGCGGTGCAGCCATAGCCATTGCTCGGGATATTGACGGACCCAGCCTTCGATCACTGACGTGATCGCCTGCATGGTGCCTTTGATATCGACACGGCCGTCTTTATCGCGGGGCTGTTCGACTGGCTCGGAGATTTCGCCCCAGAAGCTGTTGCCGTCCGGATTGCGCACGACGCGCATGCCGTAGATCGGCAATCCGGTCTGCCGTGCAAGCATCGCCAGCAGCGGGTTGGCGAGGCAGGTCCGGCCAAAGAAGGTCACTTCGACGCCTTTGCTGTAGTGCTGGTCGGCGAGCATGCCGACATGGATGCCGGATTGCAGAAGCCGCGCCATCTTGACCGGCGCGTCGAGCCCGGTCGGGATCAATTCGCCCATCAGGGGCTTGCGCAATTTGACGATGACGTCGTTCACGGCGGCAATATTCGGCCGCCGGTACAGCACGGCGGATTTCACCCCGATCAATGTGGCGCCGACGGCGGGCAATTCCCAATTCGCCAGATGCGCGGCAAAGCCGATCGCCGCCTCGCCACTCTTCATGATGCGGTCGTGACGATCCTTCGATTCCGGCGGATAGGTGATGGCGTCCGGCTTTGGCTCGCCAAAACCTTCGACGCTGAACTCGTCGAGATGCGCAAATTCGATGGCGATCCGGCCGAGATTGTCCCACACCCCGCCGAGGATCTTTTCGATTTCGGCATCCGACTTCTCGGGGAACGCGGCCCGCAACTGTTCGCGGCCAATGCGGTGTTCCTTGAAAAGCGGGCCGATCCTGCGCATCAGGGCGCCGGCGAAATTCGCCATGCGCTTGCGGTCGATATGCTTGATGGCGCCGAGAAGACCCACCGTCAGCGCGCCGGACGCCGTATCGAGCAGGTGTTTGAAGGCCCGTTCCGGCATCAGAACAGGACGATGATCTTGCCGAACACTTGGCGGCTTTCGAGGCGCGCCAGGCCGCGCTCGAATTCCGCGAGCGGAACTTCGGTATCGATCACCGGCAGCAACCCGGACGCCATCTTGGCGAGACTTTCGCGGATATTGCGCATCGAGCAGCCGAACGAGCCGGTGATGCGGTATTGCTGCAGGTAAAGCTGGAACAGGTTCATCGTAATCGATTGTCCCGTGGTCGAGCCGCAGGTGACGAGTTTGCCGCCGCGCTTGAGACAAAGCAGCGAGCCGTTGAACGTGTCCGGGCCGACATGTTCGAAAGCGACATCGACGCCCTTCTTGCCGGTGAGCTTGCGCACGATGGTCTCGAAGCGGTCGGTGCGGTAATTGATGACGTGGTCGGCGCCGAGTGCCTTGGCCTTGGCCACCTTGTCGTCGTCGCCGACGGTGGTGATGACGGTGGCGCCGATCGCCTTCGCCATTTTGATCGCCGTCGAGCCGATGCCGGAGCCGCCGGCCTGCACCAGTATGGTCTCACCCGGCTCAAGCTTGGCATTGTCGAACAGCATGTGCTGTACGGTGCCGAACGCGACCGGCGCGCAGGCGGCGTCACGGAAGCTCACTCCCGGCGGAATCGGAACGACGAGCCGCGCCGGCATGTTGATCAGGTCGCGGGCAAAGCCGTCGACGTGAAAGCCCATGATGCTCGCGACATTTTCGCAAAGATTGTCGCGGCCCTCGCGGCAGGCCTTGCACGTGCCGCAGGTGAGGGCGCCATAAGCGACGACCCGGTCGCCGACATTGGACGTCGTCACATCCGGGCCGACGGCGACGATTTCGCCCGCGGCCTCGACGCCGACGACGAGCGGCAGCTTGCGTTTGGCGAAAGCCATGCCGCGCCAGCCCCACACGTCGATATGATTGAGCCCGATGGCCCTGATGCCGATCTGCACTTCGCCGGCGCCGGGCGCGGGCGGCGCCGGAACGTCCACGATTTCGATCTTGCGGTCGGCGACGAGCGTGAGCGCACGCATGGAACGCGTCGATGCTACGTTCATGCGTTCACCTGCTGTTGCTGCCGCAGCGCCGGTCACGCCGGCTCCCGGGCCAGCACGAGGGAAATGTTCTGGCCGCCGAAGCCGAACGAATTGGAGATGGCGCGGCTGATCCGTGCGTCGCGCGCCACGTTCGGCACGACATCGAGCGGAATCGCCGGATCCGGCACCTTGTGATTGATCGTCGGCGGTATGCGCTGGTGTTCGAGCGTGAGCGCCGTGAATACCGCTTCCACGGCACCCGCGGCCGTCAGGGTGTGGCCGATCATCGATTTGTTCGACGACATCGGAATGGTGCGGATGCGCTCGCCGAAGACGGTGGAGACGCCGAGACATTCCATCTTGTCGTTCTCCGGCGTCGAGGTGCCATGCGCATTGATGTAATCGATATCTTCCGGGCCGACGCCGGCGTCGGCCAGTGCAATGCGCATGCAGGCGATGACCGGCTTGCCGTCGGGGCTCGAGCGGGTGCGGTGAAACGAATCCGATTTCTCGCCGCATCCTTCGAGGATGGCGAGTACTTTGGCCCCGCGTGCTATTGCATAATCGTAGTCTTCAAGCACGAGCGCGCCGGCGCCTTCGGCCAGCACGAAGCCGTCGCGGTTCTTCGAGAACGGCTTTGACGCCTGCTCGGGCGGATCGTTCTGCGTCGACAGTGCCGAGAGAAGCGAGAAGCGCACCAGCGATTCCGGCGTCAGCGAGCCGTCGGCGCCGACCGCGAGCACGGCCTTGCATTCGCCGCGGCGGATCGCTTCGACGCCGAGCTGGATCGCCGTGCCGCCGGACGCGCACGCGGTCGTGAGCGAGATCGGCGAACCTTCGGTGCCGAAATGCTCGGCGAGGTGCTCGCCGATAATGCCGTATTTCAGCGTCTCATAAATCGGCGAAAACTGCGGCTCGCGCGCCACCCGCATCAGATCGGGATAGGTCGCGTCCTGGTCGGGCATGGCCTTGGCCGCCATTTCCTGCCGGTAATGCCATTCGATTTCGAGCGGCGGCAGGGCCAGAAACAGCGGGCCGGGAAAGTGGCCCTTCGTGCCGATCGCGGCCTGTGCAATCGCTTCCTCGCTGGCAAGGAACGCAAGACGTTCCGAAAGGACCGCGGGCGGCATGTAATCCTTGTAAACGTCGTCGACCGTGCCGGCGATGGTGGTCCGCAGTGAATCGAGCGGAAATCGCGAAATGCGCCGGATGCCGGAAACGCCGGCTGACAATTTCGCCCAGTTGTCGGTCTTGCCGACACCGAGCGAGGTGACGACGCCCATGCCCGTGACCGCGATCATTGGGCGGCCTGCTCTGTCGCGTTTCGCGCTGGCAGTGGGACGGGTCGACGACATCGCGGTCTCCTTCAGCTTACGCGCTCGAGCAGTGCGAGCCCTTCACCGCGCCAATTGCCGACGCTGGTGACAACGACCTGGGAGAGATCAGCCGGTCCAGTCCCGGCGTCACCGCTTCCGGCTGGGCCGAACAGCTTGCCGTGCTCGATCACGCCGCAGCCGATAGCCAGGTTCGCCATGAACTGGGTATCGACCCCGTGCCCGATATACGTACCGGTAGCGCGAACCGGAAGGCCAATTTCCTTGAGCACGCGGGCCTCGGCGGAGGTCGCCGGTTGCAGGCCAGCCGCGCCGGAAATGATCGCGGCATGCGCCCGGTCGACTTTAGGCGCAATCGCGTCCCACTGGCGGCGCAGCGACGTTTCGGCTTCGCCCTCGTGGCGCGCATTGCGGTCGGAGAACACCTGCGATATTCGCGCTCGCGGCTTTGCGCCGCGGGCTTCGGCGTGCTGGCGGCTTTCCAGCACCAAAAAGGCGCCCATGGTGCCGAAGGCGATGCCGCCCAGGGGGCCGCGATCCCATACCGGCGCGAATTTGCCGCTGAGCACCACGCCGCCGAGTTCGAAAGCAAGGAGCACGTCCCAGCGGGTGCCGTGATAGGCGCCCCCGACCAGCGTCAATTCGCTCTGGCCTGCGGCGATGCGCGCCTGCGCCACCCGCACCGCGTCGACGCCGGCGGCCTCTTCGCCCATGAACGTGCGCGAGGAACCGACCACGCCATGCACCAGCGAAATATTGCCAGCGAGAAGGTTGGGAAGCTGTGCCAGGAACAAGGTCGGCCGCAGGTCGCTCATCAGGCGTTCGTTGAGGAAAGCGCCCGGTTCGTTGGTCTTGCGCAGGCCGGCCATGATTGCAGTGTCGACGGCGATATCGCGTTCGCCGCCGCCGGCGGCCACGATCATGTCGGCGTGGTCGAGAAGTTCGGCCTTGCCGGCGATACCGGCATCGGCGAGCGCCATCCCGGCCGAATAAACGCCGACCCGCTGCCAGGTTTCCATCTGGCGCTGATCGCTCTTCTTCGGGATGTGCTTGTCGTAGCTCACCGGCGCAAGCTGGTGCACGACGTAAGGCGCGAAACTCTTGTCGTCGTAAGCCGGCGGATCGCCGCGTTCGAGATGAGCCCAGGCGGCTCCCAGGCCCTCGCCCAGACTGCTGAGCAGACCGACGCCGGTGATCCATACCTCGCGGAGTTCGCTCACTTCGCGAACTCCCTGGCCGGGAAATTGATACGATCAGCCCACGCCCACAGCCCGTCGCGGAGTTCGCGGCTTGGATAGGGCACGATGCGATAGGTCAATGTTGCGTCGCAGATCGCCACGCCCTTGCGCCAGCCCTTGGATTCGCCAATGGCATAACCCGACCCCTCATGAATGACGCGCCCCTCGAATTCGAGCTCGTCACCGGGAAATACCGCCGTGCGGATTTTGCCTTCCTTGACGCCGGCAAGGGCCGGCAAGCCGGTAAAGCCGGTCAGTGCGCTCACCAGCCATCCCGTCGTTTGCGCCATGCACTCGATCAGCAGTACGCCCGGCATCAGCGGATAGCCCGGGAAATGGCCCTCGAAAACAGGGCTCTCTTTCGGCACGGTGCAGACGGCGCGCGTCATTCGCGACGGCACATCGACCTCGACGAACCGGTCGATCATCTGAAAATATTCAAGGCGCATGCGGCGCCTCAGGCACCCTTGGCAGCGATCAGCTCGTCGATCCGCTCGCACAAGTTCTTCAGCACAAAGTACTGGTCGGTCGTCGCTTTCCCGTCATTGACTTCCTGGGTCCACTGTTCGAGCGGAAGCTTGATGCCAAACGCCTTGTCGATGGCGAAGGCGATATCCAGGAAATCGAGACTGTCGATCTCGAGATCGTTGATTGCGTGACTTTCCGGCTTGATATTCTCACGCGGGATATCGCAAGTTTCCGCAATGATTTCAGCCACTTTATCGAAAGTAGTGGACATCGGGCGTGCTCTTTTGGTCAGCAGGAATGAGCGCCGGCCCAGCCCGGCGCGAGCAAGCCCGTCGATAGGGCCCCTCAACTATGAACGCCCCGTATAGCGAAGGATTTCGCCAAGTTCAACGGCGGCCGCCCCGGCCGCACTTACGCTCCGGCAGGCCCGGCTATGGCCGATTTGGCCTTCGAGCCAAGAACTTACCGGCGCGGCTTCCACGGCCATGCCCATCCGTCACGCTTGATCGGCCAAGCCATATTACCTAATGAACCCGCCGAGAGGTCCGTGATGCCGAAGGCGCTCGTGCGCAAGCGTTGTTTCGTGCAGATGACAGGCTACGAGCCGGTCGGGCCGGAACACCAGCATCGCCGCTTTATTCGTGAAATGGCACGATTTCAGAAGGCCTGGAGCGTGCAGGGCGAGGTTTCGCCGCTGACGCTCTCGGCCGATGAAACGGTGGCCAATTGGACCGTCGAGACGTCCGGCCCGAACTGGCGCGTCACCACGGAATTCCACTGGTTCCGCTGGGATGATTTCGTAGCCACTGACATGGCGGCGAGCGACTGGAAAAGATTTCCGCTCGGCATGGCCGCGGTGATGGAGTTCGTGCTGACGGCGACGGTGGTGCGATATTTTACCGTGGCGTGGCGATACGGCGGATTTTTCCTTTATCCGCTTGTCTATGTTCTCGGGATGGCGTGGCTTTCGATTTCGGCGACACGATTTGCCGTTATCCACCTTGGCCTGCCGTATCACATGGTGCTCGCACCGTTGCTTTGGCTCGCGATTTTCTCGGCCTTGAGGTGGACCTTCGGACGGCTGGTCCATATCGGCTACGCGCTCGACGATTGGTATTTCGCGCGCGATTTCATCCATCGCGTGCGGCCCGGCCTCGAAGATCGTCTTGACCGCCTGTCACATGAATTGGTGCGCCTTGTCCGCGAAACGGATGCCGACGAAATTATCGTTGACGGACACAGCCTGGGCGCGCCGCTGTCCCTTGTGGTCGTCGACCGCGCGCTGCAGATCGACCCGCAGCTCGGCGCCCGCGGCAAGCCGCTGCACATCGTGTCGAGCGGCTCATCGCTGCTGAAGGTCGCGCTGCATCCGGCGGCCGGTTGGTTGCGCGAAGCCGTCGGCCGGATAGCGAACGCGCCCGCGGTCTATTGGGTGGAATATCAGTCGCTCGTCGACGTCATCAACGTGTACAAAGTCGATCCGGTCGCGGCTTTGGGCATGCCGGCGACGGGCAAGCCGATCGTGAAAATCATTCGCATCAGGATGATGGTGGAGGAGCACACCTACCGGCGCTTCCGCCTGAATTTCCTGCGTATCCACCGCCAGGCTGTCATGGGCAACGAGCGGCGTTACTTCTACGACTATTACATGCTGTGCTGCGGACCCATCGCGCTTGCGGACCGGGTCGAAATGCCGGATCAAGCGGTCGCGGCCTTTGCACAAAATGGCGCGTTGATCGACGGCGTGTTGGGTGACGCCAAGTTGGCTGCCGCGTTGCCCGCGTCGGGGATTTAATCCGTGACCGCCACACTATCGAAAATCATCTGGCTCGCATTCGGGATCGCCTGGTTCGTTTTACGGCAGCGGCCGGGCCAGCGGTCGCGCAAGACGCCGATCCGTTACTCGGGCCGCGACACGCGAGAATTCGTTCTTCTTGGCGCCTCTTTCACCGGGCTCGGCATCGTGCCCTGCCTCTATCTTGCGATCCATTTTCCGCGGTTTGCCGATTATCAGTTCATCCCGGTATTGAGCTACCTCGGAATTGTGGTCGAGTTGGCGTGTCTCTGGCTTTTCTACCGCACCCATAGCGATCTCGGCCAAAATTGGTCGGTCAGCCTCGACCTTCGTGAGCGCCACACACTCGTCACAACCGGTGTCTACGCACTGGTCCGGCACCCGATGTATACGGGCTTTTGGCTGATGGCGCTGGCGCAGGCGCTGCTTCTGCCCAATTGGATTGCAGGACCTGCCGGTTTGCTCGGCTTCGGCATCCTTTTCTTCGGGCGCGTGGGGCGCGAGGAGGAGATGATGATCGCCGCATTTGGCGAGGAATATCGCGCCTACATGCGCCAGACAGCGCGTGTTATCCCCTGGATCTATTGACGCGAATGCGCACGTTGCAATTTTGCTACAGGTCGCCGCAGGTTTGCGGAGGGGCGACTATTTGGGGAGGATTTTGGTGCGGAAATCTGGCAGTGCAATATGGATTGCCTGACGTGCAAAAGGGTCCGGACGCAATGAAGCGGGTTTTGCAGCAAGCGGTGAGGGTGTCATGAGGGGCTGGTGGCGTTTCATTGCCGCGGGAGTGCTGGCGTTCGGCATGACGCTTGCGCTCGGAGCCAACCCGGGCATGGCAGAGTCGCGCGCTCACGTTTACCTGCTGCGCGGGCTGATGAACATTTTCTCGCTCGGCATGGACACTCTGGGCGCGGAACTGAGCAAGCGCGGTGTCTATACGACGGTCGACAACCACGCCGATTGGCAGTCGCTCGCCGATTCCGCGATCTCGCGCTACAAGGCCGGCACCGAAGGTCCGATCATCATCATTGGTCATTCGCTGGGCGCCGACGCGGCGATGGAGATGGCAAACTACATCGGCGCGAGGGGTGTGCCGGTTGCGCTCGTCGTGCCGTTTGACGGCACGCAATCGCTAGCCGCCGGAGCCAATGTTCAGCGCGTGCTCAATCTGACCCAGCGCGACTACGCTTATATGCGGCGCGGTGCTGGCTTCCACGGTTCGCTCGCCAACGTGGATGTGAGTTCCGACCACAGCATCGACCATCTCAATATCGACAAGTCACCGCGGCTGCACGCCCGGGTGATCAGCGAAGTTCTTGCCCTCGTCGGCGGTCACCGCGCGCCGGTACCGGGCGCGAAACCGACAACAGTCAGTTCTCCGACGCCCGGCGGTCCGGCCGCAGCGCCAAGTGGTGGCGATACCGCAAAACCCGAAGCGGCCCCGGCCGCACCCGCGGCGCCGGCCAAGTCCGGTAATGGCGCGATGAATTCCGATATGCCGAAGCACGCCATGATGGACGGCGGCACCCCTGTGATTGCTCTGCCCGAGCGGGGCGCCGTGCATCCGGGCCCGGATACGGCGGCGGCCGCACCACGGAAGCCCGCGGTCGCGCCGCAGCCGGTCAATTCGGCGCAAGTCGCGAATTAGTCGCGATCGGCGCTGCGCAAATTTTCTATTGTTGCCTCGGAACCGGGATTTCGATGGGCGCGCAGTTGGCGCGTCCCTGCAATACGCAGTCCTCGTCCTTCTGCAGCACTTCGATGGTGTCGGCGATCCAGAACTCCGGCGCCCACAAGTAACGCGACGATCGCAAGGGCAATGACATTCATCAGCGTTCGCTGGCGGTAGTTTATCGGCCCTTCCTGTTCCTGTTCGTACTGCGTGAACGGGTCGCCGGATTCCTGCTCACCGGGCTGTGCCGCCGAGCCAACAAGCTGTGGCTGTCCCGGGCGAGGCCGGAACCGCAGCACCTGGCCGAATGCATCGGCGCTATGTGGGTCTGGTTGGTTGTGTGCCACCTGTGAACCACCTGGCCCTAGAATACGCCGGTGCGGCAAAAAATCGAAGCGCCGAATACTCCCATTCGGTAAAGATAATTATGTCGGAGCCGAGTTGTTCGCCGGCATTTCAATAGGTCTTGAAGTGGCCTATATTCGGCGCTTGCTGCCATTCCGCACCAACGGCGGGACGCTTTGCCTGCGGAGTTGGGCATTCGCCACGGAGCCAATCCATGAAACTCGACTGCAAATCCATCCCCAGCGCCTTTGCCGCGACGATTGCGGCATTCGCTGTGCAGCTTGTCCTCGCACCGCTCACCGCCATTCCTGCGCGCGCGGCCGATTACGACGTCGGCTCAATCCATATTTCGGATCCCTGGGCGAGGGCGACGCCGAAGGGTGCGACCGCGGGTGCGGGCTACATGACCATTGCGAACAGGGGCACCACGCCGGATCGGGTCAGTTGCGTTTCGAGCGACGCGAGTGCGCAATGCCAGATCCATACCGTGACGATGGAAAACGGCGTCATGAAAATGCGTCCCGTGGAGGGCGGCCTGGAAATCAAGCCGGGTGAAGCCGTCACGCTCAAGCCGGGCAGCTTCCACATGATGCTCGTCGATCTCAAGCATCCGCTGGATCAGGGCCAGACCATCAAGGCGACGTTGAAATTCGATCATGCCGGCACGATCGATGTCGAATTTCCGATCGCGGCCATCGGCGCACCCGCGCCGGGCGCCGCCGCTGGCGGCGGCACCATGAACATGCAGGGCGGCAGCATGATGATGCAAGGTCCGGGCTCCGGCGGCACCATGCAGATGAACAAGCAGTGAGTTTTCCGTCACTGCGAGGAGCACAGCGACCAAGCAATCCGGCGGCGGCGTGGCCGCCAGGATTGCTTTGCTTCGCTCGCAATGACGGGAAATGTTACTTCGGTTCCGGGAATGCCGGCTTCACGCCTTCCGGCAGCGGCGCCTTGAAGGTGTTGAGCGTCATCGACACCATCGCGTAATAGCCGAGGATGCCGACAAGCTCGACGGTGCCGGCATCGCCGAGAATCTTCTTCACGCGATTGAAGGTGCCGGTGCTGACGCGCCGTTTGGCGTAAAGCTCCTTGACGAAGGCATGGATCGCCATCTCGTCCTTCGGTGCCGATTTCGGCGGGCGGCCTGCCTGAATGGCGCGGATGGTTTCCGGCTTCACGCCCTGCTTCTCGGCGATGACGGCGTGCGCCGCCCACTCGTATTGCGCCTTCCAGAAGTGCGCGGTGCAAAGAATGGCGAATTCGGAAAGCCGTGGCGGTACGCTGGTCTTGAAGCGGACGTGTCCGCCCAGCGTCTGCGCAAGCTGGCCGAAGGCCGGCGAATGCAGGTAGATCGCAAACGGGCCGGACATCTTGAAGACGCCGCGCGGACCGGACTTTATGGAGTCCGCGAGCGCGCGTTGCTCGGGGGTAAACGTGTCCGGCGAGAGTTTTGGCAGTCTGGGCGATTGCATATCGCGCATGGTTTCCTCTTGGCTTTTGGGCGAAACCGCTTGGTTCGCGTTCTTGTTGTATCGTGAGCGATGGCGGGGAACCGGCAAAACGAGCGTTGCACGAAGCGATAACGGGCTTTCATTCGGCTGTCGAGCGGCCCGAGGCAACATGAGAGAGCGCACGTTGAATTCGAAACGGAATTTTATGCGGCTTATTTTCCTCGGCGTTGTCGCGCTGGTCGGCACGCCGCAGAAGTCTTTTGCGTCGAATGAAAAGCAGTCGAAGCAAGCGGCCGAATATCAGGACAGCCCGAAAGGCATTCAGATGTGCGCGACATGCACGCTGTTTGTGGCGCCGCGGTCTTGCAAGGTGGTTGAAGGCGATATCAGCCCGAATGGCTGGTGCAAGGTCTACGCGATGGCCGATTAGCGCTCGCAGGCCATAGCCGCCCCTGATAATCTCCCGATAGCCCGCAAAAGACGGGGCGACAAAGCAAGGAGGAAATCATGGGATTTCTCAGCGACGAAGATCGCGCCAAGCTTAAGCCTTCGGAACTCCTGACGCACGAAACTCCGATCCCCACGCAGGTGGTTTCGAGCGACGAATACTATCCCTATCCGCAAACCGAAAAGCAGCGCGAGTTGCAGGCCCGCCTCCTCACGCTCGCCGACGACCTGGCGAAGAAACAGGGACTGTCGCGCCGCCGCTTTTTTCAAACCGCCGCCGGCATGACCGCGTCTTTTGTCGCGATGAACGAGACCTTCGGTCAATTCTTCGATGCCAGTCCGGCTGAAGCCGCGACACCGGCCATGGCGGACGAAAGAGCCGGCGCGCTTAAAGACCAGTTCATCATGGACATGCACACGCATTTCCTGCGTGACGACACGCGCATCATGAATTTCGTCGCCATGCGTGCCGCGGTCGGCAAGGCCGGCTGGAACAAATCGCTGGCGGACAAGGAACAGAGCATCGACGATCTGAAATACGACAATTACCTCAAGGAGGTTTTCCTCGACAGCGACAGCAAGATCGTCCTGATTTCCTCGGCGCCTTCCGACATCGAGCAGGACTGGTTCCTGACCAACGAACAGATGGCGCAGGCGCGCGACAAGGTGAACCAGCGCTTCGGCTCGCGCCGCCTGTTCGCGCACGCGATCTTCACGCCGGGCCAGCCGGGCTGGCTGGAGAAGGTCGATGCCGCCATCGCGCTAAAGCCTAAATCGATGAAGGGCTACACGATCGGCGACAACACGCATAAGGACACCAGCCGCTATCCGTGGCGCATGGACGACGAGAAGGTCGCCTATAAGGGCTACGAAAAATTCGTGAAGGCCGGCATCAAGAACGTTTGCGTCCACAAGGGACTGTTCGCGCCGCCGCTCGACCGCCAATTCCCGAATTTGCGCGGCTATGTCGATGCGAGCGACGTCGGCCAGGCAGCCAAGGACTGGCCGCAACTCAACTTCATCATCTATCACGGTGCCTATCGTCACGTCGGCGGCGATCCGAAGGTTGCGCTGGCCGAGTTCGAAAGAACCGGACGGATTTCCTGGACCAGCGACCTCGCCGACATTCCCGAGGCCTACAACGTCACCAATGTCTATGCTGATGTCGGCCAGCTCTTCGCCATGACGCTCATTTCAGAGCCGAAGGTCACAGCCGCGCTGATGGGCACCATGATCAAGAAGATGGGTGCCGATCGGGTGTGCTGGGGCACCGACGCGGTGTGGACCGGTTCGCCGCAATGGCAGATCGAAGGGTTGCGCCGGTTTGAAATTCCGGAAGACATGCAAAAGCAATATGGCTTCGCGCCACTCGGCCCGGCCGATGGGCCGGTCAAGAGTGCGATCTTCGGCCTCAACAATGCACGGCTCTATGACATCAATCCGAAGAAGGCCGAGCTTGAACTGAAAAACGACAAACTCACCGCGCTCAAGGCCGAATACGACAAATCCGGCCGCGAGCCGAGCAATCTGCGCTACGGTTATGTCGCCGAACCGGTTTCCGATTTCACGGTTTTTGGCTGACGTTTGATCGGGGCGCTCGGGCCGTCTCGGCTCGAGCGTCTTCGGTCGCTTGCGCGGCGCGGCGTTCCCTCTTACGGAGTCTTTCGCGTGATCAAGTCATCGGACTTATCATTATTCTTTCGTCGTTCCGCTGCCGCGCTGACGCTCAGCTGCGGCGTGTTGGGCAGCATCGGCGCACAGGCGCAAACGCGGATCGTTCATCTGGCCGACGGAGACGTGCAAGGTCTGGTCGCCGATGACATCGACCGGTATCTCGGCATTCCCTATGCGGCGCCGCCGGTCGGAGATTTGCGCTGGCGTCCTCCTCAAGTGCCTGCACATTGGACGCAGACGCTGCAAGCGGACAAGTTTGGCAATACCTGCGCGCAGGAGCAGCGGGGCATTTTTGCTGCACCGAGCAATACCGAAGATTGCCTTTATTTGAATGTGTTTGCCCGGCACGTCTCCGTCGGCGCGACGAAACAACCGGTCATGGTTTGGTTCTATGGCGGCGGCCTGTTCAGCGGTGAAAGCGACGATTACGACGGCAGCAAACTCGTTCTCCGCGGGAATGTCGTGGTCGTGACGTTGAATTATCGCGTCGGCGCCTTGGGATTTTTATCTCACCCTGCCGTCAACGCGGAGGGGCATGCGTTTGCGAATTACGGCATCATGGATCAGCAGTTCGCACTGAAATGGGTGCAGCGCAATATCGCTGCTTTCGGCGGCGATCCCGCGAACGTGACCATATTCGGACAGTCCGGCGGCGGGACTGCCGTCATGGCCAATCTTGTGTCGCCGCTATCGAAGGGTTTGTTTCATCGGGCGATCAACGAAAGCGGAACCCGCATCGCGGTGACGCCGCCGGCGACGGCGCTGCAGGCTGGTCGGGATTTTGCCACGGCGGCGGGCTGTGGCGATCAGAGTGCAAAATGTCTCCGCGACCTCAGCGTCGAACAAGTCCTCGCTCACCAAGGCGGCATCGTCAAATATGTTACCGACTTTCCTTCGGTTGATGGGACCGTCATTACCCACGCCGCTCTCGATGCGTTTAGCACCGGATCGTTTAATCGCGTGCCGATCCTGACCGGGCTCGTGAAGGATGAGCAGGGCTTCTTTATTCCTGAGGCGAACACACATAAGCCGTTGACGAAAGACGACGTCGATCGCTATGCGGCTTCGTTCGGCACACAACACACAGTGGCGTTGCTCGACAAATATCCACTGGCGAATTACGACAGTCCAAGTCTCGCCGAGATTGCCATGGCGCAAGGCGCCAAGTCGTGCACGGCGCGGCTATTGGACCGGCAGTGGTCCAAATACGTTCCGGTCTATGCTTACGAATTCGATGACCGGACCGCCCCTTCGTATTTTTCCGATCTCAGCTATCCGATGCGGGCTTATCATACGTCCGAACTGCAATATATTTTTCCTCTGTTCCGCGGCGGGGGCGGCACGGCGCATCCGCTCAACAAACAGCAACAGGCGCTATCCGACGCTATGGTGGATTATTGGACGGCGTTCGCCCGATATGGACAACCCAATCGTCCCGGAAAGGATCGGTTGCCGCCGTGGCCGCGTTACTCGCCGGAAAAAGACGATATTCAGTCGTTGAACATTCCGACGCCGAGGGCGATGGACGGCTACGGCAAAGCGAACGACTGCGTTCTGTGGGATACGGTACTCACCTTTCACTAACGGCCGCTGCGCCGTCTTGGCCAACCCGCGCTTTGGCACTCCGTCCCTTGGAGACATCTCATGGCAACTGTTGTGAAAGCTTTATTCTTCGACGTCTTCGGCACGATGGTCGATTGGCGCACCTCGATCGCGCGCGAGGCGGAGGCAACGCTAAAGCCGCGCGGCTTTGCGCTCGACTGGCCGGCATTCGCCGACGCCTGGCGCGGCGAATACCAGGGCGCCATGGACGAGGTGCGCACGGGGCGCATCAAGTTCTGCAAGCTCGACGTGCTGCACCGGCGCAATCTGGAGATCACTCTCAAGCGCTTTGGCGTCACGACATTGAGCGAGGACGACAAGCGCACATTCAATTTGGCTTGGCACCGGCTCGATGCATGGCCGGACGTCCCGCCGGGGCTGGCACGGCTCAAGCGCAAATATCTTCTGGCGCCGGTGTCAAACGGCAACATATCGCTCATGGTCGATCTGGCACGGCGCAACATTCTGCCTTGGGACGCCATTCTCGGCGCCGAGATCGCGGGCGATTACAAACCGAAGCCGCGCGTCTATCTCGCGTCAGCGGAAGCGTTCGACCTCAAGCCGGATGCCTGCATGATGGTCGCTGCGCATTCGAAGGATCTTGCAGCGGCTGCCGCGCTTGGGTTGCGGACTGCGCACATCGCGCGGCCGAATGAGCATGGTCCGGGTGGCCACGGCGAACCAGCCCCAACTGTTCCTGTCGATTTCGCGGTGAAGAGTCTGGAGGAGCTTGCAGAAAAGCTCGGTACCTGAATTTCGTCGAGCCCGGTTGCGCTATGCGTTGCGGCGAGAGAAAATTCCGTGGCGCTCGCAAATCTTCCGCGCGGCGCGCTTCATCTGCGTCTCGAACATGTCGTTCGTTATTTGGCCCAGATATTTCAGAGCGGTCGTCATCGGATTGATCCCTGTCCTGCCGGTTCCCCGTTAACCATTACGGCGATCCTAGGCCGCGCTGCCGAGAGGCAAAGTGACGGGTGTCACAGGACGTCGCTTTTACATAAGATATTGATATTACTAGTAAATATTAGATGAACTGGCCGCCAAGCGGTGGATAATCGGTGTAGCCCGCGGCAGCCCCGCCGTAAAACGTCTTGCGATCCGGCGGATTGAACGGCCCGCCGCGGCGGAGACGCTCGGGCAGATCGGGGTTGGCGAGGAACAGGGCGGCGAACGACACGAGATCGGCAGAGCCGTCCCGCAACACCGCATTGGCGCGCGCCAGGTCATAACCTTTGTTGGCGATCAGCGTGCCGCGCCACAGCTTTCGAAAAAATCGTATGTCCGGCGCCGCACCGGCGGCAACCGGATCTGTGACGCCGGGCTCGACGACGTGCAGATAGGAAAGGCCGAAGCGATTGAGTTCACCGACGGCGGTTGAAAAGGTTTCGGCCGGATTGCTGTCGGCGATGTCGTTATATGGATTGGTCGGCGACAGCCGCACGCCGACGTACTCGGCCCCCCAGACGCTGACGAGCGCTTCCGTGACTTCGATCAGGAATCGCGCACGATTTAATGCGCTGCCGCCATAAGGGTCGGTGCGCCTGTTGGCGCTGTCGCGCAGGAACTGGTCAATGAGGTAGCCATTGGCGCCGTGCAGTTCGACGCCGTCGAAACCGGCCTCCCGCGCATTGGCGGCGCCGTGCCGGTAATCCTCGACGATGCCGGAAATTTCGGCGGTCTCAAGCGCGCGCGGCGTGACATAAGGTTTCATGCCGTCGAGCGTCCAGGCCTGCCCTGCCGGCGCGATTGCGGATGGCGCGACCGGGGTTGCCGCGTCGGGCTGCAATGACGGATGCGAGATCCGCCCGACATGCCAGAGTTGCAAGAAGATCCGGCCGCTGGCGCCGTGTACGGCATCCGTGACGCGCTTCCAGCCGGCAATTTGATCGGCACTGTGGATGCCGGGCGTACCCGGATAGCCGACGCCTTGCGGCGACACCTGTGTCGCCTCGCTCACGATCAGACCGGCGCTGGCGCGCTGTGCGTAATAAGTGGCGTTGAGCGGCCCTGGTACGTTGCCGGGACCGGCGCGATTGCGCGTCATCGGCGCCATCACCACCCGGTTGGGCAGCGCAAGCGGGCCGAGATGAAACGGGGAAAGGAGGTCGATATCGGTCATGAAGATTTTGAAGCGTTGCGCCCCAACATTCGCACAGCTGTCTCGATCGCAAAAGCCGTCCGACGACGTGCCGGGACCAATGCTCACCCGGTTCGTTTACTCCCGAACGGGCGCTGTGTACGGTTGATGAATGTCCATCCGTCCGGCAACGCGGGGAAACAAATGAGCGCGACCACGCACGTATCGGCCGAAATGCATGGCGCTGGGGCAGCGACGCGCCTCATCATCGCTGCCTCGGTCGGCAATGCGCTCGAATTCTACGAAATCCTTGTCTATGGCTATTTTGCCGTTGTCATCAGCAAGGTGTTCTTTCCGGCCGCCGACGAAGCGGTGTCGCTTCTGGTCACGTTCGGCACTTTCGGGATTTCGTTTCTGGCGCGGCCGATTGGCGCGATATTTCTCGGCGCCTATGGCGACAGCAAGGGCCGCAAACAGGCGCTGTCGCTCTCGATACTCCTGATGACGATCGGCACCGGGCTGATGACCATCATGCCGAGTTACGCCGCTGTCGGTGTGCTGGCGCCCATCCTGGTCATTGCGGCGCGCCTCCTGCAGGGTTTTTCGGTCGGCGGCGAATTCGCGAGCTCGACCGCATTTCTCGTCGAGCACCGGCCTGACCGCGCAGGTTTTTTCGCAAGCTGGCAATGGTCGAGCCAGGGGTTGGCTGCACTCATCGCCACGGGCTTCGGCGTCTTTCTGACCGGAACAATGTCGCCCGGCGATCTGCAGTCGTGGGGCTGGCGTATTCCATTCGCCTTCGGGCTATTGATCGGTCCCGTCGGCTATTACATCCGCAGCCACATGGCGGAGACGCCGGAATTCCTTGACGCCGGCGTGACGCAAACGCCACTGCGCGATCTGTTTGTCGGCCAGTGGGACCGGCTTTTGCTCACAATCGGCGTGATCGCGGTTTCGACGAGCGCGCAATACATGCTCGTTTACATGCCGACCTACGCGATCCGCGAGCTGCATTTGCCGCAATCGGTCGGGTTCACGGCGGCGGTCATTGCCGCGGCGCTGCAAACTCTCGTTGTCCCTTTCGTTGGGCTGTGGGTCGATCGCGTCGGCCAGGTCAGCGTCATGATCGGCGCGGCGATCCTTTTTCTCCTGACGTCTTATCCGGCGTTCGTACTGCTCAACGCCAATGTGTCGCTTGCCGTTCTGATAGCGATGGTGTGCTGGATCAGCCTTTTGAAATCGTTTTTCTCCGGCGCGCTGCCGTCGCTGATGGCGAAGACCTTTCCGGTCGCGACGCGCGTTACCGGCATGTCGCTGAGCTACAATATCTCCGTGCCGATCTTCGGCGGCTTTGCGCCGTTTTTCGCCCAGTCGCTGATCGACGTCACCGGCACCAAGCTGGCGCCGAGCTATTACATCATGGCGACGGCGCTCCTGAGCCTCGTCTCGTTGATTGCACTACGAAGGCGCTTTCGGCTTTAGCCGCACCCGGACAGGCGGCGGGTCGCCGCCCGTCCAAGATCGCGGTTACAATCAGTGCCAGCCCTTCATCGGTAGTTCGAGTTTGTTGGTGGCGCGGCTATCCGGCCAGACCGAGAAGTACTGCTTGCCTTGCAGCTGAATGAGGAAGGTCGACGCCAGAGTATTCTGCCCGGTATCGTCGAACTTCACGCCGTTGTAGCCGATCATGAGCTGGTCGGCCGTAAGATTGGTCGCCTTGAGAGCGGCCTGGATTTTCTCGGGGTCGGTCGATCCGGCGCGATTGATGGCGTCGGCCAATACGAGGAAGCCTTGCATCCAGCGCGCGCTGGTGTCGTCCAGATCGCGGCCGTATTTGGCTTTGAACATCTGATCGACAATGTAACTGTTGCTGCCCGGCTTGCCGATGTCGAATGCGCTGCGATTGACTGCGCCTTGCGCAAGATCGCCCACGTTCGGGATGAAAGCCGGATCGGAGAAGCCCGCGTCGTCGCCGATGATGAGCGGCGGCAGGTAATCGAGGTTCTTCATTGTCTTGAAGTAGAGAATCGTGTCGGCGGTATAGCTGATGAAAATCACGGCGTCGGGCTGCAGCGATTTAAGCTGGAGAACCTGGGCGGAAACATCCGAGCTGTTGGCGTTGTAAGCGATCTGTGCCGCTAATTTGATGTTGGCGGTCTTCGCGGCGTCGATGACGCTTGCCGAAACCGATGTGCCATAGTCGGTGTTTTCATTGACCACTGCGATGCTGTCGATCTTCCGGCCGGATTTTCTGACCTCGGTGAGAAATTCCGCATAGGCCTTGGCAAAATCGGGCGCATACGGCGTGGTGCGGAATGTAAATTTAAAGCCTCGCCCGGTGATGTTGGCGGCGACGGAATCGGCGACGAGGAAAGGAATACCCTGCCGTTCGGCGACCGAGGTCGCAACAAGCGATACGGAGGAATGGTACGAGCCGAGCATGGCCGCGACATGGTCTTCCGTAATCAGGCGGAGCGTTTGCTGCTGGCCGACCTGCGGATTGCCTTGATGATCCGCCTCGTCGAGTTCGATCTTGGCGCCGCCGAGATTGGGCAGGCCCGCGGTCGGTCCAAGCGGCAAATTCTTAAGCTCAGGATGCGCCGTGTTGACGATCTCGGCGCCCAGATTGACGGCGTCCTTGGCCGATTGTCCGGCGCTTGCAGCATTGCCGGTCAAGGGGTAGATGACGCCGATTTTGACCGGACCGGCGGCGCATGCCGGAGCCGCCGTGGCGGCAAGGACCGCGGCGATAACGCACCATCGCTTGCTCATGTTCGTTTCCTCCCTGAAGTCTTTCCCCGATTGACGGAAATTGGCGCGTCCGTGTCAAATCCTTTTGGTTGCTGCAACTCCGTTGCAAAGGACAGAGGCCGCCAGGCCGCGATACACTTTGCTCCGGTTTCAAGGGGGAGATTTGCGTGTCTTCGACGCCGAGTGATCTCGTAAATCGCTTTTATGACAGGGTCTGGAACAGGGCCGACGAAGCGGAGGCGTGGCGGATCCTTGATGAGAATTTCCGGTTTCGCGGCTCGCTGGGGCCGGAATTGAGCGGCCCCGGCGGTTTCGTCGCTTACCTGCGGTCGGTCCACGCCCAGCTCGGCAATTTCATTTGCACTGTCGAAGAATTGGTGGCGACGCAGGATCGCGCCGCCGCGCGCATGAGCTTTAGCGGCACGCATCGCGGAAAATTCTTCGGCGTCGCGCCGACCGGGCGGGAAATCAGGTGGAACGGAGCGGCTTTCTTCAAGGTCAGTGGGGAAAAAATCACGGAGCTTTGGGTGCTCGGGGATATCGAAGGCGTGCGGCGGCAGATCATGCCGGAGCACACTATCGAGACATTCCAGGTTTAAGGCGCTACATTTGAACCGCCGCGTATAATCCTCCACGCTGGTTCGCAGTCCGGAGTTCCCCTGGTGCACGCCCCATCACCTTCGCTTCACGCCCGCCGTTCGATGCACGGCAACAACAAGCTGCAGATCGGCCTGTTCGGCGCCAATTGCTCGTCGGGCCGCGCCGTGACGCTTGTTCCCGAGCGCTGGTCGGGAACCTGGCAGGACAACAAAAAACTGGCGGTAATGGCGGATGAGGCCGGCATCGATTTCATGCTGCCGATCGGCCGCTGGAAGGGTTACGGCGGCGACACCGACTACCAGGGCACTACGCTTGAGACGATCACCTGGGCGACCGGGCTTCTCTCCGTTACCAAGCACATTACGGTCTTCGGCACCGTGCACGCGCCGATCTTCAATCCTGTGGTCGCCGCCAAGGAAATGGTCACCGCCGATCATATCGGCGAGGGCCGCTTCGGGCTCAATATCGTGGTCGGCTGGAATGAAGGCGAATTCGACATGTTTGGTGTCGAGCAGCGCGCGCACGAGAACCGCTACGAATATGCGCAGGAATGGATCGAGGTCATCAAGATGATCTGGTCCGACCGCGAGAATTTCGATTTCCGCGGCAAATATCTCGACATGAAGGGAATCCGCGGCAAGCCGAAGCCTTATGGCGGCACGCGCCCGGTGATCATGAATGCCGGAGCATCGGCGACCGGCCAGGCTTTCGCGGTCAAGAATTGCGACGCCTTTTTTCTTCAGGCCTCACGCACGTCGCTTGAGGATAGCGCGCAGCGGGTGCGCCGCGCCAAAGACGCGGCGCGCGAGGTGGGCCGCGAAATCGGCTGCTACACGGTGGGCGTCGTCACCTGCCGGCCGACCAAAAAAGAGGCCGAGGAATATTTTCATCATTGCATCGTCGAACATGCCGACTGGTCGGCTGTCGATGGCATTCTGGCGTTGCGGAAAATCTCGCCGGAAACCGTACCAATGCAGGAATACCTGACCCACCGCAGCCAGTATGCCCAGGGCAATGGCGGATTGCCGATTGTCGGCGATCCCGATCATGTCGCGGCCCAGCTTGCGGAATTAAGCAACGCGGGGCTAACCGGCATCGCCATTTCGATGGTGAATTATCTCGATGAACTGCCGTACTTCCATTCCGAGGTCATCGGGCGGCTTGAACGCATGGGGTTGCGGGAGAAGATTTGAACGACATCGCGAGTTGTCAGTTAGATGATTGGATTGATCGATCTGCTGGCAGGTAAAATTCACAGGTAAAATTCACAATTTGATAAAAGGAGCATCTCATGGCCAAGTCAAAGCCCGCTGCAAACGACACGGAAACTACCCGCGATCGCCTCGCCGAGCTTTTGAACGAAGACCTTTCCCGCGAATATCAAGCCATCATTGCCTATGTCGTCTATTCGCAAGTGCTCAAAGGCCCCGAATACATGGACATCGCCGACCAGCTTGAAATCCACGCCAAGCAGGAGCTCGATCACGCCTTGATGCTGGCGCGGCAAATCGACTATCTCGGCAAGATGCCGTCGGTTACTCCGAAGCCGGTGCGCACGTCGACGAAAGCCAAGGATATGCTCCGCTTCGATCTCGAAAACGAGAACGAAACCATCCGCAATTATCGCGACCGCATCCGGCAATGTGAAGCGCTGGGCGAATTCGCCATGGCCGAGCAGATTCGCAAGATCCTCATGCAGGAGCAGGACCACCAAATCGATCTGGCCACTGCGCTTGGCATCGAAGTCCCCAACGTCAACAAGGGGCACGGCGGCCGCTGACGAGGGTTACGCCTCGTCTTTCGGCGTTACGACCCGAAATCCGGCATCGCCTTCGATAATGAGGCGCCCCTCGGCGACGGCGCGCGTCCATCGCGCGCTTGCCGGCAGTCCGCCGAATGAAAAGAAGTGCGCGGCCACCCGATCAGGCGCTGCGTCGGCCAGCACGCGGACAAGGTCGTCGGGGACGCTGAGCGCGAACATCTGCCGCACAAGGCCCGTGCGGCGCGTCAGCGCCTGCGCCGAGGCGCGCACACCGCAACGGGACGCGTAGCGTATCAGCGCCGCAAAGCTGGTCGGTCCGGCAAGCCCGATGCGAATCGTATGGGTGAAGCCGGAAGCGCGCAGCCGCGCGATATAATCGAGGATCGTCCCGGCGTCGAAACAGAATTGAGTGACGATCTCGGCGGCAAGCCCCGCCGCTTCGGCTGCGGCGATCTTTTCCGCAAGCGCGCGATCGAGCTCGCCGGGAGCGATGCGCGTATGACCGCCGGGATAGCCGGCGATGCCGATCGAGCGGATGCCGTGTCTGCCCAACAGTC
Organism: uncultured Alphaproteobacteria bacterium; assembly: GCA_963723335.1. Lineage (GTDB taxonomy): Bacteria > Pseudomonadota > Alphaproteobacteria > Rhizobiales > Xanthobacteraceae > BOG-931. The sequence goes on along the minus strand of CAVRQJ010000003.1, from coordinate 156,075 downwards.
CGCTATTGATGACGTCCGCGGCCCGCTTGAACGGCCCGGATTCGCTGCGATCGCCGCCGATCACCAGGATGTCGCGTATGTCGGCTTCGCCGTTAAGCCGCGCCAGAAAGCCGCCGAGCGCGTCGTGGTTTTCGAAGTTGCGGGCCGCGATGTGCGGCACCGGCTCAAAACCGGCTGCGCGGAGCCGGGTTGCCGCCAGGACGGCCTCTTCCAGCGGTCTTCCGGGCACCGCGCTGACATAGATACGCGTGCCGCGCGCGACCGCGGACAAAGCCGCGATGTCGGCATCGGTCGGCCGTGTTGCCTCAATGGAATAGCCGGCCATGAAGCTGGCGATCCGCTGCACCGCGGCGGGAAGCGGGTCGACCGGTGCGGACGACGCGGACGCGGCCATGGCCGTCGTTCACTGCCGGCGGCGCGAGATCACGTAGGATTCGTCAAAGAACCACAAGCCGCCGCGTTCACGGAGCACGGAGCGTGTGGCATCGATATAGCTGCCGTCGGCCGCTGCTTCGGCGACCCGATCGTCCTCGACCTGCGCCACATAGATCGCCGCGTTCCACGCCGCGAACAGCGTCGACGTGCCGATCGATTCCGAGATTTCCGACGGCAAGGTATGCATCACGTATTTGAACAGCGAGCGGTTGTCGGCATAGGCGTTGAAATTGAGATCGCGCCCCGCGGCGCCGAGCTCTTGTTTCACCGCCTTGAGGATCTGGTGGCGGTCATGGAGAAATGGATTGTCGTCCGGCCACACCTTCCGGATGATCTCCATGCCGGGATCGTGACCGTGCGAATGGATCGCGATCAGCCGTCCGCCGGGACCGAGCGCACGCGCGAGCGGTCCGATCACGCGCTTGGCCTTGAATTCGAGCGATGCGCGCGCGCGATAGGGCTGTGAGGCGATGACGAGGTCGTAATTGGCGAGCGTGCCGCCGGGCCTCGGTATGATCGGATCGAGCAGGAATTGGTGGTCCTCGCGATAGAGGACGAGCACGACCGGGCGCTCGTAAACCGGATTGCCGGTGCGCGCACTGACGCCGGCTTTCCAGTTATCCGCAAGGAACGGCTCAAGCCCGATGATCTGCTCTTCGAAACGGTGCGCCGAATTACCGGTAAGCGGCAATTCGTGCCAAACGAGGCTCGACGCGGCGTTGAGCGACTTGACCGCGAGCCAGGGCGCATCCGCATAGGCAAGGTTGGTCAGCACTACCACCGTTGCCGGATGCTCGAAGAAGCGGTCCGACATCTTTTGCAGCGTGAGCCGGACGTCCTCGAGGCTGATTTCCTTGCCGACCGTGTAGAACGGCATGGTGGGAAAACGATCGTGCATTGCGCGCATGACACGCACCAGCACCGAACCGTCGCCGACGCCGGCATCGAATACGCGCACGGCGGGCGGGCGCGGATGCAGATGCGCAAGCTCTTCGGAAACCCGGTGCGCGACTTCCCATTTCTCGCTGCAGGTGTTGACGAAGAGCAGATATTTTTGCCGGTTGTCGAAGAAACGGAAATTGCGCTGCGGATCGCCCGCTTTCGGCGGCGCGGCGGGAGGCGGCGGCGCAGCGGGGCGAATGTCGCGCGCGCGTTCGATGATGGCCGGCCGGTGATCCAAAGCGGGATGCGCGGCCATGAAACCGTGGATGCGATCGAGTGTGTCGGTGGTGATGCGGCCGCCGTTGCGCAGCCGCGCTGCGAGCTTGCCGTCGTTGACCGCGCGCCGGCCGAAGGTCGACTCCGCGAGGCCGGTCTGACGGCAATAGTCCGAAATTTCCTGAAGAAGCTGCTGGGCGTTCATGGCACGCCGCTCCCTGATGTTTCCTCGTCCGCGCGGGCGACGTTTTTGTCGTTCTTAAGTTCGCGTCGTGTGTCGTCAGCGAACCAAGCGGTTGGGCACCGGTCAACCACAAAAACGCCCACTATCGTAGTGGGACATATAGTGGGTATTTGCCCCATCACGAGTGGGCAAGGCTAAAGGAGAGGAGAGGGGGCTTAAAGGGCCGCCAAAACGGCCTTTGCAACAGCCGTAGTGCCGTCACGGCCGCCGAGATCGGGCGGCTTTACGCCGGCTGCGAAGGCACGATCGACCGCCGCTTCGATGCGGTGGGCAGCGGCCGCGGCCGGCGCGTAGTCGTGTTTGTCGGCGAGCCAGTCCAGCATCATCGCCGCCGACAGGATCATTCCCGACGGATTGGCGAGCCCTTTGCCCATGATGTCGGGCGCCGTTCCGTGGCAGGGCTGAAACACGGCGTGGGTGTCGCCGATATCCGCCGAAGGCGCCATGCCCATGCCGCCAATGAGGCCTGCCGTGAGATCGGAGAGAATGTCGCCGAACATGTTCTCCATCACCATGACGTCAAAATCCCACGGCCGGCGCACCAGCATCGCCGAACAGGCATCCACGTAAAGCCGGTCGGTCGCGACGCCGGGATGGCGCGCGGCGCATTCGTCGAAGATCTGGCGGAAGAAAGCGTAGGCTTTGAACACGTTGGCCTTGTCGACGCAGGTGAGCTTGCCGGGCCGGCCGCGCGCCTTGCGGCGTTCGGCCAGGCGGCAGGAGAACTCGAACAGGCGTTCGGAGGTTTTGCGTGTGATGACGAGCGTCTCGCGGGCCTCGTCGTGGGTGACGACACCTTTGCCCATGGATGCGAACAGGCCTTCCGTCGACTCGCGGATGAGCACGAGATCGATGCCGTTCCTGTCCGCGCCGACGATCGGGCTCGGCACGCCCGGCACCAGGCGCGCCGGGCGAACGCCGGCATAGAGATCGAAGATAAAGCGCAGTTCGACCTGCGGCATGATCTCGGTGCCGTCCGGATAACGCACCTCGGGCAGGCCGCAGGCGCCGAGCAAGATCGCGTCGGCATCGCGGCAAAGTTTTACGGTACTCTCGGGCATCGACTTGCCGGTGTCGCGATAATGCCCGGCGCCGGCAGGCGCTTCGCTGAAGCGGAATTTCAGCCCCGGCGTCGTTGCCTCGATCTTGCGTAAAATCTCGAGCGCCGGCGCCATGACTTCAGGGCCGATACCGTCGCCTGCGAGCACGGCAATATGAAAGCTATCGTTGGCGAGCATGACGTGTTGCGGGGGGAGGCTCTGGCGTTCTTATTGCGACGATCTCTTCCGAAACCCGGTGACCACTTTTCGGGATCGTGCTGTAATGAACAGGGACGCAAGCTTTTGCGCAAGCACCCAATGGGAGGACCATGCCACGCTTTGCCGCCAATCTCGGCTATCTGTTCACCGACCGCCCGCTCATCGAGCGTTTTGGCGCTGCCGCCGCGGCGGGTTTCAAGGCCGTCGAGCTGCAATTTCCCTATGACCTCGCGCCGGCCGCGGTCAAAGCCGAAATCGAGCGGCATGGCCTGACCCAGCTCGGCGTCAACACGCCGCAATGTCCCGAATCCGGTCTTGCCGCATTGCCCGGAAGGGAACGGGATTTCGAGGCCGCATTCAAACGCGCGCTCGACTACGTTGTCGTGATCGGCGGCACCGCGATCCATTGCATGGCTGGCGTCGTGCCGGTCGAACAGCGGCCGGCAGCCGACGTGGTCTTCATCAAGAATATTTCGCGTGCCGCCGCGGAGGCCGCCAAGGCGAATATCACGCTGCTGATCGAACCGATAAATCCGCGCGACCGCGCCGGCTATTTTCTCAGTCGCGTCGAGCACGCCGCCGACATCGTCGGCAAGGTCGGTGCGCCGAATGTGCGCGTCCAGTTCGATTTCTATCACATCCAGATCGTCGGCGGCGATCTGTTGACGCGCTTCGAAAAATATCTGCCCGTCATCGGCCATGTGCAGATTGCTGCCGTGCCCTCGCGCGGCGAGCCAGACGAGGGCGAGATCAATTATCCGGCGGTGTTCGCGGCAGTCGACGGGCTCGGCTATTCCGGATGGATCGGCTGCGAATACAAGCCGCGCAAGCGCACCGAGGATGGTCTCGGCTGGGCCAAGGCTTACGGCGTCGTGCCGCAACGGAGTTGATCATGCGTCTTGACGGCAAAACCGCGCTCGTGACCGGCGCCGGATCGGGCATCGGCAAATGCATTGCCGAGACCTATGCGCGGGAAGGGGCCCGCGTCGCGCTCGCCGATATCAATCCCGACGCGGCAAAGGCCGCCGCACGCACCATCGGCAACAATGCCATCGCGCTGCGTTGCGACGTGAGCAAGAAAGCCGACTTCATTGCCGTGGTCGAGGGAACGCTGTCCGCCTTCGGTGCGCTCGATATCCTGGTCAACAATGCGGGCGCGACCCACATCAACAAGCCGATGCTCGACATCGACGAGGAAGAGTATGACCGCATCTTCGCGGTCAATGTGAAGGGTGTATTTCTCGGCTGCCAGGCGGTGGTGCCGCATTTCCGCAAGCAACGCGGCGGCGTCATCATCAATATCGGCTCAACCGCGGGATTGCGGCCAAGGCCGGGGCTCTCGGCTTACAACGCCACCAAAGGCGCCGTGCACATCCTGACGAAGTCGCTAGCCGTCGAACTTGCCCCGGACCGCATCCGGGTTTGCGCCATTGCACCGGTCGCAACGGAGACGCCGCTCCTGCCGTCGTTTCTTGGGCCAGCCACGGGCCAGCGCGAGAAATTCATCTCGACCGTGCCGCTCGGCCGGCTGGCGCTGCCGCAGGATATCGCCAATGCGGCCTTGTTCCTTGCTTCGGCCGATGCCGAATTTGTCACCGGCAATATCGTCGAAGTCGACGGTGGGCGGACGATCTAGTTTCTCCGTCGTCATCCGCCCTCGCCGGCATGACAATAATCAGCTCTGCATGCCCCAGCGCCGCACTGTTACGTTCTCGATGGCGCGGAAGATCACGCTTTCGACGAACAGACCGATAAGGATGACGGTCAGCAATCCGGCAAATACGGACGCCGTCTCGAGCTGATTGCGGTTTTCGAAGATGAACCAGCCGAGGCCGCCGGAGCGGGAGCTGGCGCCGAACACGAGTTCGGCCGCGATCAGCGTGCGCCAGGCAAAGGCCCAGCCGATCTTCAGTCCAGTCAGAATGGAGGGAAAGGCGGCGGGCACCAGGAGCCGCGTGACATAAGACAGGCCGGACAGACCGCAATTCTGTCCCGCCATGCGCAATGTCGGACTGACCGAGAGAAATCCGGAATGGGTGTTGAGCGCGACCGCCCATAGCACCGAATGCACGATGACAAAGACCATGCTCATCGCGCCGAGGCCGAACCACAGGAGCGCCAGCGGCAGAAGCGCGATCGCCGGCAGCGGATTGAACATCGCCGTCAATGTCGACAGAAAATCGGTGCCGACGCGGGTTGAGACCGCAAGCGTGGTGAACACGCCGGCGGCGACAAGGCCGATCGAATAGCCCATGGCGAGGACGCGCAACGACGTGAACGTGCGATCGAGCAATACGCCATGTGCGATCGCGTCCCAGAAGGCTGTCAGCGTTTGGCCCAGTGACGGAAACAACAGCGGATTGTCGAGGTAGCGCGCATAGATTTCCCAGGCAGCGGCGAGCACCACAATGACGGCAAGCCGCCGTACCAGCGTCATGTTGGTCAGGCGCTCAAAGGCCGTGAGCGGGCGGGCGACGTCGCCGATCACGCCGGTTGCTTCCGGCTTCATCTCGCGGTCCGGGCGCAGCGGCGGCAGCGCGCGATCGATGCGTTCATCCATCTCAGGCTCCCCGAATCTCGTTTGCGAGTGTGGTCTCTATTTTGTCGGCAAACAGCAAATCGTGAATGCGACGGCTCAGAAGCTCGAATGGTTGTGTGCCGAGATCGGCGAATCCGAGATGGCCGGCGTTGAGCTCGGCTTTCACCTGCCCCGGATGCGGCGACATCACGAGGATGCGGTTGCCGATCAACAGCGCTTCCTCGATCGAGTGCGTCACGAAGATCACGGTGAACCCCACGTCGTCCCAAAGGGCCGCGAGCTCTTCCTGCATCTTGCGCCGGGTCAGCGCATCGAGCGCGGCGAACGGCTCGTCCATCAGGAGAACGGCGGGCTCCATGGCGAGCGCGCGTGCGATGGCGACGCGCTGCTTCATGCCGCCGGACAGCATATGCGGATAGACATTTTCGAAGCCGCCGAGATTGACCTTGGCGATGAACGCGCGGGCCTGTTCCTTTGCGGCGGCGCGCGGCATGCGGCGATTGACCAGCAGCGGGAACATCACATTGCCGAGCACCGTCTTCCACGGCAGCAACTGGTCGAATTCCTGAAACACCATCATGCGGTCTGAGCCCGGCCGTTCGATCGGGCGGCCGGCGAGGCAGAACGTGCCCGAGACCGGCGGCAAGAACCCCGCGATCGCTTTGAGCAGCGAAGATTTGCCGCAGCCGGACGGGCCGAGGAGCACGTAACGGTCGCCCTCGTAGACCTCGAAAGAGGCCTTCCAGGTCGCGGTGACGAGATGATCCTGGGTTTTGTATTGCAGCGTCACGCCGTCGGCGACGAGCAGGGGCTGCTTTTCCATGCCGTTTCCCGGCGAATCGGCCATAAAGTCCCCTTTGGTCATTCGACCGGAGCGCCGTGCTGCCCGCCCGTTTGGCAGCCTTTTTGCAAGCCTAGCCGTTGGTGTATCGTCTGCTCAAGGGAACGGTGCGACGATGTGGGGTCGAAAGCGTAAAGCGAACGCGGCGGCAAAGCCCGACGAACAGCCGTCCGCGCTCAAAGATGCGGTGCATCAGGCGCGCATCGAGGCCGCCGAGCGCACCAGCGTCGTCGTCGATCTGCGCGACGCCGAGGTGGCGCGGCTTGAGCTTTTGAACGAGGCGCTCGACCCGCTGTTCGCCGAAGTGCAGCCGGAGGTCGACCTGTTCGACCGTGGCGTGAGCCGCGGCGAGACGCCACGGCTGTGGATCGACGCCGTGGCGCATGTCGCGATGGGGCGCGACAAGCGGAGTTATCGCTTTCTCCACGACAGCCGCATGGGCCGGCACGTGTTGGCCGAGTCGCATGAGATACCGGATATCGTGGCGGCGGTTACCACCTACGTCGCGCGCCGCCTTGTCGAACGGCAGTGGGCGCTCGATGACGATCCCGGCCTTGTTTCGCGCGTCTCTGCCAACGAGGCGGAGCGTTACCGCCATCGCCGGCGCTGGCGAACGTTCGGTGCGCTCGCGCTCGGCTTTCTTGCCGGCGTGGCGACGCTGTTCGTCGTCGCGCTCTTGCTTGCGACGCGGCCCTAATAAAGCAAAATCCGCTCGCGTTCGCTGAACGTGCCGTCCGCGGCGCGCCGGCGCGCGATCATTTCGCAGTGCCAAATTCCGCTTGCGCCGTCGATGTTGAAAAGATGATAGCCGGCGGCATCTTCATCGCCGTGCCGGGCGTTGGCCGAGGCCGACGGCACGCCTATCGCCGGAATTTTTTTGTCTTCCGGTCCATCGAGCCAAACCAGGGCGCGGCGGTGATCGTGGCCATGCAGCAAAAGCTCGGCGCCTTTGGCCGCAAGGACGCGCCGCAGGCCGGTGCCGTCGGTCAGGCGCCGGAGAAAACGCCGCGCCGGGCTGATCGGGGGATGATGAATCAGCACGATACGGAACAGTCCGCGCGTCTGATCGAGCGCATCGGCAAGACGCCCGAGTTGCCTATTGCCGAGACAGCCGGTCGCCAGGAGCGGCGCGGTCGGCAGTCCGGTCGACAGCGCGATCAATGCCGCGCCGCCGCGGCGCCTGAGGAAAGGAAAGCGATTGAGGCCGTCGTCGCCGCGCATGTAATCGCCCCAATATTGCGACGGTGATTGTTCGACGCCGCGGACATACACGTCGTGATTGCCCGGGATAACCGTAACGTCGGTCGGAGAGCCGATCGTTTCGAGCCACGCGCGCGCCCGCTGGTATTCGTCCGGCAGCGACAGATTGACCAGATCGCCGGTTACCGCGACGTGGTCATGCGGCTGCGCCTTGAGGTCGCGCACAATCGCGTCGAGAACGTCAGGCCGGTGAACGTGCTTGCGCTTGCGCTGCCAATTGATGAATCCCAGACCGCGCTTGCCGATGAGCTGCGAAGGCCGCGGCTGCGTGGCCATATGCGGATCGGACATGTGGGCGAGCGTGAACATTCTGGGGCGCTGGCGGCTCAATCTCTGCGTTCACCATCGCAGACCGGAGATAACAAATCACGAACTGCCGATGATAATTCCGGCGGCAAAAACGAGAACGCCGCCAACCACGACCTGGAATGCGGCGTGCAAGAACGGTGTATCCATATACCGCGTGCGGATCCACGAAATCACGGCGAGCTCGACGGCGACGACGGCGAAGGCGAGCGACGTTGCGACGTAAAAATGGGGAATGAGATAGGGCAAAGCGTGTCCCAGTCCGCCGAGAGCGGTCATCAGGCCGCACACCGCGCCGCGCACGACGGGCGCGCCGCGTCCTGTGAGCGAGCCGTCGTCGGATAACGCTTCGGCGAAAGCCATCGAAATGCCGGCGCCGATCGCGGCTGCCATGCCGACCAGAAAAGTCGACCAGGTATTGTGGGTGGCGAAGGCCGCCGCAAAGAGCGGCGCCAGCGTGGACACGGAACCATCCATGAGGCCGGCGAGGCCGGGCTGCACATATTGCAGCATGAACATGCGCCGCGCAGCCTGATCTTCGGTGGCGCGGGCCTTCGGCGTGATTGTTTCGCCGAGGTCGCGGGCCAGCGCCTGGTGCTTGTCTTCGGCGGCGGCGAGACGCTGCAGGAGATCGCGCACGGCCTCGTCCTGCGCGCTTTGCGCGGCACGGCGGTAGAACCGCGCCGTCTCGTATTCCATCTCCTCGGCGAATTTCCGGGTCGCGTCGAGACCCAGCGTCCGGTTGAGCCAGATCGGCCGCCGCGGAACGAAACCCTTCACGTCCTGCCGGCGGATCAGCGGCAGGAAGTCGCCGAATTTGCTGCGATGAAGATCGAGCAGCATGTCGCGATGGCCGATCTCCTCCTGAGCCATTTTGTCGTACATATTCGCTGTGTCGGGATAGGCCGCGCGGAGCCGGTCGGCAAAGGAGCGGTAGATGCGGCTATCCTCGTCCTCGTTGGAGATCGCGAGCGCCAGGATCTCCTGCGCGTTCAGGTCGGCAAAACGTTTCACGTTGCTACCTCGGCGGCTCGGTGCGCCCGGCTCATGCGGATGAGAATATATTAGAACTATTCTAAATAAGGATTTTAGCCTGGAATTGCGATATGGCGCTTGATGGTATCCGCCGCCCCTTTGAACCGCTGATCCGGCGTTTTCTGCACGCCTATTGGCGCTTCTCGCGCGGGCTGACGATTGGCGTGCGCGCGCTGATTTTCGATGGCGAAGGCCGCGTTTTCCTCGTCAAACATTCCTACGTTTCGGGCTGGCATTTGCCCGGTGGCGGCGTCGAGAAAGGGGAAACGCTGCTCGCCGCGCTCGATCGCGAGTTGCGCGAGGAGGGCAATATCGAACTGACCGAACCGCCGGTTTTTCACGCGATCCAGTTCAATCGCCGCATCTCGCGCCGCGATCACGTCGCGGTCTATGTCGTGCGCGCCTTTCGCCAGAGCGCGCCGCCGCAGCCGAACAGCGAAATCGTGGCGCACGGCTTTTTCGCCACCAACGAATTACCGGCCGACACCACGCGCGCCACGCGCGAGCGCATCGCCGAAGTGCTCACCGGCCGCGCACCGTCGGAAATCTGGTGAGCGTTTAGGGCAAGATTCCGAAAAACTTGGCCTTGGCGCTGTTGCACGAAGCGGTCAACGCCAAGTACTCCAGCCGTGTGGAAGGCACAAATATGACCGGGTACCAATGGCTGCAAACTCTGCCCTACGACGTCCAACGCAAGGAAGGACTTAAAATCTTGAGAGAATTGCATATCCTGAAATAGACAATCCAAGAACCTGGTCAGCCGGAGGTTGGCATGGAAGTAGATGAATCGATCGTTCGACTGGGAGAGCAACTGGACACGTGGTGGACCGGGCTTTCTGCGGTACTCGAAACCAAGGACCCTATCGCGCAAGGCAAGGTCCTGCTTCGCGGATTGGAGATAGCGAAACAAGTCGATCACCTCAAAGCTGACGGATTGGCGGCCATCACGGCGCTGCTAAATCGTCACGATCCAGTTGCGGACGACGAACGCGCTGCGTCGCTGATCCGCGGTTTTGAATTCGCCGCCAAGCTGAAACATACTCTGCATGATGAATTGTCGGACGCGGACGGCGCGAATAAGACCGTGGGTCTGATGAATGAAATTGCGAACGCACTGGATACAATCGGCTCGGGCCGGGCAGTCCTTGGCGCGCTTCTAGATCATCCGGATGCCGGCGTGCGTGCCTCGGCAGGAGCCTTCCTTTTAAATTTGACGCCTGACCGCGTTGTCCCGATCCTGCGTGAAATCGCGCAAGAGGAGCATGGCAACGACGCTCATTTTACGGCGTACTGGGCAGTTCGCCGTTGGGAGCTTGAACGAAAAGCGCGTAGTGCTGCGCTGGCCCATGACACGACCTATGACGAATTATTGGTTCACTATCGGAGTGCCGTCGTCGACCGCCTTGAGCGTATCTATGATCCGGAAAACCCTGCCGACGAGCAGGATCGATTTCTTATCATCGAATTTTCCGACCGTCCGCAGGACTATGTGCAGTGTGTGTTCGACACCCCGACGAAAATGTTGTGCGAAGCGTCTTCGGGATTTTTCTACAGCGCGCCGAGCGAGCCGCGACGTTACCGTCTGCCCGCACCGTCGATCGCGGCGTTGGGGCGACTTGGCTTTTCAACAGACGATTCAGCGGGAAACTTTCGTATCTCGATCGATGTCACGAACCCGCCGGACTTCAAAGCCATCGCGGATTTCATGCTCAAAGCCCTATACGACGGCTACGGCGCAAGGGCAGAGTTGACGTTGCGCTTCAACGCACCACTCGCCATACCAAATCGGCGGATGACACTTCGCTAATCCGCCCGGCGGCCTCGCTTACCCGAAACGCCCGCGATCATGCGGCGCGGCAAAATCGATGATCGGCCCGATCGGCACGATACCGGTCGGATTGACCTGGCGCTGGCTGCCGTAATAGTGCCGCTTGATCTGATCGATGCTGACCGTCTCCGCCACGCCCGGCACCTGATAAAGGTCGCGCGTGCAATTCCATAAATTGGGATAGTCCGCGACGCGCCGCAGATTGCATTTGAAATGGCTGAAATAGACGCTGTCGAAGCGGACGAGCGTCGTGAACAGCCGCCAGTCGGCTTCGGTAATCTGTGCTCCCGCGAGATAGCGGTGCCGTGACAGGCGCTCTTCCAACTGATCGAACGCCGTGAAGATACCACGCGCTGCCTCTTCGTAAGCGTCCTGGCTCGTCGCAAAGCCGGCGCGATAGACGCCATTGTTGATGTTCGGATAGACGATGTCGTTGATGCGGTCGATCTCGCCGCGCAATGCGGCGGGATAATAATCCGTGTGGGCGTTGGTGAACGCATCGAACGCCGTATTGAGCATGCGGATGATTTCGGACGATTCATTGTTGACGATGGTGCGGCGTTTCTTGTCCCACAGTACCGGTACGGAAACGCGGCCGGTGTAGTGCGGATCGGCCAGGAGATAGATTTGGGCAAGCGTGGCTTTGCCGTTGACGCTGTCGGTCATGCCGCCGCCCGCCGTGCCGAATTCCCATCCGGTCTTGCCGTAGAGCGGCTGGGTATTCGTGAACGAAATGACGTTTTCGAGTTTCTTCAGCGCGCGGAAGATCAGCGTGCGATGTGCCCAGGGGCAGGCGAGGGAGATGTAAAGGTGATAACGGCCGGCCTCCGCCGGGAAGCCGCCTTCGCCGGTCGGGCCGGCGCTGCCGTCGGCAGTCACGAAATTCCGGAAAACCGACGAAGGCCGCATAAAGCGGCCCTCCTTGGTGCGCGAAATGTCTTCTTGCCAGGCGCCGTTGACCAGGAGGCCCATTGCATTCTCCGCTCGTTTGCTGCGCCCAATCTAGTCATTATCGCCGCTTGCGATAGTGCGCGGGCTGCACGGCGCAAATGCGCTCCGGCTGGACCTTCAGGGAGCGAGATGGTACGCGGCGGCGCCATGAACGACATCTCGCTCACCATCATGCCCGAGATGCCGGGCGACAGACCGGCAATCGATCGGCTGCATGAGCGCACGTTCGGGCCGGGGCGTTACGCCAAATCTGCCTATCGTCTGCGCGAGCAGTCCGCGCATAGTCTCGAACTGTCGTTCACTGCGCGCATCGGGACATTGCTGGTCGGCTCGGTGTGGCTTTCTCCCATCCGCGTCGGCGAGACCAGAGCGCTGTTGCTTGGACCGCTCACCGTCGAGCCGGCATTTCGCGAGCAGGGCGTCGGCCAGGCCCTGATCGCGCGCGCGCTCAAGGAAGCAGCGGTGAATGGCCACCGCCTCGTTATCCTGGTCGGCGATGAGCCCTATTACGGAAAGAGCGGCTTCAAACGGATCCCGCCCGGCCGCGCGACGATGCCCGGGCCGGTCGATCCGGGGCGGCTCCTCGTCGCCGAACTCGTCGACGGGGCGTTTGAGGGTGTGTCGGGAGCGATCCGGCCGGATTGAAGCTTTGAACGAGCTTATCGCCCCTCACGCGCCCAGGCGCCGGCGAGACTGCCGAGAAGAAGCAGAAGACCAAGGAGGCCGGCAAAGATCGGCAGCACGCCGATGCCGCGGACCACGCTCGCGTCACGCATTTTAAGACCGATCCAGTCGTCACCCTTGTAAGTGTCGCCGGAACGTACCGCGACGATGCGCGGAACATTGAGGCCGCTGCCGTCGTCGAGCCGGCGGGAATCGCCGCCGGTCGCGTTTGTGAGCGGGGCAAGCACGTCCGTCGTCGACGTCACTTCGGCATATTCGCGCGGATTGGCGGGACCGATATTGACCAAGGCATTGAGCTTGCCGTCGGTCGCGCGCCAAAGCCCGAGTTCGTTTGCGGCGACGCTCGATTCCCAGACGCCAGGTTGGGCCGGATCGAGCTTGAGCGTGCGCGTTGCGCCCGACGGTGAGGTCAATGTCACATCGGCGACCTGGTCCGCCATGGTTTGCCGCCGCACCACGAGATCGTGGCCGCTCACGGTGAGCCGCAGCGACTCCTCTTCGAGATCCGGCTCTTTCATCAGCCAGTGCGAGAGCCGGCGCAGGAGATCGAGATGCGGGCCGCCGCCCTCGAAGCCGCGCGCCCACAGCCAGATATGGTCGGACAGCAAGAGCGCCACGCGCCCTTCGCCTTCATGCGAAAGCACCAGCAGCGGTTTCTCATCCGGGCCCTGCATGACCGTCGTGCCGGTGGCGCTCCGCGTATCGACGACGCGGAACCATTCGCTCCAGTGCGGCGGCGTGCTGTCGGAACCGTCGAGGCCGCGCGTCACCGGATGGCGCTGGCCGAGCTCGGTCAGGCTTGGCCGGAACGCCTGCTCGGTGACGTTGCCGCTCGGCTCGGCCGGCAGGATGGCGTCGAGCGGCGTGCGCCAGATGCTGGTCGGGCTTGCGTAGTCGGGCCCGGCGGCGACCAGGACCGCACCGCCGGCGCGGACATAGCGGGTGATATTGTCGAAATAGATGATCGGCAGCACGCCCTGCCGGGCGTAACGATCGAAGATGATGAGCTGGAACTCGTCGATCTTCTGCTGGAACAATTCGCGCGTCGGGAATGCGATCAGCGACAGTTCGTTGATCGGCGTGCCGTCCTGTTTTTCCGGCGGCCGCAGAATCGTGAAGTGCACGAGATCGACCGAGGCATCCGACTTGAGAAGGTTGCGCCATGTCCGCTCACCCGCGTGCGGCTCGCCCGACACCAGAAGCACGCGCAGCTTGTCGCGCACGCCATCGATGCTGACCACGGCGCGGTTGTTGACTTGCGTGAGCTCGCCTTCGATCGGCGAGGCCTCGATCTCCACGATATTCGGCCCGCCATGCGGGATCGGAATCATCACGCTCTGCGGCGTGCCGACTGGAACCGTCTTGGTTTCCACGATGTCGCCGTCGCGGCGCACCGTGACCTCGGCGGTCTTTTCGTTCGCGCCCTGATCCTCGACCCGATAGGTCACGGTCTGCGGCTGGCCGACAATCCCGAAGCGCGGCGCGGCGACGAGCGCAACGCGGCGGTCGCGTTCGTCCTTGTGTCCCGTGATGAGCGCGTGGACCGGCGCCGCAAAGCCAAGCGCGGCCGCGTCGGCCGGTACGTCGTGGACTCTGCCGTCGGTGATCATGACGACGCCGGCGATGCGATCGGTCGGCACGTCGGCAAGTGCCGAGCCGAGCGCCGTGAACAAGCGCGTGCCGTCGGTCTCGCCGTCGGCTTGGCCGGCCTCGACCGTGCGTACTTCGAGTCCGGATATGCGGCTTAGCCGCTCGATGACGGCCGCGCGCGCGGCTTCGGCTTGCTGCGTTCGGTCGCCAAAATTCTGACTCGGGCTTTTGTCGACAACGACGATCGCCACTGAATTCAGCGGATCGCGATCCTCGCGCGTCAGCGACGGATTGGCGAGCGCGAGGACGATCAGCGCCAGCGCAATCGTCCTGATGGTGGCGCCGCGGGTCCGCGAGACGAACAACAGCAGTGACAACAGGCACGCCGCGGCGAGGGCTGCCCACAGAAACGGCATGCCGACAAGAGGAGCGAACGCAACGCCGAGATTCACCGCGCTCTCCTATTGCCCGAGCCGTTCGAGGAGCGCGGGCACGTGCACCTGGTCCGCCTTGTAATTGCCGGTGAGCGTGTACATCACGATATTGACGCCGGCGCGGAACGCCAGTTCGCGCTGGCGCGGCTGGCCATCGACCATCGGCAGCATCGGCTGGCCGTCGGGCCGCGTGGCCCAGGCGCCGGCAAAGTCGTTTGACGTGATGATGATGGACGAGACGCCATCTCCGCCACGTGCGGGCCGGCCCGTCACTTCCTCGTCGTCATTGCCGGACTGCAAGGCCTCGACCCAAAGCTGGCCGGTGGCGAAGCGTCCGGGGAAATCGCGCAACAGATAGAACGTCTTCGTCAGCACGTGATCGCGCGGAACCGGTTCGAGCTCCGGAATGTCGAGCGAGGACAGGATTTTGCGCAATTCGAGCATGCCCGGACTGCGGGTCTCGCCGCCGGGACCGGGCGGTGCAACGACGGCATCGCGGGTGTCGAACAGCACCGTGCCGCCGTCTTTCATGTAGGTGTCGATGCGCTTGAGCGCCTCGTCGGACGGCAGTGCCGCGCCAGGTACGATCGGCCAATAAATCAGCGGATAGAAAGCAAGTTCGTCATGCCCGATATCGAGGCCGATCGGATCACCCGGCTCGAGCGCGGTGCGTTGCGCCAGGAACAGCGTGAGGCCGGCAAGGCCTGCCTTGCTGATCGTGTCGACGTCGGCATTGCCGGTGACGACATAAGCGAGCTTGGTCTCGAGTGCCGACTGCGGCACGTTGGAATTGGGCGTGCTTTGCGCGCTAGCATGCACGAGTGTGAGCGCAAAGACGGCAATGATGGCGACAGACGCCGCTGCGGCGCGTGAAGCGCGCGGAACGAGACGCTGCATGCCGCCGCCGAGAAAGAGAACGACAAGCGTATCGAGGAGAAGAAGCGCGAGCGCCAGGAGGAAAATCGGTCCGCGCAGATCCTGCGGCTCGCTGATGCGGTAGATTTCATGCCCGGCGTTCACGAGCGCCGAGAAATCGAGCGGCGCAAGACGGTCGGCGGCAGCGAGCGTGTTGACGGCAAGGATGCTTTCGGGCAGTCCATAGAATCCCGGAGGATGATCGGCCGTGGCGCTGCCCGAGAAATCCGCTGGCACCGGACGGGCTGTCGCCGGCGGGCTGATGAAGCTGCCGAATCCATCGAGCACGTGGCTCGGCGCCACCATCTCGTGCGTGGTCTTTTTTTGCGCCGCGCCGGTATCGGCTGCGGCCGTAGTGCCGGACAGCGCCACAATCCGCTTGAGCATCTCGACGAACGTGCCGGAGAGCGGCAAATCCGACCACCGTGTGTCGCCCGTGACATGAAACAGCACGATCAAGCCCTTGCCACGGCGCGCGGCGGTGACGAGCGGGGTGCCATCGGCAAGCGTGGCCCAGGTGTTTTCGCTCAGCGTTGCGTCAGGCTCGGCCAGCACTTGCCGGGTGACGGTCACGTCGTTCGGCACCGCCATGCCGCCGAACGGGCTCTCGCGCGAAAAAGCGGCGAGGGGCTGCGGCTTATCCCAGCTCAGGCTGCCGCCGAGGGTGCGGCCGCCGCGCCGTAACCGTACCGGAACGAGATCGTCGTCAGAAGCTGCGAGCCGCGGGCCGGCAAACCGCACGAGCACGCCGCCGTCCTCGATCCAGTGCGCGAGCCGGTCGTGCGCGTCACCCACATTGCCGACATCGGTGAGGATCAGCATCGGCAGGTTCTGGTCGAGAAAATGGACGACCGCTTCTGCGGGGGATTCGCCCTGGGCAATCCGCATGTCGGCAATAGGCTGGAGCGCGCGCTGGACGTAGTAGCTCGACGACAACAGCGGCTGCGCTACGTCGACACTCGCGCCGGACACGATGCCGACGGTACGCCGCCGCCACCTTTTGTCGAGCAATTGCACGGCGCCTGCGGAACGTTCGCCGGTAATCTCGATGCGCGCGATGTCGTTGCGGATCTCGACGGGCAATTCAATCCGCACATCCGTTTCGCGATCCGCCGCCTTGAATGCAAAGGGTGCTTCGCCAAGCGGCAGGCCCTTGAGGTCGAGCGCGCGCACGGAGCCGGTATCGGATCCGCCGGGGGCTGCGCGCAGCACCTTGACGCTCAAGGCGCCGGCTGCGTTGTCCGCCGCGGTCAGCGCGCGGGGAGCTGCTATGCCGCCCGCGACAACCGTGATCGGATGCTGGCCGATGGCTTGTTGCAGGCTTTTCACGAATTCAGCGCCACGGCCAAGATCGACGCCGTCCGAGAGCCAGATCAACTCCGCATCCGCGCTCGTGGCGAGAAACCGCGACAGCGAGGGCAGCGCTTCGGCGCGGTCGATCGTGTGCGGTACGGGCTTTAACTGATGCAGCCGCACGCGTGCCGAGCCCGCAGTCTCCAGCGAGATATCGCGTGGCCCTTCGGATAACGGAACGAGTGCGACAGCGCGGCGATCGTCTTCCGCCCGTGTAATGATGTCGTCCGCAGTGCGAAGCCGCGCGTCCCAGGTTGCGGCCGCCGCCCAGCTATCGTCGATCAGGATCGCGATCGGTACGCGCGTTTTCATTGTCGCGAGCGGCGGATGCCATAACGGGCCGGCCGCGGCGACGATCACGAGAGCCGCAAGCGCGAGCCGCATCAGCGTGAGCCACCACGGCGTGCGGGCCGGCGTCTCTTCCTTCGGCGCGATATCGAGAAGAAGCCGGGTTGGCGGAAAGTCGATCCGCCGTGGACGCGGTGGAATCAAGCGCAGAAGCCACCACAGCGCCGGAAGCGTCAGCAAGCCGATGAGAACCAGCGGTTCGGCAAATCCGAGCGGGAGACCGCCGATCATGCCGGCACCGTCGCGTTGGCGCGAAATTTCGGGCCTGCCGCGCTTTGCGCCGCGGCGGCGCCGATCCGGGCGTGCAAGCCGAGGAGGAGTTCACTCGCCGGCCGGTCGGTGCGATGGATGGCAAAACTCCAGCCAAGGCGTTCGGTTTCGCTTCGGATCGCAGCGCGGTGTTGTGCAACGCGGGCGATGTAATCCGCGCGCCAGGTCTCGGCGCGGCCCGCCGTGATGCGGCCGCCACTTTCCGGTTCGACGAATTCGATGCGGCCCCAATACGGGAAGGTTTCCTCGGCGGGGTCGACAATCTGCACGACGTGGCCGTGAGCGCCCCGGCCGGAGAGCTGCGTGATGGTGCGTCGCACTTCGCCGATGTCGCTCCACAGATCGGAGAGCAGCACGACCTCGGCGAGCGGGGAGGGCACGAAGTTCGGCGGCAGGCTCGCGCGCTCATTCTTATCGTAAGCGATCGCCTGCGCGATCATGTCGATGACGTTGCGGCTGCCGGTCGGGCGGGTAAGACCCGGAATACCGACACGCTCGCCGCCTTCGACCAGAACTTCGGCCAGTGCTAGCGCCACGACGAGCCCGCGGTAAAGCTTGGTATCGCGAACGAGCGGTGAGGCAAAATGCATCGAAGGCGAACGGTCGGGCCAGATCCACACCGTGTGCGCGGCTTCCCATTCCTGCTCGCGCACATAGAGGTGATCGTCGCGCGCGGAGCGCCGCCAATCGACGCGGGATGCCGGCTCGCCGGAAACGAAGCGGCGATATTGCCAGAAATTTTCGCCGGGCCCGGCGCGGCGCCGGCCGTGCAGGCCGTGGATCACCGTTGCAGCCACCCGGCGTGCTTCCAGGATCAGCCGCGGCATGCTGGCGGCGAGGGTCCGGCCTTCGCCGACTGCGCGGCCTACCGCCGGGCCGTCCTGATGCGTGCGTTGAGGGGTTTGCGTGGGCTCGGCCGCCATCCGCCTATCCGATCCGGGCCTTCAGCCGGCCGATCACGGCTTCAAGGCTTTCGCCTTCGGCGCGCGCGGTAAACGTCAGCGCCATGCGGTGCTTGAGGACCGGTTCGGCAAGATCGATGACGTCGTCGATCGAAGGCGCGAGGCGCCCATCGAGCAGCGCGCGGGCGCGCACCGCCAGCATCAAGGCCTGGCTCGCACGCGGGCTTGGTCCCCAGGCGATCTGCTTTGCCCCTTCGCCGCCCTCAGGTCCTGGCCGCGCCGAGCGGACCAAGGCCAAAATGGCCTCGACCACGGACTCGCCAACCGGAAGCCGCCGGACCAGGCGTTGCGCCGCCATCAAATCCTCGGCGGTCATCGCCGCCTTCGGCCGCGTCTCTTCGGAGCCGGTCGTTTCGAAAAGGATTTTCCGCTCGGCGTCGCGGTCGGGATAGTCGACATCGATCTCCATCAAAAAGCGATCGAGTTGCGCTTCCGGCAGCGGATAGGTGCCTTCCTGCTCCAATGGATTTTGCGTGGCGAGCACGTGGAACGGCTTCGGCAGGTCGTGGCGCGTGCCGGCAACCGTCACATGCTGCTCCTGCATCGCCTGCAAAAGTGCCGACTGGGTGCGCGGGCTGGCGCGGTTGATCTCGTCGGCCATCAGGAGCTGGGCAAAGACGGGACCGGGGATGAAGCGGAAATTGCGTTTGCCGCTCTGGCTTTCCTCAAGCACTTCAGTGCCGAGAATGTCTGACGGCATGAGGTCCGGCGTGAACTGGATGCGCTTTGCGTCAAGGCCGAGCACGGTGCCCATCGTGTCCACGAGCTTGGTCTTGGCGAGACCCGGCACGCCAAGGAGCAAGGCGTGTCCTCCGGACAGGATGGTGACAAGCGACTGCTCGACCACTTTGTCCTGGCCGAAGATGACCATGCCGATCGCAGCCTTGGCGGCGCGCACATGAGCCGCGGTCGATTCAGCCGCGCGCACGATCATGTCTTCGAGCTTTTCGAGCCCGTCTCCGCCAGCAGCAGGCATGGCTAACTCCTTGTGTTGAGTCGTGTTCTTGTATCGGATCAAACTCGCGCCATGTGCGCGAATCAACGGCAGCCTACTTGCACGCCAATTGGGCACTTATCATGCAATATATGCGCCAGTGCCCTGGCGCGGATGTTGCGCTGATTCGTCATCAACAGGAACACGACCCGATAGGTCGCTTGGGTTTGGGGTTACTCAGGTGCAAATATCCCGAACTCGCGAATAACGGTGCCCCCGGACCCGCGTCCACCCGTAAAGTCAAGGCAAACCATGGCGAAGGAAGGGCAATTTGGCCTCGAGGCGATCACGGGCGCGCTAGGTCGTGCCGGTAAGGGAGCGCCACCGGTCGAGCTTTGGAACCCGCCCTTCTGCGGCGATCTCGACATGCGCATCGCGGCCGACGGCACGTGGTTCTATCTCAAGACGCCGATCGGCCGGCCGGCGCTGGTCAAACTGTTCGCGTCGGTCCTCAAGCGGGAGGACGGGAAATACTATCTCGTCACGCCAGTGGAGAAATGCGGCATCAGCGTCGACGATGCGCCGTTCCTCGCCGTCGAAATGGCCGTCGCGGAGAGCGATGCCGGACGTGTGCTCAACTTCCGCACCAATGTCGATGACTGGGTCGCATGCGGCCCACAACACGCTCTGCGCTTCGAGCCCGAAGCCGGGACCGGCGGATTAAAACCCTATCTTCACGTCCGCCGCGACCTGTGGGCCAAGGTGACGCGAACGTTGTTCTTTGATCTGGTCGCGCTCGGCGAAGAGCGCGAGATCGATGGCAAACCGATGTTTGGTGTCTCCTCGACGGGGACGTTCTTTTCCATGGCGCCGGCCGAGCAGGTGAGGGATTTTGCGTGAGCGAGCAAGTGACGAGACCGGAGCGCCTGGACGCCGGAAGTTTCTATGATCGCGCGCGCTCCCGGCTCACGCTTGACGTGCCGCCCGCGTTGACCGACCTCAGTACCAAAGGTGCGCGTGGCGATCCCGATCTCAATCCGAAGACGTGGGCGCGCGCCGGCGTGAAGCCGACCAAGCTTGCGGCTGTGCTTGTTCCCGTTATCGACCGGAGCGAACCGACGGTGCTGCTGACCCAGCGTACGGCAGATCTCACCGATCATGCCGGACAGGTGGCTTTTCCGGGCGGCAAGATCGACCCCGCTGACGAAAGTCCCGTGGCCGCGGCGCTGCGCGAAGCCAGAGAAGAGACTGGACTCGCGGCGGCATTGATCGAGCCGATCGGTTACCTCGACCTCTATCTGACATTTTCCGGATTCCGCATTTTGCCGACTGTTGCGCGCGTGAAGCCCGAGTTCACGCTCGTCCTCAATCCGCGCGAAGTCACCGAGACGTTCGAAGTGCCGCTCAAATTCCTGATGACGCCAGACAATCACCAGCGCAAAACACGGGACTGGAACGGGTTCTTGCGCGATTATTATGTGATCCCGTTTGAGGGACGGCATATCTGGGGCATTACCGCAGGCATTTTGAGGAACCTCTACGACCGGGTCTACGCGGCATGATCAGGCCAATCTTTACCGAGATCGGGCTGTTTCTGACGCCTTTCGCGGTCTATGCGGCATATTTGCTGGCGACGCGGACGGGCGTGCTGCAATCGTCGTCGTGGACGATGCGGCGTGTCGCGTCGCTTGTCATCGCGTCGCTCGTCCTCGTGGTCGGGAGTTTTCTGCTTCTGGCGCAGTTTTCCGGCGCGCCGCCGGGTTCGACCTATGTGCCGGCGCATGTCGAGAACGGCAAGTTCTTTCCTGGAGCGACGCGGTGACCGAAACTGTCGATCTCCGCGGCGCGGACTGGCTCAAGCACGGCGAGGCGGCGCGTCTCCTCGCGGTGCTCAATGGCAACGGCGAAGAAGCGCGTGCGGTCGGTGGCGCGGTGCGCAATGCGCTCATGCACCTGCCTGTCGGGGAAGTCGACATTGCGACGACCGCGATTCCGGAAGAAGTCGTGCGCCGTGTCGTAGGGGCCGGCTGGAAGGCGATCCCGACCGGCATAGAGCACGGCACCGTGACTGCCGTCATCGACGGCAAGCCTTTTGAAATCACAACGCTGCGGCAAGACGTCGAAACAGACGGCCGCAGGGCGAAGGTCGCTTTCGGCCGCGACTGGAAAGCGGATGCCGAGCGCCGCGACTTCACCATCAACGCGCTCTCGGTTTCCGCTGACGGCACGCTCCACGATTACGTTGAGGGTAAAGCCGACATCGCTGCACGCCGCGTGCGTTTCATCGGCGATCCAGGCCGGCGTATCGCCGAGGATTATTTGCGCATCATGCGCTTCTTCCGCTTCCAAGCCTGGTATGGCGAGGGCGCCCTCGACAAGGCCGGGCTGCACGCCTGCATCATGGCGCGCGCGGGTATTGCGACGCTTTCGCGCGAGCGCGTGCGGATGGAACTACTGAAGCTTCTGCTTGCGCCACACGCAGCGCCAGTGCTCGCGGTGATGGCGGAGACTGGCCTCCTCGGTGCGGTGCTCGGAGGCGTAGCGCTGCTCGCAAGTTTTGAGAACACCGTGAAAGCCGAGGCGTCGATTAGCATGGTGCCCGATGCCGTGCGGCGGCTCGGCGCGCTCGGCGTCAGCGTGAAAGAGGATGCCGAGCGGCTTTCGGAGCGGCTGCGCCTCTCCCACGCCGAATCCGAACGATTGAATGCACTCGAAAGCTGGTGGCGCGTCTCACCGCAAGCCGGCGCTCAGCCGGCGCGTGCGCTGCTCTATCATCTCGGAGCGGTGTCGTTCACCGATCGGGTGTTCATTGCGTGGTCGCGTTCGGCTTCAGGCGCGGCCGATCACGCGTGGCGCGAGCTTGCCGGTCTGCCGCAGCGCTGGACTGTGCCGGCTTTTCCGCTCAAGGCCGCGGACTTCATCCGGCGCGGCATTGCCGCCGGACCGGGCTTGGGCGCTGCCTTGCGTGCAGCGGAAGAAGCCTGGATCGCGGCGGATTTTCCAACCGATGCTGCGGCAATCGAAGCGATTGCGGATCGGGCCGCGCGCCATACCGCGACAACCTCCTAGTTCACGTCAAGACACGCGTTCGCGCAGCGACCGTAGCCGCCGGCGGCCCCCGGCTGCGATTTCGTGCATGCGCGGCCGCACCTGCGCCATCACGCGTTGCGGACGAAGGCGTTCGACCTGCATTTCGTTGCCGCGCCAGACGAAATCATTGCCGCGTAGCGCGCCGACGAACAGCACGGGTAAAAGCAAATCGCGCATTAGCGCGTAGAGGGGATAAAGCACGGAGAGGTGCCAGCCGGCGGCTGCGGCCAGAATCATTTCGCTGCCGTACCAGAGCGCCCCGAATGTTGTCATCGAAAGTGCCACTGGCAAACCGAAAGCGTGCGCCACGATCCCGGCGGCGGTAAGCGGCAGTACGCCGCCCGAGAAAACTTCGGGCAGGAAATACGGCAAAAAGCTCGCGCGGCGCAGGCGCGCCCAGCGCAATTGCCGGTTCCAGACTTCGGTGGCGCCGCGGCGGCCGAGCGGCTGCGCCAGCGGGCGGTCGATAAGCCGGACCTTCAGGCCCGCATCACGCACGATCTTGGTTGCAGCGGCGTCCTCAGCGACTTCCTTGCCGAGCGCTTCGATGCCGCCGGCGCGTTCGAGGTCGGCACGCCGCCACAGCATGGTTTTGCCCTGGGCAAAGCCGCAACCGAAGCTGTCGACGATGTACTGCCAGCGTGCCTGATAGGTATTGAGGAAAGCGCATTCGACTTCCGCCCAAAATCCTCGCGGACGGGAGCCGATGGGCGGGGAGGCGACGAGACCGGTGTCCGCGCGCCAGCTTGCAAACAGCCGCTGAACGTAGTCGCGCGGCATCAGCACGTTGCTGTCGGCGATAATGATCCAGTCGTTGGCGGCGGCGTGCCAGCCCTTGACCACATTGTTGAGCTTGGGATTTGTACTCACGCGGTCGTCGCCAATGAGAAGTTTTGCGTCGGCATTGAGATTTTGCGCCATCAAGTCCTTGATCAGCGGCAGGACCGGATCCGCCGCGGACGCAACACAAAACAGGATCTCGTAGCGCGAATAGTCGAGATCGAACGTCGAGCGCAATGTATCGGCGGCGTAATTGTCGATCCCGCAAAGCGGGCGCACCACACTGACCGGGGGATATTGCCGCCCCGCCGGTTCACTGCGTGCATGACGGCGCAAGCGGAGAAGCGCGATCACGATACTCGCGATTTGAACGATGGTGACGGAAATACAAAACGTCGCGGCGGCGAGAATTGGCGCTGTCATCGTGCGAACATCTAGTGAGGCGCCGTGACATGCCTGTGACTTGCCGGCGCGGTCAACCGGCGCGTTAACGATTGGTGTCATGGTCCTGCAATGGAACGATTTTATAAGATGATTCGATTGCAATGGCCGCGAGAATAGACTCGGTGACGTTCGAGCACGGTGCGAAAAAGTTCCGTACTCTCTTTATCTCCGATGTGCATCTCGGCGCGCGCGGTTGCCAGGCCGATCAGCTCATCCATTTCCTGCGCTATAACGATGCCGACACGATCTATCTCGTCGGCGACATCGTCGACGGCTGGCAGCTGAAGTCGGGCTGGTACTGGCCGCAGGATCACAACGACGTGGTGCAGAAACTTTTGCGCAAGGGGCGCAAGGGTTCCCGCATCATTTACCTGCCGGGAAATCACGACGAATTCCTGCGCGATTATTACGGCACGCATTTCGGCGGCATCGAGGTCGTCGAAACGGCGATCCACGAGGCCGCCGACGGCCGCCGTTACCTTGTCGTCCACGGCGACGTATTCGACATGGTGGTCAAGCACGCGCGCTGGCTCGCGCTCCTTGGCGACACGGCTTACGACCTTGCCATCCTGGTCAACCGCTATTTCAATGCGATCCGCCGCCGCCTCGGCTTTCGCTACTGGTCGCTGTCGCAATGGGCCAAGCACAAGGTCAAGAACGCCGTGAATTATATCGGCGCCTTCGAACAGACCCTGTCCGACGAGGCGCGAAGGCATCACGTCGACGGCGTGATCTGCGGGCACATTCATCACGCGATTATTCATGACGATTTCGGCATCCGTTACATGAATTGCGGCGACTGGGTGGAAAGCTGCACGGCCTTGGCCGAGCACGATGACGGCCGGTTCGAGATCATCCGCTGGTTCGACCAAAACCACATGCTGCCGCCGCTGCCGGACGATGAGGACCTGCTGGACGAAGCCGACCAAGACACCGAAATCGCAGCCTGATAATTTCGCTCCGGCATGGAGCTTTCTGTAAAGATCGAACGCTGGCCTTTGGCCAACCCCTTCACGATCAGCCGCGGCAGCAAGACCGAAGCTGTCGTGGTGACGGTGGAGCTTGGCGACGGCGCGCATCGCGGGCGCGGCGAATGTGTCCCTTATGCGCGTTACCATGAAACCCCGGAGGGTGTGGTGGCGGCGATCGAGGCCATGAGTCCGGCGCTTGAAGGCGGGCTCGACCGGGCGGTCCTGCAGGAGGCGATGCCGGCCGGCGCGGCGCGCAACGCATTGGATTGCGCATTCTGGGATATTCACGCCAAGCAGAGCGGACGCCGCGTTTACGAATTGGCGGGTTTCCGGGTGCCGAAGCCGCTGGTGACGGCCTATACGATTTCTCTCGCTGCGGCTTCGGCCATGGCCGAAGCCGCGGAGCGCGCGTCAACGCGGCCTTTGCTCAAAGTCAAACTCGGCGGTGCGGACGGCGATGACGGTTTGCGAATCGCGGCGGTACGGCGCACGGCGCCGAAGGCCGAACTCATCGTGGACGCCAACGAGGGGTGGACCGAAGACAATCTCGCGCGAAATCTCGCAGCCTGCGCCGACGCCGGCGTCACGCTCGTCGAGCAGCCGCTGCCGGAAGGCAACGATGGCGCGCTCGCCCGGATCAAGCGGCCGATCCCGGTCTGCGCCGACGAAAGCGCGCATGCGCGGGCTTCGCTCGATGCGCTCTCGGGCAAATATGACGCGGTCAACATCAAGCTCGACAAGGCCGGCGGGCTCACCGAAGCGCTGGCGCTCCTCGCGGAGGCCGAGCGGCGCGGCTTTGCCGTCATGGCGGGATGCATGGTGGCGACCTCGCTGGCGATGGCGCCGGCCACGCTGGTGGCGCAGCGTGCCCGGTTTGTCGATCTCGATGGCCCCTTGCTTCTGGCCGGGGATCGCCCGGACGGTCTGAGGTATGTGGGTAGCCTTACCTATCCGCCCGAGCCCGCGCTGTGGGGCTGATTTCCTCGGAGGATCCGTCGTTTGACGGATTCTGTGGGTATCTCCACCGGGTCCCTTGCCTGTTCGATTGCGGACCTCCGCCTAATGCTGTTGAGTTGGTCACAGGATTGTCATGTCCAACGACCCATTAGCGCGGTCGGATATTTGGGCCGGGGCGCTGAACGAAACTGACTACGATGCCGTTTACGCGGCGGTGACGGCAACCGACCGCGGACGCTGGTTTTTGTCCGAATACGCAAATCGGAATCGTCACGCCAACACGGATCTTGTTGTGGCCGCGATCGCGCGCATCGAGTCGGTCATTCACGGCGAGACGGCGCAAAACTCCGCAAATGGAGCGACAGACCGTACGCCCGGCATTGTTGCGGCAGCCGAGCGCATTTCCGACATTGCCATCGGGTTGCGCGAGCGGGGCGCAGATGCGGCCTTGTGCGATGCGCTCGACGCCGCCGTGCGCGAAATTTCCGGATTGGACACGTCCGTTCAGCCGCCTGAAGCGGCTGTTGTGCCGATCAGCGAAAAAGCGCCCGCAAGCGTGATTGACGATGAGCCTCTTCCGGAAGCCGCATTCTTCGACATGGAATTGCAGGAGAGCAAGAAGTTCGCCGACGCGGTCGCTGCCCTTGCGGCGTCACTTACTTCGCCCGGCGACGAGCCCACGGAAAGCGCCGGCCCGCAAAGTGAGACTTTAGAGCCAGTCGCCCCGCCGCACGACTTTGAGCTCAAGCCCGAACCCAAATCCGAACCGGCCCCGAGCGAGCTTCAGGTTCAGTCGCCACGCTGGCGCATCGAGGGGCCCGACTTCGTGTTTGATGCGCCGGATCGCCAGGCCAGCACAGGCGATGCGGCCGCGCCCGATCGGTTGGTGGAAGAGGAGTTGTTTCTTCCGCACGCGCAACTCCAGGCCGATCCGGAAGAAGACCCGGCGGACTTGTTCGCTTCCGAACCGGACCAGACCGTCTTCATCCCAATCGTTGCGCCGGCCGCAGAAGATCCGCCACCGCAGCCGCCAGCTGTTAAGTCCGTGATGCGCCCCGCGCCCCGCCCGGTAAGCGATCCACTCGCTGCCGTGCGCGCCTTGAACGAGGATGAGTTGACCGCTTTGTTCGGTTAGCCGGTGGCTTTATGCGACGAGGCGCGAGAATACTTCGGGATCGACATTGCCGCCGGAAAGAACGGCGACGGCAACTTTGCCTTTGACGTCGATCTTGCCGTGCATCAATGCCGCGAGCGCAACGGCTCCGCCGGGTTCGACCACGAGCTTCAATTCATTAAACGCAAAGGCGACTGCGGCGGCAACTTCCGCGTCGCTCACCGCCAGGCCGGCGCTGACCAGCGATTGGTTGATCGCGAAAGTGAGCTTGCCCGGCATCCGCGCCATCAGGGCATCGCAAATTGTGCCGGTGAGGGCTGCATTCTCTTCGCGGTGTCCGCTCCGGAACGATCGCGCGTGATCGTCGAACCCTTGCGGCTCGGCGGTGTAGAGTTTCGCTGCGGGGACGCGCGCGTTGACGGCAAGCGCGATGCCCGCGGTGAGGCCGCCGCCGGACGCAGTGACCACCACGATGTCGGGCGAAAGCCCCATTACGGCCAGATCTTCGATGATCTCGCGGCCGGCGGTACCCTGGCCGGCAATGATCAAGGCGTCATCGTAGGGCGGCACGAGGATGGCACCGCGTTTTGCCGCTATCTCGCTGGCAATGGCCTCGCGATCGTCGCGGGCGCGGTCATAGAGAACCACGTCGGCGCCGTGAGCGGCGGTGCGCTCGCGCTTGGCGCGCGGCGCATCCCGCGGCATGACGATCACACAGCGCATGCCGAGGAGACGTGCCGCGGCGGCGACGCCTTGGGCATGATTTCCGGACGAATAGGCAACGACCCCGCCGGCACGCTGCTCGGGCGGTATCGCCGCAAGCTTGTTATACGCGCCGCGGAACTTGAATGAGCCGGTGCGCTGCAAGGTCTCGGCCTTGAGGAAAGTGCGCCCGCCGGTCATGGCGTCGAGTGCAATCGAGGTCAAAAGCGGGGTGTGCAGGGCAACGCCGGCCAAGCGGCGGGCGGCCTCGTCGACATCCGCGGCAGTTGGCAGTGCAACCGGGGCGTCCATGGCGGCGACGGTAGCGCCGTCATTGTGTCACAAGCAAGAGCGTCCCGGCCGGACGTCAGTCAGCGCGCGGCCCAGGTCGTTACGAGCTTTTGCAGGGCAGGGCGCGGCCGGTCGGGAACGGTCTCGCTTGCGGTGCCGATCGGGATGATGCCGGCGATCTTCTCATGCGGCCCAATACCGAAAATCTCCAAAGCGGCGGGATTGTACGCGGTCCAGCCGGTGAGCCAGGTCGCGCTATAGCCAAGCGCGGTCACCGCCGTGATGAGGTTCATGCAGACCGCGCCTGCAGATAGCACCTGCTCCCATTCGGGAATGCGCGCCGAGGGATCGGCCCGGCTCACGACAATCGCGACAAGCGGCGCGCCAAAGAGCGTCTTGATCTTTTTGACGGCGAGATCGGCGGCGGCGGGCTCCTGCTGTGCGTTGGCTTTCAGGGAGGCAGCAGTCAGCCGGGCGATCAATTCCTCCCGCGCGGGATCTTGCACAAGAATGATGCGCCACGGTTCAAGCCCGCCATGGTCCGGCACGCGCGTCGCGACCGCGAGTATTTGTTGAATTTCGTCAGCGCTTGGTTTTGGCTCGACGAGCTGGAAAGGCTTCATCGAGCGGCGGCGTTCCAGGATGCCGAGGAGCCGCGCGCGCGAGGAATCCGCATCGCTCGCCGCCGTCTGCGCAGTTACTTTGGAATTTTTATCAGGTGTGTCGAGCATCGCATGTCTTTCTCTTCACGGATCGAGTTAAGCATCCGGGAAGGGCAAGTCAACGCGAGTGGCGGTGTATGGAAAGATTCTAATGAAATGGGGCGCCGCCATTGGCGTGGCGACGCCCCGTCAACATTGATTGCTCTCGGGCTGTGCTAGTCGAAGCGTCCGGCCGCATGCGCCAGCATGGTGTAAACCTTGCCGGTGTCCGAGGTCAGATAGTTGCGCGCCACGGCCGGTCCGCGATCGCCGCGCGAGACGTCGTCGAGGAGCCTTTCGAACTCGTGGATGTAGTGCTCGACCGTCTGCCGGAATTCGGGGTCGGTGCGATACTTGTTGCGGATCTCGTCGAACGCCTTCTGCCCCTGGAGCGTATAGAGCCGCCGCGTGAAGACGCCGCGCTCACCGCGCTTGTAGCGTTCCCACAGGTCCGCCGCCGCGTCCTGATCGATCATCCGCGCGATGTCGACTGAAAGGGAATCGATCGAGTCGATGGTCTCGCGCTGTTGCGGGCGCTCTTCGGCGCGCGGAGCTTCGCGCGCGGGAGGCGGGGGCGCGATCGACGGACTATCCTCGCGGGACGCGCGAGTCAGGAGATCGGACAGCCAGCCGCTGCCGTTACCGTTGCCGTTGCCGTTACCATTGCCGCCGTTCCTGTCGTCCTTGCCGCCCTGAACCGGGCTGAGCGTCGGCGGCGCATTGGGCCGGCGTGCCGGCGCGCCGGTAATGTCGCGCGTTGCCGGTTGCGCCGGGGGCGGCGCCATGTCGGGCCGCATCGGGCGTACCTGGCCGCGTCCGCTGTTCGCGGCGTAGAGCGGCTCGGCCTCGCGCCGCACCGGCTCCACGGAATCCAGCGAACGGCCGTGGCGGGCGACGATGCGATTGAGTTCGGCCAGGGCTTCGATCTGGTCGACGATGACGCGGCGCATCTGTGCCGCGCTTTCGGCGGTTTCCTGCGGCAATTCGAGGATGCCGCGGCGCATTTCGGTGCGCGTCGTCTCGAGTTCCTGCTGCATTTCCGCAGCCATCTGCTTCATGCCCTGCATGATCTCGGTGAAGCGATCGGCCGACTGGTTGAACATGGCCTGCACTTCGGCAGACGCGTCATTGTAGACGGAGCCGAGCACCTCGCTGGTACGCACGCGTTCCTCTTCCGAGGTCTTGCGGACGAGATCGTATTGCTGCTCGATCGTCTGCACGCTGTCGTTGCTGGTGTCGGCGATGATGCCGGCAATCTCGCGCGCCCGCGACGTTGCGGTGTCGAGCGATTCTTCCAGCAGGCCGGAGAAGCGCTGCAGGCGCTGGCCGAAATCCTCGGTTCGCGCATCGAGCGCCGTGACCAGCGCCTCGATATTGGCGTGGCGGCTGTTGATGGAATCCTCGGTCTTTCGGTTGCTCGTATCGAGCAGCGCCACCGCATCGGCGAGTGCGCGGCCGTGCAAGGTGAACTGTTCGGAGAGGCCGCCGAGATCGGTCAGCACTTTGGAAGTGACCGTGTTGAACGTGCCGAGATGCTGTTCCACTTTGGCAGTGGTCGAGCCGCTCTTGCTGCTCAGATCGCTCATGGCGGCGACGAATTCGGACACGCGCGTCGCCATCGTGTGCTCGATCGAGCTCATGTTTTCCTGAGCGCCGCTGAGCACCTCCTGCAGGAGGATGTTGGCCTCGCGCAGGCGTTCGAACAGGGCGGTGGAGTCGGAGCGCAGCATGGCGTGCGTCTCCAGCATTTCGGCGACGGTCGCCGCCGCCGTCTGCTTGGATTCCTCGATGGCTCCCCTGGTCGCGTGGTGCAATTCCTCGAGCGTCCGCGCAATCGTCTGCTTGGCCGCCTCGGTGACGCCTTCGGCGCCCTCCTGCATCTGGCTAAGCGTGCGCGTGATCGAAGTGGTCGCGGTGAGGCTCGCGTCGTTGATCAGCCGGGCGATCTCCTCGCTCTTGTCCATCATGCTTTGCGTGAAGATAAAGCCTCTGGAGTCGATGGTTTTCACCGCGAGGTCGGTAACGCGGCCGATTTCGCCCGCGAAGTGCTCGCCCTTGGTGCCGAGGGTCTCGATCAGCGTGTTCGACTTGTCATCGAGCAGGCGCGTCATGTCTTCGACGCGCTGTGTCATGGCGCTGTTGATCTCGTTGGCCTTGCCGACGATGCTGCGCGACACCTCCGTGCTCATTCCAACAAGTTTCCGCTCGGCTTCGCCGGCGCTGCGGCCGATGGAATCCGCGGTCGATTGCGTGGTCTTGTTGAGAAGCTCGGTCGCAGTTGCCGCGGCCTTGCCGATCGATTCGTTGGCCGTAGCCGCGCTCTTGACGATGGAGCTGCTGAGCGCGCCGGCGCTGCGATTGAGCGAAACGGTCGCTTCCGCGGCGCTGCGGTTGAGGGCTTCGGTCGCCGCGGCGCTCGCCGCGGTGCTCTTGCCGAGAGATTCGGTAGTATTGGTGGCGAGCTGGGTGAGAGCGCGTTCGGCGCTCGTCGAATTGCTCTTGATCGATTCCGAAAGCTGCTCGAGGCGTGCGTTGAGCAGGTCGGCGGCGGCGCGGGTGCGCGACTCCATCTGCTGGACGACCGCTTCGGCGCGGCCGGTCAGGAGCTGCTCCAGGTGGCCGACGCGGGTGTCGAGCGTCCCGGCGACTTCAAGCGCGCTCTTTCCGAGGGTCGCATCGATGTTGGCGATCCGCTCATTGACGGTGTCCGCGAGTTTTGCGGCGCGCATGTCGATGATGTTGGCGACGTCGGTGACGCGCTTGTCGATCTGGGTGACGACCTCCTTGCCGCCATCGGCAAGTGTCTTGCCGATGTCCGTGACGCGGGCCGACAACGCATCGGTCAGAACCTGCGAACGGCTGTCGAGCGTTTCCTGGAAACGCGAGAGCTTCTGGTCGAGCGCGGTGGTGACTTCGTTCGCCTTGGACGTGACGCGGCTGTCGAAATTGTCGACGTAGCTGCGCATGGATTCGGAGACGTCCTGCGTCCGCGCGCCGAGCCGTTCGACAAGTTCCGCGCCGTAGGTCTTCACCGTGCGATCGAATTCGGCGAGATGCCTGGTGATGAGGTTGCCCAGCGTCGAGGAGTCGCGGGATATCTTTTCACCGAGTTCGGCTCCGGTATGGCCGAACATCTGTTCGAACGCGGCAAGGCGCGTCGCCAGCATTTCCTTCACCGCGTCGGTGCGCGTCGCTACGACGCCGGCGACATGCTCGGCGCTTTCGCGAACCGAGTTGGTCATCGACACGCTACGCGCGCTGAGCGCGTCGGCAATTTGATTGCCGGACTGCTGCAGCTTGTTGGCCAGTTCGCTGCCGCGCAAATCGAGATCGAGCAGGAGCGATTCGCCGGACGATTTGAGCGTGCTGTTGACCTCGTCGGCGCGCGTCGCGATCGTTTCGGCCAACTGGCTCGACGTATCGACGATGGCGTCCGTAAGAAGCTGAGAGCGCCCGATCATGAGATCGACAACGGCGAGCGATTTCTCCGAGAACGTTTCGGTGACCCGATCGAGACGCGACGACATCATGTCTTCGAGGCCGGTCGCGATCTCGGCAAATTCCTCGCCGATATGATTGGTCTTGAAGTCGAGGCTTGAGCTCAGGCGGTCGCTTGCCAGCGTGATGGCGCGCGAGGTTTCGTCGCTGGCCGCCTCCAGGCGATCGAGCAGATCGCCGCCGCGTTCGCTGAGCTGCTCGATCATATTGTCGCCGATCTGACCGAGCGTGTTCGTGATGTATTCGCCCTTCTCGGCGAGCGATTGGGTGATGCGGTGGGCGGCGTCGTTGACCTGCTCGCCGACGAGATCGCTGATCGTGGAAAGGTCCTGCGTCAGGTCGATCTGAACGTTGGTGAGCGAGGAACGGACCTGCTCGGCCTGCCCCACCAGCGTGTCGCGCTGGTTGGCGAGATCCTGGAGCAGTCCGCGAATCCGCACTTCGTTGTCGCTATAGGTGCGCTCAAGCGCGGCGACTTCGCTCTGGACGAGCGCTTCGAGTTCGCTCGCGCGCGCCAGCGCCCGCTCGACGCCGTCGCCCATGGCCGCAACTTCGCGGCGAATGGCCTGGCCGACAGTCACGATGGAATCCCGGGCCACGCTCTCGGGCTCGGCAAGGCGCATGGCGACGCGCGCCATGGATTGCGCGATCAGGCGCAATTCCTGCGAGCGCCAGGCCATATGGGCGACGCCGAAAAAGAAGATGATCGGCAACAGCGCAGCGGCGCCAAGCCCGATCATAAGAGCGGCGGGCGACCGGTCCGGACCAAGGGCGGCACTGATGTCCGACAGGTAGGCCCATGACAGCGCAAGACAGCCGACGATCCAGGCGCAGGAAAATGCCGTGGCGACGAAATAGGACGATCGCGCGGGCCGCCGCTGCAAGGCATGCAGAATCTGGCCGATCGATTGCTGGTCATCATTGGCGGCGCGGCCGGCCGGG
Organism: uncultured Alphaproteobacteria bacterium; assembly: GCA_963723335.1. Classification (GTDB taxonomy): domain Bacteria; phylum Pseudomonadota; class Alphaproteobacteria; order Rhizobiales; family Xanthobacteraceae; genus BOG-931. Next base: position 123,239 of record CAVRQJ010000003.1, on the reverse strand, counting down.
CCGGAGAGATCGCGCGTGCCGATGGCGTCTGAATCCAGGGTGTCCGCGTGCGCGGCCATTGTGCCTGCGCTTTGTCCGCGGCCGTCGGTGGCGCCGGAGAGAAGATCGGCCATGCCCTCAGGACGGCCTCCAGCCTGATCCTCGTCGTCCCGGATATTGAGGGCTTCCTGGATCGCTGACAGCGCTGCTTCAGTCGGATCCGTCATCTTCTTCGGGTAATTCGCCATTTCGGTCGTCGCCTCGCGTGTTACGCCTGACTAGGACGGCCCCAACACAGACGGGCCGCGCCACGAGCGCGTGGTCGTTTCAGTTCCTCGCCGGTAAAAGGGCTCCCCAACCACGCCCTCACATCACACCGCCATAGCCCATCCTATCGGTCTGGCAGATCGAAGAAAACCGGGTCGGTAACGTCCCTTTAATCATCGTTAACGGCTTGTTCACCGTAGCCGCCTAATTTTTCCGCGGCGGATGAGCACGCCATTGTGTGGACAGCAATACGGCCAGCTTGGGGCCGGCGCCGGTCGATTGGCGATGCCATGTGGCGGCGGAGACGGAGGAATTCATGAGCGCGTCGCCCCGGCCGAGCGCGGCGGATCGCGAGCGTAAGCCGGCGGTCATCGATCAGGACCATCTCGGGCACATGACGCTCGGGGATCGCCGGCTGGAGCGCGAGGTCCTCGAACTGTTCTTGCGGCAGACCACGATCATGCTCGGCCGGATAGTCGGGGCGACGCCGCTTGAGGCCGCCGCGGCCGCTCATACGCTCAAAGGTTCGGCCCTCGGTATCGGCGCATGGCGTGTGGCGCGGGCAGCCGAGTGCCTGGAGGACGCCGCCGACGGCGTGCGCGGCGCGGGCGAGCTGGACGAGGCAATCACCGGGCTCGAAGCCGCCAGCCTCGAAGCCAGCGCCGCAATCGCCGCCCGTTTGACGGAACTTCTGGCCGAGCTTGCTCGCGACCGCTGAGGCCTGGTCGGCGCACTGGCGCCTCGCGCCGTGAGCCGATAGAAGAGGCCGCCCGGACGCGCTTCGGGCTGATCCGGCGGCATTAAGTCACCCCACCATGGCCAAAATCACATTCATCGATTCCGGAGGCGTGGCCCGCACCGTCGAGGGTGAGGCCGGGGCCACCGTGATGGAAGCGGCAATCAAAAACGGGGTACCGGAAATCGAGGCGGAATGCGGCGGCGCCTGCGCCTGCTCCACCTGCCACGTCTATATCGATGAGACGTGGAAAGAAAAAGTCGGCGCACCCTCCCCGATGGAGGAGGATATGCTCGATTTTGCCTTCGAGGTGAAACCGAATTCCCGGTTGTCGTGCCAGATCAAGGTCAATGACGATTTCGACGGCCTGATCGTTCGGACGCCGTCGCGCCAGGCGTGATCGAATTTATTTGATCGCCGCGCGGATTCATCCTCTTTCCCTCGCCCGCCAGTCACGCTAGACAGTCGCCCTTCCCGAACATTGGCAAGAAAGCCGAGCGAGCTTGGACAGGATTATGGCTGAACCTATCAAAACAGACGTTGTCATTATTGGTGCGGGGCCCATCGGGCTGTTCGCCGTTTTCGAACTTGGCCTGCTCGACATGAAGTGTCATCTCGTCGACATTCTCGACAAGATCGGCGGGCAGTGCGCCGAGCTCTATCCGGAGAAGCCGATTTACGACATTCCCGGCATTCCCCACACCAGCGCGCAAGGCCTTGTCGATGCGCTGTTGCAGCAGATCAAGCCGTTCAATCCGCAATTCCATCTCACTGAGATGGTGGAGTTGGTGGAGAAGATCGGCGATCCCCTGTTCCGCGTTAAGACCGACCAAGGCACCGAGTTCGAGTGCAAGATCCTCGTCATCGCCGCCGGTGGCGGCTCATTCCAGCCCAAGCGCCCGCCGATCCCAGGCATCGAGCCGTATGAGGGCAAGTCGGTCTTCTACGCGGTGCGCAAGATGGAGACGCTGCGCGACAAGCGCGTTCTTATCGTCGGCGGCGGCGACAGCGCGCTCGACTGGACGCTCAACCTCGCTCCGATCGCAAGTCATCTCACACTGTTGCACCGGCGCAGCGAATTCCGCGCCTCGCCGGACAGCGTCAACAAAATGATGGCGCTGGTCGGCGAAGGCAAAATCGATTTCGTTCTTGGCCAGGTCACGTCGCTCGAGGGCGCCGCCGGCCAGATCGGCAAGGCCTTGGTCAAGACCAATGACGGCTCGACGTTCGAGATCGCCTGCGACGCGCTGTTGCCGTTCTTCGGGCTGACGATGAAGCTTGGTCCGGTCGCGAATTGGGGCATCGAGCTTCGCAACAACGAACTCATCCCCGTCGAGACGGAAAGTTTCGAAACCAGCGTGCCTGGCATGTTCGCCATCGGCGACATCAATTGGTATCCGGGCAAGCTCAAGCTCATCCTTTCCGGATTCCATGAAGGCGCGCTGATGGCGCAAAAGGCCCATCGCTACGTCTATCCCGACAAACGCCTGGTGTTTCAGTACACGACGTCTTCGACGAGCTTGCAGAAGAAGCTCGGCGTCGCGCCCGAACGCGCTCCGGCGTAGTCTTAGGGAGTCCGCGGCGTGGTGCCGGCCGCAGGCGCCGCGTCCGGCGCACCGGGCGGCGGCAGCGGTTCGGCTTGAATGGCCGGCGGCGCTGTCAGGCCGAGCACTCCGCGTACGGCGGGGAGCGCGGCGTCCGCCATCGCGGCATAGCCTTCCGCGTTGGGATGGACCGCGCCGCCATAGACGGCGCTCAACACGCCCCAGAGCGCGTCGTGGATATCGCTCGGTTTCAAAATCGCGGGCATGCCCTCGGGATAGGTCATCGCGGTGAAATAGCTGTCGTTGGCGGTCCTGATCCAGCGGCCGCGCGGCGCGTAGGGACGATAATTGCTGGCGGGCTCGTCACAAGCCATCGGATCATCGGGCGCGATCGTCGGGTCGGTCTGAAAGCTGTTGCCGCTGGTCGAGAAGCACTTGCGGTCGAATTCCGGATCGGTCGGCGCACGCACGCACATGCCGTGGCGCGCAAATGCCGCCTGATGCCCGTCGACGAAAGTCATGCGCTCGGTCGTGGCGTCGCGGCAAATCTTGTTGCCGTCGCACGTCGCCAGCACTTTGATCTTGGGCAGAAACTTGTTGTCGACGAAGTCCGCCGTCGCGCGCAGCCGTTCGGCATCGGCGCCGAAGGCGGGTTGAACGTCGAGGCCGTCACGGCCGCCGGGGCATGGCTTGTTTTCTGCCTGCTCGGCCGGATCGCCGTATGAGACGTACACGACGCGATTGAGATTGCCGCCGACATAGGGCTTTAGCGCCGAACGCATTTGCGCGAATTCGTCAGGCAGATCCTGGTCCAAAGCCTTCTGTGAATCGGCAACGTTGGAAATCGAGCCGCCCTGCCGCAAGAGAAGCCGTTCCGTAGTGGCCTCGACGATCACATTGGCGACGAGCCCGGCAAAATTCACGTCGTTGGCGCCGACCGTCAGCATGACAAGATCGATATTGCGGTCGGCCTGCTGGCGATGCGCCATAGCCACAATATTTTTCAGCTCGGCGAATTGCGCGGGAGCGCTCCCCGAGCATGTTTCAATCCCGACAACCCAGGGACAATCGTCGGCGCGTTGGCTTGCAAACATTCCTGCGCCGATGGTGGCGCCGGTGCAGGCGAGCGGCACGAGCGTAATGGCAAGGTGCGGCTGCTCGATCGCGATCGCGAGCGAGGTCCGGACCTGATAGCTGTACAGCGAACGATGGCACGCCGGATTCATCCAGCGCGCGCCATGCAGCGCCCAATTTTTTGCCGCGGTGGGACTCGATGGTCCGTTCTCGCAGGAGCGGTCGTCGTCGTATCCTGCACGGCTTGGCCGGAAGTACTGGCTCGCGCCGCCGCCCAGGAAGCGTTTGAAACAAAAGCCGCCGTCGAGTTCCACGGCTTTGTCCGGATTGCCCTCGCCGGCGGCGATGGAATTGCCGAGGCCGACGATGAGCACATCGCGCACCGCAATCTCGGTGGCGACGCGTTGTGCGGTACCGTCACCGAGCGGAATGTCCACCGTCGCCACCGTCGTCCGGCCGGAGCGTACCCGCAGCCTGACTTCCTGATCGCAAGCCACAGTGTTCTGCCGGACCGCGCCGTCACCGTCATCGAAGCTCCAGACGCAGGTCGCGTCCTGCGGCACTGGACCCGCGACCGTTACGCCGACGGCATGGTCGCGGGGGCTGAGATAATTTTCCCGCGTGCCGTCACGCTCGCAGGTTTCCTGCAGGTCGCCCGAATTGTCGAGGCACAGATTGCCGACGACGTCCTTGGCCCAGCCAAGCCCGTCGGTATCGCCCTCCAGCCGCCGCTCGGCGGCAAGAACGCCGTCGCCGCGGCTTGCCGCGACCTGGCGCAGGAAATCGGCCTCATTGCGGAACAGGCGGAAGCGGTTCTTCACTTCCCATGAAATATGGAAATCGCCGGTGCCGGCGAGCTGCGCAAACGCGGCATCGAGCGGCGCTAGGACGACAAGCAGGGCCAGAATGATGGAAAGGCGCATGATCGTGGGCGGGAACGGGCTATAATTCTTCTAGCACGCCGCTTGCGGCGGAAATATGTGCATGGGTATCAGGTACGCCGGGGCCGAAAGCCTGTCACCCCTTGGCGCGGGCCGCTAACGCAGGGTGTCGCAATGCCGGAACTATCGCTGACCACGAAATGCTGCATCGCCGGCGGTGGCCCGGCAGGCGTCATGCTCGGGTTTCTCCTGGCGCGTGCGGGCGTCGAGGTCGTAGTGCTGGAAAAGCATGCCGATTTCTTTCGTGATTTTCGCGGCGATACCGTTCATCCATCGACGCTGCAGTTCATGTATGAGCTCGGGCTGCTCGACGATTTTCTGAAATTGCCGCACCAGAAAGTCGAAAGGCTCAGCGGCCAGGTCGGCGAGGACCGGCTGGTGATGGGTGATTTCACTCATCTGCCGACGCACTGCAAATATATCGCGCTGATGCCGCAATGGGATTTTCTCAATTTTCTCGCCGGCCAGGGCAAACGCTACAAGACGTTCGACCTGCGCATGCAGGCGGAGGCGACCGATCTGATCGTGGAGAACGGCCGTGTCGTGGGGCTGCGGGCCAATGCGCCGGACGGCACGCTCGTCATCCGTGCCGACCTCGTCGTCGGCTGCGATGGACGGCATTCCACCGTGCGCCAATGCGCCGGCCTCGAGAGCGAAGACTACGGCGCGCCGATGGACGTGCTTTGGTTCCGCATGTCGCGCAAGCCGAACGACGACACCGATACGTTCGGCCATATCGAAGCCGGCATGATGATGGTCATGCTCGACCGCGGCGATTACTGGCAATGCGCCTTCGTCATCCCGAAAGGCGGGATCGAGGAGGTCAAAGCCGGAGGGCTCGACGCCTTCCGCAAGAAGATCGCCTGGATGTCGCCGTTTCTCGCCGACCGCATCGGCGACCTGAAGAGCTGGGACGACATCAAGCTTTTGAGCGTGACGGTGGATCGCTTGAAGAAGTGGTGGCGGCCCGGGTTGCTCTGCATCGGGGACGCGGCGCATGCCATGTCGCCGATCGGCGGCGTCGGCATCAATATGGCGGTGCAGGATGCCGTGGCTGCCGCCAACCGTCTCGCAGCGCCGCTCAAATCCGGCACGGCGACGGACGCCGATCTGCAGGCGATCGAACAGCGCCGCACGCTGCCGGTGCGCTTTACGCAGTGGCTGCAGCTCAACATCCAGAAGCGGATCATCAGCCGCGTCCTGCAGAGTCAGCAGCGGCCGCAGGCGCCGTTCATGATCAAGCTGTTCGCGTCGATTCCGTTTCTGCGGCGGATACCGGCGCGGCTGATCGGCGTCGGCATCCGGCCGGAGCATATCCATACGCCGGATGTGCTCGCGGCCGGATAGGCGCACGCGGTCAGTAGTCTTTAGCTGCGTCCCTGCAACTCCGTCGCGGCACGCGCGAGGATTTCAACGAGACGCGCTTCGTCCTCGGCGTCGTTGTCGAGCCGCTTGCTCACGGTCTCGCGCAAATGATCGAACGCGGCCTCGACGAGCGGCGGCAGGTTACGGCGGCCCTCGCGATCGCCACGCTCCCGGCGGCGCCAGCGATTGACGCGTTCGCCGAGCGCTGAGAGCCGGTCGAGCACGACGTCGACCAGGGCGCGATTGGCTTCCAGATAGGCGCGGCCTTCGCCGGTGATGGTGTAGAGCTTCTTTGCGCCCTCGGTTGAAGCGGTCACGTAGCCGGCTTCTTCGAGGTAGGTCAGCGTCGGATAGACGATGCCGGGGCTGGGTGAGTACCAGTCGGCGGTCTTCTCTTCGACCAGCTTGATGATTTCGTAGCCGTGACGCGGCGCTTCCGCGATGAGCGCAAGCGCGAGGAGCCGCAGGTCACCCTGGGCCAGCATCCGTCCGGCGCGCATGTCGTCGGGGTTCATCTCGCCCCGTCCGCCGCCGCGTCCGCCAAAACCGAAGCCGCCGAAGCGCCGGCGATGATGGCGGCCAGCGCCCCAGTAACCGCGGTGGCCCTCGCCACGGCCTTCACAATGTTCACGCATATTTTCGATGTCCTTTTGTTGAAGATATATCTTTAGATAGCTCACATTGAGTTATAGCGCAAGATATATCTTACAATAATTTAAGCTATTGAAATAACGAAGTATTTTTATTACCCTGAGCGTCCACTGCGGATGTCGGGGGCCTTCGGCGCCACGTCGTTGCGGATGAAAGCGGCGCGCGCTTCGAATTCGGCAAGCCGCGTGCTGCGCAGGCCGGGCGGGGTTTTGTGCAGGATCTTCTCGATCCTCCGCCACAGCATCATGGCGTGGACGGGCGACGTGAGCGCCGTTTGGCGGGCGAGGTCTTCGTCGTAGCCGAGCAATTTCTCGCCGAACTCGGACCACGCTTCGTGCGGCAGCCACCGTGCGCGGCCTGTGCTCATTGACCCGGGCGGCGCCGGGGCGAGCGGCTCGATCGCATCCGCGCGCCCAAAGCGCCAGAGGCCGATCTCGTGCTTGAACGCGACGATATGCAGCCATTCGTGCAGCAACGTAAGGCCGACCTCGGAACGCAAGCGCCGATCCGGACGGTAGAGCGCGACCAGTCCGAAATTGGTCGCGGTGCCGAGATGCCTGATCTGTTGTCCTGCGATTTTGCGCGCCCAGGGGTCGAGGAAGCACGGTTCATCGCTCAGATGCAGCCGGCGTATCAGGCGCGGGTCCGGAAGTTCGCGGAGGAGTGCCAGCGCTTCGCCGGCATCGATGCGTTCGTAGTCCGGCGCCTCGGCGGGAATCTCGATTTCGATCTTGGTCCCGGCGACACAATAGATCCGCATCAGCGCCGGGATTTGCCGCGTGCCGCGGCGCATGAACTTTCTCTGGCTTGAAAACTTCGCGGCGTCGTCTGAAGCAACGAACAGCGTCATCCTGCGCGCATAGAGCGCGGAAAACCCTGATGGAAGCGGGACCGGAGGATCAATGGCTTGGCGCGGTCCGACCTTGCCGCCGACGCGTGGCATGTTGCGCTGAAGGAACGTGCGAAACATCAGCACGATGAACAGAACAAGGATGATTTCCGCCACGACCGCGATTATCCCCGACCTTGCCGCCTGTATCGTGCCATGCCGGCTGACTATATCGAAGTTCGGGCCGCTTGACGGCCCGGCATTGGCGGCGAATGTTGAGGCATGTTCTCGACCTTTTTCCATGAGCTGAAACAGGCCGGCGTCCCGGTGACGCTGCGCGAATATCTGACGCTGATGGAAGCGATGGAAAAAAACATCGCCGGCCGCCGTGTCGAGGATTTCTATTACCTGTCGCGTGCGGCGCTGGTGAAGGACGAGCGCAATCTCGACAAATTCGACCGCGTGTTCGGCCATGTGTTCAAGGGCCTTGAACTGGTCGAACAGGGACTCGAAGGGGAGATCCCCGCCGAATGGCTCAAGAAGCTGGCGGAGAAATATCTCACCGAGGAGGAGAAGAAGGAGATCGAGGCGCTCGGCGGCCTCGACAAGCTTTTGGAAACGCTGCGCCAGCGGCTTGCCGAACAGCGCGGCAGGCACCAGGGCGGCAAAAAATGGATCGGCACCGCCGGCACGTCTCCGTTCGGCGCCTACGGTTACAATCCCGAAGGCGTGCGCATCGGTCAGGACACGAACCGCAATTTCCGCGCCGTGAAGGTGTGGGACAAGCGCGAGTTCAAGGATCTCGCCGGCGACGTCGAACTCGGCACCCGCAATATCAAGATCGCCCTGCGCCGCCTGCGCAAATTCGCGCGCACCGGCGCGCCCGACGAACTCGACCTCGACGGCACTATCAAGGGCACCGCGCACAAGGGCTATCTCGACATTCTCATGCGGCCGGAGCGCCACAACACCATCAAGGTGCTGCTGTTTCTCGACATCGGCGGCTCGATGGACTGGCACATCAAGACGACCGAAGAACTGTTTTCAGCAACCAGGTCCGAGTTCAAGCATCTCGTGCATCTGTATTTCCACAACTGCATCTACGAAAAAGTGTGGAAGGAGAACGCGCGGCGCTGGACTAATACGACGCCGACATGGGACGTGCTCCACACTTATCCGCACGACTACAAGGTGATCTTTGTCGGCGACGCCTCGATGTCGCCTTATGAAATCGCCGCGCCTGGCGGATCGGTCGAGCATTTCAACGAGGAGACGGGCCAGGTGTGGATGCAACGCGTCGCCGCGACCTATCCATCCTGCGTCTGGCTCAACCCGGTACCGGAAAGCGAATGGCAGACCACGGCCTCCATCCGCCTGATGCGCCAGCTTCTCGGCGGACGGATGTACCCGCTGACGATCGAGGGACTGGATGCGGCGATGCGGGAGTTGGGGAGGTAGGAACAATGCCGGCTGAGAAATTCGATTTCCCCAACAAGCAGGGCCAAAAACTTGCCGCGCTGCTCGACCGGCCGGATGGCCCGGTGCGCGCGGTGGCGCTGTTCGCGCATTGCTTCACCTGCGGGAAAAGCATCAAGGCAGCGCGTTACATCGCCGAAGGCTTGAAGCAGCACGGCATCGCCGTGCTGCGTTTTGACTTCACAGGCCTCGGCGGGAGCGAGGGCGAGTTTGCCAACACCACCTTCTCGTCGAACATCGACGATCTTGTCGCCGCCGCCGATCATCTGCGCAAGACGATCGGTCCTCCGGCGATCCTCATCGGTCACAGTCTTGGCGGCGCCGCGGTGCTCGCCGCGTCACATCGCATCCACGATGCCCGTGCCGTGGTGACGATCGGCGCGCCTTTCGATCCGTCTCACGTGATCGGCCTGTTCGGCGGAAAAATCCCCGGGCCTGGCACGGCAGACGAAGTCGAGGTCTCGATCGCCGGCCGGCCGTTCCACGTCCGCCGCGCTTTGCTCGACGATATCGCGCAACAGAATCTGGCCGCGCGCATCCACGACTTGCGCAAAGCGCTGCTAATTTTCCATGCGCCGGCCGACGACACCGTGGGCATCGACAATGCCAGCCACATCTTTCTCGCGGCGAAACATCCCAAGAGCTTCATTTCGCTTGCCGGCGCCGATCATCTCATCAGCCGGCACGGCGACGCCGCTTATATCGCGGACGTGATCGCGGCCTGGGCCGAGCACTACCTCGACATGGCGGCTAATGCCGTCCCCATGGCAGACGCACCCGACGGAACCGTCGTCGTTCGCGAAACGCGAAACGGCACCTTCCAGCAGGAAATCAGTTCCGGTAAGCACCGCCTGCTTGCCGACGAGCCGGTCAAGGCCGGCGGGATGGACACGGGCCTCGGTCCATACGATCTGCTGCTGGCGGCGCTCGGCGCCTGCACGTCGATGACGGTGCGGCTCTATGCCGACCGCAAGCAATTGCCGCTGAAGCAAACCGAAGTTCGCCTCCGGCATAACCGGATCTACGCCACCGATTGCGCCGAGTGCGAAACCAAGGAGGGCATGATCGACCACATCGATCGCGAGATCACCTTCGACGGCGATCTCACCGCCGAACAGCGCAAGCGGCTCATGGAAATCGCCGACAAATGTCCGGTGCATCACACGCTGAAATCGGAAGTGGATATCCGTAGCGTCGAGAAGCCGGCATCTAAATAATTGCGTGGCCTGCGCGTGGCTACTTGATGCTCGCTCTCGCGGCAGCAATCACTTCCGGAATGGCCGCGTCATTGCCGGGCGCCATGATGTGGACGCCGGCGATTCCGGGAATGGTCGAAAGCTCCTCGATCAGTTCGACACAGATGCGGACGCCTTCGCGCGCCGGGTCGGCGGCTTTCTCCATGCGCTCGATCAAGGCGTCGGCAATGATGGTGCCGAAGAGATGGCTTTTCATCCACGCCGCCGATTTGGCCGAGCGCAGCGGATTGACGCCGATGAGAAGCGAAAGCTCTTTGGTGATGCCGGCCTTTTCCAGCGCAGCGGCATAGCGGCGCACGATACCGGCGTCCATGCAGAATTGCGTCTGGGCGAATTGCGCACCGGCCTTCACCTTGGCGAGGAGCCCGTTCGGCTGCCAGCCGTCCGGCGGATCGATCGGCATGTCGGCGGCGCCAATGAAGAACGCGGCCTTGCCGTCGACCTTGCGGCCGGTGGGCAGCGTGCCCTCGTCGCGCAGGCGGCGCGCGGTTTCCATCAGGGTCCGCGAATCGACGTCGAAGACCGGCTTGGTCTCGGGCTGATCGCCTGACTTCGGGTCGTCGCCCGTCAATATCAACAGGTTTTGCGCGCCGAGCGCGGCGGCGCCCATGAGCTCGCTTTGCAGTGCGATCCGGTTCTTGTCGCGGCAGGTGAGCTGGAGGATCGGCTCGACGCCGGCACCGATTAGAAGGGTCGCCGCGGCGAGCGCGCTCATATGCGCGCGGGCGCCGGCGCCGTCGGTGACATTGACCGCATCGGCCACGCCCTTGAGCGCCTTGGCCTTGCGCAAGAGGTCGCCGGCATCGCACGAGACCGGCGGCGCAAGCTCTGCGGTCATGACGAATCGGCCTTGGCGCAATCGGTCCTGGAAAATACGGGGGAGGGGGGTGCTGCTCTGCTGGTTCATCGCCAGAGCGCTTATATGTTTTGCGGCGGCACATCAATTCCGCCGTTAAATCCCCGCTTTTCTGGACAGGAAAGCACTCCGCCGTTAGAGAGTTGCCCCACCATGTCTGGTGTCAACGATATCAGGTCGGCCTTCCTTGGCTATTTTGCGCGCGAGGGGCACGAGGTCGTGCCGTCCTCGCCGCTCGTGCCGCGCAACGACCCGACGCTGATGTTCACCAATGCCGGCATGGTGCAATTCAAGAATGTCTTTACCGGCCTCGAAAAACGCCCCTATTCGCGCGCCGTCACCGCGCAGAAATGCGTTCGCGCCGGCGGCAAGCACAACGACCTCGACAATGTCGGCTACACCGCCCGCCATCACACCTTTTTCGAGATGCTCGGCAATTTCTCGTTCGGCGATTATTTCAAGGAACGCGCGATCGAGCTTGCCTGGAATCTGGTGACGAAAGAGTACGGCGTGCCGGCCGACAAGCTTCTGGCAACCGTCTATATCGACGACGACGAGGCGTTTCGGCTGTGGAAGAAGATCGCCGGCCTGCCCGACAGCAAGATCATTCGCATCGCCGGCAGCGATAATTTCTGGGCGATGGGCGACACTGGGCCGTGCGGTCCGTGCTCGGAGCTTTTCTACGATCATGGCGATCACGTCTGGGGCGGGCCGCCGGGCACCCCCGAAGCCGAAGGCGACCGCTTCACCGAAATCTGGAATCTCGTCTTCATGCAGTACGAGCAACTGCCCGGCGGCAAGCGTGTCGACCTGCCGCGGCCGTCGATCGATACCGGTTTGGGGCTCGAGCGCATGGCGGCCGTGCTGCAAGGCACGCACGACAATTACAAGATCGATCTGTTCGGCGCACTGATCGAAGCCGTTGCCGATCTCACCGGTGTCGATCCGGACGGCGAACGCAAAGCCTCGCACCGGGTCATCGCCGACCATTTGCGCGCGTCGTCCTTCCTGATCGCCGACGGGGTGCTGCCGTCCAACGAAGGGCGCGGCTACGTGCTTCGCCGCATCATGCGCCGCGCCATGCGGCACGCCGAACTTCTCGGCGCCAAGGAGCCGCTGATGTGGCGGCTGGTGCCGGTGCTCATCCGCGAGATGGGGCAGGCCTATCCGGAATTGCACCGCGCCGATGCGCTGATCACCGAGACACTGCGGCTCGAGGAAATCCGCTTTCGCCGCACGCTCGATCGGGGGCTGGCAATTCTCGACGAAGCGAGCAAGACGCTCAAGAAGGGCGACATGTTCGATGGCGAGACCGCGTTCACGCTCTACGATACTTACGGCTTCCCGCTCGACCTGACGCAGGACGCGTTAAAGCCGCGTGGCATCGGCGTCGATATCGCCTCATTCACCGACGCCATGGAGCAGCAACGCGCGAAGGCGCGCGCATCCTGGGCGGGCTCGGGTGAAGCCGCGGACGAAGCGGTCTGGTTTGGCCTGCGCGAGAAGAGCGGCTCCACGGAATTTCTCGGTTATGAGACCGAAAGCGCCGAGGGCGTTGTGTCGGCGCTGGTGAAGGACGGCAAGGAGGTTGCCGCGCTGAACAAGGGCGAGAGCGGCGCGGTCGTGCTCAACCAGACGCCGTTCTACGGCGAGTCCGGCGGTCAGATCGGCGACACCGGTGTCATGACCGGCGACGGCGTGCGCTTTCGCGTCACCGACACGCAAAAATATGCTGGGGATGTTTTTGCCCATATCGGCACGGTCGAAGAGGGCACGCTCAAGGCCGGAACCGCGCTCGCGCTCGAAGTGGACCACACGCGCCGCGGCGCGATCCGGAAAAATCATTCCGCGACACATCTTTTGCACGAGGCGCTCCGCCAGGTTCTCGGCGATCACGTCGCGCAGAAAGGCTCGCTGGTCGCTCCGGATCGGTTGCGCTTCGATTTCTCGCATCCCAAGCCGATGAGTGGTGAAGAGATCGAGCGCGTCGAAGACATCGCGAATGACTATGTGCTGCGGAACTCACCGGTCACGACGCGGGTCATGGCGCTCGACGATGCGCGAACCTCGGGCGCACGCGCGCTGTTCGGCGAGAAATACGGCGATGAGGTCCGCGTCGTCGCCATGGGCGAAGGTCCCGGCGAGAGTGGCGGCAATACGATGGGCTGGTCGGTCGAACTGTGCGGCGGCACGCATGTGCGGCGCACCGGCGACATCGGCGTCATCTCCGTCGTCGGCGAGTCCGGCGTCGCCTCCGGCGTTCGCCGCCTCGAGGCGCTGACCGCGAATGCCGCGCGGCATAGCGCGAACAATATGGCGAAACTTGCCAAGGCCACGGCTTCCGAATTGCGGGTGCCGGTCGATGAGATGCCGACCCGCATCGCCGCGCTGCTCGATGAACGCAAGCGCCTCGAACGCGAACTGTCGGACGCGAAGAAGAAACTCGCCATGGGCGGTGGCGACGCTTCGGCGAATGGTGACGATGGTGTCGAAGACATCGCCGGCGTGAAGGTCATGGCGAGGACGCTGACGGGAGTAGAGGCGAAGGATTTGCGCAGTCTTGTCGACGAGGCGAAGAAAAAACTTGGCTCCGGCATCGTCATTCTTGTCGCCAACGATCCCGAGGGCAAGGCGGCGCTCGTCGTCGGCGTCACCGCCGACCTGACCGGCGCAAACAACGCGGTACAAATGGTGCAGGCCGGCGTCGCCGAGCTTGGCGGCAAGGGCGGCGGCGGGCGGCCTGACATGGCGCAGGGCGGCGGCCCCGATGGCGGTGCGGCCCAGGCGGCGCTCGCTGCAATCAAAAAGCTGATCAAGCCAGCCGCGTAAACCGCCTACACTTCGACGATCATCCCGTCTTCGGCGGTTTCGTACGGAAGCTTGGTGCGCTGCGCCAGCATGTCCTTGCTCATATGCGTGAGCACGAGCCGCTTTGGCCTGATCTGGGCGAGGTGGTTTTCCAAAAGGCTGAGCGCCATATGCGTGGCGATCGGCTTGTCGCGCGTATAGGCCTCGCAGATAAATAGGTCGGCGTCGCGTCCGACGTCGATCAGAGCTTCCGTCCACTCGGTGTCGCCCGAAAATGCGATGACCTTGCCCTCGGCTTCGATGCGGAAACCGAGGCAGGGCCCGGCGCGATCGTCGTGCTGGACGTGGAATGGCGTAACCTGCAGGTGTCCGATATCGTTGCGCGTGCCAATCTCGAGCTCGCGCAGCGTCAGCGGAAATGACCATTCCATGTCCGCGGTTCCGGGAAACGCGACGCCCATGACCTTGGCGAAGCGCGCTTTGAGGCCGGGCGGACCGGCGATCGTGAGGCCGCGCTTTCGCTTGGAAACGTAGTTCGATTCGAGAATGAAGAACGGCAGTCCGCCGATGTGGTCGGCGTGAAAGTGCGAGATCAGGATGAGATCGATATCGTTGCGCTCGATCGCGAGTTTGTTCAGCCCGACAAGCGAGGTCGCGCCGCAATCGATCAGCGCATTGATCTCGCGTCCGACGAGATGAAAGCACGTGTTGAATTGTCCGCCCGTGCCGAAGGCATCGCCGCAGCCGACGAATTGCAGATGCATAGAAATCTCTCCGGTCCCCGGCCGCCGGCGGCGGATGCGCAAGTTACCCCAATGTGACGGTAAAGTGTCGTGCGACGGAGTCGGTGACGCCGATCACAAAGCGTGCGATCCTTGACGGGACTCTGAATAAAGAACATAACGCATTGTTTTGTATGATTTTTTCTGTCTTTACCGCGTTCGTTTTTGCATTCTGATTGTTGTCGCGGAGGCGGCGGCCGCTGGTTAAAATGGGGCGCGGCGGGACGCCTTGATCGCAACACAAACCGGCGCATTGTTGCGGCCGGTCAGGCTGCAGGGGATCTTGGGTGCGGTTTCGATACAATACCTGTGGCGTCGCGGCAGCACTGGCGGCAAGCGTAGCGCTCGCCGGCTGCAGCGGCGGCAACTACGACACCGAGCAGGCCTGGTTTACCAAGCCGTTTCAATTGGTCAGCCGAACCGGCGGCTATACTTTTTCCGAACTGCAGGAATCAAAGCGCCTGCAGCATCCGGTCACGGCGAACGATCTTGTCGACAGCAGCGGGGCCTGCCCGCCGCAGGCGGCGCAGCAGCCCGCTCCCGCGGCTCCAGTAAATCCGGCCGGCAATGCATCGCCGCCGGCGCCTGCCGCGGACCAGGGCTCTTTGCTCGGCGGCGGCGTCGCGCTCGGCATGACCGAGTGCGACGTGGTGCAGCGTGCCGGCCAGCCCAGTTCAGTTCAAGTTGGCAATGCGCCGAACGGCGAACGGACCGCGGTGCTGACATATAACGGCGGCCCGCGGCCGGGAATTTATCGTTTCGAGCGCGGCCAGCTTGCGGAAATGGATCGCGTTGCGGTCCCTGCGCCCGCGCCGCTGCCGGTGAAAAAGAAATCGGCGAAGTCGCAGAAGAAGAACGATCAGACCTAGCGGCCTCGCTCGTTCCGGGGCTTTCGATCGTGGCGCAATGGCAAGCCCCGGCCTCTTGTGAAGCCGGGGCGATGTTTCGAGCAGTCAGTCCGGATCAATAGCAGCGGTTGACCCAGCGCAGCGCCGGTCCATACGGCGTATAGACCCAGCGCCGGACCATGCAGCCGCCATAACCCGGGCCGCCGGCATAGACGCGAACGAAGGGGCGATATCCCCAGCCGCCGTGCCATCCACCATGCCAGCCGCCCCAATGAGCGGATGCGGAAGTCGGAGCGAGAGCCGCGGCGCCAAGCGTCGCGCAGGTCGCGATAGCGAGCATTGTTTTGCGCAGCATTGGAATCTCCTTGGTTTGACGTTTTTGTACGTCGATGTTTCTTAGTCAGGCCGATCGGCCTTCCGGTTCATGGCGACGATGTTATGGGTTAACGTCTGAACCGGTGCTGAGGACCAAATTTATCGCGGGTTTATCAAACTGAACGCAGCATCGCGCTTTCGTTCACCGCGCGTTCATCCGCCCGCCGCGCGCTTGCCGGGACCGTAAGCGAAGGATATAAGCCGCTCCGGTTCCACGCCTTTTTGCAAATCCCCTAAAGGAAAATTTGATGGCGATCGAGCGCACATTTTCGATCATCAAGCCGGATGCCGCCGCTCGCAACGTGACGGGCGCGATCAATGCGATGATTGAAAAAGCAGGTCTGCGCATTGTCGCGCAGAAGCGCATCAAGATGTCCCGCGAGCAGGCCGAGACGTTTTACGCCGTGCATCGTGCGCGGCCGTTTTTCGGCGAGCTTGTCGATTTCATGATCTCGGGGCCGGTTGTCGTGCAGGTGCTTGAGGGCGAGAACGCGGTCGCGGCCTATCGCGATCTGATGGGCGCGACCGATCCGGCGAAAGCCGCCGCCGGCACCATTCGCAAGGCTCACGCGCAGTCGATCGGCGAAAATTCCGTGCACGGCTCGGATGCCACCGACACCGCGGCCAAGGAAATTGCACAGTTCTTCTCCGGCAATGAGATCGTCGGCTAAGGCTTTAGCGTTGTGGGTTCGATCGCCCAATATCTGCATCCCGCGCTGTGGCACGATTGGCTTTATGGCGGCGTCGATCAATTGGGCTACACCGCGTTCTGGCTCGCCGTAGCGCAAATCGTCTTCATCAATCTCCTGCTGTCCGGCGACAATGCCGTGGTCATCGCCCTGGCGTGCCGCGGCCTGCCGCCTGTTCAACGGCGGTGGGGTTTGATCCTGGGCGCCGGCGTCGCCGTGATTCTTCGTCTCGTCTTCACCGCAATCATCGCGCGGCTCATGCTGCTGCCCTATCTCAAGCTGGCCGGGGGTTCGGCGCTCATTATCGTTGCGGCGCGGCTTTTGGTGCCGGATGCCGACGACAAAAACGACGTTGAAGCCGTCGCGCATTTGTGGCGCGCGGTCCGGATCGTCGTGGTTGCCGATGTCGTCATGAGCCTCGACAATGTCATCGCGATCGCTGCTGCTGCAAAGGGCGATTTCGTCCTGCTTGCGATCGGGCTCGCCGTCTCCATTCCCCTTATTGTGGCGGGTGCGGCGCTGATCATGACGATCATCGATCGCTTTCCTGTTCTGGTGTGGGCCGGCGCGGCACTGCTCGGCTGGATCGCCGGCGAAGCCATCGCAACCGATCCGGTGCTGGTGCAAAAACTGACGGCGACGTTCGGCGAGAATTTTGCGCATCACGTCGAACTCGCGGCAGCCGGCGCGGGAGCGATGCTCGCAATTGCCGCCGGAGGACTCTGGCAGCGCGTGCCGAGATGAAAGCACGGGCGAAAGCCGCCGCGCGGGAAATTGCCGGCGCGTAGCAAATGATTCTTGCGATTCGCTGTAGCTTATTTCGCTACAAACGTGGCGCGGCCTTCCGCGACCAGCCGCAAGGCCTGCGGATAAAGGCGGTGCTCGACCTCAAGCACGCGCGCGGCGAGCGTCTCTTCTGTGTCGCCATCGAGCACCGGCACCGATTGCTGCACGATGATCGGCCCGGAATCGGTTTCCGGGACGACGAAGTGGACCGTAGCGCCGTGCTGTTTCACCTTTGCCTCGAGCGCCCGGCGGTGCGTGTCGAGCCCTTTGAACTCCGGCAGCAGCGCCGGGTGGATATTGATGAGTCGTCCGCTCCAGCGCGTGACGAACCACGGCGTTAGAAGACGCATGAAGCCCGCGAGGCAGACCACGTCGATCGCGCTCTTGCGCAGTTCGGCGTCGAGTGCGCGTTCGAACGCCTCGCGGTCTTTCCCGAATGACCGGTGATCGATGATCGCGGTTGCGATACCGGCCTCGCGGGCGCGGACAAGCCCCAAGGCGTCGGGCAGGTTCGAGACGACGAGCACGATCTGCGCCGGATAATCTTGTGCTGCCGCCGCCTCGATCAGCGCCGTCATGTTCGACCCGCGGCCGGAAATGAGAATGGCAGCGCGCTTTTTGGTCACGCGCTCACCGCGACAGGTCGAGGCGCCCGCGAAAATTGACGGCCGCGCCGCTCGGCGTTGCAATGACTTCGCCAAGGCGAACGACGGTCTCGCCATTCCGGGCAAATAGTTCGCTCGCGGCGTCCGCGCCGCTGCGATCAAGCACCGCCACCATGCCGATGCCGCAATTGAACGTGCGCAGCATTTCGTACTCGGCAATATTGCCCGCCGTTGCCAACCACTTGAACACCGGCAGGACGGGAACGCGATCGAGATCGAGCGCGACGCCGAATCCCGGTGGCAGGACGCGGGGAATGTTGTCGACGAAGCCGCCGCCGGTGATGTGGCACAGCGCCTTGACGGCCTTCGTGCCGCGGATGGCGGCGAGGCAGGAGCGCACATAAAGCCGTGTCGGCGTCAGCAGCGCCTCGCCGAGGCTGCGCGAAGGCTCAAACGGCGCCGGGCGATCCCAGGTCAGCCCGGCCATCGCCGCAACCTTGCGCACCAGCGAGAAGCCGTTGGAGTGGACGCCGGTCGAGGCAAGCCCGACGACGATATCGCCCGCCGCGATGTCGGCGCGGGGCAATACGTCCTGGCGTCCGACGGCGCCGACGGCAAACCCGGCGAGATCATAGTCGCCGCCCTGGTAGACCCCGGGCATTTCCGCTGTCTCGCCGCCGACCAGCGCGCAGCCGGACTCGCGGCAGGCCGCGGCGATGCCTTTGACGACTTCCGCCCCGACCGCCGGATCGAGTTTGCCGCAGGCAAAGTAGTCGAGAAAAAACAGCGGCTCGGCGCCCTGCACGACGAGATCGTTGACCGACATGGCAACGAGATCGATGCCGATCGTGTCGTGGCGGGAGGTTTCTACCGCGATCTTGACCTTGGTGCCGACGCCGTCGGTCGCGGCGACCAGGATGGGGTCGGTGAAGCCAGCGGCCTTGAGGTCGAAGAGGCCGCCAAAGCCGCCGATTTCTGCGCCAGCGCCGGCGCGCGCGGTCGCGCGCACCAAGGGCTTGATCAATTCCACCATGCGGTTGCCGGCATCGATGTCGACACCGGCGGCCGCGTAGCGAGCCTCATCCACGAGAGCCACCAATTCGCACAGGCGGGCCGTCCCGGGCCGGGCAGGCCTAATTCGCGCCTCCTACGTCGGAATCGCGGGGTGCGCAAGCGCGCGAGCGCGGTTATATTGCCTTGTACAATGATGGTGCGCGGGAAATCGGAAATAACCGAATTCCCCCATTCGATCCGGCGGCCCGCAGTTGCCCGGGTCCGGTGGATAAGTGACCGAAAGCGTGCCGCAGGCTGGGGAGCGGTTTGAGTATCCCAAATCTCATAACGTTGGGGCGTATCCTTTTGGTGCCGATCGTGGTCTGGGCGATCATATCGGGCGAAATGCGCATAGCCTTTCTGCTGTTTCTGGCCGCCGGCATCAGTGACGGCATCGACGGCTTTCTCGCCAAGCGCTTTCACATGACGAGCGAGCTTGGCGCTTATCTCGATCCGCTGGCCGACAAGGCGCTGATCGTATCGATCTATGTGTCGCTCGGTATCGCGGGTTCGCTGCCGATCTTCCTCGTCATCCTGGTCGTCTCGCGCGACATCATGATCATCAGCGCCTTTTTGCTGTCATGGCTTGTCGGCAAGCCAATGCCGATCCGGCCGCTGCTCGTCTCGAAGGCCAATACGGTGGCGCAGATCCTGCTGGCAACGCTCGTCCTGGCCGAGCAGGCTTTCGCCTTCGATCTCGTCATGGCTTCAAAACTCATGATGGGGCTGGTCGCTGTCTTGACCTTGCTCTCGATCGCCTTCTATCTCGCGGAGTGGGTTCGCCACATGAACTCCTTCGGCGCCGGGCACTGATTGCGGCTTTTGGGGAAGCGCAATGCACTTCGAGCGCAACGCGGTTTTCTGGTTCGGCGTTTTCGCCGTGGCCGCCGCCCTGCTCTGGCTGTTGAGCCCGATCCTGCTGCCGTTCGTGCTCGGCATGACGATCGCCTATGTGCTCGATCCGCTCAACAGAAGATTGACCAAGCGCGGCATGAGCCGTTTCGCCTCGGCGGCCCTTATTCTCACCGGTTTCGTTCTGGGGTTTGTGCTGCTGCTCTTTCTGATCGTGCCGCCATTGATCAAGCAGCTTTGGGCCTTCATCGACAACGCTCCGAGCTACGCGGAGCGTCTGCAAAACCTGATCGGCAATCCAGACTACCCCTGGCTGCAGCAAATGTTCGGCGACAAACCTGGCAGCGGTGGCGGCGCCGGAGAACTGATGAATCACGCCATGAATTACGTCAATGACATGATCGGTTCACTGTGGTCGAAAGGCCAGGCCGTGATTTCGCTGTTCTCGCTTTTGATCATTACGCCCGTGGTCGCGTTCTACCTCGCTTGCGATTGGGATCGCATGTTGAACAGCATCGATCAGTTGATACCGGTGAAGCAGCGCGAAACCGTGCGCAAGCTTGCCCGCGAGATCGATGCGTCGATCTCCGCTTATGTCCACGGCCAGTCCGCCGTCTGCCTGATCCTCGGCTCCTACTATGCCATCGGCCTCACTCTGGCCGGGTTGAACTTCGGCTTCCTCATCGGCGTGGTCTGCGGGCTCATCAGCTTCATTCCCTATCTGGGTTCGTTGACCGCGCTCGTTGTCTCGCTCTGCGTCGCTTTCGCGCAATTTTTTCCGGAGTGGGGACATATCCTCGTCGTCGCGGGCATTGTCCTTGTCGGCCAGTTCATCGAAGGCAATGTGCTGTCGCCGAAGCTTGTCGGGCACAGCGTCGGCCTGCATCCGGTGTGGCTCATGTTTGCGCTGTTCGCGTTCGGCTACCTGTTCGGTTTTGTCGGGCTCCTGCTTGCCGTGCCGCTTGCGGCGGCCACGAACGTGCTGATCGGTTTTGCCTTGAACCGTTATCGCAGAAGCCTGCTCTATAACGGCAGTGAGCCGACATAATTCCATGTCCTTTCGCCCGCGCCAGTTAGCGCTCGCGCTCGATCATGCGGAAAGCTATGCGCGTGAGGATTTTTTGCCGGGCCCCTGCAACGAAGGCGCGCTGGCGCTGATCGATTTATGGCCGGACTGGCCGGCGCGCACCGTTGCGCTGATCGGGCCGGAGGGATCCGGCAAGACGCATCTGGCGACGATCTGGGCAGCGGCGGCGGGGGCACGCGTCGTATCGGCGCACAGTCTTGGCGAGACCGATCCGCGTGGCGCGCTCGCCACCGGTGCATTGGTGGTCGAAGACGCTGCCGCGAATATCGACGAAAGGGCGCTATTCCATCTCCTCAATCTGGCGCGCGAGGAGGAGGCCTATCTCCTCTTCACCGGGCGGATCGCGCCGTCGGTGTGGCCGGTATCGATTCCGGACGTGGTTTCGCGGCTTCGGGCGTTGCCGGCCGTGATGCTGCAAGCGC
This sequence comes from uncultured Alphaproteobacteria bacterium, assembly GCA_963723335.1. Lineage (GTDB taxonomy): Bacteria > Pseudomonadota > Alphaproteobacteria > Rhizobiales > Xanthobacteraceae > BOG-931. The sequence continues at coordinate 101,958 of CAVRQJ010000003.1, read as the reverse complement.
CCGACGACGCCATGCTGCGCGGCGTTATCGTGAAACTCGCCACCGACCGTCAGCTTGCCTTTGATGAAAGCGTTGTCAGCTATCTCTCGACGCACATCGAGCGCTCATACGCCGCCGCGCGAGCCGCGGTGATAGCGCTCGACAAGGAGGCGTTGCGGCAGGGCCGTGCACCTAGCCGGACGCTGGCTGCGGAAATGTTTCGCGACACCGTGTAGCCCGGCCAATTGGGGCGATTTCGGTCCGATGCCGCATTTGGGCAGGCTTGACGGCGTGGGCCGGGGCCGCGTTATGTCGGCAACCCCCTTTCATCGGATTGTTACAAAAGTGGCCAACGTAGCGCTCGAAACCCACGGTTCGGCAAAGGCTGAAAGCAGCCAAGCCGCTGGGACTGAACAGGAATCCGCTTCGGTGCGGCCGCTCGCAATGCCGCGCCCGCGCGAATCGGCAAAGCGCCACGCGCCGTCCGAACTTGCCTCGAGCCCCGATCGTTTCATCAATCGTGAGTTGTCCTGGCTCAATTTCAACCGCCGCGTGCTGGAAGAATTGGCCAATCGCCGAAATCCGCTCCTCGAGCGGCTGAAATTCCTGTCGATCTCCGCCAACAATCTCGATGAGTTCTTCATGGTCCGCGTCGCCGGCCTCGGCGCGCAGGTGCGTGAAGGCATCAACACCAAAAGCCCGGAGGGATTGACGCCCGCGGAGCAGCTTGTCCGTATCGCCGAAGGCGTTTCCCTGCTGGTTCAGGATCAGCAGGGGCAATGGCGCAAACTGCGCGGCGAACTCGCCAATGCCGGCATCGTTCTGGTCGATGGACCTGATGTTACGCGGACGGAGAAAACCTGGCTCGAAGACTATTTCCTCGGCCACGTCTTCCCGCTCTTGACCCCGCTTGCCATCGATCCGGCGCATCCGTTTCCGTTCATCCCCAATCTCGGCTTCACCATCGCCTTGCAGCTCGCGCGCGCCAAGGACGGCAGGGCGATGAATGCGCTGATCCGCATTCCAAACCGCGTCGATCGGTTCGTGCGCCTGCCGCAGAGCGGCGAGGGCGGTGCGGCGCGGCTGATCTCGGTTGAGGCCATCACCGGCCTTTTCATCGGCAAGCTGTTTCCCGGCTATACGGTCAAAGGGCTCGGCGCTTTCCGCGTCACCCGCGATTCCGAAGTCGAAATTCTGGAGGAAGCGGAAGACTTGATGCGGCTGTTCGAGACCGCGTTGAAGCGGCGCCGCCGTGGATCGGTGATCAGGCTCGACATCGAATCGACGATGCCCGTCGAATTGCGGCGCTTCGTGCAGCGCGCGCTCGGCGTCACCGACGACAGTATTTTCAGCGTCGACGGCGTTTTGGCGCTCAACGAGATGGGGCAGATCGCCAGCCTCAACCGGCCCGACCTCGAATTCGTCCCCTACACGCCGCGCTATCCCGGCCGCGTCCGCGATCATGGCGGCGATTGCTTCGCGGCGATCCGGCAGAAAGATTTTGTCATCCACCATCCGTTTGAATCGTTCGACGTGGTGGTGAACTTCCTGCAGCAGGCGGCGCGCGATCCCGACGTCGTCGCGGTCAAGCAGACGCTCTATCGCACGTCCGCCGACTCCCCGATCATCCGGGCGCTGGCGGAGGCCGCCGAAGCGGGCAAATCCGTCACCGCGCTGGTCGAGCTCAAGGCGCGCTTCGACGAGGAGGCCAATATCCGCTGGGCGCGCGACCTTGAACGCGCCGGCGTGCAGGTCGTGTTCGGCTTTATCGAGCTCAAAACGCATGCCAAGCTGTCGCTGGTGGTGCGCCGCGAGGGCACCTCGCTTGCGTCTTACGTGCATGTCGGCACCGGCAATTATCATCCGGTGACGGCGCGCATCTACACCGACCTGTCGTTCTTCACCTGCGATCCGACCATTGCGCGTGACGTGTCCCGCATCTTCAATTTCGTCACCGGCTATGCCGAACCCGCCGAGCTCGATCGCATGGCGGTGTCGCCGCTATCGCTGCGCAAGCGCATTCACGATCACATCGACGAGGAAATCGCCCACGCCAAAGCGGGTCGTCCGGCGGGCATCTGGATGAAGATGAACGCGCTGGTCGATCCCGACATCATCGACGCGCTCTATCGCGCATCCTGCGCCGGCGTGCCGATCGAGCTTGTGGTCCGCGGCATCTGCTGCCTGCGGCCGGGCGTCCCGGGGCTTTCCGATAATATCCGCGTCAAATCGATTGTCGGCCGCTTCCTCGAACATGGCCGCATCTATTGCTTCGGCGCCGGCCACGGCCTGCCGCATGCCAAGGCCGCGGTCTACATTTCCTCCGCCGACATGATGCCGCGCAATCTCGATCGCCGTGTCGAGGCGTTGTGCCCGATTCTCAATCCAACCGTGCACGAACAGGTGCTCGACCAGATCATGGTCGCCAACCTCAAGGACAATGAGCAGAGCTGGCAGCTTCTGGCCGACGGCTGCTCATCGCGCATCGAGCCGGCGGCGGGCGAGGAAGTTTTCAATTCAACAACCTATTTCATGACCAATCCCAGCCTGTCCGGACAGGGCAAGTCGCCCAAGGATTCAATTCCCCGGCTGCGTCATCGCCCGGATCGAATGTGACGATGCCGCGAATCGCGTAGAATTCGCGCGCGCTGCCATGCCGGGCCCGCGCAGCGCGCCTCTTACAATTCGCAACACGCGGCCTTAGGTCGGAAGATGCAGTTGCCGCCTTTCGCTGATTTTGCTCGATGAGCCGCACAACATCGGACGCACAAGGACGCCTTGACCACGGGCCGCCGATTGCCGTTGTCGACATCGGTTCGAATTCCGTGCGCCTTGTCGTGTATGAAGGGCTGACCCGCAGCCCGACCGAGATCTTCAACGAAAAGGCGCTGTGCGGCCTCGGCCGTGAAGTGCAGACGACGCGATTGCTGCCCGCGGATGCGGTCCAACATGCCATTGCAACGCTCAAGCGTTTCCGCGCGCTGTGCGGCACGATGGGCGTGCAGAAGACGCTGGCCATCGCCACCGCCGCATGCCGCGACGCCAAGAACGGCCCGCAATTCATCAAGCTCGCTGAGCGCACCATAGGCGCCAACATCGATGTGCTGTCCGGCGCGCGCGAAGCTGAGCTCACCGCACTCGGGGTCATTTCCGGCGTGCATCGCGCCGACGGCGTCGTCGGTGACCTCGGCGGCGGCTCGCTGGAACTCGTCGACGTCCGCGGCACGCGCGCGCGGCATGGACTGACCCGGCCGCTCGGCGGTCTCGCGCTCGCGGACATCTCGGCGAAGTCGGTGAAGAAAGCCGAGAAATTCGTCAATAAGACGCTCGACGGCCTGGCGATGCTGAGAGAGTGCCGGAACCGCGACTTCTATGCGGTCGGCGGCACATGGCGTTCGCTGGCGCGGCTGCATATGTGGCAGACCGGCTATCCGCTGCACGTGATGCACGGCTACGCCATCCCCGCCGACGAAGCGCTCGAATTCGCGCGGCTCGTTCATCGCGTCGATGTCGATACGCTGTCGAACATCGAGGTGGTGAACAATGCGCGGCGGCCGCTCCTGCCTTATGCGGCGCTCGTGCTCGAACATATTTTGCGTATCGGCAAGCCGCGCCAGGTCGTGTTCTCGGCGCTCGGTGTCCGCGAAGGCCTGCTCTATTCGCTTTTGAAAAAAAAAGAGAAGGAGAAAGACGCGCTGATCGAGGCGGCGCGCCATCTCAACCAGTTGCGCTCGCGCTCGCCGCGCCACGGCGAAGAGCTGATCGCATGGACTGACCGCTTCATGGCGACGTCGGGCCTCGAAGAGACAAATGAGGAGCGGCGCCTGCGTCACGCCGCGTGTCTCCTGGCCGATATCGGCTGGCGGGCTCATCCCGATTACCGCGGCGAGCAATCGCTCAATATCATCGCCCACGGCGGCTTTTCCGGCATCGACCATCAGGGCCGCGCCTATCTGGCGCTCGCCGTGTTCTTCCGGCATGTCGGGCTCGTCATGGATGATGAGTTATCGCCGCGCTTGCGCGAACTCGTCTCGACGCGGCTTCTCGACAGGGCGCGCGTGCTCGGCGCCGCGCTGCGGCTTGCTTACGTGATTTCGGCGGCGATGCCTGGCGTGCTCGAAGAAACATCGCTTGCCATCGAGCGTCATCGGCTGGCGCTGCGGTTGCCGGGCAAATTCCAGGCGCTCGCCGGCGAGCGCGTCCTCAACCGGCTGCGTTCGCTCGCGCGCCTCATTGGCCGCGAGCCGCTGATGCTCTTGGGATGACGGCGCATCCGCGCCGGCGACAGATCAAAGTCCTGATCGAGGCTATTTTCGCGCGGTGAGATTGATCACGGCGGACATGCCGCCGTGCGCCCTGCCTTCGTGCATCTCACGTTCTTCCTCGAAAATCTTCACGTCGCGGAAATCGCCGAAAGCCGCTTCCAGCATCGGCCGGGTGTAGAGGTGCTCCAGCTGTTTCGGTCCGCCGGTTCCGTATTCAAGCTGCTTGGGGGTATAGCCCTGGACGATCAGAAGGCCGCCGGATTTGAGCGCCTGACGCATCCCTGCCCATTTCCGGGCACGCCCGTCCGGCGAACTGAATTGGGTGAATATTTCGACGACGACATCGAATTGACCCGGCGGATAGGTCCACGCGTGAACGTCCGTGTTCACCAATGTAATTTTTACGCCGCGCTCCCCGGCGAGTGCTGCGGCTTTTTTCTGCCCGGCCTGCGAAAAATCGAGCGAAGTGACATCTAAACCCTGCCCGGCAAGCCAGACACCGTTGCGTCCTTCGCCGTCCGCGACGGCAAGGGCTTTGCCCGATGACGGCAGCAACGGTTTGCACGATGCCAGAAAATAATTCGGGCCTTTGCCGAAAATATATTCGGGGACGCCATAGCGGCCCTGCCAACGTTCATGTTCGTTTTCGCTCACGCGGCCCTCCGGTGATTTTTTTCTAGTTACGGTCGACGGTCGCGACGCGGCCCTTCTCGATGGCGAGCGCGAGTTGGCCGTGCTTGAGCGCCAACGCCTTCTCGCCGAACAATTCGCGCCGCCAGCCGCTGAGTGCCGGCACCTCGGCATTGTCGTCGGCGGCGATGCGATCGAGGTCATCGACGGTGGCGATCACCTTGGCGGCGACGTGATGGCGCTCCGAGATCATGCGCAGAAGGACCTTGAGCAGTTCGACGATCGCGCCGCCATTTACGGCCGCCTGCGCGCGCGGCTGGAGCGGCAGCGTCTTCGGATCGCGCGCCAGCCCGCGTTCGACGGCGGCGACAATGGCCTCGCCCCAGCGCGAGCGCTCAAAGCCCTTGGGCAGTGAGCGCAGGTTCTTGAGCTTCTCGGTGGTCGTCGGCGCCTGCACCGCGATATCGGCGATCGATTCGTCCTTGAGGACGCGCGAGCGCGGCACGTCGCGCGTCTGCGCCTCGCGCTCGCGCCACGCCGCGACTTCGATCAGGACGGCGAGTTCCCTGGGCTTGCGCACGCGCGTCTTCAGGCGCTGCCAGGCGTTGTCCGGCTCCATGCGATAGGTTTCGGGCGAGGTGAGCACGCTCATCTCGTCCTGCACCCAGTCGGCGCGGCCGCGGCGCTTGAGATCCTCGACCAGCGTCAGGTAGACGTCGCGCAGATGCGTCACGTCGGAGATCGCGTAAGTCAGTTGCGCGTCCGACAGCGGCCGCCGCGTCCAGTCGGTGAAGCGGTGCGATTTGTCGAGCGTGTCGCCGGTAATGCGCTGCACCAGCTGATCGTAGGAAATGGAATCGCCATAGCCGAGCACCATGGCGGCGACCTGCGTATCGAAGATCGGATGCGGGATGAGTTTTGCCGCGTGCCAGACGATTTCGATGTCCTGGCGCGCGGCGTGAAAGACCTTCATCACCTTCTCGTCGGCCATCAATGCGTAGAACGGCGCGAGATCGATGCCCGGCGCCAGCGCGTCGATGACATAGGCTTCCTGGGACGACGCGATCTGGGCGACGCATAGCAACGGATAGTAGGTCGTCTCGCGCAGGAATTCGGTGTCGACGGTCACGAAGCTGTGGCAGGCCATGCGCCGGCACGCGGCGGCAAGGTCGGACGTCGCCGTGATCGGCTGCATCGCATGTGTGGTGGCGGAATCAAGTGTCATTGGCATCCAAGTGTCGTTCAGGTTCTACGCGGGTGGCAACCCCCGCCGATGTGCCGCGGCGGCGCTAAATGCCGCGTATCGGCTCCATGAAGATGAACTCCCATGGGCTCGGCATGGCGCCGACCGGGACCTCGATGAGCGTGGGGCCGTCGCGGTGGGCAAAGGCGCGCCGCAAGGCGCTGCGCAAGGCCTCGGGCGTCGCGACGCGGGCGGCTTCGGCGCCAAAGCTTCGGGCAAAGGCGTGGAAGTCGGGATTGCTGAGGTCGCTGCCGATCAGGCGGTTGCCGTAGCGCTCCTCCTGGATCCGCCGGACATTGCCGAACGCGCCGTCATTGAACACGATCGAGACCAGCGGAATGCGGTGATGGACCGCGGTTGCGAGTTCGCTGGCGGTGAACATGAAGCCGCCGTCGCCCGAAATCGCCACCACCGGCACGTCGCGCCGCGCATCCTGAGCGCCAAGTGCGGTGGCAAAGCCCCAGCCGAGATTGTCCTGATAGCCGGGCGAGAGGAATGTGCGCGGCTTATAGACCGGGAACAGGAGTCGCGCGGCAAATCCGACCTGCGTGACCTCGTCGACGAAAATACCGTCCTCGGGCAATTCATCGCGGATCGCTTCGAGGAACGCGATCTGCGGCGCGAGTTTTTGCAGCCGCTTGCGCCATGCGGCCTGGCGCTCTTCCATTTCGGCCTTGCGCGAGGTGCGTTTGGCATTATGCGCCGGCAATTCCGCGGCGAGGCGCTGCAGGATCGGTTTGGCGTCGCCGGTCAGCGCGACGGCAAGTTTATGTAATCGGCCGTGCTCCTCGGCATCGGCATCGACGCGAATGATCGCAAGATCACGATCGATACCCCATTGCCGGAACTGCGTGAGAAGCCGCGTGCCGACCGCCAGCACGACATCGGCCTCGCCCCACAGGTCGCGGCCGAGCGGCAGCGTCACGCTCAGCGGATCGCGGCTGTCGAGCACGCCGCGGCCGCGGCGATAACCGAGGACGGGCGCCTGCAGCATGGCGGACAGCGCGGTGACCTCTTCGGACGCGTCCTGCGCGCCTCCGCCGCAAATGATCATCGGCCGCTTTGCCGCGCCGAGACGCTTTGCGGCACGCCGCACCGCGCCGGTGTCGATCTCGGGCTCTGGGACCGGCAGCGGCGCCGGAATGGCCGCTGGTGCGGATTGTCCCCACACGTCCATCGCACATTCGAGCGCCGCCGGCCCGGGCCGGCCGGTGCGCATCGCGCGCAGCGCCAGTGCCGTCGCGCGCGCCGCCTGTTCCGGTTTGCGGATGTGCGCTGCATGATCGACCAGCCGCTTGATGATGCCGGTCTGGTCGCGGATTTCGTGCAGGTGGCCGAGGTCTTTGCCGATATCGGCGTCGGGAATTTGCCCGACCAGCGCCAGGACCTGCGCATTCATGGAATAGGCGGTGAGGAGGGCGGCCGCGGAATTGAGAAGGCCCGGCCCGGGCACCACGGCGTAGGCCTGCGGCTTTCCCGTCGCGAGCGCCGCGCCGAGCGCCATATAGGCGGCGCCCTGCTCATGGCGCGTATGCACGGTGCGGATCCGGTTGGAGAACTTGAACAGCGCCTCGAACAGCAGATCGTTCTGGATGCCCGGCAGCGCATAGACCGTGTCGAGGCCGTGGGCGGCAAGCGTGGCGACGACCGCTTCAGCCGCGGTCATCGGCGGAGCCGCCTTGGCCTTGTTCGCAGTCTTGCGGGGCATGTTCTCTCCTGGCCGATCGAGTGTGCAGATCGGGCGTGATCTGTCGAGGCGGCAATCCGGCGGCCTTCCGGCGAGCCCCGAAAAGGGCAGCGGGCGGGCGCTTGACAAATCAGCGACTGCCATGTGGTTGTGCGCCTCCAATCACCCTGAAGCGGAATTGAGCATGCACCGTTACCGCAGCCATACTTGCGGCGCGCTCCGCGAGAGCGACATCGGCGCCGAGGCCCGTCTTTCGGGCTGGTGCCACCGCATCCGCGACCACGGCGGCGTGCTGTTCATCGACCTGCGTGACCATTACGGGCTGACGCAGGTGGTGGCCGATCCCGACAGCCCGGCATTCAAGGTTGCCGAGACGCTGCGCTCGGAATGGGTGGTGCGCATCGACGGCAAGGTGCGGCGGCGGCCCGGTGGCACGGAAAATGCCGAAATGCCGACCGGCGCGATCGAAGTCTATATCAGCGAGATCGAGGTGCTGGGGCCGGCCGGCGAATTGCCGATGCCGGTGTTCGGCGAGCAGGAATACCCCGAGGAGACGCGTCTCAAATACCGCTTCCTCGATCTGCGCCGCGAGCACCTGCACAACAACATCATGAAGCGCGGCCAGGTCATCGATTCGATCCGCCGCCGCATGAAGGACCAGGGCTTCTTCGAATTCCAGACGCCGATCCTCACCGCCTCTTCGCCCGAAGGCGCGCGCGATTATCTGGTGCCGTCACGTATCCATCCGGGAAAATTCTACGCGCTGCCGCAGGCGCCGCAGCAGTTCAAGCAGCTCATCATGGTGTCGGGCTTCGACCGCTATTTCCAGATCGCGCCGTGCTTCCGCGACGAGGACGCGCGCGCCGACCGCTCGCCGGGCGAATTCTATCAGCTCGATCTCGAGATGAGTTTTGTCACGCAACAGGACGTGTTCGACGCTGTCGAGCCGGTCATTCGTGGCGTGTTCGAGGAGTTTTCCGGCGGCAAGCCGGTGACGGCGAAATTTCCGCTGATCCCTTACAAGGAGGCGCTCGAGAAATACGGCACCGACAAGCCGGATTTGCGCAATCCGATCGTCATGCAGGATGTTTCGGACACTTTCCGCGGCTCCGGATTCAAGATTTTCGCCAAGATTCTGGAGTCGAGCGCGAAAGCCGCGGTGTGGGCTATTCCGGCGCCGACGGGCGGTTCGCGCGCATTCTGCGACCGGATGAATTCGTGGGCGCAGGGCGAAGGGCAGCCGGGGCTTGGATATATTTTCTTTGCGCTCGATAACGGCGCCGTGGTCGGCCGCGGCCCCGTCGCCAACAATCTCGGCCCGGAACGAACCGAGGCGCTGCGCAAGCAACTCGGCCTCAAGGACGGCGACGCGGTGTTTTTTGTCGCCGGCGAGCCGGGAAATTTCGTCAAGTTCGCGGGGCCGGCGCGCACCAGGATCGGCGAAGAGCTCGGCCTTGTGCAGAAAGACCGCTTCGAACTGTGCTGGATCGTCGACTTCCCGATGTACGAGTGGAACGAGGAAGACAAGAAGATCGACTTCTCGCACAATCCGTTCTCGATGCCGAATGCGCCGGTCGATGAATTTCTGGCGCTCAACGCGGCCGACAAGGACAAAATCCTCGCGCTCAAGGCGATCCAGTACGACATCGTCTGCAACGGCGTGGAATTGTCGTCGGGCGCGATCCGCAATCATCGCCCCGACGTGATGAAGAAGGCTTTTGCCATCGCCGGCTACGACGAAAGCCTGCTGGAGCAGAAATTCGGCGGCATGCTGCACGCGCTCTCGCTCGGCGCGCCGCCGCATGGCGGCATCGCGCCCGGCATCGACCGCATCGTGATGCTGCTCTGCGGGGAGGAAAATCTCCGCGAAGTGGTGCTGTTCCCGATGAACCAGCGCGCCGAGGATTTGATGATGGGCGCGCCGTCGGAAGCGACGGCCAAGCAATTGCGCGAATTGCACATCCGGGTCGTGAAGCCTGAGTGACTTTGCGGGCATCGTCACTCCGCGGCCTCCAGCATTTCGTCGCCGCGCAACGCCGCGGCGATTGCGCAAAATTCCACGTGCATGCGCTTGAAGCGCATCAGTCGCAGCATGAGGCGAAGCTCGCGCAGGACGTCGAGCGAAAGCCGGTTGCCGCGGCCGAGCGCGCTTGCGATCGCAAATGCCCTGCGTTCGTCGCGCCACCAGCGCTCGGCAAGCGCGATCGCGCCGTTGAGACCGCGCCCGGAGAGCATCGCGGCGCGGGCGCCGAAGCGCGCTTGCAGTGCCGGGTGACACGGACCGAGCCGGATGGCCCGCTCGATCCTTAGCTTGAAATCGTTGATGGCCGCGGCTTCATCGAAGGCGGCGGCGATTTGCGCCAGCGCGGCATCGATGGCGGAGCATTGTCCGGCGCGCGCTGCATTCTGTGCGGCGCGCACGCGTTCGCTTCCGCGCGCGGCACGAGGCCGTAACGGCATGGTGGACACTCAATTTGTCTGGTCGCGCGTATGTAACAAAAACGGTGACGATAGTCAAGACGGTAACTGTATTGGGGACAATTATTTTACGGCAACGGCCCGCGGCTCTGCCGCGGCGTGGCGGGAATCGGGACTGAAAATGGACGAAAAGGCCGAGCTCAGAACAGCTTGAGGCAGCACATCACCTTGCCGACGATCTCAAGCTCGTTGAGCGGAAGCTCTTCGGTGGCATGGTTCGGATTGTCGGAAATGATCTTCACCCGATGGTGCTTTGACGCACGCACGACCTGCAGACGCTTGACGACGATGCAATCGAACGTGTCGCGGATGGCGTAAAGCCCGTCGGGGGTCGGGGTCTTGTGGCCGGTATCGACCACGACGCGGTCGCCCGACATCACGGTGGGGGCCATGCTGTCGCCGGTGGTGTCGAGCACCAGAAGCCGCGTCGCCGAGGTATGAAGCTGCTCGCGCACAAAACTCTGCGGAAACACCCAACCCTCCGATTTCAAGGGATCTGCGTGCTTTCCGTCCTTGCGGACTTCGCGCGCCGGGACGCCGCCGCCGCCGAGGCCGGCGCGGGTATCGAGCTCCGGCACCTGGCCCGGCGATGGGCCGAGCGGCTCGTCATGGGGTGAGTCTTCGCGCAGCACGTCGCTTGATTCGATGTGGCTGCCGCCGGTGCCGGGGAAGCGGCCCCACAGCAGGATCTGCTCCGGCGTGTAGCCGAGGTGACTGGCGAACGGCTTCAAGTGATCGAGCCGCATCCTGATGAGGCCGTTCTCGAGGCGGGACAGCTGCTGCTTTGAGACGCCCGATCGCTTGACGAGTTCGGTGCGGCTCATGCCGCGCGCCTGGCGCGCGTAATAGAGCCCGGTCCATTGCTTGGTCGATTTTGTTCGTCGTGCCATGGCCCCATTGTCACGGATTCGGTGCATAACGCCTAGTGTCCAAAACGGTGACTTGACGCCGCGTTTGTCACTGTTTATGTGACGATAATCGATGAAGAGAAACGAGGCGGAGCGATGCGGAGCGAGCCCTGGAGCGACGAGCGGATAGATCTGTTGAAAAGGATGTGGGAGGCCGGGGCAACCGCGCCCGCCATAGCGGCAAAACTCGGCGGCGTGTCCCGGTCCGCGGTGCTCGGCAAGGTTTTCCGGCTGCGGCTTCGCCCCAACGATGCAGGCGGGACGCCCACCGTTCAAGCTGCAGCACCTGCCGCGACCGAGCGTGTCGCGCGCCGCCGCCCCGGCATCGCGCCCGCGAAATCGCCGAACGCGAAGACCGGGCGCAAGGGAAAAACCCTGTTCGAACTGACCAACGATTGTTGCCGCTGGCCACACCGGCGGCCGGGCACCGAGAAATACTTTTTCTGCGGCGTCGCCGAAGCCGATCTCGAGGCCGGCGTGCCCTACTGCGCCCGCCACATGAAGCGCGCCTATCTCGTTCCGCCGCCGCGTGTCATCGGATCCCGCCGCGCGTTTTCGTCCCCCGTGCGGGCAAAAGCAGCGAGCGCCGCATGACGGCGCAGAATGACGCGCAGCCCAGAGACGGCTCGACCGATCCCGGCGCATCAACGCTCGCCGATCGCGCGGCAGCGGCGGCGCGGGCCGAATTGCGCGGCGACCGCGCCGGCATGCTCGGCGCGCTCGGACGGTCGACGCTCCTGCCGCTGACGCGTTCGAGGAGCGTGCCGGATCGCTGGTCGTTTTTGCACGTCGGTGTCGAAGGCTTTCGCTCCTATCAGCGACTACCGAGCCGTTGACGACGCGGCCGCGCGACGTGATCGAATTCCGCCCCGGTTATTATACGACCGCGGGCCAGTGCAAAGCCTGCTCCATGCGGGCAATCTCCGGCGGTGACGGCATGAGAATCCGCGACGCGGTTCTTTATGCGGGCCAAGCGCTCAAGCTCGTAGGTTTCGAGCTGCGAGTTGATGTCGCCGCGGTCGTATAGATAGACCGGCATGGAATTCGATGTAGCCGCGCGGCGCGCGTCGGCATCGGCAGCCGCGACAGGATGCGAAACGCCTCCTCCATCCGTTCCACGTTGATCAGGCACTCAAGCGGATCAGGATCACCCGGCGCACGTTCAATGCCCGCAAGCTGCAGGGCTTTCGCATCGTCGCCAACGAACTGATCCGCCGCCGCGTGCCGGTCAGCTAGTCTGGTTTCGGCGGGTACACCGTCAGAGAAGTCTCAATGGCTGGAGCGAACGCGTCCGGTGCACAACGCAGCGGCCGCATGGCTGAGCTTGCCAGGCAAAGAAGCCTCGCAACACTTGTCGCCGCCTATCGCGAGGGATTGGCCCTGGCCGCCATCCTCGCGGTCGGCGACTCCGCCGATATCCGAATCATGACATGCGGCTCGGGCGTCGATCCCTCATTGCAAGCCGGTGAGACGGTGTGCGCGCGCTGGTGGTGCCGGCATGTCGCGCAAGCGGACTACGTTGCCGCGGCAGCGGTGCGAGCGATTGCTCGCGCACGGCGGAAGACCATCGACAGTGCCGCGCAGGCGGTCACCGGCGCGGCGGACAGGCTATCGATCCCGTTACACCAGGATGCGGAAATATCCGCCGAAGCGATGCAGGCGATCGCGCGGCTGGAGCATGAGATCGAGACGCAAAAGCAGACCGGCGCCCTCAAGTCAGTCAACGCGGCCTATCGTGCGTATCGGCTTGAAGCGTCAGCGCGCGGCGAGCCGGCGCAGCGCTATGTCGAATGGATGGACCGTTACAAGGCGAATTTGCTGCGCGAGATCGCGACGAGGCTGCGTTGATTCGCGGAATCATCGCGAGTGCGGCTGTTGGCGATCAAGATCAGGGGCATTTCCGGCGCGCGCAGGCAAAAATTTATTCTCATGACGAATCAAAATGTTGGTCACAGTTTCAGTGACGAATCGCCGGAGCGGCGTTTGACGCCATGTTTTTTTCGGCGCATTTCCTCGCGTGCAGGCGGGCCTTGCAAAACTGCGCCTGCTGCACTTTCCGAACATAAACGTTTCCGCCGCGCCCGCCGGTGCCGCATTCAATGCGGCGCCGGCACGCGCGCATCACATCCATCGCAGGTGAACACGTGAGCACGACAGGCAAGGTGAAGTTCTTCAACGAGGCCAAGGGTTAATCCTGCGCCGAACTCGCTCTTGATGCCTCATAACCCCGCCTGGCTCCGGCCAGCGGGGTTCTTTTTTCGTTTGGGAGGGGTGCTGCGGCGTCGGCTTGATCGCAACGGATGGGGCGGGGGAGGGACGCCAATCACCTCCCCCGCGGCATCGACTTCAATCAGCTGACATGAAGACCGACACCTACGTTCAGGCTGCGGCGCTGACCTTGCCGCTTGTCGGGACCGAAGCGATTGTCTTGAGGATCTGCGAAGCGATCTGGTACGGGTCGCCTTGCGAATTCGGCCGGCGATCTTCGAGATAGCCTTTGTAGCCGTTATTCGCGAAGCTGTGCGGCACGCGGATCGATGCGCCGCGGTCCGCAATGCCATAGGTGAACTGGTTGATCGCGGCCGTTTCGTGCTTGCCGGTCAGGCGCATATGGTTGTCCGGGCCATAGACCGCGATGTGGTCTTCGCGGTTTGTCTCGAACGCCTTCATCAGCGCCTCGAAATACTCCTTGCCGCCGACCTCGCGCATATATTTCGTCGAGAAGTTGGCGTGCATGCCGGAGCCGTTCCAGTCGGTGTCGCCGAGCGGCTTGCAGTGGAACTCGATGTCGACGCCGTATTTTTCAGTCAGGCGCAGCATCAGGTAGCGGGCCATCCACATTTCGTCGGCGGCCTTCTTGGAACCCTTGCCGAAAATCTGGAATTCCCACTGGCCCTTCGCCACCTCGGCATTGATGCCTTCGTGGTTGATGCCGGCGGCGAGACAGAGATCGAGATGCTCGTCGACCATTTTGCGGGCGATGTCGCCGACATTCTTGTAGCCGACACCGGTATAGTAGGGGCCCTGCGGCGCCGGATAGCCGCTCGACGGGAAGCCGAGCGGGCGGCCATCCTTATAGAAGAAGTATTCTTGTTCGAAACCGAACCAGGCGCCGGGATCGTCGAGAATGGTAGCGCGCTTGTTCGATACATGCGCCGAGCCGTCCGGCATCATGACTTCGCACATCACCAGCGCGCCATCAGTGCGCGCGGCGTCCGGGTAGACAGCGACTGGCTTAAGGATGCAATCCGAACTGTGGCCTTCCGCCTGCATGGTTGAGCTTCCGTCGAAGCCCCACAGCGGCAGCTGCTCGAGCGTCGGGAAACTGTCGAAGTCTTTGAGCTGTGTCTTGCCGCGGAGATTTGGCACCGGCGTGTAACCGTCGAGCCAAATGTACTCGAGTTTGTATTTTGTCATTACTGTCTCTCTTCAGCTGAAGCGCAAATATGAGGGTGCGCTTATGCCTGCCCTGCCGCCAACGGCGCCCGGCCGCGGACTGCCGCCATTTTTTAAGCATTTATTATGCCAATCGGCGCACGCTGCCTGCCGGTTCGGCGCTTGCGCTGCGGCACCGAGAATCTCGAAGATGCCGGGTGCAATCTGAATGAGCAAACAGGGAAATGCTCATATTGTAGCCATGCGCTGATTTTCTGTGAGGCATGTCGAACAAAGTTGGAGCAGAGCACTATATTGCAGGGAACCGACTGACTCGCACGCGCATTACGATTGCGCGTTTATCGAAGGAGCCGACAATGGCGACGAGTTCTTCAGGATCGTCGAGTACCTCTGGATCGGCGAAGATTTACGCCTTCCCCCCGCGTGGCCGTTTCGCGCTTCGCGAACAGCAAGGCGAATTCCAGTCCGACGCGAACGTGCAGTTGCCGCGAGGCGTCAAGATCATATACGGCAGCGGCTGGTATCACGACGCAGCGATTCAGGACGCCGAGCCGACGCGCAAGAACTAGCGCGCACTTCCCGTCGCGACGCGCCTGCGAACACAATGCGCGCCGCCGCAGCTTTCTCGCTATGCCACCAGTTCCTGCACGTTGAAGGCAATGACGGGCCGGTGCAGGCCTTTTAGATCCAATGTGCCCATCGGCTCTGTTCTGGCGATCGATTCGACGGCGCGCTGCACTCTGCTGTCGATAAGGATCTGTCCGTTGGCGGCCTGGCCGCACAGGCGTGAACTGAGATTTACCACGGTGCCGATAGCGGAATAATGGAATCGGCCCTCGTAGCCGACATTGCCGAGGGTGGCATGGCCCGAGGCTATGCCGATGCCAAAACCCAATTGATGGCCGTAGCGGCGCCACGTCTCGGTAAGCGCAGTGACAGTCCCCCGCATCTCGACCGACATTTGCACGGCACGCGCGGCCGGCTCGTCGCAGGGAATGGGATCGTTGAAGATGATCAACAGGCCGTCGCCGGCGAAATACTGGAGAGTGGCGTCAAAGCGATCGATGGCTTCGCCAAGACAATGATAATATTCCCGCAAGACCGCTATGACATCTTCCGGTTCGGCCGTCTCGGCGAACGCGGTGAACCCGCGCAAATCACTGCACACGGCGGTAATGTCACGGCGATGGCTTTCCAGAAGCTTTTCCTCGCCGGATGACAAAACAAGCTTGGCGATCTGCGGCGACAGAAAACGTTTCAGCTTGTTCATCCGCTCCAGTTCGAACACCTGATCGCTGACACGCTTCTCGAGCGTCTGATTCCATACGGCGAGATCGTCGGCCTGGGTCCGCACCTGATCGTGCAATTGCTTGATGCGCAGCATCGAGCGCACGCGCGCAACGAGCGCGGCCTGATCGATCGGTTTGGTCAGATATTCGTCGGCGCCTGCGTCGAGGCCGGTGACCACGTCCTGCGATGCTGCACGCGCCGTGCACAAGATGATCGGGGTGAATGGTATCGCGGGATCGTTCTTCAGCCGCCGGCACACTTCGAAGCCGTCGAGTTTGGGCATTTTCACGTCGAGCAGGATCAGATCGGGCCGATGCTGCGCGACGCTGGCCAGAGCTTCCTCGCCGTCGGACGCCTGCAGCAATTCATAGCCGTGCGCCTGAAGGCGCGCGACAAGAATGTCGCGGTTGGTCTCGTTGTCGTCGACGACGAGGATGCGTGCTGGGTCTCTCATCCTTTACCGCCTGCCGCCCTGACTGCGCCGGCACCATAGAGTATACGGGCCGGCCGCGCTGGTATTTCGTCTCATTTTGCAGCCCCATCGGTTGACAGAAGCTTTTGAATGATAAGAAGAAGATCACGTGGCCGGTAAGGTTTGGCGATATAGGCGTCGCAGCCTGCGGCGTTTGCCAATTGATCGTCGCCGCTTAATGCAAATGACGTGACGGCAACGATCGGGATGCGTCTGAGGTCCTCCCGCGCCTTGATTCGCCGGCTCGCTTCGAGCCCCGAAATGCGCGGAAGCTGGATATCCATGAGAATCAGGTCCGGACGTTCGCGCTCGGTTGCCGCCAGCGCCGCTTCGCCGTCAATGACGTCGACGACCTGATAGCCCTGAAATTCCAGGAGGTCGCGGACGATCATCCGGTTCGAAGGGTTATCCTCGACATGCAAAATTCTTGCGCTCATTGCTGCCCCAGGCTCCGATCCATTGCCCGTCGCGGCACGATCACGTGGAATGTCGATCCCTGCCCGAGCGTACTTTCGACCCAGATGCGACCGTCGTGCATCGTCACGAAACG
Source organism: uncultured Alphaproteobacteria bacterium (assembly GCA_963723335.1). Classification (GTDB taxonomy): domain Bacteria; phylum Pseudomonadota; class Alphaproteobacteria; order Rhizobiales; family Xanthobacteraceae; genus BOG-931. The sequence goes on along the minus strand of CAVRQJ010000003.1, from coordinate 85,060 downwards.
CTTGGCGATGGTGAGACCGAGGCCGCTGCCGACGAATTCCTTGGCGACGGCAGGGTCGCCGCGGCCGAACTCTTCGAATATCGCGCTTATGTCCTCCGAAGCGATGCCCGGTCCGGTATCCTCGACCGCATAGTGGACCTCGCCGTCCGCCGCGTTGACGCCGATCTTGATGCCGCCCTCGCGGGTGAATTTGATGGCGTTGCCGACGATGTTGACGAGAACTTGGAGCATGCGTTTGCTGTCGCCGTAGCAATGCCCGATCTCGCTATCGGCCGATATTTTCAGCGTGAGGCCCTTTGCTTCCGCCAGCGGGCGTGCCGTCGCCCACAGTGCTTCGACGATCTCTTCGACACTGTATTCGGCAAAATTCAAATCGACCCGTCCGGCCTCGATCTTCGACAGATCGAGGACATCGTTGATCAGGCGCAGGAGGTGCTGGCCATTGGCCTGCAACTGTTCCACCGGCTTGTGAAGGCGTTCGCCAAGATTGCCGTAGATTCCGTCCAGCATCAGGTCGGTGAAACCAAGAATGGCGTTCATCGGCGTCCGCAATTCGTGGCTCATATTGGCAAGAAACTGTGATTTGTGCTGGCTGGCCGATTGCAGCGCGGTGTTCTTTTGGCCGACTTCGAAGAATAGACGGGCGTGATCGATCGCTATCGAACAACCGTTGGCGAATGTGCGCAGCAGATCGATCTCCTGCGCGCTATAGCCGCCGACGGCTTTTCGTCCGAGTACGATCCCGCCTATGAGCTGGTTGCTACGGATCGTCGGAACCGCCAGAATCGATCGATAGCCCTCCGCCAGCAGCCGGGCGTGGAGCGCCAGCGGCTTTTCCGTTGCGATGTCGGAGACGTTTTGCGGTTCGCCGGTCGCTGCCGCGCGGCCGACAATGCTGTCGTGAAGTGTTGGCGGTTCTGCCTCGATGGCCGTGATGAATTCCGATCGAAGCAGGTGTCCGGCGCGCACGCGGAATACCTGGCTGTTCTCATCGAACTCATAGATCAGTCCGCCATCGGACCGGGACAATTCGGTTGCATGGACCACGATGGTTTGCAGAACTCTCTGCAGATCAAGCGACGCATTCACAGTCTGAAGTGTGTCGCCGAGCGCGCGAACTTCGCTCAACGATTGCTCGAGCGCTTGCGTCCGCTCCGCCACCTTTTGCTCAAGTCCCGCATGCGCTTCCTGGAGACGCGCCGCCATCCGGTTGAAGTCTTCGGCCAGTTCCTCAAACTCGTCGCCGGTGTGCAAATGCAATCGGGCGTCCAGATCGCCCGCTTCAAGCAGGGCGGCGCCACGGCGCAGAGTCTCGATGGGTTTCACCACACGCCGTCCGAGCCGCACGGCCGCACCCACCGCCAGGAGACCCACCGCGAGCAATATGCCGGCGGAACGGCCGAGTGAGACGAGAGCCGGGGCATAAGCCTCCGTCAGCGGCCGTTCGACGAGAACGGTCCATCCGATGTTTTCAATGCGCTGGTATGAGACCAGCACCTGCTGCCCGCTGAGACTCTTGTACAGCCCGGTCCCGCTCTCGCCGGCATCGGGCGCCCGCAGAGCGGCGACTTGCGGCAGGTCGGAAAGATCCTTGTGCTGCAGGACGAGCTGGAGATCGGGATGCGCGACCAGGATGCCGTCGCCGCTGACGACATAGGCGTAGCCGGATTTTCCGATCTTGATCGCCTGCACGACGTCCCAGACGTAACGGACATTGACTTCCGCCGCGAGCACGCCCACCGCGTCGCCGGCAAAGGCTTCGATCGGAACGGATATGAAAATGCGCGGCTCAAGAGAGTCGGGGGGAAAGATAATCGGACCATAATAGGTCTTGCCGGCGCGGGCGGCGGTGAAGAAAGGTTCGGCCGAATGATCGATGCCCGTATTCGGCACGGACGGAGCGATCCGTGATTCCCGAAGCTGCTCCCGGCCATCCAGCCCGACCGCGAATACGTCGCGGACGGCCGGCGCGTTTTTCAGGAGAGTGCGGAGATTGAACGCATAGTCATCGGTCAGGTGATGGTCTTCGAGCTGGCGCGGAGCCGCGGCGAGGTGGAGTGCCTGCGATATGTCCTCGACATAGTCCTGGATGCGAACCGCGGCCAATTCCGCCATCTGGTGATGGATGGTCTCAACGTTGCGTTTCGTCTCCGCGAGCTGGAAACCCAAATCGATGAGGACGCTGGCAGCGAGAGACCCGCCGATCAGCGTGGCGAAAACAATGAAGTAACGGCGAACGATGCCGCCCCGACGGTCCGGGCCAACAGGCCCGGACGGTTTGGCATCGCTCAGCCTATCCGCCATGAACGAAGTCCCCCGGAACCAGAGGCCGGCAATCGCAATCGTTCAAATCACGTGCGGAAGCTTGATATTGAGCGCCTTGGCGGCCTCGCGGCTGACCACCCAGGCGAAGTCACCGTCGCCGGCATCCTTGACCTTCAACGCACTCGGTTGCGCGGAACGCCAGAGGATTTGCTCCACATAGTCCGCCATAAGCACGCCGCAGGTGCGCTGTGGCACGCCGTAGCCGCCGAGTGCGCCCTGAGCGTTCGGCTTGACGAAGTCGGTTACGGGAAAGAACGCAGGCAAGTGTTTTTGTCCCTGCGCGAGATCGATGATCAGTTGCGCCGCACCGAGGCAGACATCGACCGGCAGCACCAGAACGCCGATATCGGCAGGCTTCTTCGGATCCCGCTTTGCCATCTTGGCGAGCTTCGTTTGAATATCGTCTCGCGTCTTGATTGCTACGACCTCGACAGTGACGCCGCGTTTCTTGGCGGCGGCTTTGACCAGTTTCAGGCTGCGATCCGAAGGTCCATAGCCTGGTTTGTGAAGAACGCGGACCCGCTTAAGCGTTGGAACCGTTGCCAGGAAATGTTCGAAGCACTCGCCGGCAGTCTGGCTGCGCCGTGCCGAGATTCCGGTGATATTGCGCGCCCGGCTCAATCCTTCCGCTTTCAGATTTGAGACAACGCTGACGATCGGAGTGGAGCCGGCCGTATCCTTGGCCGCCCGCGCCACATTGGTCGACATGGCAAAGATCACGTCGTAGGCCGGCGCGCCTTTCGGCGCAAAGATTTCCGACGTCTTGCCGTTCGTCAGGTCAGCCTGCGGGCGTTCCTTGTAGTCGATTGCATAGTCGCTCCCGAGCCGATGTCCAGAATTGGCCAGACCTGTAATCAGCCCTTCTACATAGGGCCGCACATTGCCGGGTATGCCGGCCGCAGCGATCAGATGATCTCGTGGTGCGCCAACTGCAACTGCCAGAATTCTTTTGATGCCGTCCATGTCGCCCTCCTTCGGTTACATTTTATTCAGCGAATGACCTCGTCCGCCTGACTCAGCGCATCCAGCGGCACTGATATGCCGAGGCACTTCGCTGCCTTGAGATTGATGACGAAATGAGGATCGACCGGCTCGACAGCCAGATCGCCGGGGTTCGCGCCTTTGCTGATCTTGTCGACATATAAGGCTACGCGGGTGCCCGCCTGGTAGGCGCTCGGTCCATCGGCAGCGACTGCGCCCCAAGCGGCCATGTAATCGAAAATGCCGAAGAGGGGGACGTGTTGCGCCAGGCTGGTTTCAATCTCCAGATCGAGATTGGCGATCGCAACGGAGTTGGCGAGAATCATTATTCCGTCGACGGTGTCGGGCCGCACGCTGGCCATGACGTCCCGTATTTCCTGCCGGCTGTTGGCTGTGCGGTCGATAATTCCGATCTTCAGCCGGTTAGCCGCGTCGCGGATCTCCTCCAAGCTTTTTGCCGGTGGAGCGTAGTCCGGTTGCCGGATCGTGAGCAGGCGTTTGAGGCCGGGCAACATTTCCTTGAACAGCTCGACGCGTTTGCCGCTGCCTTGAACCACCTGGTGGCTGACCCCGGTGATGTATCCGCCCGGCCGCGCGAGCGACTGCACGAAGCCGTATTTGACCGGATCGCTGACGCCGGTCATGAGGATCGGGATCGGATGCGCCTGCGTCGCTTGTTGCGCGATCTCGACCGCCTCACTGGCCACCGCAACAATGATATCCACCTGGCCGGTGGCGAACTCGCGCGCGAAGTCTTTCAGTTCCGACAAGGTGCCGGTGCGGAACGTCAACACAAAGTGCCGGCCTTGTTTCCCGGCATTCTCCGGACGATCCTCGACGTAATTGAGCTTCTTGAGCTGATCGAAAAGGCCTGTCACGTAATATGGCTTGGTGTCGCGTTCGGGCTCTTCGGAACCCGGCTGGTAATCCGTTTGACCGCAATGCCATGCTGGCACGTAGCGAGGGCCGAGAGCGAGCACCCCGATTCTGATCGGCTTGTTACCATCCAGGGCGTTGGTGGGGTGTGGCGCGGCAAACAGGAGAAGCGCCACGGCCGAAGCGATGAAAGCGCGCACCCAAGTCCTATTGCTTTGAATTCGGCGGAAAGATAATCGGCGATGGCCGGCGCGGGCCCACTCAGGATCGTCAAGGCTCTGCGTGTCTCCAAGCGGGCGCATTACCAGCACTCTACTCAAACCTTGTGGGCACGAGAGAAATCAGTGTCGTTTTTTCTTCGTTTGGTCCCTTACTTTTAGCGGCTTACACCACGCATCTGTCTTAACAGCGATGCGGAATGCTCACGTGTTTAGCCACAACCAAAGATGAGCTTTCCGGGAAGGCTTTATATCGAACATAGCACGATTTGACGGGCGTATGCGACGGACGGCTGGCCGCATGGCAGCCGTGGAAATGTTCATTCCCGGCGGGAAATGCTCTCCAAGAGCTTGAAAGTAGAACAATTTTCCAGAGGCTTGCAGCGTGGGCGAAAGGTGGGATGGCGCCGATCACAGCGGCAGTCCCATCTCTGGCCAGGTAGGCAGGATTCAAACCGTTATAAGGCAGTTTGAGACGCGCGCTTTGAAATGCGGGAGAACTCCTCCTCTTTTCGGCTTACAGACCTCGATTTTGGACCGTGATATCGTTCCCATAATGCAGCGGGTGTGATCACATTGAACGCGTGTCAGTCGCGCTCGACAGTGGCCCGAATAAGCTTGGGGGAAAACACGTGCCGGATTCGGGGACGTTTGACTTCATCATTGTGGGCGCCGGTAGCGCGGGGTGCGTTCTGGCCGATCGGCTCACGGCGTCGGGCCGGCATAGCGTGCTTCTGCTGGAGGCGGGTCCAGGCAACCTGCACCCGTGGCTTCATATTCCGCTCGGCTTCGGTAAGCTCTTCGGCGATCGCCGATTCAACTGGTGTTACGCGACCGAACCGCAGCCTGGATGCCATGGCCGCGAGGTCATTGCGCCGCGCGGAAAAGTTCTCGGCGGCTCCAGTTCGATCAACGGACTGATCTACATCCGAGGGCAGGCAGAAGACTTCAACCACTGGCGGCAACTGGGCAATGCCGGCTGGAGTTTCGACGACGTACTGCCGTATTTCCGTAAGGCCGAGGACAACGAGCGCGGCGCGGATGATTTTCATGGCGCCGGCGGACCGCTCGCGGTTTCGGACTTGCGCGATCCGCATCCTCTCGCCGACGCCTATGTGGAGGCGTCGCTGCAGTGCGGATATCCGCGCAACGACGATTTCAATGGAGTGACGCAGGAAGGCGCCGGCTATTATCAGACCACCATGCGCAAGGGCGTGCGCTCCTCGACCGCAGCCGGCTATCTCAAGGCGGCGCGGCGGCGCAGGAATCTCAAGGTGATTTCAAATGCGCTCGCCACGCGCATTCTCTTCGACGGCAGGCGCGCCGCTGGTGTCGAATATTCCGTCGGCGACAGCAACAGACAGAGTGCACGCGCCAATGCCGAAGTGATTGTCGCTTCCGGGGCCTTCAATTCGCCGCAACTTTTGCAGCTATCGGGAGTCGGGCCGGCGCCGCTCCTCCAGTCGTTCGGTATTCCGGTGATTGCGGACGCGCCGGGCGTCGGCAACGATCTCAACGATCATTTCTCCGGCCGCATACGCTTGCGCTGCAAGGAACCGATCACGCTTAACGACGCGGTGCGAAGCTGGAGCGGGAAGCTCGCGCACGGCCTCCACTACATTCTCACGCGCCGCGGTTACCTCGCTATCCCGGCGGTTTCTTCCGCGTGTTTCGTGCGCGCGCATCCGGCTTCCGAAACGCCCGATTCTCAATGCTCGATTTCCCTGTTCTCGGCCGGCACCATTGGCGGAGAACTGGATCCGTTCCCGGGCGTGACCGGCAATTGCGTGTTGCTGCGGCCGGAGAGCCGCGGTTCTGTGCGGATCAAATCCGCCGATCCGCGCGCGGCGCCGGCGATCGACCCGAACTACCTGGCGACGCAGAAGGATTGCGAGACCATCGTGGCGGGCGTCGCCGCAATGCGCCGTATCTTCCAGGCGCCCGCCATGGCGCGCCATATCGCTGAAGAGCTCGAGCCGGGTCCGCAATGCGACAACGACGATGAATTGCTCGATTTCATTCGCCGCCGCGGCTCCACGACATATCATCCCGTGGGGACTTGCCGCATGGGCCAGGATCCAAAAGCCGTGGTCGATGAGCGGCTGCGCGTGCGCGGCTTCTCAGGCCTGCGCGTGGTCGATGCCTCGATCATGCCGGCGGTCGTTTCCGGCAACACCAATGCGGGCACGATCATGATCGGCGAAAAGGGTGCGGACATGATTCTAAAGGACGCAAAAGCCGCCTGAGAGGCAAATGATATTGCCAGCCAATTGTGCTGGCATGCAGGACGTCGTTATTTCGGCGGGGGTGCAATTGCCTTCGCGTTGTTTTCGGCAAAATCCGGCGGCACGTCGAAGCGGCCTGTTTGCAGGTCATACCGGCAGTGCCAGCCCCGAAGCGACGAAATCTGGCCATGCTGGCTCGTGGGCAATACATCCCCGGACAAGGTGATGACGAGATAGCGGCTGTCGGGCCAATTCTCACCCATCTGGTGGTAATTGTCGTCGATGCCTTTCACGAGATCCGCATCGATATGGAAATCCGGCTTCCGGATCTTTCGGGAATCGGGAAGGCTCTTGAAATAATTCCATGCCAAGTCACTGAACGGCTTTGCGGTCGCGGCAACGAACCCCTGAGGACCCAATTTGTATAAGTACAAACCGGCTTCTCCGGAGCCGGTTTTTTGCATGCGCACGAGCCATTGAGAATTGTTGGTGAACCGGAAGCCTGCCGCATAGTCAGGTTGCTCCGGTTGGAGCATGCTCAGATTGTCTTGGCGCCGCGCCCAGAACTGCCAGGTAAGGTCGCCGTCGGCCGCGGTCTTGTCATATTGCTCGATGGTAGTTGTGCCGTCCGGCGACTTGACGGTGTAATCCGCGTTGATTTCGTAATCGGCGGACGGTCCCGCCGCCTGCGCCACCGTCGCGCCGATGGTGCAAGCGAGCAACAAGCCAATCAATGCTGCTGGATATTTCCAGTTCATAGGTGGCGACGTCGCCTTTTCACGCTCACGTAAGCACCGCTTGGATCTGAACATGATTCAGGACTTGTCCATTGCGTTGTCGGCAACGAGCTCCGCGCCGTTGATGTAACTCGCCGCATCCGAGACGGCGAAGACAATAAGATTGGCAATCTCCTCGGGCTTGCCCCAGCGCGTATCGCGCATGCCCTGATTGCTCGACCACAGCGAGCGCTCGTGCGCGGCGTCCTCGGGACTGAGCTGGCGTTTGGCAAGCTCTCGTTCCCATTTGGCAAAGCGTTCGGGCGTATTGATGAAGCCCGGTATCACGCAGTTGACCCGGATATTATGCGGCGCAAGTTCGTTGGCGAGCACCTTGGAGAGCCGGATCTCGGCCGATTTCGCGGGCCCCGTGCAGGACGACAGGAAGGGCGGATTGAGCGTCATGATTCCGGTCTGTCCGCTGACATTGACGATCCGGCCACCGCCCTGAGCGATCATCATCGGCACAATGCGCTGACAAATGCGGAATTGCGCGAAGAAATTGATCGCCATGCCGCCAACGAGTTCCTCGTCGGTCACTTCCAGAAATGGCTTGTAGGTACCCGTGCCGGCATTGTTGACGAGGATATCGATGTGGCCGAGCTTGTCGCCGACGACGCGCGGGATCGTTTCGATCTGTTCGACCTTGGTTACGTCCAGCGAGTGCGTTTCGATCTTGGACTGGGTGGTCTGCATGATATCGCGGGCCGCTTCCGCAAGCGCCGTTTCCCGCCGCGCGCAGATCAGAACTTTCACGCCCTCCCGCGCCAGCGCGCGTGCCGTCTCCAGCCCTATGCCCTTGCTTCCGCCGGTGACGAGCGCCGTCTTGCCTGCAAGCCCGAGATCCATCGCCCTGGCTCCTTTCAAAAATCCCTGTCTGAAACCTCAAAACCCGCACCAGACCGACGATCTGCCCGCACATGCCGAAGAAAGATGCCCCAGGACACCTATATCCGGAGAAAGCCGCCCCTATCGGGATGCCGCCGAGTGCCACTAATTTTGGCAAGACATGAGTGCCCGGGCAACCGGGGTCTCTGCATGGACGTGGTGTCACACTTGGGGCTTGCCCACTCGCATCGTCGCATTGCCCACAAAGTGATCCTCCTTGGTCGCCCCAGTTTTAATTTCTTGCGGGGACAGGGCGCTTTTCGGACATTCAAGCTGAGGTTATAGTGCGCGGCACAAGTCCAAGAAACTCAACGCGCTTCGGGAGTAGATCAACGCAAGCTTAGGGAGGATATCAAAATGTCCAAAATGTCGATGACTCGCCGCCAAGCGCTGGCATCCGCCGGCGCCACTGTGGTTGCAGGCGGCCTGGCCAAGCCCGCAATCGCCGCCAATGATCCGATCCGTATCGGGTATCTGCCGGCTCTCACTGGTCCCTCATCGTCCACCGGTGTTGGGATCAATCGCGGAGTCCAATTGGCGGTGCAGGAGATCAATGCGGCCGGCGGCATCAATGGCCGGCAGCTCGAACTGATCACACGCGATACCCAAAGCGACCCGACAAAGGCGGTCAACGGAGCAGCGGAGCTCACGCACGGGGAAAAAGTGAGCGCCATTTTCGGACCGGTCAATTCCGGCGAGTCGCTCGCGGCCGTCCCGCTGCTTGCACGCGCAAACATGCTGCAGGTCCATCCCTGCTGGGTCGATAGCCTGACCGATCCGCAGAAATATCCGATGTGCTTCCGCAACGCGCCTACCAACCAGCAGATTGGGGCGGCAGCGAATCGCTACGTGGTGGAAGTGCTCAAGCGCAAAAAAGTCGCGGTCATCAGTGACACCACCGGCTATGGCACCGCATCGGCTAACGCCTATGCGCCGATGCTCAAGGACAAGGGTGCCGACGTGGTCTATCAAGGCAACGTCGACGCCGCCAATCCGGATCTCAAGCCCGAGCTTTTGCGCATGCAATCCGCAGGCGCGGAGGCGATCATGCCCTGGAGCGTGAATGCCGGCTTCCTGTCCCGCATCATCAACACGCGCGGCGACATGGGATGGGACGTGCCGATCGTCGGCCAGACCACGCTCGGCTCCGGTCAGACCAAGGCGTTGCTGGAGAAACCCGAATACTGGGCAAAGGTCTATCCGAACAATTTCCGGCCGGTTTGCTACGCGCCGGGCGGCAAGCTTTCGGATCGCACCAGCGCCTTCCTGGACCGGTTGAAGAGCGCCAAAGTCGACATGAGCGATACGCTCCTGTGGTGGATCGGCGTCGGCTACGACACTCCAAGAATGGTCGCAGAGGCCATGAAGAGCGTCGGCACCGAGCCGGAGCAGATCGTCGGCTATCTCAACAAGCTCAAGGGCTATCCGGGCGTATACGGTGACATCAGCTTTACTCCGGATCAGCACAACGGTTACCCGGACGAAGAAGTGGTGATGGTCGAGGCCAATTCGCTCAAGGACGGCGCGTTCAACCTAGCTCCCGGCTACAGCGCTTGAGCAGATGGTCGAATCGATCGTCTTGTCTGGGGTGGCGATCGGTTGCATCTACGCACTGATCGGCATCACCTATAACGTGATGTTCTCAGCGTCGCGCGTGTTCAGCTTCACCGCTGGCACGCTCGGCATGCTGGGTGGAGTACTGGGTTCGCTGTTCATTGCCCGCATGGGCATGCCGGTGGCCGTCGGCCTTCTGCTTGCGCTGGCCGGCGGCGCCGTTCTCGGCGTCGTCACCGAGATCGTCGCCGTGCGGCCGGTGCTCAAAAGCCTGGATCAGCATCTTTACGTGCTCTCGACCCTCGCTTTGGCGCTGATGGTCCAGCAGTTCACCGCGATCGAGTGGAGCACGGATGCAAAACCGTTTCCGCGGCTGTTGGACTTTCCTCACGGTCGGTTCGATCAGCAATTCTGGCTGCCGATGCTGGCCTGCGTCGTAGTAATTGTCGGGCTGGAACTGCTCTATCGCCATACGCTGGTCGGCCGCGCCTTTCTGGCGATTGCCGAGGATAATTATGCGGCGCGCGCACTCGGCTTGCCGGAGCGCCGCCTGCGCATGGCGAGCTATGCGCTGGCCGGCGTGATCGGTTCACTCGCGGGCTTTGCGGGTGGCGAGATGCTTCTCGCCTTCTTTGGCAACGCGCCGCTGTTGACATTCTATGGCTTCGTCCCGGTCGCGCTGGGCGGGATGGGCAACAACCGCGGTACCGTGGTGGCCGGCCTCTTGCTCGGGCTGTTTCAGCAAGCGGCTAATTTCCTGGTGGGCGGCGTCTTCGCTTCGGTTGCGGTGTTTACGGTATTCATCCTTGTCCTGTTGGCGCGCCCGGAGGGTCTCGCCGGCGCGGCCCTTCCGCGCCGCGTGTGATGGAGATGCCGGAGGCACAGCCGGAGATACAATTGCGCCCCAGCCGCTCGAGTGTGCTCGGCTCTACGAGCATGATCGGCGCGGCACTGCCTTTCGTCGTGCTGCTGATAGTCGGCGTCACGTTCCCTTTGTTTGGCGGCGGCTATTGGGGCGTAATTGCCACCCGTGCCTGCGTCTATTGGGTCCTGGTATCCGGCCTCAACCTGGTCGTCGGCTTTGCTGGCCAGATCGCGATTGGCTGGGTGGCTCTCCTCACGCTCGGCGCCTACACCACGAGCGTGCTCACGGCCGGCACCGTCATGCCGGTGTTCCCGCCCTATCTGGCGCTGGCGATCTCTGCCGTGGTCGGCGCTGTTTTCGGCTTGATCGTCGGCCTGCCGGCACTGAGGCTGCGGACTTTCTATTTCGCCATTACGACGCTCGGCTTCGCCACCATCGTCACCCAGGTGGCGCTGGCCTGGAGAAGTGTCACCGGCGGTGGAGTGGGCGTCGCCGGTCCGATCTTCCCGGAACCCTTCTCTTCGCTGTGGGGCTTTTACTATTTCTGTTTCGGCCTGGCGGCGATTTGCACCTGGATGACCGCGAATATCGCGGCAAGCCGGTTCGGCCGTGCGCTCACCGCGATCCGCGATGCCGAGGTCGCGGCGGAAGCTAGCGGCATCTCGAAATCCGCCTTGTTGGGAATGGTGTTTTTGTTCAGCGGCGCGGTTGCCTCGGTTGCCGGAGGCCTGTTCGCCGGACTGCAATCCTACATAACGCCGGATGCGTTCACGCTTGATTTGTCGATCCTGTTCTTCATCGCCATCCTGATCGGCGGACGTGGCTCCATTCTCGGGCCGCTTCTGGGCACGATACTTTTGACGGTGCTCCCGGAATTCGCGGCGCCACTGGTCGCGTGGTCCACGTTTCTTTATGCGGTGCTGCTGCTTGTCATCGTGCTCGCAATCCCAGGCGGCATTGCCGAGATGCTCGACTTTAAGAACCGTCGCCCGCTCGAGAGCGACCGCGCGATTATCCCGCAGCCCGATCTTCTTGGACGGCTGCTCGGCACACCGGCGGATACCGGCGCTCTGACGCTGGAACAGGTGGCGCTGAGCTTTGGCGGAGTCCGTGCGATCGACAGCCTCGACCTCGAAATCCGGCCGGGTCAAGTGCATGGACTGATCGGTCCCAACGGCAGCGGCAAGACGACGACGCTTAATGTCATATCCGGCTACTACGCGCCCCAACGCGGCGGAGTTAGGCTGAATGGCGCCGAACTGCCGGCGCTTGCGCGTCATCGGCGCGCGCACATGCGGATTGCGCGAACGTTTCAGACACCTCGCATTGTCGGCTCGGCGTCGGTGCTGGAGAACGTCATGATCGGCGGTACGATCGACGGCGAGGGTACATTCGTTGAGTCATTACTGTCGTTGCCGCGCCATTGGCGTGATGAAGCCATGTTGCGCGACACCGCCATGCTGGCTTTGGCGGCGGTCGGGCTGGAGCAACTTGCCCCTGTCCGCGCCGACCGGCTACAGCACAGCGAATTGCGTTTCACGGAGATCGCCCGCGCATTGATGCTGCGCCCGGCTTTTCTGCTGCTCGACGAGCCGGCCGCGGGGCTCTCGGTCGAGGAGATCAGGAGGCTCGGCGCACTGGTGTTAGCAATCGCCCGGACCGGCACCGGCGTGCTGCTGGTCGAGCATCACGCCGATCTGATCTTCGACATCTGCCATCACGTCACCGTGCTCAATCTCGGCAAGATACTGGCAGCCGGGACGCCCGCCGAAATCCGCGCGCATCGGGAGGTGGTCAATGCCTATCTCGGCGGCTGAACCGCTGCTTGACGTCGCCGGCCTTTCAACCGGCTACGGCAAGATCAGCGTGTTGCGCGGCATCGACCTGACGGTGGGCGCGGGCGAGGTGGTGGCGCTCCTTGGGCCCAACGGCGCCGGCAAAACCACGCTGTTGCGCGCGGTGTCGGGACTGCTGCCGTGGTCGGGAAGCGTGCGCTTCGGCGGCCGCGATCTCGCCGGCTCAAGTCCGCGCGATACCGTCAAGGCCGGTCTCGCGCACGTCATCGAAGGACATCGCGTATTCACGCAGCTTTCGGTGTTCGATAACCTGCTGCTGGCGGCTTACGATTTGCCGCGCGGCGAGCGCGCCGCGCGCGTTGAAGAAGCGTTTGTGCTTTTCCCTGAAATCGCCGCCAAGCGCCATGAACGCGCTGCCGCGCTGTCCGGCGGCCAGCAGCAGATTCTGGCCGTGGCGCAGGGTCTGGTTCGGCGGCCGCGGCTGCTCATGCTGGACGAACCATCCGCCGGGCTGTCGCCGGTATTGGTCGATCGCGTGCTCGTGGTGGCGCGGCGGCTGCGCGAGACCGGGACCGCTGTGCTGCTGGTCGAGCAGTTGATCGAGAAAGCACTCGCGCTCGCCGACCGTGTCTATGCGCTCGCTCGCGGATCGATCGTGCTGGAAGCCAAAACCGGCGAGGCCGATCTGCCGCACCGGCTGGAGCATGCCTATCTGGCAACCGCCAAGCGCACGTCTCAGCCCGGCTGATTTTTGCAGCGCAACTCGGGAAACCGAATTCGCGTCGGAGACAACAAGCCGGATCCGGGCATCTCGGGAAGACGCGGGCTTTACGAAGACCTCTCAGAAATCAAGCTTGCCGCGGATCGCGTCGAGCCCGGCCTTGGCGCATTCCTCGTCCTTGTCGCCACCGGGTGCGCCGGCGACGCCGACCGCGCCCAGAACGGAGCCGCTTGCCTCGATAACAAGGCCGCCTGCAAGGGTGACTATATTCGGCAGCGCGGCCAGGCCCGCGCTCAGTTGTCCATCCTTGATCGATTTCGCGAAATCGGCACTGCTCATATGGAAGCCCAACGACGTATAGGCCTTGTCATTGGCGGTTACTGCCGCCGGCAATCCGGCAAAACGATCTCGCAACAGGACAAGCTGCTGGCCGAAACGATCGAGCACGACGACCGCGACCTGATAGCCGTGTGCGCGGCACGCCGACAGTGCGGTTTTGGCAAGGTCGAGCGCGGTATCCGGGGCAATCGACTTATAGGTCACGATCGCCGTATCGTCGGCGCGAACCGGAGCTGCAGCCGCGAGCAGTGCCAATACGACCGTCATGCGCAACGCCTGCTTCATCGCGTTTTCCATCACGGTTTGACGTAACTGTAGCCCTGTTCCTGAAGCTCCACGATGCGCACGACGCCTGCCGGCACAAGCCCGGCTTGCGGTACGATCGTGATCGGATGGCCTTCGTGCGCCTCCATCCCCAGCTTGGTATTGTTGCAGGCGGAAAAAACCACCTTCGACGGAAAGCTGACGTCGGATAGTTCCTTGATGCGGTCCTTCACCGGCGACGTGTCTTCCCGGAGCATGTGGAGACCCGGGCCGTAGGCCACGATCTCGATTTCGACGTCCTCATGCTTGTCGCGATAGTAATCCAGCATGTTGCGGGCGTTATTGAGCGCAAGATTCATGACCCCGGCATCGTTCTGGTCGACATGGAAGACGATACGATGCGCTTTACCAGTCTCGGCCCGTGCGCTGCCTCCGGCCAGGACTCCAGCCGTGAGACCGGCGAACAGCGAGCGAATTATTCCGGCACGCGTAATTGCTGTCATGGTTTTCAACCTTCCTCGGCCATTCCGGGATTGTCAGCGACACCTTTGAGTGTGACGCGGTTGCTGCGATTGAGCTTCAGCGCCTTTTCGGACCGTAAATAATTCGCAGTGACTTCGCTGACCGGTTTTCCGCTCTGCGGGTTTACAGACGCCCAACCGGCGACGCGGTAACTCTTGCCCGCTTCGACTGGAGTGCCGTCGTCGAGTTGCATGTCCGAAATCCGCTTTCCGGCGGTTTCGTTCGGCGCGCAGGTATAATCCATACCACCGACGCGCACCATGTCGCCGCCCTGCTGATAATAAGGATCGGGATTGAACAGGTTGTCGGCGATATCCTCAAGGATCGCCTTGATCTGATCGCCTGTCATGTCTTGCACATAGACTTCAGGATAGGTGATCGCGGTTTCCGACAGCAAATCCTCCATGGTGATCGGCAGTCCCGCAAGCACGGCGTTACCCCAACGGAAACCGGGCGACAGCGCGATTTGTGCATTCATGCCGTGCCGCAACGCGTCGCAGATCATCTGATCCATCGGTCCGGTGAAATTACCGCGCCGGTATAGTAATTCATCGCAGGTCGCGAGTTTTTCGGAGAATTGCGCGGCGTAGGGCGTGCGCAGCTTCGCGATGAGGTGCGCCATGTCACTGTCGGGCCTGAGCAAGCCGGCGAACACCGGAAGCAAATGATAGCGGATATCCTTCACTCGGCCTTTGCCGACATCGAGATCGAGCACGGCAAGGAATTTTCCGCTCGAGCCGGCATTGGTGACCAGCGTCTTGCCCTTGGCGTTCGCAACGATAACGGGCTGCGGCACCGCGTCATGCGTATGGCCGCCGAGAATGGCATCGATACCGGTCATCCGGCTCGCCAGCTTGAGATCGGCGTCCATGCCGTTATGCGAAAGGAGCAGCACCGCGTCCGCGTGCTGCGCGCCGCGCAAGTCATCGACGAGTTTTTGCAGTTCCTGCTCGCGAATGCCGAAGGTCCAATCCGGCGTGAAGCGCTTGGGGTGTGCAATCGGCACATAGGGAAACGCCTGCCCGATGACGGCGATGCGCATGCCGCCGATCTGCTTGACGGAGGCGGGCCTGAACACGCGCCCTGAATCCGGATCGAACGCCTGCGTATTGTTGAAAGCGGCTTCCTCGGTCAGGAAGACATTTTGCGCCAGGAATTCTCCCTTGAAGCGATCGAGATTTTGCCGAAGGGTTTTTTCGCCGTAAGTGAACTCCCAGTGTCCGGTCAAAATATCGATGCCGAGGAGATTGGCGGCGTCGATCATGTCACCGCCTTGCATCGCTGCGGCTTGGCCGGTGCCCTGCAACAGGTCGCCGCCGTCGAGCAAAATGGATTTGCCCGGCCCGGCATCCGCGCGCAGCCGGTCGATCAGCGTTTTGAGATGCGCGAAGCCGCCCATGCGGCCGTAGTGCGACGCGGCTGACTGGTAGTCGAGATATGTGAATGCGTGAGCGCCGCGGCTGCCGGGTGCGATGCCGAAATGCGCGAGGAACGCCTTGCCGACGAGATGCGGCGGCTGGCCGCGCATCGCGCCGACGCCGATATTGACGCTTGGCTCGCGAAAATAGACCGGTTGAAGCTGCGCGTGCGTGTCCGTCTGATGCAGGATGCGGACGTTTCCGAAGCGGCCGACGTCATAGATGTCGTCATCGGCCGCTGTCGCGACCTGCGGAGCGACGCCCATTGCCGCCGCGGCGGCCAGGTAACGTAGAAAGCTCCGGCGATCCGCCATCGGAAATGTACGCTCTCGATTGACGATTAATGGATGACCGCGGCCTTCCAGGCGTCCTGCTGCTCTTTGGCCTGGGCGATCGAGGCTTTGGCCAGCGCTTCGGCATTTCCGGCGGCGCTCACGGCGTCATCAAAATTGCCGTCGGCTGCGGCCTTCTTTGCCGCTGCCAAAGCCTGCTCCGTGGTCGACCATTGGTTCTTGAGTTTGCCGGCGTCCTGCTCGGCGGCCTGCGCCGCGGCAAGCGCCGCCTTGAAGTCGGCTTCGGTGCTCGCGGCCACTGCCGCGCCCGTGCCGGCGAGGCAAAGCAGAAAAAATGCGAAAGCAAAAATGCGCATCGTCGTTTCCCGGTTATGGCCGCGCACCGGGTCCGGATATCGGCAGACCGTTGCTCAGGTAGGAGAGGTAGTATTCGACATCGCGATAGTCCTCGTCCTGCGGCTCGAGCGGCACGCCGCGCACCTGACTGTTGCAGGTGACGAAACGCCGGCTGATCGTGCCCATGCTACCCCATTCCGAACGGTAGATCGGCATGGCAGCGAGAATGCCGAGCGCGGGCGCCAGAACCTCGGTGCGAATGTGCTCGCCGGGGCTTTGCACGTGACAGCTTGCGCAGGAGAAGTTGAGCTGGCCGCGGCGTGCGTAGAAGTACTTCTCGCCATTGGCGTAAGCGGCAAGCGCGCGCGGATCATTCGGTATCTTGATGTCGAACGGCTTGCCGCGCGAGGTGAACGCCATGTAGGCGGTGAGCGCCGCCATGTCGTCCTTCACGTAGGAGAAAGGCTGCTCGCCGTTTGCCTCCCGGCAACGATTAAGTGCCAATTCAAGCGTTACGACCTCGCCGGTCTTTTCGTCGAAATAGGGGTAGTTCTGGCGAACGGCGATTCCCTTGTTCGGGAAGCAGTCGCCGTAGGTCTTGCCGTTCTTGAACGGCATCACGAACATTTCCTTGCCCTTGTCGACGGCGAATTCGTAGGGCGGAAATTCCTCGATCGCTGTCCATTGCTTGCGCAGATCGGCGTCCATCGAGTAGGGGCCGTTGACGAAATCGTTCAGCGGAACATTCGGGAAGCGCTTGGTGAAGTAGTCGCGGAACGCCTTGAAGTCGGCTTGCGGATTGGGCGTGTCGCTTGCCACGGCGGGAAGCGTCGCCGCGAACAGCGAGAAGGCGATCGTGACGAACAATGCGCGCATCGTTATCCCCGTAGCGTACCCGGCCATGCGTCCTATTGGATCTTGCCGGTCAGCGAATCGCTCATGCCTTCGTTGTCGACCCAGCTCACGGTGAGGTCGTCGCCTTTCTGCGCGCCCTTGAAGCTGAATTTGATGTAGGGGTCCTTGGCGACGGCCGGGCCCCACAGCGCGGTGAACACCGTCTTGCCGGCGTGCTCGAATTGCACGACCTCGATGTGATGCGGCGGAATGAGATTGCCTTGCGCGTCCTTGACGAAGCCGGAATCCATCGGATGCTGGACCAGCGCCTGGACGTCCGTGGTGTCGCCGCTCGCGATGGCGCGTAATCGAATGGTTGATGCCATTGTCTTTCGTCCTCTTCTCGTCAGCCGCCGCAGCCGCCGACGGTGACTTTCACGTCCTTGCTGGCGCTGTAGATTCTGCCGCCCGATTCGACGAGCGCGACGACCTTGCTGGTCTTGGCCATCTTCAGCCGGTTCGACACCATGGCCGATGTGCCGGCCGGAATTTTGTAGCTCGCGGCCAGCGGGAAGGGGTTTTCTAGAACGAGAATGGCGATCGAGGTCACGTCGGGCAGCGCGCTCGAGACCGAGATCGGAACCACGGCACCGTTCTCGGCGATTTCCGGCGCGTCGAGATTGACCTTGTCCGAAGCCTCGGCAACTTTGCCATAAAGCGCCTTGACCGCATCGGCTTCATTCTTCTGGGCGAAGGCGTCCTTCGGCCATTGCGCTGCGTCGGTGGCGCGCGCGATCTTCAGCCATGCCGCCGCGCCGAGACTTACGCCGGCAACGATGGCTTTGACGACCAGCCTTCGCGTACGGTCGGGACGGCTATTCGTTGTGGTCATTGCGGTCTCCATTCCTGCCTCAGCGCGTATAGAGAAAGTCGACGACTGCCTCGATTTCCTGGCCTGTCAGGATCAGATTCCGCCCGAACGGCGGCATGACGGTCTGCGGATTGCGCTTGGTCTCATCGAAGATGATCGCGGCGAGTTCCTTGCGGTCCGGATATCGCTGTTTCATGCCGGAGAGTTCCGGGCCGACATTGCCCGCCGCGTCGCCGCCTTTGATGACATGGCAGGTCAGGCAATTGCCCTTGCCGCGGTCGAAGGCGAGGATCTGGCCGGGCGGGGGTGGCGCGGCGGCCGGCTGGGCTGAAGCGGGCGCGGAAACCGCCGCAGCAAAAGGCATGGCGCAGAGCCCGAAACCGGCGACGATCGCCGCCGTTCGCGTCAGCCTGTATCCGCCTCGCATCGCACCCTCCCGGAAGGATTTCGGCACGGCGTTACTTCCCCTTCATAGTATCAAGCGGCCCAGTGGTCCGCGGCGTGAGATCTTTGCCCTCCGCCGACGAGATGATTTTCACACTCTTCGGGTCCGCACAATCTTTCATGCAGGCCTTCGATGCGGTGTCGGGACGCGGGTCCTGCCAGGTGAAGTTGTCGTGATTGGGCATTTTCACCTTGGGCAGACTGTTTTTGTCGGCGACGAAGGTAGCCGGCACGATATTGTTGAAGTTGAGGATATAGGCCACGACGGCATAGGTGTCGTCGGCGGACATTGTATGCGGCGCCGATAGCGGCATGGCGCGGTTGATGTAATCGAACAAGGTCGGCGCGAACGGCCAATAACTGCCGACGCTCGGCTCCGGCCGCTCGCTGGTAAGTGTGCCGTCGCCGCCCATGAGTTTCGGATAGCGGCCCTCGCCTTCGCCGAATGTGCCGTGACAGGCGGCGCACTGCTCGCCGAAGACGTCGGCGCCGTGGTCGACGGTGCCTTTGCCGTCCGGCAGGCCCACGCCGTCGCCGCCGCGCACGTCGATATTCCAGCCGGTGATTTCGTCCGGTGTCGCCGGTTTGCCGTAGCCGAAATGCCCGGGACTGCCGGCGTCCGCGCCACTGCTCCACAGCACGAGCGCGCTCGCAAGCGGCAGGATGGCGCGCAGCAGGCGATCAGCCGAGCTGGACATCGAACACGCTCCCGTCCTGCTTTACCTGCCAGGTCTGGATCGAGTTGTTGTGATAGATGGAATTCGAGCCGCGCAATTTGCGCAATTGCGCGATGGTCGGCTGCACGTAGCCGGCCTCGTCGATGGCGCGCGATTCCAGCAATGCCGGCCGGCCGTCCCATTGCCAGGGGATGGTAAAGCGCGTGAGCGCTTTCGACAGGATCGGTTCGTGCAACTGCGCGCTGCGCCAATTCACGCCGCCGTCGAACGAAACATCGACCGCCTTGATCTTGCCCTGTCCGGTCCAGGCGAGGCCGCGGATCTCGTAAAGGCCGGGCGTGGACGCGGGTCTTTCCGGGCAAGGGAAGGTGATGACCGACTTGGCCTCGTTGACCCAGGTGAAACCGCGCGATTTTCCGTCCGGCATCAAGTCGGTGTATTTCGAAGTCTCCTCGCGGGAATACCACGGCTGATCGCCGACCTTGAGGCGGCGCAGCCACTTCACGCTGACATTGCCTTCCCAGCCGGGAACAAGAAGCCGTAACGGATAGCCCTGTTCGGGGCGCAGCGCTTCGCCGTTCTGCCCGTAAACGACAAGACAATCGTCGAGACACTTATCGAGCGGCAGGCTGCGGTTCATGCGCGCGGCATCTGCGCCCTCCGCCATGATCCATTTGGCTTCTTTTTTGAGCCCGACTTCGTCGAGCAAGGTCGAGAGTTTTACGCCGCTCCATTCGGCGCAGCTCACCATGCCGTGCGTGAACTGCAGCGAATTGAGCTGCGCCTCGCGCCATTCCATGCCGCCATTGGCCGGACATTCGATGAAGTGGATCCGCGACACCGACGGGAATCGCATGATGTCGTCCATCGAAAGCACAAGCGGGCGTTCGACCAGCCCGTGAATCAGAAGCCGATGCTGGTGCGGGTCCACGTCGGCCCGGCCGGCGTGATAGCGCTCGAAGAACAGGCCGTTCGGGGTGATAATTCCGTTCAGCGATTGCAGAGGAGAGAAGCTTACCGAGGATTCCGGCGTGGCGGTGAGCCAGGGAACGTCGCGGCGAATAACGTCCTTCTCGAACTCGGAAGGCTTTCCGTAAGGCCGATCGACGACGCCGGCGCCGATCGACTGCGACCAGTCCGGTTCCGCCGGCGGTGAAGCACCATCCGCGTTCGCGGCACGACCCGCTTGTGCGAGTGCCGCTCCGACGGCCATTCCGCTGCCGATACGCAGGAAGGAGCGCCGTGAACTTCGCCAGCTATATTGGCCCGGAACTCTGGGCATTCATTCCTCCCTGACACACCGTCCCGCCGGACACGATTGCGCGTCAGCCAAGTCGCCACTTGTTATTGCTGCCTCTCGGCATTTGGCTTAGACTGGCCTCTATCAACGAGTGCTAAATTAGTCAATTCTAAATAATAGCGCGTCTGGATAACCGCGCGCGATAGCGACCCGATGGCCGAGCAGCACATGGACGCGACCACCCGGCCGGCAGGACGGCGGCGAGCGGCGAAAACGGCCGGCCGCGCGCGCGGCCGGTCGGAAATGGACATCCTTGCCGAACAGGCTGCGGCCGCGGCGCGCATGTTGAAGCTTCTCGGCAACGAACACCGGTTGCTGATCCTCTGCTTCTTGGCGGCGAAGGGTGAAATGAAAGTCGGCGACCTCGTCGGCGCGGTGGGTTTGAGTCAATCCGCGCTGTCGCAGCATCTCGCGTTGCTGCGCGAGGATGGCCTGGTTGCATTCCGCCGCGAGTCGCAGATGCTCTATTATCGTGTTTCCGACCCGCGCGCGGCGCGGATCCTCAAACTGCTCAAGGACATCTATTGCGGAGACCTCGCCTGAGGCCTGCCGTCCCAATCGTGCCTGCCGCGCTCGCCGCAATGCTTTGCGTTGCGCGATTGGCCGCCGTGGCGTGGGCGGAGGATGCGCAGCCCTACGCGCCGCTCGACCGTCCGCTGGTTGTCGAGCAGGTCTCCGGCGAGCCGATTTATTACACGCTGGGAAGCCCTGGCATTCCCGTCCACGACAATGAGGGCAATACCTCCAATGCCGGCTTCGTCGTCACCAAGGACGGCGTCGTTGTGTTCGACGCGCTCGGCACGCCGAGCCTCGGCTGGGCTCTCCTCCAGGCCATCCGCAAGTTCTCGGACCTGCCGGTGCGCTATAATGTCGTCAGCCATTATCACGCAGATCACATCTACGGTTTGCAGGCGTTCAAGGATCACACGCCAACCATCATCGTCGCGCAGGACCGCGCGACGGAATACCGCGAGGACGAAGAGACGTCCGGCGAGCGCGCCAATCAGAGGCTCGATCAGCGCCGCGATGCGCTGGCGCCCTGGGTCGATGCGAACACGCGCGTCGTGCCGCCCGATATCACCTTCAAGCAGCAGGCGACACTCTATCTTGGCGGCAAGAGCTTCGAGCTGATCTATGCAGGACCCGCACATTCGGCCAGCGACTCCATGATGCTGGTGCAGCCCGACGGTGTGCTGTTCGCCGGCGACGTCGTACAAAGCGGCCGGATTCCATTCATGAATGCCGAGGACGTCGATACCGCGAATTGGCTGCGCAGCCTTGGCGAGGTCGAGAAACTGGCGCCCAAATTCATCATTCCCGGCCACGGCCAACCGTCGACAAACGCGGCGGCGGCGATCGCCTTTACGCGCGACTACATTACTTATGTGCGCAATGCGATGGCGAAGGCGGTCGCGGACTGGACCGATTTCGACGCTGCCTACAACGGGACTGACTGGTCGAAATACAAAGACATGCCGGCATTCGATGCCAACAATCGCGGCAATGCGTATCGGATTTTCCTGGAGATGGAACGATCGCAGTTCAAGCCCGACAAGCCCGGGCCTTAGCCGCGAACGACATCGGTCCTATTTTACGCCGTAGCCATCGTTGCGATGCGGACGGGGCTGCGCAATGCGGCAGCGGCGCCGATCAGTATGCCGGTGACTGCCACGAACGACTGGACCGATAGCGTCGAAAGACCGGTCAGCCCCTGGCCGATCGAGCAGCCATACGCCATTGCTCCGCCGCAGCCCATCAGCGCCGCGCCGCCGATCGAGCGAAGCATATGCTGATAAGAGCTATAGCCTTCCCACTGAAAGGTCCCGGTCGTCAGCGCGGTGACGAGGCTGCCGAAAAGTACGCCGGCCATGAGCATGATGTTGAAGTTCAGCGTCGAGCCGGTCGACAACATCACATATTGCAGCGTATCGGCCATCGGCGCGATGAATGTGAGCGACGTCACGGGCGCCGGTTCAAAAGCATCGGCTCCCAGATATCCCGTGGCGAACCAGCCGGCCGGGATCAGAAATCCCATCGCCACCCCAGCGGCTATCTGCCCCGGAGAACGGCGAAATGGCGCATGCGCGAGCGCAAAGACCAGCAACAGTCCGCTGACTGCCGCGACCGCGACGAGCCGCGCCAATAGCTCATGAACGCCGGACGACGCCACCAAAGCCGGTATCGAAACCACATTCAATGTCGTTTGTGACCAATGCAGGAAAGCGATCCGCATCGGCGCCAGCAATCCCGTCAGAGTAATTTGCGCCGTCACGGCAATCGTGATGACCACGACGAGGGAACGCAGATTGCCGCGTCCCAACAGCACCAGGGCGCGGGACGCGCAGGCGTTCGCCGCCACCATGCCGTAACCGAACAACAGGCCACCGAACAGGACGAGCGGGGCGGAGAGCGAGGGTTGCAGGTAAATCGAACTGCCGAGGTCGACAATGCCAGCCGCCGCCAGCACCTGCGTGCTGGCTATGGCCACGGCAATGGCAAGGGCAAAGCTGCGAACCATGCGGCCGTCGCCTTTCGTCCACCAGTTGCGCAGGCCGCTCGTCAGGCAAAAGCCGCTGAGCAGACAGACGACACCGAAGGCGAGGCCGATCAGGAATCCGGCAACAACGACAATGCTCGGCATGGGATGCGGACTGTGTTTTACGTCCCGTCAGCCCGGGACCAGACGAGTGAATTGGAACATATAAGGCCCATATTCAATCGTGAGGCCGGCTCGCAAATGCATTAAAAATCTAATGCTTTAGAAAAAGGGGCCCACGGAACAAACCTTCTAAATTAGCCAAAATATTGAGAGGACCATTCTCCCCCTTTTGGCGCTGTTTTGGCCCTAGTAACGATGGAAGTGCTGGGGAAAAAACCGATATGCCCCGTCACCAGGAATGTGCGCAGTCCGGAGGCTATTCGCGACAGCCGACCAAGAAAGTGTCAGCCGAAGGTGAAGGCGTCGTGATAGGCGCCCTGGATGCTGCCGCCGGGTACGGGACCGCCGCCGGGTACATGCACCATATTGCCGATCACCGCGACGGTGGCGCCATGCAACCCATGGCGCGGGATTGCCATCGGGGCGAGCGCTTCCCAGGTGTCAGTGTTCGGATCGTAGGCCTCATTGGTGCCGAACACTTTTCCGGTGGCCTCACCACCGAACACCACGATCTTGCCGTTGATATAGACACATGAAGGCCCGCTGCGCGCCGTCGGCAAAGGAGCGCGGAAGGTCCAGCCGTCGGTCTTCGGATCGTAGACTGCGTTGAGCGACGTGTTGAAGTCGTAGGAGTCCATGCGGCCGGCGATGGCGTGGATTTTGCCATCGAAGACGGCGACGCCCATGTGGTCGCGCTGTCCGACGAACGGCTGAGTGCCGGTCGAGCCACGCATGCCGCCGAGGATTACATATTTATCGGTCGCGGGATCGTAGATCTCATGCCACTCCACCGAGCGCACGTCGCGTCCGCCGAGCAAATGGATTTTTCCGTCGAGAACGATGGCCGAGATCGCCCCGCGGGGGCGGGATAATCCGGCTATTGGAGCCCACTGGTCGGTCGCCGTGTCATAAACGAAGCACTTGGAGTGAGGGCACCGGTTTTGCTCGATGAAGCCGCCAAAGGTGTAGAGTTTTGAGCCAATCGACACGCCGGCAACGTGATTACACGGCAGTGGAAACGCGGCCTTCAGTGACCAGGTCCCTGTACTGGAATCGAACACCTGATGAAAGTTGCCGTCGACCCGGTGGCGCGCATAGCCGGCAATGACGTGAATCTTGCCTTGGCATTCGATTACGGCATGTTCGCCGGTTGGGATGGGCAGCCGGGGCTGCTCGATCCATTGACCCGGATTGGCGGCCTTTGGCGCAACGCTGCTCATGTAGCGTTGCTTCTCGACGGTCGCCGGGATGGCGGTGATCGAGCGGTCATTTAGACCTGCGAAAAGTGGATCGGTCGTCGCTGAGGCTGACTGCGTCATTGTTTGTCTCACATCACATAACTGGGAACGGAGTCTTTGAGCAGCGCACGCGTGAGCTCCACGCCCTCGCGTGCAACATCATACGGCGAGCGCACCCATTGATCGGGGTTAGGAGCTTCGTAGCTCAGATAGCCGGTATATTTCTTTTCTGCCAGCAGCGTGAGGATCTCGCGCCATTTGACGACGCCTTTGCCTGGCGGCAGGCGGTCGGTCGGCCGTTTCACGCCGGTGACCGGATTTGGCGAAAGGTCGCTGTATTGGAAACAGAAGATTTGATCCGCCGGCACGGTTTCAAAGCCCCGGCCGCCTGCGCCGCTGCGCGTAAAATGATATGCGTCGATCAGGTAGCCGCAATTTGGCTTGTCTGCGCCGGTAATCAACTGGGTAAGCACGGCGAGGCTATTGAGCACTTCATGCTGTGAATTAAATTCGATGGCGAGACGCAGGCCGTATTCGGTGGCGATGTCGCCGCCTTCGCGCAGATATTTGATCGCGCCGCTGATTGGGCCGCTGACGGGCCCGGGCGCGCTCATGAGCATGTTGCAGCCGAGCGCGACCGCGTTCTCGCAAGACTCCCGGAATCCCTTGAACAACCGCTTGCTTTCATCGCCAGTGGCGAACAGCCAACCATATTCGACACCGAGCACGCCGACAGGGATGTTGCTCTTGCGGATGAGATCGAGTACCTGCGCGTTGGTCATGCCGGCATCGAAACAACGCTTGAAATCGGTGCGGCGTAGCTCGACTGCGTCGTAGCCCGCGACGCGCGCGGCGTCGAGCGCGGTCGCAAGCGGCGTGGTGTCGATCGTCCACATATGCAGCGCCAGCCGTCCAAATTTTTCCGTCATGTTTTACGCGCTCCGTCAGGATGAGGACCAATCCGTCTCCTGGACGGATGGTCGCGATGCCGGCCAATTTCGAAACTATTGGCCCTTCTATTGAAGCATAGCTAGAAAATGGAGCACGAAAAACCCCGCCGAGCGGCAGGGTTTGAGATTTCGGACGGCAGTACTTGCGGGCGCCGGTTTATTGTTTTGCGGCCTGCAACTGCGGGGGCGAAAATTTTTGCCAGTCGGGAGTGTATGTCTGATGCTGCCATCGCTCGCAGGATGCAATCGTATTGACCAGCAGCATCGATACGGTCATGGGGCCTACACCGCCAGGTACCGGCGTGATGTAGGATGCTTTTTCCGCCACGCCCGCGAAATCGACATCGCCGACCAGCGTGCCGTCCTTTAGACGATTGATGCCGACGTCGATCACGACCGCGCCGGTCCGGACCATTTGTGGGAGAATGAGATTGGGATGTCCGGCGGCAACGACCAGAATATCGGCGAGGATCGTAAACTGCGCTAAATCCTTGGTCTTTGCGTGGCAGATGCAAACGGTGGCTTCATGCTGCATCAGCATCAAGGCCATCGGTTTGCCGACGATATTACTGGCGCCAACCACGACAACATTCTTGCCTTCGAGTGGAATCTGCTCGTGTTCAAGCAGTTTTAATACGCCATAGGGCGTGCAGGGCGGAAACACCGTGCCGCCGGCCACGAGCCCGCCGACGTTATAGAGATGGAAGCCGTCCACATCTTTGTCGGCCGATATGCTGTGCAGGATGCGGCTGATATCGAAGGACGGCGGCAGCGGCAGCTGAACCAATATTCCGTGAACGGCCGGATCGTCGTTGAGCCGCGAGATTTGATCGATCACAGTCTCCGGGTTTACATCGACCGGATAATCGAAGCGGAACGATTTGATGCCGACATTGGCGCAAGCGCGAATCTTGTTTCTCACATAGATTTGCGAGGCGGGATCGGAGCCGACAATGATGACGGCAAGGCCGGGCGGGGTTCCGCTTTGGGCTACGATCTGCTTCACGCGCTCCTGGCATTCGTCGCGAATCTTCCGGGCGACTGCAACACCGTCGATGATTTTTGCTGTCATATCTGGGCCGGCGGGAGGCCGATACGCGCCGCTGTGGCGCTACGCCCCCGTGCGGCTACTCCTTGATCATACGTTTTGAATAAGCGTCGACGAAGTCTGCGGCGGCCTTGCTGCCACGCGCAAACGACTTCATCGCTTCTTCATGCAGGAGACCGAGCGCTTTCATCTTGATTGCATTGGCTTTGTCATTCTCAGTGATATCTTCGAGCCGGCGCGGCCGCGGCAGATCGACGTCGATGACGGCACGAACCTGCGTTGGAATATTCGTCATGATCAGGAGACGATCGGCAAGATAGATTGCTTCATCGATGTCGGTTGTAACAAAGAATGTGGTGCGCCGGAACTCCTCGTAGAGGTTGGCGTAGTATTCCTGCATCAACTGCTTCGTCATTGCGTCGAGCCCGCGAAACGGCTCATCCAGGATCATGACGTTCGGTCTGTTAATGAGAGAGCGCGCCAGCTCGGCACGCCGCTGCATGCCGCCGGACAGCTGCGAAGGATATTTTTTGCGAAAGCTGTCCAGGCCGACCTTCTTCAGCAGGACTTCGGCAAATTCGCGCATTTCCGGCGTATCTTCGCCGCGTGCGCGCGGACCAAACATGACGTTGTCGTAGGTCGACATCCACGGGAAAAGGGCGCTCTCCTGGAATACCACCATACGGTCGAAACCGGGCCCCGTGATGGGCTTTTGGTCGAGGGCGATGCTGCCATCGTCGGGACGCTCGAAGCCGGCGAGCAGCCGGATCAATGTACTTTTGCCGCAGCCGGAGGGGCCAATCATCACAGTCAGCTTACCGCGCTCCACGGTGAAGCTGCAGTTGTCGACGACCTGTTTGGCAAAACCGGCGGCGCCGTAGGACTTGCTCACATTACGGACTTCCAATTGGCTCCCGAGCGTTTCGTGATCGCTAGAAACAGTGGATGAGACTTTTGCCATCTGTTGAACGTTCATAATGGAGGACAATCAGTTTTCCGAGAGCCAGGGTGTCATTAATTGCCCAATTTTGCGCAACACGGCACTCGAGATGTAACCGGCGATGCCGATACTGATCATGCCAGCTACGATCTGCGTGTACGAACCGCCGACATAGGAATTCCAGATGAAGAAGCCCAATCCGCCGCCGGCGGCACCGCCCATCGACCCAGCGCTGCCGCCTCCGGAAATCATTTCCGCGGCAACGACCACCGCCCAGGTTATTCCGACGCCGACCGTTGCGCCGACTACGATCGACGGCACGGTGGCCGGCAAGATGATTCGCCGAAAGATGTCCCAGGTGGACGATCCCATCGAGCGGGCCGCCTGGAAGTAGCGAACATCGATCGCTTGGGCGCCGCCGACGACGTTGATGACGATGGTGAAGAACGCGCCCAGGAATGTCACGAAGGCGATTGAAAGCTCCTGGGTCGGCCAGAAAATGATTGACGCCGGCACCCAGGCCAGCGGCGGTATCGGCCGCAACACTTCGAAAACCGGAAAGGTGATGCCGTAGAATGTCCGGCTCACGGCCATCGCCAGGCCGAGCGGAATGCCGATCAGCATCGCAGCAAAAAAACCTTCGAAAACCCGTAACGTGCTCAAAAAGGCGCTGTTCCAGAAGCTTGGTGTTTGAACCAGCCCGACCATCTCTTGCAAGACGGCGGTGGGCGGCGGAATTTGGGAAATCCAAGGAAACGCGAATCCGAACCAAGCGTGCGAACGCGACCCGGCTTCCCAAAAGATCAGAAATGCTAAAATGGAAACGATGCCGCGCCAGAACTCCTCGCCAGTGATGAATGCCGCGGCCTTTAAGGTCATCGCTCTGGCAAGTGCCATGATCAGCGCTCCTTCTCGCCGGCAGCGAACGCCTTGGCCGCTTCTTCGTGAACCGCGGCAGCGGTTTCTTCCATGAATTCGCGGAATCTTTTCGTGGTCAGCACGCTGTAGTCCCGCGGGTGCGGGATGTCGATATCGAGGATTTTCTTCGGCCGGCACGGCCGGGTCGTCATGATGACTACGCGATGACCGAGAAAGATCGCCTCTTCGAGGTCGTGCGTTATAAAGAAGATCGTCACGCGGTTCTTATAGAAGATTTCGAGCAGCGCCTCGTGCATTACTGACTTTGTCAGCGAATCGAGAGCCCGATAGGGTTCGTCAAGCAGAAGAATCTTCGGATCGTTCATGAGCGCGCGAACAATTTCGACGCGCCGCCGCACGCCGGAGGAGGTTTCGCCGGGATAGTTGTGCTCGATATCGCGCAATCCCGCGTCGGCCATCATGTCGCGTGCCTTTTCGTTGGCTTCCGCTCGCGACAGGCGGCCCTGCATCACAGGTCCAAATGTGACGTTTTCGATATTGGTCTTCCAAGGGAACAGCGCGCCATTCTGAAATACGACAATTCTGTCGGGGCCCGGCTGTGCCTTAAGCTTGCCCGGGCCGCACAGCATTTCGTCGTCAAGAAAGATGCTGCCGGATGAGATGCTGTGGAAGCCGGCAATGGCGTTGAGCAGCGTCGTCTTGCCGCATCCGGAGGGACCTACGACGACGGTGATTTCGCCAGGCGGTACGTCGAACGTGCAGTGATCGACCGCGAGAACGCCGGCATCGTCGGTGCCGTAAATTTTGACGACATCGCCGATGCGAACGCCGCCTTTGCGAGCGGCTTGCGCCGGAACGGGAGATAAGGCTCGGATCGGCACCGATTGAACGCTCACCTCTCGCCCCCCAGCGCCAGCTCCCGCGTCCGCCATTGCATCAAATTATCGCCGACAAGTCGAACAGCGCCACTGGTGATATATCCGACAATTCCCAACGTAATCATGCCGATGATGATCGTCGGATAGCGAACCATCGTGTAGGAGGTGTTGATCAGGTAGCCGAGACCGTATTGTCCGGAAACCATTTCGCCAGCCACGAGCGAAAACCAGGCGACGCCAACGGAAATTTGCAGCCCCGTGAATATGAATGGCATCGAACCGGGAACAATGACATGGCGAAATACCTGCCAACGGCTAGCGCCAAGGCAGCTCGCGGCGCGGATGTAGGATACGTCGATCAATTCGACGCCGAGCATGGTGTTGAGCGCGGTAGCGTAGAATGACGCCAAAAAGGTCAGGAAGATAACCGGCGTCTCCGACCCCCTGAACATCACGATTGCGAGCGGCACCCAGGCAAGCGGCGGAATCGGGCGGAGTAATTCAAAAACCGGGAAGACGTACTGTTTGAACCGTTCCGACCATCCAAGAAACAACCCGAGCGGAACACCGATGGCCGTCGCCAGAAAAAACGCGATCGCAATACGCCGGGTGCTGACCCAAATGTGGAGATAGTATTCCGGCGTGAAAATCGACAATCCGTACGTCGGATCTCGACTAAACCACTCGCGTATGACCTGCGTCGGGCCAGGCATTTCAGCAAAGCGCGGCAGTTTCCAAACCTCGACCGAGAGGTACCAGAAACCGATGAAGCCCGCGAAGCCGATCAGCATCAGGTAGGGCCGGGGGCTTTTCAGCCACAGTGAAGCGCGATGCAGCGCAAGTACCAGTGATGTGGTCCGACGCGTCGAGTCACCTGTCGTGAGCCCCGATGCCTTGTCGCCCAAAAGACGAACTGGGCCTGTCTCAGTCATGTCGAAACTTTGGCTCATGCGCTCCCCGCTTTTGAAAGCGCGGAGCGGCATACATAGAGATGTAGACCTATAAAGGCGGCGTCGGACCGTGGCAGTGTGCGTGCTGCTCTGGTTTTCATGGGCCCGTATATGCCGAAGCCGGAAGAGCTTTGACCTGTCCCACGGGCGCTGTCAGGCCGCGTTCTTTCAGGATATCAGCGGTCCATTGCGAGGCAACCGCATCTGGACGGATTCCCGCATTGATGCTTTTTATTTCGACGAGAAATTGCGACGCTTTCTGAATGAGGTCCATCGCTTGCGGCGTAAATCCGTATGCAAGAGTAATGCGCGTGTCGGTCCCGCCGCTGGACTTGGCCGTCGTACCAAAGGCCGCGGCCCAAAGCGCTTTCTCCGGGAAACCGGTCGTCTGGCCTTCCGCCATTTTTGCGATATCCATCGCATTGTTGGAATCGCCGAAGAAAAGCTCCGCATCGAGTTCCGCTTCCATCCAGGCCTTCACAACATCGGGCCGCTGCGCGATCAGCGCTTGTGGCATGACCATGAAGCCGCCGTCGAGTTCATCAACGGAAGCGCCCGTGGCGACCTTGCGGGCGAGCTTGTCTTCGACAAGACGCGACGCGGTCGGTTCCCAGATCACCGCGGCGTCGAGCTTGTTCGCGCGGAACCCGCTGGTGATCACTTCGATGCTCTGGTTCAGGTATTCGGACGGCGTGATATTGAAGCGCTTGAATACCGCCTGAGCGAATCTGTCGGTGCAACTTCCCTTTGGAACCGCGACCGTCTTGTCCTGAAGCCATTTGATGGCTTCTACGGGCGAACTGAATTCCGGAGCATCATTTCGCACCAGGAAAATATTGCACTGGTCATAGCCAAGACCGAGCACGGATACGATCCGGACGTCACGCACGTCTGCATGGCTCGTGGACACGATGCCCGGCATGTCGCCGACATAGCCGATATCGACCTTACCCGCGAGCATCCCATTTACGATGATCGCGCCTTGCAGGCCAATCTGAAAGCTGACGGTTGATCCCTTCGGCAAATATTTTTCGTAGAATTTCTTGTCACGCATGATCATGCCTGACCAAGACTCGGTGTAGTATGGCTGATAGCCAATCACGAGATCGATCGGATCGCCCGGCTTGCCGTAATCTTTCGTGGCTTCAGCGCGAGCCGGCGCCGCGGTCATAAGGCTTGCGGCGGCATAGGCGAAGGCGGCCAACAGAAGACCCGCGGCTCTCGATGGATTCGCAAGGCGCGCGATGCCGAAGGAAGTCTGAGGCGTAGAGCCGTTTGAACTCTGGTACATTGCAACCTCCCTGAAATGTGTTCGTTTTTCTCGAGACTCTTCGGTCTCTTGGATCGTTTTGGTTTTGCGTGATATTTCCGATAAGTTTTTGTCCAGCGCCGGGCGAAAGCGCGTGTCTCATGCGAAGGTACGTTCGATTGTGCTTTGCGCCGGCACCATATCTCCTGGCTTATGGCGATTTAAGGGGTCGGTCCCGCTCAAGGCGTCAGTGCTGCCCTGGGCTGTCCGAGCCCGTTTCGATGTTGTCCTCGGCAACTTTGATCAGAGTACAACATGCCAGCATCGAACATTACGGAGAAAATCGTTCTTGTTAATGGGGAAATAGAGCCACGCTATTACGCACGGGTCCGCCTTGGGGCCTGAAAACTCGATATTCGTTGCCGATATGCAGTTATTTCCAGTGCCCGGAAGCAGCCGGCGGCCGGCTGTGTCCAACCATCGCTAAATCTATTTGTAGATAAGAAGCTTCGATCTTCAGCGGCGGACAATTCTGGCTTAACGGCCCTTTTTGCCTTATATAGGCGAAATATTCAGAGTTTGGGTTGCAGAAACTCGTTCCTTCGCAATTCTATGCAGGAGCAAAGGTCGTGGCAGCGAAGAATCATCGTCAATGGCTGGCAGAGCCGAATCTTAAGTCGTCGGAATGGATCGATAGCCGCATCTATTCCGATCAAGAGATCTTCGAAGAGGAGCAGGCGAAGATCTTCAAGAAAACCTGGATTCCCGTTTGCCACGAATTGGAACTGCCGAATGCCTATGATTTCCGCACCACCACGATCGCGCGCGAGCCGGTCATCGTGTGCCGCGGCCCGGACAATGAGGTTCGCGCTTTTCTCAATGTCTGCCCGCATCGCGGGATGATCATTGAGCGCCGTCCGTCAGGAAGCTTTCTCGAGGGTCAACCTTCGGGCAATCCGAAGCGCATGACCTGCATGTTCCACGCCTGGCAATATGACATGCGCGGCAACTGCGTTTACATCAGCCGCGAAAAGGAAGGCTATCAGGAACGTCTCTGCAAGGAAGACGTCGGCCTTCGACGCCTGCGTTGCGAAGTGAAATTTGGCGGATTCGTCTGGGTCAATCTCGACGACAATCCAAAGGTGTCGCTCGAGGATTGGGCTGGGCCTGCATTTACCTGCTTGCGAAAAACTTTGGAAGCCGAGCCGCTGGAAGTATTCCATTATCACAAGGCAATCGTGAACGCGAACTACAAGCTCTGGCACGACACCAATTGCGAATTTTATCACGACTTCATGCACTACCATAATCGCGTGACAGGCTTTAATGACGCTTACTTCGCGCGCAAGAACGAAGCGTTCGATCACGGCCACATCGTCGTCGGCACGTTCGAGGTCAATTACGAGAAGTATGAAGGCTTCGATAGCCGCGGCGCGCTGTCATTCCCGCATCTGCCGCCGAACCAGTGGTACATGATCGACATGTTCCCCGGCATGAACTTTAACCTGCGAGGCTCCGCGTTGCGTTGCGACGTGGTCACTCCGCTTGGGCCGGACAAGGTCATGATCGAATTCCGCGGCCTGGGTCTCAAGCGCGATACGCCGGAAGAACGTCAGACCCGCGTTAATCACCACAACTCGATCTGGGGTCCGTTCGGCCGCAATCTGCACGAAGACCTTATCGGCGTGCAGGGCCAGGGCACCACAATGTCGACCGGCACCGAGCCGCGCCGCATTCTTCATGGCCGCCACGAAAACCAGACGATCCATGATGAAAATGGCATGCGGCACTACTACCAGGAGTGGGGCCGCTGGATGAACCGGATGCCGAACAATCCGGAAAAGCCCTACGCGGAGCGCGTGTCGGTCGCGGCGGAGTAATCGGAGGCCTCTCGGACGGCGAGATGATTCGCCTGCCAGTTGGCTTCCCTTAAGCCGTCCCTTGTGCGCGCAGCGAGCGCAGGGTAGGGCGGTTTTGATGTGCAAAATGGGGTGTTAGCAGTGGACGCGCCCGCTCTTGTTCGTGATGCGATCTATCGATCGACGATCCTCCTCGATCAGCAGAACTGGAATGAATGGCTCGCGCATTGCGATGAGGAATTCCAATATGCGATCCGCGCCTGGAGCCCGGAAATAAACAAGGACGTCACCTACCTCGCGCTCGACCGAAACGGGCTGGCGACCATGGTGAAACTGTTGCCGAAGCATAATACCGATCATTCACCGCTGACCCGCCATACGTCCGTCTATACCGTGGACCTTGATGAAGCGGCGCAGTCGGCGAAAGCCGTCAGCTCGGTCATCGTCTATCAAAATCTTTTGGACGGCATCAATTCGCACATCGATGCCGGCGAGAGTCGCGTGTTTTTGGTCGGCAAGTATCTCGACACGTTTAAGATCGCGGATAACAAGGCTAAATTCCTCAGCCGTGAGGTGCGGATCGAAAATCGGCGGCTTGACAAGGGGTCCCACTGGCCAATCTGACAGTGTGTGAATTGGCCCGGAACTCGCGCTGTTCCCAATCCAAAAGAAACCAGCGATGACGTGGAAGCGTATATGCGATGCGGCTGAGGTCGCCGAAAATTCGGTGAAGCAGTTCGATGTCGACGGCGTCCCGGTTGTGCTGGTGAATTATGGTGAGGGTTTTCGCGCCATTCCGCCGATCTGCCCGCATATGGAAGAGCCGTTGGCCGAGTCAGCCGTCGTTGCGCGCTGCATTCTCACCTGCACGAAACATCTGTGGGCCTGGGATCTCAGATCGCTCGAAATGCAGGGCGAAACCGAGAAGCCGCTCAAGACCTACGAGACCAAGCAAGAGAATGGCGCAATCCTCGCCAATATCGAAGGTGAGTTGACCTACGATTTGGAGACCGGGGACGACATGGACGACGACTTCTTCAAGTAGCGGCGGCCATCAGCCTCGATGCAGATAACGGTTCAGAGCAAGAGCGGCGAACTAGCCTTCGATTGCGGCGACCAGGAATTGATCCTGCATGCCGGTCTCCGGCAGGGAATCAATCTGCCCTTCGAATGCGCCACCGGAACGTGCGGGACCTGCAGGGCCCGCGTCATGGCCGGTGACGTCGATGTCGGGTGGAAAGAAGCGCCCGGAGGCGCGCGACTTAAGCCCGAAAAGGGCGACATCCTGATGTGTCAGG
The DNA here is from genome assembly GCA_963723335.1 of uncultured Alphaproteobacteria bacterium. Classification (GTDB taxonomy): domain Bacteria; phylum Pseudomonadota; class Alphaproteobacteria; order Rhizobiales; family Xanthobacteraceae; genus BOG-931. The sequence goes on along the minus strand of CAVRQJ010000003.1, from coordinate 50,589 downwards.
CGCGAGCGCGTTCCGACTGCATATTGCGGGTGCCTTCCGAACTTGCGGTCTCCGAGAAATCCCGGCCTGCACTGCGTCGCGGCGCGATCCGGGGAATCGTCAAGCTGACGAAGGACGTCGCGCATTTCGACCTGCATTTGTCTGCACCGATGACCTTTCAGGCCGGGCAGTTCGTGGTCCTTGAGGCCGCCGGCATTGCCGGTGGCCGCGCCTATTCGATGGTCAATTTCGAGGCCGACATCGGCCGGATTGCCCTGCTGCTCAAGCGCAAGCCGGGCGGCCGCTTCAGCGATTGGCTATTCGACAGCCAGTCGTCCGACCTGGCGGTCGATGTATTTGGGCCCCTTGGCCGCGCGGTCTTCCGCCCGGAGGAGGATCGGAACATCGTGTGCATCGCCGGTGGTTCGGGAGTTGCCGGCATGATGTCGATCCTGGAATGCGCAGCCCAGGCAGACCACTTTCGGACCCACAAAGGTGTCGTGTTCTTCGGCGTTCGAACCCTGGAGGACACGTTTTATCTCGAAAAATTGTCGGACTACGTGGCGGCCTCGCATGGCAATCTCGATGTCACCATTGCCTTGTCCGATCAAATCGCGGGATCTCCGTTGCACGCCGAGTTTCCCGCACTCAAGCTCGCGAGCGGAATGGTTCACCAAGTTGCCGCCGAGGCGATGGCTGGCCGCGATTACAATGCGATTGCCTATGTCGCGGGACCGCCAATCATGGTCGACGGTGCAATCCGCACGTTGCTGACCGGCGGCGTAACTATCAAAGATATTCGGTATGATAAATTCGGCTAATTCGGCTGGCGGTTTCACGATCAATGGCGTGCAATGGCCGCCTGTTGACGGCTTGGACGAGCTTGCGAAGGCGAGAACGGAAACTATCAATCTCGTACAGTGGCTGGCGCGGATCGCGAATAGCTATGTGACGGAAGGCCCGCCGGAGCGGCGCACGGAACTTGAATTCCATTCTTCTGCGGCAACCCTTTTCACCAAACCGTTCGATAAAAACCTGGCGCTTGAGATCCGCCTGCCAAGTCTCGAAATGCAATTTAGCGATAACGGCAATCCGGTGCCCCATATTCTGGACCCGGAGGAGCATTCGCCGGCGGAAATCGAGGCCTGGCTTCTGGTCGAACTGCTGCATCGCGGGATCGATCGGGAGAAATTCTCAAAAGAACTGCCGTACGCCGTTCCTGGATTAATCAGCGGCGACGCGGAAGATCATTCGCCACAGTCGTGTCAGCGGGGCCTGACACAACTGGTGGCGTGGTTCCAAGGCGCGGCAGCGGTCTTGCGGGCTGCGAGCCGGGGAGGGGGCGCTGCCGATATTCGCATCGTGTGCTTGCCGCAGACGCTCAACCTCAAATGCGTATCGGGGCCTGACGCGGCTCTAGCCGAGTTCGGCTTTTCACCTGGCGATATGCAAAATCCAGAACCCTTTTTTTATGCCACTTCAAACGCTGCAATCGGTTCGGAAAAAGCAAAGAGCGTTTCGATTCTGAAAGCATCGAAGCTGTTGGCGGACCGGGATCCAGCCGCGGCAGCACTAAAATTCCTGAAATCCATTACCGGCTGACGGCACGAGCCCGGCGATCATACGCGGGCTAGTTTTTTACGCTTCTCGATCGGACCGTCGTAAACGACCGGATAATCACCTTCGAGGCGCTTGCGCAGTTCGCCGGACTTATCGAGTTTCCGCACAATCGAAACGAAGGCATTGGCCATCGGCAATACGATTTCGCCTTCCGCCCAAAACAACCCAACAACCTGGCTCACAATGGGCTCGACGATAGGCAATGCGAGCGTTCCGCGATGCAGCCCCGGCGCGTGAGCGAAATGTGACGGAATGATCGTGCACAGTTCGGCGAATTGGGCCTGGAACATCAAGTGCAGAATGGATTCCGATTCGACCCGCGGGACGGGTGAACAGCCGATACTCTTGAACACCTGATCGACGAAGCGGCGTTCATGCATCGTGGGGCGCAACATCGCCAGAGGCAGCTGCGCCACTTCCTTCCACGTGATCGTCTTCCGATTTTGGAATGCCGGCCTGTCGGGGACCAGCAAGCTCAACTGCTCGGTATAAATCGGCAGTGTGTTTTTGCGCCCGAGATCCGCCTTGTCGAGATAGGTAAGCGCAACGTCGAGCGCGAAATTGTTCAGTCCGAGTTTCATCGCTTCGTTACCGATGAACTGAACATCCACGCGGACGCCGGGATATTTGGCGCGGACCGTCTCGATAAGGAATGGCAGAACGGGAGACATGGACGGCATTGCGCCGATGCGGAGATGACCGGTGAGGTCATTCTGCATCATCGCGACTTCTTTGCGCATCGCGTCACAGTAGGCCAGTACCGCACGCGACCAAACCGCGACGCGCTCGCCTTCGGCCGTCAGGCCGTGGAAGCGCTGGCCGCGTCCACGTAGAAATATCGGCACGCCAAGCTCGAGTTCGAGCTGTTTTATTCCGCTGGACAGACTCGGTTGAGTGACATTGCAGCGTTGCGCGGCGCGGCCGAAATGGCGTTCCTCAGCTACGGCGACGAGATAGCGAAACTGCCTGATGAACATTGCATCTACTCGCGAACAGCCGCGGACACGTTAGAATGCATCCAAATTCTAAAATAGACGCCATTTTGGAAAATTCCTATCACTATATGCGGGCACGTAGCATATAGGCACTCAGCCGCGAGTTGTAGCGCAGTGCAACATAAGATCGTCCCGAGGGCAAAACTTCGGGCGCAGGTCGGGAGAACGGGGTGGCGACAACCGAGCTTGTTTTAATTGCGCTTCTCGGACTGACATCCGGTTTGATGATCGGATGCATCGGTATCGGCGGCGTTATTTTGGTACCGGCGCTCGTGTTCCTCGCCGACATTCCAATCAAGATCGGCATTCCGGCGGCGATGGCGGCATATATCCTGTCGGGACTTGTTGCGACCGCGGTGTTTGCGCGCCACAAATCGATTCACTGGGGTATGGCGCTTTGGCTGTGCATCGGCGCCGCGCCGGCGGCCTTTGCCGGCGCATGGAGTGTCAGTATTGCCAATCCGCGAATTCTGGAGGCGGGTCTTGGTTTCCTGACGTTCGTGTCGGGACTGAATTCACTGCGAAGGAACGACGAGACGCACGCTTCCGGCGTCGATTTATCCAACAAGGTTTTGCTGCCGATCGGAGCAGCCACCGGATTTCTGTCATCAGTGAGCGGCACCGGCGGACCGCTTGTGCTGGTGCCGATACTGATATCGATGAATATTCCAGTCCTCACTGCCGTTGGATTGAGTCAGGCGGTTCAGCTTCCTGTCGCGATAGCCGCGACATTTGGCAATGTCCTCTACGGCCAACTCGATCTTGTGCTGGTCGGTGTCTTGGCTGCAACTCTGACAGTCGGATCCTGGTACGGCGCCACGCTCGCGCATGTGGTCCCGCGCACCATTTTGCGGGGCATCGTGTCCGCCGTGCTCGTCGTCATTGGCGCCTTCATACTCGGAAACGTCGGCTGGCGGCTGCTCGGGTAATCTTTTCCTATGGCGCTTTCGAATTTCGACCGGATCGACGATTACGGCAATGCAGCAGCAGAAGCCGAAGCTTGCCGCAGCAACTGTGCCCTATTCGATTTTTCGTTTCTCGAAAGCGCGCGGCTTGAGGGCAGTGGGGCGCGCGGCGCCATCGAATTGTTCACCGGACGATCAATGGAAGCGCTGGCCGAGGGGCACATCTGCTACGCGCTCCGCGTTGCGCCGTCCGGCGAGTTTATTGCGGATTTGACGGTTTGGCGGACAGGCGCGATGGTGTTCGAGGTGATGAGCGGACGCCGCGAAGACATCGCCGATTTGCTGGCCTATTCCGGCTCCGGCGTCGACGTTGCCGACATGACTGCGGAACGCGCCACCCTTGCGGTGCAGGGGCCCGGCTCGCTCGACGTGTTGCGTCAGCTTGGCGATGCCGGCCCGATCGAGGAACTCCGCTATTTCAATTTTGGTCCTGCGACTCTCGCCGGTGTCGCCTGCCGGATCGGCCGCCTCGGTTACACTGGCGAGGCTGGCTTCGAAATCATTATCGAGCGGCGGCACGCGGACCGGCTGTGGCAGGCGCTCTCCGTTTATGCGCGGCCTTCCGGTTTCATCGCTGCGGATATGCTTCGGATCGAGGCTGGCTTTGTCCTGTTTACCAATGAGTTCCGATTGCCGGTGTTGCCGTGTGAAGCGGGTCTCGGAAGGTTCTCCCGATCGGCAATTAGGCCGCCGCCGGAAATCGCGCTTATATCGTTCCGCGCCGATGCCGATCGTCTGAGATGGCCATGGGAGCCCCAGCAGAAATTGACGCGGCCGGCTGTGCCTGGAGAAATTGTGGTGACTTCGGCCTGCGAAAGCATCGTAGCCGGGGGAATTCTCGGTCTCGGTTATGTGCTCAAGGGAACGACCGCGGGTGCGGATCTGGAGGACCCGACGGGCATATTTCGCAACATCCGGCGGGTTGCGATGCCATTCTACGATACGGCAAAGCGCCGACCGCGCGCTCCCTGGCGCTGATTTTGGCGGGCGGCATCGATGGGCGGCGGGCTGTCATGGCCAGGAGCGAATAGCAGTCATAGCCAAGAGCGAATATACGATAGGTCGTGCGTATTTGACTGGTTGCGGAACTTAAGGGCCCCATGCGGCCGCAGGCGGGAACGGCAAAGCGGTCAGATCCGCTGCTGATCTTTCGCGAGTCACAGCATCAGTTTTGTAAACGGAGGGATTAGTCATGGCCGACGCGCCGGCACGGAAAAAGGTCACGATCAATACGCTAAACGCCAAGATGAAAAAAGGCGAACCGATCACTCAGCTTGCCGCCTACGATTATCGGACGGCCGTGATCTCCGATCGGCTCGGCATGGACATCCTGTGCGTCTCCGATACCGGCGGGATGATCCTCTTCGGCCACAAAAGCACCGTCAGTGTCAGCTTCGACGAAGTCATGATGATGTCGAAAGCGATCGATCGCGGATCCAAATACGGACTGCGTATGGTCGACATGCCGTATTGGAGTTTCCACGTGTCGCCGGAACAGGCCGTTGAAAACGCGGGCCGCTTCGTGCACGAGGCCAACGCTGAAGTCATGAAATGCGAAGGCAACAAATACCACGCCAAGAACATCGAAGCGATCGTGCGCGCCGGAATTCCCGTGCAAGGTCATATCGGCATTACGCCGATGCGCATGCCCCAGCTCGGAGGGTTCGTAGCGCAGGGCAAGACGGCAAAGCGCGCCAAGGACATGGTCGATGACGCCAAAGCGATGGTCGATGCCGGGTGCTTCTCGATTCTGTGCGAGGTAACGACGTCGGAAGTTGCCGAGTATCTCGCCCAAACTTTGCCGGTGCCGGTGATAAGCCTTGGTGCCGGCAATTGTGCGCACGGCGTGCACATCATCTCTTCCGACCTTTTCCATCTTTGGGAAGAGCACGTGCCGCGTCACTCGCGCATCTACACCGACCTCATCCCGATTATGGAAGACGTCATCTCTCGCTACATGAAAGATGTTGTGAACCGCGAATATCCCGCGGCCAAGGAAACAGTCTTCATGAGCCCGGAAGAGTGCAAGGCGTTCGCAACCGAAATGAAGTGGGAGCGCAAACTCGAAGAGCTGCAGTCTGCGCAGAAGAAGTCCGCTTGATTGCCCGGCGCGGCGCGCGTGGCTCGCTTGGCCCCAAAGTATGATGGCTGCCTGCGCTGACGCCATCGTAACGCGGCGCCTTTCAAGCGTTGCAAATACTGATCAACGGTCGGGACCGCGGTGATGGCTTTGAGCGCGGGCATTGCGGCTCAACTCGAGATACCGCGGCGCCTGCGTGCCATGGTGCGGGCGCGGGAATCGAGCCTGATCGGCTTGGCGGCGCTGGTTGGGGCTTTGGGTGGGCTCGTTGTCAGCGTTATGGGCACGGGAGTCGATCGGCTCCATGAGCTTCTGTTCTACCTTGAGCCCGGCGAGCGTCTATCCGCACAGCTTAGGCTCGATCCGGTCCTGGCGGTCAGTGTTCCATTGATCGGAGGGCTGCTGTTTGGCCTGACCAGCGAACTGCTCAAACGGTGGCGGCCGGCCCGCGAAATCGATCCGATCGAAGCGAATGCACTGCACGGGGGCCGCATGTCGCTCCTCGGCAGTATTATCGTCGCGGCGCAAACGATCTGGTCAAGCGGCGTCGGAGCGTCGGTCGGCCTGGAGGCCGGATACACGCAGCTTGCGAGCGGCATCGCTTCACGGATCGGCAGGGCATTCCGCTTGCGCCGCGGCGACCTGCGCATCCTGGTGGGTTGCGGCGCTGCCGCGGGAATTGCCGGGGCCTTTGGAGCGCCGCTGGCTGGCGCATTTTACGGCTTCGAACTGATCATCGGCAGCTATTCGGCGGTCAGCCTTGCGCCAGTCGGCATCTCCGCGCTGATCGGTTTTCTCGTGGCGAAATCGATGGCGCCTGCCGACCTCGGCATCGTCGCTCCCGAAATGACCACCCTCGGGACTAGTGATCTTGTCCTCGCCGCCGCGCTCGGCTTGCTGGCGTCGGCGGTCGGGATATTTCTCATGCGCGGCGTTGCGCTCTTTGAAACCATGCTTGATCGCTTGCGCGTGCGTTCCGGGCTGCGCGCCATGACCGGCGGTCTCGCCGTCGGGCTTATGGCGATTGTGTCGCCACAGATCATGTCGTCCGGCCACGGCGCGTTGCACTTAATCGGAACGCTCGACCTGTCGCTTCGCACGGTGGCAATCGTGTTCGCGCTCAAGATCGCGGCGTCGATCGTGTCGCTTGGGGCCGGATTCCGCGGCGGCTTGTTTTTTTCATCGCTCCTGATCGGTTCGCTCGGTGGCCATCTCCTCGCCGCGGTTTTGACCTCGATCCTGCCGACCGCCTACCTCGATCCCAACGCCGCAGCCGTAATCGGCATGAGCGCGCTGGCGGCCTCGGTCATCGGCGGGCCGTTGACGATGACCTTCATCGCGCTGGAGACCACTGGCGACCTCTGGCTGACGACGGCGGTTCTCATCGCCGTTATCATTGCCGCCCAGGTGACGCGTGAAACTTTCGGTTATTCGTTCGCAACGTGGCGTTTCCATCTGCGTGGGGAAACGATCCGCAGCGCTGCGGATATCGGATGGATGCGCGACCTGACGGTCGAAAAGATGATGCGCCAGGATGTCCAGACCGTACACGCTGCAATGACGATCGAGGCTTTCCGGGCGGCATTTCCGCTCGGCTCTACGGCGTATGTGATCGCTGTCGACGAGATCGATCGTTATGCCGGGCTGACAATAGTGGCCGATGCTCACGGCACCGAAGTCTCCCCGGAGAAGCCCATCGATGAACTCCTGCGTTACCGCGATGAGCAGCTATTGCCGAGCATGTCGGTCAAGGAAGCGGTCCTCGCTCTCGATCGATCGGAGGCGGAAGCACTTGCGGTCGTCGATTCTCCTCTCGATCGGCGGGTCGTCGGGCTGCTGACGGAATCTTACGTATTGCGCCGCTACGCCACAGCACTGGAACAGCGGCGGCAAGATATCGTCGGCGAAAAATGAACAAAGCAATGACCAGCGCTCCGGCGGAATGGAGCGAATGTCGTGACCGGCAGCGACAGTGTGGATCTGGAAATTTCCCCGAAGGGCACCCTGGTCGCGCGAAAATCGATAATGCCGCGCGCCGTGAAGGGCACCGTTACGCGCGAAGCTATTCGAACATGTGCTTATGACCTCGTTAGGAGGCGGTGATGATCAATAAATCGGGGAACGGCAAGCAGCTTTTGGGCTCGCAGCTTGGCTATCACGGAAAAGGCGTGCCGGATTCGGTGACGATCGCCGCATTGCAGAAGAACTATAGCTCCACCGTCGAGGCCCGAGGGCTACCACCCGAAGTCCGATCCAAATTGGAGCGGATGAGAGCGCTTGCGGCCAAGGCGCTCAGCGGCGAGGAAAGTAACCTGGGGGAATCCGAAATCGCTGACGCATACGACGAGTTCTTGAGCATCGCCTCCGAGCTCGCGCCAATCCTGCATTTCAAAGTAGACGACGTGGATTGGGATAAGTAGGCCGCGAGCCGATTGAAGCCAGGCGGCTTGATTTTCGGCTTGACGAAGGGGCGCGGGAGAACGCGACGGCCCGTGTCAGTCGCATTGAGTGAGAAATCGAACGAGAAATGAAGGTGCGTGGGTCGCATTGCGTGGGAATTCAGACGAGAAATGGAGGTGCGATTGTTGCACCTTGTGAACCGCCTTAGGCCACGCCAATCACATCATAGATGTTATGACAGTTAATTTCTTCTAGCCTATGTTACCCTGTAATAATTATAATCCATCGGGCCCGGTTTTAGGGGCACAGGGTGGTTGAGGGAGGGAAACTTGCAAAACGCCGCCGTCGCTTATGACGAAGACTTACGCGCCATGGCCGCCGATCCGGTCATTGGTGAGGCGCGGCTCGCTGCGCGGCGAGAGTTGGCGGACGTGGGCTCCCTTCGAGACAGGCAGTGAGCGATCCCGCCATGTTCACAATCAATCCGTTCGCGGAACTTTCGGCGTCGGTGCCACCCGCCGTCATGCAGACTTACATTGTCGTGATGGCGTTCTTGGTCGCGGCCGGTACGCTGTTCGATGTCGTGCACAAGAGAAGCGCCCGATATTTCTTCGACAACTGGCGAGACTCGAAAACCCGGGCGAAGAAACAGGTCGGCGGCGGCCAAATGGTGTCGCTTGCCGTGCAGACTGCCGTTGTCGACGTGCTGGCCTCGGGTGAGTTCTGCAACGCGCGCCGGCGGCTCGCGCATCTTCTGACCATGTATGGTTTCGTGATCTATCTCGTCACCACTGTCGTCATGGTGTTCGCCTATCCGACGCCGGCCATGCCGACACCCGAATGGTTGCCGGTGCTTTGGTATGTCGGCGGGCTGATGGTCTGCCTTGGCGGCTACTGGTTCTGGTTTTTCATCCGGGTCGACGTCGCCGCGGAGGGCAATTCCCCGTTTCGCTTCGAGCGCGCCGATGTTTTCGTCGTGTCGCTCGTGCTCAGCGTCACCTTGGGTCTGCTCTGGGCATACGCGGAAACGTCGGGCCACGTCCGCTCGTCTTACATTCTCCTCGGACTGTTCCTGGTCGCGACCACATTCCTGTTTGTTTCGATCCCGTGGTCGAAATTCTCCCACATGTTCTTCAAGCCGGCCGCCGCGCTTGAGAAACGAGTATCGAAGGCCAACGGTTCAGCCCAGAATTTGCCGACGCTGACTCGTGACGATCCCGAACAACAGAAACGACATTCCATGGAGCTGTTGAAAAACGCTCCGATGCAAATGGGACTTGGCATCAAGCGCGAAGCGCCACGTCACTATTAGAAAGCAGCTCGGAAGTTCTACGCGAATAGCCAAGGAGCCGACTAATGCCAACCTTCGTCTACATGACAAGGTGCGACGGATGCGGACATTGCGTCGATATCTGTCCCTCGGACATCATGCATATCGATCCGACTTATCGTCGCGCTTACAACATCGAGCCGAACATGTGCTGGGAGTGCTACTCCTGCGTCAAGGCTTGCCCGCAGAATGCGATCGATGTGCGCGGATATGCTGACTTCGCCCCGCTCGGTCACAGCGTTCGTGTTGTCCGCGACGAAGAGAAGGGCACGATCGCCTGGAAGATCAAATACCGGAACGGCACAGAAAAGAATTTCCTGTCGCCGATTACGACTAAGCCTTGGGGGCAGGCGATCCCGAAGCTCGCCGACGTTCCCGCGCCCAGCCAGGAAATGCGCGACAGCCAGCTGCTGTACAATGAGCCAAAGTGGATCCGCATGGATGACGACGGTTTGCATACCCTTAAGTCAGCCGGTCTCAAGATGAAGAAAGGCGTTTATTACTGATGGCCTACAAAACGATCGTCGAAGACAACATCGATATTTTGATCGTCGGCGCAGGCCTCGGCGGCAGCGGTGCCGCCTGGGAGGCCAGGTTCTGGGGTCAGAACAAGAAGATCATTATTGCGGAGAAGGCGAATATCGATCGTTCCGGTGCGGTCGCCCAGGGTCTGTACGCCATCAACTGCTATATGGGGACCCGGTGGGGCGAAAATAAACCGGAGGACCATGTCCGCTACGCCCGTATCGATCTAATGGGGCTGGTGCGCGAAGACCTGCTGTTCGATATGGCCCGCCACGTCGATTCCACGGTGCACCAGTTCGAGGAGTGGGGCCTGCCCATCATGCGCGACCCGAAAACCGGGCGCTATCTGCGTGAGGGGCGATGGCAGATCATGATTCATGGCGAGTCCTACAAGCCCATCGTGGCCGAAGCCGCCAAAAAATCTGCGGACAAGGTATTCAACCGCATCTGCGTCACCCACCTGCTGATGGATGACGGCAAGGAGAACCGGGTCGCCGGCGCCGTCGGCTTCAATGTGCGCACCGGCAACTATCATGTTTTCAAGTCCAAGACCGTGATCTGCGGCGCGGGCGGCGCTTCGAATATTTTCAAGCCGCGTTCGGTGGGCGAAGGGTCAGGCCGTACCTGGTATGCGCCCTGGTCGTCGGCGTCTGCCTATGGGCTCATGATCGAAGCCGGCGCCAAGATGACGCAGATGGAAAACCGCATCGTGCTGGCGCGTTTCAAGGACGGTTACGGTCCGGTCGGCGCCTATTTCCTGCACCTGAAGACCTATACGCAAAATTGCCTTGGCGAGGAGTATGAATCCAAGTGGTTCCCCGACCTTCAGAAAATGGTCGGCAAGGAATATCTGGATCCGGAAGCTTCGCACTTAACTCATAGGCCGATCCCGACCTGTCTACGCAATCATTGCATAATCAGTGAAGTGAATGCCGGCCGCGGCCCCATTCACATGGTGACCATGAAGGCCTTCCAGGATCCTCATTTGGAAGAGGTCGGTTGGGAAAACTTCCTAGGCATGACCATCGGCCAGGCGGTCCTCTGGGCTTCGACGGACGTGGATCCTAAGAATGAGAACCCGGAGCTGACCACGTCAGAGCCTTACGTCATGGGCTCGCATGCAACCTGCTCGGGCGCCTGGTGCTCGGGTCCCGAAGACGTTTCGCCGCCCGAGTATTTCTGGGGCTACAACCGCATGACGACGATCGAAGGCCTGTTCGGCGCCGGTGACGCGGTCGGCGGCACGCCGCACGCCTTTTCATCCGGCTCGTTCACCGAGGGCCGCCTCGCCGCGAAGGCCGCCTGCAAATACATCGACGACGGCAAGGGCGAAGGCATCGTCGTATCTGACGAGCAGGTCGCCCGCCGCAGGAAAGAGATCTACAAGCCGCTGGAGCACTACAAGATCTACCGCAACGAAATCGTGGCGGGCGACGTCAACCCGCACTACGTCAATCCCAGGCAGGGCCTGGATCGTCTGCAAAAGCTCATGGACGAGTATTGCGGCGGGGTGACGGTCAGCTACATGACCAACGACAAGCTTCTGAATATCGCGACTCAAGAAGCTCAAGGTCATGGAGGAAGATCTGGACAGCCTGGCCGCAAAGGATATTCACGAGTTGCTGCGGGCGTGGGAGCTGAAGCACCGGCATCGCGCCGCAGAGTGCGTCACGCAGCACACTCTGTTCCGCAAGGAAACTCGCTGGCCCGGCTACTACTACCGCGGCGACGCCATGAAGGTGGACGACGCAAACTGGCACGTGCTGACCGTTTCGCGCCGCGATCCGACGACCGGTGAATACACCATGGAGAAGGCGCCCTGTTATCACCTGGTTGGGGCGGACGAGTAACAATTTGATCCGGGCGAACAATCGCTTCGAACGTCCCTCCGGATGCAAAGAAAGACCAACATGTCGCTATCGATGCAGGCTGCAAATCCGGTCGTTCACGGTTCCATGGAGCAGCGCGTGAACATCATTGAAAAAACCGACGAGGAGATACGGGCCACAGCCGACCCTTTGTGGCGCGACCTCATCAAGAATTCGAATCAAGGCAAGTACGAAGAGTTCGTCAAGAATTTCTCCAGTTCCATGGCGCTTGCCATGAATGAAGTTACGGTTGGCCACCAGTTCGCCAACAGTGAGCTCACCAGAAATCTGTCTGGACACTTCGACTATCTCGGTATTATCCGCCGAGGCGAGCATGTGACGGTTCTCTATCGGCAACGCAGCACAAAAAAAGACGGTGAATGGCTTGGCCGGCTTGTCCTCGGCTATGAGGATGGAGAAATCAGGATTTTCGGTGCGACCATCTTCTGAGCGGTTCGAATTCGGCATGAGTGAAACCATCCACGATGGCCAGTATGTCGAACTCACCTACAAGGTGACCGACAAGAAATCCGGGCATGTTCTCACCATGGTCGAATTTCCTTTGGGCTATATTCACGGACACAATGAAATTTTGGCTCCCTTCGTGCACGCAGAACTGGAAGGCAGATCTGAGGGCGAGGTCATCGAGGTGCCGATCGACGGCAATCGGATCTTCGGCGCCAGAAACGAGTCGCTGGTTTTTACGGATCACATCGAGAACGTTCCCGAGGAATATAGGAAGGTCGGTACTTCCATCCTCATGGAAAACGACAAGGGTCAGACTCGCAGCTTTCTCGTGACGAAAGTCGACGACAAGACGCTGACGGTCGACGGCAACAATCCGCTTTGCGGCAGAGAGGTCGTCTTCACGCTCGAGATCGTGACTGTGCGCGAGCCAACCGGTGAAGAAGCGAGAGTGGGTGGAGCGATCGGCGCACGGGCGGCTGTCGACCCGTCACTCATGCGACCTGTTTGAATAACATTCCGGTTTCAATGCAAAAAGGTGACTTATGAGCGAGCAAAAACCAATCACCAAAGTTCCTGACGGCCACGCGCGTTTTCTGACGACGCGTCAGAAAGAGCCGAACGAAAAGGGGTTTGTTGGTTACGAAACCGTCTGGGAACCGTTCCAGAAGGAAACCCAATACGAGACCCCAAAGCGGCCATAGACTGCCATGTCGAAGCTCGTGCCGCCGCACTTTTCGGATCAGGTCAAGCCTTTGCTGCTGCCTGAGAGCGAGCGTGCGGAGGAACGCAACCGCGCGGAGAGACTGAAAAAAGTCCCGCTCGATTCGCGCGCGGTCTCCGACGTCTTCATGCTGGCCATGGGCGCCTATACGCCGCTCGGCGGCTTCATGGGACATGACGACTGGCGCGGCGCGTGCCTGGACATGAAGCTCGCTGACGGCATCTTCTGGCCGATCCCGATCACGCTCTCCACGACCGGGGACATTGCCGCCGGCATCAACGCCGGCGAGGAAGTGGCGCTGGCGGACGGCGAGACCGGCGAAATCCTCGCCGTCATGCAGGTTCGCGAAAAGTATTCGATCGACAAGAAGCTCGAAGCCGAAAACGTCTATCGCACGGCCGATCCGAAGCACCCCGGAGTCGCCAAGGTCCTGGAGCAGGGCGATGTCAATCTGGCCGGCTCGGTCGCGGTTCTCAGCGAAGGCGGATATCCGGCGCGGTATCCGGAACTCTATATCAGGCCTGCCGAGTCACGGGCGATGTTCATGGAGCGGGGCTGGTCAACCGTCGCCGCTTTCCAGACCCGCAATCCGATGCACCGCAGCCACGAATACCTGGTGAAGATCGCCGTGGAGGTCATGGACGGCGTTTTCATCCACCAGGTGCTCGGCAAGCTGAAGGAAGGCGACATTCCGGCGGAGGTCCGCACCCGCGCCATCCAGGCGATGATCGACAATTATTTCCGTCCCGGCACTGTGATCCAGGCAGGCTATCCGATCGAGATGCGCTATGCAGGTCCGCGTGAGGCGCTGCTTCATGCCCTTATTCGCCAGAACTTCGGCTGCTCGCACCTGATTGTCGGCCGTGACCACGCCGGCGTCGGCAACTATTACGGTCCCTTCGATTCGCATCACATCTTCGATCAATTATGGGACGGCGCGCTTCTCACCAAGCCGCTGAAGATCGACGTCACTTTTTACTGCCGAAAGTGCTACGGAATGGCGACGGCGAAGACCTGCCCGCACGATCCGAAGGATCACATTTCGATCTCCGGAACGCAGCAACGCGAGATGCTCTCGACCAATGCCGAAATACCTCCCGAGTTCAGCCGGCCCGAGGTGGTGGCGGTCCTCAGAAAGTACTACGCAAGTCTGCGATAAGCAGGCTTTGAGTCCGGCGCCATGATCATCGCGCAAATTTCCGATACCCATATTGCGCTGGATGCGCCCGACTCCGATCGCAGGCTGCGCGATTTCGCGCTCACGATTGCGGACATAAACACACTCAATCCGGCCCCCGATGTGATCGTTCACACCGGCGATATCGTTCATAACGGCCGTCAAGACGAATATGCCGAGGCAGCGGCCATACTCGCCGCCGCGCGGGCGCCGGTTTATGTCCTGGCCGGCAACAAGGATGACAGGGCAAATTTGCGCGCGGCCTTTTCGGCAAGCGGATATCTCGCGCCGGATTCCGCCTTCATCGATTATGCGGTGGACGGCTATCCGGTGCGATTGATCGCGCTGGATACGCTGAACTTGGACAGCAACAAGGGCGATTTTTGCGCCGAGCGGGCCGGACGCCTGATTGATCTGATCGACGCCGACACGACCAAGCCGCTTGCCGTTTTCACCCACCATCCGCCGTTTGAGGTCATGGTGGGGCCAGACCGGCTGCACTTCGAGACGCCTGAGATGATGTTGCGATTGCGCCGGGCTTTGCAACATTCCGGACGGGTCGTCGCTGTTTTCAGCGGCCATGTCCATCGCGCCGCCGAGGGCCATGTCGGAAGCATCCCGGCAACGGTCATGCCGTGCATCGCGACGCCACTGCGCAGAGGCGACTATCCTGCGCACATGACGATGCGCCCGGTTTATCAGGTTCACCGGTTTGATCCGGCTTGGGGATTTGCCACCGAAACGCAGATGGTCGGAGCCGGGCCGGCGGCGGTATCGGCATACGACGGAAATCGCCGGCGCGCCGTTTGAGCCTGCTTCTCTTTGCCGAATTATCGCCGTGCTCTCTCGCGCGTGTCGGCCCTTCGCCAGGCGCGGCCATTTCACCGCGATTGCACTTAAGCGGCGCGCGAGGTTATCGCGCCGGCTCCGCTCGGGCACTTATAAGGTTTGGTCGATTACACAATAGACGAAATGACAGTGATTTCATTCTAGGCTCGCGTAAGCTCGGAGAAAATAATTCGTGGACGGGTGAAAAAATGCCCGCCGCGAAAAATATGCGCCTCGCGCTTCTGGGGAGAAGACAATGGAAAACCACCAAACAGTTTTCTATGACGAGGAGGCTCAGCGTACGGCCGATGCAATGGTCGGAGCTGAGGCACGGCATATCGCACGCCGCAAGCAGGAAGTGGAACAGTGTGAATGCCAGGACGGAATGTTTCCGCGCAGCGGCGTGACGGATCGGCGGCGTTTTCTGTTTGCCGCCGGATCACTTGCCGGCGTAGCGGGCTCTTTTTCATTGGCGCAGGCGGATGACGCCAAAGCACCGCCAGGGGCTGTCCGTTACAACGTGCCGGCGGATTCGACCAAGGAGCAGGGCCGCGCCGTCGCCGCCGACGGCGGTTATGGTTCGCGTTCGCAGTTTGAAACCGAAGTGCGGGTCCGTTTTCCCACCGCGAACGAATACACGTCCTGGAGCCTGACGCCGCTTGATAAAATGCTCGGCAACCTGACTGCATCAGGCTTGCACTTTGAGCGGCATCACAATGGCGTCCCGACGATCGATCCGTCGCAGCACACGCTGTTTGTCCACGGCATGGTGGACAAGCCCAGGAAATTTTCGATGGCCGATCTGAAGCGGTTCCCGTCGGTCAGCCGCAAGCATTTCATCGAGTGTTCGGGCAATGGCCTCACCGAGTGGAACAAACCAACCATGAAGACGGTGCAGGGCACCCACGGTCTGCTCAGTACGTCGGAATGGACCGGCGTTCAGTTCGCCACGATCGCACGTGAGGTTGGACTGAAGGACGGCGCGACCTGGGTTCTGGCGGAGGGAGCCGATGCCGCGGTCATGACGCGAAGCATCCCGATGGAAAAGATGCTGAAAGACGCCGTTCTCGTTTATGGCCAGAACGGCGAGGCGATGCGGCCCGAGCAAGGTTATCCGCTCCGGCTATTGCTGCCCGGCTTTGAGGGCAACACGCACATCAAATGGTTGCGCCGGTTGGACGTCAGCGACAAGCCGTTCATGACACGGGAAGAGACGTCCAAATACACGGACTTGCTGGGCAATGGGAAGGCGCGCCAGTTCAGCATGGAGATGGAGGCCAAGTCCGTCATTACCTTTCCTTCGGGCGATATGAAACTTCCGGGCGCGGGCTTTTATGAAATTACCGGACTGGCGTGGTCCGGCCGCGGACGAGTGCAGTCGGTCGACGTGTCGGTCGACGGCGGCCAAACCTGGTATCCCGCTTATCTCAAGTCGGCGCCGGAGCAGGTCTGCACGGTTCGCTTCAGTTACCCGTGGGTATGGGACGGCAAGCCGGCAGTCCTGCAAAGCCGCGTGACTGACGAAACGGGATACATACAGCCGACATTGAAGCAACTGATCGCCATTCGTGGATCGAACGGTCCGTTCGGGTCGATCTATCACCTCAACGCCATCCAGAGTTGGGCGGTCGGCGAATCCGGGGATATTTCCAATGTTCACGCTTAAGCGCAATGCGCGGATAGCCGGGATGCTGCTTGCGCTCTCGGTGTCTTCTGCCGCGTTCGGCCAAACCGCAGATCACTATGGCTTTGGCACGGGTGCCTCGCCTCAGGACCTTGCGAACTTCTACTCAATTACGCCGGACGGGACCGGCTTGCCGCCGGGCAACGGCAATGCAACGGCGGGCGCCAAAGTGTTCGCCGAAAATTGTGCCGTCTGTCATGGCGACAAGCTCCAGGGCAATCCCGCGAAAGGCATCGGCGGGGACCGCCTGGTCGGCGGCCGCGGTACGCTTGCAACCGCCACGACAATCAAGACGGTCGAGAGCTATTGGCCCTATTCGACGACATTGTTCGATTATGTGAAGCGGGCAATGCCGTTCAGCTCTCCAGGATCACTGAGTGACAATGATGTCTATGCCGTGGTGGCGTATATTCTTTCAGAAGCGAAAATCATCAAGCCAACGGACACCATGGATGCGAAGACTTTGCCGAAAGTGGTGATGCCAAATCGCGACGGCTTCATTCCTGACGCGCGTCCGGAATTGGAACTTTATCGCTGAACAGATCAGGCCCGTGGAGAGAATTGATATGAGTTCCTCGATCGCGCAGCCGGGCGTCGTCTCACCTTCGTCACGTGCCGAGGCGGAACGGATCAACATTCCGGGGCGGCTCGAACGTCTGCCTATGACGAGTTATCAGAAGCGCATGTTCGCGATTGTCGCGACCGCGTGGCTGGCCGACCAGGTTGACGTTGCGCTCCTGGTTTTCCTGATTGGAGACATCAAGAATTACTTCGATCTTTCGCCGGTCCAGATCGGCTATCTCGCCTCGATGACTTTTCTGGGTCAATTGGTCGGCAACCTCCTGATCGGATCGGCCTCCGATCTGTTCGGCCGCCGGGTCGCCTTCCAGAGTTCGATGATTGTGTGGGGGCTGGCGAGCTTCCTCGCGGCAGGCGCGTGGAGCGTCGCTTCACTTATGGTGTTCCGTTTCTTGATCGGCGTTGGTGTTGGCGGCGAGGCGCCGGTCGCGCAAGCCGTGCTCTCCGAGATCATCCCGGCCAACGTGCGCGCCAAATACATCGCGTTCATGGAGGGCTTTTGGGCCGTCGGTTTCGTGATCTCGGGCGTCATCGCCTACACCGTTCTGCCGATCGCGGGCTGGCGATGGGTGTTCGTGGTGGTCGGCCTTCTTTCGCTGGTCGTGTTCTGGGTTCGCCGCAGCTTGCTTGAATCGCCGCGCTGGCTGGCGGATCAGGGCCGCTTCGCGGAAGCCGAGGCCGTGATGAGGCGGATCGAGGACGGTGTTGAGGCGGCTTCGGGTGCAAAATTGCCTGCTCCAAAGCCGTTTCTCGCCGAAACCATGCTTGAGACGCGCAACCCGTTTGCCATGGTGTTCTCGCGTTTCTACCTGCGCGCCAACGTCATGGCGTTCACGATGTGGTTCTTCGCGTTGCTCGGCTTTTATGGCTTGACCTCGTGGCTCGCCATCATCCTCGGGCAGCACGGCTTCTCGGTCGTGAAATCGATTGGCTTCATAACCCTGATTACTGTCGGCGGCATCCCCGGCTTCTACAGCGCGGCCCAGTTGCTTGAGCGGCTCGGGCGTAAACCCACCACTGCGCTCTACCTTTTCCTGAGTGCGGTGATGGCCTTCGTTTACGGCCATTCCGAAACTACGACGATGCTGTTTATCAGCGGCTTCGTCATGCAGTTCTTCATGTTCGGCATGTGGTCGTGCCTTTACGCCTATACGCCGGAACTCTACCCGACGCGTGCGCGCTCGACGGGCGCCGGTCTGGCTTCGGCATTCGGCCGCGTGGGTGCTATCACCGGGCCGATCGTGGTTGGTTACATCATTGGCGCAGTGGGCGATGTCGGCGTATTCACACTCGGCGCTGCCAGCTTCGCGGCCGCAGCCTTTATCGTGCTGACGCTGGGCGTCGAGACGCGTGGCCGCACGCTCGAGGAAATTGTCCGGGACGAAGAGAAGGCCTTCGTCGCACCGGCTGCAATATCGCCTGCCTGATGATTGGGAGCAACTGATTTTAGCTCCGCTTTGCGGCAGCCGACCGATGGCGTGACTCGACGCGATGTTAAGCCAGTAACCCATCTTGGCCACGCCAATCCTGTTTGGATTGCATCATGGCCAGGCGCGGATTTGGTTTTCGCAAAGGGATAATTCGGTCGATCACGCTGCGCCGCGCGATGACAAGTTCGTTGGCCGCGCCGTATTCCTTTCCATAAGGCCCAGGAACGCACTCACTGCACGACTGGTGCTGCGATCGCGATGCTTAAGAAGTAAAAACGGTCGTTCCAGAGGCACAAACCGCAGCGCCCGCAAAGTCTTCAACTGCAGGGCAGACTTCACGACGAGGCGAGAGATGGCGGTCAATCCGGCGCCGGCTTCGACGGTGGCGCGGATTGCCTCGTTGGACGGCAATTCCAGCCTGACCTTGAGTTGCTCCGGCGGGATGCCGATCCTGGAGAGCGCCTGCTCGAAGATAGACCGCGTCCCGGAGCCGCGCTCGCGCAAGATCCATTCGGCTTCGGTGATTTGGCGAGGTTCGATGTGACGCAGCCGGCTCAATGGATGGGATGCACCGACCACGATCAAGAGGTGATCGAGATCGACCTGCTCCGTTACGAGTTCAGGCGAATGAATTGTGCCCTCGATAAATCCTATGTCCGCACTTCCGGAACTGACGGCAGCCGCGACTTGGTCGGTATTTCCCAATGACAATCGGACATCGATACCAGGATACTTGTCATGAAACCGCGCCAGCCGGGCGGGCAGCCAATAGGCGCCTGTCGTCTGGCTCGCATGAAGACTAATGACGCCGCGCTTGAGCCCGTGGAGGTCGAGCAGTGAAACCTCGGCATCGTTGGCCGTTCGCAGCACCATGCGAGCCTGTTCGAGGAATATGCGCCCGTCGCGGGTTAATTCGATCCGGCGGCCAATCCGATTAAACAGAACGATGTTGTGGCGGGCTTCGAGTGCCTGAATAGCGCCGCTCACGGCCGATTGCGTCAGCCGCAGGGTCAGTGCCGCACGCGTCACATGCTCGCGTTCGGCGACCGCAACGAAGATGCGCAGCTGGTCCAGTGTCATGGCATTGCCCGGTATGACGGGGTTATTTAATCGGAAAATACGATTGAAACAATAGAAATAATCGGTTCGACAGCTGTATGAGCGCCGCTTACGATGCTGCCTGGTTCTGACGCCAACGCTGGAAAGGTTCGTCCTTGACCGTACAAGTGATCCAATCGGGCGGCCGGCAGCCGGGCATTCTGCTCGATATGGCGCCCGGAATTGTTCTCTCGGCGATCGTCGCGATCGTCGGCTATCTCGCCGCACCTTACGTGGCGCGCGTCGCGCCAATCCCGGCGATGGTGATCGCGCTCATCGTGGGTATTGCCCTGAATCCCATCGGCGCGCGGCCATTGACGCGGCCAGGAATGGCCTTTTGCGTTCGAACGCTGCTGCGCTGGGCCGTGGCGCTCATGGGCCTGCGGGTGGGACTGGCCGACATCGCCGCCCTTGGGCCTGGGGTGGCCGCGCTGATCGTGGCAACCATGGCAATCACCGTCGTCTCGGGCTTTCTGTTTGCCCGCTGGAGCGGGCAGGCGCCGGGGTTTGGCGCACTGGCCGGGGTCGGAACGGCGGTGTGTGGTGCTTCAGCGACTTTGGCGGTTTCGACAGTCGTTCCGAATTACGCTGGCAAGCAGGCAGACGTCGCCTTCGTGGTCGTGACCGTGAATGTGCTGGCCACGCTGTCGATGCTGGCGTATCCGCCAATTTGTATCTTGCTTGGCTTTGATCCGCAGACCACGGGCGTCATGCTTGGCGGCACCATTCACGATGTGGCGCAGGTAGCCGGAGCCGGTTATGCAGTTTCTGCCGCGGTCGGCAACGCCGCCGTGATCGTCAAGCTGTTCCGCGTCTTCCTGCTGCTCCCGGTGGTCCTGGGTGTCAGCGCTTATTTCACCCGCATCGGCATGAAGCATGGCGAGGCGCACGTACCAGTGCCGGTATTCGCCATTGTATTTTTGATTCTGTGCGCTCTGAACAGCGCCGTCCCCTTGGCTCCATCCTTGCTGCCGATCTATGCACCGCTCAAAAGTGTGCTGGTCGATACTTCCAATTGGGGCCTGTTGCTTGCGATAGGCGCACTCGGCCTTTCCACGTCGGTGAAGACCATCATCGGCCTTGGCTGGCGCCACATCACGACCGTGCTCGGCACGACGGCGGTCATCCTCGTGACCGTGACGGGCGGCCTGCTGCTCATTCATCCGGGCTGAGTGGATCGGTTGGAATGCGCGGCGTAATTCCATCGAAAAGACCGAAATTTTCGGCGCGTTCGTCTAAAATCATTTTCAATTAAGAAATCGATCTAAAACACCCGCCAGCCGACAATGTCCACCGACCTGACGACCCGCCGCGCGACGGCCGGTTACGTGATCAGGGTCAACAGATGAGGGCAGGGCAATGGACGGCAACAACGGTGGAGATATTGGTGACGCAAGTATCTTGGTTTTTCCGCGGGCCACTGTATCCGCTCAGCTGAAGTTGCGTTCCCCTAGGAGTTACTCAACGCTCCTCGACACAGTGCTGAGCAACATGTCGCACGGCGTGCTGATGTTTGACGCCGATGCGCGACTGGTCTTTTGCAATCAGCGCTACATCGAGATGTACGGGCTCTCACCCGCCGCCGTGGTTCCGGGCTGCAGTCTGCAGGAGTTGCTTAACCATCGAAAGACTGTCGGCGCTTTTTGTGGAGACCCACAGGACTATATCGACGAATTATTGAAAGGCATCACCGACGGCAAGTCCTCCAATGAGGTCGCCAAGGCAGCTGATGGCCGGGTATTTTCGATCGTCCGCAAACCAATCACAGGCGGCGGGTGGATCACGACGCACGAAGATATCACCGACCGCCAGCGCGCCGAAGAGCGCATCGTGCACATGGCCCGGCATGATGCGCTGACAGACTTACCCAATCGCACGATGCTACGCGAGCGGCTCGAATACGAACTCAAGCGGGTTAAGCGCGGAGAATGCCTGGCAGTACTCTGCCTCGACCTCGATCACTTCAAGAGCGTCAATGATACGCTTGGACACCCGGTCGGGGATGAGCTCCTCAAGGTCGTCGCCGAACGATTGCGCCGCTGTATCCGCGGTCCCGACACCATTGCGCGGCTGGGGGGCGACGAGTTCGCCATCATCATGACTGGCATGGAAGATCCGACCGATGCCGTCAGCCTTTCCAAGCGTATTCGCAATTCGATCACAAAACCCTATCATCTCGACGGACATCAGATTCTTACGGATATCAGTATCGGAATCTCTCTCGCTCCAATCGACGCCACCGAGCCCGACCAGTTGTTGAAAAACGCCGACATGGCGCTGTACGGCGCCAAGGCGGACGGCCGCGGTACCTGCCGTTTCTTCGAACTTGAAATGGATACCCGCATGAAGGCGCGGCGCGATCTCGACATGGATCTGCGCAAAGCACTGGTCAACGCCGAGTTCGAACTTTATTACCAGCCCCTAGTCAACCTCCAGAGCAAGGAGATCACGGCGTTCGAGGCACTTCTGCGCTGGAACCATCCTGTCCGTGGACTGGTCTCGCCAGCCGAGTTCATCCCGATCGCAGAAGAGACCGGGCTCATCATCCCGCTTGGCGAATGGGTGATACGAAAGGCCTGCCAGGAAACGGCAAAATGGCCAATCGACATCAAGGTGGCAGTCAATTTATCGCCGGCGCAGCTGAAAAGCCGCAATCTGACGGACGTGGTCGTCGACGCGCTCGCGGCCTCAGGAATGTCTGCGGATCGTCTTCAGCTTGAAATCACTGAGACGGTATTGATGCAGAATACTTTCAATACGCTGGCCACCTTACAGAAGCTGCGGGCGCTTGGCGTGCAGATCGCCTTGGACGATTTCGGAACCGGATATTCTTCACTCAGCTATCTGCGCAGCTTCCCGTTTGACAAGATCAAGATCGACCGCTCATTTATTTCCGATCTTTCGAACGGCGCCGAGCCGCTCGCGATCGTTCACGCGATCGCCGGCCTCGCCAAGAGCCTCAACATGATCTCAACCGCAGAAGGCGTCGAAACCAAACAGCAACTCGAAACGTTAGAATCCGTCGGCTGCGTTGAAATGCAAGGATATCTGTTTAGCCGGGCACGCCCCGCGGTCGAAATTGTGCGAATGTTCCTTCAAGGCGGTGAGCGCGCGACCGGCACCTGACAATGAACTGCCGCTGCGGTGAGGGACGCGCGGCCACGCGGTAGCCGGCGCTTGTTGATGAGCCACGGCGGAAATTGGGTTATGGTCCTAACCTGGTAAAATCCAGACTTGCTCTCGGTTCCACTAAAGTGCTGCTAGGGGTCGTTTGCCTAGCCCCGCATTCGTGAAGGCGTACTAAGTGGCTTAGCGAGAAGCCGACCGTGCTTCGAGCTAACAACGACCATTGCGCCTTCCTCAAGATCAATATCAGTCAGCGCTTTGATATTGCTGCTGTGACTGACAACGAGCAATACACCGGGGCCGTGCCAAGATTCGATCAAGTCGCGCTCACCATTGAGTAGTTCGTTTGTACGCTGTTTGTTTAATGCGAGATCGTCAAAAGCAGTAGCGTTTTCGACCGGAGCTAACCTCAAAAGTTCTGCTGTCTCACGCGCGCGGCACCATTGGGATGTAAGAACCCTTGTTACATTAACACCGCTTGCGCGGAGCTTTGCTCCGAGATCGCGTGCCTGGCTGCGCCCCTTTTCGCTCAAGTTTCTCTGGGTCTTGCAATCGGCGAGATCGAATCCGGCCGGCTCCCCTCGGCCCGGGGCGTCGCCATGCCGGACCAGGACGACAAACGAGTTATCGCTCGGCACCGTCGATGCCAACGGACGAATTGCAAGCCACATCGGTGACGAGAGCAAAGATATGATTGCAAAGCCCGCAATTAGCGTCCTTGCTCGCTTATCCTTCCCGTTTGGAAAAGCTGCGCTCTCCATTACTAATAGGTAGAGCCCACACGTAAGGAAAATATAGAAGTGGAAGAAAGTTGTGCGTTAATAGCCAATAACCAAGAAATCAAACGCTGCTCTTTTGCGGGTTAAATCATTGAGCCAAGGATCAAAATGTCCGCGCCATAGTAGGGTTTTCGCGTCCGTGACCGAATAGCGGGCCTTGCCGGAAGCTCGATATAAGTCGTATCCGGCATTGAATACTGCGTGCAGACTCTCCGGCGGAGCCTCGTCGCCGCCGGACTCTGGGGCGCTCCAGAACCAGGAGATGTCAATTGATGTGCCATCGTTGGATCGGTGGGGCTTTAGCTGCGGGCGCTTTGCTGTTGCCATTTCTGGGCAATGCCGGCGCCGTCTCCCTTCCGCAGCCCGATCACGTCGTCGTTGTAATACTGGAAAATCATTCATTCGATCAGATTATCAATCCGAACCGGGCGCCGTACGTCTATGCCTTGGCGGCCGGCGGCGCATTGTTTGTCAATGCCTTCGCCGTCGCGCACCCGAGCCAACCGAATTATTTTGCGTTGTTTTGCGGGTCGACCCAAGAGGTATTCGACAACGATGATCATACATTCGATACGCCGACTCTCGCTGGCGCGCTAGCTGCGGCGCGAAAAAGCTTTGTTGGCTATGTCGAGACCGGCTCACCGCGCAAACATAATCCGTGGGAGTCGTTTACAGAATCCAGCGCGGCGGAACGAAATATGAGTGAGTTCCCGAGTGATTTGTTCCGGCTACCAACCGTAAGCTTTGTCATTCCAAACCTCGATAACGATATGCACGATGGCTCCGTCGCCGACGGTGACGCTTGGGTCAAGAAGAAGTTGGGTGCCTACGCCGAATGGACAAAAACACACAATAGCCTGCTGATCATCACCTTTGACGAGGACGATGATAACTCTGAAAATCATATTCCGACGATTATCTATGGCGCGCGCGTGAAACCCGCGCGGTACGCTGAGCGCATCTCGCATTACAACATCCTGAGCACACTGCTCGCCATGTATGGCCTGCCGGTTCTTGCCGAAGCTGGAACGAACCCGCCTATACGCGATATTTGGGATCAAATGGGGGAGAAGATACGCTGATGCCGTTGCTTCTGAAGGTAAGAACGGATCTGACGACACCCAAACAATCCTTTATCCAGCTGCAATTGGTGTCTGGAGAAAATTAAATCGGTTTTGACAGACACCATTCGCGAAATGCGGCGTGGAGTTTTCTAAGGACCTGATGCACTTGGCCGCAGAGCTTGGCGGGGAACTAGCTGGGCTCCAGCCACCCAGGATTGGCCGATGCGAAAAAAGACAAATGGAGGAACGTGCTACGCGGCGACCTTCATTATCTTATTACACTGAGAAATTATTTCTGTGACCTCGGTGGCGGGGCGGGGGTGGCTAAAGAAGTACCCTTGAACTTCGTTACAGCCCTCCGCCGACACGATCTTCAATTGCTCGGCAGTTTCGACACCTTCCGCAACCACGCCAATATTGAGTGCGTTGGCCAAACTGGTGATTGCGCGCACAATTGCGCGAGCTTCCGGTTTCTTCCCCAGGTCGTGAATGAATGATTGGTCGATCTTGATCTTGTCCAGAGGGAGATTGCGGAGATAGCTGAGAGAGGAATATCCAGTACCAAAGTCATCCATGGCGATGCGTATTCCCAGATGACGGAACTCGTTGAGTAAGGCAATCGTCTTGGTGTCGTTTTCGAGAAGAACGGATTCAGTAAGCTCGATCACGAGCCGCGAAGCGGCTAGTCCAGACGCGGCGAGTGCGCCCAGGATAACTTTGGCGATGTTTCCTAATTTGATCTGAGCTGAGGAAAGGTTGATGGCCACGCTGATGTCGCGCGGCCATTTGGCTGCTTCCATACAAGCCGACCGGAATATCCACTCGCCAAGCGGACCGATCAGGCCATTTTCCTCGGCAAGAGGAATAAACTTGCTTGGCGGGATTTCACCGTCACGTGGATGGAACCATCGCACGAGCGCTTCGAACCCGGTAACAATGCCTCGCTGGGTATTCACTACCGGCTGAAAATAAAGCTCAATTTCATCAGAATTCAAGGCATGACGAAGATCCCGTTCCATGGCGCGGCGTGCCTGGATGCGGGCATCCATCTCCGGTTCAAAGAGTCGATACGCTCCACGCCCGTCCGACTTGGCGCGATACATCGCTAAATCGGCGTTTTTCAGGAGTTGATCAGGATTGATATCCCGCCCAGCCGCGATCGCAATGCCGATGCTTGCTCCGACGATGAGTTGTTGGCCCTCGATCGGATATGGCTCGCTGACGACATCGATGACTCTGCGGGCCAGGTTGCTACAGTCTTCGGGGCGCTCCACGTTGGACTGGATAATCGCAAATTCGTCACCTCCCAGGCGCGCAACGAAGTCCGACGATTGCACACAATCCTGCAGGCGTTCGCTTACTGCTTTCAGAAGTTCGTCACCAATCGGATGGCCCAAAGTGTCGTTGATGACCTTGAATCTGTCGAGATCCAGACAATGTACGGCAAAGGAGCTCCCACGCCGGGAACGCGCGATAGCCTCTTCCAATTGCGCTCGAAAAAATACCCGATTTGGCAAATTGGTCAGTTGGTCGTGACGGGCAAGGTGCGCTATTCTAGTCTCGGCTTTTCGACGCTCGGTTATATCCTCGTGCACCGAGACCCAGCCGCCATCTGACATGGTTTGAAGCGCGATTGAAATGATTCGACCATCTGGCAATTCTTCGATCGAATGCTCAGTCCTGGCGTCGCTGTTACGCCCGGCCGGCACCGGAGAGTCGTCCAGACGTTGAAGAAGACTGCCGTTCTCGCTCCGATATTTGAGAATCTGAGCCAAAGTCGTGCCCGGTTTTGTCAAATACTCTGGCAGGGCGTACATGGACCCGTAGCGACCGTTGCAGATAATAAGCCTCTGACTGCCATCGAACATACAAAGGCCGTGCGTCATATTGTTGAGCGCTACGTCCAATTGCAGATTGACCTGCTCAAGTTGGATCTTTCGTTCTAAAAGCTCTACCGCATTGTCTTTGAAGACCTGGACCGCTCGAGCCATGTCTCCAACCTCGTCGTGATCAACGCGGGATGGTACTTCTTCAATCAACTCATGCGCCGCCAGTCGACTCATGTATTTCGTGATACGTCCGAGCCGCGACAGGACGTCTCGCGTTATTGCGATTCCGAATGGCCCGATTAGCAACAGTGCGACGAAAGCGCTGGCAGATACCCAGAAAATCAGGGCTCGAGCACTTTCGGACAGGTTGAGAACGGCCTCGTCGGCGATGCTCATACGGCGAATTCGATATTTCCGAATGAGCTGTTCGAATTCATCGGCTGACGCAGCGTAACTGACGGCGGCCTCGATCGCTTTGTCTTGCGCAAAATTATGCGCGTAGAACAGGACATCCTGCGCGTTCTCGATGAGTTTCGGCATCTTGACGGAAAGCGCGCCCTCGATCTCCCTCGTATCGTTGTCGACGGCGTGAATGTTTAAATTGTTGATTAGAGTCGTGAGTTGAGTGCTTTTCTCGATCATGGCCCGCTGGCTCACCTCTAGTCGCTTGCGATCGACCTCGGCGGGCGCGCTTTCGACCAGACGGCGGTGCTGTTCCAACAGACTCTGCAACTGAGCGAAGCTCTCGACACCTTCGAACCCGTCGTGATAGACGCGGCTGGCAGCATCGCTGGTGGTAAGCGCAAGGTGTAAAGACGACCCGGCCAGAAACGCCACGGAAATGGCCGAGAATATCGCGACACAATATAGTTTGGCTCTGATGCCCAGTCGCCACCGTTCGGGTAAGAATGTCATTGAACCCGCAGCCCGGTCACTTGAGGTAAAGTTTGGCAATGTGCTTCACGGCGTCGATCACCTCAAGCATTTGCGATGTTGGCGCCCCCAGCGTCACAAGGCCGAGCTTCTGCTCGATTGCGACGTCTGTCGAAAGCTCAACTGCATGAGATCGCTCTACGAGATTAAGCTGCGACATTCCCAATGCCCCGGGCTCCTGCTCGACAATCTTAAGGACTTGAGCTCCGACCTGTACCCTGATCGGGTTCGGCGCGCGAATTGGCATGCCGTCGAGGACTTGGCTCTCGACTGACGTCTGGACGCCCCCACCGTCGCGCACAAAGACGAGCTTGATAGCGAGATCCGGACCTCCGAGAGCCTGCCAATTCGTGATTTCGCCGGACAGGACGCGACGCATCATGTCGATGCTGGTTGATCTGACCGAATTAGCCGAGTTGACCGCAAAAGCCATTCGCGTGTGGGAAACATCGAACGTCTGCAAAAGATCAAAGGGGAGGTCGGGATTGGTTCGCCGAAGGGTTCCAATTTCGCTTTCGATCCGTGTGGAGATCATCGCAAAATCGGCCTGCTTTTCCAGCAGCGCGATCAATCCCAGATTGGTCTTGGTCGGAATGACGACCAGGGTATCGTTTGTTGCGCGCTCGATCGCCGATTGATAATTCGACATGATGTAATCATTAAAGGTTGTCGATCCCTGCAAGACGAATCGGTCAGCCCGAGCTAAGTGACTCGGGAGCATAAAAACGACCAACAAAATGATCGCGCGGCAATTCACGAGCAGGCCTCCAATCGCGTTTTTGTTTTGCAATTACGTTTCAATTTTTTTGATGCGATCGGAGAACTTATACAGAATTGGTCTTACATAGCCCTTAATATGCGACCTGGCTAAATAGCCGGTCTCCAATAATTATTTTACCAAACTTGTATCTTTAACTGAGACGGCAATAAGCGAAGGATATCCGCAGAAGCCGCGAGCGGGTGGTTCAGATTCAGAGAAATGCACGATTATTGGGTCGACGGGCAGCTCGTCGGACCGGTTTCCAGTTGCGTACAATTGTAATGGTCTCGACAGATAAAACGACACCGATCCTCTGTAGGTTGTTGTTCGAACAACCCTCCTAGGCAAAAGCACATGCTCTGGTTTTCATTGCGGTTCGGCGTCGTAAATGCCTCGTTTACCTTGGTCGTTGCCCTTCTTCCGCTCCTCGCGGGTGCGGCGGGGCAGGTCTGAAATATCGAATTCCGTTAAGGGTACAAGCGAATGAAGTGGGATAGATACGCACTCGTCGCTGCACTGTTGTTTATATTTCCGGGCGCGGCAGTGTCGGCGGCTACGCTGACAATCGCGGGTTCGACGACTTTCAATACCGCCGTGATGATGCCTTACCAGAAGGCCATCGAAGCTGCGACGGGCAATGCGCTTATCATCATTCCAAACAGAACGGAATTAGGCGTCAAGCTGCTGTTTGACCATTCAGCAGATCTGGCGATGATCTCCACCGAACTTGCGTCGGTATCGCGCAATTTGCGGGAGAGCGACCCAACGCTGCCGGTTGATCGCCTCATGAGCTTCGAGGCCTATCGCGCACGTGTCGCATTCACCGTCCACCCGACCAACAGCGTTCGGTCGTTGAGTACGCAGCAGTTGAAGGGCGTCTTGCTTGGTGAGATCACGAACTGGCGAGAACTCGGCGGACGTGATCTGCCTATTCGAACTCGTGATGGTGGATGCTGGAGCGGGCATTCCGCTGACGATCTCAAACCAGCTCCTCGCCGGAAAGCCAGTCAACACCAGCAATGCAATTCGCGTTCGAATAAGTTCTCAGGTGGCCAAGGTCGTTGAACAGGAGCCCGGCGCTCTGGGCTTGACACAAGAGAAGAACATTCCCGGCCACAATATCGTGGTGCTCGCGACCGAACAGACTGTCGAGCAGAAACTCGCTTATGTCACCCTCGATCAGCCATCTGCGGCAGCCAAGTCGGTAATCGACGCCACGCGAGTGATCTTGAGCGCCGAGCAATAGACGCCGGTCCGTCAAGCGGCAACGAGCGTTCCTCTGCGCCTTATTCCGCAGCAACTGCCGCCGCTGCCGGCGAAACGATCTCGACAATTCCATTGTCGTGCATACGCAACCACATTCCGTCGCTGATCGCTCCAATGCCGTCGGTGCCGACAATCAGCGGAACACGGCACTCGCGGGCAACGATTGCCGTGTGGCTAAGCCAGCTGCCAATTTCGCAAACGAACCCTCCGGCTCGGCTAAAATATGGGATCCACGTCGGAGGCACCATGCTGCTTACGACGATATCTCCATCCCGAAAGCCCGGGATAGTGGTGCTCAAATCAACATCAATACTGGTGACCACACAGGCGCGGCCTTCTACGATTCCGGCTCCCGACACCCGTGTTCCCAGAATCTTGCCGTCACGAGGTTGATTATCAATGGCTACGCCGGCCGAAGCGTCCTCAAGTTGAACAGCTGTCAGCCGAGCCGGGAGGGGGGCTACATTGCCGTAAACAGCGGCCAGGGCCTTCCGCTTTGATGCCAGAGCCTGAAGGCGCTCGCTCTTTATGGATCGAAGCGAGTCAAGTTCCTCGAAGGTAAGATAAAATGATAATCCGTCGAGGCCGAGCCTGCGGTCGAGCGCTAAAATCGCGCGCCTCAGGACGGCGATCTCGCGCGCCGAATGATGCTTGGCATCTTCCTTAAGTGTTTCGAAGCGTTGCGCCACGCGCACTGCCTGCAGTACGGCCGGTCCGGCTTTTTGCAGTGCGTCTTGATCAGGCTCTATTCTTTTCGGAAAGGAGACTGCCGCGAGCCCGTCCATCTCTAAGGGCATCTCGAGATAACGCGGCAGCCCCAGTTCATAATCGATAATGGCGCGATGCCCCAGGCCGCTGGTCAGGATGCGGCGCCGGTTCTCGAGCGGGGCCTGTCTGGCCTCGTTCAGTACCCGTTCGAACTCGGTAATGTCCGATGGCGCGAGCAATCGAGCGGGGTCCAGATGGGCGGCCGACAGTTGAGTAGTCGCGTCGCGCAAATAGAGATCGGCCGCGATATTGATGATTGAGACCTCCACATGCGTGCGGCCAATGAAGTTGGTGCGGATGCGGTTGACGGCATCGAATAGTTCGGGTGTTGCGAGACGGTCGAAATCGGTCGCCTCGAGCAGGCATATTTCACCATGAAATTCGGCGAGAAACTGTTCCCTGAAGGCGGTCTCGATGGCGGCTGCAGATTTTTTAAGTCTCCGGAGCACCAGTGAATTGATCCGTAGTGCGCGCGCCCGTTCTTCACGCTTGTCGACATAAAGCCTTCCAAACACGGTCACGAGATAATTCGGCGAATGCTCGTGGACCGGATAGGTCAGATTGAGGGCACGGCAGGCCAGATCGACGCTTCCGCCGCTCGCCCAAAGTGATTCCATGAGGGAAAGTGACAGGGGGGTCGGTCGGGGAAGAACTTCCGATAGCTCATTCTGCGCAAAGACAACTTCGTCCAGGCGGGCAGTGGAGGCGATACCGAGGATCCGGCGCCACTCGCGCTGGATGTCTGCGTCGCCATGGCCATCGGTTCCGGTCGTGATATCGCGGCTCTGGACCAGCTTAAATTGCCCATCGCAATAGGTCCATTCGATGTCTTGCGGCGCGCGGAATTCCGTCTCCACGCGGCGTCCGATATCGAGCAGGGGTTGAAGATCGATCGGCGGGAGAAATGTGCCGACCAGCTTTGCAGAATGTCTCCCATAGCGAAACGCCTGCGATCGAACACTCCCCGAAACCAGCTTGTCGGCAGTTCCGCGCACAAGTTCGACGAGGTACAACCCGGCAGACGCGGGATCCTGCGTGAACATGACGCCGGCATAGTCTGCGTCGACCATGGCCTGGACCAGAATGTTTTTGCTTCCGATTTCGGCACCATAGCTGCGAGCCCGCTCGGAATCGAAAGACGCGATCACTTTCATAATTGCGCTTTCGAGCTGATCTCGCTCCACATTGAGTACGGAATCGAACACGCCCGCAAAGCTGAATTCCTGACCGTCCTCGCCACTGGCTGAACTGCGAACTGCAACGTGGTGAGCACCAATTGTCTGCCAGAGACGATCAAGCTCGCGCTGACGCTGCCGAGGCGTTATGGCGCCGAACCTTTCCAGGAACTGGGAAGTCAGCACAACTCCATTCGGCACGTCGATACCGAGCGCCAGCATCTGAGCCAGGCGGAATGCCTTGTTGCCGCAGCCGGACAACTCCTCCACATCACTGAGCGGAACCACGCCGTCCTGACGACGCAGGCCCCGCCAAGCTTGGAGAAGCCGGTTAACATTGCCATTGACGATTGCGCGCTGCAGAAGGAGCAGGAACACACTAGCCACGACATAAAGATCCGCGGCGCCGCTCAGCATGGCACCCAGTGTGATGAACGATGGTACACCGATCAGCCACACCAGCAGGCGATGCTTGCGGGTGCTCACAAAGGCAGAATCAAGATAGATGCAAATAAGCACGGCGAAGAGAACAGGAAGAACGAAGTAGGGATCGCGATCGGCGGCGTTCGGCATCCACAGCAAAGATTGATGGGTGGCCACCGCGACAACATGTACCGCCGCGACGCAAACTGCCATCACTGGCAAAAACAGGAGTGCAATCAGATTTCGCACCGGTGTTAGTTTGTGCCGCGCATAGAACGCCCGCATTTCGCGGCTGCGGCACTGCGGATCTGTTTTGAACTTGGCTTTGATCGCGTCGACCTCTGAGGCAAACTCGCGGCCGACGATTTGGTCCCGTTCGGCCTTCAGCGAGACCGGAAGCACCAGCAGTCTTGACGCAAGAGCGAGGAGAAGGATTGCGACAGGAAACCCGACGCGGCCGGCGCCGTAGCGAACCACTCGAGCCATCAGCGCGACGGCCTTGTCCCACCAAGTCTGGTTCAACTCATTCAGCCACGCCTGAACAAATGGTCTGGGCTTTGGCTTGACGAAATAATCCCAAGGGAGCGTGTAACGGCCTCGATAATCGTAGCCCGCGCGCGACATTTCGAGGCCGAGCGCCTCACCGTAGAAACAGCTGCGCCGATCATAACAGGGGATGATGATGGGCTTTTTCGGAATCGAGCTGACCTTCTCCGGAATCTGGGCCTGCGGTGTTTGACGCAAGGTAAAGTTGATCGCTCCCGGCAAGTGTCCGGCGACGAACTCGCCTGGCAATCGAGGATCGAGGAAGATCGCGTTGTCCTGGCTTACGAGCCGGCGGACGTCAGGCGTATCCAGTAGAACGGCTTGATTGGGGTACGCGGGGAGTGCGCGAAGGTCCTTTAGAGTACGAACCCGGTAACCGGTCAGGGGCCGATGCTCGACCAGCCACTTTTCGATGCCCCCAATCATAAAGCTGCAGTCGATACCCATCGCGCGAAGCCGCTGACACATATCATAGCTTCGGATGCCGGTATGACAGACGAGTACCGCCTTCTTCTGTGTAAAATTGAAATTGCCCTTGGAGAGATCGGCAAAGCGCAGAGGGGTAGCTCCGGGAGGCGAGCCCATTTCGAGTTCGAGCGCTTCACGAATGTCGCCGAATATAACGTCCGGATGTTCTCCGCGGTTATACTCCTCCATGAATTTTTCGACTTGCGCGGTGGTCATGCCATGCGGGTCAGTCAGTTGGTCCTCCCAGGCCGGCTCGCGGATCAAGTCATCGAGCGGTTTCCCATCCGGACCCAGAGGCGTCGGTCTAATCAGAGTCTCTTCCAGCCGATCCTGCAGCGCTGCCTTGTCGGCTGTGTACTGATGGATGTTCATCCACACCGAGGCGGCCAGACAGAAGAGCACGCCGATTGCAACCGGCACGACAATGCGACCGCGGTTGCTTGCGCCGAGACGATTGGAGACCACTCGTGCACCAACCAGAGCGGCACCACCGCCGAGCATGGCAAATACGAGGGAGACAACCTGGGAGATGCTGGAGAGCGAGCCTACGAGAAGTTCCGGCGACGGAATTGCAAATGCTGGTGGCATTCCCAGGAGCAACACCGCGAAGCAAGCCAACAATAATCTATCTATTCGCAGGGCGACGCGCGACGCTACTCTGTACATTGCTTAGTTCCCGGCCGTTTTGTCGGATAACTCGAGGCTTTCCGAAAACAGATCGGCAGGTTCATCAAGTCAGAACCCTCAGGGCTGCCGACGGTAGCTCTGCAATCCACCGAACCGTCATCGATCCGTCCTAGGCTTTTTTGTGCTTCTTAACAATTCGTTAACCTGGTTTTGGTTAAGACCCACCGCGGCGCGATACGGTCGGGGCAGGGAAGCTGTGGCTGGCCGACGTATTAGGCGCGACAATTCAAGGATATGGGAGAATTGGAACTATCGGGCCACAAGGCCGGCGAACACTTGCCCGTTGCTCTGCGCAGGGCAAATACGCTCAGAAAGCATACGCCAAGCAGCCTTTCAGGGCACCGTGCCCAATGGGCGAGATCGAGCGCAAAGAAACCGACGGGTAGCTGGCCCTCCGGAGCGCAATGTCTGAGTTCATGTTCGCGTCGGAGGGTGAAGCGGACATAAACTCAAAATGATGTTCGATCAAAAACGTTGGATCATTGCTCCGCGCTCGCGAGCTATTCACTCGTCTCGATACGGACCGCTTCTGCAACAGGTTGTCTGCCGCACTTTGGCAAGGACGGTAACCGTGAAGTCGACGGGCTCTTTTTACCTGGGCGCAGAAGGCCGCGCAGCGCCCGTCTGGATGCCGTCTTGGTCTTTGCCGTAAGTTTTATCGCTGTTTGCAAATTGATTTTGTAGTCGATGTGATGGGGATAGAACGGAGATCAAGACTCCGATCAAAAAACACGTACCGAATGTAATGAGGATGGTATGTTGCACCCACGGCAGTATTCGCCTCCAAGACGTCTGCAGTCTTGCAGCCCCTTGCATGTGATTGCCGCCTTCCCGCAGGACCACCAGATTACCGATGCGAGTACGACGCACAGCCCGAGCGGTTCTGGAACGAAGAACGCTCCGAATACGGCAAGCGCCGCCGGTGTCTTTATCTGGTGAAGGTTTTTCAAGTGAGAAACGCCATGGCGGATAATTAACAACTAATTAATCGTGGGCGCCAGAATCGGCAGCCCGCATAGTTAACGGGTGACGGTGCGTGATTACGGCGACCTGGCCATACTGCCTTCGACCGAGCGCCTATCCGTGATGGCCTTATTGTATTTTTCGCCCCAGCGCGCCCAATCGAGCGCGAACTGCCCGATCGATTTGTTTCTGATGCAAACACGACCCCGTGCGATGTCGAGGGTTGTGTTACCAGCGGCAGCTTTGTGCCAAGTCTACCGCTCGCCAAATCCACCGTTCGCCAGGTCTACCGTTCGCAAGGTCTACCGTTCGCCAGGTCTGCGATTGGATTAGCGGACATTCCTCGATGTTTAAGTGACATACTCTGGCGCCCTATCCGGCAAGGAATTGGGTCGACATGTGTGCCGCGACGAGCATTGTAAGTGTAAAACCGGTCAGGCAAAAAGCCACCAATGCTCCGATTTCACCCGTCATCCTGGTCGTCTTTTCAGACCGCGTTTCTGGTGCTGTGATTTCGAAGCGCATGGGCATCTCCCGACCTCATCTTTTCAAGTGCGTAGGTTACGTTTGCGGTCGCCGCCATGATGTGACGAAGAGCACAATTGGTCGGATTTCAAAAAGGCCAGAGAACGATGTATTTCCGATCAGTTCGATGTTGACTCCGGATTCTGGGGAACCGTCCGGATTAGTTAGGGATGAACATCCGATTCGTTTGGGGGGCGTCTTCCACGGATGGATTATTTTTGATCATCAAATCCGCGACCGGGCCGATGGCCGAAGAGATCGAGCACTCGACGTCCAAGCTGAAGGACGAGGATCTTGCGGCAATGGCGGCCTATCTGAAATCCGTGCCGGGTTCGGCGGACAGTCCCGCGCCGTTGAAAGCCGAAGATCCGGTGATGGTCGCGGGGCAGGCGATCTACCGCGACCAATGCGCGGCGTGCCATCAGATCGACGGCAAGGGCGTGCCGCGGCTGTTCCCGTCGCTCGCGGATTCGTCCGGCGTGCGGTCGCGTGACGCAACGACGCTGATCCGCATCGTGCTGCGCGGCGCGCGCAGCGTCGCCACCAAACAGGAGCCGACCGCGCCCGGCATGCCGTCGTTCGGGCGTCAGCTCAATGATCAGCAGATCGCGGCGGTCGTGAGTTATGTCCGCAATGCGTGGGGTCGTCCGGCGGCGGCCGTCGCGCCCGGTGAGGTTGGCAAGATGCGTGACGCGTTGAGCACGCGCGCCGATTAGCGCGGCATCGTCGGTGCCTTCGTATTGAGGCCGCCTCAGTTGGCGACTTCTTGGTTTCAAATGCCGACGCGTCACATCTATCGGAAGCAGCCGAGATCGGTTGCGCCTACTTCATTACGCACGACAATCGCATCTTGAGTAAGCGAAAAGAGCTTTGCGTTGAACTGCCACCGACCCTTGGCCTGACGGTTTTTTTGTACCAGCGAGACGGGGAGGTTGTTGCATTTGGACCGCCTGATCCAGCGGCGTCAGGAACGGGTTGATCGTTTGTGGCGCGGGTGGTCGATAAACGACTGCCAGCTGGTCTTAACGGGAGCAGATGGAACAAAGCGGACGATCAACCCAAAGGCCGGTACGGCGACTACGGTGCCCGTCATTTCATCACACACGGCGTATAACGCGGGAAACAACGAATGCCATTCGATCTTTGTTGAACGCAAATAGGAAGAAACGCGGAGGTCGTGGAAAGGAACTTTCCTGAGCGTCGCGCGTTCTCACCTGTGAGACCCCAGCCCTCTGTCCCCGGCCCCCCAGCTAACCCGAGGGTCCGGTCTCATCTTGAACCTCGCGGAAGGCCCCGATCCCCCAGTCGGGGCCTTTCACGTTAAATAGGTCTGCGAATCCGCCTCGCCATCCTGGTCCATTGTGACAAAACTCAGCCGTACACGTCCGTGTTGATCGGCGTTGGGCTAGGCTGGCTGCTTGTCAGAATGCACCGTCCCCTTTAGCGGGGCTCCTCGTTATCAAAGAAGAAAGGCCCGCATAGCGGGGCTTTTAGCGGGAGCCGAGTGGTTATTACTTCGTTGCCTACTTAAACTCTGGAGGAATTTTAAGTGTGTCTTTGGTAACCGGAACGGGGAAAAATCCGAGGCTCACAGCGGTGATGCAAGCTAATGCTATGTAGGTTAGCCCATCCTTGGCTGGGGCAATTGATGATGTTACCAATGACCTCGGCGCCGGCCCCAATATCCTCTCACATCGCTTGGTTCAAAAAACCCAGGTCAGGTCAGTTCGGCGCGTGCACGCTCCCCGGCTTCACGGTCGTTACCGAAGAGGTCGCCGATCGTTCTTGAATGATGGCTGACGCACAATAAATATTCCGAATTTTGCAGTGACGCCGGGGACGTTTTCGTATCGAGACGCGGTTGTTTAGCTACTTATGCTTCGCAGGCTTCAAATGATGAACAGTTGCGGAAACACCGGCACTACGTCGGAGTGCCTCCCTGAGGTCGACTGGTCGGCCGTGCTTTTTCAATAAATCTCGAAAGGCCTCGTCCGCAAGTTCCTGAAAGTCTTTCATCTGATCGCGGCCGAGGAGATCGATCTGTCGCCAGGTATCCGCGTCGAATTGCACGCGCTTGCCGGGCAATAGCTTGCCTTTCTGTGCCGCGCATGCGCTCGCACAGGCTTCTTATGCGGCCGCGTGCTTGGCTCTTGACGATTTGTCTCGTGACTTGCCTGAGCCTGCCTTTACGCCCGCGGTTTTTAAATTGCTTCGATCGTCCAGAGTTTCTGGGCCTTTTTTGCTACGATTAGCGGGAGGAACTGGCGGCGGACCATAAATGTATGCTTTCATCAGTTGGGAGCTTGCACCAAAAATGATCAGGCCGCTTCCGCTCGCTGATTAACAGTAGCTTCCGCGATCTTCGTCAGCGCAGCGTCCGTATTCTTTTCCTCTTCAAGTGTTGCGCCCAGCAAACGCGCAGCGTCGTCGTTGCCGAGTTCTTCCGCCCATGTCTTCATCGTTCCATAGCGCGAAATTTCGTAATGTTCTACCGCTTGTGCTGCCGCGAGCAAGCCGGCATCAAGGGCAGGAGAGCCTTTGTATTCTTGCATGATCTCGGCGCCTTCATCGATAATTCCGACGATCGCGTCACATTTTTTTGCCTGGGGCTTTTTGTCGATGAGGGCGAAGACGTTTTCAAGCCGAGTTACGTGCTTTTCGGTCTCGCCGCGGTGTTTTTCGAATGCTTTTTTCAACTCTGGCGACTGGGCCGCTTTTGTCATTTTCGGGAGGGTCGTGAGAATCTTCTTTTCCGCGAAATAGATGTCTTTAAGCGTGTCGTGAAATAAGTCGTTTAATGTCTTGGGTGCTTTGGCCATTGTCGCCTCCTGGAGATCGTTTGGGATCGAGAGGGAGAGAGGCCCAACTTGCGCCGGGCCTCGTCCATTCACTTTTGCTGTTGGCTCTTGGTGTGCGCTTGCTCGCTATGCTGGCGAGCGTTCTGCGAATGCTGCTGAGCATTGTTCGAATGCTCTTTGCCCTTTGCGTGATCGCCCTTGCCATGGTGTTCCGCTGCAGCCCGATGGGATTTGGCGGCATTTTCGTGGTGTTCGGCTGCTTTATTGTGTTCGTCTCTTGCCATAAGTTCCTCCGATTAGAGTTTTGATGGACCAATGGCAACTAGAGCGATCTGCAATTTGTTCCATTAATCAGCGTAGCACTTGAACTTTACGTGGTCCTAAGCGTTGAAGTTCCTCGATTCCCGGCAGCTGAGTAATCTGACCACGGATATAATAATTCATCCTGGTGTGATGTGTTAAATTCGGATGATAAAATGCAGAATGCTCGCCGATACATAAAGAGACTGAGCCCTTTCAATTCTCTGCTATTACTGGCGGTTCCATTCGCGATGGCCGAACCTCTGAAGGTCGCAGCCATATATATTTTCGGACACGGACATTGGATGTTCGGCGCAGTAGTCATGCTCATCGCCTATGGGCTAAGCGTATTTTTGGTGGAGAGGCTGTTCAAAATCATGAAGCCAAAGGTACTGACCATGTCATGGTTTGCGGTGATCTGGACTGGGTTTGTTGAAATCAGAGACAATTCGTTCGGATGGTTTCGAAATAATGCTAGTAATCTAGTCGACTTAGTGGGCCGCCTGCGCGCGTGATTATAATAGCGATGACGGCCGCTCCGCAGTCCACGAAAATCGAGCGCAAATCATCGATGGGAGCGTCGAAAAAGCATTCTATCGCTACACCACGGACACGGCAGCCTGAGTGAGGTCGGCACCCCTTGTGTAAACTGCGTGGGTCGATCGGAGGAATTTTATATGTTTATCTGGCGGGGATGGGGAGTTCTTGTTTTATTTATAATTTTCATGACCAGCCTTGCGGCAAATCTTGCTGCCAATATTTTGGGCGGCAGCGGATATTGGAACGCGCACGGTTGGCCGCTTGCGAGCGCATTAATTATCGCCGGCGCACTAATCTGGATGACCGACTCATATTTTTTCAAAAAACCCGGTCGAGTGTTGGTGGACGAGAGAACGGGTGAACGCGTTACGCTGTCTAACAACAACGATTTCTTCTTCGTTCCGATGAAATGGTGGGGTCTGATATCCGCTTCCGCCGGTATCTTGATTTTGGCGACAAACTGGGTCCCTGGCTCTTAAACGGCTTGTGTAGGCATGCCCGCTTCTGGCGGTGGTGACCGAGCTCTGGTCGTTTTAATGACGAAGCTCTGGCCCAGAAGCTGACGCAGCGTACGTGGCTTCTGATGTCTGCTTTAGACCCGAAAGCGGAAATTAGACTTGGCGCGCGATTTCCGCTCTGAGCTCGAAAGCGGACGTTTCAACTGTTGCGCTTTTGGCGCCAGTGATTCCCTGTTTATTTCCCTGTTATCAGGGAATTTGGGGCGGAGACCGGTTATCGATGGACTGGGTCGTCAGGCACCCAGACCATATCGAACTACTATCAGTTGAGCCCGGCTGAAATACGTCACCAGCCACTTGTGAGGAAAAACACGTTTCTTCACCAGATGGAAAATTCAGCGATCCGAGAAATGGGCCCTCTACTCATTTAGAAATTGTAATTTCTTAATGAGTTCAAACCTCGGGAGCGGAGCGCGCTATCCCTCGGAGTTGTCCTAACCTCCCCAATATGTCTAACTCGCAGGATCGTTTGATCAATTTCACGATACGATGACTACAAACTTGGGCCGATGAAGAGTGGCAGTATTGACTGTCTTTCCCCCTCCGTCTCCACGACGCGCGAGGCGCCGCATCGTGGATATCCTTGGAGCTGTCCGCGAAGAAATCGGGGGGCGTATGAGCGGTCGTAACCGGGGCGTGCTTTCGCCGAACGGTCCTCTGCCGCTGACGCAGCCCTAGTGCTGATCGCTTGCAACTTGATCGGTGAGAGAGAAACCCAAATGTCGAAGCTATCAGGGGGGGTTGGCAAGGGATTTCGTCTCGAAGAGGCTACCATCGATGAATTGCACCAAGCCATTCAGGCCGGAACCGCGACGTGCTCCGCCGTCGTTCGACATTATATGGAGCGTGTTCGCGCCTATAACGGCGTCGCCAGTATGCTTGTGACGGAAGCGGGCACCGAAATTCCAGAGGCATGCGGCACCGTCCGTGCGATGGCACCTGTCCGCTTCCCTATTAAGACTGTTACTGCGTCCTCATTGCTGCCTGATCTCGAAAAATACAAAGGACCGCCGCTCGAGTTCGGTCGGATGGAGGCAACTGCCTCTGATCCTTCCGTACAGCAACAGTTCGGGATGATCGTCGGCATTCCGAACGCCGGGCAGGTCAATGCACTCGCAACGCTAAATATCCGTGGCGAGCGTTCCGTGACTTGCCGAGGAGACTTCGATTTGCATCCGTCGAGGGGGCCGTTGCCCAAAGGCGCGCCGCCCGCGTGCGAGTTTTTCCGGCATCTACCGGATGCTTTCGAGCGCGCTGCAGAGTTGGACGCGACTTTCGGACGAAGTCCTGATCTTGATCAGATGCCCATGTACGGCGTTGTATTTTCCTTTAAAGATTCGTTCGATACCAAGGATATGCGATCGACCGGCGGCGCAGATGCGGCGTACGACGTTGACTTTCCAGCACGCGATCACGTTCTAGTTGATCAGTTGCGTCAAAAAGGCGCGATTATCTTCGCCAAAGCGATCAACACGGAATACAACGGTCGTGCCGGGGATCCGGGCGGTCGCCACAAGCCGTCAAAGATATTGCCCTCAACGCTGGGCTATCAACGCAGCACATGGGGAGGGAATCCGTCGAACCCATACGACACGACGCGCGCAGCGTCTCTCGGCTCAAGTTCTGGCTCGGCACTTTCGGTTAGTACGAATATGGTAATGGCGAGTCTTGGCGAGGAGACGCGGGCATCGTGCCGTGGACCGTCGAACCATAATGCGGTGGCACTCATCCTCCCTCATAAGGCGATGTTGGGATTCGACGGCGGCGCTATTGGCGCGGACATTTATTGTGACCGCACTGGCATCCATGCACGCAAGCTCGCTGACTGCGCCAAGATTCTCGACGCATTGAAGGACCCGTCGGAGGGTTATTATGATCCCCGCGATGTTTACACGACCGTACCTCGATCCTCCGTACTCACAACGCCATACATAGATCATTGCAACACGCCGGGCACG
The DNA here is from genome assembly GCA_963723335.1 of uncultured Alphaproteobacteria bacterium. Classification (GTDB taxonomy): domain Bacteria; phylum Pseudomonadota; class Alphaproteobacteria; order Rhizobiales; family Xanthobacteraceae; genus BOG-931. The sequence continues at coordinate 9,416 of CAVRQJ010000003.1, read as the reverse complement.
CCGGGCGCGTTGAAGGGCAGGCGCATCGGCGTCATCCGAGAGTCTATGCTCATTTCGAAATACTCCAAGGCCGAGGAACCTATCGTTACTGCGGCGGCGCAAGAGATTAAGACCGTGCTCGCCGATAGGCTTGGGGCGACACTAGTGGAATCCTCTGATCCGCTTTGGCCGCGCGATCTAGATATCGAACAGATGACGTGTGATTATCGCACAGCTCTTGCGCGACTGGTGCCAGTGTTCATGCCGGACCTTCTGTTTCGGCTTCGCCGGGACTGTCAGCCACTCTTTCGGGAATTCGTAGAGGCGATCGTTCCGACCGAATTTCTGCCCGGTAAGATCTTTGGATCGGGCACCATGCAGCCCATTGATTACTGCGTCGCCATGGCCGAGGGACGAATCGCCCCGCCTTCCAATCTCGACCTTGGCACCATCCAGCAGCAGGAATTAGCAAATACATTCCGCTTCCACATTTCCCAGTACCTGATCCGCCGCTCGGAGGACTGGAAGGCGAAGGGGATTGACGAGACGCTCGCGGATTGGTCTTCACTGAACGCTCGTTCAAAGTTCTGGGGCGATGACCAGCGGGCAGCCTTCAAGAATTGGGAAGAAATTGGAGATCCACGCAACCGGCTCAATGGGCGTCAAGGGGTCAACGAACGCATCATGCTACGAGAATTGCTTCGGCGTGCAGATATGATGGTGATTCTTGAGAACAAGCTAGATGCGCTCGTACGCCTGCATACACCGTGGCCGCCCGGTCTGATCGGACACCCGCACCAGCACGACATCTCTAGCAACCTCACGCCAGAGTCGCTGAGCGGACCAAATGCAGGGCTCACGGAAATTCTCGTTCCCGCTGGTTACGTCACGGAGGTGTATGACCCGGTCTTTTCACTCTCGGCCGATGGCATGCGTTACATTTCGAAACCATCGAATACTCCGACTCTCATTCCCGAGCCCGGCCTGCCGTTCTCTCTGGTGTTCCGGGCGGAGCCGGGTAAAGAGGATGTTCTTCTAAATATCGCGTCAGCCTATGAAGCCGCATCTCAACGCCGCATCCCGCCCCCAGCTTTTACCTCGTAGCGGTGACCTTGTGATGAAACGATTTGTAGTCGAATTAGCCTTCACTGATTAACAAAGTACGATTTCTTAATCAGTCGGCTTCTGCTTATGACAAATCATGGGATATTGCTGCGCAATCGCAGAATGACAGATTATGGAACCCTTTAGCTGTACTGTTCCGGTGGTTGTAGCGCGGGATCAAACGGTAATACGGCCGCGTTAGCGACAAGTAAGCACAGTAGGTCAACCAGATGTCGCGCTATGCAGTGGGGCCCGGCTCAACTCGTTACAAGCGGCGATAGCTTTTTGTAAAAGGCGTAAGATTTCGCTCGTTTCCTTATCCGTCAGGCCACGCAGCATGGTCCGCTGCGCTGCCTCGACCGCCGGAGCGACTCCGCGCAAAGTTCGCTTTCCCGCAACACTGATCGAGAGCTCGCGAGCCCGCCGGTCCCGACTGCTTTTTTGGCGAGTGATGAGTCCTTTCGCGCCCAACCGGTCGACCACTCCGGTAATGGTGGTTCGGTCAAAGGCAATCAGTCCGGCAAGGGTGACTTGATCGACACCGGGATTCGCAGCGACAGCGGCAAGTGCCGCATACTGGACGGGCGTAAGGTCGTAGCCCGCTCCCTCGACTTCGGCCAGGAACACCGCCACCGCTATCTGCTGAAAGCGGCGGGCCAAATGTCCGACCATTTCATCGTTTGCTTTCACAGCTTTCTCCCGAACGGCTTAAGTTGACCAGTATACTGATTATCAGTATACTGAGCAATAGGAGCAGGCTCATGCAGTTTCATCTCAATGGGTTCGAGCTTGGGGATCCGGAAATATCCGACCCAGCTGAGCGTTATCCAACCTCTGAAGCACAACCTTCGGTCCCCGAGGACGTTGATGTTCTAATCGTGGGCTGCGGGCCCGCAGGGCTGACGCTTGCGGCGCAATTGTCGGCCTTTCCCGACATCAAGACCTGCATCGTCGAGCAGAAGTTTGGGCCAATGCTGCACGGACAGGCGGATGGCATCGCGTGCCGCACAATGGAAATGTTTCAAGCCTTTGGATTCAGTGAGCGCGTGCTTAAGGAGGCCTGCTGGATCAACGAGACGGCGTTTTGGAAGCCGGAGGACAATCAATCCGCGAACGTCATCCGTAGTGGCGTGGTTCAGGACGTGGAAGACGGACTATCGGAATTTCCGCATGTCGTTCTAAACCAAGCGCGAATACATGATTTCTATCTCGACGTCATGCGGAAATCCGCCTCTAAACTGGAACCGCATTACGCGCGGCGCGTCATTGGGGTGAAGCCGGCGACGCCGGGCAACGGGAATGTGCTCCAACGTGTCACCGTCACGCTGGAACGCCTTGATCCGTCGCATGAGGGACAGACTGAGGTGATCAAAGCCCGCTATGTGGTCGGCTGCGATGGCGCGCGCAGCACCGTCCGCACTTCAATAGGGCGAGAACTTCGCGGAGATTCTGCGAACCATGCCTGGGGCGTGATGGACGTACTGGCGGTCACGGATTTCCCCGACATTCGCTGCAAGTGCCTGATCCAGTCCGCGAACGAGGGCAACATGCTCGTCATCCCGCGGGAAGGAGGTTATCTCGTCCGCCTCTACGTCGAGCTGACCAAGCTTGAAGTCGGCGAACGAGTCGCAAACCGCGGTATCACGATTGAAGAGCTTATCGCGAAGGCGCAGCGAATCGTCCATCCCTATCGGTTTGAGGCAAAGGAGGTACCTTGGTGGTCAGTCTATGAAATAGGCCAACGGCTGACCGACAAGTTTGATGATGTGCCGAAAGCGGAGACCGCGACTCGACTGCCGAGCGTGTTCATCGCCGGGGACGCTTGTCACACTCACAGTCCGAAGGCCGGGCAGGGAATGAACGTGTCTATGCAGGACGCCTTCAATCTCGGATGGAAGCTGGTGTCTGTCCTGCAAAACCGAAGTCCGGCTTCTCTGCTGCACACATACTCGTCGGAACGGCGAGCCATCGCAAAGGAACTGATCGACTTCGATCGTGAATGGGCGGCGATGCTGGACTCTACGCATGAAGGGCATGGCGCCGACCCTGCCACGACCCAAAGCTATTTCATCAAGCACGGCCGCTACACCGCGGGAACTGCGACGCACTACGGTCCGTCGCTCCTGACCGGCGGGCGTACCCACCAGCATTTGGCAAAAGGCTTTGTGGTCGGCCAACGCTTTCACTCTGCGCCAGTTATTCGCGTCGCCGATGCCAAGCCCATGCAACTCGGCCACGTGGCCACAGCGGATGGCCGCTTTCGGATTTTCGCTTTTGCCCGATCTGGCGATCCGGCCGCATCGGGCTCTACCATCCGTCGCTTATGCGAATTTCTCGTGGACGATCCGAAATCGCCAATCCGCAAATGTACGCGCCAGGACGAGGACGTCGACGCCCGCATCGATGTGCGCGCAGTATTCCAACAATCGCATCGGCAGCTTGCCATCGAAGCGATGCCCGCTTCGCTTTTGCCTAGAAAGGGACGTTTCGGCCTTCACGACTACGAGAAGATGTTTTGCGCCGACATCAAGAGCGGTCACGACGTCTTCGCCATGCGTGGCATCGACCGGAAGCTAGGATGTTTGGTCGTTGTGCGGCCGGATCAATACGTGGCGCAGGTTCTGCCGCTCGATGCATACGATGAACTCGCGTCGTATTTCGACGGCTTCATGCAGTCACAATGAGAAGGCGGCGCGCGCTGGGACATCCAAATGAATCCGGAGCAGCTCAAAAGCGGCGAACGAGCAGCGCGGACAGCGGGTTTCCCGAAACTAAAGCAGACATTGCTCGTACTCAATGCAATGTCCGCTATGGCCCAATGACAGGGCGCTATCCTTCACTAGGAAAGTCGGCGTCTCGCGACACTGACCGGTAATCTACGAATTCAGCAGCTTCGCAGAAAAATATTAAAAGTCAGCTCCTGCTTGGATGAAGGGCTTATCTTGTTGTCAGAACCGCCGGAACATTTCTGAGTCAATTCCGACACGATCGGCTTTTGCCGGCTAATTGATGTCAACAGCACGCGCTTTCTTAAGATGGTGCAGGACTTCGCTCCGGAGCCCCGCCTGTTGCTCTGGAGTCCACTTGCGAAAGCCCTCGCCGGATTTGAACCCGAGCTTGCCGTTGGCAACAAGACTCTCCAGATAAGGAGACGGCCCCGGCCTGCTGTCAATCGCGGGAAGCACGGTTTTGTGGATCGCGAGCGTAAGATCCGTGCCGACGAGATCGGCATTTGCGAGCGGGCCCAGCACCGCAAGGCGTCGGCCGAACGATGCTTTGATTACCGTATCCACCGTCTCGGCGTCGCAGATGCCGTGCTCAACCAGGGCAATTGCCTCACGCCATAGCGCATGCTGCAGCCGATTGCCGATGAAGCCGGGGACGTCCTTCTTCACATGCGCAGGTTTCTTACCCGCGGCCTTATGCAGCTCCATGGTCCAGGCGACGACTTCGGGGGACGTCCACCGTGTCTCGATTACCTCTACAAGTGGGACCAGAAACGGTGGATTCCACCAATGTGTGCCAAGTGCGCGCTCGCGTTTGTTTAATCCCTGCATAATACCGGTGATAGGGATCACCGAAGTATTGCTGGCAAGGATCGCATCGGGGCGAGCGTGGCGTTCGATCTCCGCGAACAATTTCTGCTTTAGCGGCAAATCTTCCAAGACCGCCTCGACGATATAATCGGCCCCGCAAACTGCCTCGGCAAGGTCAATGCACGTGCACACGCGTGAGACGGCGCTTTCATCGTCGCCGAGATCGCGCAGGTTTGCCGCAATTCGCGATGGCGCGACTTCGAGGATTTCCACCACTGAATCGGTAATCGTCACCTGATGGCCGGCAAGCGCAAACACTTGCGCGATGCCGTGGCCCATGAGGCCGGCGCCGACGACGGCGATATTCGCTTTGGTCATACTTGTCCTGAACTGCGGTGTCGCCACGCCACGGGACAGCCGAATTATCCCGCCGTGTAGCCCCCGTCGGCGTAGAGAATATGCCCGGTATAGAAGTTGGATGCCCGCGAGGCGAGAAACAAAAGCGGCCCGGCGAGATCGGATGGTTCGCCAAGACGCCCTTTGGGCACGCGAGTTAAAAATCCGGCGCGGACCGTCTTGCCACGCTCATCGTCGGCGAACATCCATTCCGTCAATGGCGAGCGGAAGACCGTTGGCCCGAGCGCATTGACCGTAATTCCGCTTGCGCCGAGTTCGCAGCCCAGTGCCTTGGTGATGCCGTCGACCGCTGACTTCGATGCACAGTAAGCCGAATAGCCTGCGGGATGGCCGAGCAAGCCCCGCGCCGACGACATCAATATAATTTTGCCGCCCCGACCCTGCTTGAGCATCTGCCGTGCTGTCGCCCGCGCCATCAGCCAGCTCTGCGTCACGTTGGCGTCCATCACGTCAAGGAAGTCCTCGGCCTTCTGGTCAACGATCTTCGATACTTTGTTCTGGCCTGATGCGACGACCAGGATGTCGACACTGCCGAACTTCTCCATTGCCGCCGTTACGATGGCATCGCAATTCATTTCCGAACTAGGACGCTTGGCGACTGCCAGCGCTTTACTCCCGAGCTCTTCGCACTCCGCCGCGATCTTATTCAATCCGCCAGCATTATTTGCGGCGATGACGACGTTCGCGCCGGCGGCAGCCAGAGTTTTGGCGGCAACCGCGCCGAAGGCGCCCGTTGCGCCAGTTATAATCGCCGTCTTGCCCTTGACGTCGAACAGCGACAGTGGGTTTTTCTCAAAATCATCGGTCATGATGTTGTCTCTATGCTTCGGTGTCACATGACTGGCGCAACCGCCACCGCGATTGTGCAGACCTCATGACTGCGATTAACGATTTCGCGGCTTTCATTCGGCCCGATGTAACAGGTGTCTCCCGTTTTCAGGACCGTCTCCTTGCCGCCGGTAATCACGGTAAGCTCCCCGGCCAGCACGTAATAGATCTTCTCCGGTGGTGAGGCGTCGGGACCGGCGCCGCCCCCTGGGAGAAAGTGTGAGATACCGAATACCAACGTTTGCGAGCCACCCATCTCGGCGCCAAACACCCGGAATGACTTATAATCGCGGTGATTAGGCGCTTCGTAGGATTTTGCGTCAGCGAACTTGCGGACCAACATTAGAATTTCTCCCCGTTTTCGATCCGGTAAGCGCCTTTCGGATCAATTATCGCCACGAGTTTGATGATGCAGCCGTCGCCGCGATCCCAGTTCCATGGAAAAAAGGCGAAGGTGCAGCGACGGCCTGTAACTTTGTCGATGTCGCCACCGACGTTCTCGATGCCGAGAATGCCGCTCTTGAACAGAATCCGATGCACCGGCTCCCAATCGGGGAAATCCTGTTTCCAATCGCGGCCGCCCGACCATCCCTTGTATTCAGCCGCCAGATGCGGATGCAGGGGCCCATTGCGCTGTGGGCCAATGGCAGTCGCCAGTGGATGATCATTCGCCTGGGTGTCGTGGCCGACGACCTTAACCTGTTTTTCCACGAACCAATTACCCGCCGACGGAACAAACCCGGGCGAGTAGCAAAAATAATCTTCGCTATCCTCGTATTTCTCGTGCCAGCCAGTATTGACGATAACGACGTCGCGCGGCCGTACGATCTTGCCAGCGGCCTTCTCGAGGTCGTCGTAGGTAATCTGCTCCCACTGCTTCTTTGGCACCGATATGACGATGCCAGAACCGAAGAAATGCGGCAGCGGCACCTCGTCGATGAATGGCGTGCCCTGCACGACATGCGCCGGCGCGTCGATATGGGTCGTATTGTGCATCGAGGTCGTGATGCGCTGTGACAGCACCCCCGATTTAGCCATGTAATGGATGCGTTCGATTTTGACGTCTTCGAAATAGGGCCAATTCGGCGATTGATAGCCGAACCGATGCGACAGGTTGTAAAACTCAAGACCCATCGAGTTATTGTCGTTCTCTTCGAACGTCACGCCGCGAATTTTTTTGGCCACGGCATCCTCCCTTGGTTTCTGAATTCTGGTTGTAGTCTAAACGGTCAGGCAGCTGCGGAATTCCTGTGCGCCTCCATAGCGTGCTTGGTCGTAATCAACTGTTTTGCGATTTTTGCCTGCGCGTTGGCAAAGCGTTGCGTCGGCACCGGTACTGAAATTGCGACCGGATTGCCAAGAGGATCGCGGAATGCGACGCCCGCGGCGCAGATGCCGAGCGTGTGCTCCTCACGGTCAAAAGCAATTCCGTTGCGCCGAACGATGGCAAGCTCCTTAAGCAACATATCCAGCCTCGTCAGTGAGTGGCGCGTACGTGCGGCATATGTGCGTCCAACCAATGCTTCGACATCGGCATTGGAAAGTTGTGCAAGATATGCCTTGCCGTTAGCGGTGCAAGTGAGTGGAAATGCCTCGCCGACGGCCGACACCGTGCGCAGGCGCTGCGAGCCGCTAACCTGATCGATGAAGATTAAATGATCTTTCTTGACTACCGCGAGATCCACCGTCTCATGTAGTTCGTTCGATAGTCGTTCCAAGACGGGCCTCGCCAAGGCGAGGAAGTCGCTGCTGAGCGAGGCCGCAAGACGCAGAATGGTAGGGCCGAGCCGGACTCGGCCATTTGGCGTTGCCGAGATCACCAGCTGTTCCGCCTGCAGCGCGGCCACGATCCGCTGCACAGTCGAACGTGCCAAATTCACACGCTGAGCGATCTGGCCGAGACTAAGACCCGCGCTTTCCTCTTCCAGCGCGCGAAGAATAGTGGCCGCGCGAGCGATCACCTGAACACTGCTCTTATCGCTGACGCGGTAGTTGACTGGCACGGCGACACACTCCGACCGCCTTGAATAGCGGTACAGCTTAGCCCAGAATACGGTACAGGCTGCAACGAAAAAATGGGGCGGCGATTACGCGGCGCCGGACGGGGAGGGTCAGTTGGTCCAAAAAATCGCGCTCGAAGAACACTTCCTGTCTCCCGGCACAGTCGAATATTGGCGACCGACCATGGGGAGCGTTGAGCCAAAGCTTGCCGAGGATTTCTACGCCCGCCTTACCGATTTCGGCGGCCAGCGCCTTGAGGGGATGGACAGAGGCGGCATCGCCCGGGCGGTGCTGTCGATCGCAGGACCTGGCGTGCAGGCCGAACGCGATGCCGCGACAGCGACGCGTAACGCGCGTGATGCAAACGATTTTCTCGCCAAGGAAATCCAGAAACACTCCGCTCGCTTTGCGGGCTTCGCCCATCTCGCGATGCAGGATCCGGAAGCCGCGGCCGACGAGCTTGAGCGCTGTGTGCGCGATCTTAAATTCTGCGGCGCTATGATCAATGGTCACACCAATGGGCAGTATCTCGACGACGCCACGTTGGCGCCGTTCTGGGAGCGGGCCGATGCGCTCGCCGCCATCGTCTATCTGCATCCGGCCGATCCAGTGGCGCCACTACCGGTGCTGGACGGCTACAAGGTGCTGGCGCGCCCAATGTGGGGCTGGGCCGTCGAGACCGGCTCGCACGCGCTGCGTTTGATTGTTGGTGGTCATTTCGAGCGCTACCCGCGCACCAGGCTGATGCTCGGTCATCTCGGCGAGACGCTGCCGTTTTCGCTCTGGCGCTTTGACAGTCGCGCGCAATTCCAGGGCCTCAAACTTCCGCACCCACCATCATATTACATCAAACGCAACGTGCTGGTGACCACATCTGGCATGTGCGACGGTCCGCCCGTTAGGTGCTCGCTCGACGCACTCGGCCGCGACAGTGTGATGTTCGCCGCCGATTACCCATTCGAAAATTCAGAAGAGGCGGGCCATTTCATGGACAACGTGCCGCTCGCCGTTAGTGAGCGGGCGGACGTTGCCTACAACAACGCTGCAAAGCTGTTTGGCCTTTAGTCATCAGGAGACCAATATTGGCACAAGGCGTGACCCAAGTGACGACACCCGATCAGCGCATAACCACGCGTATCTCGACTGGCGAACTTGAACGCCGATGGAGCGCAATTCGCCGCGAAATGAAAGCGCACCAAATCGACGCGCTAGTCATGCAGTCGACCAACGATTGGCTGGGTGGTTACGTCAAATGGTTCACCGATCTGCCGGCCACAAACGGCTATCCGCGGACGGTGATTTTCCCCGCTGACGACGAAATGACCGTGATCGAGATGGGACCGCTCGGCACCGCCCGCGCTCTCGATCGCAATTCGTTAAATCGCGGTGTCGGGGTATTGTTGACACCCCGTCTTTCTTATCGATTGAGTATACGCACGATTACGATGCGAAACTTGTCTTATCTGCGCTGAAGCGCAGGAACCGCCGCACGATCGGATTTGTTGGCAAGGGCGCTCTGCCACATTCTCTTGTAACGACAATTAAAAGCTC
>CAVRQJ010000002.1:0-464130 GCA_963723335.1 uncultured Alphaproteobacteria bacterium | reverse complement strand
CAATATCAATAACGTTGCTGCATTCGTTTTCGTCGGAGGTATCCAGGCTATGCTGTGTTGCCGCCAGGCGTTGCCTTTCGTGTTCAGCAATGCAGATCTCGGTCCAATCCGGCACTCCAACGTGATCCATCAACTGCCTCATCCACTCCTCTAGGTCTTCCAACTGTCCGCAATCGCTGAAAATTTGCCATCAACGTCGTCTCCGACGCGTTCCAGCTGTTCAGATAATCGTCTTATCGTCTTCCTGTTGTCTGAGTTGCCGACATCTTCTTCCTCTGGCGATTTTTTTGCGTGTCGGCATGCTGGCCTAATCCGCCCTTTTGCGGCTGCTTTAAATTTCCGCTTTAATTCCGCTGCGGCGGATTTCGCCTTGAAGCCATACCCTTCCCGTAGAAGCGGCCCAGTTGAGGACAACATGATCATCAGTAATATATTGCTGACGTCCATTCGGTAGTTTTTTCCAACTACCATCTAATCCGGTCCGAGAGACACACTTCTTTAGTTTATCGAAATTACCACGAAATTCTATAGTCATGCTTTTCTCCGCTTACTTTGGTCATGTCGGCTCAGAGACACTTCGATCACTTCAGTCGTATTTTGCAATAGTCTCCTCAGTGAAGAGTGACGAGAGTGACGACATTTTCTAATCTATCTTCTGTAGAGAATTTGATTAGAAGAATAAAAATCAAAGAATCTCATCACTCTCGTCACTACTGCTACGAACAACAAACAAACATGGCTGCGACAATCAGTGTCGTCTCGCTCATGAACGCAGTGCAAGCCCATGGATGCGCTGACCACGATTACCGTGTGAACACCTAAATCCAAGATGTTCCAGATTTCTACTAAACGACGGCTTGCTTTGGATCAAAGTGTATCCAGCCTGTTGGGCCCAAGCCGTGTACGCGGCGTAGAGGTCCTGCATCCAGTGGCGCTCACTGACACCCTTCACGCACCGTTCTTCAATAAATGCCGGCAAGGGATTCGCCTGCCCCATCCACGACGTGGTGGCTTTTTTGACGGTATCAGGAAGCGAGAAGTTTGACTTGCGCTGAATCAGCCGCCGATAGCCGCGCAGGGCTCGATTGAGCACTCCCGGCAATTCATTGGTCCAAATCCGGTCGAAGAGAGTGGTGTCCTTATCATCGTCGGTGAATGTACGGTCGAACCGGACGACCTGCAGCCGACGCAACATGCCGTGAGATAAATCGGCGAGAGAAGGGATGTTGTTACAGAGTAGCACCGGCACGGTGCGAACCGTAAAGTTGAACGGCGGCTTGTATTTCTCCTCACCGGTCACTTCTTTAGCTTCACTGATCGTCTTGAGGATTTCGTCCGGGAGGCGAGCTCCAGCTCGAACATCATCGTCAACATAGAGCAGCTTGCCAAAGAGGCTACCCATAGCGAACCGATTTTTCTCAAGATTGTCGACGCGTTGCGCTTCGACGAGAGACGTGCCCAAAAGGCGAATTAGCGTGCGGATCAGAACAGTCTTTCCGTTGTCGCCACCGCCGAGCAGGATCATGATGACCGGAATGTGCCTGCGTGGCTGAATCACGTAGCCGACGAATTCGTTCCAATGACGCACCAACTCCCCGGGCTTGTCGGCCGAGGCGAAGATTCCCTGAACTGCGCGGTCGTATTCGGGGCATTTGGCTGTGTCTTCATAGGCGACGTCCAAACAGTGCCGCAGGTAGGAATCCGGGCGGTGGCGCCTCAGTTCAATATTGCCGTCTTCGGCTATCCAGATCTCTCCATTAGTGCAGTTAATGACTGGAGGAGGGTCCGCAACAAAACGCAGGACATCATCTTTAACGGCAACCTTTGCCCTCAAGATGGTAATGACCTGACCGATTAGCGAGGCAGTACCTTGTTTCTTGACTGGATTGGCCTCGATGATTTCGAGGATTGCTTTCATACCGACTGGTCAGATACAGGGCGCCAAAGTCGGACGTCGTAGTGCCAGAAACGTCCGTCGGTGCCGAGCATCAGATGCTTGCCGCGATTAAAGGTGCGCTCGAGCACGAGCTGCATCAAACGTTCCGCGTCATCCGCACCATCACCAATAGGCGAGGTCGGCGCATATTTGGTGACGCTCGCTACGATTTTCGCGACCTCAGATCGATCGAGCGGCGGGGAGCACTTAGCCGCTATTTTCCGCAAAAAGAGCCGCGGTAATCGTTTCTGACGATAGGCCGTTCCGCCGCAAGGTTCCGGCAAGGCGTGTGAGGGAATTGTTTCGTTGACCTTCGAGTATCTCACCATCTTTTTGTGCCGTCGGATTACCTTTTTCAGCAGAACTACTCGTACGCAATTGGCACAACCAGGTCTTAGGCAATCTAGCTGGCTCGAGGTAGCGAAATGACCTGCCCTCCTTCCACCGATACCGGTTTCCGCTGGCGTGCCGGCTTGGCGGCGCAACCATGATGCTGCCGTCGCTCAGAACATCGACACCTCCGCCGAACTTCTTGCCAGACGTGTCTTTGCGCACTGCGAATGATGGATACTTGAAAATAAAATGCCGACCACCACCGCCGGTCAGGGCGGTCACGGTTTGAGGTAGCCCCCCTAACTTCTCTTTTAGGCGTTTGAGACTCTTATTGCCACCATTCCGCGGATCAATGTCCAATACGATTATGCCGGATCGACTGCCAGTGGCGATGCCTATATTCGCGTCCGGATTATTCGCCCACCAGCTCTCAATTTGTTCATTTTTGGTGGTGGCGTCATTCACGCCGTGGCGCGTGATCGGGTGTTTGCCGGGCTGCTGGCAGGCACTGCCCTTTGAGCATGTGCAGGTGTCGTTGTGAATTGAATACATCGGCAGAACCTTTAGGCCCCGCGACGCCAATTTTAGAGCGCGTCTCATCATGTCTATTGCCATTTTATTTTACTTTGTTTTGGGCCTGACACTCATTTTTCTTGAAAGCCAATAAGAGAGTGCTTCCTGATTCCAATTGATCAGAGCGAAGTCGCCACATGATGAACACTCTCTGCAATGATCGACCTCGGATTTCTGGATTTAAGAATGCGCACTACGACTCGAGCACGCGAGGTTTGACGCGAGCGACAGCGTGGCTTCGTTTTGACGTCGCGCACGAATTCCTCTTGGACATGCGCTAGGTCTCGGATTGGGTCCGCATGTGCAAGAGCACATTTCAGCTGCGCTTTGCTCATGATTTCTTGAGCCGTCACGCAGCATCCGCTTCGGGGTTCTGCTCGAGCCTGTCGCAAGCGGTCATGAAGTACGCGCGAGCCATTCTACGATCTCCGACCACGGTCATGGCCGGGAGGTATTCGTCGCAGGCTTTCTTGAAGCCGACCAAAGCATCGTCCGACAGCTTGTCCACCGTCAGTATCGCGCCCGACTGTTGGTTGAGCGGGCTAGGCGTGATGGGGCTGATGGTGACGTCGTCAGGTGCGAACTCGTCGTCAAACGTATTGCGCGCCTTCGGCTCTGACGCCGCCACCCCGCGGGCCTCTGCGGACGCTTCGGTGTCGACGCCGTTGCCGGTGGCCTTCACGATTTGCTCAAGAGCCCCCGGGCTAAAGCCAGAAGCGTCGAGCGTCGTGCCGTTCGGTGTCGGCACCCGAGCCGCCCCAGCACCGTCCACTACAACAGATGTAGAGGAAACCTTTGCGCGAAACTTCGCCACGCTTTCGCGCTTCTCGGCCACGTTTCCCCATCGTTTTGCGGCCATCAGCGATGGCGAGCACGGCGTAGAGGCGGGATCTCCCTAGGTCTGGACAATGCTGCTTCCGAAACGTCTCGAAGCTCTCGCGAGCTTCCCTGCACTTCGCCCGTGCCTCGACGAGCAACACCATGATCGTATCGCGCTCATCCTGTGCCTTGCGAAGTTCGTGCCCGGCCTTCTCTTCGGCCGCCGCGTCGTGGTCCCGCATAATTTTGACGTGGGCGGCGATTATCTTGCCAATTTCTTCGAGCTTGCCTTTCGCCGTGGCGCGCTTGGCGTCGGTGTCGGCCTTCTCGGCTTTCATTTTCGACGTTTTGTCGAGGCTCTTCTTGCTGCGATTGCTCTTACGCATTGGACAATCCTTCGTCGACTTCGGGGGCCATTTGTCGTGTGTCTTGTGCATGCCACTAGCCACAGAGACTCTAAAAAGTGGCTACATCACTATATTCGTGTCATAATCATTTTTCAAGAGATACGGAGATCCCGATGTCGATAGAGCCTTTCCGCCCGACTGCTTTCCAGTCCGCGTTACTGTTGCTCCGCCTTCACGAGTTACGAGACCAGGAGAAAAAAAATAAAACCAAGATGAAGGACATGGAGGAGAAGAAGGCGGCGCAGGGCATGACTCGCTTTCGCGTTTCAGAACTCACGCTAAAACGGATCAGCCGCCGACCTCGACTTCATCCCGAGTTCCTGACCGAGATGCAGGCAGACGGCTTCTGCGAGCTGGGTGGGCATTCTTCTTCGCCGACCGCAGCTTTGGCATGATCAAGCTTGAGGCTGTCGAAACCTGGACGCGGCTCGGCTCAAAGCGTGTCGCCGATGAACTCAACGCCGTGGCCAAGGGCGAATTCGACTTCGCACCACTCCTTCAACTCGCTGAGGCCGAAGCGCCGGCTCAAGACGACTGACCCTCGTTGGAGCCGGTGATCGGCGTAATGCGTACATCCCCGTTACCCCTAGCGAAAAGCGTAGCGCTAACACCCCGCTTCGCCTCGGCGTAGCGGCTGCGTTTGCATATCCCGACGGGTCGATGACGCCGTCCGGTCTACGTCGAGAAGGCGCTCGCGGTCGTCTTGTGATCGAGCGGATCGCAGGCAAAGATTATACAACGCTCGCCAACATCGAACGGATGAGGGAGCTATGCCGGGTCGAAGCAAAGGTGCCAGGCTGTGGCTCAGAAAGCGCCGCGGACGAGCAGCTCAGTGGGTCATCCGAGATGGAAACTACCAGAAAGGCACGAGTTGTGCTGCGCACGATATTGTTGGAGCAGAACGATCACTCGCCGCCTATATCGCCAGCAAACATGTCAGAGGGCTCAGAAGAGGCACCCGCGATCCCGAACAAATCCCGATAGCGGACGTCCTGACGGTGTATCTCACCGATGTGGTGCGTGGCCATTCGCGGCCAAAGGAAACCAAGGGGCGCATCGCCCGCCTGGACAGCTTCTTTGGCGACAGGATGCTATCTTACGTAACCGGCGAGACCTGCCGCGCTTATGTCGCCCAACGTTCCTCAGATGCCGCCGCCCGCCGCGAGTTGGAGGACCTGCGCGCCGCGATCAACCATCACCGCCGCGAGGGGTTGTGCAACAAAGTGGTGGAAGTAGCGCTCCCATCGGAGCGACAACCTCGGGAACGATGGCTCACCAGGTCAGAGGCGGCGCGCCTGATCTGGTCGGCTTGGCGATATCGGGAAGTCCAGAAGGGTAAACAGACTGAATCGCCGGTCCCGCCAGCATGTCGCGCGTTTCGTATTGGTGGCACTGTACACCGGCACGCGGGCGAGCGCGGTATGCGGCGCCGCTCTTCAAGCTACCGTTGGGCATGGTTGGGTCGATCTAAACCGCGGAGTGTTTTACCGTCGCGCTGCGGGACACCGTGAAACGAAGAAACGTCAACCTCCCGTTCCGCTCCCAGATCAACTGCTGGCGCATCTACGACGCTGGAAACGGCGCGGGCAGCGGTTTGCCGTCGAATGGAACGGAAACCCGGTCCAGAGCGTGGACAAGGCGTTCGCCAACGCCGTGGCCGATGCGGGGCTTGGCAACGATGTAACGCCGCACGTTCTACGTCACACCGCTGCGACGTGGCTCATGCAGGCGGGCACTGACGCGTGGGAGGCGGCTGGCTATCTCGGGATGACCATCGAGATGCTGTCTCAGCGGTACGGGCATCATCACCCTGACCATCTGTCAGGCGCCAAGCGTGCGTTCACACGCCATCGCAAAATTCGCGAAGCTGTGGCGTAACCTGTGGCGGATCGGGATATAAAGTCTGCTAAGTGTTGGTCGGAGTGATAGGATTTGAACCTACGACCCCCTCGTCCCGAACGAGGTGCTCTACCAGGCTGAGCCACACTCCGACACAGGCGGCAATGCCGCCGCCGCGGCTTATACAAGCGGGTTTCCACGCCCGCAAGCATGCCCCGGTTTCGCTTGCATGGTCAGGCTATTTAAGCCCTGATGCCGCGCCATGACAGCCTCGCCGTCAACACGCATAGCCAAGGCGGATGCCGTCGCGATCGGCGAGGCCGCGCGCATCCTCGACGGTGGCGGCCTCGTCGCTTTTCCCACCGAGACCGTTTACGGCCTCGGCGCCGGTGCAACCAATGGCAAGGCCGTGGCGCGGCTTTACGCAGCCAAGGGCCGCCCTGCCTTCAATCCGCTCATTGCGCACGTTCGCGATATCGAGGCGGCGCAAGCGCTCGCGTGCTTCGATGCGGATGCCGCGACGCTTGCCAAGGCCTTTTGGCCGGGACCCCTCACGCTGGTGCTGCCCAAAGCGCCCGGCTGTCCTGTCGCCAGCCTGGCAACGGCCGGTCTCGATAGTGTTGCCGTGCGCGTTCCCGGGCATCCCGTCGCGCAGGACATTCTGCGCGCCTTCGGGCGGCCAATCGTGGCGCCATCCGCAAACCGCTCCGGCCACGTGTCGCCGACGGAGGCGGCGCATGTGCGGGCCGATCTCAACGGCCGCATCGATCTGATTGTCGACGGCGGTGCCACCCAGGTCGGTATTGAATCATCGGTCGTTGCGTGCCTGGGCGTAGCCATATTGCTGCGGCCGGGCGGCGTCCCGCGCGAGGCGATCGAGCGTGTGCTCGGCAGGCCGCTCGCCGATGCGCCCGCTTCGTCAGCCAACGATGCACCGCTCGCGCCCGGCATGCTGGCGTCGCACTATGCACCACGAACCCCGATCCGGCTCGATGCACAAAATGTGCAGGCCGGCGAGGCATTGCTGGCCTTCGGCCCCGTCCGCCTCAATGGCGCGGACGGGGCGAAAAGTACGTTGAACCTTTCCGCACGTGGCGATGTCATAGAGGCTGCAGCGAATTTGTTTTCGCACTTGCGGTTGCTCGACGGCGTCGGGGCAAGCTGCATCGCCGTGATGCCGATCCCGCGCGATGGCTTGGGCGAAGCCATCAACGACCGGCTGCAGCGCGCCGCCGCGCCGCGCTAGGCCGATACGGACGTCCGGGGCAGGCTTTGAAACGCGCGGGCAAGGATTACGTCACGTTCCTGAGGGCTAATTGAAGCGCGAACGCCGCTTGCGCGGCCGCGGACCGGCTGCCATCTTTGCGAGTGAAGTCCGCACAGCGCCGGATGTGCCCGATGCTCGACAAGCCGCCTGCCAAGCCAACGACCAAGACCGATCCAGCTTTGCTCAAGCGCTTCGCGGCGATCGTCGGCGAGAAGTTCGCCGTCACCGATCCGGATTTGCAGGCGCCCTATCTCGTCGAGATGCGCGGCCTGTTCCGTGGCCACACACCGATGGTATTGCGCCCCGGCTCGGTGGCCGAGGTGTCGGCAATTCTCAAACTTGCCAATGAGACGGCGACGGCGATCGTGCCGCAGGGCGGCAATACCGGCCTCGTCGGCGGCCAGATTCCGCATCACAACGAGATCGTGCTTTCGCTCAACCGGCTCGACCGCATCCGTGAGGTCGATCCGACGTCGAACACCATCACCTGCGAAGCCGGCGTCACCTTGAAGCGCACTCGCGAGGCAGCGGCTGCCGCCGACCGGCTCTATCCGCAACTTTTGCCGTCCGAAGGCACCTGCACCATCGGCGGCAATCTTTCCACCAATGCCGGAGGCACCGCGGCGATCGCGCACGGCATTGCGCGCTCGCACGCCTTGGGCCTTGAAGTGGTGCTGGCGGACGGCCGGGTTCTCAACAATCTCAACAAGCTGAAAAAGGACAATACCGGTTACGACCTGAAAAACCTGTTCATCGGCGCCGAAGGCACGCTCGGAATCATCACCGCGGCGGTGCTGCGCCTGGTGCCGCGGCCGCGTTCGGTCGAGACTGCTTTCGCCGGTGTGGCTTCACCCGAAGCGGCGCTCGAACTTTTGGGCGTCGCGCAGGAGCGCACCGGCGGCGACGTCACGAGCTTCGAGATCATGACGCGGCGCGGCGTCGAGCTTGTGCTCGAACACGCCGCCGGCGTCCGCGACCCGCTCGGCGCACCGCACGAATGGTACGTCCTGATCGAGCTTTCCTCGCAACAGCGCGAGGGCTTGCGTGAAGTGATGGAGGGCGTGCTGGCGGAGGGCATGGAAAGAGGCCTCGTCGCCGATGCCGCCATCGCCGACAGCATCGAACAGGGAAAGACGTTCTGGCGTATCCGCGAACTGTTCGGCGAAGTGCAGAGCAAGACCGGCGGCTCGATCAAGCACGATGTCTCGGTGCCCGTCGCCGCCGTGCCGGCATTCATCAAGGAAGCCAACGCCGCCGTCACCGCGCTTATTCCCGGATCGCGGCCGCTGCCGTTCGGCCATCTCGGCGACGGCAATATTCACTACAACGTCAATCAGCCGGTCGGCGCCGACAAAGCCGAATTCCTCAATCGCTGGGACGACGTGAACAGCGTCGTCTTCGCCGTGGTGAAGAAATTCGGCGGATCGATCTCGGCGGAGCACGGCATCGGCGTGATGAAGCGCGATCTGCTGCCGTCGGTGAAAGACCCGGTCGCGCTCGATCTCATGCGCGATCTCAAACGCATGCTCGACCCAAAAGGCATTCTCAATCCCGGCAAGGTGCTCTAGCCGACCGCATCACGAGCGCATCAATAGCGGTGAGCAAGCGGAATGAAAATCCACCGTCGGCGCATTCTGCAACTGGCAGCGGGTTCCGTCGCGCTTCCGGCCTCGTCCCGAATGGCGCTGGCGCAATCCTATCCGGCGCGGCCGGTCCGGCTGATCGTGACCATTCCTGCCGGCGGCTCACCCGATATCATCGGACGGCTGATGGCGCAGTGGCTGTCGGAACGGCTGGGACAAGCTTTCGTCGTCGATAACCGGCCGGGCGCTGCGTCCAATATCGGCACGGAGATCGCCGCCAAGGCGGCGCCGGACGGCTATACGCTCCTCCTTGCGCTTTCCTCGAACGCCATCAATGCATCGCTCTACCGGCATCTCAATTACGATTTCATTCGCGATACCGTGCCGATTGCGAAGATCGGCACCATTCCTCTCATCATGGAAGTGAACCCGGCGGTTCCGGCGAAGAGCGTTTCCGATTTCATCGCCTATGCCAAAGCCAATCCGGGCAAGATCAACATGGCGGCGCCGGGCGTCGGATCGCCACTCTACGTCGCCGCGGAACTGTTCAAGATGATGGCCGGCGTCGACCTGGTCGATGTCAATTACCAGGGCGAGGCGCCGGCAATGCCCGACCTGATCAGCGGCCAGACCCAGGTCATGTTCGGGGTCATGCCGAGTTCGCTCGGCTACCTTCAATCCGGCAAGCTGCGCGCCCTGGCGGTGACGAGCGCGAAACGCCAGGATGTCCTGCCGGGAATTCCAACGATGAGTGAATTTCTTCCAGGCTACGAAGCCTATGGCTGGTACGGCATCGTCGCGCCCAAAGGCACACCTGCGGAGATCGTCGGCAAGCTCAATACCGAGATCAACGCCGCGCTTGCCAATCCGGCCATGAAGAAACGTCTCGGCGATCTCGGCTGCGCGGTGGCCGGCGGATCGCCGGCCGATTTCGAACGGTTCATCGCCGCCGAAACCGAGAAATGGGCGAAGGTCGTCAAGTTTGCAGGCATCAAGGCAGACTGAGCCGCCCGCTCACGCCGCGAACAGCCGCGCCGGCGTATCGACAAGGATGCGATGACGCGTTTGCGCGTCAGGCGTCCAGTCATGGAACAGGTCGAGCAGATGGCCGTCATCGGGCATCACCTCCGCCGCAATCGATGGATGCGGCCAGTCGGTGCCCCATATCAGCCGCTCCGGATTGGCGTGCACCAGCGCCTGATGCAGCGCCCGCGCATCGGCATAGTCGGGGAAGCGCGTGGAGCATCGATAGACGGCCGATAATTTGACGTGGACGTGGCCGTCGCCGACAAGCTTCAAGAGCGCCTGGAAATTCGGATCGGCAACCCCATTCGTTGCCGGGACCATGCCAAGGTGATCGACAATGACCGGCATGTCCCGCGAATAGTCGCGCAAGGCCGCGGCGGCGCCCTGCAGCATCGAATGATCGCAGAAGATCTGCATGACCCAGCCAAGATCGGCCATCGTCTTGCGGAACACCTCAAACACATCGAAGCCGACGCCGCGCACGTAATTCGGTTTTTGCGGGAACAGGTGAAAACGCAGGCCGCGCATGCCGCGCTTGTGCCAGTCGCGCAGCGTCTCCGGCTTGATGCGCGTGTCGGTGATGGCGACGCCGCGCAGACGCTGCGGGTAACGCTCCAGCGCATCAATCACGACGCTATTGTCGTAGCCGTGCGCGTTGCCCTGGACCAGGAGACCGTTGTCAAAGCCGAGATGATCGAGAAGCGCGATGAGCCGCTCGACCGGCGCATCGGGCGGCGTATAGCCGCGCCCCGGCGCATTAGGAAACTTGCCGGACGGGCCGAAGACGTGGAAATGCGAGTCCCACGCCCCGCGCGGCGGCATCACGCGCGGTCGCTTTGGATGCGCGAACGGCCCGGCAATGCGCAGCGGCTCGTTTACGGTGTCCATCTCAGCCCAGCTTGATATTGGCGTCCTTCACGACGCGGCTCCACAACTGCATCTGGGATTCGATATAGGCGCCGAATTGCGCGGGTGTCGTTGGATGCGATTCCACGTTCAGTTCGGTGAAGCGCGCCGACACCTGCGGCGACGCAATCGCGGCATTGAGAGCCGTGTTGAGCTTCTGCACCACCGGCGCGGGCGTGCCGTGCGGAACGAATACGCCGTTCCAGTCATAGCCTTCAAAACCCGGCAGCGTATCGGACATCGGCGGAATGTCCGGCAGGCTTGCAAGCCGGCCCTTTCCGGTCTGGGCGATCGCCTTCACCTTGCCGGACTTGATCAGGCCGAACGACGAGGAGCCGTTGGAGAAAAGAAATTTCACCTGCCCCGCCATCACGTCGGTGATCGCGAGGCCGCCGCCGCGATAGGGAATGTGATTGATCTTGATGCCGGCGCGGCGGGCGAACAATTCGAGCAGGAGATGCTGCAGCGTGCCGTTGCCGGACGATGCCATGTCGATGCCGCCGGGCGATGTCTTGGCGTAAGCGATGACATCGGCGACCGTGGTCACAGGCACCGATGGGGTCGCAACAAGAATATTCGCCACCTCCCCGATCAGGATGACCGGGTCGAAATCCTTGCGATAATCGAACGACAGATTTTGGTAGAGGGAGCCGTTCACCGAGAACGCGGTCGCGTCGTGCAGGATCGTGTAACCATCGGGCGCAGATTTTGCGACGACTTCTTCGCCGATCGTGCCGCCGGCGCCGCCGCGGTTTTCAATGGCGAATTGCTGGCCGAGATCCTGGCTTAGCTTGGCATAGACGATGCGCGCGGTCGTGTCGGCGCCGCCGGCCGGCGGATAGGGCACCATGACGCGCACCGGCCGGTCCGGCCATGTCGTCTGCTCCGATTTGGTTTGTGCGTCCGCACGATGAGACAACGGCGCCGTCGCCATTGCGCCCAGCAGCGTGCGCCTGGTGAGACCGATCCCAGCCATTCGTTCCTCCCCGGCTTCTCTCGACAAGGTAGCATCGGAATTCGAGAGGACGAACAGGGATCACGCGCGAAGATCGAAGAATTCCATCAAGCCCTTACGGCCGGCTGGCGTGATCGTCAACGCGCGGCCGTCGCGCACGCGTTCGATCCATTTCAGTTCGAAGCAGCGGTTGGCTAGCGCCGCGCCGACCGCGCCGCCGATATGCGAGCGCCGTTCGGTCCAATCGAGGCAGGGCCGGCAGAAGACGCGGCGTTTTGCCCGCGCGGCGGACAGGTCGACTCCAAGCTTGGCCAGGAAATCCATGCCGGCTGGAGTCACTTCACCTGCTTCATCGCCGAGCACGACGAATTCGCGTCCGGTCATCGATTCGGCAAGTCCGACGCCGACCACGCCGGCGATGTGATCGTAGCAGGTGCGGGCATGCCGCAGCCCCTCGTCGAGCTTCGATTTCGGCTGGAAACGCGGCGGCCCGGTCAGCGCGACATTCATGATGCTTTCCAGCATCTGCCCGACATGTTGTCCCGCGAGACGATAATAGCGATGACGGCCCTGCTTCATCTGCACGACCAATCGCGCCGCGTGAAGCTTGCCGAGATGCCCGCTCGTGGTCTGTGGCGACACGCCGGCGGCGAGGGCGAGTTCGGTCGCAGTGAGCGCCCGCCCGCCGAGCAGGGCGCACAGCATATTGGCGCGGGCCGGATCACCGACCAGCGCGGCCACTTCAGCGATCTGCGGTGCGTTCGACATGAGTTGAATCCAACATGGCTTGAAACTGACTTGGCTTGAATATGAGACGGCGCAGGTGCCATTACCACCGCCGATACTTCGTTCGCGGCCGAAGCAATTCGGGTGGCTATCGGGACGGTGCCTCACGATGTTACGGCAAAGCGGAGGGGACGGCCGTGGATGTTGACTGATGCTGGAAAAGAGCGCGCGCCTGTTCTATGGCTGGTTTGTCGTAGCCGGCGCCTTTGCCGTGACGTTTGTCGGATTCGGTTGCGCTTATTCCTTCAGCGCATTTCTCGATTCATTGCAGCGGGAATTCGGTGCATCGCGCGGTTCGGTTTCGCTGGTTTTCTCGCTGGCGGGATTCCTGTGGTTCATGGCCGGCAGCGTCAGCGGACCGCTCGCCGACCGCTGGGGATCGCGTCCGATGGCCGTCTTCGGCATGATCCTGCTGGCGTCAGGGCTGGTGCTGGCGAGCTTTGCCCAAAGCCTGATGGCGGTTTACGCGGCGGTCGGGCTCGGTGTCGGCCTTGGCATCGGCTGCTCTTACGTTCCCGCAATGGGCGTTGTGCAGCGATGGTTTGTCCGGCACCGCGGTTTTGCATCCGGCCTCGCGTCCGCCGGGATCGGCGTCGGCACGCTCGTGGTGCCGCCCATTGCCTCACTCCTGATCGCCGCTTTGGGCTGGCGAAGCGCTTACCTTGCGCTTGCCGGATTCGCTGTCGTGGCGGGAGCCGGAATGTCTCTCCTGATCGAGAACGATCCGCGCAGCCGCGGACTTGAACCGGACGGTGATGCACGGCAAGCGGGATCAGCAGTGCTGCCGTCGAGCGGCGCCTCCATACGAGATGCGATCACGTCGACCCGGTTCATCGGTCTCTATGGTGCTTGCCTGGCATGCGCGTTCGGGGCGTTTGTGCCGTTCGTTCACCTGGTCCCCTACGCCACCGATCACGGCGTCGCGCAATCCTCCGCGGTCCTGCTGGTGAGTTGCCTTGGGATCGGCAGTGCCGCAGGGCGATTCGCACTGGGCGGCCTCGCCGATCGCCTTGGCCGCGAGCTTGCGCTGTTGTGCACTTTTATCGGCATGGCTTTCGCCTCGGTCATTTGGGCGGCGTCCGCCACGTTTTGGCCGCTCGCCATCTTCGCACTGGTCTTTGGTCTCGCCTATGGCGGATGGGTTGCACTGCTGCCGTCCGTCGTCATGGATTATTTCGGCGGACGTAACGTCAGCGGCATCATCGGCATCCTCTACACCAGCGCCGGTGTCGGCGCGCTGATCGGTCCAAGCGCGGCGGGTTTCATTTTCGATGTGAGCCGCAGTTATCTGCTGCCGATCGTCGCCAGCGTGTGCGTCAATCTGATTGCGGCAGGCATCTTCGCTGTCACGTCCAGAAAAACGGCAATGGCCTTGCCGCAGACGTAGCCGTCAGAACAGCGAGGCCTGATCGTCCGGCGCCTTTGCCTTTTTCGGCTTTACCTTTTTCGCCGGTGCTGCGTCTGCTACGGCCAGGTCCGACGCAGCCGCCGCTGACAGAGGTGCAATCAGTGCCTCGGAATCATTCACCACCCGATTGACGGCCTGCGAGATGGGATAGGCTTCGAGCAACGCCTCATCCGCCGGCTTGATCAGCGTGACGGCTTCCGCTGCCTCGACATTGGCGCAGTCCAGCCAGCGATCGAATGCTTCCGGTGCGATGAAAACCGGCATGCGGTGGTGGATCGGCGATAAGGTGTTATTGGCCGTCGTCGTGATGATCGCCGCCGTATCCAGCTCTTCTCCGTTCGGACCGGTCCAGGTCTCGTAGAGGCCGGCGAAGGCGAGCGGCGGCGCACTGCCGGCTGCATCTTGCCTGGCGCGCACGAAATATGGACGCTTCGCGGCTCCGGCCTTTTCACCTTCCTGCCACTCATAAAAGCCGTCGGTGGGAATGAGGCAGCGCCGCCGGCGCACGGCATTGCGAAAAGCCGGCTTTTCGATCACGGATTCGCCCCGCACATTGATCAGGAGCGGAAATGTCTTCGGATCCTTCACCCAGGACGGCAGCAATCCCCAGCGCATCAGCGAAAATGAGCGCTTGCCGTCGACGAGCCGCACGATCGGGATTAGCTGCGTCGGCGCCACATTATAGCGAGGCGGAAAGTTCGGCTGCTCACCATAGCGAAACAGCGCCCGGATCGCCTCCGGCGTCGAGATGATGACATAACGGCCGCACATCGCTAATCAATCTCGGCTGAGCACCGAATACTCGGTTTCGCGTATGATCGGTATAAGGGCAATTGGGCCGGACTTTAATGAGCAACAGCGACAGTGCACGGACTTATCCCACGCGACCCTATCTCGCGGTCAGCGCAGCGATCGTGCGTGACGATCGGGTGCTGATCGTGCGCCGCGCCCGCACTCCCGCCCACGGCCTCTATACATTGCCCGGCGGCGGGGTCGAACTTGGCGAAACCCTGGAAGAAGCGGTCATCCGCGAAGTGCGCGAAGAGACCGCACTCGACGTCGCGCCGGTCGAGCTTGTCGGCTTTCGCCAGGCCATCACGCGGGACGCCGCGGGGCGCATCGAGCGGCATTTCGTGATATTGCCGTTCGCGGCGCGCCTGATCGGCGGCGAGATTTCGCTCAATGAGGAATTAGCGGAGGCCCATTGGCTTCTGCCGTCCGAACTTGCCGGGCTGAAGACCACCGAAGGGCTGGCAGCGATTGTCATTGCCGCGGTCGAACAGTTGAGCGATCCGTGCTGATGCGCGCCTCAACCATGCCGCGTTCTCGTGCTTGCCGTATGTTCCGGTTGGACACTAATTTGGCGCCGCACATGCTGCGACTATTGACCGTCATCGCACTCGCATTCTGTCTCGTCGCCTCCGCGCGCGCGCAATTCTGGGGTGCCCCGCAGGCTCCCGCGCCGGCGCCGCGGCCTCCGGCGCAGGTTTCGCCGAAGCTGCCCGCGCTAACCACCACCCCGGTCCAGCCGGTCGGGCCGCCCATACCTCCGGCGCAGGACCTGCCGGCGCCCTACGATCATGACCTGCAACGGCTCTCGGAGATTCTTGGCGCGCTGCATTTCCTGCGCGGCGTCTGCGACAGCAACGAAGGCCAGAAATGGCGCACCGAAGCGCAGGCGCTGATCGACGCCGAAGCCCCGACCGGGGATCGTCATGATCAGATGGTCGCAAGCTTCAACCGCGGCTATCGCGGGTTCCAGCAAAGCTACCGGACCTGCACGCCCGCGGCTGGCGTCGTCATCCGCCGCTACCTCGATGAGGGCGCCAAGATCGCCCGCGATATTACCGCCCGCTACGCCAATTAGTGCGAGAAACGCCCTAGCCACGGGCATTAACCCTGCCTCAAGGTTCGCTCTCAAAAGCCCGCGGACGCCGTGCTACGGTGTTTTCGGGAAGGGACGCCGCGGGCTGCGGCGACAAAGTGATTGAGATGACGATAGCGACGCAAAATCTCGCGCACCGCGAACCGCTGGCCGAACTCGAGCAGAAGCGGCTCGCGCTCGGTTACCTTCATGGCGCGTGGACGGATGCGTCCCACGACGGCATCGACGGCGACTGCCTGGCGCAGACCGCGCTTTTTCTGGCGCTCTCCGAACTGATCACGACCTATGGTGAAGAAGCCACCGCCCGCTACGCTGAAAATCTCAACACCCGCATCCGCAACGGCGAATTCTCGGTCAAGCTGTCGCGGCAGTAAGCGCGCGCCGGATTGAACCCACGCGCCCGATTTTTCCGCTCGTGGCGCGATTCTGATCCCCGCCAGCGGCATCATCACCACTCTCATTCCGCTTGATACGGCGAAGTCCTGTGCCGATATAAGCCTTGCGGCCGCATGGCCCGCGGCTTAGGCATTAGGCGCATGAAAGCTGCCCTTCTCCCCGACCGCGGGGTGGTCAAAATCGTCGGCGACGGCGCGCGGAATTTCCTCCACGGTTTGGTGACGGCCGACATCCTCAATCTCACGCCGGGAGCGGCGCGCTTCTGCGCGCTGCTGACGCCGCAGGGAAAAATCATCGCGGACTTCCTGGTAACGGAAGTCCCCGCGAAGGACGGCGGCGGCTTCTTTCTCGACATTCCCCGTGCGCTCGGACCGGCGCTCGTCGAAAAATTCAATCTCTACAAATTGCGCGCCAAGGTCATAATCGAGGACCTGTCGGAAATCCTCGGCGTGCTCGCGGTATGGGACGGCTCCGGCACCAGCAAATACGGCTTGTCTTACCTCGATCCGCGCCTGCCGGCGCTTGGCATGCGCGCGATGATTCCGCCGCATCTGGCCGCGGACGCGGCAGCCGGCTTCGGCGCCGCGCTCGTTGAGGCAAATGAATACGAAGCACACCGGATCGCGCTCGGCATCCCGCGCGGCGGCAGCGATTTTATCTACGGCGACGCCTTCCCTCACGAAACCGACATGGATCAGCTCGGCGGCGTCGATTTCGCCAAAGGCTGTTATATCGGCCAGGAGGTCGTATCGCGCATCGAACATCGCGGTACGGCGCGGACGCGCGCGGTGCCGGTGCGCTATGACGGCGCCGCACCTGCGGGCGGCGCACCGATCATGGCCGGCGAGCGCCAGGTAGGCGTCATGGGCTCCGCAGCGGCTGGCCGCGGCGTCGCGTTGTTACGCCTCGACAGGGTCGCCGAGGCCCCGCCGGGCGAACCGCTGAGCGCCGGCGGTGTCACCGTCCATATCGTCAAGCCGGACTGGGCGCGGTTTGCTTTTCCGGGCGAGATCAAGGCCGCCGAATGACCGACGCTTTCCACGATGACGGCCTCAAGCGATGTCCGTGGCCCAAACAGGACCCGCTTTACGTCGCCTATCACGATCAGGAATGGGGCGTGCCGGAATACGACGATCGCGCGCTTTATGAAAAGCTCGTGCTCGACGGCTTTCAGGCCGGCCTCTCCTGGATCATCATCCTGCGCAAGCGTGACAATTTTCGCCGCGCTTTCGACGGCTTCGCGCCGGAGAAGATCGCGCGCTACCGGCCAGCCAAGGTAGAACGCCTGATGACGGACGCCAGCATCGTCCGCAACCGCGCCAAGATCGAGGGCGCGATTTTGTCGGCGAAAGGCTGGCTCAACGTCATGGAGAAAGGTCCGGGCTTTTCAAAACTGCTGTGGGATTTTGTCGACGGCCGGCCGAAGGTCAACCACTATCGGACGACGGGCCAGGTTCCGGCGGAAACCGCAGTGTCACGCGCCATGTCAAAGGAGCTCGCCGCGCGCGGATTCAAGTTTTGCGGGCCGACCATCGTCTATGCGTTCATGCAGGCCGTCGGCATGGTCAACGACCATCTCGTCACCTGCCACCGCCACGAAGCCTGCCAGAAGCCAGGGCGCAAGGGCCGTGCCTGACAAGCGGCAGCCGCGAAAGTCACGGGCGCTCGCCGGCCCGCGCGCCTGGCAGCGCATGCTGTCGGGACGGCGGCTTGATTTGCTCGATCCCTCCCCGCTCGATGTTGAACTTGAGGACATCGCGCACGGCCTCGCGCGGGTGGCGCGCTGGAACGGGCAGACGAGCGGCGCGAACATTTATTCCGTTGCGCAGCATTGCCTCCTCGTCGAGGCCTTGGCGCGGGCGCGCGTGCCGCGGATCGATCGCAGCCGCCGGCTCGCGGTATTGCTGCACGACGCGCCCGAATACGTGATCGGCGACATGATCTCGCCGTTCAAAGCCGTGATCGGCGATGCCTACAAGGCCATCGAGAAGCGGCTTCTCACGGCGATCCATCTGCGCTTTGGCCTGCCGGCCAAGTCCGCACCCGAACTTGACGCATTGATCAAGATTGCCGACCGGCAGGCGGCCTATCTTGAAGCAACCCACCTCGCCGGCTTTGAAGCTGCTGAAGCGCGGCGGTTCTTCGGCCCTCCTCCCGTATTCTCCGCCGCGATGGAACGCGACTATCTAAAACCCTGGCCCGCCGAGACGGCGCAAGCGCGCTATCTCGACCGGATCACGAAACTCACCCGGGAGTGACGACGAAAGTCACACTTGATGACACAAGTCACACTTGCGCCATCCCCGATTCCTATATGAAAAGGCAAACACGATTGGCCATTTGACCCATGATTCACGTCTGTTCGCTGTCCCGCCTGCAAAAAATCGTCGAGGACACCGGTGCGCGCCACGTCGTGTCGCTGATCGGCGACGAGGCGCGACTTGAGCGTCCGGATTGCATCGCGCCGGAAAATCATCTTTGGCTGCGCTTTCACGATATATCCGCACCGCTCGACGGCTACATCATGCCGGGTGAGCAACACGTCGCCGAACTTCTCGATTTCGTTCGCGGGTGGGATCGTCAGGCGCCTCTGGTCGTGCATTGCTACATGGGCATCAGCCGCTCGACCGCGACTGCTTTCACCACGGTCTGTGCGCTCAACCCGCGCCGCGATGAAGACAGTATCGCGCAAGCGCTTGCGGCGCGCTTCGCCGACCGCGACGCCGAACCGGCGGATCGTCTCGATCGCCGATCGTTTGCTCGGCCGCGATGGCCGCATGATCGCCGCAGTCGAAACCATCGGCCGCGGCGCCCTGACCGCGGAAGCGGAACCGTTTCGTCTCGATATCGAGTGAAGAAACCGGAAGCGGAGATTATTCCGACAGGGATGGGCGTAGCGCCGGCCTGGTAATGGCAACCGGCGTCGCCGGCGGTGTCGCGGCAAGCGCCGTCGGCAGCGGCTCGCCCGAGTCGCTCATGAGCTGGGATCGCGGATTGTGCTGATAGAAGTCGCAGTAGGCGAAGCCAAGCCCGGAGATCGAACCGCGGAAGCTTTTATAGTCAAGCTTCTGCACTCTAAAACAGGGCGTCATTGGCAGGCCGGAGAGATGCGCGCACATCGACGCGCCTTCCACCCTGATCGTGCCGGCGGGCAATGTCGCAAAACGGGTTTGGCCCTGGCCGCGAATCCGGATCGTGCCGACGACCGAGCCGTCGTTGAAAACGCGACCGAGGCCGGTGGTGCCTTCGAAGCAGGTATAGGAGAACAGCTTGCCGACCACGAACGCGCGAGCCTGTTCGGGACTGAGCTCTTCGGCCATGGCGCCAACGGCGCCCAATAAGCCGGCCCCCACAACACACGCACAGAACGCTGCTACGCGCACCAACATCGACGACCTCACGCTCGACACAGGGACGACGTTAACAAGATTTCTTAACCGTCCCCTTACCATAGCGGCCTCGATGATGATTGAAATTCGTAGCCAAATCCTGAACCGGTTACCCAATTTTTACCACAATACGCCCGCGCACCTGCCCCTCGACGATACGCCCGCCTGCGGCAACGACGTCCTGAAGCCCGATTTCACTCGTCATCGCGGCAATCTTGGACCGATCGAGGTCCGTTTCCAGCCGCCGCCAAGCCTCCTGCCGCAGCGGCAACGGACACATCACGGAGTCGATACCGAGAAGACAGACGCCGCGCAGGATGAACGGGGCGACCGAAGCCGGCAAGTCCATTCCGCCTGCCAGTCCACAGGCGGCCACCGCACCCCCGTAACGCGTCATCGACAGCACATTGGCGAGCGTCGCCGAACCCACGGCATCGATGCCGCCGGCCCAGCGCTCTTTGGCGAGCGGGCGCGGTGGACCGCTGAGTTCCTTCCGGTCGATCACCTCGGCAGCGCCGAGGCCCTTCAGGTAGGCCGCTTCCTCCGGCCGCCCGGTCGAGGCGACGACCGCATAACCGAGCTTGGCGAGGAGTGCGACCGCCACCGAGCCGACGCCGCCGGCGGCGCCGGTCACCACGATCGGGCCGCGCGACGGATTGAGCCCGGCCCGCTCCAGCGCCATGACGGAGAGCATCGCGGTATAGCCGGCGGTGCCGATCGCCATGGCGTTGCGCGTGCTGATCGTCGCCGGCAGCCGTACCAGCCAGTCACCCTTGACGCGCGCCTTCTCGGCATAGGCGCCGAGATGGGTCTCGCCGAGCCCCCAGCCGTTGAGAATGACCTTGTCGCCCGGCTTCCAGGCCGGATGCGTTGACGATTCCACAGTGCCGGCGAAATCCACACCCGCGATCATCGGGAACCGGCGCACCACCGGCGCCTTGCCGGTGACGGCGAGGCCGTCCTTGTAGTTCACAGTCGAATATTCGACGCGGACGGTGACGTCGCCGTCCATCAGATCCTTGTCGTCGAAATCGGTGAGCCGCACCGTCTGGCCGGCTTCCGCTTTATCGATGACGATCGCCTTGAAAGTCGACATGCCATTCTCCTGGCGGCTAATCTGTCACGGTCAGGCACAACCGTTCAAGCAACCGGCTTGGTTCGCTGGCCTATCGCGCGAAAAATGAAAATCAGGCCGGAGCGGTCGCCAGGCGCGGAACCGGCTTCTCGACGATCGGCATATTGATCAGCGCCGAGAGAACACCGAACAGGATCGCAAGCCACCACACCGCGTTGTAAGACCCGGTGCGGTCGAACACGATGCCGCCGAGCAAGACGCCGAGGAAGCCGCCGACCTGATGGCTGAAGAAGGCAAAGCCTGCGAGCGTCGCCAGCCAGCGCGTGCCGAACATCAGCACGATGATGCCGTTCGTCGGCGGCACCGTCGAGAGCCACATGAACCCCATGACCGCGCCGAATGCGATGCAGGAAAACGTCGTCACCGGAAACGAAATGAACGCGAGGATCGCCGCCGCGCGGACGAAATAGATGAACGACAGCAGATAGCGTTTCGGCACGCGGTCGCCGAGCCAGCCGGCCGTGACGGATCCCACAATGTTGCAGAGCCCGATGGTCGCGATCGTCCAGCCGCCGACCTGCGCCGAAAGGCCCCGGTCGATGAGGTAGGACGGCAGATGAACCGTGATGAACTGAAGCTGGAAGCCGCAGGTGAAAAATCCGAGCACGAGCAGGATGTATGAGCGGTGTGCGAATGCTTCGCGTAACGCATGGCCGAGCGATTGCGTGGAAACTGAACCCGTCGCCTCCATGTGCTGGGGCGTCGCCAGCGCGACCGATAACGGCAGCACGGCGACCAGGCTGACGGCGAAAATCACCAAGGTCTGCTGCCAGCCGTATGAATCCATCAGCGCCACAGCGACCGGCGAATACAGGAATTGCCCGAACGAGCCCGCCGCGGTGCCGAAGCCGAAGCCGACCGAACGCCACTCCTTCGGCAATATCTTGCCGAAGGCGGCAAGGATCACCGGAAACGAGCAGCCGGCGAGCCCGAATCCAACCAGCACGCCCGCCGAAGCGTCCAGGATCGGCGCGCTGGTCGCGTGCGACATCAGGACGAGACCGGCCGCGTAGAGGAGCGCACCGGCACACACTACCTTTATCGTCCCGAACCGGTCGGCGATCATGCCCCCGAGCGGCTGGCCGATGCCCCACAGCAGGTTTTGCAGCGCGAGCGCAAAGGCAAAGACATCACGGCCCCAGTGATTGGCCGTCGACAGCGGAGTGAGGAAAAAGCCGAGTGTAGAGCGCGGCCCAAAGGCAATCATCGTGATCAGGCAACCGAAACCGATCACCAGCGCCGGCGTTCGCCAGCTGTCGGCGCGAACGCCCTCATCTTTCACGGAAATGGTCATGTCGCCCGGCTTATCAAAGGATTCGAAAGCGGGCGGAGCATAGGGCGCCACCCCCGCTCACCCAAACGAAAAATTTGGCCGCGCGGCCCCCCGATGCATAGCTGGTCCGCCGGCAGGCGCATGGGTTTGCTATATTCCCCGACACTGACTATGGAATTTTTGGATTGTCACGGTGTTTGCCGATGTCGCTTTTGCGCTCCGACGCTTTTTTGTCCCCGCTCGAAATCGAGGCGGCGGTCACGCGCGCGCTTGAGGAAGATCTCGGGCGCGCCGGCGACATCACCTCGACCGCTACGGTGCCGGAGGACGCGGAAGGCCGCGCTCTCGTCGTCGTGCGCAAAGCGGGCGTGATCGCGGGCCTGCCGCTCGTCGAGACGGCTTTCCGCCGCCTGTCGCCCAATATCGGAATCGCGCCGCATGCCCGTGACGGAACGGTTGCCAAGGCCGGCACCACGCTGATGACGATTTCCGGCAATGCGCGCGCCATTCTCGGCGCCGAGCGCGTTGCGCTCAACTATCTCGGCCACCTGTCAGGCATCGCGACCGCGACAGCCGAATTCGCCACGCGCATCGCC
This sequence comes from uncultured Alphaproteobacteria bacterium, assembly GCA_963723335.1. GTDB lineage: Bacteria > Pseudomonadota > Alphaproteobacteria > Rhizobiales > Xanthobacteraceae > BOG-931. The sequence goes on along the minus strand of CAVRQJ010000002.1, from coordinate 441,618 downwards.
CATACCAAGGCCCGCGTCGTTTGCACGCGCAAGACCACGCCGGGACTTCGCGCGCTTGAGAAATACGCGGTGCGCTGCGGCGGCGGCTACAATCACCGCTTCGGCCTCGACGACGCGATCCTGATCAAGGACAACCACATCGCGGTCGCCGGCGGCATCAGGGCCGTGCTCACGCGCGCCAAACAGGCCGCAGGTCATCTGGTCAAAATCGAGATCGAGGTCGATTCACTCGATCAGCTCAAGGAAGTGCTCGATGTCGGACTGGCCGACGTCGTCCTCATCGACAATTTCGATCTCGACGCCATGCGCAAGGCCGTCGCCATGGTTGCCGGCCGCCTTGTCATCGAGGCGTCGGGCGGCATCACGCTCGATACCGCGGCGGCGATCGCGGAGACCGGCGTGGATTATCTGTCGTCGGGCGCGCTCACCCACTCGGTACAGAATCTCGACGTCGGACTGGATATCGAAATCTAGCCGCTAGAGCTTCGCGGTCGATACGCTCGTGGCATCGGGCGGCGCGGGAGAGGTTTCGGCCTGCGAGCCTTTCGCCGCTTCGGGACTCTTCGGCGCGGGTTCGGGATTTTCGTTCAAGTCTTCGGGATCGAGCCGCACGCCTACTCCGGCCGGACCCTTGCCCCAGACCGGCTCGTCGTCGCCGTTACCCCAATTGAGCGGCCGATAGAACGTGTGCACGCCGAGGTGATAAAGCCTCGCCATTTCGTGCACCCAGCTCGGATGCACCCAATAGGCGTGATAGTGCGTGGCGTGACCGACTTCGGCGAGCCAGATCTTGCCGTCGAGCATGTTCTTCGCGATTTGCTTGGCCTGCTCCCACATATCCGGCTCGTCGATCCGGTCGAGGTCCTTGCCTTCGCAGGCGAAGGTGAATTGGCAGGCGAGATGGCGTCCGGCATTCTGATAGACGACGCCGCAGACATCGTGCGGGTAATAGCCCGAGAACACCCGGTTCATGACCACCTGGGCGACGGCCTCCTGGCCTTTCTTCACCTCGCCGCGCGCTTCGAAATAGACCGCATCGGCGAGGCATTTTTCCGCATGCACGCGCGGCTTGCCCTCGAGGCCGAGTTGCTGCGCCGGGCTGAGCACACGGCTGTTATCCTTGCCGGCGATCGTTTCGCCTTCGCCGCCGTCGGTATCCTCGAGCGACGCAAGCTTGCCTGGATCGTCCGGCGGCACCAGCATCGGCTCGGCGCCCGGCGCCCAGCTTTGCAGGCTTGTCCGCATGCCGCCCATCGAGCCGTTGCCGAAGTAAATATCCGTGCTGTGATCGCCGGTGGAGTCGAGAAACGACATATCGTCGAGTGACGGCGGTGCGTCAATTGTCTCGCCCGGCGCGGGCAATTCCGGCGGCTTGTCCGCAAGCGCCACGTCGTCTTCGGCGGCGCTCAGTCCCGTCGACGCCCAGGCCAGCGACTCGTCTTCGCTGGTGTCCATTTGCGCCACCGACGACGCTACGTTCTGTTGCTCGGCATGCACGTCGGCATTGAGCTGTTGCGGGGCTCCGTCTTCCACGCTCTTCGGCCGCGGTATCGCTATCACCGGCGGCTGCACGGGTTGTGTCGCAGCTGGTGCAACGGGCGCCGTGATCGGCTGCAATTGCGGCAGGCTCGCCGGATCGATGGGAACCGGAGCGGCATTGCTCGCCGGCAGCCGATCGCCCTTGTGCCGGCGATCGACGCTCGGATATTCCAGCTGCCGCGCGGGCGGCGCGTTGAGCGCTTCGTCGACTTTCCACGAATAGGCGTCGAGCGAACGCGGATCGAAGTTCACCGTCTGAAAGCCGAGCGGCTCCGGCATGGCGGTGCCGACCGGGCGCGAATAGCTGAACGTCGCGGTTTCCACCGTGCCGAACGGCGACGCGATCAAATGATAGTCCGCGTAAGAATGCCGGCCGTGCGCGATGAGCGCCGCGAGGTCTTGATAGCCGATCGAGGTCGGCATCAATGCGGCGAAACATGCGCTGAACCAGAAACGCGCCGAGAACGGCGCGCTGATCACGCGGATACGCGACGCAACCATTACCCCTCACGCCAACACGCGCGCAACGCAACGCACACAGTTAAGGAAACGCCACCGCAGTGGCGCGAATTCGACGGTTTTATTTATTGTCGAGTTAACGTTGCGAACGCGTTAATCGCGCGAACGCGCGCAACAATCGGCGCGGCGAAACGCAATCATGCTTACGCAATCGTTTTGAAAAACACGCGATGACGCGCTACGCGCAGGATACGTTGGTTGTTCATTAACCACGATCACGCGTGACGGAATGGAACGCGACAGGTTCCGATCATTTCCGCGCAAGCGGGAATGAAACTTGCCGTTATCGCGAGCGGAGAAATCGCGCGCGGCGGAAAGATATTATCCTTCGCCCACAGCGCTTTTGCCGAGAGCCGCCTGGGCGGCGGCAAGGCGTGCGATCGGCACGCGAAATGGCGAGCACGACACGTAATCGAGTTCCACCTCGTGGCAGAACGCGACCGAAGCCGGATCGCCGCCGTGTTCGCCGCAAATGCCGAGCTTTATATTCTTGCGGGTTTTGCGGCCGCGCTCCGCGGCGATGCGGATGAGTTCGCCGACGCCTTCGCGGTCAATCGACACGAACGGATCCGCCGGCAGAATGCCCTTCGACGTGTAGATGCCGAGGAAACTCGCGGCATCGTCGCGGCTGATGCCGAAAGCGGTCTGCGTCAGGTCGTTGGTGCCGAAGGAAAAGAACTCCGCGCTCTCGGCAATCTCATCGGCCTTGAGCGCCGCGCGCGGCAACTCGATCATGGTGCCGACCTGATACTTGAGTTTCTTCTTGGTCTCCGCCGCCACCTGCTTCGCCGTGGCGTCGATGCGTTCCTTGACCAGATCGAGCTCGGCCTTGCTGGCGATCAGCGGCACCATGATTTCCGGCGCGACCGCCTTGCCGGTTTCGCGTTCCGTCTCGACCGCGGCCTCGAAAATCGCGCGCGCCTGCATTTCAGCGATCTCGGGATAGGCAATGGCGAGCCGGCAGCCGCGGAAGCCGAGCATGGGATTGAACTCATGCAGCTCGCGTGCGCGATCCGCGAGTTTCTGCGGATCGGCGCCCATGGCCTGCGCCACTTCGGCGATCTCTTTTTCGCTATGCGGCAGGAATTCATGCAGCGGCGGGTCGAGAAGCCGGATCGTCACCGGCAAGCCGCCCATGATCTTGAACAGATCGACGAAATCCGCGCGTTGCATCGGCAGAAGTTTCGCAAGCGCCGTGCGGCGCGCCTTCTCGTCCCCGGCCAGGATCATTTCGCGCACGGCGCGAATGCGCTCCTCCTCGAAGAACATGTGCTCGGTGCGGCACAGGCCGATACCTTCGGCGCCGAATTTTATCGCGGCGCGGGCGTCAGCCGGGGTGTCGGCATTGGCGCGCACCTTCAATGTGCGGAACTCGTCGGCCCATTTCATCACGGTGGCGAATTCACCGGCGAGCACCGGCTCCCGCATCGGCACTCTGCCGGCAAGCACTTGGCCGGTCGCGCCGTCGATGGTGAGCGTATCGCCCTTCTTCAGCGTCGTGCCGCCGGTGGTCATGGTCTGGTTACGATAGTCGACGCGCAATGCGCCGGCGCCGGAGACGCAGGGCTTGCCCATGCCGCGCGCGACGACAGCCGCATGCGAGGTCATGCCGCCGCGCGTCGTCAAAATGCCTTCGGCCGCGTGCATGCCGTGGATATCTTCGGGCGAGGTCTCGACCCGCACCAGGATCACCTTGCGGCCCTGACTCTTGAGAAGCTCGGCCTCTTCCGACGAAAACACGATCTCGCCGCACGCGGCGCCCGGCGACGCCGGCAGTCCCGTAGCAATGATCTTGCGTACGGCCTTGGGATCGATTGTCGGGTGCAGAAGCTGGTCGAGCGCGGCGGGATCGACCCGCGACACCGCTTCCTTCTTGGTGATCAGCTTTTCCTGTGCCAGTTCGACGGCGATGCGCAGCGCGGCTTGCGCCGTGCGCTTGCCGCTACGGGTCTGCAGCATCCAGAGCTTGCCCTGCTCGACCGTGAATTCGAGATCCTGCATGTCGCGATAATGCCGTTCGAGCTTGGCGTGGATGCGTTTGAGCTCGGCGAAAGCGTGCGGCAACGCGCCCTCCATCGACGGCTTGTCGGAGGATGCTTCCTTGCGCGCGGCCTCGGTGATCTCCTGCGGCGTGCGGATGCCGGCGACAACGTCCTCGCCCTGCGCGTTGATCAGGTATTCGCCGTAAAGCTTCTTTTCGCCGGTCGACGGATTGCGCGTGAAGGCAACGCCGGTGGCGGACGTTTCGCCCATATTGCCGAACACCATGGCCTGCACATTGACCGCGGTGCCCCAGCTTTCCGGAATGTTGTGCAGGCGGCGATAGGTGATGGCGCGCTGGTTCATCCACGAGCCGAACACCGCGCCGATCGCGCCCCACAACTGGGCGTGCGGGTCTTGCGGAAACGGCTTGCCGCTCTCCTCTTCGACGCGCGTCTTGTAGCGCACGATGATTTTTTCCCAATCATCGGCGTCGAGATCGGTATCGAGCGTGTAGCCGCTGCGGTCCTTATGGTCATCGAGGATTTCCTCGAAATTCTGATGATCGATGCCGAGCACCACGTTGGAATACATAGTGATGAAGCGCCGGTAGCTGTCCTGCGCGAAACGCCGGTCGCCGGATTTTTCGGCAAGCGCTTTGACTGTGACATCGTTGAGCCCGAGATTGAGCACGGTGTCCATCATGCCCGGCATCGACGCCCGGCCGCCCGAGCGCACCGAGACGAGCAGCGGATTTTTGGCATCGCCGAATTTCTTTCCGGTGACGCGGCCGACTTCGCCGAGAGCTGCCTCGGCCTGCGGCTTCAAATCCTTCGGATAGGTTTTGCCATGCGCGTAGAAATAGGTGCAGACCTCAGTGGTGATGGTGAAGCCAGGCGGCACCGGAAGGCCGAGATGCGCCATTTCGGCAAGCCCCGCGCCCTTGCCGCCGAGGAGGTTCTTCATGCTGGCGCGGCCGGCGGCCTTGCCGCCACCGAAGGCATAAACCCATTTGCCCTTGCGGGCCGATTTTGCAGCCGGCGATTTCTTCACCGGCCGGCGGGATTTCTTTGCGCGCGATTTTGCCATGGGAGACTACAGTGGAGCTTACGGTCGATCAGGTCTTCGGGAAAACACGGGATATTCTTTTGCCGGCGCCGGCAGACCATGCAAAGCCGGCCTTGGGCCGGAATGTCAACCCAAATGGACGAAGTGGTGGACGGCGTTGAGCTCCACCAGACCCACAAAAATGAGATAGATCGCGACGATGTAATTGAGCAGCCGCGGCATGACGAGGATCAGAATGCCGGCAATGATGGCGACAAGTGGCGAAAGTTCAGTGGCGGTGACAACCATGGGTCCTACCTCGGGTTCGAATACATTGGGGAAAACGCGGCGGGAGCGTCCTGAAATCCACAACAGTGAAACGCACAAGACGCAATTCGGTTCTATCACGTCCCAGAGGATTGGGAACTTGTCATGGCCGGGCTTGTCCCGGCCATCCACGCCTTTCACTTCGCGGGGCATAAAGACGTGGATGCCCGGCACAAGGCCGGGCATGACGGCAGTTGTCACCCTGAACTAACGCGAATTGACGGCTGGTGGCCGCACCTTCACTTCGCCCCTTTGCGCCGGAACATCAACTGTTGCACCCTCGATCTTGGAAAAATCCGCCACAGCGCGGGTCGCGGCGCGGATTTCGTTGAGAAGCTTCAGGCGGTTTTCGCGCACCGCCTTGTCCTCGACATTCACCGTGACCTTGTCGAAGAAGGCATCGACGCTCGGGCGGAGTTTAGCCAAGTGGCTCATGGCACCTTCAAAATCTTCGGCCTCTACTGCCCGCGTTATCGCGATCTTGGCGCGATCAATTTCGTATGCAAGCGTCTCTTCTTCGGGTTGCTTGTAGAGATTTCGATCAGGCTCGCCAGTATATTCGCGGCCGTCCTTCTTTTCCTCAATGCGAAGAATATTGCTTGCGCGTTTGACGCCGGCGAGCAGGCTCTTGCCGTCCTCTGTGTCGAGGAATTTACCGAGCGCTTCGACGCGGCGAACGATGAGAAAGAGATCCTCCTGGCCTTCGAGCGCGAATACCGCGTCAACGAGATCATGCCTCGCACCCTGCTCGCGAAGCTGGACTTCCAGGCGGTCGGCAAAAAAGGCCAATAGATCGGCGCTGTTTTTGCCAAACCGTGAGGTCAGCGGAAGGCGGAGCTTGTTGTCGACCACAATACGAATGACGCCAAGGGCCGCGCGCCTCAGCGCATAAGGATCCTTGCTACCGGTCGGTTTCTCGTTGATCGCCCAGAAACCAGTCAGAATGTCGATCTTGTCTGCAAGCGCCACCGCAATCGACACCGGGTCGCTTGGCACCAGATCATCCGGCCCCTTCGGCTTGTAATGATCCTCACAGGCATGAGCGACGGCTTCGTCCTCGCCCTGTGCCTCAGCGTAGTATCTTCCCATCAGGCCCTGAAGCTCGGGAAATTCGCCGACGGCTTCCGTGAGCAAATCTGCTTTGCACAGACGCGCGGCACGTTTGGCTTTCTGCACATCTGCACCGACGAGCGGCGCGAGTTCACCTGCGAGATGCTCAATGCGCGCGATACGCTCAGCCTGCGAGCCGAGCTTCTCATGAAACACGATATGCTCAAATTTCGGCAGCCGGTCTTCCAGACGCATCTTCAGATCGGTCTCAAAGAAGAACTTCGCATCCGATAGCCGCGCTCGAATAACGCGCTCATTGCCGGCGACAATTTCCTTGCCGCCGTCCGCGGCTTCCATGTTGGAGACGAGGATAAACTTGTTGATGAGTTTCGCGTGCGCGGTGTCGCGCAGGACGAAGCACTTCTGGTTATTGCGGATGGTGGCGCGGATCACTTCTTCGGGGATGCGCAGGAACGCTTCGTCGAAAGACCCCATCAGCACCACTGGCCACTCGACGAGTCCTGCGACCTCGTTGAGCAGGCCGTCGTCCTCGATCAGTTCCAGCCCCTGCGCGAAGGCAAGCTGCTTTGCTTCCGTGCGAATGATGTCCTTGCGCCGCTCAGCGTCGAGCACGACTTTGGCCTTGTCGAGCTTGGCCATGTAGTCGTCGAGCCGGCGCACCGTAAACGGCGCCGGCGCGAGGAAGCGATGACCGCGCGTCTCGTTTCCGGCCGAGATGCCGCCGACTGAGAACGCCACGATGTCGGGATCCTCGGTCTCCGGCCCGAAGGTGGCGACGATGGAATGGAGCGGCCGCACCCAGGTCAGCGCGCCAGGCTCCTTCGACTGCACGCCCCAGCGCATCGATTTCGGCCACGGAAAGCTTTTGATCACGTCCGGCAAAATCTCGCCGATCACATCGATCGCGGCGCGGCCCGGCTTTTCGATCAGCGCGACGTAGAAGTCGCCCTTCTTGTCGGGCTGCACCTTGGCTTCGGAGATCGATGTCAGCCCGGCTGCTTTGAGGAACCCTGCGATGGCATTCTCGGGCGCGCCGACGCGCGGGCCCTTTTTCTCCTCGCGCAGATCGGGCTGGCGCACCGGCACGCCGTGCACGGCAAGCGTCAGCCGCCGCGGCGTCACGAACGCCTTGGCGCCTTCATAAGCGAGGCCCGCCGCGACCAGCCGGTCGGTGACCGCCTTGCGCAAATCCTCCGCCGCCCGCGCCTGCATGCGCGCGGGGATTTCTTCGGAGAAAAGTTCGAGAAGAAGATCGGGCATCTGAGCTTAGTGATCTTTCACTTTCCCCTCCGCCTTGTGGGGAGGGGTAGGGATGGGAAGTTTAAGGCAGGATCTTATGGCTGCCGTCGCACAGCGGCTGGTGCGATGAACGCTTGCAGGCGCAGAACCAGATTTCCTCGCTGTTCTCCGCCTTCCATTCCTGCGGCACAAAGCCGGTGCCCTTGTGCGAGCCGTCGCAGAACGGCTGCGCCTTCGAGCGCCCACAGGCGCACCACCAATAGCTCTTGCCGGCCTCGACATTGATCGGGATCGGCCGCCGTCCGCCGATTTCAGGGTCGCTCATGAGTTTTTCCCTCCGCCTTCGGTCGCGAGCCAGGCCTCGCCGCAAGCCTTCGCCATCTCGCGAACCCGCAGGATGTAGCTCTGCCGCTCGGTGACAGAGATCACCCCGCGCGCATCGAGCAGGTTGAAGACGTGACTCGCCTTGATGCACTGGTCGTACGCCGGCAGCGCCATCAGGTGGCGGCCGCGGCCGTTTTCGTTCGCGCCGTCGGCCTCCCAGCCGTCCTCGATATATTTGCGGCACGCCAGTTCCGCCATGCGGAATTGCTCGAACAGCATGCCGGTGTCGGCAAATTCGAAATTGTGCCGCGAATATTCCTGCTCGGCTTGCAGGAACACGTCGCCATAGCTGACGCGCTCTGCGCCGTCGCGGCCGTTGAAATTGAGGTCATAGACGTTCTCGACGCCCTGCACGTACATTGCCAGCCGCTCGAGGCCGTAAGTGAGTTCGCCGGCGACCGGCGCGCACTCGAAACCCGCGACCTGCTGAAAATAGGTGAACTGGGAAACCTCCATGCCGTCGCACCAGCATTCCCAGCCGAGGCCCCAGGCGCCGAGCGTCGGGCTTTCCCAATCGTCCTCGACGAAACGGATGTCGTGGATCTTCGGATCGATGCCGATCGCGTAGAGCGACTGCAGGTAAAGCTCCTGCAAATCATCCGGCGACGGTTTGAGGATGACCTGGAACTGATAGTAGTGCTGCAGGCGGTTCGGGTTTTCGCCGTAGCGACCGTCCTTGGGCCGCCGCGACGGCTGCACGTAGGCGGCGTTCCACGGCTTCGGCCCGAGCGCACGCAGCGTCGTTGCCGGATGAAACGTGCCGGCGCCGACTTCCATGTCGTAGGGCTGCAAAATGACGCAGCCACGATCCGCCCAGTAACGCTGCAAGGCGAGTATAAGCCCCTGGAACGAGCGCTCCGGCCGCATAGAGAGCGGCAGATCGGTCGATACTGCGTTGCCGGTTGTGCTCATTGGGCCGTTGTTGGTGGAACGTGGCCGTCAGGTCAAGCCTTGCAGGGCGTGAAGACGATTCGCCTTGCGCGCGCTATGCTAGCTGCAACACGGCCGCGACACAGCGGATTTCATTGGATCGACAGGGAGGAAATTGTGCGGAAAATTCGGGTTCTGATGATTGCCACGGCAGCGCTCGCGGCGATGGCGGGCGCGCAAATTGCGCAGGCCGACGATTTTCCATCCCGTCCCGTTCATATCGTCATCGCATTTCCTGCCGGCGGCCCTACCGATTTTGTCGGCCGCGTCGTCGCAGAAAAGATGAAAGATGCGCTCGGCCAGAGCGTCATCATCGATAACAAGCCGGGCGCCAACGGCACGCTCGGCGGCGAATTCGTCGCCAAGTCCGATCCGGATGGCTACACTCTGTTCCTGACGACTGCCGGCGCAGTGACGGTGTCGCCGCACATCATGCCCGATATCCATTACGACGCGCTGCGCGATTTCGCGCCGGTCGCGCTCGTGACCACGGTCACGGAAGTGCTGGTCGTCACACCCAAGTCGGGCATCAAGACGGTCAAGGAACTCGTCGCGCTTGCCAAGGAGAAGCCGGGCACCATTTCGTTTGCGTCGACCGGTGTCGGCTCGCCGCCGCATCTCGCCCAGGAATTGCTCGCCGCGTCCGCGAACGTCAAATTCCTGCACGTCCCGTATCGCGGGGCCGCGCCCGCCCTGACCGATCTTCTCGGCGGCCAGGTCCAGGTGCTCTCCGCCGACGTGCCGGTGCTGATCGCGCAAATCCAGGCCGGCGCCCTGACCCCAATCGGTGCAGCGGCGGACGAGCGCGACGCCATCCTGCCGGACGTGCCGACGCTCGCCGAACAAGGCTATCCCAACACCGATGCATCGAACTGGTACGGACTGCTCGCACCGGCGAAGACGCCGCCGGCGGTCGTTGCCAAGATCAACGCGGCCATGAACGCGGCACTAAACGACCCGCAGACCCGCGACAAGCTCGTCAAATCCGGCGCCACGCCGGTCGGCGGCACGCCGGAAAGCTTCGGCACCTTCATGAAAGCCGAATTCGACAAGTGGGGCCGCGTGGTCCACGACCGCGGCATCAAGGAAACGCAGTAGTGTCATTCCGGATTGCCGCATAGCGGCAAGTCGCTTCGCTCAGACCCGGAATGACGATCTACCCGGGCCGATACTCGCCGGTCTTCGGGTCGCGCTTGAGCTTCGGCAATGCGTCGCGGTTTTGCGGATCGACGGCCCTGGCGCGTACCTCGTCGAGCTCGGAATTGACCCGGTGCGCTTCCTTGAAACACCAGCGCACCAATACCGTCGCTCCCATGACTCCAAGCGCAAAGACGATCAGCGGCGGCATTGGCGTTCTCCAGAACTGACGGCTGGCTATGATCCTATCCGAAAACGGCACCCGCTTCCCGGATCATGCTCATAGCCCGTAACGCGCCCATACGGCACGGGCTTCAAGCGCTGAAATAATGTCCTCGGCAAGGCCAAGCCGGGCAGGTCCCCCTGCGGCCATATCGTCGCGGCTCACGCCGAGAACCCGCCGTCCCAGGAGACCCCGCTCGGCGCTCACCAGGGGCGTAACGACCTTGTCGCCAAATCGTTCGCGCAGCAGCCCGCGCAGATCGCCGATGGCATCGACCAAGCCGAGTTCCAGCGCGCGGCGTCCGGTCCAATACTCGCCGGAGAACAATTCATTTTCCGGGCCGTTGAGCTTGGCGCCGCGGCGCGATTTCACCAGCGCGATGAAGTCGTCGTGGATTTTGCGTTGCAGCTTCTTGATCCGTTCGACGTCGTCCTGGTTTTCCGGCAGAAACGGATCGAGCATCGCCTTGTGCTCGCCGGCGGTATAGAGCCTGCGCTCGATGCCGAGCTTGGCGATCAGCTTGTCGAAGCCAAACGAGCCGCCGACCACGCCGATCGAACCGACAACGGAAAACTGGTCGGCGATGATCTCGTCCGCCGCGCAGGCGATCATGTAGCCGCCCGAGGCGCCGGCGTCTTCCACGAAAGCGATGACCGGGAGTTTGTGCTCGGCCGCCAGTTCCCGGATGCGGCGATAGATCAGGTGGGACTGCACCGGCGATCCGCCAGGCGAATTGATGGCGAGCGCGACCGCGGCTGCCCGCTTGGTCGTGAAAGCGCGATCGAGCGTGCGCGCTACGCTGGCGAGGCTTAGTCCCGGCCGCAGCGGCGTCGAAAATCCGATGACCCCGGTGAGCCGCACCACCGGGACGACCGGCTGGTCACGGCGGAAGCGCCGGGGAATAAGCGGGCGCAATGCGCCGGTCACGCGACTAAACATTCTGGGCGCATTCCCCGGATGGCGGCCCGGTCATGAAGGATCAAATATGAAGCGTCGCGTAAACCCTCAAGTAACCGTTTGTTAAGTGGTGGAACGCTTCTTGCTTGGACAGTAGGTGCCGGAAACATCGGCGGAGGCCAAGCAGTGACGAAGATCGAATTCCTCTTGATGATAATCAGCGTATTTGTTGCTTTATCTTATATTCCGGTCCGCACCGAGCCCAAGCAGAGCACCACTGCGCAGCCCGATTCGCTGCCAGCGTGATGCCTAAGCGGTGAGCAGGCGTGCCCTGTAAGTACCCGTTTTCATTCCGGTATTAGTTAACACTTCCTGTCCAAAGTCAGCGTCCAGTCAGAGCTAGAGCGGCGCCCGCGCGGAGCACGGTTTCGGCTTCCGCGGACGGCTTGCCATCGGCATCGGCGAGGACAAAACCCGGCAGGATCGACAGCGGTCCGTGTCCGTTTTTCACAGCGCGCACCAGCACGCGGATCGCCGGCGTGCCGGGTTTCGGATGGACCGGCAAGACAGCGACGGTGCCGAACCCGGCCTCGAGCGCTGCGAGGACCTCGCCCTGACCGTCCGCGCGCCAGATCAGCGTCACAACGCCCGACGGGCGAAGAAGCCGCGACGCGGTTTTGAGCCACAGTGCCAGCGTCTCGCGTGAGCCCGAGCGCGCCAGCCGGCGGCTGCGATCCGGCGAAGGATTGGACGGGGCATTGAAAGGCGGATTCATCAAGACGTGATCCACCGTCTCCTGCATGAGCCCGGCAGCGGAAAAAGCGGCGGCGGACGCCGCGATGTCGAGACAGACCGCGCGCGCCAGCCCCGCCAGACCGTTGCGCGCGATATTCTCCGTTGCCAGTTCGGCGAGCGCCGGATCGATTTCGACCAGCGTGACATCGAGGCCCTCGACCCGCCTGGCCAGCGCCAATCCCGCCGCGCCGACGCCAGAGCCAAGGTCGACCGCCCGCTCCCCCGCATGCGCCGCAGTCGCCGCGGCAAGCAGGATCGAGTCATGGCCGAAGCGGTGGCCGCGCAGCGGCTGGCGCAGGACAAGCTTGCCGCCGAGAACGGCATCCTCGCTCACGTCGTTGTGTTTAGCGGACATTTCAGCGGAGACGGTCAGTCAACATGAGGCCGAAGCTCGCCGCCATAGCCGGCATCCTTGAGTAGCTGCCGCGCGGCCTGATCCTCGTCCTCGTCAACCAGAATGCGCCGGGGAAAAATCCCGATCGAGCCTTCCATCACGCTCATGTTCTGATCGACAATCATATGCCTGATATGCGCGCCCTTGAGCAGCGCTTCGATCGCCGAAATCAGCACGGCATCATTGGTGCGGACGAGTTCGCGCAACGCTCAACTCCGCCGCCGGTCCTCGCCCGGCGCACGCAGCGCCAGATAGGCGATCATTTTCTGCTCGCGCCGGCCGCGCGTGACGGTGTCGAGAATCAAGCCGCAGGCGATGGAGAGAAAGCCCAGAAGCATCAAACCCGTGGAGAGCACAGCGGTTGGCAGTCGCGGCACGAGACCTTCTTGCACGTAAGTCACGACGATCGGAATGGCGAGCCCGATCGAAGTGATCATCAGCGCTATGCCGAATGTACCGAACAGCGAAAGCGGCCGCTCGGCGCGGTAGAGTTTCAGCAGCGTCCAGAGAATGCGGAACCCGTCATGCCAGGTTGAGAGTTTCGACGACGAACCGGTCGGCCGCGCGTAATAAGGCGTCGCCATTTCGCCGACCGGAAGTTCGAGCTCGAGCGCATGCACGGTCAACTCCGTCTCGATCTCGAAGCCGCCGGAAAGAATCGGAAACGATTTCACGAAGCGGCGCGAAAATACACGGTAGCCGGAGAGGATATCGGTGAACGCGCGGCCGAAAATATTCGCGACAAATCCGCTGAGCAGCCGATTGCCGGCACGATGGCCGGGCCGATAGGCGGCCTGTTCGCGATCGACGCGGGCGGCGACCACCATGTCCAGCCGTTCCTCGAGGACCTTTGCGATCATCGCCGGGGCGCTCGGCGCATCATAGGTCGCGTCGCCGTCGACCAAGACGTAGATGTCGGCCTCGATGTCGTTGAACATCCGCCGCACCACGTAGCCCTTGCCCTGGTGGGTCTCGCGGCGGACGACGGCGCCGGCGCGTTTCGCGGTTTCTATCGTCCCGTCCGTGGAATTGTTGTCATAGACAAAGACCGTCGCCCCCGGCAGCGCCGCGCGAAAGTCAGCCACCACCTTGGCGATGGCGTGTTCTTCGTTGTAGCAAGGCACCAGAACCGCCACGTCAAAGTGGCTTGTACCCGTCCGATCGGTGGCCGGGCTGTCCGTGCCTGGGACGGCTTTGCCGGAAATGTCGTTGCTCGACATGACGTTGCTTGACATTCCCCCTCCCCGCAGCCGCGTCGGATGGCATGATCGGTGCTGGCGGTTTCCCACCAGCGAATCTATACATGCTAGAGCGATACTTGCCGCGGACTTGCCGCACCACCATAGCGTTTCTATGCTCCGGCGTCCTCTGTGGAGAATGTTCTCGTGGCTGTAGTTGTCCCGTTCGAAAGTCCCGGCGAACCGTCGATCGATCCGCTGGTCGACCTGGTTTCAGCCGACATGGATCGCGTCAACGCCACGATCATTTCGCGCACCGGTTCCGAGGTGACGATGATCCCGGAAGTGGCCAACCACCTCATCACCTCCGGCGGGAAGCGGCTTCGTCCGATGCTCACGCTCGCGCTGTCACGGCTCGTCGGCTATGCCGGCGACGGCCATATCAAGCTCGCCGCGGCAGTCGAATTCATGCACACGGCGACGCTCCTGCACGACGACGTGGTCGACCAAAGCGAATTGCGGCGCGGACGGCTTGCCGCCCGGATGCTGTGGGGCAATGAGGCAAGCGTGCTGGTCGGCGATTTCCTGCTCGGCCAGGCGTTCAAGATGATGGTCGAGGTCGGCAGCCTCAAAGCCCTGGAAATCCTGTCCGCTGCCGCCGCGGTGATCGCCGAAGGCGAAGTGATGCAGCTTGCCGCCGCGAAGAACACCTCGACGACGGAGGATGAATATATTGCGGTCATTCGCGCCAAGACCGCGGAACTGTTCGCGGCGGCCTGCGAGGTGGGGCCGGCGATCTCGGCGCGGCAGAAGGCCGAACAGGCTGCGAGCCGCTCATTCGGCATGAATCTCGGGATAACGTTCCAGCTGGTCGACGATGCGCTCGATTACGGCGGCGCCGCGGCCCGGCTCGGCAAGAACATCGGCGACGATTTCCGCGAAGGCAAGATCACGCTGCCGGTCGTGCTGGCGTTCCGCCGTGGCAGCGACGCCGAACGCGAATTCTGGCGGCGCACGCTGGAACGCGGCGAGACTGCCGAAGCCGATCTGGATCACGCCATCGGGCTGATGGCCAAGCATCGCGCGATCGAGGACACGATCGGCCGCGCCCATCACTACGGCGCGATTGCGCGCGACGCGCTTGCGCTGTTCCCGGACTCGAAGATGAAATCGGCGCTCGCCGAGACGGTCGAATTCTGTATCGCGCGCACGCACTAAGCCAAAGCGCTCGCCTGCACCCACCACTTTGGATAATTGCCCTGCAGCAGCGTCGCTGCGCTCCGCGCGCTCGCGGATGACTCAAAGAGCCCGAAGCAAGTCGCGCCCGAACCTGACATCCGTGCGAGGCGGCAGCCAGCAAGTGCGCGCACGGCGTCGAGCACCTCCGCGATCACGGGCGCGAGCGCCACGGCGGCACCCTCAAGATCGTTCGGCTGCGCCGCGAGACACTGCAGCAGTTCGCCGTAGTCTTTGGCTTTGTTGAGCGCCACAAGGTCGAGCGGCGCGGCGGGATTGGCGGCGCGCGCCCAGCCGGTAAAGACATCTTTGGTGGCGAGCGCAACACCGGGATTGACCAGCACGGCGTGAAGGGGCGGCAACGCGAGAGGCCCGGAAAGCTTTTCGCCGATGCCGCGCATCAGCCGCGCGCGTGACGACAGACAGACCGACACGTCGGCGCCTGTCGCGTGGGCGGCCTCATAGAGGCGCGGATCGCCGGGCTCAAGATCGTTGGCCCGCGCCAGGAGGCGAAGCGCTGCCGCGGCGTCAGCCGAGCCGCCGCCAATCCCGGCCGCGACCGGCAGAGTTTTATCGAGATGGAAGGCTCCCAAGCGGACGCCCGGAACTCGCACGGCCAGCGCGCGTGCCGCCTTGAGCACGAGATTGTCAGCGCTCTCACCCGCTTGCGCCGCGCGCGGGCCGCCGACCGAGAGCGTCAGTTCGCCGCCGGGCGTCAAAGTCAGCCGGTCTGATAATTCCGCGAAGACGACCAGGCTTTCGATGTCGTGATAGCCATCGTTGCGGCGGCCGAGCACCCGCAGCGTCAGATTGATTTTGGCCGGCGCGCTTTCGGCAAGATCGATCGGCAAGGACGCTTCTCAGCCGCCGTTGTCACCGGGCTTCTTCGGCTTGTCGGCTTCTGCCGCGGACGACGTGTCGGACGGCAGCCCGTCTTTGAGCTTGGCCTCGATCTTCGGCAGGTCTTCCGGTTCCGGCTTGAGGTCCTTGGCGTGCGACCACTGGAAGTGCGCTTCGAGCGTCCGCCCGACGCGCCAATAGGCATCGCCAAGGTGGTCGTTGATCGTCGGATCTTCCGGCTTGAGTTCGACGGCGCGTTCCAGATTCTTCACCGCCTCGTCGTAGTTGCCCGTCTTGAAATAGGCCCAGCCCAGCGAATCGACGATGTAACCGTCATCCGGCCGCTGCTCGACCGCCTTGCGGATCATGTCCATGCCCTGATCCATGTGCATACCCTGATCGACCCAGGAGTAGCCGAGATAGTTCTGGACCAGCGGCTGATCGGGATAGAGCTCAAGCGCCTTCTTCATATCGGCTTCGGCGGCGGGCCATTGATGCGAACGCTCAAAGCAGATGCCGCGGAAGTAGAACATGACCCAGTTTGACTTCTCGGGCTTCGGAATCGTGTCGATAGCCTTCGTGTAGGTGTCGCCGCAGGACGCAAAATCCTTGCGCCCGCGCTGAATATTGCCGAGCTCGATGATCGCCTCGGTATCCTTGGGATGCTCGGCGATGACGTGTTCGAGACGCTTTTTGGCTTCGTCGGTGCGATCGAGCGCATCGAGATCGACGGCCATCTGGATTTCCGCGTTGCGCGCAAGCGCCGAGCTCGCGGGAACCCGTTCATAGGCCTTGATCGCGAGGTCCGGCTTTTTGAGCTCTTCGTAGAGATCGCCAAGCGACAGCAGCGCCATCGGATGCGCCGGCTGGAGATAGAGCGCAAGCTGCAGGTAGATCAGCGCGAGATCCTCGCCGCCGCGGCGGCCGATCGAGGCGCCGAGCCCATACAGCGCCTCGGCGGCGCCGGACTGCGGCGAGTCGACGAACGACGGCAGTTTGTCGCCCGCGGAAATCTCCTTCATCTCTTCGTTGATGATCGGATGGTCCGGCAGCGCCTTGGCGAAGTCCTGATAAACCTTCAGCGCGTCGTCCTTGTTCGCGGTGCGCGACAGGAAGCGTCCGTAGGCTTCCACCGTGCGCAACGCCGTCGGATCGGCTTTGTAGGCATTCGCGTAACGCTTGCCGGCGTCCTTCTTGTTGTTCGCGAGATCGAGAATGAGGCCGGCGTGCAGATCCTTGAAGATGCCGTACCAGTCCGGACCCGAAAGCTTGTCCATGGTGTCGATTGAGGCGCGTGTGTCGCCGGCGCCGGCCTGCGCCCAGGCCGAGAGCAGCGTCGCCGTCAGGTCGGTCACCGGACCGCGCACCGACTGGGAAAAGTTCTGCCGGGCGGCTCCGTAATGTTTCAACTTGAGCTCGCGTACGCCTATCACCAGGCGGGCAATGCGATCGGAATGATCGACGGCCAAAAGCCGCTCGCCAAGCTTGCTGGCCTCGTCGATGTCGCCATCGGTGAGCACGGAAAGGAACGCGCGGCTGAGCAGATCGGGATTGTGTGGATCGAGCTTGAGCACGTCGAGATAGTACGTTGCCGCCGCCGCGGAATCGCGCTCGGCTCCGGCATGACGCGCGGCCAGATAGCTGCCGGCCGCATTCTCGGGTGAAAGCTCCGTTTGCGCGGGCACCTGTGCGGCAAATGTTTTTGCGGCCAAGGGCGAAGACAGGGTCAGAGCAGCGGCAAAGCCAAAAACAGCGGCATGCCGTGACAGCAGCGAATGAATCACGATCTCTCCATTGGCGAACTGGATCGGCGAAGTGGGAATCGAGCGCCCGATGCCTCAGTCAGCGCGAGAATGACCTTTTTGCCGGACGCCCGCAAGGACACAGACTAGGCAGCTTCGGCCGCAATTCGCGCGCCGCGCCGGGTCGTTTAGGCTTGAACGGCGGCAAAATAGCGGCAGCGGACCGGTCACGCAGCCGCGGCAATTGTCTCACATATTCGGGTAGTTCGGGCCGCCACCGCCTTCCGGGGGCACCCAGGTGATGTTCTGGTTCGGATCCTTGATGTCGCAGGTTTTGCAGTGGACGCAGTTTTGCGCGTTGATCACGTAGCGCGGCCGCCCGCCCTCCTCGACCCACTCGTAGACGCCGGCCGGGCAATAGCGCGCCGAGGGCCCGGCATAGACGTCATGCTCCGACGATTTCTGCAACGCGGCGTCACGCACCAGAAGATGCACCGGCTGGTCTTCCTCGTGATTCGTATTCGACAGATAGACGGAAGAAAGACGGTCGAAGGTGAGCTTGCCGTCCGGCTTGGCATAGGCGATCGGCCGGCATTTCGCCGCGGGCTCGAGCGTCGCAGAATCGGGTTTGCCGTGCTTGAGCGTGCCGAACAGCGAAAATCCAAACGTATTGGTCCACATGTCGAGACCGCCGAGCGCGATACCGACAATCGAACCCAATTGCGACCATAGCGGCTTGGCGTTACGCACCCGCCAAAGGTCGCGGCCGATTGGCGACGAACGCCACGCCTGCTCGTAGCCTGAAAGCTCGTCATTGCTTCGTCCTTGCGCCAGGGCGGCCGCGATGTGCTCGGCGGCAAGCATGCCGGACAGCATGGCGTTATGGCTTCCCTTGATGCGCGGCACATTGACGAAACCCGCGGCACAGCCGACCAGCGCACCGCCGGGGAAGACGAGTTTCGGCACCGATTGCCAGCCGCCCTCGGTGATGGCGCGTGCGCCGTAGGAAATGCGTTTGCCGCCAGCGAACGTGTCACGGATCAGCGGATGCGTCTTGAAGCGCTGAAATTCCTCGAACGGCGCCAAATAAGGATTGCGGTAGTTGAGATGAACGACAAAGCCGACGGAGACCAGATTGTCGTCGAAATGATAGAGGAACGAGCCGCCGCCGGTTCCGTTGTCGAGCGGCCAGCCCATCGTGTGCTGCACGAGACCCGGCTGATGCTTGTCGGGCGCGACTTGCCACAACTCTTTCAGCCCGATGCCGAATTTTTGCGGTTCGCGGTCTTGCCCAAGCCCAAAACGCTCGATGAGCACTTTGGACAGGCTGCCGCGCGCACCTTCGGCGAACAGCGTGTACTTGCCGCGCAATTCCATGCCGCGGGCAAAACCCGCCTTGTGATGCCCGTCCTTGCCGACACCCATGTCGCCGGTGGCGATGCCGGCAACCGCACCGTTCTCGAACAGAACTTCCGACGCGGCAAAGCCCGGATAAATCTCGACGCCGAGCGCCTCCGCTTTCTTCGCCAGATAGCGGCAGACATCGCCGAGCGAGGCAATGAAATTGCCGTGATTGCTCATCAGCGGCGGCATCAGGCTCAGCGGCAGCCGGAACGCGCCGGATGCACCGAGCACGTAGAAACGATCTGATTTGACCGCGGTCTTGATGGGCGTGTCTTCGTTCCGCCATTCGGGGATCAGGCTGTCGAGGCCGATCGGATCGATCACCGCGCCTGAGAGGATATGCGCGCCGACTTCCGAGCCTTTCTCCACGACGACAACGGACTTGTCGGGCGACAGCTGCTTGAGACGGATCGCGGCGGCGAGCCCGGCCGGCCCCGCGCCGACAATGACGGTGTCGAATTCCATCGCCTCGCGGGCCGGAAGCTCCGGTGCGTTCATGACCTGCTCCGTATCCCGGACGACGGGGGACGATTGTTCACGATTTTCATCTGCTGACAATCGCTGCGTCATGCGCTCCTTCACCCGCCGGTCTTTTGCCTCTTGCAGCGTCTGGCGTAACCGCGCGCCGTCTTCGCCGGCGACGCTAAGTTCGATCGCCCGCTGCTGCGCGTAGCGGGAAGCCGAAAAGTCGACTTTTGGCGTACCATCCGGCGCCACGACGAAGGGACTGTCGCCAAAATCCACGTGACGGCCGTAGAGCTGCTGTGCGGTCGGGCCACCCTCGTCCGACGCACATTGCTGATATTCCCAAAGGAGCGAGTCATCGACGATGGCGCGGCAAGCTTCGGTCGCCGCTTCGGCGGTCGGATAGGTTCCGTGTTCGGCACGCTCCCGGGACGAGCCAGAATGGAAGTTATCGTCGACCATGACCTTGTAGGCAGCCATTCTCGGCTCCATCTGCATCGCGGTTTGCCCGGCGCGCGTCAAAAGTGTTTCATGCTTTCGCCCGCCCGCAAAGAGTTGCGGTCCTGCTCACAATTTCGTCAACACCACGAATGCTGAAACGCCACGATGCTAAAACACCATGAATCATAAAGCGGCATAAAGCGTCATGAATCCTGGAACCAAGGACGCGCGCGAGCTTATCGCTTTCTATCTCGATGCCGGCGTCGATGCGCTTATCGGCGAAGAGCCGGTCGACCGCATGTCGGGGGAGACTACGCTCGCTGTTCGCACTGAAGGGGAGCGGCCGGACCGGGCGGCCGTACAGGTGGAGGGCGCCAGCCCAAAACCACGTGCTTTGCTTGACCCCACTCCGAGACCCCGCGCCCCGATCCCGGCACCGGCCGTGCCGGAGGCTGCGGCGATGGCGGCGCGCGATGCGGCAAAAAACGCCAAGACTTCTCGACGAGTTGCACGCGCTCCTTGAAAGCTTCGACGGCTGCGCGCTGCGCTCAACCGCGACCCAGCTCGTCTTCGCCGACGGCAACCCGCAAAGCCGCGTCATGTTCGTCGGCGAAGCGCCCGGCCATGACGAGGATATCGCCGGCCGTCCCTTTGTCGGCCGCTCCGGCAAACTGCTCGATCTCATGATCGCCGCGATCGGGCTCGATCGCACGCAGGTGTACATTGCCAATGTCGTGCCGTGGCGGCCGCCCGGCAACCGCACACCGACTCCGCAGGAAACCGCGATCTGCCTGCCGTTCATTCGCCGCCAGATCGAACTCGCCAATCCGGATATCATGGTGTGCCTTGGCGGGCCGTCGATGCAAACGCTGCTTGGCATCAAGGAAGGCATCACACGGGCGCGCGGGCGCTGGTTCCCCTACGACACTGGCACGCGCGAAATCCGGGCGCTGCCGACGTTCCACCCGGCCTTTCTGCTTCGCAGTTCGCTGCAAAAGCGGTTTGCGTGGCGGGACTTTCTGGCGATCAAGAAAGCGCTCGCAGGCCCGGTCAGCCAACCGCAAATTTGAGCGCGAAGATAAGCGCCAGCACCAGCACCGCAGGCTTGGCGTCGGCGAATTTTCCGGCAATGAGTTTCGCCAGCGCATAGGTGATGAAGCCGAGCCCGATGCCGGTTGCGATGGAATAAGTCAGCGGCATCGTCACCGCGGCGACGACCGCAGGCGCGGATTCAGTGATGTCGTCCCAGTCGATTTCGGCCAGGCCACGCGCCATGACGCAGGCGACATAAAGAAGCGCCGCCGAGGAGGCATAGGCCGGTATCATTCCGGCAAGCGGAGCGAAGAACAGCGCCATGAGGAAAAACATGGCGACGAAGAACGCCGTAAGCCCGGTACGGCCGCCTGCGGCGACACCGGCGGCGCTCTCGATATAGCTCGTCGTCGTCGAGGTGCCGATCAGCGAACCGAACATCGCCGCGAAACTGTCGGCAACAAGCGCCTGTTTCATGCGCGGCAGATTGCCGTTGGCATCCGTCAGTCCGGCGCGGTGCGTGACGCCGATCAGCGTGCCGGCATTGTCGAACACGTCGACAAACAGGAAGCTGAACACGACGATAAGGAACGAGGTTTCGCCGAAGCGCGAGAAGTCGAGCTGCAGGAAGGTCGGCTTCAGCGACGGCGGCGCCGACACCACACCGGTATATGTGCCGAGACCGAGAGGAATCCCGATTACCGTCACGATCAGAATGCCGATCAGCGTCGCCCCGGCGATGCGGCGGTAATTCAGCGCGGTGATCAGAACGAGGCCGAAGAGGCAGAGGATCGCGACCGGATTGCGCAGATCGCCAAGCGTGACCAGCGTCGCCGGCGACCCCACGACGATCTTGGACTCCTCGAGCGCGATGATGCCTAGAAACAGTCCGATACCGGCCGATATCGCAAGCTTCAAATTTCGCGGTATCGAATTGATGATGTATTCGCGAACACGGAAGATCGAAATGACAAAAAAGATGACGCCCGAGCAGAACACGGCGGCCAGCGCCTGCTGCCAGGTATATTTCATCGTCAGGACGACGGTGAAGGCGAAGAACGCATTGAGGCCCATGCCGGGTGCAAGCGCGATCGGATAATTGGCGTAGAGCGCCATCACCAGCGTCGACGCGGCGGCGGCGATGCAGGTCGCGACAAACACCGCGCCCTTGTCCATGCCGGCATTGCCGAGGATCTGCGGATTGACGAACACGATGTAGACCATCGTGAGAAACGTGGTGAGGCCGGCGACAAATTCGGTGCGCAGGTTGCTGCCCGATGCGCTCAACCCGAACAGGCGGTCGAGGACAGGCGGCGTGCCCGAAGTGCCGGCAGTGGACGGACTCATGGTCTCCCCCTCACCGCAGCATAAGCCATTTTCCAAAGACTAGCGCGGCGCTGCCGGAGCGGGACCGTTTGCCGGAGCCACGCTGCCGGGCCTGATCACGCCCCAACCGACCCGCAACAGCGGCAAGCGGCCCTGGACGGGGCGGTCGAATGTGCGCGGCACTTCAGGAACGAGGTCGGGGAAATACGCCTTGATATCCGGGGGCGGTGTCGGCGACGTGTCGGCGGCAATCCAGACCACGATCGCGCCCTTCTTGCGGATGTCGTCGGCGGTAACCCACGGCGAACGCGCCGGGTCGGAATCGAAAAACACACTCGGACGGCTTGGCGCGGCAAGCGCAACGAGCGCGGCCGTGCCCGGGTCGCCGGTGACTACGGCAAGCGGCTGCCCGGTGCGCCGCTCGAAACTGTCGGCAAAGAAGCGGCCCATGGCATTCGCCGGCTGAGCTACCCTCAGATTGGTGCCTGCCGTCCACGGCAACATCACCATCAGGAATGGAACGAACAGCGCCGGAACCGCGAGAAGCCCGATCCAGGCAAAGCCAAGGATGCGCTGGTGATGAAGTTTGATGTTGTCGCCCGCCGCGAGAATGACGGCGAGCCCGGACAGCACGACAAGCGGCGCGGCACCCCCGATCGGCAGCTTCCGTCCGATGACGACGGCAAAGATCGTCGCCAGCAGCGCCGGCACCAGCGCGAATGTCTTCACATAAGTCATCGCGAATTGACCGGCAGGCATGCGGGCCAGCGGCTGCGCCGGACTGGCACTCGCGCGCGGCCAGCCGCCCGCAAGCACGATGAGGATGACGAGCCCGGCATGAACAAGAAGGAGTACCGCCAGGAGCCGCAGCCACGCCGACGTGTTTTCGCCGGCGGCCTTCGCGTCGCGCAACTGCCGCAGCGCCGGCATCAGATTATCGCCGAGGTTTTGCAGCCACAGCAGGTGGAAAAACAAAAAAGCGGCAAGCCCGACCGAGACGATCCACGGTTCTGTCGCTTTGAGCGCTGCGCGCCCGCGTTCCGTGACCGCGGTGAACGCCACCAGCGCACCAAGGAGGGTGAGCGCCGCGTCCGTCGTCAACAGGCTGAGCGCCGCCGCCACGCCGAGCACGTACCACGACCGCCGACGGCCCTGCATCACCGCCCGCCAGTAAGACATCAGCACGACGGCCCATAGCGCCATGGCCAGGATCGGCGGGCCGAAATCCGGCGACGGCACCGTGAAGAGCGAGATGCCGACCATCAGCAACACCGCCATTGCCGCGTGCGCCGGGCCGACGATCGCACGGCCGAGCACAAATACGCAGCAATAGGTCACGACCACGCAGGCCTGCGCCAGCGCATAGACGCCAAGCAGGCCGGCAACGCGGAACGCGGCTTCGGCGAGCCAATAGGCAAGCGGAGGACCGACGCCGCTATCGAATCGGAATTCGTGGCCTATGGCGAGAAGCTGAGCGAGATCGCTGGGCGGCGCCGAGTAGAAAAGAGTCGGCACCAAAATCCACACCAAGGCCTGCGCCAGCGTTGCGGTCCAAAACACCAGCAACGGGCGCGAACGCAAAAGTTCAACGTAAAGAGGGACGTAAAACATCAGCAAAAAATATCAGGCTGGATTTGGCGGACACCGGATGCGACATCGCGGGGTGACGGTTTGGCGTGTGGTCTTAGGGCCCCGGGGCTACGGAGGCAACCCGGCTAAAGCGGCAAGGCGCCGGCTACCATTGGCTCAAACTTCGCGTTCTCCCGGCCGAACGCAATCGCCACGGGCGAGAACGACCGGCGGTGGTGGACCGTTGGCCCGAGCCGGCCGAGCGCTGCAACATGTTCGGGCACGCTATAGCCCATGTGGCGTTCGAAACCGTAGCCGGGATGCGCCGCGCCAAGGCAAACCATCAGCCGGTCGCGCGTCACTTTCGCGACGATGGAGGCCGCCGCGATGGATGCGACCAGCCCGTCACCGCCGATGACGGCCTGACAGTCGCAGCCGGCATCGATGCGGTCGCGTCCATCGACAAACACCAGGCGTGGTTTGACTGGCAGCGCAGCGACAGCCCGCGCGAGCGCCCAAAGCGACGCGCGAAGAATATTGTCGCGGTCGATGCGCGACGGCGGCGCAAGCGCCACGGCAACCTGCGCGCGGGCGCAAATACGTTCGTAAAGTACTTCCCGCCGCTCACGCGTCAGTCTTTTTGAATCATCGAGCCCGCGCGGAATATTGTCGGGATCGAGAATGACGGCTGCGGCAACGACCGGACCGGCAAGCGGACCGCGGCCGGCCTCGTCGCAGCCGGCGATCGGCCATACGCCGCGCTTGAACGCCAGGCGCTCGCGCCGGAATGTCGGCCGCGCGACCTCTTCGTCGAGCGGCAGGCGCGCGTTCCCGATTTCCTTGCGACTCATGCCCGCATGATGACCACGCAGGCTCGGGAATCGCAACGCACACGATCCGAAGCGGGAATTGCGGGGATGACGCCGCCCGGGCAATGCCGGACTTTACCGCTCAGAACAGATCGAGCTGCTGTGTCGCCGGTTGCGGACGACGGAAATGCTCGGTCGTGATTTTTACGCTCGTCTTGTTGAAGCCGAGCCGCTCGCAGGCGACTTCAAAGCGCCGGCCGATCATCCAGGCGATCGGGCCCGATCCCGTCATCCGCTTGCCGAATGTGGAATCGTAGTCCTTGCCGCCGCGGGTGTCGCGAACCAGCTTGAACACGTGCTCGGCGCGATCGGGAAAATTCTCGTTCAGCCATTCGCGGAACAGATCCCGTATCTCAAGCGGCAGCCGGAGCAGCACATAGCCGGCATTGCGCACGCCGGTTTCCGCCACGGCCTCCAGAACACGCTCGATCTCGGCATCGTTGATCGCCGGGATCACGGGCGCGACCAGGGTCGAAGCCGGCACGCCCGCTTTCACCAATTGCCGCAAGGTGTCGAGCCGGCGCGGCGGGGTGGAAGCGCGCGGCTCCATGACGCGCGCCAATTTTGCATCGAGCGAGGTCACCGAGATCGCCACTTTGACGAGATCGCGCTTTGCCATGCGGGCGAGAATGTCGAGATCGCGCAGCACCAGCGCTGATTTGGTCACGATGCCGACCGGATGACCGGCACGTTCCAGAACTTCCAGAATGCGCCGCGTGATCTGATAATGCCGCTCGATCGGCTGGTAAGGATCGGTATTGCTGCCAAGCGCGATTGTCTTGGGGACGTATCCCGGTGCCGAAAGTTCGCGCTCCAGAAGTTCCGGAGCATTCGGCTTCATGAACAGCTTGGTCTCGAAATCCAGTCCCGGCGACAGGCCGAGATAGGCGTGCGTCGGCCGCGCGTAGCAATACACGCAGCCATGTTCGCAGCCGCGATAAGGATTGATCGAACGATCGAACGATATGTCGGGCGACTCGTTGCGGGCGATGATCTTGCGGGTGGAATTGGCCGTCACCGTCGTTTTGAATGGCGGCAACTCCCCAAGACCCTGCCAGCCGTCGTCGAAGGCGACGCGCGCAATCGGCTCGTAGCGGCCCGATATATTCGACACTGTGCCGCGCCCGCGGCGGCGCTCGCGGTCGACATTCGGACCCAACTCGCCCGCCGGCGCGGAGGGCAGCAGTGCCGGCGGGCGTCTCAAAGCAGATGTTCGACTCATGACTGGCTACTCGTCGTTCGCGACTCTCCACTCAAAGCTAATCGGTCGATGTGAACAAAACAAGAACAAATATTCGTGATCGGTGCCTAGAAACAAGCCTTGGAGCCTGCAGAGCTTGGGCTTATTCAGCCGTGGGGCGACGAAGGTTTTTTCGGGGGAAACGGGACTACCGTCTTCGATGTTGAGCGTCATCATCCCCACCCATAATTCGGAGGAGCCCCTCGTCCGGACGCTCGCCGCTCTGGTTCCGGGCGCGACCACGGGCATCGTCCGTGAGGTCCTGGTTGCCGACGGCGGCTCGCAGGATGAGACCGAAAAGGTAGCCGACGTCGCCGGCTGCGAATTCTTGAGCATGGACAGTCCGCCCGGCCGGAGGCTCAAGGCGGCGGCGGCGAAGGCACGGTCGCCCTGGTTTTTGTTTCTCCTGCCGGGAACGGTCCTCGACTCGCCCTGGACTGGCGAGGTCGGACGCTTCATCCAGCAACCCGCACACTTGAACGAAGCCGCTGTCTTCCGGCGGGGCGACCGCTGGCAGCCGGCGCTACGCGAACTTCGCTTGCTGCTTTCGTCTGCATTGAGCGGCATACCGCGCGCGGAGCAAGGCCTCCTCCTGTCGAGGCAACTCTACGACGCGCTCGGCGGTCATTCCGAGAAGGCGAGCAATCCGGAATATGACCTGTTGCGCCGTATCGGCCGGGAGCGGAGCGTCCGGCTGAAGACCAGCGCCTTCTATCAAGGGCCTTACTAGATACTTGACTTAGTCAACTATCTGGCCGACCCTGCCGCGATGCCGGCATTGCAGGATCGCAAGCATCGCGTCGGGGAAGACCGCATCGCCACGGTGCGGCGCTTCAACCGTTTCTACACGCGGCAGATCGGCGTGTTGCGGAAGACCTTTCTCGGCAGCCCCTACTCGCTGGGTGAGGCCCGCGTCCTCTATGAGATCGCCAGCGGCGATTCACATACCGCGACCGATGTCGGCCGCGCGCTCGATCTCGATGCCGGCTATCTGAGCCGGTTGCTGCGCAATTTTGAGAATGCCGGTCTGATCGAGCGCACCGCTTCGGAACGCGATGCGAGACAGCAGCATCTCGCGCTGTCGGCCCGGGGCAAGAAAGCCTATGCTCCGCTCGAGGCCCATTCGCAGCGCGCAACCTCGGAGATGCTCGGCAAGCTCAAGCCCGGCGACCAGGCGCGGCTGATCGAAGCGATGCACACCATAGAAACACTTCTCGGCAGCGAAGCCGAAGCGGCCGCGCCGGAGAGCCGGCCCTATCTTTTGCGGGAGCCTGTGCCGGGCGATTTCGGCTGGATCGTCAAACGGCATGCCCAGATCTACGGACAGGAATACCAATGGCTGGAGAATTTCGAGGGCGTCTGCGCGCAGATCGTCGCCGACTTCGTCAATAAATACGATGCGCGGCGCGAGCGCTGCTGGATCGCCGAAATGGACGGCGAGAATGCCGGCACGATCATGGTGGCGAAAGAGACGGACGACGTTGCCCGGCTGCGGCTTCTCCTTGTCGAACCGAAAGCGCGCGGACTTGGGCTTGGCGCCCGCCTCACGGGCGAAGCCGTCAGCTTCGCCCGGAGCGCCGGCTACAAGACGATGACGCTATGGACGCACAGCGTGCTCACGGCGGCTCGCCAGATCTACCGAAAGGCCGGCTTCGTCCTCACGCGCGCGGAACCGCGGCAGAGCTGGGGCCAGTCCGTTGTGAGCGAGCATTGGGATCTGGAGCTGTAGCGAATTGTCGTTGCGAGCGAAGCGAAGCAATCCAGTCGTACGGCGCAACTAGACCGACGCGCCTTTCGCCTTCGGGCGGCGCAGATGCTCGTCGAGCCGCGGCATGATCTCGACGAAATTGCACGGTCCGTAGCGGTAATCGAGCTGGTGCACCAGG
Organism: uncultured Alphaproteobacteria bacterium; assembly: GCA_963723335.1. Lineage (GTDB taxonomy): Bacteria > Pseudomonadota > Alphaproteobacteria > Rhizobiales > Xanthobacteraceae > BOG-931. Next base: position 413,908 of record CAVRQJ010000002.1, on the reverse strand, counting down.
ATGTCGTCCCAGGCGTCCTTGCAGGCGCCGGGCGAACCAGGCAGGCAGAAAATATAGGTCGAGCCGGCGACGCCTGCGGTAGCGCGGGATTGGATCGCGGACGTGCCGATCTTGGCGAAGCTCACCACCAGAAACAGCGCCGAGAACGCTTCCATCTTTTTCTCGAAGAGCGGCTCGACTGCCTCGGGCGTGACATCGCGTCCGGTGAACCCGGTGCCGCCCGTCGTGATGATGACGTCGATCATCGGATCGGCGATCCAGGCCTTCACGCGCGCGCGGATGGCGTCGATTTCATCAAGCACAAGACTGCGCTCAGACACGAAGTGCCCGGCGCCGACGACGCGCTGCACCAGAAGAGCGCCGGATTTGTCTTCCTTAAGCGAACGCGTGTCGGAGATCGTCAGAATTGCGATCTTCAGCGGCACGAACTCTTTGGTCTCGTCGATCCCGGGCATGGGTACACCTTTACTACTTGACCCATCTTAGACCGCCTTGCACGAAGACTAAAGCGCGTTCGCCGAGAGCGTATCGCAGGCGGATGTCTGGCCCGAATTAAAGCCGTTGCTGAACCATTTTTTGCGCTGCGCAGACGTGCCATGCGTGAAGCTGTCGGGCACGACATAGCCCTGCATCTGCTTTTGCAGGCGGTCGTCACCGATGGCGGAAGCGGTCTGCAACGCCTGATCGACGTCACCCGGATCGAGGAAGTTGCGCTTCTGCTGGGCACGGTTCGCCCAGACGCCGGCAAAACAGTCGGCCTGCAATTCGATGCGGACCTGGAGCGCGTTCACGTCGGACTGGCTCGAGGCCGCCTGCTGGGCCTGCGTCACACGCGGCAGAATACCAAGCTCGTCCTGGACGTGATGGCCGATCTCGTGCGCGATCACATAGGCCTCGGAAAACCGGCACGCCTTGTCGCTCGAGCAGGCGCTGAACTTGTTCTGCAAGTCGCTGAAGAACGACATGTCGAGATAGACCTGCTGATCGCGCGGGCAATAGAACGGGCCCATGGCCGATTGCGCCATGCCGCAGCCGCCCTGGATGGCGCCGCTGAACAGAACCAGCTTCGGTGCGTGATAGGTTCGTCCGCTCGCCGCGAACATTTCCGTCCAGCGATCTTCGGTATCGCCGAGGACGGCGGCGACGAAATCCTTGGTTTGGGCGGTCTGCGCATCGTCCGCCGGAGGCGGCCCACTCTGCTGTGTCGGCGTCCCGCCGCCGCCCGACAGAATCTGCGCGCCGTTGATCAGAACGCTCGGATCGATGCCAAGCGCCCAGCCGATCAGGCCAAGGACAATGATCGTGCCGAGGCCGATGCCGCCTGCCCCGCCCGGCATGCCGCCGCCCGATCCGCGCTCGTCTTCGACATTGCTGCTGCGGCGGAAATCATCCCAACGCATGTGCTGTTCTCCTTACGAAATCGAACGTGAAAGCGCTTTAGCTTGAATGGAAAAAGCGCCCTTGTCACATTCAATTAACCAAGTATTTCCCGGCATTTATTGCCTAGTGAGACCGCTTTTCAAGTAACCCGATTTTTACCTTGGGGCGGCATTCTCCGCTTCGTCGGTTTGTAGGTCCCGCGTCGCCGACCGCGTCGCCTGAGTCAGAGTTCTGAAGTCATGGTTGTGTCGCGTCGCGGGGCGTCCGTCAGGACGCCCCGCATGAGTTTTGAATCCAAGGCATCCGCGCGCATTGTCGTCGGCGATTGCGTTGCCGAAATGACGAAGTTGCCTGCGCAGTCCGTGGATCTGGTCTTCGCCGACCCGCCATACAATTTGCAGCTCCAGGGCGACCTCAAGCGCCCCGACGATTCCCGCGTCGACGCCGTCGACGACGATTGGGACAAATTCGCCAGCTTCTCCGCCTACGACGATTTCACGCGCGCCTGGCTCGCGGCCTGCCGCCGGGTGATGAAACCGAACGCCACGCTGTGGGTCATCGGCTCGTATCACAATATTTTCCGCGTCGGCACCGTCCTCCAGGACTTCGGGTTCTGGATCCTCAATGACATCGTCTGGCGTAAATCCAACCCGATGCCGAATTTCCGTGGCCGCCGCTTCACGAATGCACATGAGACCCTGATCTGGGCGGCACGCGACGCCGCAAAGCGCAATTATACGTTCAACTACGAAGCGCTCAAGGCGGGCAACGACGACGTCCAGATGCGTTCCGACTGGCTGTTTCCGCTGTGCACCGGCGAGGAGCGGCTGAAGGGACGCGACGGCAAGAAGCTGCATCCCACGCAAAAGCCGGAAGCCCTGCTGGCCCGCATCATCCTTGCGGCATCGCGCCCGGACGATCTGGTGCTTGATCCGTTTTCCGGCACCGGCACGACCGGCGCCGTCGCACACCGCTTGCGCCGGCGCTTTATCGGTATCGAACGCGATGCCGGCTATGCGGCGGCGGCGCGCGACCGCATTGCGGCGATCGAGCCGATGGCGGAACCGGCGCTCGCGACCTTTATGACGGCGCGCGATGCGCCGCGGGTGCCGTTTACGACGCTGATCGAGCGCGGTCTTGTCTCGCCCGGGATAAAGCTCGTCGATGCCAAGCGCCGGCATCGCGCGCTGGTGCGCGCTGATGGCGCGCTTGCGCTCGGCGAGGCAGTCGGCTCGATCCACCGCATCGGTGCGCTGGCGCAGGGCCTCGAAGCCTGCAACGGCTGGACCTTCTGGCATATCGAGACGCCGCAGGGCCTGACCGTGATCGACACGCTGCGCGCAAAGGTGCGCTCGGAAATGGCCGCCGCTTAACGTTAGCGCGCCGCCACCACCATGATCTCGACCTTATAATCGGACGACGCGAGCTTGGCTTCGACGGTGGCCCGCGCCGGCGCGTTGCCCGGCGACACCCAGGCGTCCCAGACCGCATTCATCTCGGCGAAATCGGCCATGCTGGTGACCCAGATATTGGCCGAAAGAATCTTGTTCTTGTCGGTGCCGGCTTTGGCGAGGAAGCCGTCGATCTGGGAGAGGATGCTCTTGGTCTGCTCCGCCATGCTCTTGCCCTTCGGCGCGTCGGCAACGATGCCGGCGAGATAGACGGTATCGCCATGAACGACGGCCTTGCTCATGCGCGGTCCGGTATCGTGACGTTCGATTTTCATCGCAGATCCTCCTTGGGTTTTGTTTGTTTGGTCATTCAATCCGGTGGCAGCGCATGTGCCAAGACTTTGCGCATGAGGCTCGGTAATGCCTCACCGGCAAGATCGGATATCGCGACCCAGCGCGCGCCGGCCGGCGCGGGCGCGCGCGCCGGGATGTCAGCCGCATAAACCGAAAGCTCCAGCGGAAAATGCGTGAAGACGTGCCGCACCACGCCAGCCGTGCGGCGCCAGCGGGCGCGGCCGGACAGACGCGGGGCGCCTCCAAGCGCTTCGGCCTCGTCGAAATCCTGCCGCCACTCCGTCGTCGGCACTTCGGTCATGCCGCCGAGAAGACCCTTCGCCGGCCGCGTCCGCACCAGCACAAAGCCGTCGGCGCGCCGCGCCACAAAAGCCGCGCCACGGCGCAAGAGGCCCTCGCGTTTTGGCGCCTTGCGCGGAAATGTTTCCGGCGCGCCCTGCCGCCGCGCCACACAGTTCTCGTTCCACGGGCACAGCGCGCAGGCCGGACTCTTCGGCGTGCAAATGGTCGCGCCGAGATCCATCATCGCTTGCGCAAAATCGCCGTTGCGGCGCGGCGGCGTCAGCATGCGCGCAAGGCGGGAGATTTCCGGCTTGGCCGCCGGCAGCGGCACGTCGAGCGCGTACAAGCGCGCGACGACGCGTTCGACATTGCCGTCTACGGGCGTTGCCGTCGCGTCGAATGCGATCGCGGCGATGGCGGCGGCGGTATAGGCGCCGATGCCGGGCAGTTCGCGCAACCCGGCTTCGCTCGAAGGAAAGACCCCGTCGTGCCGGTCGGCCACGATACGGGCGCAGGCATGGAGATTGCGGGCGCGGGCGTAATAGCCGAGACCGGCCCAAGCCTTGAGCACATCATCGAGCGGCGCCGCCGCGAGCGCGCGGATATCGGGCCAGCGCTGCAAAAACCGCATGTAATAAGGCGCGACTGCCTTGACCGTCGTCTGCTGCAGCATGATTTCGGAAAGCCACACGCTGTACGGATCGGCGCGCCGGCCCGGCAATGCGCGCCACGGCAGCACGCGTCGATGCCGGTCATACCAGGCAAGAAGGCCAGTGGGTTGCGGTGATGAAATCGCCGCGGAGCGCCTCGTGCGCTGTCGTTCCGCTTTCTTCACTGCTACGGTCATCACCGGAGGGATGACAGAGCCCTACAACATGAACAAGCCCTCGCGCGCCTTCGCCAAACCGTTACGCGACCTTGTCGGCAAGGTCGTGGGCGAGACCTTTACGCGGCAAGGCTTTGCCTCCGCCGAATTGGTGACGCGCTGGGCGGAAATTGCAGGCGCGGAAGTCGCCGCGCACAGTGAGCCGATTAAAATCCAGTGGAGGCGTCCAGCCGAAGGCGAAGAGCGCGAGCCCGGAACTCTGGTCTTGCGCGTCGAGGGCCCGGCCGCGATCGAAATTCAGCACCTCGCCAATGTGATCTGCGACCGGGTCAACCGCTTCCTCGGCTGGCGCGCGGTGGCGCGGCTGGCGCTTCGCCAGGCGCCGCTCAGGCGCGGTGAGCGCAAACCGGTCCGCATCGCCGATCCGGCTGCGGCGGCACGCGTCGCCGAGGGCCTGTCGGATATCGGCGACGACGAGCTAAAGTCGGCCCTGGCGCGTCTTGGCGCGGCAATCAAGCGACCGTGACTTCGCCCGGACAGCGGGCCGTGTATGACCCCCGGATGCACTGAACAGATGCGCTAAAATGCTTGGCGCGATGGCCCGCTAATGCCACATTTCCTCTGGATAAATTCAGCCTTCGGATCGGGAGTAAAACCTTGACGCTCACTCGTCGCCAATTGCTTTCGGCTACAGCGCTTCTTGCCCTCGCCGCGCCCGGATTTGCCGGCGGCCTCCTGCCGCCGCTTACGAGCCCGGCCTGGGCGGAAGATACCGTTTCCCCGGCCGATCTGGCGGATGCCGGCCCCGATGGCGACATCATGATCGGCTCCGACAAAGCGCCCGTGACAATCATCGAATATGCTTCGATGACATGCCCGCACTGCGCGCATTTTTCGGAGACGACATACCCTGAGCTCAAGAAGCGCTACATCGACACCGGCAAGGTGCGCTACACGCTGCGTACATTCCCGCTCGATGCGCTCGCTGCCGCGGGATTCATGATGGCGCGCTGCGGCGGCAACGATAAATACATGCCGATCGTGGAGTCCTTGTTCGCCAAGCAACTCGAATGGCTGGTCAAGGAACCGCTCGCGCCGATGAAGGAAATCGGCAAGCAGTTTGGCATTACCGAAGACGCGTTCAACCAGTGCCTGGCGAATCAGAAGATGCTCGATAGCATCCAGGCGGTGCGCGACCACGCCGTTCAGAAGCTTGGGGTCAATTCCACGCCCACTTTCTTCATCAACGGCAAGAGGATGGTTGGCGACCTTTCGATCGACCAACTGGCCAAGGAAATCGACGCCTATCTCAAGGAAGGATAAGGGTTTTTTCCTCTTCCGCCGCGGCTTTAGACCGCCCTTTTCGGCCCAAGCCGAATCGTCGGGCGATGCGAAGGTCTGGATAAACCGGCAGCCGTCATTGCGCTCGGGGTACCGACGATTCATTCTCCGCGCCGATGCGGCACCTTACCTCCGCGCCAAGGTGAAAGCTCTCGGCGTGCCTTCTTAACGATTCCCTTTGCCGCCGCAGCAGGGGACATGGAACCAGTACCGCAATGAAGCTCACGCGGCTGCGCCTGATCGGCTTTAAGTCCTTCGTCGAACCGACCGACTTCGAGATCGAACCCGGGCTGACCGGCGTCGTCGGCCCGAACGGCTGCGGCAAATCCAATCTGGTCGAAGCCGTGCGCTGGGTCATGGGCGAGAATTCCTACAAGGCCATGCGCGCGTCGGAGATGGACGATGTCATCTTCTCCGGCAATACCGAGCGCCCGGCGCGCAACCATGCCGAAGTCGCGGTTTCGATCGACAATTCCGACCGCAAGGCGCCGGCATCCTTCAACGAATTCGATACGCTGGAAGTCTCGCGCCGTATCATGCGCGAGCAAGGCTCGACATTCCGCGTCAACGGCCGCGAGGTGCGCGCCCGCGACGTTGGCGTACTCTTCGCCGACGCCTCTACCGGATCACGCTCGCCGGCTTTGGTGCACCAGGGCCGCATCGGTGAAATCATTCAGGCGCGTCCCGACCAGCGCCGGCGCGTCCTGGAAGAGGCTGCCGGGATTTCCGGATTGCATGCCCGCCGTCATGAAGCGGAACTTCGCCTCAGAGCCGCCGAGCAGAATCTGGCGCGGGTCGAAGACGTCATCGGCCAGCTCGCGTCGCAGGTTGCAGCGCTAAAGACGCAAGCCCGGCAGGCCGTGCGCTACCGCAATATTTCCGGCCAGGTGCGCCGGACCGAAGCGCTGCTGTTCCACCTGCGCTGGATCGGCGCACAGTCCGAGGTCGCCGACACACTGCACGGCAAGGATGAAGCCGTTCGCGTCGTCGCAGCACGTACCGGCGAGCAGGCGCGGGCCTCGACCCGTCAGGCCAATGTCGCCGCCGGCCTTCCCGCCTTGCGCGAGGCCGAGGCAAGAGCCGCCGCCGCGCTGCAGCGCCTTCTGATCGCGCGGGAGACGCTCGAGCGCGAGGAAGCCCGCGCCAAGGAGCGCATTGGCGAACTCGACCGGCGGATCGAGCAATTCGCCGCCGATCTGCAACGCGAGCGGGCACTCGCCGACGATGCCGGAGCCGCGTTGGCCCGGCTCGCCAGCGAAGAGGCGGCGCTGCAGGCCGTGGCACAGGAAACCGAGACGCGGCTGACCGGCGTCAACCAGCGCGTCACGTCGGCGGACGAGACCCTGGCCGGCTCGGAGCGATCTTTTTCCGAATTGACCGGCGCACTGGCCGATCTGTCCGCGCGCCGCAATCAGCTTCAGGCGGCGCTACGCGAGCACGAGCAGCGCGCCGCGCGGCTCGAAGCCGAGTTCGCGAATATCGAAGCCGGCCTTGCCGCGACCGACAGCAACGCGCCGGATCTCCCGATTCTGGCGACGGCGCTTTCCGGCGCACAGTCCGCACTTGCCGAGGCTGAAACCGCCGCGCATGGCGCGGAGGAAGCACATCGCCGCGCCCGCGATGAGATGGACGCCGCGCGTGCCCCGCTTGCCGCAGCCGAGCGCAGCGTGCAGCGGCTCGATACCGAGGCCAAAACCATCGGCAAGCTCCTTGCCGTCGAAAACAAGAATCTCTGGCCGCCGGTGATGGACGCGATCACCGTCGCGGAAGGTTACGAAAAGGCGCTCGGCGCCGCTTTGGGTGACGATCTCGATGCACCGGTCGGCTCTTCCGCGCCGATGCATTGGGCGGGCGCGGCGCTCGATCCGTCCGATCCGGCACTGCCCGGGGGAATCACCGCACTGTCGCAGTTCGTTGATGCGCCGGCGGAACTTGCGCGCCGGCTCGCCCAGATCGGCGTCGTCGAACGCGCCGACGGCTCGCGCATTGCCGGATCGCTCAAGCCCGGCCAGCGGCTTGTCTCGCGCGAGGGAGATTTCTGGCGCTGGGACGGATTCGCCGTCGCCGCGCACGCACTGACCGGAGCCGCGCGCCGCCTTGCCGAGCGCGGCCGGCTTGCCTCGATCGAGAGCGAGCTTGCCGCCGCCCGCGGCGAGGTCGAGGCGAAGCGTCATGTCGTAGAGACGGCGCAAGCCGCGCTTGCAACGGCAGCCGCAGCCGAGACCGATGCGCGGGCCCACTGGCGCGAGGCTCAGCGCCTGACGGATGCCGCGCGCGAGGACCATGCCGCGGCGGAACGCGAGATCAGCCGCAATGCGGCGCGGATTTCGGCTCTCAAGGAAGCCAGGCAACGGATCGGCGACGGCCGCGACGAAAATCAGCTTGCCCGCAGCGAGGCGGAAAGCGCGCTCGCGGCATTGCCCGCAGCCGCCGAGATCGAAACCAAACTCGCCGTCGTCAATAGCGAAATCCTCCGCGAGCGCGGCACCTGCGCCGAAGTACGCGGCGAAGCGCAGGCGATCGCGCGGGAAGCCGAGCTTGCCAATCACCGCCTTGGCGCCATAGCCGGCGAGCGCCAGGCCTGGAACGACCGCAAGGACAATGCGGCAGCGCAGATCGCGACGCTCGAACAGCGTACTGCGGAAGCAGCCGCCGAACGCGCCGAATTGCAAAATGCACCGCAGAAATTCGCAAATCAGCGCCAGGGCCTGATCGGCGAGATCGAAGGCGCGACGGCCGAACGCCGCGCCGCCGCCGATAAACTCGCGGAGGCCGAGAACGAGCTCGCCGAAGCCGACAAGGCCGCGCGCGTCGCACTCGAGGCGGTCGGCGAAGCGCGCGCCGAGGAAGCCCGCGCCGAGGAACGCCACGACGGCGCCAAGCGCCGGCTCGCCGACATCGAGCACGAAATCCGCGAAATCCTCCAGATCGAACCGGCGGCGGCGGCGGAAGTCTCCGAAATAAAGCCGGACGCGCCGGCGCCGTCGATTGCCGAGGTCGAGGCCAAGATCGAGCGCATCAAACAGGAGCGCGAGCGGCTCGGCTCGGTCAATCTGCTCGCCGAAGAGGAATTGCGCGACGTCGACGCACAGCACGGCAAGCTCACCGCGGAGCGCGACGACCTCATCGAGGCGATCAGGAGGCTCCGCCAGGGCATCCACAGCCTCAATAGCGAAGCGCGCGAGCGGCTACTGACCTCCTTCCAGATCGTCAACGAGAACTTCAAAAAGCTGTTCGGCGAATTGTTCGGCGGCGGCACCGCCGAATTGCAGCTCATCGAGAGCGAGGACCCTCTCGAAGCCGGCCTCGAGATCATGGCGAAACCGCCCGGCAAGAAGCCGGCAACGCTGTCGCTCTTGTCCGGCGGCGAGCAGGCGCTCACGGCGCTTGCCTTGATCTTCGCGGTGTTCCTGACCAATCCGGCGCCGATCTGCGTGCTCGACGAGGTCGATGCACCGCTCGACGATTACAATGTCGAGCGCTTCTGCGATCTGCTCGACGAAATGACGCGGTCGACCGACACGCGCTTTGTCATCATCACCCACAATCCGATCACCATGGCGCGCATGAATCGCCTCTACGGCGTCACCATGGCCGAACGCGGCGTATCGCAGCTCGTCTCGGTCGATCTGCAAGGCGCCGTGAAGCTGCGCGAAGCAAGTTAGGCCAGGGCCTTTTTCTTCAACGCCGGATTTGTTTGCGGACGCTACCGCCGGTCTTTTGGCGCCTTGGACGCGGCCGGCGGCGATGCAGATTTTAATTGCGCATTAACCATTTTCGCCTACCCGCTGGGAGTTGAGAATTCACGCTGGCGCGGGCCGATGTTGTCCTTCTTCAGGAAACAACAGCAATCAACGGCCGCGCCTTTGCCCGTGAGCGAGCCGGTCCCAGCCGCTCCGCTGGCCGCCGCAAATATCGCAACCTCGATCCGCGAAACGATCGATTTACTCGAGCTCGATCTGGCTGCGATGATCCGCGAGGTGGCGCAGGCCGCGGCGTCGGTTCGCGGCGGCGCCGGCGCCTCGGCGGAAGCGCTTGCAGCTATTCGCGCACGTACCGAAATTCTTGCCGCAAAATCGCAAGACGCCAAACGCGACGCGGAGCGGGTCGCCGGCGCCACTATCGAACTCGCACAATCTTCAAGCGAGATCGATCGGCAGGTTCGTGTCGCAGGCTCCCTCACCCACGATACGAGCGAAGCCGCCATCGCTGCGAGCAAGAGCGTCGACGGCCTGAAGGCATCGTCGGCGGAAATCGGCAAAGTCGTGAACCTGATCGCCACGATCGCCCACCAGACCAATCTGCTTGCGCTCAATGCAACGATTGAAGCGGCGCGCGCCGGTTCGGCAGGCCGCGGATTCGCCGTTGTCGCTGCAGAGGTGAAGGCGCTCTCGGTGCAGACCCAGACCGCTACCCAGGAGATCGCGCGCAAGATTGAAATGCTGCAGAACGATGCCGCCACGTCGATCACGGCCGTGCACCGGATCGCCGAATCGAACAGGGCCGCGCGGCCGATGTTCTCCAGCATCGCCAGTGCCGTGGAACAACAGGTCGAAACCACGAATGGCCTTTCGCGCAATGCCACCGACAATTCCCAATTCATCGGCGCGGTGGCGGACGGAGCGACCGAAATAAAGCAGGCTGCGGTCGACGCCACAGCGCATGGCGAAGCCGTCGATCGCTCGGGGGAGGACGTGGCGCGGCTGGCCGAGCGTCTCAAGACGCGCTGCGTCATCTTCCTTCGCCTGACCGAAATGGGCGATCGCCGCCGTCACGAACGGCTGCCCTGCGAACTCGCGGCAGAACTTCAGGCCGGCGGCACCGTCGTCCATGGCCAAACCGCCGATATTTCCGAAGGCGGCCTATTGGTGCGACTGCGCGAGCCGAGGAGCTTTTCTGTCGGCGATCTGCTGCCTGCGCAGATCGCCAGCATCGGAGCCTGCCGGCTTCGCCTGGTCAATCAGTCAAGTCTTGGACTGCATCTGCAGTTTCACGACTTCGGCGACGGCACTCAAGCCACGCTTGACCACAGGCTTGCAACCATCCGCTCGGACAACACCGAGTTCATCAACCTTGCGACTACCACGGCGGATCGAATTTCCAGGCTGTTCGAAAAGGCCGTGGAGCAGCAGCGCATCTCGCAAGCCGATCTGTTCGACAACAATTATATTCCGATACCCGATTCAAACCCGTTGCAGCACCGCACCCGTTTCCTGGACTTCGTCGAAACCGTGCTGCCGGGCATCCAGGAGCCATTGCGCGCGGGCGACAAGCGCATGGTCTTTTGCGCCGCTGTCGATCGAAACGGCTATCTTCCGGTGCACAACACCATCTACTCCCAGCCGCAACGGCGCGGAGACGTTCTCTGGAATACCGCCCATTGCCGTAACCGGCGAATCTTCGACGATCGCGCCGGCCTGTCAGCAGGCCGCGTGGTGCGGCCCTACATCATCCAGAACTATCCCCGCGACATGGGCGACCGGGTCATCATGATGTGGGAGATCGGTGCGCCGATCCGCGTCTTTGGCAAGCAGTGGGGCGGCTTTCGCATGGCCTATTCATTGTGAAACGCCTGGCAGGCTTTTCGACTTTCGCCGACATCCTGCATTCCTGCATCATCAGCGCCCGCCCAATTTGAACAGCTTCATCGCGTTGTCGCGGCCGATTTTCACGCGGTCGGGCTCGCTGATCGGGCAGGCATCGAACCAATGCGCCGCATGATCGATATTTTCGAACGGCCAGTCGGCGGAAAACATGATGCGGTCCGAGCCGAGCACCAGCATGGCGTCGATCAATGCCTGGGTGTGGAAGTTACCTGACGTCGTAATGTGGAAATTGGCGCAGAAGTAATCGCGCATCCGTTTTTTCGCGGGATAGCTGTGCCGGTTCTCGATCCAGCCATTGGCATTGTCGATCCGCCACATCGCGTAGGGCAAATTCTCGCCGAGATGCCCGAGGATGATGTTGAGCCGCGGGTGTTCGTCGAACAGGCCTGAGCCCATCAGCCGCAACGCATGCACCGCCGTTTCATGGGCGAACGCCCAGATCGGGCCGAGCAGCCACGGATGGCCTTCGTAAATTTTGGCGTCACGCGGCAGCGGATTGCGCGGATGCAGATAGAATGGCACGTCGAGCCTTTCGACGGTGGCCCAGAACGGACGGTATTGCGGCAGGTCGTAATGAACCGCGGTGTCCGCGTCGCCGACCTGTGAAAAACCGTTGACCAGCGCGCCGCGAAATCCGAGTTCTTTCACGCAACGTTCGAGCTCGCGGGCCGCGCCTTCGGGATCCTGCATGGCAAGCGCCGCAAGGCCTTGAAACCGGTCCGGCCGCTTGTGCACCTGTTCGGCGAGATAATCGTTGGCCTTGCGGGCGACTTCGGCGGCGCGTCCCTTTTCGGGAATGGCCTGCACCGCAGGCGCATTCAGCGAAAGGAGCATCATCTCGATGCCGTTCTCGTCCATTTCGCGCAGGCGCCGTTCGTGAACGTCTTCATTGCGGCTTCGCACTTCCTGCCACACCCGCTCGGGGAAATAGCCGCGGGAATCTCCGGCAGTCTCCGGAATGGAAAAATGTTCTTCGATCGCGACCTTGCCTTGCATGATTTCTCCCCAAGCGCTCCGGCGAGAAACTGCTGCGTGCCGGCGGATTAATCTTAACACGCCAAACGGGCGCGCAACGCCTCTCGCGGCGCCGTCTTACAAGCCGCTGGCACAGTTCTGGCGAGACTGCAGCGTGACCTCGCGCGCTGTCCCATTTCGGGGCGGCGGCGCGAAGCGTCGGCAAAAAAGACAATGGCAAAGCAGTCGCGCCGATGAATTTGCAAACCAGTTATACGCTGGCATCAACGCCGCAATCGAGCCGGATCCTGCGCGCCTGGGCCCTATTGTCGCGCGGCACGTTCTCGATCTCGATCTTCGTGATGGACGTTGCGCTGATCGTCGCCATGTCCTGCGTCACGGGTGTGGCGTATTACCTCCTCGCCTACGGCGACATCGGCGAAGTCTCCTCCTACGTTCAGGTCGGCGGTCTGGCCGCCAGCATCTTTGCCATCTCCAACGTCTTCCGCGGCGAATACCGGCTGCCCAATTTCTTCGCCTTCAAACCGCACGCCCGGCGCACCATCCAACTGTGGAACGTCACGCTCATTTGTCTCCTGATGCTGGGATTCCTGGCGCGGGTGAGTGTCGATTATTCACGCGGCTGGCTGCTGTTTTTCTACTCCGCCACGCTTGCTGCGCTGCTTGTGCAGCGTTTCCTGATCGTGCGCATCACCGCGCTCGCTCGCGCCGCCGGTTTAATCTCCGCCCAGCGCATTTGCCTGCTTGGCACCGGCGCCCATATCGGCGCCTTCATCCAGCACTACGAGCCGTGGGCGCTCGGCCTCAACATCGTCGGCTGCCGCTTTCTCACCCCGGTCGCCGCCACCTCTTCGGCGGAAACCCGGCGCGCCGTGCTCGATCGCGACCTCGCGGAAGCGGTCGCCAGCGTGCGCGCGCTCGAACCCGATGCGATCTATCTCCTGCTGCCGTGGTCGGCGATCGAAATCATCGACCGCTGTGCCGAGACTTTCCTCGCGCTGCCGATCGAGATTCATCTCGGTCCCGAGAAAATCCTGCATAAATTCGATGAAGTCGAGCTCGCCAAAATCGGACCGCTCGCGAGCCTGCAACTGACCCGCCTGCCGCTGTCGCGCGCCGAAATAATCCAGAAGCGCTTCTTCGACGTGATGTGGGCGGCGCTCGGGCTGGTAGCGCTGACGCCGCTGTTCATCGCCGTCGCCATCCTCATCAAGCTCGACAGTCCGGGCCCGGTCTTCTTCGTGCAGCGCCGCTATGGATTCAACCAGCAGCCTTTCCGCATCATCAAGTTCCGCACGATGCAGGCGATCGAGGACAGCGTCATCGTCCCGCAGGCCACGCGTGGCGATCCGCGCCTGACCAATGTCGGACGCTGGCTGCGGCGCTGGAACATCGACGAGCTTCCGCAGCTGTTCAACGTCCTCACCGGCGATATGTCGCTCGTCGGCCCGCGGCCGCATGCGCTGTCGCACGACCACGACTATGAACGCCGCATTTCATTTTATGCACGCCGTCACAACGTCAAGCCGGGCATCACGGGCTGGGCACAGATCAACGGCTATCGCGGCGAGATCGATAACGACGAAAAGATCCGCAAGCGCGTCGAATACGACTTGTTCTACATCGACAATTGGTCGCTCTGGCTTGGTTTCAAGATCATCGCGCGCTCGGTGCTTTCACCCGAAGCGTACCGCAACGCCTACTGAGCGGATTTTCGAAGCCTGCTCGTGCGAGCGGACAGCTACAGCCTCACCGCGTACGACGCGATGGCAACGACTGCGACGGCCGTGACGATCGCCGTCGACAGCCACAGCACGCCAATCAGAAGCCACAGCGGCCGTGACTTGGGAGCCGCCGACGCCGTCGGCTTGATCCAGGACTGAAGGGCGGGCTGCGCCTGCCGCAATACGGCCGTGGCGCGTCGATATCGGCGATTTCGCGCGCCAGTTGCTCTTTTTCGAATTGAGCCAGAGCGTCCGTGTTGCCAACGCCGCCGATCGCGTTCAGCCGCGCCAGATCGAGCCCGCTCGGCTCAATCCATATGACGTCCTCGTTCAAATAGTCCTTGGCGACGGGGCCGAGGGAGTTCTCGGGCATGGCGACCTGCCTGTTGATGCCTATTGTTAGATCAGGCGGGTCATCCTCGCGACGCCGATTAAGGGCTAACCTTAACAGCGGCCAGAACGCACCTATCTATGCAGTGCGGCAACACCGTTTGAACCTGTGGCAACTCCCCGCCGTCAAAGCCCAAGGCTATGCTCAGGGCTATGCTATTGATTGTCGCAGCAAAACCGGCTGCGCCATAAGGTGACTTGAAGGAGCCTGGAATGTCCGTCTCGACTTTGATCGTTCTTGCCGTGATCGTCGTCGCCGCCGTTTGGGCGATCGGCGTCTACAACGGCCTCATTTCCATGCGGCAACGGGTCAACCAGGCCTTCGCCGACGTCGACGTGCAACTCAAGCAGCGGCACGATCTCGTGCCTAACCTGGTCGAGGCCGTGAAGGGTTACGCGGCGCACGAGCGCGGCACGCTCGATGAGGTCGTCAAGGCGCGCAATACGGCAATGACGGCGCAGGGGCCGGCGCAGCAGGCGGCTGCCGAAAACATGCTCTCCGGCGCATTGCGCAAGTTGTTCGCCGTCGCGGAGGCCTATCCCGACCTCAAGGCGAGCGCCAATTTCCAGCAATTGCAGGCCGAGCTTAGCGATCTCGAGAACAAGATCGCAGCCTCGCGGCGCTTCTTCAATAATGCGGTGCAGGAATACAATACGGGTATCCAGCGCTTTCCAGCCGCGCTGTTTGCCGCCTCGTTCGGCTTCGCGCCGAAGGATTTCTTCAATCTCGGCGATGACCGCGCGAGCGTCAGCGAAGCACCGTCGGTAAAATTCTAGAGCACGATCGAACGCCGGTAACCCGCGATGGCCGCTTATGGTCTCTACAGCCATATCCAGTCGAACCGGCGCCGTTCGATAGCGCTTCTCGCCGGGCTGTTTTTTCTCGTCTACGTGCTCGTCTATGCCGGCGCGCTCGTCGCGGCGGGCCTATCGGTCGACGCCGACATCAATACATTGATGCAGATCGCGTGGATCGAACTGCTCAAGGCGGCGCCGTTCGCGACAATAGGCACCGCGCTGTGGATCGTCATCGCCTATTACTTCCACCAGAGCATGATCGACGCGATCACCGGCGGCCGCGAAGTACAGCGTTCCGAGGAGCCGCGGCTTTACAATCTTCTGGAAAATCTCTGCATCTCGCGTGGCATTCCCACGCCCAAGCTCAAGATCGTCGATTCCGACGCGCTTAACGCGTTCGCCACGGGGATGAATGCCAAGCAATATTCGATCACCGTGACGACCGGCCTCCTCAAACGGCTTAACGACGCGGAAATGGAATCCGTCCTCGGCCATGAGCTGACGCATATCCGCAACGGCGACGTCCGCATGATGGTGATTGCCGTCATCATCGCCGGCGTCGTCTCTTTCTTCGTCGAGCTGATATTCCGGCTCTGGTTCTACAACGGCTTCAGCTTTCGCGGTTCGCGGTCCGGCGAGCGCCGCGGTGGTGGCGCGGGCCTGGCGATCCTGATCGCGGTCGGGCTCTTGGCGGTCGCCTATGTGCTGTCATTCGTCATCCGCCTTGCGCTGTCGCGCTCGCGCGAATTTCTCGCCGACGCCGGTTCGGTGGAGCTGACAAAAAATCCCGATGCCATGATCTCGGCGCTGCGCAAGATCGAAGGACGCGGCGAACTCCCCGGCGCGACGTCCGCGGTGATGGAAATGTGCATCGATGACCCGCGCGAGGGCTTTGGCGAGTTGTTCGACACACATCCGAGCGTCGACAACAGGGTGGCCGCGCTGATCAAGTTCGCCGGCGGCCACGATCCCGGACCGATTGCACTGCCGCCGCAGGCAAGCGAAGCAGATGACGATCAAACAGCGCCGGCGGGCCCGTGGGACTCGGAGCAAACCGGCAGTGAAAGCCCGCTGCCGTCCCGGTCCGGCGCGCCGGCCGGTACGGATCCAGGCCCGTGGTCGGAGCCCGCACCTGGACCGCAGCCTGCGCCTGTACCGACGCCGGCCATTGCGCCCGGCGAGGTGCCCGGCGCAATACCCGGCCCTTGGGGCCCGCACCGCAGCAATTAGGCTGCCGCGATTAACCATAACAAGTTACAAATGGCCTCCAAACCGCAGCCAGTAGCCACTCGGCGGCCTATGAGGCTTCCAAACTTCTTAAGGGCTGTGTAGAACCGGAACACGACGCTTGGAGGCCGACGCGCCCGACTTGTTGTTGTGGCGCGAAACGTCAGTGAGGGTTCGATCATGGCTAAACCGGCATTGATCTTGGTTGGAGCGGACAAAGGCGGCGTGGGAAAAACCACGGTCGCCCGCACGTTGCTCGACTATTTCACCGCGCATCATGTCCCGACGCGCGCCTTCGATTCGGAATCGCCGCGGGGCACCCTGAAGCGTTTCCACGGCGACGTCGCCGAGATCGTCGATGCCACGTCGGTATCGGACCAGATGCGGATCATCGATACGCTTTCGACCACCGAATCCAGCGTGACGGTCGTTGACGTGCGCGCCGGCCTGTTGTCGCCGACGCTGCGCGCGCTGCGCGATATCGGTTTCCTCGATGCGGTGAAGAAGGGGCAAATCACCTTCGTCGTGTTCCATATTCTCGGGTCTTCGATCGCCTCGCTGAATGAAATCGAAGAGACGGCGCCTTTCACCGCCGACGCCAAATACTTCCTGGTCAAGAACTTCATCAACAACACGAGCTTCTTCGAGTGGGACCAGCCGACCCACGCCTCCTACTTCAAGAAATTGAAGGACGCGGTGGCGATCACCATCCCGAAGCTCAACGAGATGGCTTACGAGCAGGTCGAACTGGCTTCCGTTCCGTTCCTGACCTTCGTCGCCAACAAGAACCCGAAGGGCGAGACGGCCAACTACTCGTTCGTGCTGCGCGGCTACGTGCGGCACTGGCTCGGCAATGTCTGGGCCGAGTACGACCGCGTGAAGCTGCTCGATATTTTCGACGCTTCCGGCAGTTCGGCCGCTCCGCGCACGCAGGCCGCCAACCGCTCGTAATCGGGCGGCAACGCTCCCAAGTATCCGATATCCCAGCCGGCTTCTGGCAATACGCTAGAGCCGGCTGTTAATTCATCATAGTCTGGCGGCCAGGTGGATTTTAACGGGATACCCTGCGGGCATGCCGCAACACACGCCGCTTTACATCGTCGCCTCGCAGCACCCGCGCGTCGGCAAGACGCTCATTGCGCGGCTCCTGGTCGAATATCTGCGGCTGAGTGGCAAGGCCCTCGTCGGTTACGATCTTGACCCGCGCGAGCCCGCGCTTGCCGGATATTTTCCCAATCTGGTCTGGACCGTCGACATCTCCGAAACTCCCGGCCAGATGGCACTGTTCGATCGCCTGATCGGCGACAATTGGCGAACCACGGTCATCGATCTCGGCTATGGCCTGTTCGAGCAATTCTTCGACGTGATGGCGGAGATCGGCTTCGAGCAGGAAGCGCAGCGCTGTTCGATCGACCCGATCGTGCTGTTCATCACCGACTCGGCGCCGATCACCGCGCGCAGTTACGCCGAACTGCGGCGCCGCCTGCCGAAGACCACGTTCGTTCCCGTGCACAATGAAGCAACATCCTTCATGTTCATGCCGCAGGATTTTCCGCCATCGCGTCCCGAGTGCAATGTGGTCCGCATCCCGCGCCTGTCGCCGATCGTACGCGGGGTCATCGACCGGCCGAATTTCTCGTTTGGCGCCTATATGGCCAAGCAGCCCGGCGGTCCGACCGAAGTGCATAGCTGGATCGGCAACATCTTTACCCAGTTCCGAGAACTCGAATTGAAGCTGATCCTCGGTGCGCTCGATTCTTCGCTGCGCAGCGCCGCGGACGAGGCGATTCGGCAGGCCCGCTAAGGCGTTTTGCCTGATACTAGTGTCCCTCGAAGCTGACGAGGGTGCGCACCGGCACACCAAGCTTCTTGATTTTTTCGGCGCCGCCTAATTCCGGCAGGTCGATAATGAAGCACGCCGCCAGCACTTTGGCGCCGATCCGCTGCAAAAGCTTGACCGCGGCCTCGGCAGTGCCCCCGGTGGCGATGAGATCGTCGACAAGAATGACGCGTTCGCCCGGCGCCAGGGCGTCCTCGTGCATTTCCATCTCATCGACGCCGTATTCGAGCGAATAGCCGATACTGACGCGCTTGAACGGCAGCTTGCCCTTCTTGCGGATCGGCACGAAGCCGCATGAAACCTGGTGGGCGACGGCGCCGCCAAGAATAAAGCCCCGCGCCTCGATGCCGACCACTTTGTCGATCTTGCCGCCGGCCCACGGCTGCACCAGTTCATCGACGGCGCGGCGAAACGCCCGCGCATTGCCAAGGAGCGTCGTGATGTCCCGGAACATGATTCCCGGCTTGGGATAATCCGGGATCGTGCGGATTGCCGCCTTGAGATCGTTCTCGAGCGCGGGATTCGTCATGGTTTTGACCTCGCGGCCGCCGGCACCGTTCAGTGCTCGGTGCCGTGCAGCACGTCGTGCCAGACCCGCTTCTTCGTAAAATAGAGCAACCCGGTGAATACGATGAGGAAGATCATCACCTGGAAGCCGAGCCGCTTGCGCGCGTCGAGGGTGGGTTCCGCGGCCCACATCAGGAAGGCGGCAACGTCACGGCCGTACTGATCGACCGTCGTTGGCGTGCCGTCGGTATATTCAACCTGGCCGTCGGTCAGCGGCTTCGGCATGCCGATGGCGCCACCGGGGAAATATTTGTTGTACTGGCCGCCCGGCGGCAGCGTGACGCCAGCCGGCGGATCGGTATAGCCATTGATGATGGCGTGGATGTAATCCGGGCCGTCTTCCTGATACATCAGGAACGCGTCGAAAACGAACTGGGGAAAGCCCCATTCGTAGCTGCGCGCTTTGGCAAGATCCGACATGTCCGGAGGCAGCTTGCCGCCAAGTGCGGCGCGCGCGGCCTGATCATTGGCGAATGGCGGCGGGAAGTGGTCGGAAATCTTGCCGGGCCGCTGAAACATCTCGCCCTGGTCGTTCGGGCCGTCCGTCACCTGGAAACCCGCCGCGATCGCAGTCGCCTGCGCTTCGCTGAAACCGGGACCTCCCGGATCGGCGAGATTGCGGAACGAAAGCAGCTTTATGCTGTGGCAGCTGGAGCAGACTTCCTTGTAGATCTTGAAGCCGCGCTGCAACTGCGCCTGATCGTAGATGCCGAACGGTCCGGCAAACGACCAATGCTGCCGCGGCGGCGCTTCCGCTTCCTGAGCCGACGCCGCTGTCGCGACACCGAAAAGCGACGCCGCGAGCGCGGAGGCGAAAACTATACCGCGGTGGAAATTGCGAGAGTTCATGACTTGGCCTCCCTCAACCGCGCGCAGCCGGCGGCGACGCGCCGGCCGGAAGGCCATCACCGAGCACCGATTCGGAGATCGAATTCGGCAGCGGTTTGGTTTTCTCGAATAGTCCCAGGAGCGGCAGGATGATGAAGAAGAAACCGAAGTAGTAGACCGTCAGGATCCGGGCCGCGATCACATAACCGCCGGTCGGCTCCTGCGAGCCAAGATAGCCCAGTCCGATAACGGCGATGAAAAAGATGAACAGGAACTGCCGA
The DNA here is from genome assembly GCA_963723335.1 of uncultured Alphaproteobacteria bacterium. Classification (GTDB taxonomy): domain Bacteria; phylum Pseudomonadota; class Alphaproteobacteria; order Rhizobiales; family Xanthobacteraceae; genus BOG-931. The sequence continues at coordinate 394,098 of CAVRQJ010000002.1, read as the reverse complement.
TAGAGCGGCCGGTAATTCGCCGAACGCACCCGCGACGTATCGAGCCAGGGCAGGAACGCCAGCACGATGATCGCGCCGGCGAGCGCCGTCACACCGATGAGCTTGCTCGGGATCGCGCGCAGGATTGCGTAGAACGGCAGATAATACCATTCCGGCACGATATGCGTCGGCGTCTGGCCGGGATTCGCGGGAATGTAATTGTCGGAGTGCCCGAGATAGTTCGGGATGTAGAACACGAACCAGCAGAGGAGGATGCAGAACAGCCCGACGAAGAAGGCATCCTTGACCGTTGCGTAGGGCGTGAACGCCACGGTGTCCTTGTCCGTCTTCGGCTCGACGCCGGTCGGATTATTCTGCCCGACCATGTGCAGCGCCCAGATATGCAGCACGACAACGCCTACAATCACGAACGGCAGCAGGTAGTGCAGCGAATAGAAGCGGTTCAGCGTCGGATTGCCGACGGCAAAGCCGCCCCACAGCCAGGTCACGACGTCACCGCCGACACCCGGTATCGCCGAGAACAGATTGGTGATGACGGTCGCCGCCCAGAAGCTCATCTGGCCCCACGGCAGCACGTAACCCATGAAGCCGGTCGCCACCATGAGCAGGAACAGTATGACGCCGAGGATCCACAGCACCTCGCGCGGCTCCTTGTAGGAGCCGTAATACATGCCGCGCGCGATATGGATGTACACGGCGAGGAAGAAGAACGAGGCGCCGTTGGCATGAACATAGCGCAACAGCCAGCCGTAATTCACGTCGCGCATGATGCTTTCGACGGAATTGAAGGCGAAGTCGACGTGTGGCGCGTAGTGCATCGCCAGCACGATGCCGGTGATGATCTGCACGCCGAGCATGAAGGAGAGGATGCCGCCGAACGTCCACCAATAATTCAAATTGCGCGGCGTCGGATAAGCGACGAAGGAGGAATAGACGAGGCTTGCGATCGGCAGCCGCCGCTCCATCCACTGCATGAAGGGGCTCTGCGGCTGGTAAGTCGAATGTCCGCTCATGATCGAACCTTATGCCTTATTCCGCCCAACGAGCCGCATCCGCGCCCGCGGTATCGCCAATTTCAGTCGCAATAAAGTGGAAGTCGCGGCGCGTGGGTTCCGCCGAAAAGATTGCTATCACAGCCTAACCCTCGTCCGTCTTGCCAGTCAGCCAATCCGCGCTGCAGACCGCCCCCGGAAGCCCCGTGCGGCGGCGGAACGACACCGGTCGCATCCGGCCTGGGGAAGGTCAGACGCGACGCATTCCGGCTGAGTTTTATTGGCACCCTTGCCGCCTTAGTGCAAGTGTGCTCGCGATAAGACCCACAATGTTGCCCAAGTGCAACAGAGGCGATTTTACGCACCGTATTACGCCGCCGACTGTCGCTGGATGACCCGGACAAGCGCATGCGCATTGCCCTTTATGAGCCGGATATTCCGCAAAACACCGGCACCGTTTTGCGCCTTTGCGCGTGTCTCGGGATCGACGCGCATATCATCGAGCCGGCCGGGTTCCCGGTATCCGACCGCGCCTTCCGCCGTGCGGGCATGGACTATCTCGACGCCGTCGCGATCGTCCGTCACGCTTCATGGCGGGATTTCGAGGCTTGGCGCCGGCACAAGGGGCATCGCCTGATTCTTTTCACCACGGCGGCGACGGCTTCCTATCTCGATCACAGCTTCGAGACGGACGACATGTTGCTTTTCGGCCGCGAATCCGCAGGTGTGCCGCAGGAAATCCATGCCGCAGCAGACGCGCGGATTGTGATCCCGATGCGTCCGGGCCTGCGATCGCTCAATATTGCCGTCGCCGCCGCGATGGCCGCCGGCGAAGCGCTGCGGCAGGTTCGGGGGAGAGCTTAAGCCTCCACCACGCCGGCGCGGCCGCTTTCGACCGCAAACGTCTTCAGCGTCGATATATCGGCTTTGGGATCGTGTGCGTCGGAGACAACGCGCATGCGGACCTGCATGTGCGCGCGCTCAAGATCGACGACGACATAGCCGCGCCGCCGGCTCTCGAAAAAATGGACGTGCGGGTTTTCCGGCAGCGCCTGTGCGATCAGGTCGTAGGGCGGCCCGTAGGACGCGATCGAAGTCCCGACGAATTCGGTGGCGACAATGGGGGACGACAGGTCGTCGGCATCGAGCCGCAGATCGTTGGCAAAAAAGGAATGGATATCGCCCGAGACGACGACCGGGTTGGATACTTTGACATCGTGAATGTGTTTGAGGAGCCGCGCGCGATTCGCCGGATAGCCGTCCCAGTCGTCGGTCCAGAACGCGTCGATGCCGTCCTGCTTTTCACGCAACTGCGCCATCAGCACATCCTGCGCGACGAGATTCCATTGCGCCTTGGTGTGAGACAGCGCGGAATAGAGCCACGCCTCCTGATCGAAGCCCATCATGGTGCGTCCGGCGTCGAGGCGCTCCGGACAACTGGCGTTGGATTCCAGGTGACCGCCGCCCTTGTTCGGCGGACCGTAACAGGCTTCGCGGGAGCGATACTGCCGCCCGTCGATGACCGAGACTTCAATGAGATCGCCGAAGCTGAACCGGTCATAGACGCGCATCAGCGGGCCGTTCGGATGCGACAGAATCGGCCGCACCGGCATGTGCTCATAGAACGCCTGATAGGCGGCGGCGCGCCGGATCAGGAATTGCGCCGGGTCGTCGAAATACTCTCCCCACTTGTCGGCGTAGTCGTTCTGCACTTCGTGATCGTCCCAGGTGACGATCGACGGCACCTGCGCATGCAGGCGCTGCAAATCCGGATCGAGGCGATATTGCGCATAACGATTGCGGTAGGTCGGTAACGTGGCGGCTTCGACGCCGTCCGAATGACGCCGCACGATGGGACGGTTTTCCTCGATGGTTTCGTAAATGTAGTCGCCGAGGAACAGAACAAATTCCGGATCTTCTTCGGTCAGATGCCGGTACGCGGAAAAATAACCGTGCTCGTAATTGGCGCAGGAGACATAGCCGAAGCGCAAATGATCGAGCGCACTGCCGGGAGCCGGTAGCGTGCCTGCGCGCCCGACCGCGCTCGTCGCATCGCCGCTGAGAAACCGGTACCAGTACGGCCGCCCGGGCTGCAGGCCGGCGACGTCGAGATGGACCGAATAGCCGAAAGCCTGTTCGGCCGTCGCCGTGCCGTGGCGCACGACATTCGCCATGGCGGCATCGGCGGCAATCTCATACCGCACGGCGACGTCGCCGCCGCTCATACCGCCTGGAGTTTCCGGATTGGCCGACAGCGGATCGGGCGCCAGCCGTGTCCAAAGCACAAATCCATCCGGCCGCGGAGAACCGGACGCAACGCCGAGACTAAACGGATTGCCGGCATGGGATTGCGCACTCGCGACACGCATCACGGCAGGCGCCGCGATCAGCGACAAGCCCGTGCTCGCCACGCCGCCAACGAAACGGCGGCGGCTCAGACGATTCTGCGGAACCTTGCGATACATGCTGCGATACATGGCCGAACCCGGTATTGGCTCGCGATTCATCGCTATAATTGCGCGTTTTTATGACAGTCTCGCGCCAGCGCACCCTTAGCGGCTAAACTCAAGATCATTATGGATAGCGGCAAAGCCGAAGAACGCAAAGCGAGCGCAAAGGCCTGGTTCGAGAGCCTGCGCGACCGGATTCTGGCGGCGTTCGAAACGGTCGAGGATGCCCTCCCCGCCGGTTCGTCGCTCGCGGGTCAGCCGCCCGGCCGCTTTACCCGCACGCCCTGGAGCCGCACCGACCACGGCGGCACGCCCGGCGGCGGCGGCGTCATGGCGATCATGAAGGGACGCGTTTTCGAGAAAGTCGGTGTCCATGCCTCGGCTGTATTCGGCGAATTCGCTCCCGAATTCCGCAAGGATATTCCGGGCGCCGCCGACGATCCGCGCTTTTACGCCACCGGAATTTCACTCATCGCGCATCCGCACAATCCGCATGTGCCCGCCGTGCACATGAACACCCGTTACGTCGTCACCACGAAATCATGGTTCGGCGGCGGCGCCGACCTGACGCCCGTGCTCGATCGCCGGCGCACGCAGGACGATCCAGACACGGTCGCCTTTCATGCCGCGATGAAAGCCGTGTGCGACGGACATTCCGGCATCGCGCCCTACGACAAGTTCAAGACATGGTGCGACGAATATTTTTTTCTCAAACATCGCGGCGAGATGCGCGGCGTCGGCGGCATTTTCTACGACTATCTTGAAACGGATTGGGACGAGGCGTTTGCTTTCACGCAGGATGTCGGCCGCGGCTTTCTCGACGTCTATCCCAAGCTGGTGCGCGGGAATTTTGCGAAACCGTGGACGGAGGCGGAGCGCGAAGAGCAACTCGTGCGCCGCGGCCGCTACGTCGAATTCAATCTGCTTTACGACCGCGGCACGATTTTCGGATTGCGCACGGGCGGTAACGTGGAGTCGATCCTGTCCTCGCTGCCGCCGGTGGTGAAGTGGCCGTAAGAAGCGCTTTTACCTGAACGCGCCGAAAATCATCACCAAGCCACCGATGATCACGACGGCATCGAGCATGGCGGTATGCACATGCACCGGAAGCCGCTCGACGATCAGTTTTGCGAGAAACGTCGAAGGAAATGCCACCGCTCCGATCAGACAGGCAATGACGATGACCTGCGGGGTCAGAACTCCGGCAATAGCGAAGACACCGACTTTGACGGCGCCCGTCACGATCGAGACGGTCGCGTCGGTCGCTATGACGGCAGCGCCTTCAAGACCGACAGACATCAGGAGCGAGAGGAAAATAACACCGGCGCCCGTCGTGCCGCCCATAAGGAGGCCCCAGAGGGCAGCGCCTGCGACATACGTCCTTTCACCCATATTATGGCCGCGGCGCTTGAGAAAGCGCCGCAACGGCACGGTTGCAATGAGCGTCGATCCGATCACGACCGCAGCTCCGCGGCCGGTGAGAAGCGTGTAGAGCCACGCCCCGACCGCGCAGGTCGGCAGCGCGACAGTCAGTGCGATCAGCGCCAGGCGCGGCTGGACCAAACGGCGGTAAGCGGCAACGCGGGCCGTATTCGAGAACATCGCCGAAATAGCGATGATCGGCACCACAGGCGCAGCGCCGACCACTGGAACCAGGACGAGTGGCATCAAGGCGCCGGTACCGTAACCGGCGACCCCGCCGGCAATGGCGGAAAAAGCGGCCAATCCGACGATGAACGCGATCTGCAGAAGCGACACGTCGTGAAGGAAGGGCACGGATGAGCCGTTGACTAGAGCGCGCAGTTAAGAGAACTGTCGCGGCACAGGGAGACAGGGAGCGTAGGCATGGACCTTGGAATTGCCGGCCGCAAGGCGATCGTTTGCGCCTCGAGCCGCGGCCTCGGGCGGGCCTGCGCCAAGGCGCTGGCCGAAGCCGGCTGCGAGGTGGTGATCAACGGCCGCAACAAGGAGCATCTGGCTGCGACCGCGTCCGAACTGCAAAAGGCGACCGGCGCGAAAATAATTCCGGTGGCAGGCGACGTTGCCTCGCCCGACGGACAAAAGGCTCTCTTCGCCGCCTGTCCGGAGCCGGACATCCTGGTCAATAACAACGCGGGGCCGCCGTTTCGCGATTTCCGCGAGCTCGACCGCCAGAAAATGATCGATGGTGTCATTGCCAACATGATCGTCGCCGTGGAGCTGATCCAGAAAGTGATCGACCCGATGGTGGCGAAAAAATTCGGGCGCATCGTCAACATCACCTCCGGCTCGGTGAAGATGCCGCTTGCCGGCCTCGATCTGTCGTCCGGCGCCCGCGCCGGACTGACCGCTTTCCTCGCCGGCATCGCGCGCACGGTCGCGGCGTCGAACGTCACGATCAATTTTATCCTGCCGGGCACGTTCGACACCGATCGTTTCCGTTCCAACATCGAGTTCGACCGCCAAGAAGAAGAGCATCAGCTACGATGCAGCGTTCGCCGAGCGCGTCGGCATGGTTCCGGCAAAACGCATCGGCACGCCGGAGGAATTCGGCGACACTTGCGCATTCCTCTGCTCGGCGCAGGCCGGTTACATCACCGGACAGAACCTTCTCATCGACGGCGGCACCTTCTCGGGTGCGTTCTGAAAAACACCGAAACATCGAATTCAGGGAGATGAAGTCATGAAGCTCGTCCGTTACGGCGCCCCGGGACGCGAAAAACCCGGCATGATCGACGCGCAAGGCAAAATCCGCGACCTGTCGAAGGTCGTTGCCGACATCGCAGGTGACGTACTGTCGCCGTCGGGCCTCAACAAGCTGCGCAAGCTCAAGCCGGAGAAGCTGCCGCTGGTGAAGGGCAAGCCGCGCATCGGCCCCTGCGTCGGCAAAATCGGCAATTTCATCGCCATCGGGCTGAACTATTCCGACCACGCCGCCGAAGCCGGCATGGCTATTCCCAAGGAGCCAATCATCTTCAACAAGGCGCCGTCGTGCATCTGCGGCCCGAACGACGACACCATCATCCCGAAGGATTCCACGAAGCTCGACTGGGAGGTGGAACTCGGCATCGTCATCGGACAGCGCGCCCGCTATCTCAGCAAGGAGAAAGCGCTCGACGTCGTCGCCGGCTACTGCCTCTCCAATGACGTCTCCGAGCGCGTATTCCAGATCGAGCGCGCCGGGCAATGGACCAAGGGCAAAGGCTGCGAAACGTTCGGGCCGCTCGGCCCCTGGCTCGTCACCAAGGATGAGGTCAAGAACCCGCAAAAGCTCGAAATGTGGCTCGACGTCAACGGCGAGAAGCGCCAGCGCGGCAACACCTCGACGATGATTTTCGATTGCCGGCACATCGTCTGGGCCTGTTCGCAATATTTCGTCATGGAGCCGGGCGACGTCATCATCACCGGCACGCCACCCGGTGTCGGGCTTGGCATGAAGCCCGAACCGAAATTCCTAAAAGCTGGCGACGTCGTCACGCTCGGCATCGACGGTCTCGGCGAGCAGCGGCAAAAGATCGTGAAGGGCAAGAAGTAGGCGCAGCGAAGGCACTCCGCGCTCTATCTCAGCCGGCCAGACCGCCCGGTCTGGCGCGGCGCAGCGAACATGGCATTGATTGCCTGTGCGCTGCGCCCGACCACGGCAACACCATCGCCCGGCTCGACACGCGTTGTCTTGTCGGGACTTGTGATCGAATTGCCGTCACGGCGGTTGATCTGCACGATGAAGAACGCGCTATTCGTCCGCGACTCGATCTCCTCGATCGTCAGGTCGGTCAACGCGCCGTCCTTGGGAGCGACGACGACCTCAATGACAAGGCCGAGATTGCGCAATTGCTTGCCGAGCTCGCGCATGCTTCCGGATTCGTGGATGAAGCGCGATGTCTCGGGAAACAGCAGAATCTCCGCGATCCGTTCCGCACCGATGTGAGTGGGCAACACCACCTTGCTGGCGCCGGCGTGAATAAGCTTGCGTTCGGTCGAGACGGCGTCGCCTCGGGCAATGATCTGAATTTTTGAATTCAGGCTTCGGGCGCTGAGCGTAATGAAAACGTTCGCGGCATCGTTCGGCACCACGGTCACCAGCGCGCGGGCGCGCGAGATGCCTGCGTCCATCAACAAGGCTTCGTTGGTGGCGTCGCCCTGAAGGCAGTTATGACCTGCGTCGCGGGCCTGCGCGACCCGCCGATCGTCCTGCTCGACCACCACGTAAGATGCCCGGCCGTCCCGCAACGCCCTGGCGAGTTCGACGCCGATGCGGCCGTAGCCGCAGACGATGATGTGGTTTTCGAGCTTGTCGACTTCAGCTTGCATGCGGCGCCCGCCCAGGAGTTGTTGCAGCGGATTGAGCGTCATGAACTGGATCAGCGCGCCGGTAAGAAAGATCATGCCGGTGCAGCCGAACGCCATGGTGCCCATGGTGACGAGGTGCAGATACATGGTATCGATCGGCCGCACTTCGCCGTAGCCGACGGTAAACACCGTCAGCGTGACCATGTAGAGCGAGTCCTGAAAGTCCCATCCGGCCCTCATATAGGCGGTCGTTGCGCCGACCCAGACAATCGCCATGAAGGCGGCGCCGCGGAACAGATTGCGCGATGGATGAAGAAGCGGGTTGTCCATCGCGATATCTAATGCCCGTTTGCGCTCCGCCCGCAGGCTCGCAGGCTTTTGGCGATGCAAGAAACAAGCCGCAGCGGGCGGCGGGTCGCGCAAAACGAGACCCTTTGTGCCTGCCGTTTCAAGGACAAGCCGGCTTCGGTCTAGCGTGACGCCTTTCGGCGCGGCCGTACCGGATAGACGATCCGTGGAATGGTCTGCGCCCAGACGTCCTGAATGTTCGCGATCTCGGCCTCGAAGACTTCCAGAAACAGCTGTGCCTGGGTCGAGAGCGTGCGCCGCGCCGGCGAGATCACGACGAATTCGGCGAACAGCGGTGGGTCGTTGATCGGAGAGATCACCCGGCCGATCGGCCGGCCGATGTCGGCGAAGCAGATCAGGCCGGACAGGATCGCCACCCAATCCGACCGCAGAACGAATTGCAGCGTCGAGATCATGGCGTCCATCTCGATGATGCCTGCGACTTCGATGCCATGCGTCTCGAAATAGACCTCGATATTGCGGCGGCGGACATTGGTGCGGCCGGGGAGAATGATTTTCAGCGGCCCGCAGTCCTTCAGCCGGACCGGCTCGAACGGCTTTAGGCCGCGCGAGACGTTCGACACCAGCATTTCGCGATCGCGCACGATAAGCCGCGATTTAAGCCCGACGCGGCCTTCGGTGGTCGGCACCGCGGCGAAATCCAGCTCGCCGTTCTGCACCATGTCGGTCAGCGAACCGCTATAGCCCTCGACGATGTGCAGGCGCACATCGGGATAAAGCGCCACGAACTTCTCCAGTGCCGGCGCCAGCGCCGCCCGCGTCAGCGTCGGGATCAGTCCGATGCGGAGGTTACCCGTCACGCGCGACGCGAAGGCGCGGACCTCCTCGTTGGCGCGCGCGATCTGGCCGACGGCCTCGATGCAGTGCTTGTAATAGCGCTGGCCCGCAGGCGTGGGTTTGACGCCGGCGGCCGAACGCTCGAACAGTTTTACGCCGAGTGTGCGTTCCGCGGCCGCGACATGCTGGGAAATGCCGGATTGCGTGGCGTTCTCGCGCGCCGCGGCGCGCGTGAACGAGCCTTCCTCGCAAACCGCGATGATGGCCCTGATCTGCCGGAGCGCGATTTCAGCCATTAGAAAACCTGATTGCTCGCGTTCTTATATATTAATTCGGTTGTGCCGGCCACGGGTGATAAATCCTGATTCTGCGCGCGAACAAGCACGCCCCCGAGGCAGCATGAAGCTTGGTTTCTTTACGATGCCGATCCACCCCTTGGGCAAGGATTGGCGTCAATCGTTGCGCGAGGATCGCGAGGCTTTCATCCTCGCCGACAAGCTCTGCTTCGTGGAAGGTTACGTCGGCGAGCACGCCACCGATCAGGCGGAGAACATCACCTCCTGCGCGATCTTCATCGCGAGCCTGATCGACGCCACCAAAACCATCAAGCTCGGCACCGGCACCATCAACATGCCGAATTCACATCCGGCGGCGACCGCGTCGCAGATCGCGATGCTCGATCACATGCTCGACGGCCGGTTCATCTTCGGCATCAGCCCCGGCGGCTTGCTTTCGGACGCCGAGGCATTCGGCAATCTCGACGCCGATCGCAACGCCATGTTCCTCGAAGCGATCAATACGGTGCTGAAGATCTGGGAGCGCGAACCGCCCTACGACATCGAAGGCAAATACTGGACGATCAAGATCGAAAAGCAGGCGATGCCCGACATCGGCCAGGGATTTTTGCCAAAACCGCTGCAGAAGCCGCATCCGCCGATCGTGGTGACGGCGGTAGCGCCGTTCTCCAAGGGCGTGACGGAGGCCGCGGCACGCGGCTGGGACCCGATCTCGGCCAACTTCCTGATGCCGGAATGGGTCAAGAGCCACTGGCCGAAATACGTCGAAGGCTGCGAACGCGCCGGACGCAAGGCCGATCCGGCGAATTGGCGCGTCGCCAAGAGCATCTTCGTCGCCGATGACGACAAGACGGCGAAGGCCTACGCGATCGATCCGGCAGGCCCGTATCGTTATTACTACAGCCAGCTCTTCGCCAAGCTGAAGAAAGGCCGCCTTGATCTGTTCAAGACGCGCCGCGACCAGCCGGACAGCGAAGTGACGCTCGACGGTATCTGCGACGATCTGATCATTTACGGCTCGCCGGATAAGGTTGCCGACGAGATTCTAAAATTTCGCGAACGGGTCGGCGATTTCGGCACCCTGCTCTATGCCGGCAAGGACTGGCGCGATCCGGCGCTCGGCAGGCGCTCGATGACATTGCTGGCGGAAAAGGTGCTGCCCAAGGTCAATGCTGCGATAAAAGCGAAGTGACGCGCACCGTGAGCCGCCCGCGCGTTTTCGTCACGCAGCCGATCGCGGAGAGTGCGCTAAAGCGCCTGCGCGAGGTCGCGGATGTCGAGGTCAATCCGGATTCAAGCCGTGTCCTCGACAAGGCCAAGCTGATCGAAGCGATGAAGCGCTGCGACATTCTGATCTCGCTCCTTCACGACACCGTCGATGCCGAAGTGCTCACCGCCAATCCGAACCTCAAGGCGGTATCGGCGATGAACATCACGCAGGACCTCATCGATCTCGATGAGGCGACCCGGCGCGGCATTCCGGTCACCAACATCCCGGCCATCGTCACCGATGCCACCGCCGACATTGCATTCGGGCTTCTGCTGGCCGTGGCGCGCAATATCGTTTTTGGCGACAGGCTGTTCCGCTCCGGCATCTATCCGGGCTCGCAGTCCAATCACCTGGCGGGGGCGGCGGTGACCGGCCGGACGCTGGGGCTTGTCGGTTTTGGCCGCGTCGGGCAGGCGATGGCGCGACGCTCGCGCGGCTTCGACATGAAGATCCTCTACACCGACCCGCGGCGGCTGCCGCCGCAGCTTGAGAGAAATTTCGACGCCCGCTTCCGCAGCCTCGACGACCTGCTGCGCGAAGCCGATTTCGTTTCACTGCACGCGCAGATGTCGCCGCAGACGCGGCATTTGATGAGCGACCATCAATTTTCGCTGATGAAGCCTTCGGCCTATGTGATCAACACGGCGCGCGGAGCGGTGATCGACGAGATGGCGCTCGTTCGTGCACTGAAAGACAAGAAGATCGCGGGGGCGGGTCTCGACGTCTTTGAGCACGAGCCGCAGGTCGCGCCCGAACTCGTCGCGATGCCGAATGTCGTGCTGACCCCGCATCTCGGCAGCGCCGTGCTGTCGCTGCGCGAGGGCATGGCGAATATCGTGGTGGACAATGCGATCGCGCTGATCGAGGGCAGACCGCCGGTGAGTTGTCTCAATCCCCAGGTGCTGAAGAAACTATTCTAAAACCGGCCAACCGCGCCGAAATTGATTATTTGAAATCCGCCCCGAGCCACTTGGCACGAATTTTCGCGAGCGTGCCATCCATATCGATCTGATCGATCCAGATATCGAGGTAATTGAGCAAAGTCTGGTCTTCACGATGAAGCAGGATCGCGACATAGACCGGATTGAACACATCGCCCGGATTCATCGCGGTAATCCGCTGATCCTGACGCGCCGTATAAATGGCGGCGGTTGAATCAGCGACCTGCGCGTCAACCTTCCCGGCAAGCAAATCGGCCGTCGCGAGCGCGTTCGAATCGAATCCCGTTGGAATAGCCTGCTTGAACATGGTCTTCGCGAAGGTCTCGTTCAGACCGCCTTTGTTGTAGGCGATCTTGATTCCCGGATGATCGAGGTCGGCAAGCGACTTGAACCGCTCCTTGTCAGCGCTGCGGACCATCATCAGCTTGCCGTAGCGCATATAGGGCTTGGAAAACGTCGCAGTCCGCGCGCGGTCGAAAGTACGGCCCATGCCCGACATCGCGATATCGAACTTGTCCGCGGCGAGGTCGCCCAGCATCGAACCGAACGTCATCTTCACATAGTCGATCTTGACGCCAAGCGCCGGAGCGAGTGTCGCCAGTGCGTCCATGTCGAAACCTTCAAGCTGGCCCGATGGGTTTCGCATACTGAATACAGGCGTATCCATCGTTGTGCCGACGCGCAGCGTCCCGGCGTCGAGAATCCGCTGCAGCCGATCGGACGACGCGTTTTGTGCGGCTGCCGGCGCGGTGAGGAACGCCGCAAAGAGAATTACGAACAGTAGCCGCACTCTCATCACGCGCACTCCGTTACTGATTCACGCTCACTGCACATTCGTAAATCCATTCACTCCGCGGTCCAGCCGCCATCGAGCATCAGCGCCGAGCCGGTCATCAGCGACGAAGCATCGGAGGCGAGAAACACAATCGCGCCGGTGAGTTCATCGAGCTGGCCGAGGCGGCCGAGTTTTATCTTCGACAGCACCTCGTCGCGAAACGCCTTGTTCTCGAAGAATGGCCGCGTCATCGGCGTTTCGAGGAATGTCGGGCCGAGACTATTGACGCGAATGTTATGCGGCGCGAGCTCGATCGCCATCGCCTTGGTGAAACCCTCCATCGCGTGTTTCGACGCGCAATAGACGGTGCGGCGCGCGGCGCCGACATGGCCCATCTGCGAGGAGATATTGATGATCGAACCGGAAAGTTTTGCCGCGACCAGGCGCGCCGCCACGGCCTGCGCCATGAAAAATGCCGCCCGCACGTTGAGCGCAAAGATCGCGTCGAAATCCTCGACCTTGACGTCAGCCAGAAGCGCCGGCCGGTTCATCCCGGCATTGTTGACGAGAATTTGAAACGGCTCGGCCGCGGCGACCGCCCGCCGCGCAGCCTCGACATCCGTCACGTCCAGCACCAGCGCATCGGCCTCCTCGGCGCGCGCGCGGATCGCGGCGGCCGCCGCCTCGATCTCGGCCTTGGTGCGCGCCGCAAGCGTTACATGCGCACCGGCCGCAGCGAGCGCCGAGGCCGCAGCAAGCCCGATGCCGCGTCCCCCGCCGGTAACGAGCGCACGCTTGCCGTCGAGGCGAAAGGAGGGGGTTTTGGCGAGGTCGATCTGGGACACGTCACTCCGCCGCCTCACCATAAGGCACGTTGCGGCCGCCATGGCGGCGCACGCGGACATTGGCCTGCTCGGCGTGCGCGACAAAGCCCTCAAGCATGCACAGCCGGGAGCAAACCTCGCCGATCATGGCGCTCGCCTGGTCGGTGAGCACTTTCTGATAGGTACACGTCTTGAGGAATTTTCCGACCCACAGTCCGCCGGTATAACGCGCCGCTTTCTTGGTCGGCAGCGTGTGGTTGGTGCCGATCACCTTGTCGCCATACGCGACATTGGTGCGGGGCCCGAGGAACAGCGCGCCGTAATTCGTCATGTTGGCGAGAAAGTAATCCGGATTGCGGGTCATGACCTGTACATGCTCCGACGCGACACGATCGGCTTCGCGCACCATCTCGGCCTCGTCGTCGCAGACGATGATTTCGCCGAAATCCTGCCATGCCTTGCCGGCGAGATCGGCGCTGGGAAGTATTTTGAGAAGCCGCTCGATTTCGGCCATGGTCTCGCGCGCCAGCTTTTCCGAATTGGTGATGAGGATCGCGGGCGAGGTCGGGCCGTGCTCGGCCTGGCCGAGGAGATCGGTGGCGCAGATTTCGCCATCGACGGTATCGTCGGCAATGACCAGCGTTTCCGTCGGGCCGGCGAGAAGATCGATGCCGACGCGGCCGAACAACTGCCGCTTCGCCTCGGCGACATAGGCATTACCGGGGCCGACGACCATGTCGACCGGCGTAATCGTCTCGGTGCCGAGCGCCATGGCGGCGACAGCCTGCACGCCGCCCAGCACGAAAATCTCGTCGGCGCCGCCGAAATGCATCGCCGCCACGATCGCCGGATGCGGGCCGCCCTTGAACGGCGGAGCGCAGGCGATGATTTTTTTCACGCCCGCGACGCGCGCGGTGACGATCGACATATGCGCGGACGCGACCATGGGATAGCGGCCGCCCGGCACGTAACAGCCGATCGAGTTCACCGGGATGTGCTTGTGGCCGAGCACCACGCCCGGCAGCGTCTCCACTTCGAGGTCCTGCATCGTCTCTTTTTGCTTTTGCGCGAAATTGCGCACCTGCGCCTGCGCAAATTTGATGTCGTCGAGATCGCGCTTGCGGAGTTGCCCGATGGCGCGCTCGATTTCGGCCGGCGCGAGCCTGAACGAGGCCGGCGACCAGTTGTCGAATTTCTGCGACAGGTCGCGCACGGCTTGGTCCTTGCGCGCCTCGATGTCGGCAAGAATCTGCTCGACCGTCTCGCGCACCTTGGCGTCGGCTTCCTTGATCGCGCTCGCGTCCATTCCGCGCTTGAGGTGGCGGGGCATGACTTACTCCTCACGTCATAATCCGCGTTCGTCATCGCCAGGCTTGTCCCGGCGATCCCGATGCGGTTGTCTCTATACTGCCAACAATATCGGGATGCGCGGGTCAAGCCCGCGCATGACGGATGAATTTGCAGAACCGCAGCGTCACTTTATCGCTTGCGGATTGATCGGCGAACCGGTGCCGCCGGTGATGATGAGCGGCGGCCCGCAGAAGAAGAATTCGTAGACTCCATCCTCGTCGCAGTCCTCGGCGAGTTCCTTGAGATAAAAAATCTCGCCCATGCAGAGCCCCATGGACGGAATGACAACCCAGTGCCACGGCTGGTTTGCTTCGGTGGTCTCGTTCGGCCGCACCTCGACACCCCAGGTGTCGGTGCAGATCGCGGCGATCTCCTTCTCCTGGCACCAGTAGCAGTTCTCGAATTTAACGCCGGGGGCGTCGCCGCCGGCATAGCCGCCCCACTCCTTTTCAGTCATGCAGCGTTCCATCTGCCCGGTACGCACGAGAACGAAGTCGCCACGGCCGATTGTCACATTCTGGTCCTTGGCGCATTTGTCGAGTTCGTCGTTGGAAATGCTTTCGCCGTCGGCCATCCACTTGACGCCGCGGAAACGCGCGATGTCGAGCAACACGCCTCGGCCGACCATCTTGTTTTTCGAATGTTCGATGCCGAGCACGTTGAGACCCTTGGAATCGATCAGCGTGGCATCGTGGCCGTTATAGGCCTTGTCCTCATAGAAGACGTGACCCAGCGCATCCCAATGAGTGGCGCCCTGCACGCACAACATCAGCGTGTCGTCGGCGTAGCGGATCTTGTTCCAGTCCTGCCGTTCGGCGACCGCATCGGTGCCGGTTGCGAGCATCTGGTGGATCGGATTGAAGCGCCCGCCGAACAATCCGTTCTGCGGCCCGTTGGCATCGAGTGGAATGCCCAGCGCGAAGACCTTGCCGGTGCGGATGAGGCTTGCGGCCTTGACGACGTCTTCTGGTTTGACCTGGTTGAGCGTACCGACATGGTCGTCTTTTCCCCAACGGCCCCAATTCTTCAGCTTTTCCGAAGCTTCCGCGATGGCTTTCTTGCCGACCTTGATGTCCATGAACGCTACCTCTTCCCCTGGTGTCTGAACGAATTCCCGTGGCGGTCAGAGGGCCGCCGGAGGGTACGGCGGCAGTTTGGCGCGTAAGCGGAGGGCGTTGCAAGGTGTGGGCGTCTCACACGGCCGACGGTACTTGGCGTCCCGTAGCGGGCGCCGTTGACGCGGCCGACTCATCCAGCACGCCGGCGGCGACGACGCGATTGCGGCCGGCGATCTTGGCCTGATACAGCGCGTGGTCGGCCATCTCGACCAGCACGGTCGCTCCAGGCATCGAAGCCGACGGCAACGTGCCCTTGCGCGACAAGGAAGCGGCCAATTCGGGCAGATCGGTGATGCTTCCCGCTCCGATGCTTACGGTGACGCAGGATGCGACGTCCGAGCGTTCATGCAGGATATTCTGCTCCCGCACCGCCGCGCATAAGGCTTCGCCAAGATTGCGCGCGTCCGCGAGATCGATTTGCGGCAATAGCACCGCGAATTCTTCGCCGCCATAGCGTGCCGCTATTTCGCCCGCGCGCCGCGCCTTGGCGGCCAGCACCTGTCCTATGGTCCGCAGGCATCGATCGCCGGCGACGTGACCGTAGGTGTCGTTGAAGCGCTTGAAGAAGTCGATGTCGATCATGAGCAGCGACAGCGTACTGCCATGCCGCATCATCCGGCGCCATTCCTGGTTCAGCGCTTCATCGAAAGCGCGGCGGTTCGCGATCCCGGTCAAGGGATCGATCGTGCTCAGCCGGTGCAGCTCGGCGGCTTTGGCGCGATCGCTTTCGCGCAGATGATGAAGCTGGACGTAAAGCTTGCCGTTCTCAATCAGCAAAACGACCAGAACGAAACTCGCCGCCAGCAATCCATAGATCCGGCCGGCATAGAAACCGAGATCGTAGCGGCCGGCATTGAAGACGGCGCTCAAGGCGATGTCGAACAGCCATGCACACATCACCACGATCAGCCAGAGATCGAGCACCGCATGCGGCCGGCGGCGCCAGAGCGCATAGAGCGCCAGCGCATTAAGCATCCATACGCTCGACACCACCACGATCATGGCGGGCGCGTAGTGATTTTCCCGCATGATGGACGGCAGGATGTGCTGTCCCCAGGTCGCGATAAGCGTGCAGCCGCAAACCGCAGCGAAGACGAATCCGGCGATGGCGCTTATGAGAACGCCGCTGTGCTCAAGCGGCTGTTCCTCGAATTTTTGGCTCGCATAGGCAATGACGAAGAGCGGAAATCCGCCGTGCCAGAACGTGTAGAGCCAGGCTGTGGTCTGCGGCCCGGCATCGAGTAACCCGGCCGGCGCGAACAGGCCGGGGAAAGTGAGCGCGTGC
The DNA here is from genome assembly GCA_963723335.1 of uncultured Alphaproteobacteria bacterium. Taxonomy (GTDB): domain Bacteria; phylum Pseudomonadota; class Alphaproteobacteria; order Rhizobiales; family Xanthobacteraceae; genus BOG-931. The sequence continues at coordinate 377,382 of CAVRQJ010000002.1, read as the reverse complement.
ACCGCCGAAATCAATGCGGTGAACAAATAACCGCCGGCGAGCAGGCCAAGCGCCCGCGACTGCGACAATTGGCATTGCCCGAGTAAAAATACAGCGGTGATCAGGTCGTTGATCAGGAGTGCCGATTGATAGATCGGTATGAACGCCGGCAGCGGCCCGAGCTGCCGTTTCGCAAACGGCGCCAGGATGAGAAATATCAGCGCCGAGGCAGCGACGATCCCCGCCGCGAGCCGGCGCTCGCCGGATCTCGCGGGCAGATTCCACAGGAACGCAGCGTGCTCGCCGACCGCCGTGTCAGTCATTCGGCCTCCACGCAACGGCAACGGCAATACCGTGGTCCGGTTGCATCCAGCGAAGGCGCTTTTTGGCGACAACCTTGACGACAGCGGATGTAAATTGACCGGAATTTAATGCGGATTTTATGGAGTCTGCGCGGCACCCTCGAATGAACGCGCAAGGGAGCGCTTCATTTCGTCTCCGGCATTTCACCGTTTCCGCGGCGGTTGGAGCGCTGCCGAAGATTGCCGTGGCAGTTTGACACAATACCCTGGCTGGTGTGCAGTATAATTTCCGCCGATCGCAGAAATTGGCGGCAAGTGGGGAAGCAAGTCAGGGAGAAAGTTCGATGACGGCAATCGCACGCACATCCGCAATCATGGCCGCGCTGCTGGCCGCCGGCCTGGCGTCAGCCGCGGCATTGTCGGCCACGCCGGCGCAAGCACAATCGATCATCGAAGACTGGGCCGCCGTTAAAGCGCCAGCGGCGCCCGAGTTGAAGCCCGCGACAGTCGATCCCAAAACCACCGCACTGCTGATGCTCGATTTCATGAAGCAAAATTGCGGGCAGCGTCCGCGCTGCATCGCGTCCGTTCCGGCGGTGAAGAAATTGCTCGATGAAGCGCGCGCAGCCAAGGCTACCGTCATTTACAGCTATTTCGGAAAGACGACCGCTGTCGACATCCTCGATCCCGGCCTCGCGCCGGCCAGTGGCGAATCCAGCGTGACGTCATTCGCCGACAAGTTCCTGAACACCGATCTCGACAAGATGCTCAAGGACAAGGGGATCACCACCATCATCGTGACGGGCACCGCTACCAACGGCGCCGTACTCTACACCGGCAGCGGGGCGGCGCTGCGAGGCTATAACGTGATTGTTCCGGTCGACACTGTTTCGAGCATCGATACCTATTCGGAACAGTTCAGCGTCTGGCAACTCGCCAACGGGCCGACATTCGGACAAAAGGTAACGCTGACCAAGACCGGCATGATCAAGTTTTAACGAGTGGATAGCCATGAAGCTTTTGAGTTTTACAACTGGCGGCAAGAATTATTTCGGCGCGGTGAGCGACGACGGTATCGTCACGCTGAATGACAAAGTCGGACAGCCTGACCTGCGAGCCGCACTTGCCGCGGGCGCGATGGAGGCCATGCGCAAGGCGGTAAAAGAGGCGAAACCCGATCGCAAGCTCGCTGACATCGAATTCCTGCCGGCAATTCCGCAGCCGGGAAAGATTCTCTGTGCCGGCATTAATTACCGTTCGCACGCCGCCGAAACCGGCCGCGAACTGCCGAAACAGCCGAGCATGTTTATCCGCTTCACCGATACGCTGGTCGGTCACCGCGGCAAACTGGTGCGGCCGGGCGTTTCGGATAATTTCGATTTCGAGGGTGAACTCGCGCTTGTCATCGGCAACGCCGGCCGTCACATCAAGCCCGAACACGCACTCGATCACGTCGCCGGCTATACCTGCTTCGTCGATGGCAGCGTGCGCGACTACCAGAAATTCTCCGTAACCTCGGGCAAGAATTTCCCTTCGACCGGACCGCTCGGCCCGTGGATCGTCACCTCAGACGAAATTCCCGATCCCGGACGCCAGACGCTGACGACCCGCCTCAATGGCAAGCAAGTGCAGCACTCACCGACCGATCTCCTGATCTATTCGATCCCGCAGATCATCGCGTTCTGTTCGGACTTCACGGCGCTTTCGCCGGGCGACATCATCGCGACCGGAACGCCCGAGGGCGTCGGCCAGCGCCGCACCCCGCCGCTGTGGATGAAACCGGGTGATACGCTCGAAGTCGAAATCAGCGGCATCGGCACTTTGAGCGCACAAGTCGTCGATGAGTGAAAATCCAGTCGTTGACGGACGAAATTGAAAGCATGAACAGTCTCAAACCTGTCGACCGGCTCGAAGTGCATATCCTGGTCGACAACGCGACCGACAGCTTGTCCAGCGTCCCCAAGCACGTCGAATCCGAATTTTCCTATTTGCACCGCAAGGGCATGCGCGTCCTTTCGGGCCAGTGCATCTGTTGCGCGACGCACGGCCTGTCGTGCCTGATCACCGCGCATCGCGGCGGCGCCAGCCACACCATGCTGTTCGACACCGGCCCGGAAGCCGACACGTTCGAACAAAACACCAAGAAGCTCGGCATCGACCTCAAGATCGTCGAAAGCATTGTCCTCTCCCACGGGCACTGGGATCACGCCGGCGGCATCCTCCGCGCCATCGACATGATCCGGGTTGACGGCAACAATCGCGACCTGCCCTATTACGCCCATCCCGGCATGTTCCGTACGCGCGGCCGGCAATTACCCGACGGCGGGGTATTGCCCATGGCGGACGTGCCGAGCATCGCCGAATTGACGGCCCATGGCGCACGCGTTGTCAGCACGCGCGAGGCTCAAACCTTCCTTGACGATATGTTCTACATCAGCGGCGAGATTCCTCGCGTGACGCCTTACGAGAAAGGCCAGCCGTTTCACTACGCCAAGACAGAAACCGGCTGGGAGCCGGACCCATGGATTATCGACGAACGCTGGATGGGCGTGAATGTGGCCGGCAAGGGCCTCGTCGTCTTCACCGGCTGCTCGCACGCCGGTGTCGTCAATGTCCTCAAAGACGCTCAAGCTACGTTCACGGATGTGCCGCTGTATTCGGTGCTTGGCGGTTTTCATCTTTCAGGCCACACCGAAAAGATCATTCCCGAAACCGTCGGAGCGCTTCGCGAATTCGGCCTGACGACGATCGCCGCGGGACACTGCACCGGCTGGCGCGCGATGGCGGCGCTCGTCAGCACGTTCGGCGAAGAGGTTGTAACGCCGACGGCGGTGGGCAAACGGTTCGTGTATGCAGGCGCTGCATAGTTGCGTTTCTTGCGCGGCGAGAGGCCACTGTGATTGCTCAATGCTCCTGCAACGAAGACCACAGCCAAGAGGCAATGGAAAAAGTCTCCGCGTCGCGGTCGAAATAACCGATCACCTGTAAGCCAAGCGGCATCGAGTCGGCCTCGAACAGCGGTAGCGACAGCGCCGGCACGCCGAGAAGCGAAGCCGGCACATCAAGTCCCGGATTGCCGGTCCAGGCAATGCCCTCCGGCGCGCCGCCCGGTGCGGCGAGCGTGATCGAGGCGTCGCAAATGGTGGCGAGATCGGCATAGACGGCGCGAACCCGCGCGCGCGCTTTGAGATCGGCGCGATGCTCGGCCAGAGTCAGGTCCTCGTACTTCTGCGCCCGCTGCAAAATATTCTGGCTCAACTTGCCGGCATCGCGGTCGCGCATACTGCGGAAAAGCCAGCGCGTCTCCCAACCATTGCAGCGGTGCGCGAGCTCCGCGGCATTGCCGAGACTGGATTCAAGCGCGGCGACCTTGTCGTCATTATGCCGCGTGCGGATTTCGATCCCGGCGGATTTTAACCGTGTCACGCATTCATCGAACCGCTGCTTGGCGCCGAGCGACACGCTGTCCCAACCGGCGGTTTCGAGAATGGCGAGCCGGCGCGGTTTCGCAGCGGCAGGGATTTCATCCGGACCTTGCAGGCCGGGCGTGCCGGCGTCGCCGCCGACGCGCGAGACTATTTCGTGCGCGACCTGCCAGACGTCCGCGAGCGAGGCACCAAGAATGCCGGTGCAGCTCTGACTCTGGTAGTCGTGGCTGCCTTCGCGATTGAGCGCATTGACGCTCGGCTTAAATCCGACACAACCGCAAAAGCTCGCGGGGCGTATGGTCGAGCCAATCACTTGAGTTCCGAGCGCCGTACTGACGATGCCACTTGCGACGGCTGCAGCCGATCCGCTCGACGAGCCTCCCGGCGTATGTGCGGTATTCCACGGATTGCGCGTGCCACGCGGCTCGGAAGCGGCGAATTCGGTTGTCACGGTTTTGCCCAGAATGACCGCGCCGGCATCGCGCAGCGCGCGTACGCTGGCCGCGTCCTTTTCCGAACGCCAGCCGGCAAACAGCGGCGAACCCATTTCGGTCGGCATGTCGACCGTCTCGATGATGTCCTTGATGCCGATGGGCATGCCGTCGATCGGCGAGAGCGGCTTACCGTCACGCCAGCGCGCGCTCGATCGATCTGCCACGGCGCGTGCCGCGGGAAGATTGGTGCAGACGAAAGCCCCGATCCGCGGCTCCCAGCTTTCGAGCAATTCGACCGATCGTTCGAGAAACTGGCGCGGCGTCTCTTGTCCGGATGCAAACTTTTGCGACGCCGCAAGATACGAGCGCATGACGGGCTTGATTTGCTCCTGCATGGCGCTGCCCTGCCGGCTCTGCTTGTTGCTCGCCCCTACTTCTTGCTCTCGTCGTAATAGTGGATCTCGTAGAGCATGCAGCCACGCTCCGACTTGAACGGACCGTGATAAGCGCCCGGCGGCCGGCAGGCATAGGTCGGCGCATCGAACGGCTCGCCGCCTGCACCCTTGTCGTCATTACCGACCACGAGATCGCCGGAAAGCAAATATACTTCCTCCCAGTGGTCGTGCACGAAGGGCGCCGTCGTGTAGACGCCGGGCGCGAAGCGGAGGAGCCGGGTGCGGCTGCCCATCTTGCGCGTTTCATCGAGGTCGCTTGCCAGGATCTTCTGCTGGATGCCCGCCGGATAGCCCGGAGGCGTCGCCCAGCCTGCGTTCATATCGACCTTATGGAATTCGAGATGCGGCTTGTTCATCGGCATCGCGGCGTCTCCTGTTTTTATCCGAGCAATGGTAAATTGTGCACGCGGTAGCGGTGCTCGATTTTCCGCTTCAGCACCGGATCGTCGAGTTCGAACTCGAAATTGTCGGCCGGGCGCACCCCGCCATGTGCGGCAAGCGTGCCGCAAAACATCAGCGTACCCTCAGCAAGACCAGCGTTTCCGGAAAATTGCTCGATGAGCGCCGCCGGATCGAGCATCGCGGTCACCGGGCCCTCCTGGTAAAGCTTGCGCGCGCCATTCTCGGAAATGAACGCGCGCAGCATCAGCTTGTCCCAATGCGGCGCGACGTCTTCGTAAGCCCAGAATTCCGGCGCGATCGGCTTGTCGCACATCTGCTTGGAGACCGAGACGCCATATTTCTCAACTTCGCGATCGGTGTGGTCCGAGCCGGTTCCGACCCACAGCGCATTGCCATGGCGGAGCAGGACAAACTCAGCCTCGCCGCTCGATGCGTCGCCAAGCGCCTCGATACTGTCGTCGGTCGTCAGCCGCGCCGCCGAGGCGCGATAAAAGATCGGTACCGTGGCCGGCCTCTTGACCCCGATCGCCTCAAGCTCCGCGATATGCTTCTCGAGCGCCGTCCTGTCGCGCCCGGTCCACCCGGCGACGACCAGATGCTCGACCTGGACATTGCGGCGCGATGAGCCGTTTTTGCCGTGCACAACCAACGCAAGAACACGCGCAGTCACGAAACCTCCCGGCAATTTCCCGGCATTGCCGGCACGCGTTTTTGCGCCCGTTGCAATGGCTTGTCGCGCATTGTACATGGGGCAAAAGCCCACGCAATCGAGCGACAAAATGCGGCGCCGTAAGCGTTGCCTGATCGAGGACACCATTCATGCACGAAATCACCGGCCAGGTTCATTGGCATGAGCCGTCGGGCTTCAAACGCGCCGGTTTCGGCAAGTTCGACCGGCCCAAGACCCCGTACGATCTGTTCATGGAATCCGACGATATCCCGATCTATCGCGATATCGGCGTCAGCAAAGTGCAGAACCTGCCGCTCGTCGCATGGCCGCGCATGGGCGGACGCGGCAGTTACATCCAGCTCCACGGCACCGAAGGCAAATGGGGCTCATATGTTGTCGAGGTGCCGGGCGCCGGCGCGCTCAACCCCGAAAAGCATATGTACGAGGAAATCTATTTCGTCGTCGAAGGCCGCGGCTCGACCGAAGTCTGGCTCGACGGCGATAGCAAGCGGCACGCCTTCGAGTGGCAGAAGGGTTCGCTGTTTTCGATCCCGGTGAACGCCATGCACCGCATCGTCAACGCAAGCTCGGCGCCGGCGCTGCTCCTTGCCGGCACCACCGCGCCCAATCTGATGAACCTCATCAACAGTGTCGATGCGATCTTCAATTGTCCCTATCAGTTTCGCGATCGTTTCTCCGGCGCCGACGATTTCTACAAATACAAGGACGACATCGAACCCGATCCGGTGCGTGGGCTTGCCATGCGGCGCACCAATTTCATTCCCGACATCGTCAATTGCGATCTGCCGCTCGACAATCGCCGCTCGCCCGGCTGGCGCCGCGTCGAGCCGTTCATGACCGGCAACACGTTCTATCTGTGGATCGGCCAGCACGAGAACGGGCATTATTCCAAGGCGCATGCGCACACGTCGGCGGCGGTCCTGATCTGCGTGAAAGGCAAGGGCTATACCTACACTTGGCCCGAGAACCTCGGACTAACGCCGTGGAAGGACGGCAAGGCGGATCAGGTCAAACGCGTCGATTACGAGCCTGTCGGCATGGTCTCGGCTGCGCCCGGCGGCGCACGCTGGTTTCACCAGCATTTCGGTGCGTCGAAAGAACCGTTTCGTTTGACGGCGTGGTTCGGTCCGCACAATCCCGGCCGCGAACCGGGCCCGCCTGGCGAGAAACATACTGACTATACCGCGATGGATATTCCCGAAGGCGGCTCGGCGATCCCCTATTACATGGAGGATCCGTTCCTGCGTCAGGAATATGCCGAGCGCATGAAGCGCGAAGGCGCCGAGAACCGTATGCGGCCAGAATATTACGAGCGCGATTACCGGGGCCTGCTGCCGAAGGAATGATGGCGCCCGCGCATGAGTGAAGACTCCCAGGGCGGCCGCATTTTCTTCTCCAATACGGGACGCACGTTCGGCGAGGAAGACGAACTGTGCGTACTCTCGGTCGGCGTTGATATCGGCTCATCCACTTCGCACCTGGTTTTCTCGCGCATCGTTCTTGAACGTCTCGACAGCCGCTACGTCGTCACCGAGCGCGAGAGCTTTTATCAATCCGATATTTTGCTGACGCCCTACTCCGCCGAAGATACGATCGACGCCGACGCGCTCGGCGCCTTCCTCGAACGCCAGTACAAGGATGCCAAAGTCGATCCCGGCGAGATCGACACCGGCGCGCTGATTCTGACGGGCGTGGCGGTGCGGCGGCGCAATGCCAGGCGCATCGGCGAATTGTTTGCAGCGCAAGCCGGGCGAATGGTTGCCGTCAGTGCCGGCGACAGCCTGGAATCCGTCATGGCAGCCTATGGTTCGGGCGCGGCGGCGCGCTCGATCCGCAACGGCGCGCCGGTGATGAATGTCGACGTCGGCGGCGGTACTGCGAAGATCGCGGTCTGCATCGACGGCAAAGTCACCGACGTCACCGCGCTCGATGTCGGCGCTCGGCTCATCGTGCTTGACGGCGACCGCCGCATCGTCCGTCTCGAAGAAGCCGGCCGCCGTTTTGGCGCCGCTCTCGGATTGCAATTGCAGCCGGGCGCGGTCGTAACCGAGGAGCAGTCGCGCGCACTGGCCGCGAGCATGGCGGATAGTCTGTTCGAAGCCATGCGTGGCGGCTCGCCTCGCGCCGGCGACGCCGGTCTCCTGCGGCTCGATCCGCTGCAATTTCGCGAAAAGATTTCCGACGTGAGTTTTTCCGGCGGCGTTTCTGAATACATCTACGGCGGCGAAGCCAAGGCTTTCGGCGATATCGGCCAGGAACTGGCGAGTGAGTTGCGGGCGCGGCTGAAAGATGGACTGCAACTGGCGCGGCCGGACGCCCGCATTCGCGCCACGGTGATCGGCGCCTCGCAATATACGATGCAGGTTTCGGGCTCGACGATCTTCGTGTCGCCGCTGGAAACGCTGCCGCTGCGTAACGTGCCGGTGATCGCGCCGGATCTTCCGCTCGGCGAGGAGAAGATCGACCCTAGCGCGATTGCAGCAGCGATTAAATCCGCATTGAAGCGGCTCGATCTTGGCGACGGCGAGAGCGCGGTCGCGGTCTTCGTCGCGTGGCGCGGTTCGGCGACGTTCCAGCGGCTTGACGATTTCTGCAAGGGCGTTGCCGACGGCTTGGCGGCGCAACTTCACCGCGGTCATCCCATCGTGCTCGCGGGCGATGGCGATGTCGGCGGTTTGATCGGCATCCATTATTGCGAAGAAATGAAAATCGCGAACGCGATCGTTTCGATCGACGGGCTCGAACTCAAGGAGTTCGACTATATCGACATCGGCGCGATCCTCGACACGTCGGGGGCGGTGCCGGTCGTCATCAAATCGCTGGTGTTTCCGGCGAGTTCGGGCGTCGGCAGGGACTGGGACGCGGAGCCGGTAATCGCCGCCGTTCCGAGCGTTGCAAGCTAGCGCAAATCCACAGCTTTTTTGCAATGCACAATAGAGAGGCGGCCTGCGTCAAAAGCAGGCAAGACGCCGGATCATCCACGATCCAGCATAGCCATAACTTATTGATTAAAAACGGCTTTTAATCGCTTCGGCGTGGCACGTATCTTGAAATGATGGGGCTGGAAGCGTTTCGCACGCCGGAATTCGGTGCGCGCAAAATAAACAGCATCGAAGGAGCCGGACGATGGATGCGACAGATTATGTGAAACCAGCCGACGTGGCGGTCGCCATGCTTGAGACAGGCCGGCGCAAGCTTGCACTGTCGCCGCGCGACCTTCTGATCCGCGGCATGTTGTCGGGAGCCATCCTTGGCGTCGCGACGAGCCTCGCCTTCACCGGCGCGGTGCAGACCAACGTGCCGCTCGTCGGCGCGCTGATCTTCCCGGTCGGCCTGATCTGTATCGTGCTCCTTGGACTTGAACTCGTGACCGGGAGTTTTGCGCTCGTGCCGCTGCCGTGGCTCAATCGCGAGGCCAGTGCGTCTTCCGTCGTCATCAATTGTGGCTGGGTCTTTATCGGCAACCTGATCGGCAGCGTCGCCTACGGCGCGCTGATCGCCATCGCCCTCACCAATATGGGAACGACTGCGCCCGCGGGTGTGGCCGCACGCATCGTCCAGGTCGCCGAAGCCAAGACGATCGGTTACTCAGCGCTCGGATTCGCCGGCATGGTGACCGTCTTCGTCAAGGCGATACTGTGCAACTGGATGGTCTGCCTCGCAGTGGTGCTTGCTATGACCACGAACTCGGTCATCGGCAAGATCGCCTGCGCCTGGATGCCGGTCTTCATTTTCTTCGCACAGGGCTTTGAGCATTCTGTCGTCAACATGTTCATCATTCCGACAGGCATGATGATGGGCGCGAAAGTCACCGTGTCGGATTGGTGGCTGTGGAATCAAATTCCGGTCACGCTCGGCAATCTGGTCGGCGGATTCACCTTCACCGGTCTTGCGATCTACATGACCTACAAGCCGCAGGGACCCGGCAAAGTCATGGCGCCGACGCCGACGGGCGTGCCTGCCGAATAGCAGCTCTCTTCCCTTCCCCGTTTGCGGGGAGGGAGAGGGTGATCGCAATTTCGGCGAACGGAGACCGCAAGCGAACGGAAGGTGCAATGTCGGGAGATTTCGAGCCAGAGCAAAAACGCTACCTCGAAGGCTTCGTCGCCGGCCTGCAAATCGCGAAGAATGCGCGAGGCGCGGCGGGCGGCGGTGCCGCGGCGGCAGCGAATGGAGCAGCAGCGGAGCCGATCGGCCCTGATGCGCCGGCGTTGCGCGCGCAGGATGCCGTCATCAAAGGCGGCGGCAAGCTCTCGGACCCAGAGAAATTCAAGCGCGAGCTCAATCCCTTTGACGGCTACGAACGGCTGAAGGACCAGGCCGCCAAGAATGAGGCGCCGAAACCCGACGACAATTTCCGTTGGCGTTTTTTCGGCCTGTTCTACTGCGCACCGACGCAGAAGGCCTATATGTGCCGCCTGCGCATCCCAAACGGGATACTCACGCACTGGCAGTTCGCCGGTCTCGGCGACCTCGCCGAACGCTATGCCGGCGGCTACAGCCATGTGACGACGCGCGCCAACCTGCAAATGCGCGAAATCGAGCCGAAGAACGCTGTCGCCATGGTCGAGGCGATCCAGGATCTCGGCCTGTGCTCACGCGGCTCCGGCGCCGACAATATCCGCAACGTCACTGGCACGCCGACCGCCGGCATCGACCAACAGGAACTGATCGATACGCGCCCCTACGCCCGCGAATGGCATTTCCATATCCTCAACGACCGGTCGCTCTTCGGAATTCCGCGCAAATTCAACGTAGGCTTCGACGGCGCCGGCGTGATCCCCGTTCTCGAAGACACCAACGATATTGGTTTTCAGGCCGTCGAGGTGAAGGACGGCTTTGGGGTCGAGCCCGGCATCTGGTTCCGCCTCATGCTTGGCGGCATCACCGGCCATCAGGACTTCGCCCGCGACACCGGAATTATCGTCAAACCTGATGAGGCGACCGCGATCGCAGACGCGGTCGTGCGCGTCTTCATCGACAACGGCGACCGCACCAATCGTGCCAAGGCGCGCCTCAAATATGTTCTCGATGCGTGGGGCTTTGAGAAATTCATCGCCGCGATGGAGGAAAGGCTTGGCCGCAAGCTCGCGCGCGTCTCCACCGAAGCGATTTCACCGCGTCCGGCCTATGACCGTCTCGCGCATGTCGGCGCGCATGCGCAGAAGCAGAAAGGACTTTGCTGGATCGGGGTCGTACTTCCGGTCGCCAAGCTCACCGCCGACCAAATGCGCGGACTGGCCGGAATCGCCGCCGAATTCGGCGACGGCGATATCCGCCTCACGGTGTGGCAGAACCTTTTGATTTCAGGTGTGCCGGAGGATCGCGTCGCCGCCGCTGAAGCGGCCATCGAGGCCATAGGCCTGTCGAGCAGCGCGACTTCGATCCGCGCCGGACTCATTGCCTGCACCGGCAATGCCGGGTGCAAGCTCGCGATGTCGAACACCAAGCAGCATGCCGAGGACATCGCGCAATGGTGCGAGGCACGCGTGCAACTCGACAATCCGCTGAACATTCACCTCACCGGCTGTCCCAATTCCTGCGCTCAGCATTACATCGGCGACATCGGCCTCGTCGGCACCAAGGTGCAGGTGTCCGAGGATGGCGACCAGGTCGAAGGCTATCACCTTCATGTCGGCGGCGGCTTCGGCCCCGACGCCGCGTGTGGCCGTGAAATCTATCGCGACGTCAAGGCGGACGATGCGCCGAAAACAGTCGAACGCGTGCTCAAAGCCTATCTCGCCAACCGTTCCGCGGCGGACGAGAGCTTCCTTGCGTTCACGCGCCGCCACGACATCGAGGCGCTCAAGACCATGTTCGAGCGCGAGGCGGCCGAATGACCCAGACCACGAAGCCGCCGATACCGGCACTGATACCGGACGCCGCGCCGTTCACGGCCGAGCAGCGCACCTGGCTCAACGGATTCTTTGCCGGGCTGCTTTCGCTCGATGACGGCGTGAACCCGCTTTCCGCCGCTGAAACAGCCGCGCTCATGAACGATGTCATGGGCACGCCGGCCGCGACCGGGCCGTTCAACGACACCGATGACGGGCAAGCGCCGTGGCACGACCCGGCAATGCTCATCGACGATCGGATGCAACTCGCCGAGAGCCGGCCGTTGCGGCGGCGGATGATGGCCGCCATGGGCCAGCAGGATTGCGGCCAGTGCGGCTACACCTGCGAGGATTATTCTAACGCCATCGTTCTCAAGACCGAGGAAAGACTCAACCTGTGCATCCCGGGCGGTAAAGAAACCACCCGCATGCTCAAGACGCTCTATGCCGAGTTTGGCGCCATCCCGGCCACGGCCAAAGCGCCGGCAAGCGCGGAAGCTCCGCTACCTGCTGCTGCGCCTGTGGACGCTGTGCCGACGCGTGACAATCCCGCCGAGATTTCATTCGCGTCGCGCACGAGACTCAACAAAAAAGGCTCCAGCAAGGAGACTTGGCACATCGACCTCGATCTCGCCGCGTCGGGCATCAGCTACACCGTCGGCGATTTACTTGGCGTTTACGTCCAAAACGAGCCCGCACTCGTCGATGCCGTCATCACTGCGCTCCATGCGCCGCCCGACTTCCCGATTGCGGGCCGCCCTTTGCGCGACGTCTTGTCCGACAGCGTCTCTCTCGGCACGGCGCCCGATATGCTGTTTCAGCTTATCTCCTACATTACCGGCGGCGAACGGCGGCAAAAAGCCAAGGCGCTTGGATCGGGTGGCGATCCGGACGGCGACGCCGCGGCCCTCGATGTCCTCGCGGCGCTGGAAAAATTTCCCGGCATCCGGCCCGATCCAGAGGCCTTTGTCGAAGCGCTCGATCCGCTGCAACCGCGGCTCTATTCCATCGCGTCGTCGCCCAAAACCGCGCCCGGCAAGGTCGCGCTGACGATCGATGCGGTGCGCTACACGATCGGCAAGCGGCCGCGGGTCGGTGTTGCATCGACATTTTTCGCCGAGCGTGTCGCGCCGGCCGGGAAGCTCAAGGCTTATATACAAAAGGCACATGCTTTCGGCTTGCCAGCCGATCCGTCAGTGCCGATCGTCATGATCGGTCCGGGCACCGGCATCGCTCCCTTCCGCGCCTTCCTGCACGAACGCATGGCGACCAAGGCGCCGGGCCGGAACTGGCTGTTCTTCGGCCACCAGCGCCATGACTACGATTTCTTCTACGAAGACGAACTGGCCGGCATGAAAGCAGCGGGCGTGCTCACCCGATTGTCGCTGGCGTGGTCGCGTGACGACAATGAAAAATTCTACGTGCAGGATCGCATGCGCGAGGTCGGCCGCGAGCTTTGGGCGTGGCTCGCCGAAGGCGCCCACATCTATGTTTGCGGCGCCATCACCATGAGCAAGGACGTCGAGCGGGCCTTGATCGACGTGATCGCGACGCATGGCGCGCGCTCGCCCGACCAGGCCGTTACGTTCTTTGCCGAACTAAAGAAAGGCGGACGCTACCAGGCCGACGTCTATTGAGAGGCGCGCCGCATCACTGGAGCTTCGCGCCCGAAGCTTTGATGACCCCCGCCCATTTCGGAATCTCCGATTTGATATAGGCGCCGAACTCTTCGGGCGTACCGCCGACGATATCAATGCCGAGATCGGCAAGCTTTTGCTGAACGCCGGGATCCTTGAGCGCTTCGACCGTGGCGCGATGCAGCGTATCGATGATGTCCTTCGGCGTACCGGCCGGCGCCACCAGGCCATGCCACGTCGTGGCCTCGAAACCGGGAAGGCCGGCCTCGTCCATGGTGGGAATGTCCGGCAGGATCGCGCTGCGTTTGAGCGTGGTCACGGCGAGAGGCCTCACCTGGCCGTTCTTGAGAAAGCCCATGACGCCGGATGTCGTGGCAAACATCATCTGGTCCTCTCCCGCGATAACGTCTTCGAGCGCAGGCGCCGAGCCCTTATAGGGGACGTGAACGATGTCGATCTGCGCCTGCGACTTGAACAGTTCGCCGGCAAGATGTGCGGCGAGGCCGTAACCGGAAGACGCGAAGTTGAGTTTTCCGGGATTGGCCTTGGCAAGCGCGATGAGCTCGCCGAGCGTATGCGCCGGTACCTCGACATTCACCACCAGGACATTGGGCTGCGTGCCGATCAGGCTGATCGGCGTAAAATCCTTCTCCGCATCGAAGCCGATCTTGCTGTAGAGGCTTCCGTTGGTGGCGAGGATGGCGTTATTGCCCAACAGCAACGTGTAACCGTCCGGCGCGGCGTGAGCCGCCACTTCGCCCGCGACATTGCCGCCGGCGCCCGGACGATTATCGACGATGAAAGGCTGGCCGAGCAGACTGCCGAGCTTATCGGTCAGAATACGGGCAAGGATATCGCTCGCGCCGCCGGGCGGAAAACCGACAACGAGCGTAACGGGCCGGTTCGGGTAATCGGCGGCAGTAGCGACAGCCGCCGCGCAAACCAGCGCGAACAATGCGGCTGCGGCGCAGGTCAGTTTTTTGAGCATTGTCGTTCCCCCTGGCGTTGCGCGTTAAAGCCCCACGCGGCGGACTTGGCAAGCGGCCCTCGGTCCTAGCTCCTATGCAACCGCTTTCGCCAATGACAGGCGCGCCGGGCTCTGGCTAAATGACCGCTTCGGATCGGGAGAAACTCAGTGCGTACGGGTACCGAATATCTGCGCTCGCTCAACGATGGCCGGCGCATCTTCGTCGACGGTGAACGCGTAAACGACGTTACCCAGCACCCGGCGTTCCGCCAGGCGGCGCGCTCGGTCGCGGCGCTCTACGACATCGCCGCCGCGCCGGAACTGCGCGAGCGCATGACGTTTATATCGCCAAAGACCGGCGAACCGGTGCAGCGCTGCTGGCAGATTCCGAAGACCCATGCCGATCTGCGCGCGCGGCGCCTGTTCTCGGAGACCTGGGCGGAGGCAACCTTCGGCCTGATGGGCCGCGCGCCCGATCACGTCGCTGGCTTCTTCTCCGGTTATGCGGCGGTGCCGAAATTCTTCGCCGCTGCCGGCCAGCGCTTCGCCGACAATCTCGTCGCCTTCTACGAGTTCATGCGCGACAATCATATCTATTGCAGCTACGCGATCGTGCCGCCGCAGATCGACCGCTCGAAGCCGGGGCACCAGCAAAGCGACCCGACGCTCTATGCCGGCGTGGTCAAGGAGCGCGACGACGGCATCGTCATTTCCGGCGCGCAGCAGCTCGCGACCGGCGGCGCGATCTCCGACTACATCCAGCTAAGCTGCATCCAGCCGCTGCAGCCGGGCGACGAGAACTACGCCAATTGCCTCGCGGTCCCGGTCGCCGCTCCGGGCCTGAAGCTTTATCCGCGCAAACCATACGCGCGCGCCGGCAGCCCCGCCGATTATCCATTGTCGAGCCGTTTCGACGAATCCGACAGCTACGTCATCTTCGACAATGTGTTCGTGCCGTGGGAGCATGTGTTCATCTACCGCAATGTCGAATTGTCGCGCGATCAATGGCGCAAGACGCCGTCGCATCTGCTCGGCAATCATCAGGCGCAGACGCGTTATGTGACAAAGCTGCGGTTCATGGTGGGACTCGCACAACGCATGAACGAGATGACCGGCAATGCCGCCAATCCCGCAGTCATGATCATGATGGGCGAGCTTGCCGCGCTGGTGTCGATCTACGAGTCGATGCTGCTGGCGCATGAGACGATGGGGACCATCGAGGATGGCGTGCTGTGGCCGTCGAAGACCACGTATTATGCAGCATCGTCCATGCAGTCGGAATTCAATGGCCGGATGCTCGAAATCATCCGCGAATTGGCCGGTGCGGCGTTTATCACGCTGCCGTCGTCGTCGGCCGACTTCGATAATCCGGAGATCGCGGCCGACATCGAACGCTACATGGGCTCCGGCACAGCCGACGCCAAAAGCCGCATAAAACTGATGCGGCTGATCTGGGATTTTCTCGGCTCCGAATTCGGCAGCCGCCACGCGCAATACGAAAAATTCTACGGCGGACCGTCTTTCGCGGCGAAGCAGAATCTTTATCGCAACTTCGATTTCAAGCGTGCGACCGGGCTGGTCGACCGCGCGCTCAATTTGCCGCCGATTGAGTGAAGCTTACCCTTTTGCGGTCGCGCGCTGTGCGGCGCGCACGCCGTCGGCCAATTCACCGACAAGATTAGCGACTGACGTAACGGTCGCCGCCGTCGGCTTGCCGTCAGCTCCAAGACTCTTGCGTACTGCATCGACCAGCGCCGAGCCGACCACGACACCGTCGGCGTTTTCGGCGATCGCGCCGGCCTGCTCGGCCGTGCGCACGCCGAAGCCGACACAGACCGGCAGTTTGGTGTGGCGCTTGATGCGCGCGACCGCGGCCGCGACCTTGCCGGCGTCGGGCGCCGCCGCGCCAGTGATGCCGGTGATCGAAACGTAATAGACAAAGCCCGACGTGTTCGTGAGCACCGCCGGCAGGCGTTTGTCATCGGTCGTCGGCGTGGCAAGCCGGATGAAATTGAGGCCCGCCTGCATCGCCGGCAGGCACAATTCGCCGTCTTCTTCCGGCGGCAAATCGACGACGATCAGCCCGTCAACGCCGGCGGCCTTGGCATCGATGAGAAATTTATCGACGCCATAGATGTAGATCGGATTGTAATAGCCCATCAGCACGATCGGCGTCGCGTCATCGCCGGCGCGGAATTCGCGCACCGCGGCGAGCGTCTTCTTCATGTCCTGCCCGGCTTTGAGCGCGTGCAGCCCGGCCGCCTGGATGGCGGGACCGTCGGCCATCGGATCGGTGAACGGCATGCCGAGTTCGATCACATCGGCGCCGGCCTTGGGCAGCGCTTTAAGGATCGCGACCGAACTCGCATAGTCCGGATCGCCCGCCATCGTGAACGTCACGAGCGCGGCGCGGCGGTCATCCTTGAGCGCGGCGAAGCGCCGTTCGATGCGTCCGGTCATTTCGGCTTGCTTCCAAGGTGCCGTGCCACCGAATCGAGATCCTTGTCGCCGCGGCCGGACAGGTTGACCACCATGAGGTGATCCTTCGGCTTCTTCGGCGCCAGGTCCAAAACCCTCGCTATGGCATGTGCCGGCTCGAGCGCGGGGATGATGCCTTCGAGCTTCGAGAGAAGCTGGAATGAATGGAGCGCCTCATCGTCGGTCGCCGACAGGAAGGTGACGCGGCCGACATCGTTGAGCCAGGCGTGCTCGGGCCCGATGCCGGGATAGTCGAGACCGGCCGAGATCGAATGCGCCTCATTGATCTGGCCGTCCTCGTTCATGAGCAGATAGGTGCGATTGCCGTGCAGCACGCCCGGCCGCCCGCCGGCGATCGAGGCTGCATGCATGCCGCTATCGAGCCCGTGGCCCGCCGCCTCGACGCCATAAATCTCGATGTCCTTGTCGTCGAGGAACGGGTGGAAAAGCCCCATGGCGTTCGAACCGCCGCCGATACACGCGACGAGCGAGTCGGGGAGACGGCCTTCGGCCTCCTGCATCTGCTCGCGGGTTTCGCGGCCGATGATCGACTGAAAATCACGCACCATCATCGGATAGGGATGCGGGCCGGCAACGGTGCCGATGCAATAGAACGTCGAGCCGACATTGGTCACCCAATCGCGCAGCGCTTCGTTCATCGCGTCCTTGAGGGTCTTCGATCCGGACTCCACGGGCACGACTTTGGCGCCGAGCATGTGCATGCGGAAGACATTGGCCTTCTGCCGCTCGACGTCGACCGAGCCCATGTAAACGATACATTCGAGACCGAAGCGCGCGCACAGCGTCGCCGTGGCGACGCCGTGCATGCCGGCGCCGGTCTCGGCGATGATGCGCTTCTTGCCCATGCGCCGCGCCAGGAGAATCTGGCCGAGCACGTTGTTGACCTTGTGCGCGCCGGTGTGATTGAGCTCCTCGCGCTTGAGATAGATTTTCGCCCCGCCGCAATGTTCGGTCAGCCGTTCGGCGAAATAGAGTGGTGACGGCCGGCCGACATAGTGCGTCAGATAGCCATCCATCTCCGTCTTGAAAGCCGGGTCGGCCTTGGCGGCGGCGTAGGCCTTTTCCAGTTCGAGGATCAGCGGCATCAGCGTCTCGGCGACGAAGCGGCCGCCATAGATGCCGAAGTGGCCGTGCGCGTCAGGCCCGGTGCGGAATGAGTTGCGCTGCTGGACGGTCATCGTCAAAACTTTCTCATGCCGCCGGATGAACAAGCTGCGCCGCAGCCTGCCGCGCGGCGCGCACGAAGGCGCGTATCTTATCAGCGTCTTTCACGCCAGGCGCGCGCTCGACGCCGGACGAGACATCGACGCCCGGCGCCCGCGTGATGCGCAGAGCCTCGGCGACGTTGCCGGCATCGAGTCCGCCCGACAGCATGAACGGCACGCCCGGATCGATCCTTTCCAGAAGGTGCCAATCGAATGTCTTGCCGAGACCGCCTGGCCGCGTCGCGTCGCGTGGCGCTCGTGCGTCAAACAGCAGACGGTCGGCAACCTTGTTATATGTCACAATGGTCGCAAGATCGCTTTTCGTCTCGACGGCAATCGCCTTCATCACCGGCAGTCCAAAACGCCGTCTCAGTGTCCCGACACGCTGCGGTATCTCCTGGCCGTGCAGTTGCAATAGGTCCGGACGCAGTGCTTCGACGACCGCGTCCAGAAATGCATCGTCTGCATCGACGGTGAGCGCGACCTTTTGCGCCCGGCCGCGGACGCGCTGGCCGAGAAGCGCCGCCGCCGCAAAATCGAGATTGCGCGGTGATGGCGGAAAGAAAACGAAGCCGACCATGTCCGCGCCCGCATCGAGCGCCACATCGAGGGCCTCGGGAGCCGAAAGGCCGCAGATTTTTACGAGCAAAGTCATAAACTTACCCAGTCGAGCGGCTGCCAAAGCCGCAGCCGTTCTACATCGCAACGGGCGCTTTGTCTTGCAAGGGCGAGCGGCGCCTCAGTGCAATGGCGGCCTGAGCTGCAACCGGTCGGGCGGATCGATCGCGTCCGGAATCCGCACCGGAACGGCGCTCGCGGCGCGCTTGAACTGATCGATTTGGCTCCGGAGCTCGCCGGCCTCGCGTTCGAGCCGCCGCGCGGTCCGGCGCCATTTGCCCTGCCGCAGCCAGGCCGCGATGCCGCCGATCACGACGCCCAGGATCAAAAGCACGATGACAAGCGCGAACAACGGCAGTGTCAGCGATGCAGCGGGATGATCCGAACCGAACGGATCGAGCGAGATCGTCACGACCTGCCGGTTGGCCACCGCGAAGGCGACGATGACGACAGCCAGCGGCACGAGGATCAGCGCCGCGGCGATCCGGCGGAAAACGCTGCCTGCGGATCGAGGATCCGTGCTCAACCTTCGCCCGGGCGATTGAGCCGCTCGCGCATTTCCTTGCCGGTCTTGAAGAAGGGCACGCACTTCTGATCGACGGCGACATGGGCGCCGGTGCGCGGATTGCGCCCGGTGCGCGCCGGGCGCTGTTTCACCGAAAAGGCTCCAAAACCGCGCAATTCCACGCGGTCGCCACGTGCCATCGCCGCGATGATCTCGCCGAGTATGGCGTTGACGATGTTTTCGACGTCGCGCTGATAAAGGTGGGGATTCTGCGCGGAAATACGTTGAACCAGTTCCGACTTGATCATGCCCGCCGCCCTTGGTTCGCCCGCGAACGCCGCTTCCGGATTACATAACGGCGGGTTGAAGCAAAATACGCCGCCGCTCAGTTCGCGCTGGCAGGGTGCCAAAGGGCCAATAGACCGTCAAGATTGAAACGTTCCATCGCGTCAACCGCGCCCCAGCCGCCAAGCCGCTGGGCAAGCGCGTTGAGGCCCACCGCATCGAGGGCCGCCAGCATCGCGGCGTGCAGGAACGGCAGGTCGCTGAAACGGCCCTGCAGGTTATAGTCGCGCACCGGGAGCTTGGTATCGACGTTCTTCGCCTTGACAAGCCAGGCCAGCGCCGTCCGCTCGTCGCCAAGCTCGTCGATCAGCTTGAGATCGATGGCCTGATGGCCGGTAAAGACCCGGCCGTCCGAAGCGGTCTGCAACTCGCTGTCGGAGAGATGCCGGCGGTCCTGCACGATGCCTTTGAACCAGGCGTATGAGTCCTGGATGATCGAATTAAGCGCCGCGCGGGCTTCGGGGCTGGTCGGCTCAAAACCGTCCGGCGCCGCCTTCAGCGGGGTCGATTTGACCGATTCGACCTTCACCCCGATCTTGTCGAGGAGGTCGGTCACGTTGGGAAACTGGAAAAGGACGCCGATCGAACCGACGAGAGAAGTCTGCTGCGCGACGATATGGTCGCCGGCGATCGCCGTGATGTAGCCCCCGGACGCCGCCATGCTGTCGACGACGATCACGAGCGGCTTGGCCTCGCGTATGCGCGACAGCGAGTCGAAGAGCTGTTCCGAGCCTGCCGTGGTGCCGCCGGGGCTGTCGACATGGACAATCACGGCGCGCGACATCGAGGACTTGGCAAGCTTGTCGAGCTGCTCAACCCGGTTCTGATCGCCCCGGATCAATCCGGAAATCGTCACCCGGGCGATGTAGGGACGGACGCCCAGGAAGCCCATCCGCTGGCTGGTCAGCGCTGCTACTCCGGCGATGCCAATGACGAACAAGAGGATTGCGGCGACGCGCCAGAACGTGAGCTTACGCCGCAAACGGCGGCGGTCGACGATCAGGTCGGCATCAAGCGACATGGTCTATTTCCTTTGGCCTCGCCCCTCTTGCCCTTTTCCCGGACGCGTCACTCCTCAGTTTCTTCCTTCTCGCCGTCTTCGCTTTCCTCGCCCTTGCGCTTGAGCGCAGTGCCGAGGATGTCGCCCAGCGTCGCGCCGGAATCCGAAGACCCGTATTGGGCGATCGCTTCCTTCTCCTCGGCGACTTCGAGCGCCTTGATGGAGACCGCAACCCGGCGAGAACGCCGGTCGAACTGCGTCACCCGGGCGTCGACTTTCTGGCCGACGGCAAAACGGTCCGGACGCTGCTCGGAACGGTCGCGCGCAAGCTCCGAACGCTTGATGAAGGCCACGAAATCGGTGCCGACGATCTTCACGTCGATGCCGCCTTCCTTCACCTCGGTGACTTCGCCGGTGACGACGGCGCCCTTCTTGAGTTCGCCGCCGGCGGCCGGCTCCTCGGCGGGCGCGCTGCCCTCCGAAAGCTGCTTGATGCCGAGCGAAATGCGCTCTTTCTCGACGTCCACGTCGAGCACCTGGGCGCTGACCTTGTCGCCCTTCTTGTATTCCTCGATGACCTGCTCGCCGGGACGTTTCCAGTCGAGGTCGGACAGGTGCACCATGCCGTCGACGTCGCCGTCGAGGCCGAGGAACAGGCCGAATTCGGTCTTGTTCTTGACCTCGCCTTCGACCACGGAGCCCGCGGGATATTTCTCGACAAACACCTCCCACGGATTGCGCATGGTCTGCTTGAGGCCGAGCGAGATGCGGCGCTTGACCGGATCGACTTCAAGCACCTGCACTTCGACCTCCTGGGAGGTCGACACGATCTTTCCGGGATGGACGTTCTTTTTGGTCCACGACATTTCCGAAACGTGGATCAGACCCTCGATGCCGGGCTCGAGTTCGACGAACGCGCCGTAGTCGGTGATGTTGGTCACGCGGCCCTTGAAACGCGTACCGACCGGATATTTCGCCTCGATGCCCTGCCACGGATCGTCGAGCAGTTGCTTCATGCCGAGCGAGATGCGGTGGGTCTCGTGGTTGATCTTGATGATCTTGACCTTGACCTGCTGGCCGATGTTGAGAACCTCGGACGGATGATTGACGCGCCGCCAGGCGATGTCGGTGACGTGCAAGAGGCCGTCGATGCCGCCGAGATCCACGAACGCACCGTAGTCGGTGATGTTCTTGACCACGCCGTCGATGACCTGACCTTCTTCGAGGTTTTGCACCAGTTCCTGACGCTGCTCGGCGCGAGTCTCTTCCAGCACGGTGCGTCGCGAGACGACGATATTGCCGCGGCGGCGATCCATCTTGAGGATCTGGAACGGCTGCAGATTGTTCATCAGCGGCGAGACATCGCGGATCGGCCGGATGTCGACCTGCGAGCGCGGCAGGAAGGCGACAGCGCCGTCGAGATCGACGGTGAAGCCGCCCTTGACCTGATTGAAGATGGTGCCCTGCACCTTTTCGTTATTCTGGAACGCCTTTTCGAGCTTGCCCCAGCTTTCCTCGCGCCGCGCCTTGTCGCGCGACAGCACCGCTTCGCCGAGCGCATTCTCGACGCGGTCGAGATAAACCTCGACGGTGTCGCCGACCTTGATTTCGGAGCCGCGGCCGGGCCCGGCAAACTCGCGCATCGCGACGCGGCCTTCGGTCTTGAGGCCCACATCGATGACAGCCATGTCGCGCTCGATGGCGACAACCGTGCCTTTGACGACGGAACCTTCCTGTACATGACCGTCGCTGAACGATTCATCGATCAGCTTGGCGAAATCCTCACGCGTCGGCGTGTCGGACACACTTTGAGCGGCAGCTTGAGCCATAAACACTCCTAACCCCTCGAATTGAAATGATCCCAAATGTGCGGCGGCCACCGGCAAAACCGGCGGTTGGGGCCAAGGCCATACGTTCGGGACGAAGCTTGTATTCCGGACGAAACTTTTGGCGCCGGCTAACGAAGCAGTGAACGGGCTTTACCTCCAATGACGAAAGCGCTGTCAACGGCGCTTTCGGCCCGCTCGAACGGCCTCGATGATATCGACGGCGGCCCGGAACGCCGCGTCTATACCCAAATGCGTGGTATCGAGCAAGTGCGCGTCCGGGGCGGCTTTCAGGGGGGCGGCGGTCCGCCGCGAATCGCGCTCGTCCCGGCGCAGGAGGTCGGCCAATACCTCCTGCTCGTCAGCGGTTTCGCCCCGCCCCCGCAGTTCATGCGTACGCCGGGAGGCCCGCACCTCCGGGCTCGCGACGACGAACAGTTTTACGTCGGCGCCGGGCGCGATCACGGTGCCGATATCGCGGCCGTCCAGCACCGCGCCGGGCGGCCGTGTCGCGAACTCGCGCTGATAATTGATCAGAGCCTGCCGCACCTGCGGGATGGCGGCGACGACCGAGGCGGCCTCGGTGATGACCTGCAATTTCAGGGCGTTGTCCTCGAATTTGGTCGGATCGAGCCGCACGGCGGCCGCGGTGGCGCGCTCGGCGTCGTCGGGCGAATGTCCGGCATCGAGCATGGCCTTGGCCACGGCCCGGTACAGAAGCCCGGTGTCGAGATGATGCAGGCCATAGACTGCCGCAATTTGCCGCGCGATCGTGCCCTTCCCCGAGGCGGCGGGTCCGTCGATGGCAATGATCATGACAATTCCGCGCCCAACGACCGCATTAATTCCACGAAGCCCGGAAAACTCGTTGCAATGAAAGTGCCATCGTCGATCTGCACCGGCTTTTCGCTGGCAAGACCGAGAACGATGGCCGCCATGGCAATGCGATGATCCATGTGGGTCGTGACCGTGCCGCCGCCGGGGGCGCAAGCGGCACCGTGGACGATGAGGTCGTCGCCTTCGATATCGGCAGCAACCCCGTTGCCGCGCAGCAGTGCGGCGGTAGCCGCAAGGCGGTCGGATTCCTTGACCCGCAGTTCCTTGAGCCCGCGCATCACGGTCGTGCCCTCGGCAAATGCGGCGGCGACCGCAAGCACGGGATATTCGTCGATCATGGACGGCGCGCGTGAGGCCGGGACCTCGACGCCGCGCAGGCTGCTGCCGCGAACGCGGAGGTCGGCGACGTCCTCGCCGCCCTCGACACGTTCATCAAGGCGCTCGATCGACGCACCCATTTCGCCAAGGGTCGCGATCAGTCCGGTGCGCAGCGGATTCATCATGACCCCCGGCAGGATCACGTCCGACCCCGGTACCAGGAGCGCCGCGATCAGCGGAAACGCCGCCGAGGACGGGTCGGCGGGCACTGAAATCGGCCGCGGCATGAGTTCAGGCTGTCCGGTGAGCGTAATACGGCGGCCATGTCCTTCTGCTTCGACCCTGACATCGGCGCCGAAATGCCTGAGCATCTTTTCGGTGTGATCGCGCGTCGCTTCGGCTTCGATCACGACGGTTTCGCCGGGTGCGGAAAGCCCGGCCAACAGCGTCGCAGATTTCAATTGCGCCGACGGAACCGGCAGCTTGAACACGATCGGCATCGGATCGCGTGCGCCGGCGAGCGTGAGCGGCAGGCGGCCTTCCGCCGAGGCGAGCGCGCGCGCGCCGATCCGCTCCAGCGGATCGAGCACCCGGCGCATCGGCCGGCTGCGCAGCGAGGCATCGCCGTCAAACGTCGCCGTGATCGGGCAACCGGCGACCGCGCCGAGCGTGAGCCGGCAACCGGTTCCTGAATTGCCGAAATCGAGGGCAGACGCCGGTTCGGCAAAGCCGCCGACGCCCACCCCGTGGACGCGCCATTGCCGTTCGCCGGTTCGCTCGATGCGAGCGCCAAGGGCCCGTAGCGCATTTGCGGTATTGAGGACGTCTTCCCCCTCAAGCATGCCGTCGATCCTGGTCTCGCCGACCGCAAGAGCGCCGAGAAGGATGGCCCGAATCGATATCGATTTGTCGCCCGGCACGCGGGCGCGGCCGGCCAATGGGCCGTTGCGGCGGGCGGTCAGCGGGGCGGGATTGGCAGGCATCAGGGATTTGGTCCGGGCAAATTCTGGCTCAAAGGGCTTACGTGGGCCGTCTATCACGGGGCGCCGCAGCGCGTCATCCTGTCGTTTTCCTGCCGCCAAATGCGGCCGATCGACTATTGACAGCCGCGCTACGACTAGCCAAGTGAAGCACCCGAATTGCAAAGGATCTGACCGTGGCCAAACTCGAACTGGGCACCAAGAGGCTCTGCGCCAACTGCGGCGCCAAGTTCTACGATTTGAACAAAGATCCGATCCACTGCCCGAAATGCGAAGCTGTCTATGTGGTCGCCCCCGTCGTAACCCGGCCTGTGCGGCCGGAGCCAGTTCCGGTCGCACCGCGCCCGGCGCCCGCCGAGGAGGTCGTCGTAGCCGAGCCGCAGGAGGTCGAGACCGTTTCGCTCGAAGAGGCCGATGCCGAGGCGTCAGGCGCCAAGAAGCCCGCGGCCCCGGGCGAGCCGGAGATCGAAGAGGAAGAGGTCGAGATCGGTGAAACCGCCGACGACGACACTTTCATCGAGGAACAAGACGAAGAAGATGCCGACGTTACCGACATCATCGGCGGCGACATCGAAACCGAAGAGGAAGGCTGATATTATCTCCCGATCTGATCCCTAATGGGGCCATAGCTCAGCTGGGAGAGCGCCTGCATGGCATGCAGGAGGTCGGCGGTTCGATCCCGCCTGGCTCCACCACCCTCAAAGCCGTTAAAGCTGCCACAATCGCGAAAAATAACTGCGGCGGGTCATTGCGCCGGGCATGCTATGCTGCCGCGGCACGGGAAGGGAGGCGGTAATGCGTGATGGTTGGATTGGCAGCGTGGCATTTGCCGCGGCGATGGCACTGGCCGCCGGCCCACTGGCGGCACAGCAAAGCCACGCACGATCTACTGCTCAGGCGTCACCGTCCAATCCCGATCTCGACGCAGATGACCAGCTCGCACCGTCGCAAATGAAGCAGCCGGTGCCGGCTGCGGTATCCGAACCAACCAGCGCGCCGCGCAAGCCGACGCGCCCGGCGGTCAGCGCTGCCGCGGCGGATCCTGCCGCCGCTGCCGCGCCGGCGCCGAAAACACGGATTGCGGCCGTGGCTCCGTCGCACACCGTGGTCGCGTGCAGCGGCCCGTTCGCGAAAGACTCAGGCATGCTCGCACTTGCCGTGGCCTTCGATTCGCGGAACGTGGTCTTCACGGAAGAAGACGTAGCGGGAAGCAAAGTCGCGGCCACGATCGTCTACCCGAAGGACCCTAAAAAGCGGCTTGAAGTGTGGTGGTCCAATCCGGGAAATCGCACCGGCACCTATCTCATTTTGATCAACGGCAAATCGACATGGAGCGGGCCGGACGGCATGCATCTCGGCCTCGATCTCGGACAACTTGAGAAGCTCAATCACAAGCCGTTCAAGATCAAAGGTTATGACAAGGACGGCAATGCATCAGTGAGCGACTGGGATGGCGGAGCGCTCGCATCCCTCCCCGGCGGCTGCAAATCGGGACTGAGCATGCGCGCCGGCCCGAAAGTCGCGCCGGATGCCGTCATCGCCTTGTCGCCCGACAAGATTTACAGCTCCGATGACCCCGAAGTTCGCGCCACCAAGCCAACCGTCAGCGAAATTCTGATCGGCTACTAGCAGGTTTCAGGGCTTCGGCTTTACCGCAGCCGGCACCGCGTTCGCCCCCGCCGGTGTCTTCGATCCACCATTCGCTTGATCAGTGTTCATGGCGCGCACGTCGCGCGCCATTTCGAGACAGGTCAGCAACTCGGTGTAGCTGGATTTGCCGCCCATGCGGGCTTCGTTCGTGCAGGCGGTTTTGTCCGGAGCCGCAAAGCCCGGCCATTCTTTGGACAATTGGTCGCGCGTAGCCTGCTCGCTATCGAGGCAATTCTTTTTCTCCTCGGCAACGTCGTTGTCGTGGAAGGAAACGCCGCCCTGTTGGGCGATGCCCTGGCAGACCTGATCGACATTAAGGTCCGGCACACTGTCAGCGACCGGCATGATCAGATGCGCACCGAGGATCAATACCGGGGGGAGAATCATGGCTGGCTCCATCAAACGACCGCGCTGACTATAACACGTGAACGCATGGAACCGGCAAGACACACTCAAGACACACACGATCATCCCGACGTGCGGTGCTCCGTCTTAGGCAAAACATTAGCGACGCCAACTCGCGCGCCACTGCGGCGCGCGAGCAATAGGCGTTCTGCCGGTTTCCTAGGCGTTAGCGAGGGATGGCCTGCACCGTGACGCCGGTTGCCGGATCGATCACGAGGATGCGGTCGGGCTCATAGACGTAACGATAGGTCGGAACCATTGTGTATTCGCCGACCGCCGTCGCGCCCGCGAGCGGGGCCGGAGCGACCGGCGGTACGACGGAGTCATAGAGCGGCCGCGAATAATCGTAGTCCGCGCTGGCCGTGACCGGCGCCGGTGCGACTTCATCATAAAGCGGCTGCGGCGTGGCCGGGATGGTCCGTGCGACGATGGCCGGCGCCGGCACAATTTGCCGCGTGATCGTCCGTGTCGTCACGATCTGCCGAGGCCTCCGCGAGGTGGCGGGACGCACGGTCCGGACAGTTTCCGTTGTTTGCACCGTTTGTACCGGCTGCACGACGGCTGTCGCCGGTACGGTAATCGAGGGCTGTGTGATGATGGTCTGTGCATGCGCAACAGTCGCGGCGGCAACAAGCGCCAGACCAAGCGCGGTAGAAGAGACTGGAACTCTCATGGCGTACTCCATGTGCATATGCCGTCCCGGGCAAAGGCTTTGAGACACCGGGCCGAGGCATCAGCCTAACGCCCATCCGCGTTGCGCGTTCCTGATCGCCGGCAATTGCAGAGAATTGCAACGATTCAGATTGCAAAGAGCGTGGATAGGATCATCGCGGGCGAACAATGTTCCGCCGCCGCAAAAATGACGCGCTCACGCCGCGCCGGAACCGTTTCCGCGCGCAAGCGCGCCACGCAGAAGCGCCGCGAGCGGCAACGTAAGCAGCACGAATGCCGCCACAATGATCAAAGCGGGCCATACGCCGAGCGCGTCACCGACACGGCCGAACAGAACCGGCGCAATCGCGCCGGAACCGATCGTGCCGGTATAGAAAATGCTCAGCGCGCGGGTCCGCCGTTGAGGCTCGAACAGATCGGGCACGGAGCCGTAAATCACCGACGACGTGCCATTAAGAGCGACGCCAATCAGCGGCAACAATATCAATGCGGCGTCGAGCGGCAACGGAATCAGCGCGAGAATACCCACAGCCGTGAGTCCTTCAGTCAGCCAGACCGTTCCGATCGCTCCGATGCGGGCGCCGATAAAGGCGCAGGCGAGCTTGCCGGCCGCGCCGCCGGCGAAAACAAGCGTCAGCGCCAGGCCGACGGTTTGCACGGTCGCCCCCTTGTCCTTCAGCACGAAAGGGAGAAACAGCAAAAAGCCCATGCGTGTCGCGCTGTCGACGATGCCTATGCTCAAGAGCAATGGGAAACCGAACGGCACGCGCTTGCCGCCGACAATCTTTTTCGCGCCGGCCGGCGCTGCGGCGGCAGACTCGTGTTGAAATCGCGGAGTGGCGAAAAAGATCGCAAATGCAAGCGCAACGCCGAGACAGCCGAGGATCGCCAGGGCCGGGCGCCAGGCCATCAGCAAGAGCATCAGCGACAGCGTCGCCGGCAGCGTCATCTTGCCGATGTCACCGGCGAAGTTGTAAGTGCCGAGCGCCTTGAGCGAACGCGGCCCGGCGAAAGCGCGGGCGACCAGCGCCGAGGCAATCGGATGTTGCGTGCTCGCGCCAATGCCGCTGATCAAGAGCGCGCAAAGCAACATGACAAAGCCGGTGCTCAGCCCGGCAAAGCAATAACCGAGCCCCGCCAGTGCGGTGCCAAGCGCGAGGACGATTCCGGCGCCGACCCGCTCCGACAGCAAGCCGGCGGGAATCTGCAAGGAAGCCATTGCGCCGACGAACACGCTGCGGAGCGCCCCGAGCGCCGCATAGGTCAGCCCGAACTCCGCCTGCCATATCGGCAGCATGATGTAGATGAGATCGGTATAGCCGTCGTGCAGCGCATGCGCGGAAGCTGCGACCGCGGCCGCCCGCCGCTGCTCGCTCGACATTTGCGGCGCCAGCGCCGTCAAATTGTCCCAATGAAGCCTGCGCATTTCAAATCCACGGAACTCTTGCTGTAAATCCCTAGAACACGGTTTTGGGAAGTGGAAGCAGGTTTTAGGTCGGGATAGCAATCAAACGAGAAATCAGGCCGTATTCGAGCCGAACGGACGTTTCAAGCTCGATTGACCGCTGCAATCGCGAAGTGCAGTCTGCCGCCGGAAATGGGAATCACGCGCGTCTCAGATTGAGGAGGGCTGAATGTTCGGCCTCGGTGATTTGTTCCAGTGGGAGCGATTCGTAACGCCCACGGTGATCAAGGTTTTCTACTGGCTTGCCGTCGTGATTTCCATTCTGCTCGGGTTTGCCGGCGCGGTCAGCGCCCTGACCACCATGGCCTACAATCCGTTCGTCGGCATGATCATGCTGATCGTCAGCGTGCTCGGCATCGGCATGGGCGTGATCGTGGCGCGCATCATCGCGGAATTCGTGCTCATCGTATTCCGCATCAACGAACATCTTGGCGCGATCAGGAATCAAGGCGCGGGCCTCAGAGGCCAATAGTCCGTCGCCGCTCCCGGCCCGCAATCGCCTGCCGTTATGTCGCGAACCGGAAGTGCATGACGTCGCCGTCCTGCACGACATAGTCCTTGCCTTCGAGCCGCAGCTTGCCGGCATCGCGCGCGCCCGCTTCGCCGCCGCAGGCGACATAATCGTCATAGGCGATGGTCTCGGCGCGGATGAAGCCGTGCTCGAAATCGGTGTGGATGACGCCAGCCGCCTGCGGCGCCTTGGCGCCTCGCGTTACCGTCCAGGCACGCGCCTCCTTCGGCCCGGCAGTGAAAAATGTCACGAGCTGAAGAAGCGCATAGCCGGCGGCAATCAGGCGATCGAGGCCGGCCTCCTTGAGGCCGACTGCGCCGAGATAATCTTCACGCTCGTCGCGCGACAACACCGCGATTTCCGATTCGATCTTGGCTGAAATGACGACGGCGGCCGCGCCTTCCGCTTTCGCTTTGGCTTCGACTTTCTGCGAGAACGCATTGCCGCTCGCCGCGGCGTTCTCATCGACGTTGCAGACGTAGAGCACCGGAATCGATGTCAAAAGCCCCAGCGAATGAAAAACCTTCTCCTCTTCGGGCTTGCGTTCGGTCAGGCGCGCCGGCTTGCCGTCGCGCAACAGCGCGAGCGCGCGATTGATCAGGTCGAGCGCTTCCTTCGCCTCCTTGTCGCCGCCCTTCGCTTTCTTTCCCAGGCCGTCAACGCGCCGCTCCAAACTGTCCAGGTCAGCGAGCATCAACTCGGTCTCGACGGTTTCAATATCGGCGACCGGATCGATACGGCCCTCGACGTGGGTCACGTCGGTATCCTCGAAGCACCGCACGACATGCGCAACCGCATCGACCTCGCGGATATTGCCGAGGAACTGGTTGCCGAGCCCCTCGCCTTTCGACGCGCCGCGGACGAGGCCCGCGATATCGACAAAGGTGAGCCGCGTCGGCACGATCTGCACCGATTTGGCGAGTGTCGCGAGCGTATCGAGGCGACGATCGGGTACCGCGACCTCCCCGACATTCGGTTCGATGGTGCAGAAGGGATAATTCGCCGCCTGCGCCGCCGCGGTTTCGGTCAGCGCATTGAAGAGGGTCGACTTGCCGACATTCGGCAGGCCGACGATGCCGCATTTAAAGCCCATCTAGTTTCTACCTGTGAAAATTTCCTGCTTGCCGGCAATTCACTTGCTTTCATGATCGCCGTTGTTTTCGTCGCGCTGATCGCCGAATCCCTTCGCGAGCATGGCGAGGTGAACCTTGTTCTGAAAGCTCGCGTCCTCGCCACGAGCGATGAGTTCGGCATAGTCGGCCATGATGGCCGTCAGCGCCTCGACCCAGCCACGCTCGCTCTTGGCGAAATCGCTTAAGACATGATGCTGCACCAAATCCTTGTTGCCGGGATGGCCGACGCCGATGCGGGCGCGCCGGTAGTCGTTGCCGATATTCTCCGAGATCGAGCGCAATCCATTATGGCCGGCAATGCCGCCACCGGTTTTGACTCTGAGCTTCCCGGGCGGCAGGTCGATTTCGTCGTGGAACACCATAATGTCGGACAGCGGTACTTTGTAGAAATGCGCGGCTTCGGCGACCGCACGCCCTGATTCATTCATGTAGGTGCCGGGCAACAGGAGAAGCGAGCGCACGCCCGCAATCGGCCCTTCGGTCGCGATACCCTGAAAACGCCGGCGCCACGGCGCGATGCCGTGGCGCTTGGCGATTTCCTGGACAACCATGAAGCCGATGTTGTGCCGGTTGCCGGCATAACCCTCTCCCGGATTTCCTAGACCGACCAGGAGCAGCATCAGCGTCGTCCTGCGAAGAGCTACCTCACTTCTTGTCAGCCGCTGCTGCACCGCCAGCCGGTGCGGCACCAGGGGCTGCACCAGGCGCCGCGCCCGGAGCGGCGCCAGGCGCCGCGCCCTCGGCCGGTGTGCCTGCGGCGGCGGCGGCGGCGGCAGCGGCTGCTGCGGCAACGGCAGCTTCCGCGGCGGCCTTCATTTCTTCCGCGTAGCCCGATGGCGGCACCACCGTAACCAGCGTGATGTCGCGGCCCACCACGGACCGGACGCCTTCCGGCAACGTGATATCGCTCAGATGCCTTGAGTGGTTGATCTCGAGCTCGCTGATGTCGACCTCGATGCCGGCCGGGATCGCATCGGCACGGCACCGCACCGCGACGGTGTGCGTCACAATCGAAACCGTGCCGCCGCGTTTGACGCCCGGCGACTGGTCGGCATTGCGCACGTGAATTGGAATATTGACGCGGATCGTCGCGCCCTCGCCGAGCCGCATGAAATCGACATGCAGCGGCAGGTCGCGGATCGCGTCGAGCTGGAAGTCGCGGGGAATGACGCGATGTTTCACGCCGTCGATCTCGACGTCATGAATCGTCGTCAGGAAGTGGCCGGCATAGATGCGCTGGCGCAGATCCGCGTAATCGAGAGAAATCGGCATCGGCGGCTTGCCGTCACCGTAGATGATTCCAGGCACTCGGCCCTCGCGACGCACGGCCCGGGCGGCCCCCTTGCCTGCCCGCGAACGCGCCGTCGCCTTGATCTGATTGACGGTCGCCATAGGATGTCCTCGTCTTAAGACTTGAAATTAAAGGGAAATTCCGCAGCAGGCCTCCAAGGGTGCTGTAGCAGCCGCGGACGCCGCGCTTATAGCGGCGCAAGTCGCTAAAAACAACATGTCGTTGAAAACAAGAAGCCCCGGGAATTAAGCCCGCAAGCGCCGAAGACATTTATTCGGGGCATGCCCGGCCCCCGGACCGCGCCCGGTCTATCAGGCTCCGGATGCGTCGCCGGGCCGCGTCCCGGTGCGGGCAAGCGCGGCTTCGAGCGCGGCCACACGCGCCTTCAATGCCTCGTTTTCCTCGCGCGCGATGCGCGCCATATCTTTGACCGCTTCGAACTCCTCGCGCTTGACCACATCGAGGTCGCGCAAAAAGCGTTCCGCCTGGGTGCGGAACAGCGTCTCGAACTCCCGGCGCACGCCCTGGGCAACACCGGCGGCGTCATTCATGAGCCGGCCGACTTCATCGAAAAACCTGTTTGTCGTCTGCACCATTGCCGCCTCCGAAGCTCGCCGGCGAAACTCTTTGCCGGGTGCTTGCTATGCGCAAAGACAATGGCGATGGTGCGGCGCAGCCGCAAGGGGGCCGGCGCCGCGAGGTAAACGTATCCATGCTCGTTTTGCCGATCATTCCCTTCCCCGCAATCAACCCCGTTCTGTTTTCGGTCGGGCCATTCGCCGTACGCTGGTACGCGCTGGCCTATATCGTCGGCATTATCGCCGGCTGGTTTTACGCGCGCGCCATCATCGCCTCGGAACGCCTGTGGGGCGGCCCCGCGCCTTTCACCGTCCTTGATTTCGACGACTTCGTGATCTGGATCACGCTCGGCATCATCCTCGGTGGCCGCATCGGCTACGTGCTGTTCTACAATCTTCCGTATTTCTCTTCGCATCCGCTGGAGATCGTTCAACTCTGGAACGGCGGCATGTCGTTTCATGGCGGTGTTTCGGGCTGCATCGTCGCCGTCGTCCTGTTTTCGCTGCGCCGGCACATTCCGATGCTGTCGCTTGGTGACGTAACCACAGCAGTCGCGCCGATCGGCCTGTTTCTTGGCCGCATCGCCAATTTCATCAACGGCGAATTATGGGGCCGCCCGACCGACGTTCCATGGGCCATGATTTTTCCCCACGGCGGACCGTTGCCGCGGCATCCGAGCCAGCTCTACGAGGCGGCACTGGAAGGCGTCGTCCTGTTTATCGTGCTCGGCTTGCTGGTCCGCAGTGGCGCGCTGAAGCGGCCCGGCGTCGTAACCGGGATTTTCGCAATCGGTTATGGCGTTGCGCGCATCACCTGCGAAATGTTCCGCGAGCCTGACGTGCAGCTCGGTTTCCTGTGGGGCGGATTGACGATGGGAATGTTGCTCTGCATTCCGCTGATACTGGCCGGCATCGCCGTACTCGCCATCGCCCTGACCCGCGCACCCGCGGCGGCAAAACCTGCCGGGAAAAATGGCTGACGCGTATTCTCCGCTGGAGAGCGAGATCCGGCGTCTAATTGCCGTCGCCGGACCGATGCCGCTTGGCGAATATATGCGGCTCTGCCTGACACATCCGCAACACGGCTACTACATCAATCGCGATCCGCTGGGTTCCGGCGGCGACTTCGTCACCTCGCCCGAGATCAGCCAGATGTTCGGCGAACTGATCGGCTTGTGGATGGCATCCGTCTGGCGTCAGATGAACGCGCCGGAGAATATCCGGCTCGTCGAACTTGGCCCCGGGCGCGGCACGCTGATGCACGACGCCTTGCGGGCCGCGAAAGTCGTGGATGGTTTCCGCGAGGCGGCCGTTCTGCATCTGGTCGAGGTCAGTCCGGCATTGCGGCAGATTCAGGAGCGCCGGCTTGAACAGGTCGACATCCAGATCCTGTGGCATGACAAGCTCGATGAGGTACCTGCCGGTCCGACCATCATCGTCGCCAACGAGTTCATCGACGCATTGCCGGTGCGTCAGGCCGTCAAACAAGCCGACGGCTGGCACGAACGCGTCATCGAGGTCGCGCCGGAAGGCAACTTTGTCATCGGCACCGCGCGCGATCCGTTGCCGTTTTTCGAAACATCGATGCCGCGTGGATTACGCCAGGCTCCCGCCGGATCGATCTACGAGTGGCGCGCCGACGATATCGCGCTCGAACTCGGCCGGCGCATGCGCGAGCGAGGGCGCCGCATTGATCATCGATTATGGGCATGCCCAATACGGGCTGGGCGACACGCTTCAGGCGGTCGCCGGACATTCCTTCACCGATCCGCTGCGCGCACCGGGCAAAGCCGACCTGACCGCGCATGTCGATTTCGAGGCGCTGGCGCAATGCGCCGAAAGCATGGGCGCGTGCATTCACGGTCCCATTCGCCAGCGCGACCTGTTTTTGCGGCTCGGCATCGAGCGGCGCGCTGCCGCGCTGAAGGCGAGCGCGCCGCGCGACAAGGCTGCCGACATCGAGATTGCCTATTCCCGGCTCATGGCGGAGGGCGCGCGCGGCATGGGCGAATTGTTCAAGGCGATCGCCATTGCCGCTCCCGCGCTCGGTCCCCTGCCGGGCTTTGAGGAGCAACCGTGAAGATCGAAGCTTCCTCCCTTGCGGTGACCGGCATCCGCCATGCGTTCTTCACGCGGGACGGCGGCGTATCGGTAGGACTTTATGCGAGCCTCAACGGCGGCACGGGCTCGCGCGACGATACTGGGCATGTTGCGGAGAATCGCGCACGCATGGCCTCGGCGATGGGCGTCGCACCGGAACGATTCCTGACCGCCTATCAGATTCATTCGCCGAACGTCGTCGTCGCCGAAGCGCCGTGGACGGCCGAAACGCGCCCGCGCGCAGATGCCATCGTCACCCGGATGCGCGCGCTCGCCGTCGGCGTGACCACCGCCGATTGCGGTCCCATCCTCTTCGCCGATCCGCAGGCGGGGGTCATCGGCGCCGCGCATGCCGGCTGGCGCGGCGCTCTCACCGGCGTCATCGAGGCCACGGTCGAGGCCATGGAACGGCTCGGCGCCGCACGCGCCCATATCCGCGCCGCGATCGGTCCGATGATCCGGCAGGCCAGTTACGAAGTCGGCCCCGACCTGATGGTGCGTTTTGCCGCTGAGGACCGGGCCAGCAGCCGCTTCTTCGCGCCCGCTTCGCGAGAAGGCCATGCCCTGCTCGACCTTGGCGGCTATGTCGCGGAGCGGCTCAAGCGTGCCGGCGTCGGAGAGGTCGAGGATCTCGGCCTTTGCACCTACGCCGATCCGTCCCGGTTCTTCAGCTATCGCCGCACTACGCATCGCGCCGAGGCTGACTACGGCCGGCACGTCAACGCCATTGCATTGGTCGACTGACGCGCCGCCGCATTGCTCGCGACGCCTGCGGAAACTCATTGGGATTGCAGCGGGAAATCCTCCGGGGATAGGCCGCGATTCATATTGCCAGTCCGCTGAGCGGCTTGTATCAAAACTTGGCTTTTGTTGAGCGTGATCCTTAAATCGCACCGGATCATGCTCCAGGCGCGGACGCGCGCGGGAGAGCGGGAATGGCGGGCAAGAACGGAGCGATCAAGCTCGTCGCCGGCAATTCCAATCCTGCGCTGGCCGAAGCCATCGGCAGCCACCTCGGCACGCCGCTGACCAAGGCGATCGTGCGCCGCTTTGCCGACATGGAAGTCTTCGTCGAAATCCAGGAAAACGTCCGCGGCGCGGACGTCTTCGTGATTCAATCGACGTCCTACCCGGCAAACGACCATTTGATGGAATTGCTGATCATCATCGACGCGCTGCGGCGGGCGTCAGCGCGGCGCATCACCGCCGTGATCCCCTATTTCGGCTATGCCAGGCAGGATCGTAAGGTCGGCCCGCGCACGCCGATCTCCGCCAAGCTCGTCGCCAACCTCATCACGCGCGCCGGCGTCGACCGCGTGATGACGCTCGATCTGCACGCCGGGCAGATCCAGGGTTTCTTCGACATCCCGACCGACAATCTCTTCGCCGCGCCGGTGATTATGCGGGACATCAGGCAGCGCTTCGATCTCGCCAAGGTGATCGTGGTTTCGCCCGACGTCGGCGGCGTGGTTCGCGCGCGCGGTCTTGCCAAGCGCATCAACGCCCCGCTCGCGATCGTCGACAAACGGCGGGAACGGCCGGGAGAATCGGAAGTCGCCAATGTCATCGGCGAGGTCGGCGGCGGCATCTGCATCCTGGTCGACGACATCGTAGACTCCGGCGGCACATTGGTGAACGCCGCCGACGCCCTCCTCGAAAAGGGCGCCAAGGAAGTTTACGGCTATATCAGCCACGGTGTGCTGTCGGGCGGCGCGGTGTCCCGCGTCGGCAATTCGCGGCTGAAGGAACTGGTGATTACCGACTCGATCCAGCCCAATACGGCCGTCACCGAATCGAAAAACATCCGCGTCTTGTCGATCGCGACCCTGATCGGCGAAGCGATCAGCCGCACCGCCGCCGAAGAATCGGTGTCGAGCCTGTTCGACTAAGCGCCGCAGCGCCGCCACCTCACGCAGCCACCCCGCGCCGCCATCCGAGTCAGTTTGTCGCAGGATCGCCTGTGGACGGACTCCCGGCCGGGATTGTGCCGCGGCCGCAAATCACTTCATGAGTGCCATCAAGTGAG
Source organism: uncultured Alphaproteobacteria bacterium (assembly GCA_963723335.1). Classification (GTDB taxonomy): domain Bacteria; phylum Pseudomonadota; class Alphaproteobacteria; order Rhizobiales; family Xanthobacteraceae; genus BOG-931. Next base: position 341,289 of record CAVRQJ010000002.1, on the reverse strand, counting down.
GCGGAAGTAGCTCTTGCGCAGATTCCGGCAGAATGATTCAGTCGACGTGCCGGCTGATTCGCGATCCGCCGTCAATCCTCGGGCGTCGGTTGTTCCTGCGTCAAATCGTTGCCGGTCGGCAACGGTCCGCTGACGGCAACCGGTGAAGTCATTTGTGGCGTGCGCATTTCCACTCTCAACGGCACTGTGGAGGCGGCATGTCGCTTATCGAAATCGTACGAGATCAGCGAAACAATCCGCTCGACGTCGTCGAGCACATGGCGGCCGGCAATAACTGGCCGTTCGAGCGCGCCGGCGAAGACGAGATCGGGCTGGTCGTCACCGGGCGCTGGACCAACTATCAGGTCTCATTCACCTGGATGAGCGATATCGAGGCGCTGCATCTTGCCTGCGCCTTCGACATGAAGGTTCCGGAAGCGCGCCTCGGCGAAGTGCAAAAGCTTATCGCCTCGATCAACGAGCAAATGTGGATCGGCCATTTCGACGTCTGGACACAGAACGGCGTCGTGATGTTCCGCCATGCGCTGGTGCTTGCCGGCGGTGTCGCCGCATCGAACCGGCAATGCGAGACCGTACTCGGGACCGCACTCGATTCCTGTGAACGCTATTTCCCGGCGTTCCAGTTCGTGATCTGGGCCGGCAAGTCCGCACGCGAAGCGATGGATTCCGCGATGTTCGAGACCGCCGGCGAGGCGTGACCGTTGTCGTCCGCGGACCACAGTCCGGACTTGCGCAACTTCTCCGGCATGCTCGCGTTGGTCGGCGCCGGTAAAATGGGCGGCGCGCTGCTCGAAGGCTGGATCAGGCTCGGCCTCGATCCAAAGAGCGTTGCGGTGCTTGAACCGCAACCGTCACCGCAACTCTCGGCCCTCGCCGGCCGCGGTCTGCGGCTTAATCCGGATCCGAAAACACTCCGCGGCGTCGCAGCCGTCGTCATTGCGCTGAAGCCGCAAGTGGCGGCGGAGAACGTCCCCGGACTGGCGCCGCTCGTTTCCGCTTCGACCGTCGTCGTCTCCATCATGGCGGGACGGACGCTGCAATTCCTCTCCGGCGCGCTGCCGCATCCCTGCGCGATCGTGCGCGCCATGCCGAATACCCCGGCGGCAATCGGGCGCGGGATCACGGTCGCGGTTTCGCGTAACGCCAGCGCCCCGCAGCGTGATCTGGCGGATCGGCTCCTGGCGGCGACCGGTACGGTCGAGTGGATCGAAGACGAAGCCCTGATGGATGCCGTGACCGCCGTGTCGGGGTCGGGACCAGCTTATGTCTTCCTGCTCGCCGAAGCGCTTGCGCGAGCCGGGATGGAAGCAGGCCTGCCGCCGGCACTTGCCGCGAAACTTGCTCGTGAAACCGTCGCCGGCTCGGGAGAATTACTGCACCGGTCTGAACTCGACGCCGCGACGCTTCGCGAAAACGTGACGTCGCCGGGCGGCACTACCGCGGCGGCATTGGGCGTCCTGATGGGCCCAAATGGCCTTGAACCGCTGCTCGCCAAGGCGGTTGCCGCGGCGACCAAGCGCTCGCGCGAGCTTGCCGGCTAGTTCTCAGCCGCCTTGGAACCGTCAAAGCGCGGCCCTACATTCAAGACAGTCAGTGAGGAGTTAGGCCATGGCCCGTCAACCGGCCCGTCAACCGGCCCGCAAACCAGTTCGTAAGTCCGCGCGCAGTACCGGGCGGAACTCGGCCGCGGGCAACGACAAAGCTCCGGCCGGCAATCGCGAGAAGATCGTCGCGGCGTTCCTGAGCCTTCTCGCTGAAAAGCGGATTGAGCAAATCGGCCTGGCGGAGATCGCCGACGCGGCAGGAGTGCCACTCGCCGGTTTTCGTGATGAATTTCCGTCCACGCTCGCGATCCTCGCCGCTCACATCAAGGCGATCGACCGCGCCGTCCTGGCCGAAGACTTGAGCGACATGGAAGAAGAGGCGCCGCGCGAGCGGCTGTTCGATGTGCTGATGCGCCGGCTGGAGACGCTGGCTCCGCATCGCGAGGCGGTCCGCTCGCTGCTGCGTTCAGCCGGCCGCAATCCGCCGCTCGCCGTTGCGCTCAACGGCCTCGCAGTGCGTTCGCAGCAATGGATGCTGACGGCCGCCGGCATCGGCGCCTCGGGGCCGCGCGGCATGCTGCGCGCGCAAGGCCTGGCGGTGATGTTCGCATCAGTCCTGCGCACCTGGGTCAAGGACGACGATCAGGGACTGGCACGCACCATGGCGGCGCTCGACCGGGCGCTGGCGCGCGGCCAGCGCATTGTTGGTTTGATCGACGATCTGTGCCGTGTGCCTTCGCGGATTTGCCGGCTGCGCTCCCGCAGGCGCCGCCACGATGAGGATTCCGAGGAATCCGCAACGGCGTAAACGGGCGCGCTACACGCTCATCCACATGTTTTTCTTTTAGGATTATCGCCGATCTGTAAACGGCACCCGGCAGTCCGTGACCGAAACCAGTCGCGGAACGTGCTAGCTCTCTGACGCGGTTGCGGGATTTGGCATGGATGGCACTAAACGTCTGCGTCCCGCTACAAGCTTAGAATCCCTATAAAAAGCGGTTTTTTCTTTACAACCTGGAAACGCCCAAGCTATTTATCGTTTCAGTTAGTACCAATTGGCTGCCGGGCATTTCCTCGCAATGATTGTCTGTTCCTGCAACGTGCTCACGGACCACGATGTGCGCGGTACGCTGTCCAACGGCGAAGAAGCGCCGCGGACGACGTGCCAAGTTTATCATTGCCTGGGCTGCAGCGCTCAGTGCGGCCGCTGTGCCCGCACCATCCGGCGCATCATGGATGAAGCCTTGGCCGCTGCTGAGCCGGCCTGCGGCCAGAACACCTGCCAGCACCCTTAAAGACCCTCATCACAACTTGTCGCTGTCCCCGCGTTTTTGGAACGCGGGCTATCGGCGTTGATTAGAATGGTTATAATCAAGCCACGGCCCCAAGCAGGGCAGGACCAGAGCCAATCGCAGGAGTGTCATCATGAAAGGCGATCCAGGCGTCCTTGACTACCTCAACAAGGCCCTGCGGCACGAACTGACTGCGATCAATCAGTATTGGCTGCATTACCGCCTGCTCGGCAACTGGGGCTACATGTCGCTTGCCAAGCAATGGCGCAAGGAATCGATCGAGGAGATGCAGCACGCCGACAAGCTGGTCGATCGCATCATCTTCCTCGACGGCTTTCCCAATATGCAGGTGCTCGATCCGCTCCATATCGGCCAGAACGTGAAGGAAGTGCTCGACTGCGATCTCGCGGCGGAAATCTCGGCGCGGGCGCTCTACGAAGAAGCCGCCACCCATTGCCATTCGGTGCGCGATTACGTGACGCGCGACATTTTCGAGAAGCTGATGCACGACGAGGAAGAGCACATCGACTTCCTCGAGACCCAGCTCGATCTCGTCGCCAAGCTCGGGCTTGAGCTCTACGCCCAGCATCACATCGGCGAGCTTCACGAGGAAAAGGACTGATCGGCAGGCGCCGGCCGGTTCCAAATCCATTAACGAATCCTTACCGGGATTTTTTACGAATTGCCGCGAACATGTCCGGTTGGAACCGGATCGGTGCGCGCGGATGCACGTTCGTTAAAAACCATGGTTAAGGGTTAAGGTTAAGCCCCGCTTAAACATTTGCTGACTAACTTTGCGCCGGTTCGAGACGGTGTGCCGCTCCGCGCGCGGCCCGTTGAGGAAAGGTCAAAGCGATGGTCAGCGTCAAAAGTCTTATCGGCACGGCAGCGGCAGTCATGGTCAGCACCACGGCATTCGCCGCCGACATGCCGCAGCCCATGCCGCAGCTGCAGTATCAGCCCGTCGTGATCCAGCAACCGCCGACCGCTTGGTATTTGCGGGGTTATATCGGGGTGGGCATCAACAACCAGGCCGACTTCATCTTCCAGCCGAACCCCGCCAACAATCCCGTTGACGTTCTGACGACACACTCGTCGCTGGGCGACTCAGTCTTTTTCGGCGGCGGCGTCGGCTACGAATTCAACAACTGGTTCCGCGTCGATGTCACCGCTGAATATCGGGCAAGAACACCGTTCAACGCCTTCCTCATCTACCAAAGCGGCGGCGTTTTCGGCGACCAATACAACGCCTCCATAAAATCGGATATCTTCCTGGCCAATGCCTATGTCGATCTCGGCACCTGGAATTGCCTGACGCCGTTTGTCGGCGTCGGTATTGGCGGCGCTTGGAACACCTTCGACAATTTGACCGATATCGGCATCGGCACGTCCGGAAACGGCGTCGGCACCAACGCCAGCCAATGGAATTTCGCTTGGGCGATACATGCCGGCATCGATTACAGCGTGACCCAGAATTTCTCGGTGGAATTGGCCTATCGCTATCTCAATTACGGTTCGGTCACCGACCAGATCCACTGCTTTGGCGGCTGCAACCCCGACACCTACAAAGTCCAGAACCTGAGCTCCAACGACTTCATGCTGGGCTTCCGCTATCGGTTCCCGATCGAATCGGCGCCGATCATCGTTACGCCCCAGCCGGTCGCGTTGCAGCCAGCGCCGGTCTATGCGCCACCGCCGCCGCCCGTCTACGCGCCTCCGCCGCAATATCCGCTATCGACCCGCGGCTGATAACAGCCCGGCCAGAAACGACCGAAGCGGCGCGGGCAACCGCGCCGCTTTCATTTTAGGGCTATGCCGAAACAGTTCCGTCAGCATTGGCAATGATTTGGCGGAACCTCCGGCCGCGACGGACCGGCGCGAAACTAACGCTCCATTAAGGTTAATGCCCGATGATCGCGCCCATTGGCCGCTGTTTGCGCGCCAAGGATGGAGAGGGCGCGGCCGATGCGTCGGGTCATCTGTGCTGTCGCGGTGCTCGCGTTCGCGCAAGATGCGCGCGCGCAGGATTATGTCCTGCGCGGCTCGGAGCCGACCTATCACTGGGGCGGCATCTACGGCGGCGTTCAGGGCGGCTTCGACAGTTCTACCGTCAATTTCGGCAATGCCGCCGCCTCGCAGATCTCCTTCCTCCTGCGCGACACGGCGATCGAGCAGGACGAGCAGATATCGCAGTGGAATGTACTCGGCCAGCGCAAGGCGCAATCCACAAGCCTCGGTGCCTTTCTCGGCTACAACGTCGAATGGGAAGACGTCATTCTCGGCCTTGAAGCGAACTACAATCGCGTGTCGATCGACGCGAACAACAGCAGCTCGATTTCACGCAGTTTCACCGACAGCACCAATCTTCCGACTGGCCACCATTACTTCTACTCGCTGACCACGACCGCGCAGTCCAGTCTGAGAATGACTGATATCGCGACGTTCCGCGGCCGCGCCGGCTGGGAAGCCGGCAACTTCCTGCCCTACAGCTTCGTCGGCCTGGCCGTCGGCCGCGCCAATACTTTCACCGGATCGACCCTGTCTTATACGGCGATCGATGTTCCGGATTCCGTATCGCCGCCGCTTACGCCACTGGGCGATCTGTCGTTTGGCCCCGCCTCGCAATCGAGCGCCCAGAACGGTGCATTCGCATTCGGCTATGCCGCCGGACTTGGCGTCGACGCCGCGATTCTGACGAACGTCTTCGTTCGCGGCGAACTCGAATACGTTCATTTTGCACCTGTGAACGGCATCCAGGTCTCGCAGACGAGTGCCCGGGTCGGCGCCGGACTTAAATTCTGATCATTTGCTGATTTTTCAACCGCGTTCGCGGCGTGTGTTCCACATGCCGCTTGACTGCGCGCCTTCCACTCCTTAATTCCGGCGTCGGGCCACCCCTCCCCAACGAGGGGCGACTATCTGGAAGGATAGATCATGACTCAAGCGACGCCTCGCGTGCGGCCTGTCGTGCCGCATTTTTCATCCGGACCTTGCGCCAAGCGCCCAGGCTGGACCCCGCAAAACCTCACCGATGCCCTCCTCGGCCGCTCGCACCGCTCCAAGCCGGGCCGGGTCAAGCTCAAGCGCGCCATCGATCTTACGCGCGAAGTGCTGCAGGTCCCGGCCGACTACCGCATCGGCATCGTGCCGGCTTCCGACACCGGCGCAATCGAAATGTCGCTGTGGTCGCTGCTCGGCCCGCGGCCGGTGACAATGCTGGCGTGGGAATCCTTCGGCGAAGGCTGGGTCAGTGACGTCGCCAAGGAACTCAAGCTGAAAGACGTGACCGTGCTCCGCGCCGCCTATGGCGAGTTGCCCGATCTCGGCGCCGTCGATCCGAAGAGCGACGTCGTCTTCACCTGGAACGGCACGACCTCGGGAGTGCGGGTGCCCAACGCCGACTGGATCGCCGCCGACCGCCAGGGCCTTACCATCTGCGATGCCACGTCGGCCGCTTTTTCACAGCCGCTCGACTGGCCGAAACTCGATGCCGTCACGTTCTCGTGGCAGAAGGCGCTGGGTGGCGAAGCCGCGCATGGCATGCTCATCCTTTCGCCGCGCGCCGTCGCGCGTCTCGAGAGTCACACGCCGTCATGGCCGTTGCCGAAGATCTTTCGCATGACCAAAGGCGGCAAACTCAACGAAGGCATTTTCCAGGGCGAGACCATCAACACGCCGTCCATGCTCTGCGTCGAGGACTATCTCGACGCCCTCACCTGGGCGAAATCGGCCGGCGGCCTTGGCGGCCTGCGTGCCCGCGCCGACGCCAACGCGAAGGTCATTGCCGACTGGATTGCGCGCACTCCCTGGATCGATTTTCTCGCCCGCGATCCGGCATTGCGCTCCAACACCTCGGTCTGCCTGAAGGTTGTCGACCCGGCCATCGGCCGGCTTGCAGCCGATGCGCAGGCGGCTTTCGTCAAAGCCATCGCCGCCGCACTCGACAAGGAGGGCGTCGCCTACGACATCGACGCCTATCGCGATGCGCCGCCTGGCCTGCGCATCTGGTGCGGCTCGACCGTCGAGCGCAGCGATGTTGAAGCGCTCACGCTATGGCTCGATTGGGCCTTTGCGAATGCCAAAGACGCGCTGGCGCAAGCGGCGTAACCGTTCGTCTTCCCCAAGCCGGGCGAAGTGAGAAAAAAACATGGCTCCAAAGGTCCTCATCTCCGACGCATTGTCTCCTGCGGCTGTCGCGATCTTCAAGGATCGCGGCATCTACGTCGATTTTCAGCCCAATCTCGGCAAGGACAAGGAAAAACTTGCCGCGACGATCAACGGGTTTGACGGACTCGCAATCCGGTCCGCGACCAAGGTCACGGCGAAGATGCTGGAGCAAGCCAAGAACCTGAAGGTGATCGGACGCGCCGGCATCGGCGTCGACAACGTGGATATTCCGGCGGCGACGGCGCGCGGCATCATCGTGATGAACACGCCATTCGGCAATTCGATCACGACGGCGGAGCATGCGATCACGCTGATGCTGGCGCTGGCGCGGCAGATTCCCGAAGCCGATGCTTCGACGCGCGCCGGCAAATGGGAGAAGAACAAGTTTCTCGGCGTGGAGATTTTCGGCAAAACCCTGGGCGTGATCGGCGCCGGCAATATCGGCTCGATCGTCGCCGACCGGGCGATCGGCCTGAAGATGAAAGTGATCGCCTACGATCCGTTTCTGTCGGCCGAGCGCGCGCTCAATCTTGGCGTCGAAAAAGTCGAGCTCGACGAATTGTGGCGGCGTGCGGATTTCATCACGCTGCACACGCCGCTCACCGACAGAACCAGGAATATCGTCAATGCCGACTCTTTGGCGCTGATGCGAAAGGGCGTCCGCCTCATCAATTGCGCCCGCGGTGAACTCGTCGATGAGGCCGCTTTGTGCGAAGCGCTCAAATCGGGCCATGTCGCCGGCGCGGCGGTCGACGTGTTCCGCGAGGAGCCGGCGACGCAAAGCTGCCTGTTCGGTCTGCCGAACGTGGTCTGCACGCCGCATCTGGGCGCTGCAACGATGGAAGCACAGGAGAATGTCGCGCTCCAGGTCGCCGAACAGATGTCGGATTATCTGCTGCGCGGCGCCATTTCCAACGCCGTCAACTTTCCGTCGATCAGCGCCGAGGAAGCGCCGAAGCTAAAGCCCTTTATTGCGCTCGCGGAGAAGCTCGGTTCCTTCGCCGGCCAGCTCACCGAGACCGGCATCAAGCAGGTGCAGATCGCTTACGAGGGCGTCGTCGCGCAGATGAACACCAAGGCGCTGACCTCGGCCGCGATCGCCGGTTTGCTGCGGCCGATGTTGCAGGACGTCAACGTCGTCTCGGCGCCCATTGTCGCCAAGGAGCGCGGCATCGCCGTAGAGGAGACACGCCGCGATGCCGAGGGCGATTACGACAGCCTGATCACCGTCACCGTCATCACCGACAGGCAGACACGCTCGGTATCGGGCACGGTCTATGCCGACGAGCGGCCGCGCATCGTCAACATCAAGGGCATCCGCATCGACGCCGCGTTCGGCCCATCGATGCTCTATGTGACGAACCAGGACAAACCGGGATTCGTCGGCCGCTTCGCCACATTGCTTGCGGAAGCCGGCATCAACATCGCGACGTTCCATCTCGGCCGCGAATCCGCGGGCGGCAACGCCATTGCACTGGTCGAGGTCGACGGCAAGGTTCCGTCCGAGGTGCTGGACAAGGTGCAGCACATCGCCAACGTGCAGCAGGTCAAGCCGCTGCAGTTTTAGATCGCGCTCATCGCCTGGTCGCGGTGGTAATTCCGGCAAAGACGAGCGCGTAGCCGATGGCGTGATAGAGTTCGAAGTGTTCGCCCAGGAGCATGATCGCCAATACCGAACCGAACACGGGAACGAGATGGATGAACGGAGCGGCGCGATTGGCCCCGACCAGTTCGATACCGCGGTTGAGGAACAGATAGCCGAGCAGCGACGGGAAAATGCAGACATAGACCAGGCTCGCGACGCTTTCCGCATCGAAGGCCATGGTCTTGCCGCTCGCGATCTCCAAAATCATAGCCGGCAGGAGCCATAGGGCTCCACCGCCCATACCGACTGCCAGAAACGAAATCGGATGGATGGCGGGCCGCAGCCGCAAAACGGTGGCATACAGGCCGTAGATGAAAAGCGCGATGACGAACCAGACGTCTCCCTGGTTGAAGGCGATGGCAAGCAGCACGCCGAGACTGCCGCGGCAGATGATGACGATGACGCCGGTCAGCGAAATACCAATGCCGCAGGCCTGACGAAGCGTCAGCCGGTCGCGGAAAAGTGCAAAACTCCACAATGCGACGAACAGCGGCGCGACCGATTGCAGGAGGAGCCCATTGATCGCAGTCGTGTATTGCAGGCCGTAATAGGCCATCGTGTTGTAGGCGGAGAAGCCGGTCAGCGCGAGCAAGGCAAGCTGGCCGGCATGCCTGCGGATTGCCGGCCAATCGTGCCGCAGGTGCCGCGCCGCGAATGGCAGCAGGATCAGGGACGCGCCGCTCCAGCGAATGAAAGACAGCGTGATTGGCGGAATATGTCCGGCGATAAACCGGCCGAGAATGATGTTGCCGGCCCAGAACAGCGACGTCAGCGACAGCAGCAGATAGGGCTGATCGAAGAGCCAGGCCGCGGCGCGATTCGGACTGTCGATATTTGCTCCCGGCGCCTCCGCCATGACCGTCCCTGCCGCCGGAAAATTGTGCCGTCTGGGCTAGCCCGGCCGGCACCGGGCGACCAGTGCCAAAGCGGCATGACTGACCGCAACATGACTGCCCGCAACTGCCCGCAACAAGGGCCGCTGGTAGCTTGAAAATCCGCGCCGGCCCGAGGAAACGCCGCCAAGGGGCTTATCCGGGGGGGCCCGGCGCATTCCCGGAGGAATGGCTAACGCCAAATTGAATGTGGAACCAAGGACTTGAGTTCAACAATGTGGAAAACTCAGGACCGCTTTTCCTTGCTTCCCGCGGCATCATCCTTTATCCGGGGCGGTCGGCTGTGGCCGGTATTCGATCCATCTGAGCAATTCATCAGGCCTTCTGGGGACATCTCCTCATGGCAAATGTTGTCGTGGTCGGCTCCCAGTGGGGCGACGAAGGCAAAGGCAAGATCGTCGACTGGCTCTCCGAACAGGCCGACATCGTCGTCCGCTTCCAGGGTGGCCATAATGCCGGCCATACGCTGGTCATCAACGGCACCACCTACAAACTGTCTCTCTTGCCGTCCGGCGTCGTGCGGCCGGGAAAGCTTTCGGTGATCGGCAACGGCGTGGTGCTCGACCCGCACGCGCTGCTGGACGAGATCGCGAAGCTCAAAGTGCAAGGTGTCGTCGTCACTCCCGAAAATCTGCGCATTGCCGAAAACACCGCGCTGATCCTTCCGCTGCATCGTGAACTCGACGCCATACGCGAATCGGCAAACGCCGCGCTGAGCATCGGCACCACCCGCCGCGGCATCGGCCCGGCTTACGAAGACAAGGTCGGCCGGCGCGCCATTCGCCTTATGGATCTCGCCGACAGCGCAACACTGGACCGCAAGATCGAACGCTTGCTGACGCATCACAATGCGCTGCGCAAAGGTCTTGGCCTCGAACTGATCGATGGGCAGAGCGTGCGCAAGGAACTCGAAAGTGTGGCGCCGTTCGTGCTGCCCTACATGGATTCGGTATGGTCGCTGCTCGACCAAAAGCGCCGCGAAGGCAAGCGTATCCTGTTTGAGGGCGCACAAGGCGCACTCCTCGACGTCGACCATGGCACGTATCCATTCGTGACATCGTCGAATACGGTAGCGGCACAGGCGGCGACCGGATCGGGACTCGGGCCCGGCGCGATTGGATATGTGCTCGGCATCTGCAAGGCCTATACGACGCGCGTCGGTGAGGGACCGTTTCCCACCGAGCAGAAGAACGAGATTGGCCGATTGCTCGGCGAGCGCGGCAAGGAATTCGGCGTCGTGACCGGCCGGCCCCGGCGCTGCGGCTGGTTCGATGCCGTCCTGGTGCGTCAGACAGTCCGCACCAGCGGCATTAACGGTCTTGCGCTGACCAAGCTGGATATTCTCGACGGCTTCGATGAGATCAAGGTCTGCACCGGCTACCAGCTCGATGGCCGCGAGATCGATTACCTGCCGGCGGGCGAGCATGCCCAGGCGCAGGTCAAGCCGATCTACGAGACCATCGCCGGCTGGCGCGAACCGACGGCGCGGGCGCGTTCGTGGGCCGACCTGCCCGCCCAGGCGATCAAATATGTCCGCCGGATCGAGGAACTCGTCGGCTGTTCGGCCGCCGTGCTGTCGACAAGCCCCGAGCGCGAGGACACGATCCTCATGCAAAATCCATTTGAAGCTTAGGATGCAACTCCAGGGAACCGGGCGTAAGCTCCACTGATGGCCGACTATCATCCGCTCATCGCCCGCGCCGTAGAGGGCCTCGGCACCAGCACCGGTGAAGCTCGCCGGGCGCTCTATGAACGTGCCCGCGCGGCTCTGGTCGCGCAGTTGCGCTCTATCGAGCCGGCGCTCTCCGAAGCGGACATCACCCGCGAGCGTTTGGCGCTGGAAGATGCAATCCGCAAAGTCGAGGCCGAGGCGGTACGCAAGGCCCGCACCGAACCGCGCCCGGCGCCGTTGCCACGTTCGGCACTTCCCAGTGGCAGACCGCAGGTACCGCCTGCTCCCCCGGCGCCGCCGCCGCGCCGTGAGCGCCCAAACCCGGGTGCCGGTCCGGCATTCGGCGATGCGCCGGCCGCGCCGCGCCCCGAGGCGCGGCGTTTCGAAGCGCCACGGCAAGATCCGCCCTTCCGCAATCCCAATGACGTCAGGGCGCCCGGCGCACCCCCCGCCGCACCAGCGAGCGCGCGCGATCGGCTCCTGAACGCGCGGACATCGCCGGTACCTCCGCGCGAATCGCTCAAGGGCTTTCGCGATGTTGTCAACGAGGTTGACGATCTTGGCGCCGCTTCAGCCCAATCGGCGCAATCGGCGCGCGACACCCGCGATTCCTATAGAGCGTCGTCACCGCAATATGCCGACGAGGACGATCAGGCTCTGCACGACCGCGTCGAGCCGCAATTCGAAGCCGATGAATCGGATGTTCTCGATGATGACTCGCCGCAAATGCATCTGCGCGAATCCTCCTATGAGGACGATGAACCGATGCTGCCGCCGGCCGGCTCGCGGCCGCCGCCGCGCCGCAGGGACGCGGAAGATCAATACGACGAGCCGCGCCCGCCGCGCTCTTATCGCGGCCTGGCCAAGCTCGCCGTCGTTCTCATCATTCTCGCGGGCCTGACGGCGACGATCTCGTGGCAGTGGTCCAATATCAGCGGCCTCTACCAGTTCCTAACGCACATGAGGTCGCGGCAAACCCAGACCGCGCAGACGCCGGCCGCCACGCCCAAATTCGACGGCCGCGTTCCGCAGCAAAACGCCGGCGCCGGCGCCCGGCGCGGGCGCGCCGGGGACCCAGCCCGGACCGGCGGTCGCGCAGCGCGTCGTGCTGTACGAAGAGGATTCGAACGACCCGCAAGGCAAACGCTATGTCGGGTCCGCGATCTGGCGCACGGAAACGGTGTCCCCGGGCGCCGGTCTTGCACCCGAGCTTCAGGTGCGCGCGGACATAACGATTCCGGACCGGAACATGACCGTCACGTGGACGCTCCGCCGCAATACCGACCAGGCACTGCCGGCAAGCCACACCATCGAGATCATGTTCAATCTGCCGCCTGATTTTGCCGGCGGCGGGATTGCCAATGTGCCCGGCGTCCTGATGAAGGAATCCGAGCAGGCGCGGGGCGTTCCTCTTGCCGGGCTCGCGGTCAAAGTCACCAACGGCTTCTTCCTGATCGGCCTCTCGGCAGTCGATGCCGACGTGCAACGCAATCTGCAGCTTCTCAAGGAGCGGCCGTGGTTCGACATTCCGATCGTCTATAACAACGGCGGCCGCGCTATACTGGCCATGGAAAAGGGCCCGCCCGGCGATCGGGCCTTTGCGGATGCCTTCGCGGCCTGGGGCAAGTAAGTTCGGGATTCGTCCGTTAGTCAGTACTGGGTCTGTGGAGTTTCGAGTGGGGACACGTGCGAAAATGAGTGCTTCTGACGCGAGGGGGCCGAAGCCGGCCGCAAACCCCTATATCGCGTGCGCGCTTCGCACTCTCGATACCGAGGCCGAAGGCTTGACCGCGCTTGCCGCGGCGATGTCGGACGGATTGGGCGCGCCATTCGTTGCCGCGGTCGAAGCGATACGGGCGGCACGCGGCCGGGTCATCGTGACCGGCATGGGCAAATCCGGCCATGTTGCGCGCAAGATTGCCGCCACTCTTGCCTCAACCGGAACGCCGGCATTTTTTGTTCATGCCGCCGATGCCAGTCATGGCGATCTCGGCATGATCACGCCCGACGACGTGATGCTGGCGCTGTCATGGTCGGGTGAGACGGAAGAACTCAAGGACCTCATCACCTATTCGCGCCGTTTCCGCATTGCGCTGATCGCAGTCACGGTGAATGTCGAAAGTACGCTCGGCAAAGCCGCCGACATCGTGCTTGCTTTGCCGGAAGCACGCGAAGCGTGCCCGCACAATCTTGCGCCGACGACATCGGCGTTGATGCAGCTCGCGCTCGGCGACGCACTGGCGATGGCGCTGCTCGAGAGCCGCGGTTTCACGGCCGTCGATTTCGGCGTGTTTCATCCGGGTGGCAGGCTCGGCGCTGCATTGAAATTCGTCCGCGACGTCATGCATCCAGGCGACGCCGTGCCGCTGATCAAGCGCGGCGCGCCGATGTCTGAAGCGATCGTCGAAATGTCGGGAAAAGGTTTCGGCTGTGTCGCCGTCACCGAAAAGGATGGCCGGCTTGCCGGCGTCATCACCGATGGAGATCTGCGGCGTCACATGCGCATGGACCTGCTCCAGGCCCCGGTCGACGACATCATGACCGCGTCGCCGAAAACAGTCCGGCCGGACCAATTGGCCAGCGAAGCGCTGCAAATCCTCAATGCCTCGAAAATCACCGCGCTCTTCGTTGTGGAAGCGGGCCGGCCGGTCGGCATCGTGCACTTCCACGATCTGTTGCGCGCCGGCGTGGCCTGATGCGGCTAGTAGAGCCCGCCTTTGACGACGCTCGCATCGTCGGGAGAAACATTGACGGGCGCAGTTTCTTCCGCCGCGGGTATCGGCCGCTCCACGGCCACGGCCTTCGCAGCAGGGATCGTTTGCGCACCCGCCTTCGCCGGACCTGGAGGAGTTTTTTGGAAAGTCACGGCGGGGCTTGCTGTTGCCGTCTGGTCGGCTCCGCCATGCGAAATGAATTCGTTATAGCCCGGGGCACCGGGGCGCGGCGGGGCATCTTCGGGCAAGCCTCCGGCCCAATGCGGCCAGTGATCGGCGACATAGCCAGAAAATCCACCCTCGGTGACACCGCCGCCGCACGAGGCAAGAGCCAAGGCAGGACCGAGCGCGATTGCCGCCAGAATAAAGCGCTTCACGATCATACTTTCCGCCGCGTCATCACAGCCGCCCGGAGCTTACATCGGGCGCAGTTAACTATTTTATTCGCTGCCGTGGCGGTTCATTAGCGGTTTCGCATGCCAACGCATCGCTTCGCGATACCCCGCCTGCCACGCCCCGTTCTAGAATACGGGTATTGCCCTCTTCAACCGGCTTGGCCCTCCAGATGGAGAGCGTTCGTGGCGGCACTGTGGTCATGGCGAGCGGTAAGGCGCGGCGCGCTCGCATTGACGCTCGGCCTGTTACCGGCCTGCAGCGAACTCGCACTGCCCAGCGAAGCCGGACCACCACCCGCGGAACCGCCGTACGTCTCGCTGGCCGCCAAATATTTTCAATCGGTGTTTAAAGATCGCTCCGCCTACGATGGTTTCGAGATTTCAGGTTTGCGCTGGGTCCATTCAATCAAAGGGTGGGGCTGGCTGGCCTGCGTGCATTTTCAGGATCACGGCCATCGGCGCACCTACGCGCTCTTGATTCAGGACAACGTCGTCGCAGACGGGCGATATGCCGTCGAAACCGATACCTGCGAGGCGCAAAGCTTCACGCAATTCGATGTCGCAACCGGTGTGCTGGGACGGCCGACGACGCCGGGGCAACCGGCTCTCTATTAATTGCGATCTGCTGCGGCCATCACGCCGCCTGACGCACGGCCAGCGCCTGATCGACCGCCGACACGACCTGCGCGGCAGACAGCTCATCGAGACATTGGCTGTGACTGTCGAGCCGCCGTTCGCAGCCTTCCAGCCGGCACGGCAAGCAGGGCAACGAGTTTTGGACAAGCCATACATTGCTGCGCCGCTGAATGGTTCCTGCGGCCGCCCACGGTTGATCAAGCCCGTCTTGCGGCCACGGTCCCCATTGGCTCGGATCCGTCGGGCCGTACAAGGCGATCGTCGGCGCTCCTGCGGCGGCGGCAAGGTGGGTGACAGCCGTGTCCGGACCGATATAGACGCGCGCCTCGGCAAGGAGCGAGGAAATTTCCGGCCACGTCAGCTTGCCGTCGAGACGCACGACATCGCCGCCGCGCCAGATTTCATCGAGATAGGAGCAATCCGACGCCGCGCCGGTGATAATCGTGGCGAGCCCGCGCTCGCGCAGCGACACAGCGAGCCGGCGCCAGCCGTCGATCGTCCAGCGCTTGTAGATGAATTTGGGCGCCGCATGAATGACCGCATATGACTGTGCCGGCGCGAGCGCGGGACGCACAGCACCGCCCGGACAAACGATCTCCGCATGAGCAGGAACGCCGAGCACGTCGGCGAGTTGCAAAATATCCAGGACACGGTGCTGCGCGCGGTCGCTCACATAGGAACGGCCGAGCACGAGACGTTTAACGGCAGCCCCAAGTCCCTCCGCTTCGAGTGGACCGGCACTCTGCCGCCCCGCGACAACGGCCAGAGCGGTCGGCCGGTCGCCGGTCTGCGCCGACAGTGCGAGATCGTATCGCCGCCATAGCCGCAGCATCAGCGCCAGCGTCTCGCTTGCGCGCGGGCGTTCCGGGATCGTGAGTATTTTGGACAGGTCCGGATTGCCCGCTAAAATTCCCTCGGTGCCGGCAAACACCAATGCGTCGATCGAGGCTTGCGGAAAAGCCCGCTTGACGCTGCGGATGAGCGGCGTCGTCAGCAATACGTCGCCGAGACGGCGCAACACCACGACAAGAACACGCGATTGGTTCGGCAGCCGGATCGGGATCATGACGCGCGATTCACCGCTGCCGGTTCACGATCGGCAGCTCGCCGCAAAATGAGATTCTGCTTGCTGCGCACGGGCATCTTGTAGCCGTTTTGCAGCAGCGTCGCCATCAGGTCAGCTTTCCAATTCGACCGCGAGTCTTCGATGATAATCATCCGAGGCCACAATCGCGACGGCGCATCGCGGAAAAACGGATGCAGGACGACGTCTTCAAAGCCTTCGACGTCGATCTTGAGCGCATCGATTGTCTCGAAATTCTCCGCGGCAAGAACGCCCAATAATGTTTGCGAAGGAACCAGCGCGGCATGCGCCAACATTGAGTCTTGTGTTTGCTTCTTTGTGTGCGTGCCGCCACGGTCACGCCGATCGACCTCGATCGCCAGACTACCCGCTTCGTCGCTCAAGGCCTGTCGCAACAACCTTGATCGGCGCATCCGGATTTGCACGAAGGTTGAAATCAAGCCGGCTCAGATTTCCCGGTTCGGGCTCAATGGCCAGGATTCGCGCGTTTTGTCCGGCCTCGGCCGCCGCAAAAATCGAGAACAATCCGACATTCGCGCCAATATCCACAAAGGTGAATGTACGGCCGTCCTGTTTCGCCCGTGCAATCTCGGCCGATAATTCCCTCAACTCAACCGGCTCATACATGCGCGGCGTGAACAGCAGGTTTTTCTCGCAGCCGTTATCGCGCGGATGCAGGCGCAGCCGCATGCCCCATCGTTCGACGTCCAATGCACCGGCCGGATAGCCAAGGCGCATGGTCACGGCGCGGCGCAGCAGGATGGCAAGCCGCAGCCCAAGCCAGTTGTCGGGGAGCCGGCTGGTGATGGCCAGGATTATCCGGTCGAACGTATTTGGCGACAAGGCGCCGAACATCTCCGGCTCGGAGCTCATCATCCGCTCGCTCCGGAAGCGCGCGGCATATCCGCAACGCCGGTCTCGCCGGTCAAAGCGGACAGACCGTTCAAGGCACGCACGCGATCGCCGCTCATGACTTCGTCAAGCTTCGCCCGGTTGGCTGACAGTTGCGAGCGGTCGTTTTGCGGATGCCACAGGTGCAGCACGCCGGTTGCGAAGCGGCCGTCCTTGCGCTGCACACCGGCATGGAGGAGACGCACAACGAGGTCGGAGTCTTCCAGGCCCCATCCGATATAGACGTTGTCAAAACCGTCGATCCGGTCGAGATCGCGTCGCGCGACCGCGAGATTGCAGGTCTGCGCGCCTTCCCAAACGTTGCGATTGAGTTTGCGCAATGCGCCGAGCGGCAGACGCATCGTCGGCATCAGGCGGTTGACGCCACCGCGCAAACGTTCGCGTAACAGCGCAGGAAACCTCCAGGTTTCTGCCGCCAGGTCTTGAGCAAGGATTGTCTCAGTCAATTGGCGAGACAGCAGGATGCGATTGCCGGTCACGAACCATCCCGGTTCAAAAAGCCGGCGATGCGCGGCGACAAAATCGGCGCCCGCCAGGCAGTCGCCGTCGAGGAATATGCAAATCTCCCCGGAACCGGCGCGAATGCCGCGATTTCTGATCTCGCCGCCGCGAAAGCCGCGATGCTCGTGACGCACATGCTTGAGCGGCGTCGGCATCCGGGATTTCCAGTTCTCGACGACTTGCGCCGTCTCCGGCCGCGATCCGTCCTCGGCAATGACGATCTCGAAATTCCGGTCGGATTGATGCGCAAGCGCGCGCAAGGCGGCATCGAGCGCATCCTCGCGATTGTAGGTCGTCACGATGACTGAAATCAGCGCCGCGCCGCTCACGATTTCTTGCCCGTCCGGATGGTCGAAACCGGCGGCGCGCCGAGGCGCTGGCGAATCCGGTCGCGCAGCCGCCGTTTGCGGTCCCGCAGCATGCGGATCGGCAGCGCGAAATAATATTTGCGCGCGATCTGCAGCCAGCCGAAGCCGACACGCGGCGCTTCCGCTAGCGGCACGTACCAGCCGTTGAGTCCGGTACGCCGGATAATCCGGTAACCGGCGCGCGTCAGACAACGATGGGTGGCGAGATTGGTGACATGATCTTCGATCAGGATCAGCCTGGGCCGCCAGCGCGAGAGATCAAATCCCGACAACACCTCGACCTCGTGACCTTCGACATCGATCGATACGAAGTCGATCGGCACAGGCGCATTGGCCTCTTCGAGAATGTCGTCGAGGGTGCGGACCGGGACGTCGATCGTTGCCTTTGCCACGATGCCGGTGACGGCAAGTTCGGGCTTGAACGAGGAATGCGGACCCGACACATGCAGCGTCATTGTCTTTCCCGCATTGGCCGAGGACGAGCAGGCCGCGGCGACAACTTTGGCCTTGCGGGACTGACGCAAAATGCTCGCCAGATCGGGTTGCGGTTCCACCAGTACGCCGGTCCAGCCGGCCTGCTCGAATTGCCAGCTCTGCGACCCGTGCTGCGGCTCATTGGCGCCGACCTCGACGAAGAATCCCTTCTGCAACGGCGCGAAGAACTCGTCCTTGAGCGCGTTCTCAACCTGATAGGGGAATACCGTCCGCATCGGTTCAATCCTTCGCGGATTGCCTTGCCGGCCGCGCGCGCTCGACCATCGCGGTCGTGGAGTGGCCGGGCACCAGCTCGACCAGGATCACGTCGCCGCCACCCTGCTCGACTACGTCGTGGCCGACCACGTCCTCGCGCTTGTAGTCGGCGCCTTTAACCAGCACGGCCGGGCGAACGCGTTTGATCAGCTCGATAGGCGTGTCCTCTTCGAACACAACGACAAGATCCACGGCCTCGAGCGCTGCAAGTACTTCGGCGCGGCCCTCGGCCGGATTTACCGGCCGGCCCTTGCCCTTGAGCCGTGTCGTCGAGACGTCGCTGTTGAGTCCGATGACCAGCCGGTCGCAGGCGGCGCGAGCCTCGGCGAGAAGTTTCACATGCCCGCGATGAAGGAGGTCGAAACAGCCATTGGTGAAGCCGATGCGCAGTCCGTGACGGCGCCATTCGGCGAGCCGCTCATCGAGCATCGACCAGTCAAAAACGATCTTGTCCTCGGGCGCGAGCGAGGCCGACGGCAGGATGCGATGACGCAGTTCTGCGAGCGAAACCGTCGAGGTGCCGCGCTTGCCGACGACCACGGCGGCGGCTGCATTGGCGGCCCGCATGGCGGAAGCAAAAGGCGCCTTCATCGCCAGCAGCACAGCCATGACCGCGGCGACGGTATCGCCGGCGCCAGACACGTCGCGCACCTTGACCGGATAAGCGGGAATGTGAACCGGCGCATCGCCACTGACATGCAGCGTCATGCCCTCTTCACTGCGGGTGACAAGCACGGCATCGCTTTCAACCATGCGCGCGAGTTCGGCCGCCGCTTTGCCGATCTCGGCCTCGCTAGTCACCGGCCGATGCACCGCGGTTCCGAGTTCCTGCCGGTTCGGCGTGATCAGCGTTGCCCCGCGGTAAATGCTGTAGTCGTGGCTCTTCGGATCCACCACGACCGGCTTGCCGAGGCGCCGTGCACTGTCGATGATCGCGCTTATGACGCGCGGAGTCAGCACGCCCTTGGCATAATCGGACAAGACCACCGCGCCGACCTGCGGCAGCGCGGCTTGCGCCTGCGCAATGACCTCGGCCTCGCTTGCCGCGCTCGCCGGCTGCGCCGTCTCCCAATCCGCGCGCATCAGATGCGCTGAATGATGTTCGGACACGAAACGAACCTTGCGCGTGGTATGCCGGCCAGGCTCGATCACAAGATGAGGAACGACTTTTCCTTTGAGCTTGGCGAACGCCTCGGTCAGCGTTCCCGCGGCATCATCCTTGCCGATGAGCCCGACAAAAATACATTGCGCCCCGAGCGCCGCGATATTGCGCGCGACATTACCGGCGCCGCCGATTTCGACTTCGCTGCGCGCAACAGCGAGCACGGGCGTCGGCGCTTCTGGTGAAATGCGGCTGACCTCGCCATAGACGAAATCGTCGAGCATGAGGTCGCCGACGCAGAGAATGGTCTGCTGCGACACGAGCTTGAGGGCTTCTTCAAAATCGAACATAAATTTTGCCGCCGGTTTCCGCCTTCGTGAACGCGCTCAGCGATAGCGATCGGCGCGATCGAGAAATCCGCTCACATAGCGCTGCACCGCCGCTTCGAGCGGCGTGAAGTCGGCATTATAGCCGGCGCGGCGGAGATTTTCCGTCTCGGCCTGGGTGAAGTATTGATAGCTGTCGCGGATCGATGCCGGCATGTCGATATATTCAATGGCCGGCTCGCGGCCAAGCGCGGCGAAGGTTGCAGCCATCAAGTCGCGGAAGCTGCGCGCCAGGCCAGTGCCGACATTGAATATGCCCGATACGGCCGGCGTCTCCACGAGCCACCGCACGACCGCAATGGCATCGTCGACATAGATGAAGTCGCGCTTCTGCTCGCCATCGGCGATGCCGTCGCGGTGCGATTTGAAGAGGTGGATCGGCTTGCCGGCCTTGATCTCATCGAAGCGCTTGGCGACGAGGCTCATCATTTCGCCTTTGTGATATTCGTTCGGCCCGAAGACGTTGAAGAATTTCAGGCCGACCCATTGCGGCGGCATTTTGTGCTTGCGGGAAGCCCGCTCGACCACGGCGAGGTCGAACAAGTGCTTGCTCCAGCCGTAGAGATTCATCGGCTTGAGCCGTTTAAGAGCGGCAAGCTTCCACGCGTCGGAATAGCCCTGCCCGCCGTCGCCATAGGTCGCAGCGGAGGATGCATAGATAAATGGGGTGCGCGTCTCCGTGCACCAATCGAGCAGGCGCAGCGACAGCCGGAAATTGATCTCCATGATCGCGTCGCCGTCGGTCGCCGTCGTCGAGGAAATAGCGCCGAGATGGATCACGGCGTCGAGCTTGCGCCCGTCGAGCCAGGGCATGAGGTCGGCTGGCGGCACGAAATCGGCGATTTGCCGGCTGGCCAAGTTGTGCCATTTGCCGTCGCTGCCGAGAACATCGTTGACGGCGATATCGCTGCGGCCGGCCTCGTTGAGGCTCGCGACCACGTTCGACCCGATAAACCCGGCCCCGCCGGTGACCAGCAACATCGACGTTTCAAGACCGGTTGAAGGCTTGATCGGTCCATCCCGATCGCCACCGAACCTTTGCCCCAGTCTCGCCCGCCGGGCAACACTGGCTGCATCCTCTTCGTAAATTAAAGAATGAATTATTACTCATTTAATAATATGAATTTTGATTCACTTCAATAAGTTCAGCAGGTTTCGGATCCTTGGGGGAATTCGCATACAGGCGTCCCCGGCAGGTATGGTAGCTCTCGCCACAATCTCTTGGACCTCTATCCCTTGGACCTCTCGCCAGCCGTTCGACGATGCAAACGATCTCAGCCTATATCCTGACGTACAACGAAGCCGAGAAGCTCAAGGCCGCCGCCGAGAGCGTGTTGTGGGCCGACGAGATCGTCGTCATCGATTCCAACAGCACGGACGGCACGGCGGAGATCGCCGCCGCGCTTGGCGCGCGCGTGGTGCAGGTTGCCTTCCAGGGTTTTGGCGATCTGCGCAATCGCGCCATCGAGGCGTGCCGGTGCGACTGGATTTTCAGCCTCGACGCTGACGAGCGATGCACCGCTGCCGTGCGCGACGAGATTCTCGGGTTGCTCGCCGGCACGCCGCCGGCCGACGTCTATCGGGTGCCGCGGCGCAGCTTCATGATGGGGCGCTGGATTCGCGGCTCCGGCTGGTATCCGAATTTCCGCCAGCCGCAGCTCTTCCGGAAGGGCAGCATGCGCTACACGCTCGAGCCCGTGCATGAAGGCTATGAGCTTCTCACCGGCAAGCCGGTCGGGACACTGCACAATGCGATCATGCAGTTCCCGTTCCGCAACCTCGCGGAGATCCTCAGCAAGGCCAACCGCTACTCATCGCTCGGCGTGCCGAAACTCGCCAACAAGCGCGTGTCCATGGCGAGTGCGCTCGGCCACGGCGTGTGGGCCTTCCTGAAACACTACGTTTTCAAGCGCGGCTTTATCGACGGCTGGGCGGGCTTTGTCATCGCCTTCGGCAATTTCGAGGGTACCTATTACCGCTACGCCAAGCGCTATGAAGAAGCACAGCATTGGGGGCCGCCGGCCAGCGAGCCGCTCCGCCGTGCGCCAAATTCCCCAGCCGGCACGTCAGCAGAATGAATGAGAGCGTGAGAAACCGCGCGGTCAACCGCCCGATCCTCATCGTGCCGTATATGTGGATCGGCGACTTCGTGCGCTGCCATTCGGTCGCGAAACTCCTGCGGGAGCGTTTTCCCGACCGCCCGATCGACATGCTGGCGACGACATTATGCGCGCCGCTCACCGACTACATGCCGGGCGTGCGCAAGGCCGTCGTGGTGGACTTGCCGCGCCGCCGTATCGCCTTTGCAAAGCAGTCCGCGCTCGCCAATCGCCTCAAGCAGGAAGGCTACGGCACAGCGCTGGTCATGCCGCGAACCTGGAAATCGGCGCTCGCGCCATTCCTGGCCGGGATTCCCGAACGGACCGGCTTCGCCGGCGAGGCGCGCTTCTTTCTGCTCAACGACCTGCGTTACGGCGAGCGCCGTTTGCCGCGCATGATCGATCGTTGCGCGGCGCTCACGCTGCCGCCGCATGCCCGGCTTCCCACGCAATGGCCGATGCCCGAACTGAGAGTCCCCCGCGACGCGGTTGAGGCCTGGCGCAAGACGCGCGGGCTCGACGGTGATACCCGCCCAGTCATTGTGCTCGCGCCGGGAGCCGTCGGCCCGGCAAAACGCTGGCCGAGCACAAATTACGCGGCGCTCGCCCGACGCCTCCTTGCCGCGGGCTTTGCGGTCTGGGTGCTGGGCGGCCCTGACGAAAAAGCATTGGCGACGGAGATTGTCGGCAATTCCGCAGCCCGCGATCTGACGGGCCACGATCTGCGTGATGCGATCCTCGCGCTGGCCGGCGCCGCCGCGGCAGTGTCGAACGATTCCGGCCTCCTCCACGTCGCGGCAGCACTGGGCACACCCTCGATCGGCATTTTTGGACCGACCAGCCCGTGGCTTTGGGCGCCGCTCAATCCGCTGGCCGGCATTATCGAGACGGCGGCCGAGCTGCCCTGCCGGCCATGCCACAAACCGGTCTGCCGGCTTGGCCATCACCTGTGCATGCGCGAAATCACGGTGGATGAGGTTGCCGCCGCAGCCAGCCGCGCGATTGCGGCGGTTCCTGCGGTAGAGGCCAGGGGCGGGGCCGCATAACAGAAGATTCATCAAATCGTAGTAGGCGGGAGCCACGGAAGAACAGTGGATCCCGCTCATATGACGGTCCTGGTCACCGGCGGAGCCGGCTACATCGGCAGCCACATGGTGCACGAGCTTGCCGATGCCGGCGAGCGCGTCGTGGTGCTCGATAATCTGTCGACCGGCTTTGCCTGGGCGCTTCCCAAGAACGTACCGCTCATCGTCGGCGAGACCGGCGATCAGCCGCTCGTGACACGGCTCATCCGCGAGCACGGCATCGTATCCATCATCCATTTCGCCGCGTCGATCGTCGTGCCGGATTCGGTGCGCGATCCGCTCGGCTACTACCGCAACAACACCGTGAACTCGCGCGCGCTGATCGAGTGCGCGGTCAATGGCGGCGTTAAGCATTTCATCTTCTCCTCGACGGCTGCGGTGTACGGCAACCCCGCCAGCATCCCGGTGACCGAAGAAACACCGACGATGCCGATCTCGCCATACGGCTGGTCGAAGCTGATGACGGAAATCATGTTGCGGGATGCAAGTGCCGCGCATGGGCTGCGTCACGTGATCTTGCGCTACTTCAACGTCGCTGGCGCCGATCCGAAAGGGCGCACCGGCCAGTCGAGCAAGGCCGCGACGCATTTGATCAAGGTCGCCGCCGAGACTGCGCTGGGACTTCGCCCGAAGCTCGATATATTCGGCACCGATTATCCGACCCCGGACGGCACCTGTATTCGCGACTATATTCACGTCAGCGATCTCGCGCGCGCGCATGGCGATGCGCTCGACCATCTGCGTTCCGGCAAGCCGTCGCTCACGCTTAACTGCTGCTACGGCCACGGCTTCTCGGTGCTCGACGTGATCGCGACGGTAAAGCGCGTATCGGGTGTGGACTTCAGTGTCGAAACGTCGCCGCGGCGGGCAGGCGACCCAGCGCAAATCGTTGCCGATTCTGCCCGGATCCGCGAGGTGCTCGGCTGGCGGCCACGGTTCGACGATCTCGGCATGATCGTCACCGATGCGCTCGCCTGGGAACGCGAGCTCATGGTTCGGCGCCTTGCGCAAATCGGCCGGCGCGAGAGCCCCGATCGCGCGCTTACGCAGCGCGCCGTCTGAACGCGGAACTGCACGGTTTCGCCGCGTTGGCGGCTTCGCCACAATCCCGCTGAAATCGCTTGAATATTCCGCTCCATCCGGGCATGGAACGCCGCTGGGGCGGGTGGGCACCCTGACCACGACAGGGTACAACGGGATATCATGAAACCTACCGCGGCCGAGACCTCGGACAAATACTCGACCTATGCCTTGGTGCGCCGCCTTCTGGTGGACGAGGCGTTCGGCTATTGGCCGCGCTACGCCATCGCTTTCACACTGATGGGAATTGCCGCCGCTGGTACCGCGCTCACCGCCTACCTCATCGGCACCATGACGAACGAGGCTTACGTCAACCGCAATTACCACGGCATCGTCATCATCGGCCTGGTTGCGATGGTGATCTTCGTGGTCAAGGGATTTGCGGCTTACGGTGCCTCCGTCACCCTGTCCTGGATCGGCAACAGCATCATCGCCAATAACCAGCGAAAGCTGTTCGACAGGCTGTTGCACCAGAATATGGACTATTTCTCCGACCGGCATTCATCGGAGTTCGTCGCGCGCCTCACCACCGGCTCCGTGGCGGTCAGCGGCGTAATCAATCTTCTGATCACCGCCATCGGCCGCGATTTAATGTCGCTGATCGGATTGTCGGCGGTAATGGTGATCCAGGATCCGGTCATGTCGCTGATCGGCTTCGTCGCCGCACCGCCGGCATTCGTGTTTCTGCGCAAACTGATCCGGCGCGTACGCGGCATCGCCCGAATGCAATTCACCGGCGGCACACAAATCATCGAGACCGTGCAGGAAGCACTGCAGGGCATGCGTATGGTCAAGGCTTTCGGCCTTGAAGACGAGATGCGGCGGCGCCTCGATAAAAGCGTGACCGAAGTCCAGCACGAGTTAAACAAGATGGCGCGGGTCTCAAACCGCGCCAGTCCAATGATGGAAATGCTCGGCGGCTTCACCGTCGCGCTGGCGACGATCTATGGCGGCTATCGCGTCATCGAAACGGGCGCCACACCGGGCGAATTCGTGTCCTTCATGGCGGCGTTCCTGCTTGCCTATGAGCCGGCCAAGCGGCTGGCGCGGCTCAATATCGACCTCAACAACAATCTCGTCGGCGTGCGCGTCCTCTATGAAATTATCGATAGCCCCTCCGGCGAGCCGAACGATGACGATTTTCCGGCGCTTGCGCTGACGCAATCTCGCATCGAGTTCGAAAACGTGCACTTCGCCTACCGCGACGACACCCCTGTGCTGTGCGGCATGAGCTTTGTCGCACAGCCGGGCAAGGTCACCGCACTGGTGGGCCCCTCCGGCGGCGGCAAGTCGACGGTGCTCAATCTCCTTCTGCGCTTCTATGACGCCAATTCCGGCCGCGTCCTGATCGACGGCCAAAACGTCACCGCAGTTTCACGCGCTTCGTTGCGCCAGGAAATCGCCTATGTCGGCCAGATCGTCCACCTGTTCCGTGGGACGATCCGCGAGAACATTGCTCTCGGCAAGCTTGATGCCAGCGAGACGGAGATCTTTGCCGCCGCCAGGGCCGCGCATGCGCATGATTTCATCATGAACTTCCCGGACGGATACGAGACGACGGTGGGCGAGCACGGCTTGCAGCTTTCGGGCGGCCAGCGCCAGCGCATCGCCATCGCGCGCGCCTTAGTCAAGAATTCGCCGATCATCCTGCTCGACGAAGCGACCGCCTCGCTCGATTCGGAATCCGAGCGTCACGTCCAGGAAGCCCTCACCGAATTGTGCAGTGGGCGCACCACGCTTGTGATCGCGCACCGGCTGTCGACGATCATGCATTCCGATTGCATCCTCGTCGTCGAGAACGGTCTGGTGACCGAATCCGGCCGCCACGACGAGCTGCTGCGCAAGGGCGGCCGTTACGCCTCGTTCCATCGGCTGCAGCTCAAAGAGCAGGCGTCACCGCCGCTCGAGCTGGTGGCTGCCGCTTCGTCTGTTTGATCCGCCGGGAAGCCGCATTGACCGCACCGGCGCGTAGGCTATAAGCCGACGCGTCTTAATTACTCCAACAGAATCGGCACCATGAGCACCGACGCCAAGAGCTATGTCATTCCGCAATCGCCGCAGGCCGCGATCCCGGTAACCGGCACCAATCAATACTTTCCAGTCCGCCGCCTGTGGTGCGTCGGCCGCAATTATGTCGAGCACATCAAAGAGATGGGTCAGGACGTGCGCGAGCCGCCGTTCTTCTTCGCCAAACCCGCCGACGCCATCGTGCCGGACGGCGGTACGTCGCCCTACCCGTCCCTGACCAAGGATATGCACCACGAGGTCGAGCTTGTGGTCGCGCTCAAGAGCGGAGGCCGCAACATCAAGACCGAAAAGGCGCTTGATTGCATCTACGGCTACGGCGTCGGCATCGACCTCACCCGCCGCGACCTCCAGATCGCTTCGCGCGACATCAAGCGGCCGTGGGAGATCGGCAAGGCCTTCGATCACTCGGCGCCTTGCGGGCCGCTGAAGCCCGCAAGCGAAATCGGGCACCCGTCGAAGGGCCGCATCACGCTGAAGGTCAACGGCAAGGTGCGCCAGGATGGCGATCTCAATCAGATGATCTGGAACGTGCCGGAAATCATCTCGAAGCTTTCCGAAATGGTCGAACTGGCCGCCGGTGACATCATCATGACGGGCACGCCGTCCGGCGTCGCCGCGACCGTTGCCGCCGACAAGATCGAATGTGAAGTCGAGGGCGTCGGCAAGCTGACCGTCACCATCGGACAGCCGCTGAAGTAATCTTCGTCATTCCGAAGCGCGAAGCCACGGAGCAATCCGGGATGGCGGTGCCGGACTGGATTGCACTTTGCGGCGGCGATGAATGGTGCGGAAAAGGCGGCCATTACGCGGCCTGAAGTTCCAAGCCTGGAATGATGGAACTTGAATAAAAGTGGCGCGTTGAGACGGACCGAAATCTCAGTGGAGACCGTCATGGGCGCCCGCCGTGTCACGTTACGCGTGGAACCTCCCGTCCCGTTCGGCGATGTCACGATCATGCCGGCGCCTTTGACCGGCCGTCCCGAAATCGAGATGGCGCGCGCCATGGCCGCGGCGCTTTCCGACGTCGAAGCACCGACGGCGGCCGACGTTTATCATCGCCTGCGTTCGGCTTTCCCCCTGGCTCCGCTGAGCGCCCGGGTTGGCGCTTTGGCTACCCTCATGGACCGCATGCGGCGGCCCGCGGGCTGAAGCCGGTCACAATCCGAGATAGGCACTCCGGACGCGATCATCAGCCAGCAATGCGCTGCCGGTACCGCTGAGCGTGACGCGGCCATTCTCCAAAACGTAGGCACGGCTCGCGAGCTTCAGCGACAGCGCCACGTTCTGCTCGACAAGCAGGCACGTCATGCCTTCGCGGTTGAGATCGCGGATCGTGTCGAGCACGTTGCGCACGATGGCCGGCGCCAGGCCGAGCGATGGCTCGTCGAACATGATGAACTGCGGCGCGCCCATCAGGCAGCGGGCAATGGCGAGCATTTGCTGCTCACCGCCCGACAGCGTGCCGGCCGCCTGACGCGACCGTTCCGCAAGGACAGGAAACATGGCAAAGGCGCGTTCGCGGTTTTTCACCCGGGTGGCGCGGGCGCGCGGCAGCATTGCACCCATTTCAAGATTTTCCTCCACGGAAAGCGTCGGAAAAACCTGACGCCCTTCCGCAACCTGACCGATGCCGAGGTCGCAAACGCGATGGCTCGGCCAGCCCGATATGTCGACATCGCGAAAGAGGATGCGTCCGCGCACCTGCCGGTTCATTCCGGCGACAGAGCGAATAAGCGTCGTCTTGCCAGCGCCGTTGGCGCCGACAATGGCAACGATGGCGCCCTCTTGAATCTCGAGCGAGACATTGTCGAGCGCCTGGGCGTCGCCATAAAAAACATCGATGCCTTCGACGCGCAGCATCACACCATCTCCGCGCCGAGATAGGATTGCACGACGGCGGGATCGCGAACGATCGCTTCCGGCTTGCCTTGCGCAATAACCATGCCGTGGTCGAGCACGACGACATGCGCGGCGAGCGCCATCACCGCGCGCATGACGTGTTCGATCAGGAGGATCGTCAGCCCGGTTTGGCGATTGATCTCACGCAGGATTGCGACCATGCGGTCGGTCTCCGTCGGCCGCAAACCCGCCATGACTTCGTCGAGCAGCAAGAGCCGCGGTTCGGTCGCGAGCGCGCGGGCGACTTCGAGCCGTTTGCGATCGGGCAATGTCAGGGTCGCGGCGATCCGCCGGCGCTGGTCGAACAATTCGAGGCGCTGCAGCAGCGTCCGGGCGCGCTCGCGTGCAACGGCGACATCGTGGTGGCGCAGCAATGCACCGACAATGACGTTGTCCTCGACGCTGAGCGCCGGGAACGGCCGCACGATCTGGAAGGTTCTGGCGATGCCGCGCCGGCACACTTCGTCGGACGTCAATCCGGCGAGTGGCGTTCCGGCAAAAGTGATCGAGCCGTCGTTCGGCGTCATCGCCCCGGCGATCATGTTGAAAAGCGTGGTTTTTCCGGCGCCGTTGGGACCGATCACGGCGAAAATCTCGCCCTCCGGAACTACAAAGCTGACGCGATCGACGGCGATCAAGCCGCGGAATCGCTTGCTGACTGCTTCAAGCGTGAGGATCGCCGTCATTGCGAATCCTTTGTCACACCGAGCCGGCGTTCGAGCCACGGCCAGACGCCGTTCGGCAGCGCCACGATGACGAACAGCAGGCAAATCCCGTAGAAGACCTGCTTCGCCCCAGGCAGATCGAGTCCGAAATAGAGTATTGCCGAATTGAGCGTTTCGGCGAGACCGGTCAGGAGGAATGCGCCGAGGATCGGTCCAAACAGCGTGCCGATGCCGCCGATGACCGGTCCGAGAATGATCTCGATAGAGCGGGAAATATTGAAAACCTGTTCGGGGAAAAGATTGTTATAGAAAAACGCGTAGAAGACACCGGCAAACGCCGTTACCGCGGCGGATGTCATCACAGCATACATTTTATAGCGGAACGTCGCGACGCCGGCGGCCCGCGCTGCTATTTCGTCCTCGCGGATGGCAAGCCAGAAATAGCCAATCCGGCTTTTGAGAAGAGCGCGGCAGAGGATGAAGGCCAGCGTGCATGCGGCAAGGATCACGTAATAAAACATCGCCGGACTGCCGCGCAGCCGCCACAGATCGTTATGGGAATATTGCGCGACAGGCAGGAACAGGCCCGCGGACGCGTTGACAATGTCGAGATGGTCGAAACCGATGCGGGCAAATTCGGCAAAGGCGATGGTCAGGATGGCGAAATAGACGCCGGCGACGCTGAAGCGGAAGGCGAGAAACCCGATGACCGCTCCACAGGCCACGACAACCGGAATTGCCGCCAGAAGTCCGAGCCACGGAGCGACGCCATAGCGCGCGAACAAAAACGCCGCGACATAGGCGGCAAGTCCGACATAGATGGCGTGGCCGAGCGAGAGCTGTCCGGCGAACCCCATCATGATGTTCCACGCCTGGCCGGCATAGGCGTAATAGAGAATGATGATGAGGACGGTGAGAAGGTAGTCGTTGACGAAGAACGGCGCGGCCAGCAGCGCTACGAATAGCGCAGCAATCAGCAAAGCCATCTTTGGCGACACGCCGTCGGCAAAACGCGCGATCATTGCCGCCATCAGGTTGCCCGCTTGCCGAGGATGCCTTGCGGCCGGAACAACAGCACCAGCACGAGGATTGCGAAGGCGAACATGCTCTTGGCCGAAGGCGTGAACAGCAATCCGGCGAGCGCCTCGGTAAGCCCGATCAGCACGCCGCCGATCAAGGCGCCGGGCATCGAACCAAGCCCGCCGGTCACGACAATGATGAAGGCGAGCAGCGTATAGGTCGGCCCGACCATCGGCGTCACATCGATGATGAGCGTCATCATCGTTCCGGCAGCGCCCACGCAAGCGGCGCCGAGCGCAAAGGTGAGCGCGTAGAGATGCTTTACATTGAGTCCGACCACCAGCGCGCCGGTATGATTATCGGCGCAGGCACGGATCGCCTTGCCGACGAGCGTGAAACGGAAAAACGCAAACAGGAGTGCCGCGACCACGATCGCGGCGATGCCGGCATAGAGCTTGGTCGCGTCGACGATGACCGGGCCAACCTGGAAACTGTCATAGGCATAGGACGTCTGCACGGAGCGGGCATCCGGTCCGAACACGATCAGGAGCGTGTTGACGATGATGATCGCCAGCGCCACCAGCAGCAAAAACTGGCTGTGTTCCGGCCGGGTTATGAAGGGATTGATCAGTTTCGCCTGCAAGACGTAGCCGAACACGAACAGCACCGCCGCAATCGGTACCATCATGATCAGCGGGTCGAGGTGCAGTCCGGAAAACAGCACGACCGCGAGATACATCGCAATCGACATCATTTCGCCGTGGGCGAAATTCACCACGCGCACCACGCCGAAGATGACCGACAGGCCGAGCGCCATCAGGCCGTAGACGAGCCCCGTCAAAACTCCGCCGACGGCGACATTCAGATAGACATCGAACGTCACGAACGCGCTCAGCCGCGATTCTGATACGGCTTCATCGGCCAGACCGGCTTGGCGTTGGCGGCCTCTTTCGGCGCAAGCGTCACGAGTTTACCACCCTGGTTCTGGATGGTGCCCTCCTTGAGCTTGTCGTTCTGGCCCTTGGCGTTAAACTGGATGCCGGGGCCGATGCTGACATTGTCGGTGATGTTGGTCGTCCGGAGCGCGTCGGCCAGCGCCTTCGGATCGGCCGAGCCGGCGCGCTTGTAGGCGTCGGCGGCGATCAGGAGCGCCTCGAACGTGTAGATATGGTTGGTGCTCATATTGACGCCGGGATAGGCCTTGGCCAATGCGGCTTCGAGCACCTTGGAGAGTTTCTTGTTCGGATCCTGGAACGGATCGAAGCTGACCGGTCCGTCGGAAAGCTTGCCCAGCGTCTTGAGATACTGATCCTCATACCAGCCCGGTCCCATGCTCATGATCGCTTGCGGCGTCCAGCGCTGCTTGACCAGTTCGCGTGTCAGCAGCATCGCATCATTGAGACGGCTGACGACAAGCAGAGCATCGGCATTGCTGGACTTGGCCTTCGCCACCTCGACGGAAAGATCGCGCGCCGCCGGATCATAGGAGATTTCGTCGACGATCTTGTAGGGCAAGCTGAATTTCGGCATGACGACACCGATGCCCTTCGACATTGCCGTGCCGAATGTGTCGTTGACGTGCATGAAGACGACCGTCTTCGGCGACGAACCGACGAGAGCGAAGAGTTCCAACTGGTTGGCAAAGGCGCCGCCGAGAATCATCGGTGCAGTTGGAAAATTCCGGAATACGAACTTGTAGCCCTG
Organism: uncultured Alphaproteobacteria bacterium; assembly: GCA_963723335.1. Taxonomy (GTDB): domain Bacteria; phylum Pseudomonadota; class Alphaproteobacteria; order Rhizobiales; family Xanthobacteraceae; genus BOG-931. The sequence continues at coordinate 309,648 of CAVRQJ010000002.1, read as the reverse complement.
CTCGGTGATATCGGGCGCGGCGGCGATATTGATGACGAGCGGGATGCCCTTTTGTTCGGCAACCTGGGCGATCGCGGTGGTCTGTCCGGAATTGAAGGCGCCGACCAGAAGCTGTGCACCGTCATTGATCAGCTTTTCGGCGTGCTCGCGGGCGGCATCGACATTCGACTCGGTGTCGGCATTCATGATCGTAAGCTCCGGCAGACCCAGCGATTTCAGGATCGCCGGCGCAACGTCCACGCCGCGCTGGCAATCCTGGCCTATGCCCGCCTCAAAACCCGAGCGCGGCAGCAAAACGCCGACCTTCAGCGGAGCGCCTTGGGCGCGCACGAGCGCGGGCGCGGCAAGAGCGGCGGCGGTAGCGGCCGTGCCAATCAGCAGGTTGCGGCGATTGGGCGTGCGGATAAGCGTCATGGTTGTGTCCTCCCCAGGATTGGCGAAATGCTAGGAGACTGCCGCGCCGGCGGCAAGCGCCGTTCAGCCGCCGAAAAGCGGTGCAATTGCCGCAGCGATCCGCAACAGCCGCCGATCCTGGCCGTTTCGTACAACGGCCATCAGCCCTACCGGCAGCGCCGCGGGAAGCGGCAGCGAAATCGCGCAAAGATCGAAGAAATTGATGATCGCGGTATTGCGCAGCACCGCGGCGTTGCGCGCGGCGAAAACACTCGGATCCACAACCTCCGCAATGGTGGGCGCGACGATCGCGGTCGTTGGCATGACCAGCACGTCCACGTCGGAGAGCCGGGCATCCATGGCACGGACCAGCCGCGCACGGTCGCGCATCATTCCGTCATAGTCGGCCTCGGCAATGGCGCAGCCGCGCTCGATACGCACACGGACATTCGGATCGAAATCGGCGGCGCGCCGCCGCAGCCGGTCGCGATGGACCACGCAGGCTTCCGGCGGCACCACGCCGCCCCGGCCATTGACCGCAACCATCTCGTCGAAGAGCGGTATCGTTTCATGGGTGATGTGCACGCCGGCGCCGCCGAGCCGCTTGATTGCCGTGGCGAATGCCGCAGAAACGGTTTCGTCCAGCCGGTCGAGCGGCAGCCCTTCGGCAATGCCGAAACGCAACCCGGCGAGCGCGATCGGCTCAAGCGGCACAAAGCGCTCTCCGGCCATGATCGCGTCGGCCTTGGCGCAATCCTCGACGCTTTTGCAGATCGGCCCGATCGAATCGAGCGTCTTGCTCAGCGGAAACGCGCCATCAGTCGGGACGCGCTGCCGGCTCGGCTTGAACCCGACCAGGCCGCATAAGGCCGCCGGGATGCGCACCGAGCCGCCGGTATCAGTGCCGATCGCGATGTCGCACATGCCGTCGGCGACGGCGACAGGCGCGCCGGCCGAGGAACCGCCCGGAACTCTTTTGCGATCCCGCGGATTGCCGGGCGTGCCGAAATGCGGATTGGCGCCGAGACCCGAATAGGCGAATTCGGACATATTGGTCTTGGCGGCGATCACCGCGCCGGCGGCGCGCAGCCGCTGCACCACAACTGCGTCACTGACGGCGGGAGCGGCTTCTTCGGCGAGAATCTTCGAGCCGGCGCGGGTCGGCTCACCGGCGACATCGAACAAATCCTTGATGCTGACGATAACGCCATCGAGCGGACCGAGCGACGTGCCGCGCACCGCGCGCGCGTCAGCCGCATCGGCGGCGGTGCGGGCAGCATCGGCATAGACCGTAAGACAGGCGCGTGCGCCCTCCCCGTGCGGATCGGCGATTCGTGCGAGCGACTGTTCCAGCCGGTCACGGCAAGACAAATGATTCATGATTGCGAAACATCCCCGGAAACTGCCATCATCGGCAGATTAGAGACGCCAGCAAGGGAATGCCACCATGCCGAATGCAAGGCTGGCGATCAGCTTCATCGGCTTCGGCGAAGCCGGAGAGGCAATCGCGGCCGGACTGCGCGAGGCCGGCGCGGGAGGGATGTCGGCCTGGGACATTCTGTTTTCGCAATCCGGCGGCGAGAGGCTTCGGCAAGCCGCCAATGCCAGCAGCGTACGGTGCGCCACTTCCGCCGCCGATGCAGTCCAGAATGCAGACATCGTCATCTCCGCGGTTACTGCCGCTTCGAGCACCGGCGCCGCGCAATCGGTCAAGGCGCATCTTCCGGCAAAGGCGTTCTTTCTCGACATCAATTCCGTTTCGCCCGGCCGCAAGCAGGAAAACGCGAAACTTCTGGACGACACGGCGCGCTATGTCGATGTTGCCGTGCTCGCGCCCATTCATCCCGCACGGCACCAGACGCCGATGCTGCTCGCCGGCCCGCATAGTGAAGAAATCGCGCCGATTCTCGCCGCGCTCGGCATGCGCGCCAGCATCGCCGGGACCGAAATCGGCGCTGCGGCGGCGATCAAGATGGTGCGCAGCGTGATGATCAAGGGCATCGAGGCGCTGACGCTGGAATGTTTCCTGGCCGCCGCACGCGCCGGCGTGATCGACGAGGTTGCAACGTCGATAAAGAACAATTATCCCGGCCTCGATTGGACAAAGATCGTGCCCTACAATCTCGAACGCATGGCAAACCACGGCGAACGCCGGGCCGCCGAGATGGAAGAGGTTGCCGACACGCTGCGTGAACTGGGCGTCGAGCCGCTGATGACAGCCGCCACCGTCAAGCGCCAGCGTGAAATGGGCCAGATCGGCACCAATGACAGCGTGCGCGGCGTGCTCAACAAGGATCGCTCCACCATGCTCAGCGCGATCAGCGCCGCCGCCCGCGACCGGAACTGATTACGCAGCGATCATTCACGGCCGTTACTGGTTTTACTGCGGGATCGCCTGGAGAGATGCCTCCAGCCTCGCGACAATCGGGGCCATGCCTGAATCGCCGGCCATGCTGTGGTGATTTTTCGCAACGTCGATGGCCTGCAGAAGCTGCACGCGCGCCTTGTCCGGCGCTCCGCCACTTTTGAACGCGGCTGCCGACCACTCCTCAAGCTCGATCGTTCGCACCGTGGCATCGTCGCGTTGCGACGCCGCGGCCACCTGCTGATTAAGACCGGCTGCCTTCGCGTAAGCCTCACCGGCTGCGAGAAAATTACTTTGCATTTCAAGCTCGAGCGCATCGGCGGCGGCAAGACTGGCATCGGTATAGGTCAGATCCTGTTGCCACTGCGGTTTCAGGGGGGCCAGGGTTTCGCGGACGCCGCGCGCCTTTTTGAGCATCGTGCGCGCCAGAGCGATGCGGTCGGCTCTGCTGTCGCTTTGCGATTTGGCCCAGCGCAGCCAGGTTTCACCGTCATTGTCGTAGCTCCAGCCGAGGACCGAGCGCAGGTCCGTGTTGTCCGGATCGCGGTTTGTCAGCGCGACAGTCAATTCGATGGCAGCGCCGAACTGCTGGATTGCCTCTTGATAGTGAGAGTCGTTGCGCATCAACAGCCCGATATTGTTGTAGATCAGCGAAAGATGATTGGCCCATTGCTTGTTGTCCTGCAGGTGGAGGCCGAGCGCGGCGATTTTATCGCGCGCCGTTTCGAAGTCGGTAATTGCGTCGGGCCTGTCGCCCGTGAGCAGCAAGACGTCGCCGAGCTTGTTGATCGTCCAGCCGACATCGTGATCGACCGCTACGCCGCCACGGCCCAACTGCGAGACGCCCTGACGCTCGGCGATTGCATCGTCGAATTGAATCTTCGCGTCACCCGGAGCCCGGGCGCGGTCCAGCAACAGGTCGCCGAAATCCTGGTGAACGTCGGCGAGCGCCAGATGCCAAAGCCACGCATCGGGGTCTGTGCCGTAGTCGCGGATCAGTGCGTCCAGGATGGCAATGGCCTTTTGATAGGCGTCACGCGACGCGGCGACATCGTCCTGGAGCTGATAATAGGTGGCGCCGACGAGGTGCAGGCTTCGCGCAAGATAATATTGGGTTCCGAGATCCGACGGGTCGCTTGCCGCGACGTCGCCCAGCGCTGTTTGCGCTTCGTGCGCGAGATCCCGCGCCGCCTGAAAGCGGCCGAGATCGAAATCGATCGCCGCAAGCGCCAACGAAATCTCGGCCCTGTAGCGTCGTATCTTGAGACTCGCACCGTCGGTCGGCGGAAAGCGGGAGATTGCCTTGCTCGCTTCGTCCATCAAGGTCGCAACCGTTTGCAGCGGCGCAACCGGCTCGACATTTGCCGGGACTGACTCGATCAGCGTCGAGAGCGCCGTCGTCGCGGCCTCGAAATTGCTTTGGGCACGGACCGACGCGCGGTGGGCCGAATAGGCAAGCCCGGCAAACACGACCGCCGCGACCGTTGCCGCACTGGCCGCTCCGACAAGCAGGTATCGGCGGCGACGGCCGGCAATTTCGGCTTTCTCGATCGAGGCCTCGACAAAATCCACGATCTCGCGATCGAGTTCGCCGCGGCGATCGAGAAGCGTGCGGCCTTCCTCCAGCGCCAATCCCGGCGCAAGCAGGCGGGAGGGATCCCGCTTTTCCGATTCCCACAATCTGGCCTGGGTGGATACGCGGCCTCGCGCACGTATGAAGCTGACATGCTTGCTTACGAGATCGCGATAGAACGGCCATTCGGTGATGAGGGCTTCGTGCGCGACCCCGACCGTCGGGGCTTCGTTCTGGCCGTGAACGACGAGCAAGCGGGCTGCAATAAGCGAATCGAGCGCGGTCCGCCGGTCGGGCGTCGTTGCCAGGTCCGCCATTGATGCGAAACGCGCGGTCGGCTTGCCGTCGTCGCCGACCGCAACGAGCGCACGCAAAACTTCGGGCAACGCTTCTTCCCGCACGTTCTGGGGAAGAGTGTTGCACACCGCTTCGGCGCGGGCGGCGATCGCGCCTTCGAGCTTTTTCAGCTCATCCCGATAGGTGGCAATCCGCAGCGTATTTCCGCCGCGCGCAAGGATGTCGCGGCGATAGAGCTCATCGAGGGTGAATTCCAGAAGCGGAAGCGAGTACGGATTTGACGACGCAGCCGTGCGCAATTCCTGATCGAGCCCGATACCGCTGCGCGCGTCCACTTCGAACGAAATCCCGGCCGCGTCCGCCGGGAGCCGGATCATCTGATCGATCTCCTCGGGGCGGGGCGGCAGCAAATGATAGAGACCATCTCCCGAAGATTCGTCGCGCAGAATGGGAAACGCTGTCATTTGCGCAAAGAAATCCGAACGCATGGTGGCGATGACCCAGATAAAGCCGCTCGCCGCGAGCTTAATGAGCAGATCGATGAACCACTGGCGATCCGCCTGAGACAGGTTCGGTTCGGTGAACAGCTCTTCGAACTGGTCGATAACAAGAACGAGATGGCCCTTGGGTGCTGGATTTCCGGTGGCGCCGGACGATTGCCGGGCGGCTTCGACCAGCCCGTATCGCAGCGACAGAATTTCACCGCGGCCGAGTTCGCCGCCAAGCTGGTCGACGGTCACGCCGAGCGAGGCGAGCTCCGGAAGCGCCGACTTGTCGACAAGCGCGGCAGCCAGCCGGCTCGCCATTGCTCCGGCGCCCGAGGGCCGAAAGGTGCAATAACGCCAAAACGGCGCGTCGGGCACGACGCCGGGCTCCATCAGGCTCGGAAGCACGCCCGCCTTGACCAGAGAGGATTTGCCTGAGCCGCTCGCACCGGTAACCAGGATGAAAGCCCGTCCAGCCTCCGCCCGCTTCACCAGAGACTCCGTTATTTCCCGGACCGCATTGGCGCGGCCGAAGAAAATATCGGCGTGCTCGAATTCAAACGAATTCAGCCCGAGAAAAGGATCGCCCGGCCATGTCGCCGGTTTGACCTCTTCGCGCTCGATACGTTTTTGCAGCAATGATCGCAGATGGGATTCGAACTGCTGCTCGAAACCATCGAGCGACGTGAAGGAGTTAAAGGCAAGCGTGAGATGGCCTGCCGGGTCCTGGAAATAGCGCGCCCAAAATTGCTCGAGCGCCGCCATCTGGCGTACGGCGTCCTCGAGTTGCGCCGCATTCTTGCCGCGCGCAACGCCATCGACGTCTTTCTTGTAAACCAGGATGTCCGGCGAAGAAGGCTCGCCGCGCGCCTGTTTTTCGCGCGCCGCACGCAACGCATTCTCGAACTCCCACTCCGTTCCGGTAACCGGAGTTCGGCCGTCGAGGCCCTGATAGTCCCTCACGGCGGTACGCGGCGGAAGCGGCGTGCCCAGTCTCGACCACAAGATCAAGACGACGATATCGGTCGACGCCGGCTCGATGATGACGTCCTGAAAGGCTCCGGCCGCGAGCATCGGTTCGTATTCCCACAGCTCCGGGGAGATCTGGAAGAAACGTGCAAAATCGCGCTTGAGACGACCGAGCACGAGCGCGGCACGGCGGCGTTCTTCGACGACGTCGCCGGGCGAGGATATGAACACCCTGACTAACTTGCCTGTATCCATTATCCGGCGGTCCCTTCGCTACGCCCGGCCATGCAAGCCCCTTGCAAGCCACGCGTAGGAGTCCTTCGGCGTCCGCTTGAGGGTCGAAAAATCGACATGGACTATGCCGAAGCGCTTTGTCGTCCCTTCCGTCCACTCGAAATTATCAAGCAGCGACCATACGAAATAACCGCGCAGATCGGCACCATCCCGCAGCGCCTGCAGTGCCGCGATGAAATGGACCCGGAAATAGTCGATCCGTTCGAGATCGTGAACCGCCCCATCGGTGCCGACCCGGTCATCGAATGCCGCCCCGTTTTCGGCGATATAGACCGGCGGATTGCCATAGTGATCGCGGAGATCGATGAGCTGACGGTAAAGACCTTGCGGCTCGATCGGCCAGCGCATCGCCGTCAGTATCGAACCTTCGGGCGGAGGACCGAACGTCAGTCCGAAAGGACTTTGCTTGTCATTCTGGATGTGAAGCTCGTTGTAATAATTCATTCCCAGAAAATCGACCGGCTGATGGATGTCGGACATGTCATTCGGACCGACCACGAGACCGAATTCATCGGCCAGAGCATCAGGATATTTTCCCTTGAACAGCGGATCGAGACTTGCGCCTTTCCAAAGAGCTTCAAAATAACGCGCCGCCCGGACATCCTCTTCGCGTTGCGTGACGGAGCGAACCGGTTCCAGGCACATGACCGTTCCGAGCTTGTAGTCGGAACGCTGCGCGCGAAGCGCCTGGAGCGCCAGCCCCTGCGCCAGATTCTGATGGTGCATGGCGCCGACGTAATTCGCCCGGCCCCGCAGTCCGGGAGCATGGTCGCCAAATCCGTGGCCGATCAAGGCATGCACCGCGGCTTCGTTCAGCATGGCCCAGTGTTTGACCCGGTCGCCGAGGCGGCGCGCCACGACTTGCGCATAATCGGCGAACCAATGCCGGATATCGCGATTAAGCCAACCGCCCCGCTCCTGAAGCGCTTGCGGCAAATCCCAGTGATAGAGGCAGACCCACGGCGCGGTCCCGCGTGCGAGGCATCGGTCCGTCACGCGATCGTAAAAGTCCAATCCCGCGACATTGACGTGTCCGGTCCCTGCCGGAATGATCCGCGGCCACGATGTCGAGAAGCGATAGCTGTCGAGCCCGCTTTGCGCGATCAGATCGATATCGTGGGGATAGCGGTGGTAGTAGTCCGCGGCGATGTTCGCAGTCTCGCCGCTGTGAATGTTGCCCTTCGTGCGGGCAAAGACATCCCAGATCGATTCGCCGCGGCCGTCGGTGTCGACCGCCCCTTCGATCTGGTAGGCGGACGTCGATACGCCCCAGCGAAACCCCGCGCCGAAGTCACGAAACAATTTCTCATCGCTTGTCGAATCGGCGCCGGATCGGGATGGCGCCAATGCGTCGAGCATAAGCCCGCCGGCGCCCAGCAGAAATCCGCGACGTAGCACGAGCTGATATTCTCCCATCCCCGATATTCGAAATTAACAGATATCGAGTCCCGGGCAAATTTGTGCCGGCGGCGTATTTGGAAAATCAGCGTTTCCGGTGCTTATCGCCTTCGTTCCGTCTCGCGAAACACCGCCCAACCCGCCGTATCGCCCTTTTCTCAACAGGCGTGCGAGCCCGGCCCGGCCGGACCGCAAGTCGGCGGCGGGACCTGTAGCGGTGTAATTTGAATGAGATCGGAGAGCTGCTCCTTGGTCAGAGCCGCATCGAGGAACTTGTTCCTGACCGCATCGGCCATCATCCCATCGACGTCGAGAATGTGGTCGAACTGCTTGGCTTCCTTCGGCTGATATTTGTCGATCGCGGCTTTCACCACATCGACCGGCATGCCGATCATATCGGCATACATTTGCACTGCCGCCGGATCGGAATACATCCAGTCGAGCGTCTCGCGCAGCGCCGCGATGAAACGCGCCGCGGCGGCGGGACGATCGCGCAACACGTTGGCGTTGACGACGTCGACCGCTATGGTCTGGTCGCGCAGCGACGGCACGTCGTTGCCGTTGGCGATGACGCGGATCTGGCCCTCGCCGATCTGTTTGATCCCGAAGGGCGGCGAACCCCAGCCAATGTCGATCTGGCCGGACATTACCGCGGTCAATGTCGCCGGCATGCCGCCCGTCGAAGTGGGAATGGCCTTGCTGCCGAGTTCCTTGCCGAAGCCGAGCACTACATTGTGGGTGGTCGAACCGTTGGTCGAATAGGCGATCGTCGTTTTGTCCGTCGCGTCCTTGAGACTCTTGATCGGGGAATCCGCCTTCACATACCAATAGACGTCGCCGGCTCCGGTGAAGTCTGCGCCGATAATGCGGATCGGCGCACCCTTGGCATAGGCGCGCATGACGCCGGCGGCGCCGACATTGATGCCGAAATCGGCGCTGCCGGCGATGATCGCCTGCAGTGTCTCGCCGGCACCTGCCGTTCCAAAAACCTCGAGATCGATGCCGTGTTTTTTGAAGATGCCGGCTTTCTGGCCCAGCACCGGCGCGTCACCGCGCCAGATGTCGATCTGGCCGACCGCGACCTTGAACGCGTCCTGCGCCAGCGCGGAGCCCGCCATCGCGATAGAGGCGACGGCCAAAGCCGCGGCGGCGATAAGCCGATGCTGCCTCATCGCCGCCTGCCCTTGCGGCGTTCGCGCGGCGTGGCGCGGGAGCGTTTCGGCACAGGACGGCGCGCGACCCGCGCCGGGCTGCGCCGCGGCGGCATCTCACCCGCTGCTTCGAGCCGCGCGCTCCAATATTCCCACGTGCGCGTCACGACGTTGGGAAGAAGGCTCAGCGTGCCGGCAAGCTTGACCTCACCGCTACGCAGCGGATCCGGCGCGCCGAGCGTCATCGCGCGCAGTTGATAATCGGCGTTCTGGCACATGAAGATCGAGCGCGACACCAGCTCCTTTAATCCGCCGCCGACCACGGTGGCGCCGTGGCGGTTCAGCAGCACTGCATTGTGTTGACCGAGCGCGCGCGCCAGCGAATGTCCTTCCTCCTGCTTCACGACAAGTAGATTGGTATTGCCAAACTCGTCATGCTGATCCCAGAACGGCATATTTTCGCCGCCCGCCGCGCCGAGATGAAAGACCGGCACGATCGGCTTGCCGGCGATCGCAAACGGCATGACCGCCGGCGCGTGGTGGTGGACCACGGCCATGACGTCGCTGCGCGCCTGATAGATGCAGCCATGGATGACGCGTTCGGCGTAGAGATGCACTTTGGGTGCGCGCACCGGTTCGGAATCGAGCGTGTATTCCAGGATATCGTCAGGTTCGATCAGAAGCGGCGAGCGTGAGCGGGACAGCAAATACCGGCCGGGATCGGTCGGATGGCGCGCGCTGACATGGCCGAAGGCATCGAGCACGCCTTCGTGGGCGAGGATGCGGTTGGCAAGCGCCAGCTCCTCGATGATCTCGGTCATTTTATCCGGCATGATGTTCTCCCGTTATGGCGGCTTTATTTTCTGCCGCTCTGTTCACGACCCGTTCGTTGGCGCAGCCGTCATTCCATCTCGATCCGGACTCCCGTTGCGCCGTTGAGCAGCCGCTTGAGATGGAAGCTCGCAAGCTGATCCTGCGGCTGCTTGCCGACATGAGAGGCAAACGCCGCAATCGCGACAGGGTCATTGGCTTCGAGCTTGGCGAATGCATCGAGATAGGCCTTGGTCGAGGCATCGTCATATTGCTCGGCACGCAACGGCTCGAACGCGCGTAATGCCTCGGTTTTGCCCCGAAGCACGAGATCGCCGACCGGACGCCCGCGAAAGCCATCCACCTTGCTTGCCAGCGGCGCGCTTACGCAGATGCGGGTGCCGAGCTGCTTGTTGCCGGCTTCCAGCCGGGCGGCGACATTGATGGTGTCGCCATAGGCCGTGTAATCGAAGAAACGATCGCCGCCAAAATTCCCGACGATTGCCGATCCGGCATGAAGCCCGATACGGGTGACCCCCAGCGGAATCTTCTTCTGGTTCCAGCGCTCGCGGAACGCTTGCGCAAATTCATCGAGGTCCAATGCGCAAGCGACAGCGCGCGCGGCGTGATCCGACTGCTCGCCGGGCGCGCCGAACAAGACATGCAGCGCATCGCCGATGATTTTCGCGACCGTGCCGTCATGGGCAAACACAATCCCGGTCATGCCCGAAAGGTATTCGTTGAGCAGCGTCCCGAGAACGCTCGGCTCCAGCGTCTCCACGAGCGTGGTGAAACTGGCAATATCCGTGAAAAGCGTCGCGATCTCGCGGCGCTGGCCGGCAAGCTCGATGGCGGCCGAATCGCTGGCAAGCCGCTGTGCCAGATTTGGCGAAAAGTACCGCGACAGCGACGCGTGCGCCCGCTCTGCTTCGGCCTGGCGCTCGCGAGCGTCGCGCAAAAATTCTATGTGCCGTATTGTTTTTGCAATCGTTGTCTCCAGATCGCCGAAATCGATCGGCTTGGTGACGAAATCGAACGCTCCGCGATTCATCGCGGTGCGGATATTCGCCATGTCGCCATAGGCCGACACAATGATGGCCGATATCCGTTCCTCGCCTTCCTGCAGCTTTTGCAACAGCGACAGTCCATCCATCCGGGGCATATTGATATCGGTGATAATCAGATCGACGTCCGCATTCGCTTTCAGCGCCGCCAGCGCCTCGACACCGTCGCGCGCGAACAGAAAACTCATCGCCCCCTCGCGGATCTGGCGACGGAACTTCTGCAGGACCAGGGCTTCCAGGTCCGGCTCGTCGTCGACGACAAGGATTCGTGAGGTCATGCGGCCTTCACGATTCGCGTTTCAATCTCGGTGCGGAGCGCGCCGAAATCGATCGGCTTGGTGAGAAGCGCCTCGGCGCCGCCTTCGAGCGCTTTCCGTTTAGTTTCTGCATCGCCATAGGCCGTGATCATGATGATCGGCACGTCGGGCCGCGCGGCCCTCGCCTTGGGCAAAAGCTCAAGGCCGCTCATCCCCGGCATATTGATGTCGGACAGGATCAGGATGAGCGAGACGTCTTTCGCTGCACTCATGGTCTCAAGCGCGGCCGGAGCAGACAGTGCAAATTCCATCGCAAACCGGCCGGAGCGCAGATCGCGCCGGAACTGCTGGCGAAACAGCATTTCGACATCGGGCTCATCGTCAACAACGAGAATGAGTAGGCTCACGCATGTCCCCCTGGCTTGGCAATAGATGCCGCCGTGCGCGGCAGAACAATCCTGAATTCGGTAAATTGGCCCGGCTCGGTGTCGACAGCGATCGAACCAGCATGTTGTTTCACGATGATGTCATGACTGATCGAAAGCCCGAGTCCGGTGCCCTCTCCAGCCGGCTTGGTGGTGAAGAACGGATTGAACATCTTGGCCTTCACCTCGGGCGGAATGCCCGTGCCATTATCGCGAATCTTGATCTCGACGCGGTCGCCGAGGTTTTTTGTCGTCGCCGCGAGGACGGGTTCAAAACCGTTGTCACCAGCCTGGCTCTTGCGCTTTGTCGCCGCATAGAAGCCGTTTGAAATCAGGTTGAGAAGCACCCGCGTGATCTCCTGTGGAAAGAGATCGACCTCGCCGGCCGCCGGATCGAACGATCTTTCGAGCGTGATATTGAAGCCCTGCTTTTCCGCGCGCGCGCCGTGATAGGCAAGATTGAGACTCTCCTCGACGATGGCATTGATATCGACGGCGCGGTGTTCGCCCGACCCTTCGCGCGAATGCAGCAGCATGTTCTTGACGATCGAGTCCGCGCGCTTGCCGTGCTGTGCAATCTTTTCCAGGTTACCCTTCAAGGTATCCGCCAATTCCGTGATTTCCGCACCGGTCTTGCCGTCGACTTTCACCGTGCCGAGGATTTCATGCAACTCGTCGATCAACTCGACGGACAGGCCTGAGAAGTTGTTGACGAAGTTGAGCGGATTTTTGATTTCGTGTGCGATGCCGGCGGTCAATTGGCCGAGCGAGGCAAGCTTTTCGGTCTGGACGAGGCGATCTTGAGCGGTTCGCAGCTCGTCCAGCGACTTCCCAAGCTCGCGCGTGCGTTCCTGCTCGGCTTCGAACAGCCGCGCATTCTCGATAGCGATCACCGCCTGGTCGGCGAAGGTCTGCGCCAGCTCGATCTGTTTTTCGGTGAACGGCCGCATCTCGCTTCGCATCAACACGATAACGCCGATCGGCGTGCCTTCGCGCAGCAACGGCACGCCCAATAGCGTGCGGATGTGTGCGATATCCAGCACCTCCGACATCTTGTAATCCGGATCGGCCGCCACGTCGGCAATCTGGATCGTCCTGCCCTCCATTACCGTACGGCCGACGACCGAGCCCTTTCCCCCGGGAATTGGGTGTTCGGCCATGAACTGCGCGAATTCCGGCGAGAACCCGTACATCGCAATAGCGCGATAGCCGTCCCCCTGCGACCTGTTGATGGACGCTTTGTCCGCCTCACAAAGCCGGGCCGCGGATTCCACGAGCGTATCGAGAACGGTTTGCAGGTCGAAAGTCGAACGGCTGATGATTTTCAGCACATCGGCGGTAGCCGTTTGCTGTTGCAGCGACTGACGCAACTCGCTGAGCAGCCGCGCGTTCTCGATGGCGATGACGGCCTGGCTGGCGAAATTCGTGAGTAACGCAATCTGCTTGTCGGTGAACTGGCGCACCTCCTCGCGATAAACGTTTATGGCGCCAATTAATTCGTCGTCCTTGAGCATCGGTACGGTGACGATGCTGCGTGCGCCGGTCATCGTGACGAAGTTGCGGCGTTCTTCTGTTTGATAGCTGGGATCTGCTGACACGTCGGCAATCTGGACTGCCCGCTTCATGGTTGCCGCCTGGCCCATGGCCGATTGGCCGGCCATGCTGACGGTCTGTTTGTGCTGCCTGAATTCCAGATAGGCCGGCGGTACGTTGTGCATCGCAACGGCGCGATAAACGCCGTCCTCCGCGAGAAATAGCTGGCCGAATTTTGCCTGGCAGATACGCGTCGCATTTTCCAGGATAGCCTCGAAAACCGGTTTCAAATCGCCCGGCGAAGAGCTGATAACCCGCAAAACCTCCGCCGTGACGGTCTGCTGCTCCAGCGACTCGCGCAATTCATTGAACAGCCGGACATTCTCTATTGCGATCGCAGCCTGGTCGGCGAATGTCGTCAGGAGAGCAATATGCCGCTGTTCGAAGAGTCGCACCTCGGTTCGCCGGACCACGATAGCGCCCAGCGCACGGCCCTCGCGAACCAGAGGCACAGCAAGAATGGTGCGGTGGCCGAATTTGAGCGCGAATTCCCGCCCGCGCGCGAAATCATCACTGGCTGTCTGCTGGTCTTCATGCTGGACCGGCTTCATGTCGCAAATGGCGCGCCCCATGATCGTCGACCGGTCGACGGACACCTCCCCGATATCGCGCGACAGTTCGCCGAATGCTGCGCCGGCGCGGAGCACGTTCCCGTCGACCAAAATGATATCGGCAATCTGCGCCTCGCAGATGCGGGCGGCGTTCCGGGCGACCGTATCGAGCACCGGCTTCACATCGCTCGGAGAATTCGAAATCACGCGCAGGATCTCGCTGATCGCGGTCTGCTGCTCCAGCAACTCGGTCAATTCGTGGGTGCGGTCTTCCACCTTCTTCTCCAGGTTGGCATAGGATTCCTGGAGTTCGCCCGCCATCTCGTTGAACTGATCGGCCAGCGCTTCGACCTCGTCGCCGGTCTTGATGTTGATGCGCTGGCTGAGATCGCCCGAGCCGATACGTGCGGCACCGGCACGCAAGGCCTGGATCGGCACCACCATGCGCCGCGCCAGCAGCATGCCGCCGATAAAGGCAAGAAGGAGCGCGCCGAGAAGCACGTAGCCGGTGCGCTGGATCGACGCGTAGAGCGGCGCATAAGCCTCTTCGACCGGGGTCTCGACGAAAACGAACCAGCCGAGCGGATTAACCGGCGCGGATGCGGTCAGCACCCGGTAGCCGGAGATATCGTCGGCTTCCTGCACCTCCGCGGCGGCAGGGCCGCCACGGGCGCTCTGCACCTGCGCAAGATGCGACATATCGGTGTTGCGCAACACCAGGCTGATGTCGGGATGCGCGATGAGGCGGCCATCGGCATCGACCACAAAGGCGCGGCCGTGCCGTCCCACCTTGATGCCGGATACCACGTCCCAGATCAGCTTGAGGTTGACCTGCGCAATGCTCACGCCGGTGTCGCGCCGCGCACCGGCAAGCGACAGCGTCATGTAAGGCTCGGACTCGCGGCGGAAATAGACCGGCCCGTAATAGACCTTGTGCGCGACGGCCTGGGTGAATTCCGGCTTGGCGGAATTGTCGATGCCGCTGCCGACAACGTCCATGGTGAGCCGCGACACGCGAAGCTGTTCGTGACCGGTGGCGTCGATCTGCGCGAGCTCGGTGATCGCCGGCACCTGGCGAAGGAGCCGCAAGGCGTCGAAGCGGCGCTGGTCGAGCGTGCCGTCGGACCACGGCAATTGCGTAGTCCAGCCCACCTGGCTTTCGATCTGGGTGATGAATTCTTCGATCTTATCGGCGGCGGCTTGCGCCTGCTCGCGCTGTATCCTGATCAGGGATGCCTTGTTCTCCTGATAGGAAAACCAGACCTCGAAGGCGCCGTTGGTGACCAGCGCCACAACGACCACGGTGACGAAGAGTGCGACATATTTGACGAAAAGACGGCTGCGCACCGTCGACGTGCCGGCGCCCGAAGCGGCACCACCGCTGGAGGCGGCCGCCCCGGCCGCCGGCCCGGTCCGATTGTCGACATCCGCCTTCATGCGAAGATATTACATCTCCCGGCAGGTTTATTCGAGAACCCCGTGGACGCGGGCAAAGACCCCTTAAGACCCGGCGGCGCAGCCGGGGCCATGCCGAGAGCGAACACCGGCAGGGGTTTTCTCCATTACCGCCCGCTCAGGACTGCCGGTCGCGATGGGAGATTTCAATGACGCGGGCGCGTGCCGCGAGCGTGTCGACCAGGGCGTCCGCCTTGGCCTTGTTGGCGGCATCGAGATTGGCATCCCATTCGTCGAGCAAATAGACTTCCGCATGGGTCGCGCTGACGATCTCTTCGAGGGATTTGAGCTGCCGCTCGCCGGAGGAGAAGCCGAGCTTCTTGTCCATCGATTCCGCGACCACGACGACCTCGTCCTCATCGTCACCCTCGACGTCGACCGGCACCTCGCCGCCGGTGAACTGGAATGCAAGGCGGTCCGTCGTCGGCCAATAATAGGCGCGTTTCTTCATTTCGGTTTTCAGGCTCGCCAGGAGCGACGATTTTCCGGCGCCATTGCCGCCGCGCACGTTGATGCGGCCGGTGGGCCGGGCAAAAGCAACGCGCAGCGCATCGCCGAGCGACGACACCACGTTGGCATGGTCGTCTTCGCGCAGCACCAGACGATCGAATTTGATGCGCTGGTCAAATTCCGGATCGGGCTTCGGCAGCATGTTGTCCGCCACGCCGCCGAACCGGGTCCAGATGGCGATAAAATCGTTCCAGCCGCTGGCGAGCAGATGTAGCTCGTAGGTCATTTCGATCTGCCGCGGCAGCGTCGTCGCAAGCCCGACCAGCAGCACGGTATCGCCGACATTTTGCATGGCGACCACGCTGATCGTGGCGAAGACGATGGCGAGACTGACAATGCCGCTCATTGCGCTCATGCCTTCGCGCGCAACGATGGCGCGGATTTGCGAGACCAGCCCTTCACGCAGGCGCGTCTTGAAGCCGAACAGCCAGAGCCGCAGATTGTAGCTGTTGCCGGAGAGGATGTTGTCCCACGCCGTATAGCCCTGCGCGGTGACGCGGTTGTTCATGCGCTGATTTTCGAGATAGGCGTGCGTGATCGGCTTTTGCAGCACCCACTGCATCAGCAACAGCGCGCCGAACGCACCGACATAGGCGAACGGCAAGCTGGCATTGATTTCCGCGCCGAGCACCAGCGCATTGAAGACGAGGCCGAGAAAAAGCTTCAGCGCGAACTCGAGCTCGTACATGACGTTGAAGAAGCACTGGAACGTTTCACCGGTCAGGAACGGCTCGACCTGCTCGCGTGCCGGCTTGTCATTGAGCAGTTTGACCTTGTCGCGGTTCTCGCGCGCAAAGCGCAGCATGAATTTGCCGAAGCCGCGGTAGCCGGCCCGCTCGGCGAAGATCCAGCTGATGACGCCGACGACATAAGACGTCGATTGCGCGGTGAGGATCCAGATGAGATCGCTGAGCAGGAACTGCCCCATCGCGACCTTGCGGCCGGCATTGATGACGAGCCAGGTTGTCGCCGCCGCGAGCATCGCCTCGACCACCATCAGGAACACCATCACGAACAGCGATGGCGAGATCAGATAGCCCGCCAGCTCGTAGCGTGAGATCTGCTGCGACTTCATGGATGTCCCGGATTAGAGGCTCGGAGCGGAAAAGCCCCGAGTTGGCGGCAGGAGTTTAACGGCATCTGGAGGGGAATTTAAGCGTCCCTGTCACCCTGCAGGGCGGCGAATTTACATGTCCCGCCAAAGGCTTTTCCGGTCCAGGCGGGGCGCAGATGTGCAATTTTGGCTGGCCGATTCGGCCTCGCAAGCGTACTTTATTGCCGAAACCGAACAGTATCCACGGCTTGCGGGGTTGGCGTGAAATTCGAAGGCGCGCTCGGACAATTGGCGTATCTTGCCGCGCCGATACGGCGTTTCGGCGCATCGGCCTTTGCGCGCCTGATGATCCTCATCGTCGGCCTGGCGGCGATGACAGCGTACACAATGCCAGGACTCCAGCATGCGGCCAGCGCGTGGCTCAGCGCGTGCCTGTGGTGCTGCCTTACCTATTTTGCGATCGATGGCGTGGTCCGTGCCCGGGCCGCGATCCTTGCCGGCAATGGGCGAGCACATCTTGCCTCCGGTTTCCTCGACCTCATCGGCGCCATCGCCGTGCCGATTGCTCTCATTTGCGGCGTTCCGCCGCCCACCGCATGGCTCCTGGCGTCGCTGTGGGTCCTCAAGCTCGCGCAGGATTTGCCGGCACTTGCCCAGATCGGACGCGTGTTCGTGACCGAGGCGAAACCGCTTGCCAGCGTGCTCGCGCTGTTTCTGATGATACTCTTTCTCAGTTCGGCGGCGATGTATGTCATCGAGCGCGACGTCCAGCCTGGGCCGTTCGGCACTCTTCCCGCGGCGATGTGGTGGGCGGTCGTTACGCTGACCACAACCGGCTACGGCGATGCGGTACCGCTGACGCATATGGGGCATCTGCTCGGCGCTTTCGTCATGATCTGCGGCATCGCCACGTTCGGCCTGTCGACTGGTATTCTGGCGACCGGCTTTGCTGTCGAGACGCGGCGTCGCAATTTCATCCAGACTTGGGACCTTGTCAGCAAGGTGCCGTTCTTCCAATCGCTCGACCCGTCGGGGATCACGGAGATCACCCACATGCTGCGGCGCCTCGAAGTGCCGGAGCGAACCGCCATCATCCGCCGCGGCAAGGCTGGCGATTGCATGTACTTCATCGCCGGCGGCGAAGTGCAGGTCGATATCAAGCCGACGCCGGTGCGTCTCGGCGCCGGGACGTTCTTCGGCGAGCTTGCTCTGCTTGGCGATTCCGTGCGCACCGCCAATGTGACCACGACGATGCCCTCGACGCTCCTGATCCTCGACCTTGCCGATTTCCGCGCGCTGACCGCGCATCATCCCGATCTCAAGCGCGCCATCGACGCAGAGGGACAGCGGCGCATGAGCGAGAACCAGCAGACGCGCGAGCGGCAGCGTCTCGGCGGCGTATCGCAGTCCTGAATTGCCACGGAATACCCGCAACAGAATGTGCAAGACTTGACGTACTGAACGCTTTAGAGCTCACTCCGCCGCCACGTCATGCCGCAACGGCCGGTGACAATTTCCGTTCCGCCAGAAAACCGAGACAGGCCCGGATTCAAGCATGGTCGATCGTGTTGCATTGATAACCGGCGCGACCGGCCAGGACGGCGCCGATCTCGACCTGCGGCAATCGGATCAGGTCGATCGTTTCATGGCGCAGGCGAAGCCGGACGCGGTCTTCGCGGCCGCCGGAAAAGTCGGCGGCATCAGCGCCAACAGCGCGTTGCCTGCCGAATTTATCGCCGACAATATCGCAATGGCCCTTAACACCATCCGCGCTGCGCATGATTGCGGCGTCAAGAAGCTGCTTTATCTCGGTTCGTCCTGCATCTATCCAAGACTGGCGCAACAGCCGATGTCGCCGGAAATGCTGTTGTCCGGCCCGCTTGAACCGACCAATCAGTGGTATGCGATCGCCAAGATTGCCGGCATCAAATTGTGCGAGGCTTTTCGCCTGCAATATGGCGCCGATTTTGTTTCGGTGATGCCGACCAATATTTACGGCCCCGGCGACAATTATGACCCGGAAAGCAGTCATGTCCCGGCGGCGCTCATGCGACGCTTTCACGAGGCCAAAATCAACGGCATCGCACGTGTCGCTGTTTGGGCCACCGGCTCGCCGCGGCGCGAGTTCCTTCCCGCGGACGATCTCGCCGATGCCTGCGTGTTCGTCATGAAGAGCTATTCGCAACTCGAATTCCTCAACGTCGGAACCGGCGAGGATATGACGATCGCGGAATTTGCCCGGCTGATTGCCGGCGTCGTCGGCTACCGGGGCGAGATCACGTTCGATACGTCACAGCCGGATGGCGCACCGCGCAAGCTTTTGGACGTTTCGCACATCAATGCACTCGGCTGGAGCGCCAAGACGCCGCTACAAGACGGGCTGCAGGTGATGTATGCCGACTTTCAGGCGCGCTATGATGCCATTCGCGCCGGTACCGACAAATAACGCACCCATCAAAGCGCAACGCCGGAGTTTTTCCCATGCCGATCCCGCTTAACGAAACGCACGATCCCGCGCGGCGCAGTTTTGTCGAAAGCGCCAATGCGCCCGGCTGCGATTTCCCGATTCAGAATTTGCCATTCGGCATATTTCGCGCCGCGCCGGGACAGCCGCCGCGCGTCGGCGTCGCCATCGGCGATCAAATACTGGATGTCTCGCGGGTCGCGACGTCTTTCACCGGGCTCGCCGGCCAGGCGGTTCGTGCCTATGAGGCGCCATTTCTCAATTCGGTCATGTCGTACGGCCCTGAAACATGGTCGGCCCTGCGCCTGGAATTGTCGCGAGCCCTGAGCATCGAACATGGCAACCGCGGCGCGGTCGGCGCTCATCTTACCCCAATGGCGCAAGCCGAAATCAGGATGCCGGTGGCGTTCCGCAATTTTACCGACTTCTTCGCTTCGATCTTTCACGCCACCAATGCCGGCCGCATGTTCAGGCCCGATAATCCGCTGATGCCGAACTACAAATATGTGCCGGTCGCGTATCACAGCCGCGCGTCGTCGGTCCGCATCAGCGGCATTCCGTTCAAACGGCCGCGCGGCCAGCGCAAAGGGCAAAACGACGCCGCGCCGAGCTACGGCCCGTCGCGCAATCTCGATTTCGAACTCGAGCTCGGAATATTCATCGGCACCGGGAACGATCTCGGCACGACGATCCCGGTCGGCAATGCGGCAGGACATGTGTTCGGCTATTGCCTGCTCAACGACTGGTCGGCGCGCGACGTGCAGGCATGGGAATATCAGCCGCTCGGGCCGTTTCTCGGCAAGAATTTCGCCACCACGATTTCGCCCTGGCTGGTGACCGCGGAAGCGCTGGCGCCGTTCCACACCGCGGCATTCGCGCGGCCCGAAGGCGATCCGGCGCCGCTGCCGCATCTCGACGACGCCGGCGACAGGACGAATGGCGGCCTCGACATCAATCTCGAAGCCTATCTCTCCACCGAAACGATGCGGCGCAACGGCGCTGCGCCGTTCCGGCTTGCGCAGACCTCGTTTGCGTCGGTCTATTGGACCGTGGCGCAGATGATTGCGCATCACACCAGCAATGGCTGCAATCTCGAGATCGGCGACCTGCTCGGATCGGGTACGGTTTCGGGTCCGGAGAAATCGAGCTGGGGCAGTCTCCTCGAACTCACCGCACGCGGCAGCGAGCCAATCGAACTGCCGGGCGGCGAGAAGCGCGGTTTCATCGAAGACGGCGACGAGATCATATTCCGCGGCTTCTGCGAGAAGCCCGGCCACACGCGCATCGGATTCGGTGAATGCCGCGCCGTGGTCGTGCCGGCAGACTAAAATCCGGCCGCTATTCCACCGGCACCCATTTTTGCAGGCGTTTTCCGGTATCGACTTCGCCGGTATAGAGATTGCCGCGGGAATCGAACTTGGCGGCGTGCACCCAGTGAAACTGGCCGGCTTCGCGGCCAGGGCCGCCGAAGGTGCCGACGACGGCGCCGTCGCTGACGCGGACCGTTTCCAGAATATTGTTGGTGCCGTCGACCAGGACAAAATATTTCTGCTTTTTGTCGAGCGGCGAAAACACCACGCCCCACGCCGAGCCCGAACCTTGCGTCTTGGCGTCGAACGCATATTGGCGCACGAAACTGCCGTCCTTGTGAAACACCTGGACGCGATTGTTCATGCGGTCGCAAACATAGACCAGGCCGTCCTTTGCGAGCGCGATGCAATGCACCGGATTGCCGAATTGCGGTGAGTCCGGATCGTAGGGCCGCAATTTATCGTCGGTCGGCGGTTTGCCGTAGGCGCCCCACACGCGTTTGACGTCGCCGGTATCGGCATCGAGCACGGCCACGCGGTGATTGCCGTAGCCGTCGGCGGCGTAGATTTCATTCTCCTTCGCGTCGAGTTCAAGCGCCGCGACCTGGCCGAACTGGCTCGTATCGGTGCTCGATGTCAGCGGGCCGCTCTTGCCGAACTCCTTGACGAATTTCCCGTCGGTGGTGAATTTCAGCACCATGCCGTCGTCCTTGCCGTTGCCGCTGAGCCAGACGAAGCCTTTGTTGTCCACCAGGATGGCGTGTTCGGTGAGCGGCCAGTCGTAACCGAGATTGTCGCCGGGACCGCCCCAGGATTTTACGAGGTCGCCGGCCTGGTTGAACACCAGAACCGACGGCGCCGGCGCGCAGCATTTCGAACGCGGCGGATCGAGCGTTGCGCCTTTCTCGTCGTCGGTCAGCGAGCGCGGGCGCTGGAACACCCAGATATTGTCCTGCGCGTCGACCGACATGCCGCCGACCTGTCCGAGGATCCAGTTATTGGGCAGCGGCTTCGGCCAATACGGATCGACGTGGAAGGCCGGGCTTTGCGCATGGGCGGGTAGAGCAGCGAAGACGAGCGCACCGAATGTTACGAGCGCTCTAATCCATGACAATTTGTCTTTCATACTGCCACCCTTCCATTCCACGTCATTCCGGGGGACGCCGAAGGCGTGAGCCCGGAATCCATAACCACAAACGTTGAAGTGTCATCTCAGTGATCTTCTTCCCGAACGTCTATGATTATGGATTCCGGGCTCCTCGCTACACTCGGCCCCGGAATGACAACACTAGTGAATCTCCGGCTCCGCGATGGCGCCCTGGCCTGCGAGAAAATCGAAGTCACAGCCTTGGTCGGCCTGGCCGATATGCTCGGAGAACATTGCGCCATAGCCGCGCGCATATTTCGGCGCCGGCTGTTTCCACGCGGCCTTGCGGCGCGCCATCTCGGCGTCGCTGACGTGGAGATGGATGCTGCGCTTGTCGACGTCGATCTCGATCTCGTCGCCGGTTTGCACGAAGGCAAGCGGGCCGCCGACAAAACTCTCCGGCGCGACGTGGAGGATGCAGGCGCCGTAGCTCGTTCCGCTCATGCGGCCGTCGGAAATGCGGATCATGTCGCGCACGCCCTGCCCTAAAAGACGCTTTGGAATCGGCAGCATGCCCCATTCCGGCATGCCCGGGCCGCCCTTCGGCCCGGCGTTCTTGAGAACGAGGATGTGATCGGGCGTGACGTCAAGATCGTCGCGTTCGATCTCGCGCATCATGTGATCGTAGTTCTCGAATGCGATCGCCTTGCCGCGATGCTTGAGGAAGCGCGGATCGGCCGCGGCCGGCTTGATGACGCAGCCGTTAGGCGCGAGGTTGCCCTTGAGCACCGCGGTCGCGCCCTCGGGATAGATCGGATCGTTGAGCGAGTGAATGACGTCGGGCAGGTGAACCTTGGCGCCCTCGATATTCTCGCCCACCGTCTTGCCGGTGACGGTCATGCAGGACAGATCGAGCTTTTCGCGCAGATTTTGCATCAGGGCGCGCAAGCCGCCCGCGTAGAAGAAATCCTCCATCAGGTATTTTCCCGATGGCCGCACATTGGCGAGCACCGGAACGTGCCGCGAGAGCTGATCGAATTTTTCCATGTCGACGGGAACGCCGGCGCGCCGTGCCATGGCGACCACGTGGATAATGGCATTGGTCGAGCCGCCCATCGCCATGTGCACCGTGATGGCATTGTCGAACGCCGCCGGCGTGAGGATCTTGCTGGGCGTCAGATCCTCCCACACCATGTCGACGATGCGGCGGCCGGCGGCGCCGCACATCCGCGGATGATTGGAATCCGCCGCCGGGATCGACGATGCGCCCGGCAGCGCCAGCCCCAGCGCCTCGGCGATTGCCATCATCGTTGCCGCGGTGCCCATGACCATGCAGGTGCCGAACGAGCGCGCGATGCCGCCCTCGATCTCGTTCCATTCGCCGTCGCTGATGTTGCCGGCGCGCTTCTCGGTCCAGTATTTCCAGACGTCGGAGCCGGAGCCGAGGAACTGGCCGTTCCAGTTGCCGCGCAGCATCGGGCCCGCCGGAATATAGATCGCCGGCAATCCCATGCTGATCGCACCCATGACGAGGCCGGGTGTGGTCTTGTCGCAGCCGCCCATCAGCACCGCGCCATCGAGCGGATGGCTGCGCAGCAATTCCTCGGTCTCCATCGCCAGGAGATTGCGATAGAGCATGGCCGACGGCTTGACGAAGGTCTCCGACAGCGAAATCGCCGGCAGTTCGATCGGGAAGCCACCGGCCTGCAGCACGCCGCGTTTGACGTTCTCGGCGCGCACGCGCAGATGCGCGTGACAGGGATTGATCTCGCTCCACGTATTGATGATGCCGATCACCGGCTTGCCGGCCCAATCGTCGGCGTCGTAGCCGATCTGGCGCAGCCGCGAGCGATGGCCGAACGAGCGCATGTCGTTGACACCGAGCCAGCGATGACTGCGCAGACTCTCAGGTGATTTTTTCCGGGTCATGATGCGGGATTACCAGTTCTTGCGGTTACTCGGCCGTCGCGCCGGTGGCCTTGACCACCTTGCTCCACTTGTCCGTTTCATCGGCGATGATCTTGCCGAAATCCTCGGGCGTGCCGGCAATCAGCGTGCCGCCGAGTTCGGCGAGCTTGATCTGCAAAGCGGGATCGGCCAGCGCCTCATTCACCGTCTTGTTCAGCTTCTCGATGATCGCGCGCGGCGTTCCTTTCGGCACGGCAACGCCGAACCAGGCGCTGGCTTCGTAGCCCGGCACGGTCTCGGCGACCGTCGGCACGTCCGGCAGCGCTTTCGAGCGCGTCGCCGTCGTCACCGCAAGCGCGCGCAAGCGGCCGCCCTGGATGTGGCCGATCGACGACGGCAGATTGTCGAACATCACCTGCACCTGGCCGCCGAGAAGGTCGGTGAGCGCCGGCGACGCGCCGCGATAGGGCACATGCACCATGTTGATGCCGGTCATCATCATGAACAGCGCACCGGAAAGATGCACCGACGTGCCAATGCCGGATGACGCCATGTTGACCTTGCCGGGATTGGCCTTGGCATAGTCGATGAATTCCTGGACCGTCTTCGCCGGCACGTTCGGATTGACTTCCATCACATTGGGCACGCGGATGAAGCCAGCGACCGGCGCCATGTCCCCGATAAAGTTGAACGTGAGATTCTTGTAGAGCGAGGCGTTGATCGCATTCGCCGGATTGACGAGGAACAGCGTGTAGCCGTCCGGCGGCGAATGCGCGGCTATCTCGGCCGCAAGGTTGTTGCCGGCGCCGGGCTTATTCTCGATCGCGAATTGCTGGTGCAGATGCTCGGACAGATATTGCCCGATCAGGCGTGCGCAAATATCGGTCGATCCGCCGGGCGGATAGCCGACCAGCCAGCGCACGGGGTGATCGGGATAATCGTCGGCGCGTGATATGCCGGCGGTGCCGGGCAGCGCCGCGCAGGCAAACCCGATGGCGATCAACCCCTGGAACAAGCGCCGCATTCTGCACTCCCTCAACCGAAATTGTTCTTTGGTTCGCGCCCCAAGCCTACGCAGCAACGGCGATCCGGCACAAGGGCGCACCTTGCCGCCGGCCCTCCCGGCCGATAACGTCCCGGCCTTCTCCCGAACGCGCAAATAACCCGCGAGTAACACGCCAGTATCGAGGACATTGCCATGATCGATCTTTACGCGCTGACCAGCCCGAACGTGCAGAAAATCTACCTCATGCTCGAAGAGACGCAGCTGCCCTACAAGGAGCATTTCATCGACGTGTGGAAGGGCGATCAGTACGCGCCGGAATTCATCAAGATCAATCCGAACTCCAAAATCCCGGCGATCGTCGATCATGATGGCCCGGGCGGAAAGCCGTATACGGTCATCGAGTTGGGCGCGATCCTGATGTACCTCGCCGAAAAAACCGGAAAATTCCTGCCGAAGGACATGGCGAAGAAATACGACGTGCTGCAATGGCTGATGTTCCAGGTCACCAATATCGGGCCGAACTTCGGCCAGTTCACCCACTTCAAGATGTTCGCGCCGAAAACCGTCGACCATACCTATTCGATGACGCGCCATCAGACCGAAGTGAAGCGGCTCTATGAGGTGATGGAGAAACGTCTCGCGCAATCGCCTTATCTCGGCGGCGATGAATATTCGATCGCCGACATCGCGACCTTCCCCTGGACGCGCAATCACGACGCCCAGGGCGTGAAGTGGGAGGACAATCCCAATCTCGCGCGCTGGTTCAAGGCGATCGACGAGCGGCCTGCGGTCAAGGCCGCGCTGGTTAAAGTCGGCGCGATCAAATCCAACCGCGACACCGCGACCGACGACCAGAAAGACCGCTTCTTCAATCGCGGAAAATACGCGAAGGCGTGACTGCCTCAGCCAAAACTCCATGACGCGACCGACTTGAAGTCGGCGCGCCGGGTGCTCCATTCGACATGCGTGGCGGGCGCGATGCGGCGCGGACCGCCCGCGATCACGTCATTCCGCGCCTTGAGCCGCCGCGACGGCGGCACGCGCACCAGGCCCCGCAGGAGACATTGGCCGGGCGCACCGCAGCAGCGCCGATGCCGCTTGCAGGAGCGCAGCGCACAGCCGCGCCAGAATTCCAGCACATCGCAATAAAGCCGCTGCGTTGCGAGAAACGCAGCATCGAGTTCGGCGCGCCCCTGTTCGAACGAGCGCCGCTTGAGGAAGTTTTGTTTGTTTGACGGTTTGTTGCGCGACGAAGGCATCGTCTTTCTCCTATCCTGCACGCGATGGCGGAGGACGGACGAACGCCATCGTTCCCGCGCCGCGATTGCGCGCGAGTTTTGCCAGCCAGCCAACGATTTCGTCCGTCATTGCGAGGAGCAAAGCGACGAAGCAATCCAGAACTTCGCGGCCGGACTGGATTGCTTCGCTTCGCTCGCAATGACGAAGCAAGCTCTTTAAGGCTCGCTTCCGGCAATTAAAGGAAGCGGAACGCCGGCAGACGCATGTGTTCAATGTCGCCGCATCATGCGGATGCGACGGCGCGTCCAGCGGGACGCGCTCGCCTGTCGGCGTTCCACCACGGCGCTTGCGGGGGCGACCGAACGCCACCGCTCAGCTCCAGCTAACGCGCTTCCCGGGACGGGACTAGGTAGGAGCGGGCGTTACCCGCTCCCGGCCGTCCACGGTGCAGCGGGTTTCCCCGCAGGCCGGTCGTCGTGCCGGCCGGGCGTATTGCCCCGGAGCCGCCCGGGAGCGGAGGTGACGAGCCCCCGCCCGCGGTAACCGCTCTCGCCTCGCCCGCCGGAGTCACCGGCTGACGTCCTTTACGGGAGCGAGATTCACTGGCGATTATCTGCCAGTTGACAAAGACCCTCAGACATGGCAATATCCTCCTACGCTCAGGCTCGAGGGGTAGAACGTCATGGCAAAGCGCCCGAAACCAGTCCCGCAGATGACCACGGCCCAATTTGAGGCCCGTTTCCCGATCGGTGACGATGAAGCCTGCCTTAAATACCTCGTGGCGCGGCGCTGGCCGCAAGGCGTTCATTGTCCGCGTTGCGGCAATGCGGACCTGTACGACGCCTCTAGCTACAAGCCGTTTCACTGGCAATGCCGCGAGTGCGCGCAAGGACGGTTATCGGTTCTCTGGCCTTAGCGGGCACGATTTTCGAGAACACCAAGAAGCCCCTCCGCGACTGGTATCGCGTCGCCCATTTGATGCTTTCCAGCAAGAAGGGAATGAGCGCCCTTCAAATTCAACGCATGATGGGCTTCGGCAGCTACGAGACGGCCCATTCCATGTGCCACAAAATCCGCGCGGGCGCTGATTGCCCCGGAGCAGAAGCTTGGCGGCATTGTGGAAATGGATGAAACGTGGATCGGCGGCAAGAACAAGAACCGGCATTGGAGCAAGCGGAAGGCTGGCCCGATCACCGACAAGACGCCGATCATTGGCGCAGTGGAGCGTGACGGCAACGTGATCGCCCGCGTGCTTAAGCGCGTCACGTCGCAAGCCATGCTGCGAATTTCGTGAACGAGGCGGTTTCCAACAAGGTTAGTTTGCTGGCAACCGACGTCTTGGCCGGGCTACAGCGACTATCTGCGCCACATGCCGCACGAAATGGTTGACCACAAGGCGGAGCAATACGTTGTCGGCGCGGTTCACACGAACACGATTGAAGGCTTTTGGAGCATCTTCAAGCGCGGCGTGGTCGGCACGTTCCACAAGATGAGCGCCAAATATATGCCGCTCTACGTCGCGGAATTTCAGTTCCGTTACAACAACCGCATGCAACCCCGACATGTTCGGGGCGGCGATAGCAGGCTGCTGAGACGAGGTCACTGGCATCCGTCTCAGCTAGACGGAAACGAGGCCAGCGAACCAGAACAGTTGGAATTCCCGTTTGTTTCACCTTCGACTCCGACGGCGAATGAGGAGAGCTAGTGCGCCAAGCCCGGACGCTAGTCCTATATCTAGCCACCAAGGGGATTCCGTGGAAAATCCAGCAGTCGCCAATGCCGCGTGGTGGTATTGGCTTTGGGAATTGGTCGGGACGATTGCGTTCTTAGGCGTCATCGTCACGCTTGCCATTGAATTTGGCGCGGCGCGGCTTGCGGCGCCGTACCGAAAACTCCTCGATGACGCCAAGGATGTGAAGATCGCCGAATTGAACAAGGAGACGGCGCTACTACGAAAGCAAATGGGGCCTCGCCAGATCGACGGCGAAACGTTCAAAAAATATCTGGAGGGCAAGCCAAAGCCGACCGCACCGGTAGAAATAATGTTCCCGCGAGAGGACGGCGAAGCGTATCGGCTGGCGCTCCAGTTGCGCGACGTTTTGAGGTATTCAGGTTGGCAAGCGTCAGAGCCAACCCCCGTGCCGCCCGGCGACGTCCCACGCTTGCAAAACCAACCTTCGGTCGCGTCCTTTGGGTCATACGGCGGGACAGGAATAGTCGTTGTCGTCCGGGCCGATACCCAAGAACAGTTTGAAGCCATCCGGGACATCCAAGCGTCCACGCCCCTTAATGCCCTCGTGGGAGCATTGAGCCAGACCCTTGGCTCGGCAGGCTCGGCGGCAGCAGGACCGGATGTATTCCACGTCCCGTCGCCGGGGGTGCTCAGAGTAGTAATCGGGACAAAGGCGTAAGCGGCCCCGTTCATTGAAATAAAAATCACCAAAATCGCCAGCCTGTCACGCAGACGTAGGATAACATTCCCACTACCTTTGTCAACTGGCAGATAATCGCCGATTCACTACATGTAACCGAAATAGTGACAATTGTCAATGGAACAGCGACGCCACTTTCAGTCGACTAAATACAACCTTCGATTGTTTAATACCCAAATGCCTTGAGGGTTGCTGTTTACTCACGACCCTTTCCTCGGAACTACGAAACGCCTAAATTGCTTGATACTAGAGAGTGTGGTGGCCGACTTGCCCCGACCTAGAAAAGGTTAACTTTCTTAACCCCTGTTTGACCTTTGGATGCCTTCATTGGCACCCGAACGCACACCTATGCGTCGGAAAACTCCCGAGTTATTAACAAGTTAGCAAACACTTAATGAGACATTAATCGCTTAGTGACACGTTAAGGAAGGTTACCTGCATAGAAACTCTATGCGTGCATAACGCTTCAAGCCGATATGCGAGCTACGGTTATGAACGGCGACACGATAACTGCATTTATCCAACTGCTCAGTAAATTTGACCCGCCGTGGGTCGCACTAATCATCGCAGTTACAATTCTGTGCTTTAAATCGCCCGAGATCATAAAAGCGCTTCGCTCAAAGCGTTGATCTCCGGAGGGTCACGGATAGGCTTATCCCATTAGGGGATACGAATCTCGCTTTCCGCCTCTTCCGATTACAACTGAACGAATAACCTTGTGATGGCACGTCCGCCATACGTTGTTCAATTTCACGCCTTCTGTAATGGGCCCGTTGATGTCAAGTGTCCCCATGATCGTCACGTCGCCGAGCTCATGCTTCTGTCCGTGGTCGACGCTAAGGCCGCCACACTATGCTGTTAGAGGGAGCGGTGAGCCTATCTAGTTTCGCGTGGTTCGTCGGATGACGGCCACGGGGCGTGTAACGGCTTCACCGGTTCCACCGTCCCGGCGACGGGACTTCGGGCAGTAGGGCTGTGTTCAGCCCCCTTGCATCTCGTATTTCTCCTTGATCAAGCCTGCGCCGCAATCGGCTCTGCTGCAGCCCATCGGTAAGTTGTGCCATCGACCCACATGCGATGCAGGATCACTGCGATCTTGCGCGCCAGGGCGACCTTCGCCCGTTTCGAACCTCGCCGCTTGGCGACGTCCATCCCCCAGCGTTTGAGTTTCGAGAACCGCGTTATGCGCGATAGCAGAACATTGGCGGCTTCATACAGCGCCGTGCGCACCATCTCGTCGCCGGTCCGCGTGATCCCGCCAGTAACGTCCTTTTCTCCTGACTGGTACTTCTTTGGCGTGAGCCCAAACAGCGCTCCTGCGGCTTTTGACTTCGCGATGCGGCTGGGATCGTCCATCGCGGATTTGTAGGTTATCGCCACCAGCGGACCGACGCTCGGCACCGTCATGAGCCGCCGGCAAACCGCATCCTCACGAACGATCGCGAGGACAGCCTTGTGCAGTTTTTCGTATTCCGCCTTCAACGCCGCCCGCGCCGAAAGCATGGCCGTGGTAATGCGCTCCAGTGTGGCCTGGCCCGTCACCAACTCAAGAATCCGCGCCTCAAATCCCCTGCGCGTCACCGGGCCAACCTTCAGGCCGAAGCCGCGCAGAATCCCCCGGATGCTCAACTCCACGTCGATCAGCCGCCCAAGAAGCTGCTTGCGCGCAACCAATAGCGCCCGCACCTCCTGCGATCCCATCGATTTGGCGTGCACCGCACGGAACCATCCCATCCGAAGCAGTTGTGCAATCCCACGCGCATCCTTGCGATCCGTCTTCACCGTCATCGCTGATAATGCCGCCTTCACATGCCGCGTCTCCAGCAGAATGGTTTCGAATCCTGCTTGCGCCAGCCCGGCATGCAGCCATTGCGACAATGGCCCCGCCTCAAGTCCAATCCGCTTCATCGGAAAGCCAAGCCCTTTGAAGAAAGAAACAAGAGCTTCGGGTTCACTCGAGATCTTCGCCTCCTTCACGATTTCGCCTTGCCCATCCACAACGCAAACGCTCGACAGTTCCAATGACACGTCGATTCCAGCATAATGTTCCACGGCTGTCCTCCGTTTCCAGATGCTTGGGGCCGACTCACGTCGTGACCCCATTTCATCATCTATCGGGGGACAGCCACATCAACCGCTCGTTCAGAGCAGGGCCCATTACGGCATCTAGTGACTCTGACTATGACGGTTCTTCGATCTGTTTTGAGGCAGTGGGGGCATGTTGTTAGGCCTACGGTTCTCATAGAGACGTTGTGAAGTTTGTCTCCGAAGAAAAAACATGCTTCGCCCAGGCGGAACGGACTGAGCGCGAGGATTTGACGGTCGAGCTGCCGGAATATCTGGAAACTCGTGTGCGGCAGTGTATCGCGCATGGCGAGGCAGCATGGACCCACCGGGTCAAGCCCGGTGGTGACGACCTGAGTCCCGGTGGTGACGACCTCAGTCCGGTGGCGACGATGTAAGTCCCGGCGCCGACGAAGCCGACCGCATCAGCCCGGCTGGCGCAGCCGCTTCGCGGCATCCAGCGCGGCCAAGACGATATTCTGATAGCCGGTGCAGCGGCACAGGTTGCCGGAAATGCCGATGCGGATGTCTTCTTCCGTGGGATCGGGATTGTCGCGCAGAAGCTCGATCAGCGTCGTCAGGATGCCGGGCGTGCAGAAGCCGCATTGCAGGCCGTGATTGTCGCGGAACGCTTCCTGCAGCGGATGAAGCGTCTTTGGGTCGGGCGCGATGCCCTCGACGGTCATGATGTCATGGCCGTCGGCCTGCACCGCGAGCATCAGGCAGGAGCGCGCCGAGAGCCCGTCGATCAAAATCGTGCAGGCGCCGCACACGCCGTGCTCGCAGCCGAGATGCGTGCCGGTCAGCCCAAGCTGGTGCCGCAGGAAATCGGCGAGCGTCAGGCGCACCGGAACGGTCGCCTCGCGGCGCGCGCCGTTCACGACGACCGCGATGGCGCGTGTCTCGCTCACGCCGCTCTCCTTGCCGCAACGCGTTCATGGGCCTTGAGCAGTGCACGGCGTGTCAGCACCGTCGCAAGCTGCTGGCGATAGGACGACGGCGCATGGATGTCCTCGACAGCGTCGAGCTTGCGCAAGGGTTCGCAGATGTCGCGAAGGCGCTTGTCCTCGATTTTCTCGCCAATGAGCGCGCGTTCGGCGTCGTTCGCCCGAATCGGCGCCGGTCCCATGCCGCCGAGCGTCACCGATGCGCGCGTCACCTTGCCGTCCTTGTCTTCTTCGATGAGCACGGCGGCCGAGACGACGGCGAAATCGCCGTGCCGGCGCGCGAATTCGACGAAGGCATGGCCGTGGCCCGCCGGCCAGCAGGGAAACGTCACGCTGGTCAGGAGCTCATCAAGCTCCAATGCCGGCGTCATGTAGGCCACCGGAAACGCGGAGATATCGATGCTGCGCGCGCCGTTCTTGCCTGTAACCGAAATTTTGGCGTCGAGCGCCGCGGCGACCGAAACCAGTTCCGCCGCCGGATCGAGATGGCACAGCGATCCGCCGAGCGTGCCGCGGTTGCGGGTCTGCCGGTGTCCGACCTGCGCGATGGCCTCGTGCATCAGCGGACAGCGCTGCCGCACCACCTCGGAGAATTCGATATCGCGCTGGCGCGTCATTGCGCCGATTTCGATGGCGCCGATTTCGAGCGCACCTTCGCGTTCGCGGATGAAGCTCAAATCCTCGACACGGTTGAGATCGACGAGATGATCCGGCAGCACGTAGCGCATGTTCAGCATCGGCATCAGCGATTGGCCGCCGGCGAGCAATTTGGCGTTGTCGAGAGTGCTGAGAAGGCCGATCACGTCGGCCCTCGTGCGCGGGTCGTAATAGGAAAAAGCGGGAGGTTTCATGCGTGATTTCGCGACGCCGCTGCTTTGAAGCCGTTTTGACTCTGTGCCAAAAACGGGCAACAATTCAAAAAGATACGCTAATCCCAAAGTTGAAACCAGCCGATGCAGTCGCCACGATGAAACCGGCAGTGTTTCGCTACCACGCCCCGAAAACCATCGACGAGGCCGTAGCGCTCCTCGCCGAGGTCGCGGCCGAGGACGGGCGCGTGCTCGCCGGCGGCCAGAGCCTGGTGCCGACCATGGCGTTCCGGCTCGCAAGGCCGGCGCATCTCGTCGATATCAACGGCGTCGAAGCGCTCAACCGCATCGCGATCGCTGACGGCAAGCTCGTGATCGGCGCCTGCGTGCGTCACGCGGCGTTCCATCGCCCGGTCTGCGGCGGTCCGCTCGGAAAATTCCTCACCGACGTGGTGCATCACATCGCCCATTATCCGATCCGCAACCGGGGCACGTTTTGCGGCAGCCTGGCGCACGCCGATCCGGCGTCGGAATGGTGCCTGGTGCTCGCCGCGCTCGACGGCGAAATCGTGGCCAAAAGCGCGCGCGGCGAACGGACGATCGCGGCGCGCGATTTCTTCAAGGGCGTCATGACGACGGCTTTGCGCGACGACGAGTTGCTGATCGAGGCGCGGCTGCCGCTGCTGGCCGTGGGCACGCGTTGCGGGTTCTACGAATTCAGCCGCCGCGTCGGCGATTTCGCCATGGCCGCGGCGATCGGCTGCTATCGCCTTGAGAGCGGGAAAATCGCCGAGCCGCGGCTCGCGGTCGGCGGCGCTGAAGTCAAGCCGCGGCGCATCGCCGAAGGCGAGCGTGCGCTCGCCGGCGCCGAGCCCGGTGAGAAGGCATTTCGCGTCGCGGCCGAGGCTGCCACGGCCGCCGTCGATCCCATGGTGGACATCACCACCAGCGCCGAATTCCGGCGCGACCTCGTGCTTGCCGTAACGCGCCGGGCGCTCGACCGCGCCGCGAAACTGCATCCTCCCCCGTGAAAACGGGGGCGGATGCAGAGCGGAATGAGCGCAGATGGCCGCAATGAATGCAGAATCGAAAATGCAATTCGTCGGCCAGTCCGTGGAGCGGCTGGAAGATCCGCCGCTCGTCATCGGCCGCGGCGCATTTGCCGGCGACATCAATTTCCCGCATCAGCTTCACATGCGCATGGTGCGCTCGGCGCATGCTCACGGCCGCATCGTCTCCATCGACACGGCGGCCGCACGCACCGTGCCCGGCGTGTTCGCGGTGTGGACCGCGGCCGACATCGCCGAGGTGCCGCCGATCGATTTTCGCGAAGGCAGCATTCCGGCGCTTGATCCCTATCGCCAGCCGGTGCTGTCAAAAGACCGCGTGCGCTTTGTCGGCGACCCGATTGCCGCCGTCTTCGCAAACGATCCCTACACCGCCGAGGACGCAGCCGATCTGGTCGCCGTGGAGATCGAGGAACTGCCGCCGCTTCTCGATGCGCAGGCGGCGCCGGTGGAGTTCCTGCCGGGCCATAGCAGCGAAGCAGCGATCATTCGCCAGGGCTATGGCGACGTCGACGCCGTGTTCCGCAGCGCCGCGCATATCGTCGAGCTTGAACTCACCGTCGGGCGGCACTCCGGCGTGCCGCTGGAAACGCGCGCCGCGATCGGGCGCTACGATGCCGCGCGCGGCATTACCGAATTGCATGGTGCTGCCAAGGTGCCGCATCGCAATCAGGAATTATTGTCGCGCATGTTAAAGCTGCCGCTGAGCGCGGTGCAGGTCCACGAGTCGCATGTCGGCGGCGGCTTCGGCGTTCGCGGCGAGCTTTATCCGGAAGACGTGCTGGTCTGCGTCGCGGCGAAAAAACTCGGCCGGCCGGTGAAATGGATCGAGGACCGGCGCGAGCACCTGATCACGGCCAATCATTCGCGCCAGCAGGTGCACAGGATCCGTGCCGCGCTCGATGCCGACGGCGTGATCCTCGCCATCGACGATCGCTATTTCCACGACCAGGGCGCCTATGTGCGCACGCATGCGGCGCGCGTCGTGCACATGACGGCGGGCATTCTGCCCGGGCCCTATCGCGTGCCGGCCTATCGCGCCGCGGGCCACTTCCGCCTGACCAACAAGACGCCGGCGGCGACCTATCGCGCGCCGGGGCGCTACGAGACCACCTTCGTGCGCGAACGGCTGGTCGATGTCATCGCGCAAAAGCTCAACATCGATCGCGTCGAAATCAGGCGGCGCAACGCCATCGGCCCGGAGCAGATGCCCTATCCGCGGCCGCTCGAAGCCCTGGGCGAGGAAATCCACTACGACAGCGGCGACTATATGGGGCTGCTCGACAAGCTGTTCGCCGAGATCGGCTGGGAAAAGCTCAACGCCGACGTCAAAAGGCGCCAAGCCGAAGGCGAACTTGTCGGCATCGGCCTGGCGATGTTCGTCGAGAAGAGCGGGCTCGGGCCGACCGACGGCGTGAAGATTTCCGTCGATACCGCCGGCATGGTCGAAGTCGTCACCGGCGGCGCCTCGATCGGGCAAGGTTTTGAAACCGTCGTGGCCCAGGTCGCGGCCGATGCGCTCGGTGTCGACTACCGGCGCTGCCGAGTCATCCACGGCCAGACCGACCGCATCCCGTTCGGCATCGGCGCCCATGCCTCGCGCGCGACCGTGATGACAGCCTCCGCGACGCATATCGCGGCGCTGAACGTGCGCGCCAAGGCGCTCTCCGTCGCCGCCGAATTGCTGCAGACGACGCCCGATGCGCTCGACATCGTCGCCGGCGAGGTGGTGCGCAGGGACCTGCCGGCCGGACCGTCAATCAGCCTCGGCAAGATTGCCGAAAATCTCGCGCCGACGGCAAAGGCGCGCGGCGATCGCGAACCGGGCCTTGCCGCCGAAGGCTGGTTCAAGACCGAACATCAGGTCTATCCCTATGGCTGCAATGTCGCCGTCGTGCGTGTCGACCGCGAAACCGGCAGCGTCGCAATCGAGCGTTATTGCATCGCCTACGATATCGGCCGCGCCATCAATCCGGCATTGGTTCACGGCCAGATCGTCGGCGGCTTCGCGCAAGGATTGGGTGGCGCGCTGTTCGAGGAATTCACCTATAGCGAGAGCGGCGATCCGCTCGCCGTTACGCTTGCCGATTATCTCTTGCCGGCGATGCACGAGACGCCGGCGCCAGAAGTCCTGCTGCGCGAGGATTATACCTCGCCGCTCAATCCGCTCGGCATCAAAGGCGCGGGCGAAAGCGGCATCACCGCGGTCGGCGCCACGATCGCCTCGGCGATCGACGACGCGATCGGCATTCCGGGCGCGGTGCGCGAGCTTCCGGTCACGCCGCAGCGGCTGAAGCAAATTCTCGGCAGCGCGCCGGTACGTCGGTAATGCGACCAGGCAGAATCCCTTACTCGGTCTTGATGCCGGCGAACTGGATGACCTTGGCCCACTTCTCGGTCTCGCTGACAAAGACCTTGCCGTAGTCGGCCGCCGACAGCGCGACCGGCACGCCGCCGATCGCAACAATGTGCTGCTGCAGCGCCGGGTCGGCGAGACCGGCGTTCACGGACTTGTTCAGCGTGGCGATGACCGGCTCCGGCGTTCCGTGCGGCGCGCCAATACCGGTCCAGCCATTGACCTCGTAACCGGGAACGAAATCGGCGATCGGCGGCAGATCGGGAAATATGTCGAGGCGTGTCTTCGATGTCACCGCGAGCGCGCGGAGCTTTCCCGTCCTGACGTTATCGAGCGCCGCCGCAATAGGATCGAAGATGACATCAGCGCGGCCGCTCATCATGTCGGTCATGGCCAGGGGGTCGGTGCGATAAGGAACGTGCAGCATGTCGACACCGGCCAGCATTTTGAACAACTCGCCGGAAAAATGCGTCAGGGTTCCGGTTCCGCCGGACGCCATGTTGATCTTGCCCGGATTGGCCTTGGCATAGGCGATGAATTCCGGGACGGTTTTTGCCGGGAACGACGGCGTCACCACCATGACGAACGGCACCCGCGCGATGCTGGCGACGGGCGCGATATCCTGGATGAAATTGAAATTAAGCTTGGTATAGAGCGTCGCGTTGATGAAATTCGGCGAAGCGACCGTGAGCAGCGTGTAACCGTCGGGGCTTGCGTGCGCCACCGCCTCCGCCGCGAGGTTCGTCGCGGCGCCGGGCCGGTTCTCGACCACAAAACTCTGGCCGAGATTCTGCGACAGCCACTCCGTCGTCAGTCGCGCGTAAACGTCGGGCGCGGTTGCCGGACCATAACCGACGATGAGGCGCACCGGCCGTGACGGATAGGTCTCCGCCCGCGCGATGCGCGATGCGGCTGGTAACACAGCAGCCCCTGCCGCCAGATGCAGAAACCGCCGACGCGGGATATTCATGACGAATCTCCAAAATTGCGGAAGATAATTCAGCTCAATCGAGTTTGACGCCGATCGTGTTGACGAGCGGCCGCCAGCGCTTCACCTCTTCAACCATGAAGTCGTTGAATTTCTGGGGCGTCCAGTCCGGTATCGGCACGACGGCGGCGTTGATGAGCGACTGCTGGTAAGTTGCGTCGGCGAGCGTGACGCGGTTGGCCTCGGCAACAGTCGCGAAGGCGTCTTTCGGCACGCCGGCCGGACTGAATATGCCGAGGACCTGCGTCGTGACCAGACCCGGCACTCCGGCCTCGACCGCCGTCGGTATTTCCGGCGCAATCGGCAGGCGCGACGGATTGGTGATCGCGAGCAGGCGCAGTTTCCCGGCGCGATGGAATTCCAGAACCTGGCTGGTCATTGCGGGAATGACGATCGGGATCTGGCCGCCGATGACATCGGCGAGGGCCGGCCCGGCGCCGCGGTAGGGCACGTGCGGCAGGTCGTTGATTCCGGCCAGCGATTTGAACATCTCGCCGGTGAGGTGATTCATCGTCCCCGCGCCGGCGGAGCCGTAAGACAGCTTGCCGGGATTGGCTTTTATGTAGTCGATAAGTTCCTTCAGGTTTTGCACCGGCACCGACGGATGAACGGTGATGCCAAATCCGGTGATGGCGACCATCGAAATGGTCGTGAGCTCTTTCATCGGATCGATCAGCGGATGCTCGCGCAGGAGCATCTCGGCGAGATAGATCGAGGAACTGCCGAGAAAAATCGTGTAGCCGTCGGGAGTGGAATGCGCGACGAGTTGCGCGGCTAACGACCCGCCCGCCCCCGGCTGGTTGTCGACGAACACCGTACCGAGGTTCGTCTTCACCTTGTCGGCCCAGGGCCTTCCGACGATGTCGAATACGCCACCCGGCGGAAACGGCAGCACCAGCCGGATCGGCCGCGACGGATAAGTGTCCGCGCGCGCGAACCGCGGCGCCGCCGCGAGCGCGGTAACGCCTGCGGTCAGCCGGAGAAAATGGCGGCGTGGAAATTCCATAATGCTCCCTCCTAGGACGCTTTAGCGGCGGTGCGCCGGCGGTTGACCCGCCGTTTAATTCGCCTTGGCGCCCGCGAATTTCACCACTTTAGCCCATTTCTCGGTTTCGCCGGCAATGAACTTGGCGAATTCCGCCGACGGCATCGGTACGGTTTCGCCGCCGAGATCCTTCAGCCGCGCCTTGAGCTGCGGGTCCGTGAGACCGGCAATAATGTGCATGCTGAGCTTTTCGATAATGGGCGCGGGCGTGCCCGCGGGAGCGGCGACGCCGTTCCAGGAGATTGCGTCGAATCCGCGCAGGACTTCGCTCACGCTCGGAATATCCGGCAGCGCCTCCGATCGCGTTGCCGAGGTTACCGCCAACGGCCTCACCTTGCCGCTTTTGATGAAACCGATCGCGGTCGACACGGTGACAACGAAGGCCTGGACCTGGCCGCCAACGAGATCGGTCATGGCCGCCGCCGGACCGCGATACGGCACGTGGACCAGATCTATGCCGCTCATCATTTTGAGAAGCCCGATCGAAACATGCATCGGCGTTCCGACGCCGGGCGACGCGACGTCGATCTTGCCGGGATTGGCCCTGGCGTAAGCGATGAATTCCACAAACGTGTTCGCGGGAAACGATGGATTGACCAGCAGCACCATCGGGAAGCGGATCAGGCCGGCGACGGGAGTAATGTCGCGGAGGAAATTGAAATCGAGCTTCTCGTAGAGCGACGCATTGATCGCATTCGCCGTCAGGCAGGCGAGCAGCGTGTAGCCGTCCGCCGGCGCGGTGACGACCGCCTCGGTCGCGATATTGCTGCCGGCGCCGGTCCGGTTCTCGACGATAAAGGGCTGGCCTAGCCGCTCCGATAGCCACTGCCCCATCAGGCGCGAGATGAGATCGGGTGTGCTGCCGGCGCCAAAACCTTCGATGATGCGCACCGGCCGCGTCGGATAATCGAGCGCGCAAGCCGTCCGCGACAAGCCCGGCACGGCGAAACCTGCCGCGAACAATCGCAAAAAATGCCGGCGGGAAAAGGCCATGGCTGGAGCACGAGCTTATCCAGCTTGTGCGCGGGGGAAAAGCGCGGCGAAGTGTTGCTGTCCGGGCCCCACGCGGCAACGGCAGATTGCCGTTACGCCGCTTTCTTGGGGACTCTCTTTCCTTCCTTGCGTGCCTTCGACAGGCCGATCGCGATGGCTTGCTTACGGCTTTTCACCTTGCCGCCTTTGCCACCCTTGCCGCTCTTGGCGGTGCCGCGGTTAAAACGGCGCATCTCGTCCTCAACGTCTTTACCCGCGCCCGGAGAATACTTGCGCTTGGTCTTGGCCATATCGTCATCCTCCAAATAGCCGGCTCGCAAAAAGCCCGGCTCAGTCTCTCGATAACCGCTGTACACGCAAGAGGTTGCGCGCCGCCCCGCGAATTTTTGCATCGCCGCAAAGTCCAGTCGAGGGAATTGCCGGCAAAGCCGCGACAATGCGGGCGCTCCTCCTGGCGGTGACACTCCGGATCGGGATGTTATTGTCGGGGCTGTCGCTCAATGCGCCGGGACATCGCCATGAAACTTCCACGCAGGCAATTTCTGCATCTGGCGGCCGGCATTGCCGCTTTGCCCGTTGCATCGCGCGTGGCTTGCGCCGAGGCCTATCCGGCCCGGCCGGTGCACATGATCGTCGGCTTTCCCGCGGGCCAGGCCGCCGACATCATCGCGCGCCTCGTCTGCCAGCCGCTGTCGGACCGGCTCGGCCAGCAATTCGTCGTCGACGACCGCCCGGGCGCCGGCGGCAATATCGGCACCGAAGCGGTGGTGCGGTCGGCCCCGGATGGCTACACGCTGCTGACCTGCCTCCTGACCAACGCGATCAACGCAACGCTTTACGCGGACCTCAATTTCAATTTCATCCGCGACACCGCGCCGGTCGCGAACATGGTCCGCTCGCTCTACGTCATGGTGATCAATCCTTCGGTCCCGGCGCAGACCGTTGCCGAGTTCATTGCCTACGCCAAAGCCAATCCGGGCAAGATCAACATGGGATCAGCCGGCATCGGCACGCCGCCCCATATCTTCGGCGAACTGTTTCAGATGATGACCGGCATCACCATGGTTCACGTCCCCTATCGCGGCGCCTATGTGCCCGATCTGCTCGCCGGCCAGGTGCAGGTGGTGTTCAGTCCGATACCGACATCGATCGCGCAAATCCGGGCCGGCAAGCTGCGGGCGCTCGGCGTGACCAGCGCGAAGCGTTCGGTAGCGCTGCCGGATACTCCGGCGATCGCCGAATTCGTGCCGGGCTACGACGCGTCCGGCTGGTACGGCGTCAGCGCGCCAAAGGGCACGCCCGCCGAAATCATCGAAAAGCTGAACAAGGAAATCAACGCCATCGTCACCGATCCGGCGATCAAGACGCGGATGGTCGATTTGGGCGCGGAACCGATGCCGGTGACACCTGCGCAATTCGGCAAATTCATCGCCGACGATACCGAGAAATGGGCCAAGGTGGTTCGCGCCGCCAATATCAAGCCCGAATAACACAGCGCGCATCGCGCCACGACGTTGGGAGGAACAGATGAAAATTCAGCGCAGGCAATTTCTGCGACTGGCAGGGGGAATAGCCGCCCTGCCTGCGGTCTCGCGCAATGCGCGGGCACAAAACTATCCATCGCGGCCGGTGCGCATCCTGGTCGGCTTTAGCGCCGGCAGCACGACCGATGTCCTCGCGCGCCTGATGGGCCAATGGCTTTCGGAGCGGCTCGGGCAATCATTCATCGTCGACAACCGGCCCGGCGCCGGCGGCAACATCGCGACAGAAGAAGTCGTGAAGGCGCCAGCCGACGGCTATACGCTCCTCATGGTCGCGCCGGCGAACACCATCAATACGGCGCTCTACGACAAGCTCCCCTACAATTTCATCCGCGATACCGTGCCCGTCTCGGGGGTCGTGCACGTGCCGAATGTCGTGGAGGTCAATCCGTCCCTTCCGGTCAAGACCATTCCGGAATTGATCGCCCGCGCCAAAGCCAATCCAGGCGCGCTGAGCTTTGCCTCGGCCGGCGTCGGGACGACGAGCCATATGGCGGGCGAACTTTTCAAGGCGATGACCGGCGTCAACATCGTTCACGTGGCGTATCGCGGCGACGGGCCGGCGATGACCGATCTGATCGGCGGCCAGGTTCAGATCGGCTTTGCGACCACGGTCGCGTCAATCGCCTATATCAACGCTGGCAAGCTGCGGCCGCTCGCGGTCACAACGATGACGCGTGTGCCGCTTTTACCCGACGTCCCGACCGTGAACGATTTCGTGCCGGGATATGAAGCCAGTTCGTCGTTCGGCGTCGCGGCCCCGAAGGATACGCCGGCGGCAGCCATCGCCACGCTCAACAAGGAGATCAATGCAGGCCTTGCCGACTCCAGGCTCGCAGCGCGGTTCGCGGAATTAGGCGCCATACCGCACACCGGCTCGCCCGCCGCCTACGGCAAATACCTCGCCGACGATACCGACAAGTGGGCCAAAGTTGTTCGCGCGGCGAATATCAAGATGGAATAAGGCCCGATTGCCGCCCGGTGCTCCCGCTCAGGCGGCGCGCGGCATGGCCCGAAATTCCTTCGCGCTTGCCATCGCCCAGGACATTTCAAAACGTTTGTCGCCGGTGCCGGCGATAAGCTCTCCCGGCAGTAGCTGCGGATAAAGCTCGGCAAAGCTTCGGACCTCATGCGGCGAAACGCGCCGCGAGAAATGCGCCGGAGCGAACTGGTGCGGGTGATCGAGCCCTGCCGCGCCGACAAGTTCGGCGAGCGACTCAATGGTCGCGCGGTGAAAATTAAAGACACGTTCCGACTTGTCGGGGACGACGAGCGCGCGCTGGCGCGAGCGGTCCTGTGTCGACACGCCGGTCGGGCACCGGTCGGTATGGCAGGATTGCGACTGGATGCAGCCGAGCGCGAACATGAAGCCGCGCGCCGAATTGCACCAGTCGGCGCCCAGCGCCATGACACGCGCGATGTCGAAGGCGCTGATGATCTTGCCGCTGGCTCCGATCTTGATCCGGTCGCGCGCGTTGATGCCGATCAGCGCGTTGTGCACGAAGTTCAATCCTTCGCGCAGCGGCATGCCGAGATGATCGGCGAATTCGAGCGGCGCCGCGCCGGTGCCGCCTTCCTTGCCGTCGACGACGATGAAATCCGGGTAGATTTCCGTCTCGAGCATCGCCTTGCAGACCGCCATGAACTCCCAGGGGTGGCCGATGCACAGCTTGAAGCCGGCCGGCTTGCCGCCGGACAGCCGCCGCATCGTGGCGATGAATTCCATCATCTCGACGGGCGTGGAAAACGCCGAATGGCGCGACGGCGAGATGCAGTCGACGCCGACCGGCACGCCGCGGGTCGCGGCAATTTCAGGGCTGACCTTGGCGCCGGGCAACACGCCGCCGTGGCCGGGCTTGGCGCCCTGGCTGAGTTTCAACTCGACCATTTTGACCTGATCGTTCGCCGCGAGCGCCTCGAATTTTTCGGCGCAGAACGTGCCGTCCGCGTTGCGGCAGGAAAAATAACCCGAGCCTATTTCCCAGATGATGTCGCCGCCATTTTCCTGATGATAGGGGCTGTAGCCACCCTCCCCGGTGTCGTGCGCGAAATCGCCCTTCTTGGCGCCGATATTGAGCGCGCGAATGGCGTTCGAACTCAATGCGCCGAAGCTCATCGCCGAAATGTTGAAGATCGAAGCCGAGTAAGGCTTTGCGCAATCGGGACCACCGATGACGATGCGGAACGGTTCCTTGACGATGGGTTTCGGCGCGATCGAATGATCGAGCCATTCGAAACCGCTGGCATAGACGTCGTTCTGCGTGCCGAACGGACGCTTGTCCAAAGCGCGCTTGGCGCGCTGGTAAACCAGAGCGCGCTTGTCGCGGGAAAACGGCGTGCCGTCCTTTTCGCTTTCGAGAAAATATTGACGGATCTCGGGACGGATTTCCTCGAGAATGAAACGGATATGCGCCGACAGC
The DNA here is from genome assembly GCA_963723335.1 of uncultured Alphaproteobacteria bacterium. Classification (GTDB taxonomy): domain Bacteria; phylum Pseudomonadota; class Alphaproteobacteria; order Rhizobiales; family Xanthobacteraceae; genus BOG-931. Next base: position 267,328 of record CAVRQJ010000002.1, on the reverse strand, counting down.
GGATAATTGCGCAGGATCGCGTGCCGCGTCTGCATCACATCGACGATGCCGACGACCGCAAGCGAGATGAATACGACCAGCGGAATCTCGATGAGCAGCGACCTGAACCCGTGAATGAATTCAAGGCCGAGCGCTGCGGCGCTGAGCAATACCAGCGTGAAAACCAGAAAGCGCGCCTGAAACGGCAGCAGCAATGGGCGCATGGAAACCCTCCCCCGGGCTGGACTGATTCCCTCTTAGGGATTCTAGCCGTTCGCCCCCCAATCTACGAGTTCTAGAATGCAATGTTGAACGTTTGATGAGGGCAGCTTGTCACGGACTCCGCTGCCGCCCCATGCTGCACTGCACGCGGCCGGACTCACACGATGGCGCGGCAACGCGACGGCCAAGCCGCAGACGAAATTTATCAGGGCGCTTTGGGCTCGGCGTCGAGGCGCACGATCCAGCCTTCGAGACCGGCTTTCGCCGCCGGATAGTGCGTCAGCACCGCCGGATCATGCCCCGGCACGACATATTTCGGTGAAGAAGCAAGCTTCTTGAGCGTCTCATAACCCTCGAGGACCTCGCCGACATTATAGACGAGCGGAAACACCTTTCCCTCGTTGATATGCGCGTAAAGATGCGTGGCATCGGCGGCAATCACGACATAACCGAGACGCGTCTTCACCCGCACGCTTTGCAGGCCTTTCGAGTGCCCGCCGATGTGATGCACCGTCACACCGGGCACCACCTCGTCTTCGCCGTCGTGAAAAGCGACCCGGCCGCTGAAAACCTTGCGCACCATGGCCGTGACGTCCTCGACGTCGAACGGAAGGCGCAGCGCCTGATGGCACATGCAGCGCCCGGTGGCATAGGCCATCTCGCAATCCTGCAGATGATAGCGCGCCTGCGGAAACAGGTCGTAATTTCCGCAATGGTCGTAGTGCAGATGGCTGATGATGACGTTCTTGACGGAATCGGGCGCAACGCCGAGCGCCATAAGGCCGTCACGCACCGGCTTGGTGATCTCGCGCTGGCGCTGCTTGGCCATCGCCTCGTCGTAGCCGGTGTCGACAACGATGGTGCCGGATGGACCGACGATCGCCCAGACGAAAAAGTCGAGCGGCTGCAATATGTCGTGCGGATCGCCGCCGATGAAATTGACCGGCGAGCGGCGCGAATGATGGCCGTATTTGATCGCGTAAATCTCGTGGATGTCTTCGGCCATGTTTTCCTGGGCCATGTTTTCCTGGGCCATGTTTTCCTGGGCCATGTTTTCCTGGGCCATGTTTTCCTGGGCCATGTTTTCCTGGGCCATGTTTTCCTGGGCCATGTTTTCCTGGGCCATGTTTTCCTGGGCCATGTTTTCCTGGGCCATGTTTTCCTGGGCCATGTTTTCCTGGGCCATGTTTTCCTGGGCCATGTTTTCCTGGGCCATGTTTTCCTGGGCCATGTTTTCCTGGGCCATGTTTTCCTGGGCCATGTTTTCCTGGGCCATGTTTTCCTGGGCCATGTTTTCCTGGGCCATGTTTTCCTGGGCCATGTTTTCCTGGGCCATGTTTTCCTGGGCCATGTTTTCCTGGGCCATGTTTTCCTGGGCCATGTTTTCCCTGGGCCATGTTTTCCTGGGCCATGTTTTCCTGGGCCATGTTTTCCTGGGCCATGCTTTCCTGGGCCATGTTTCCTCCGTTTGACCGTAAAGACTACGCGAGGACGCGCGGCCGTGAAAAGGGCCCGCAACGGCGGCGTGCGTTGCCCACATCGGTCCTCACCCTGTCATCCAGCAGTCATACAGGCTGAGCAGAGTCCGCGCCTTGGGTGAGGGAGAGGATCAATGAGTGACATCGCATTACCCGGTTCGATCGAGCCGGCACGGGGCAGCGGGCCGAATCTCGACAGGAGCTTTAACCCGCTGACGGGGATCATTTTTCTGGGCGTGGTGGCGGCCGGTATTCTGTTCGTCGCCTACAGCATCTACGCCGACATCGATTCGGCCAGCACGAAGGTGCAGAGCTACCTGCCATTTATCCTGCTTTTCGTTGCGCTCTTGATTGCGCTCGGCTTTGAGTTCGTCAACGGCTTCCATGACACCGCGAATGCGGTTGCGACGGTGATCTACACGCGCTCGCTGCCGGCGAATATCGCCGTCGTGTGGTCGGGCATGTTCAACCTGTTCGGCGTGCTGTGGTCGTCCGGCGCCGTCGCCTTCGGCATCGTGTCGCTGCTGCCCGTCGAGTTGATCCTCCAGGTCGGCTCCAGTGCCGGCTTCGCCATGGTCTTCGCGCTATTGATCGCGGCGATCATCTGGAATCTCGGCACCTGGTATCTGGGCCTGCCGGCATCGAGCTCGCACACGCTGATCGGCTCCGTCATCGGCGTCGGCGTCGCCAATGCTTTGTTGCATGGCCGCAGCGGCACATCAGGCGTCGATTACGATCAAGCCATCTCGATCGGCAAGGCGCTCCTGTTATCGCCGCTGTTCGGCTTCGCGCTCGCCGGGATTTTGCTGTTCGCGGTAAAATTCCTGGTCCCGAGCAAGCAACTCTTCGCCGAGCCGAAGGGCGATCAGCCGCCGCCGCCGTGGATCCGCGGCATTCTTATCCTCACCTGCACGCTGGTGAGTTTCTTCCACGGTTCCAATGACGGTCAAAAAGGCATGGGCCTGATCATGCTGATCCTGATCGGCGTGGTGCCGACGGCTTACGCACTCAACCGCTCCATGCCGGCAAGCCAGATCGCGCAGTTCGAAGCGAACTCGCAGGCCGCGAGCGCCGTCATCGCCGCCAAGGCCGCGGGCTACAGCGTGCTCGGCGATCCGCGTCCTGCGGTCACCGCTTACGTCGCCCAGCATCAGATCAACGAAGGCACCTATCCGTCGCTGGCTGTGCTGGTGACCGATATTGCCAAGCAGGTCAGCGGCTATGGTTCAATCGCCAAAATGCCGTCCGACACCATACAGAATACGCGTAACGACATGTATCTGGCCTCCGAAGCGATCCGTTCCCTTGCCAAGGACAAGGAAAACGATCTCAACGCGCAGGAGCTCGGCACGCTCAACGCCTACAAGAAATCGCTTGATGGCGCGACCAAGTTCATCCCGGGCTGGGTGAAGATCGTCGTCGCCATCGCGCTTGGTCTCGGCACCATGGTTGGCTGGAAGCGCATCGTCGTCACGGTGGGCTCGAAGATCGGCAAGACGCACCTGACCTATGCCCAGGGTGCCTGCGCCGAGATCACAGCCGCTGCGACCATTGCCGCCGCCGACGTTTACGGCCTGCCGGTGTCGACCACGCACGTGCTGTCGTCGGGTATTGCCGGCACGATGGCGGCGAACGGCTCCGGCCTGCAATGGGCGACCATTCGCAACATCGCGACGGCCTGGGTTCTCACCCTGCCGGCCGCGATGATCCTGTCGGGCACGCTCTACTTCATCTTCTCGCATCTGTTCTAAGCGCGCCAAACAGCGGTCTGGCTGCAAACGAAAAACCCCGGCGCTGATCGGCGCCGGGGTTTGTTACTTTGAACTACGCTACAGAACGCTACGCTACAAAAAGCAGGCGGCAGTGGCCGCGATTACAGCTGGCCGTACTTGCGCAGCACCGCGCGGCATTCGTCGCCGACGCGCCAGCTATGGGCCGCGAGCGTCGCGCCGCAATGCAGCATATTGCTCCAGGTCATGCCGGCCGTGTGATCGCACAGCCTGGCGGCGGCCGGCTTGCACGGCGCAAGCTCCGCGAGATCGATCGCGTTGGCGGCGGTGGCGGAAAGGCCCACTAAAAGGCATGCGGCTACCACTATCTTCATTCTCGGTCGTCCCTCAATTGTCCGCTGGAAGGGTCTGGATAACCGTTTGATGACGGGAAATCCAGCGTTTTGTGCATTGCACAAAGGTCTTGTAAGCTTTTAAGATAACTCGACAATTTTAGTTTCGTTCCGAGCGGCCCAAATATCGTGCCCCGTTCATGCCGCATTTCGCGCCAGATCGGTGGCCTTTGGCGTCGAAAAAGGTGGGCTGGAAAAGCAAAATGCCCGGCGCGAGGCGGGGCATTTTCGTCCGAAATTCGTTGCTGCTGCGGTCAGGCGGCCGCCGGGAGATTGCCGAAGCGCTTGAGATTCTCTTTTTGCTTTTCGTTGCGCGGCGGCAGCTTGAACAGCCGGGCCGCGGTGCCGCCGAGGATGTTGTGCTTGGCCTTCTCCGACAGGAACGGCAGGTCGGTGATCGTTGCCGGCAGGTCGAAGTCCCAGTGCGGATAGTCCGACGAGTACAACAACTGCGTCTCCGCGTTCATCATGCGGAACGTGCACTCGAGCGCACCCATGTCCTGGATCTCCATCGGCTGCGATGAATAATACATGTCGCGCATGTAGTCGGACGGCTTCTTCTTCAGAAGCGGCGCTTCCGACGGCCGCAACATGTATTCGTGGTCGAGCTTCTGCATCAGGAACGGCACCCAGGCGAGGCCGGATTCGATCCAGACCACCGGCAGTTTCGGGAAACGCTCGCCCATGCCGTTGATGACCCAGTTCGACAGGTTGACGATGTTGTACCAGGAAAAGCCGAGCGCATGCGCGACCAGGAAGCGGTTGCAGCTCTTGAAGATCGGCTCGCCCCAGTTCGGCCCGGAGTGGAACGACAGCACCAGGCCGCGCTCTTCGATGGCGCGATAGACCTTCATGTAGCGGTTATCGTTCACCGCCAGATTGTCGCGCACGGTGGTGACCATGAACCCGCCGACGTGTTTGCGGTCGCCGAATTTTTCGACATGGCGCAGCGTCTCGTCGGGGTCGGAGAACGGCAGGCACAGCATCGAATAGAAGCGGCCGCCGGATTCCGGAAGGACTTTCTCGGTGAGCCAGCGGTTGTAGGCCCAGCACAGATTGACTTCCATTTCCTTCTGCGGATGCAGGCCGATCGAGAGCATGCCGGTCGGAAACAGGCAGGAATAATCGACGCTCATCGCGTCCATCCAGCGATGGCCGAGTTCGACGTCGCGGAATTTGCCCTCCGGAGTCTTTTCAGTCCCGCGCATCGGATAGCGCGTCACCCGGCCGCCCAGGTCCTGGTAGCCGATCGTCTGCGGCTGGATAACGCCGCGGTTTCTGGTGCGGGTCCCCATGGCAAGCTGACGGAAGACGTCGTTCTCCATGAACGGGAGAATTTCGTCATAATGCTCGTTCTCGTAGTGATGCGCGTCGACGTCGACGATCAGCATGTCGTCGAGGTTGCGCGCCACCGCCTGCTTGCGTGCATGCGAGAGCAGCTGGCTGGTATTCAGCTCCTCAACCGTTACGCGGCGGCCGCGATCAGCGATGAGATCCATGATATTTCTCCTGGTCTTTCATTCTTTCGAATAAAGTCAGCGACCCGTCCAGTTTTGCCACATGCCGAGCTCGAAGACGGCGAGATCGACGGCGCGCAGAAGCCCGCTCGCCATGACCATTACGTCGGTGGCGGAGATAGAATTTCTTGTTACCGGCGCGAATTGCTCGCCGGCCTCGCCGCGCGCGGTGTAAAGCCGGCACGCTGCGGCAATCAGCGCCTGCAATGCCTCGGCGCTCACCAGATCGAGCTTGCCGTCGGCAATGCTGCGCTCGAGTGCGGCGGCGAGCCGTTTTGCATCCGCCGAAATATTTCCGATCGGCGGCGTCACCGCCGAGCGCACCGGCACGCGCGCCTTGCTCGCGGATTTGCCTGCGGTCTTTGCGGCAGATTTGGCCATGGATTTGGCCATGGATTTGGCGACGATCGCCTTCGCGACAATCCCGGCCGCGCGCCTAGGCGACGACATAGATCTCGTCTCCCTTTTGCACGGTCTTGTATTTTTTCAGCTTCATCTTGCGATTGCTGACGCATTCGCCGGTCTTCATGTCGTATTCCATGCCGTGCCATGGGCAGACGAAGTGCATCTCCTGCTCGGAGAAGAACAAGCCCATCGAGGTTTTGTCGGGCCGCAGCCGCTCCTCGACCGCCGCAATAGTCAGGCCTTCGCAGGCCGGGCCGCCCTGGTGCAGGCAAAAATTGCTGTAGGCGTAGATTTCGCCTTCATGCCTGAAGACACCGATCTCATTGTCGCCGACGAAGATGATCCGGCGCTCGCCGTCCTTGAATTCCGAAACTTTTGCGACGAATTTCTCAGCCATATGCGTAACGCCCTCGCCCCTCACTCCCGTACTTGATCATGCAGCGCGCCCTCTGCGGGGCGATTGGACGGCGCGCAGACGAAGCCGCCGTCATCGGGGCATGCTTTTAGCACAGGCCAAAACCCCGCGCGACGGGCATAACCCGATGCCCAGCCATGCTCGCCCCATGCCGGTCCCATGCTCGCCCCGAAAGACGAGATCAGACCATCCGGTTCTCGATTTCGCCGATTCTTTCGATCCAAAGCCTGACGACGTCACCGGATTTGAGGAAATTGCCGCTTTCGGCCCCGGTTCCGGACGGCGTGCCGGTCAGGATGAGGTCGCCCGGGTGGAGTGTCATGCCGGCGGACAATTGTTCGATCTGCTCGGCAAGGGTGAACAGCATCTTTCCGGTATTGGAATCCTGCTTCAGTTCGCCATTGACCCAGAGTTTCAGGCCAAGATTCTGCGGATCGGGAATGTCGCTTGCCGGCACGATCCACGGACCAAGCGGACAGGAGCCCTCGAAGGTCTTGTGCTTGGTCCAGTCCATGCGAAAGACCGAGGTCTCGCTGACGCCGGGCCGGCGGCCGCGGTCCCGCGCCGAAAGGTCGTTGGACACCGCGTAGCCCGCGACATAGGCAAGTGCCTTCTCTTTGGGCACGTCTTTGGCCGGGCGGCCGATGATTGCGGCCAGTTCGATCTCCCAATCCATCGCCTTGGCGTAGCCGGTTATCTTCACCGCCGCGCCAGGATCGGTAATGGTCCCGGCGGCTTTGAGGAAATGCCAGGGTTTTAGCCCCTGTGTGTGCGGATCGGGTGGCGCGGGCTGACCTTCCTTTGCCGCCATCGCCGCGGCGTGATCGGCGTAATTCGCGCCGGCGCAATAGATCGCCGACGGAAACCGCACCGGCGCCAGCAATTTCGTCTTCTTGAGCGGCTGGCGCCTGGCCCGGCTTTTCGCGGCGCCTGCAGCCGCCTTTTTCAAAACGCCCTCGGCCGCCTTCCAATCGTCGAGAATGCCGATGACGGAGGCATAGGCCGGCTTGCCGGTCAGCTTCGCGGCGTCGAACACCTCTTCCCCGATGACGAGGCCGGCGCGCGGGCCGTCGCTCGATTTGTAAGTCGCGAGCTTGTAGCCGGCCGTCTTCGCCGCTCTTGAACCGACCATGTGCGTTCACTCCCTGTTGCGATATTGCCTGCGACACAACCGCGAAGTGCGGCCATTGGCAAGGCCGCAGGACACCGCGTTATGCGGCCGAGCCATGCGGCCGGGCCATGCGCGCGGCCTTGAGTTCAAGCCGGCATGATGGTTGATTCCACCGAACCCTGGAAACACGGCCGGAGAAAAACATGATCAAGCCGCGGCGCATCGGACACGCCACCTTCGAGACACCCGACCTGGAAAAGATGATCGACTACTACACGGAAGTGTTGGGTCTTGTTCTCGTCGAGCGCGAAAAGGAGCGGGCCTTCCTCGTCACCAAGGTCGGCCTGCTCGCCATCGCGATCAACAAGGCCGAGCGCGAACGCTGCGCCGGGCTGTCGTTCGAAGTCGCGCCTGATTCCGATTTCGGAGCCATGGCGCAGGAATTGCGCAAGCACGGCATCGCGAGCGAGTTGCGCAACGATGCCACGCCCGGCGTCGGTCCGTTGCTCAGTTTCCAGGACAACAAGGGAACCACGATCTCGCTGTTCAAGGAATGGAATTATCTCGGCAAGCACTTGCCGCATCACGGCATCGGCCCGCTCAAGCTCGGCCATGTCGCGTGGAACGTGGAAGACCCGAATAAAATGTCCGAATTCTACGCCGGCGTTCTTGGATTCAAGGTTTCGGACTGGGTCGACGACTATTTCGTCTTCATGCGCTGCAACCCCGACCACCACACGGTAAACTTCGTTCGCGGCACCAGCGGCAAGATGGATCACATCGCTTTCGAGGTGAAGGACTTCTCCCATTTGCAGGGATCCTGCGAATTGCTCGGCCAGCGCCGCATTCCAATCCTGTGGGGGCCGGTGCGGCATGGACCGGGCCATAACGTCGCCATCTATCATCTCAATCCCGACAACCAGATCGTCGAGTTCTATTGCGAGCTCGATCAGATGAAGGATGAAGAACTGGGCTATTTCGATCCGCGGCCCTGGCACCGGGATACGCCGCAGCGGCCAAAAACCTGGACGCGCGGGCAGACGACCATTTGGGGTCCGCCGCCGCTTGAGGAATTCATGCGCGTGAGAGAGGCCTAGGCGGGCTGCGCGGCAGCCTGCCGCGTCAGTTCCTTCCGCTCGCCATACAGCCATTCCATTCCCGCCATCGCATCTTCCGGCGTGCGCGAGCCGAGCATCATGTTGCGCAGTTCTTTCGCCACGCCGCCGGCGTGGTAGAACTCGCCATAGATGCGCGCCATGATCTGGACCCGGCCGGTGCGCAGATAGCGCGCCTGCTGATAGGCCTGGAACGCCGCCGCATAGTCGCCGCCGGCATCCGCGACTTTGCCGGCAAGGCAAACGGCATCCTCGATCGACATGCATGCGCCCTGCGCGAGGTATTGCAGCATCGGGTGCGCGGCGTCGCCAAGCAGGGTGATGCGGCCGCGGCTCCAGTCCTTGATCGGCGGCCGGTCGCACAACACCCACATGCGCCAGCTCTCGATCTTGTTGAGCAGCATGCGCACCGGCTCGCAGGTCCCGGCGAAGCGCTCATGCAATTCGGCCGGATCGCCAAAACTGTCCCAGCCCTCCTCGTAGCGGCTGGAATGAAACACGGCGACGAGATTATAAAGTTCGCCGGTGCGCAGCGGGTAAAGCACAAAATGCACCTTCTCGCCGGCCCAGAACGCCATGTCGCGCCAGCGGTACTGCTCCGGGATTTCGGCGGCCGGCAGCACGGCGCGATAGGTGATATGGCCGGCGGGCTTCGGCTTGCCGTCCCCGACCACGATTTGACGGATGGTCGACCATAGTCCGTCAGCGCCGACCAGCGCCGCGCCGCGATAATCCTTCCCGCCTGCGGTTTTCACCACGACCCCGCCGCCGGTGTCGTCGACACCTGTAACCTTTTGCGAGGAATCCAGACTGATGCGACTGGATTTGCGGCAGGCATCGAGCAGCACGTTGTGCAAGTCGGCGCGGTGGATGAGCGCGTAGGGATGATGGAATTTCCTGCGAAAGGCCTCGCCGAGCGAAATGCGGGTGATTTCCTCACCGCTGATCGAGTCCCTCATGATGAGATTGCCGGGGAACACCGCAAGCGCGTTGATCCGCTCGGTCAACCCGAGCACATCGAGCATCCAGAACGCGTTCGGACCGAGCTGGATGCCAGCGCCGATTTCCTTGAATTCGGCCGCCTGCTCGATGACTTGTGACGGGACGCCCTCGCGCGCCAGCGCGAGCGCCGCGGCAAGGCCGCCGATGCCGCCGCCCACGATCAAAACCTGTTCGTCTTTCCAGGTGCTCATTGCTGCGTTTCCTCGGCGCACATTCTAGGAGCCGACGCGCGCCGGGCAAGGGCAGCGCCGCAAACGACCGCAGCGTGGTTCATGCGGTCAGCTTCGGGCGATGTCCGCTGACCTCGGCGCCGGTATCGTGCGGCAGGTTCCAGCAGAACAGCAGCGCGCTCATCGACATGACGGCGGCGCCAGCGAAAGCGACAACGAAGTCGGCATGATCGAGAGAGCCGGAACCGCGCCAGGCCAGCGACAGGTGCAGCAGAACGGCGACGATGGAAATGCCGAAGCCGCGGCTCAATTGCTGCGCCATGCTGGCAATGCTCGTCGCCGTGCTCATTTGCTGCTGGCCGACGTCGGCATAGCCGAGAGCCTGCGTCGCGGTGAATTGCAGCGACAGCAGGAACCCCGCCAGCAGCAGCAGCACGAATATGACGTAAAGCGGTGTCGCGGCCGTGAAAAGCGCGCACATTGCGATGCTCGCGGCACCGACAAAGCTGTTGACGATGATGACCGTTCGAAACCCGAAACGCGCGATAATCGGCCGCGCCGTCGCTTTCATCGACATCGACCCGACGGCGGTCGCGAAAGTGATACTGCCGGAAGCGGCAGCCGAAAGGCCAAACAGCACCTGAAGCAGAAGCGGCAAAAGAAAAACCAGCGTTCCGGCGCCGGCGCGATAGAGCGACCCGCTGCAGATGCCGGCGCGAAAACTCGGGATACGAAACACCGAGAGATCGAGCACGGGATGCTTCGCGCGCCACAGATGGCGCAGCGCCGCCGCGCCCGCCGCAACGCCGACGGCCAGCAAAGCCAGCGGCACAATGAAATCACCGCCGCTGCGGCCGATCGCTTCGACGCCGTACATGATGCAGAACAGAGACACGCCGGTGAGCACAAAGCCGATCCAGTCCAGCGGCCGCGGTTTTTCTTCCTTGGGATTGTCGAAATAGAGCGTCACCAGAACAACGCCGAGGATCCCGAGCGGAACGTTGACCAGGAAAATCCAGCGCCAGGAAAAATATGTCGTGATGAATCCGCCGATTGGCGGCCCGAGAACCGGCCCGATCTGCGCCGGGACCTGAAGGTAGGCCATCGTGCCGATCAGCTGAGCCTTTTCCAGGCTGCGGAACAGCACGAGCCGCCCGACCGGCACCATCATGGCGCCGCCCAGGCCCTGCAACACCCGCGCTGCGGTCAGTTCGACCACATTGCCGGAAATCCCGCACAGGATCGAGCCGAGGGTGAAGAGTGCGATGGCGGCGCGAAAAACAGTGCGGCCGCCGAACCGATCCGCCGCCCAGCCGCTGACCGGGACAAATACCGCAAGACTGAGCAGATAGGCAGTGACGGCGACGCTGAGGCGTACCGGATCGGTATGCAGGGAGACCGCCATCTGCGGCAGCGCCGTGGTAATCACGGTGGAATCGAACTGCTGCATGACGACGGCGAAGGCGACGATCATGGCGACAAGTTTTGGCTTCGCCGCAGAGGTCATCGGTCCTGTCCCGCTCGCATCGCGGCAGACCATAACATCCGCCGCCGCCGCACCGAATAAATTGCGAGTAAAAAAAATCCGCGTCAGCCGCGCCGGCACGCTTCGAGCACGCGCTCCGGCGTGATCGGCATCGCCGTGATCGGTGTGGCGCCGAGCGGGCGCAGCGCGTCGTTGATCGCGTTCATGATGCAGGCTGGTGCGCCGGCGGTGCCGGCTTCGCCCGCGCCCTTGGCGCCGAGTTCGGATTCCGCGGTCGGCGTCACGACGTGGCCGATCTCCATGTCCGGCATTTCGCCGGCCATCGGCACGAGATAATCCATCATGGTGCCGTTGAGGAGCTGGCCGGTCTCGTCATAAAGGCAGTGCTCGTAAAGAATGGCGCCAATGCCCTGCACGATGCCGCCGCGAATCTGTTCGTCGACCAGTTGCGGATTGATCACCGTGCCGCAGTCCTCGACGCACCAATGCTTGAGAAGTTTCACCTCGCCGGTTCGCAAATCAATCTCGAGGTAAGACGCCTGCACGCCGTTGGTGAAAGCAAATGGCCATTTCCGCGGCACATAATGACGCGTCACCACGAATTCGGCCTGGAAGCCGGGCGGCAAAGTGTCAGGGCGGAAATAGACGATGCGGGCGACCTCATCGAGCCCCATCCGCTCGCGGCCAGTGCCGGCATCGACGATGATGCCGGCGCGGATATCGAGCGCTTTCGGATCGGCTTGCAGGATCGAGGCCGCGGCCGCAAGCACGTTTTCGCGCAGCGCCTTGCCGGCCTGCCATGCCGCTTCGCCGCCGATACCTGCGGCACGCGAGGCCCAGGTGCCGCCGCCATGGGGCGTATTGTCGGTGTCGCCGGTAATCACGCGCACGCGCTCGATCGCAACGCCGAACGAAGACGCGACGCACTGCGCCAGCACCGACTCGGCGCCCTGCCCCTGCTCGGTGACGCCGGATTGCACAAACACCGTGCCGGTCGCATCGAGCTTCAGCGTGGCGCCGTCCTGTGAGGAAATGTGTGCGCCGCCGACGCCATAGAAGGCAGCGGAGGGATTGGTCACCTCGATAAACGACGCGAAACCGATGCCGCGATGAACGCCGCGCTTGCGCAAGTCCGCCTGTTCCGCGCGCAGCTTGTCGTAATCCATCATCTTGAGAATTTTGTCGTGCGAGGCCTGATGCGACAGGCCTTCGAATTTGAGGCCCGACGCGCTCGTCGCCGGATAGGCGTCGTCCGCGAACAGGTTGCGCCGCCGCAATGCGATCGGATCCATGCCGATCTTCGCCGCGGCGAGTTCGACGAGGCCCTCGGTCACCGCGGTCGCGATCGGATGACCGACCGCGCGGTACTGGCACATGACGTTCTTGTTCTGGAAGACGACGCGGGCGCGGGCGCGGTAGTTCGGGCAGGTATAGGGGCCGCCGACGAGATTGACGACCTGGTTCGCCTCGATGCCGCTGGTGCGCGGATAGACCGAATAGGGTCCGATGCCGGTGAGATCGTCAATCTCGAACGCGGTGATCATGCCGTCGCGCTTGACGCCGATCTTCGCCTTCACGCGATGATCGCGGGCATGGATGTCGGTGATGAAACTTTCGAGACGATCGGCAACGAATTTCACCGGGCGCCGCAGCAGTTTCGACAGCGCCACCGCCGCCATCTCGTCGGCGTAGATGTGGACTTTTATGCCGAACGAGCCGCCGACGTCCTTGGTCAGGACGCGCACCTGGTTCTCCTCGAGACCAAGGTGTTTGGCGAAAATGTTCTGCGTCATGTGCGGCGCCTGCGTGCCCTGATAGACGGTCAGGCGCTGATCGCCAGGATTCCAGTCGGCAACGATGGCGCGCGGCTCGTTGGTGACGCCGGTGTGCCGGCCGAACATGAACGTGGTTTCGACCACCGCGTCGGCCTCGGCAAAGCCTTTGTCGGCGTCGCCGGCGTTAAGAACGCGCTCGAAGGTCAGGTTGTCGCCGAGCGCCGGATGAATCACCGGCGTTTTGGCATCGAGCGCCGTTTCCGGGTCCGTGACTGCGGGCAGCACTTCGTACTCAACGTCGACCAGCGCGCAGCCGTCTTCGGCTTCAGCGCGGCTGCGGGCAACGACGGCGCACACCGCTTCGCCTTGCCAGCAGGCGCGATCGACTGCGATCGCATGCTGCGGCGCCGACTTGATGCCCTTGAGATGCGTAAGCACGCCGACCCACGGCGTGATGACCTCGGACAGTTCGGCGCCGGTGACGGCCGCGACCACGCCCGGCGATGTCTTCGCCTCCGCGGTTACGATCCGTTTGATCCGCGCATGCGCGTGCGGCGAGCGCACGAAGGCGACATGCACCATGCGCGGCAGCACCACATCGGTGACATATTGGCCGCGCCCTTGCGTCAGCCGCGCCAGATTCGGCCGCGGCACCGAGCGGCCAATATAGGAATTCGGCCGGTCGAGCGCGGACAGGCCGGACGGCTGGTCGTCGGCGATTTTCATTTTTCCTCCCTCGCCCTTGTGGGGAGGAGAATCATCACAAAAACCGCGTCGGCCACATCAGCGTGCGCCACATATGCGCCGACGGCGAATTGTCGAAGCCGAGACCCTCTTCCGGCTGCCGGAAATTGCGGCCGATGATGTCGACGAAGTCGTTGAGATCGACCTTGGCGTTGGGATCGAACGAATAGATGTCGTTCACGCAGATCATCCGAGAGGTCATGTAGTATTTGTGGTTCCGGGCGCGCTCGTATTCGGCGACGATATACGGCTCCGGCTTGTAGTCGGCGCCGAAATACCGGGTGTACATTTCCGGGTATTCGTAGCCGACGGACGGGTCGGCGAAGAAGCGCAGCGCCTGATGCGTGCGCACCGCCCAGCTCACTTCTTCGTCGACATAGGGCTCGATCATCTGCGCGCCCCAGTAGCCGTGATCGCAGCGGATGAAGCTCGCGACGCCGATGTCGTGAAGAAGACATGCGAGCACGACCTTTTCGCTGTGGCCGCCCTTGAGCGCATGTGTTGCGCTTTGCAGAAGATGGTTGAGCGACGCGAAGCGGTTGTTGAAGAAGTCGATCAGCGTCGGCTTCTCCGGCATTTTCGGCAGCCGCGGATCGGCGCCCATCAAAAAATACTTGTCGGGATTGGCGGCCTTGAGCACCGGGCCGTTCTCCATCTCGACCTTGCCGTCGGCCATTCCGAACAGCACGGATTTGGTGGCGATACGCGCGCCGAGCTCGTGCATCATCTGCTCTTCGAGCTCGTCGGCCTGCGCCGACAGCGATTGCGGTTTTGCATGTTCGTTCATGGTGCGCCTGCTTTCTGCGCCCTCACCTGGGCGACGGATTCGATCGCATCGACGATCGCCTGATAGCCGGTACAGCGGCAATAATTGCCGGACAAATGCTCGCGGATGGTATCACGATTTGGCACGCCGCCGCGGGATAAAAGTTCCTGCGCGCCGATCAGCATGCCCGGCGTACAAAACCCGCATTGCAGCGCGTTGCGCCTCTGGAAGGCCTCCTGGAGATCGGCGATCAGCCCGGAATCCGAAATACCTTCGATGGTCTGGACCTCGGCGCCGTCGCACTGCACCGCCAGCACGAGACAGCCGCGCACGACGTCGCCTTCGACCAGCACCGTACAGGCGCCGCACACACCCTGCTCGCAGCCGATATGGCTGCCGGTCAGGCCAAGGTCTTCGCGCAGGAAATCGACCAACGTCTTGCGGGCCTCGACGCGCTCGCGCACGTCCTCACCATTCACGCGGAGCGCGATGTCGATTTGGCGTTCTCCCATACCAAACATCTTATCACACAAACGACCGTTCGTCATTGCGAGGAGCAGCGCGACTTCGTCACATTGCTCCGCCCACAATATCGCGGACGATGTCGATGGCGCGGCGAAGAAGCGTCATCGAGGCCTCGCGCGTGCGAAAGGCCGCATGCGCGGTGAGCGTGACATTCTCCATTCCCGCCAGCACATTGTCGCGCTTGAGCGGCTCGGCATGAAAGACGTCGAGCCCGGCATGGCGAATGCGGCCGGAGCGTAATGCTTCGATGAAGGCTGCCTCGTCGACCAATCCGGCGCGCGCAGTATTGACGAAGATGACGCCGGGCTTCATGCGCGCAAACTGCGCGGCTCCGAGAAAGCCGCGCGTCTCGTCATTGAGCGTGAGATTCATCGAGATCACGTCCGACCGCGCCAGGAGATCGTCGAGAGCAACCAGCGGCGCGCCGGGTTTCGGCGTGCGATTCCAGGCAATCACCTCCATGCCCATCCCGCGCCCGATACGCGCCACCTCGCCACCGATGCCGCCAAGTCCGATGACGCCGAGCGTCTTGCCGAGAAGCTGGACGCCCTCATGGGGCGTCCAGGTGCCGGCACGCACTTCGCGATCCATGCGCGCGATGTCGCGGCACGACGCGAGCAACAGCGCAATCGCATGTTCGGCGACCGCGGTGTCGCCATAGCCCTTGATGATATGGACCTTGATATTGCGCGCGGCCATGTCGGCGAGGCTCATGTAACTTGCCGGGCCGGTGCCGAGAAAAACGATGTGCTTGAGCGCGCCGCATTGGTCGACCAGTTCCGTCGGCATATAGGAATGGTCGTCGATGCAGATGTCATAGCCCTCGAGCACCTGGGGCAATTCGCCCCGCTCAAATGGCTTGCGGTTGACCTCGATCGGCGGATCGTCCGCCCGCAGCACGCGGTCCCAGACCGGTGCAAGCTGATCGTTGCAGTCGAGAAACAGGGCTTTCATTGCATGACCGTTGACGGTTGATGCGCCGACTTTTAACACATCAGCCGAAAGAAATCGGGAGATACGACATGCGGCTTGCGAGTTATGCGCTGCACGGCCGGCCGAGCTTCGGTGCGGTCACGGGCGACGGCATTGTCGATCTGCGCCCGCGCCTGCATCGCTTCCACAGCCTGACGGAGGTCTTCCGCGCGCAAGCTCTCGACCAGGCCGAAGCCGCGTCGGACGGCGTGCGGCCGGATGTTCCGCTTTCCGAAGTCGAACTGCTGCCACCCTTGTCCACGCCGGAGAAAATCCTCTGCATCGGCATCAATTACGCCAATCGCGGCCAAGACTATAATGTCACCAACACTCCGAAATATCCGAGCATGTTCTACCGCGCGCCGAATTCGCTGGTCGGATCGGGACAGAATCTCATCCGGCCGAAAATCTCCGAACAGCTCGACTACGAAGGCGAGATCGCGATCGTGATCGGCCGCGACTGCAAGCATGTGCCGAAGGAACGCGCGCTCGGCGTGATCGCCGGCATTACGCTTGCCAACGAAGGCACGATCCGCGACTGGACGCGGCACGGCCAGTTCAACGTCACCCAGGGCAAGAACTTCGATGCCTGCGGCAGTATCGGGCCGTGGATCCAGACCGACTTCGACCTGACGAAGCCGCTGCGTCTCGTCGTGCGCAAGAACGGCGAGGTGACACAGAACGACGTGACGGCGAGCATGATCTTCTCGTTCGCCGACATCATCGCCTACACGACGAGCTTCATGACGCTCAAAGCCGGCGACGTCATCTGCACCGGCACGCCCGTCAAGACTGCGCCCAAGGTCGATCCGCCGGTCTGGCTCAAGCCGGGCGATACGATCGAGGTAGAGTGCCCCGAGATCGGCGTGTTGCGCAACACCGTGGCGGACGAGGCGTGACCACGAGCGCGCGAGCGGCCTGCGTTATCGGCTGGCCGATCGGACATTCGCGCTCGCCGCTCATTCACAATTATTGGCTCAAGGCGTACAGCATCCCCGGCGAATACCGGAGCGAGGCGGTACCGCCGGCCGAATTCCGCACCTTCGTGCAATCGCTCACCGCGCGCGGCTATGCCGGCGCCAATGTGACGGTGCCGCACAAGGAAGCGGCACTTACGTGGTCGCAAGCGGATGATCGCGCGCGCGCCGTCGGCGCCGCCAATACGCTGTGGCTCGATGGTGTGCTGCGCTCAACCAATACCGATGTCGAAGGTTTTTTGGACAATCTCGACGCCGGCGTGCCCGGCTGGGACCAGCGACCGGCAAAAGCGGTCGTTCTCGGGGCCGGCGGCGCGGCGCGGGCGGTGATTTATGGGCTGCTCGAACGCGGCATCGGACAGATCGCTCTCGCCAACAGGACGGCGCGCCGGACGCACGAGCTGCGTGAACGTTTCGGTCCCCGCATCCATCCGGTGGCGTGGGACGAGCGCGATGCCGCACTCGACGGCGCCGATCTCCTTGTGAATACGACGACACTCGGCATGGATGGCCAGCCGGAACTTCAGATCGACATTGGGCGCCTGCCCAGTCATGCGATCGTCGCCGATCTCGTCTATGTGCCGCTGGTCACGCCGCTCATCCATGCGGCGAAGGCGCGGAACCTGCGGACCGCCGACGGACTTGGCATGCTGATGCACCAGGCCGTGCGCGGCTTTATGCTCTGGTTCGGAAAAATGCCGGAAGTAACGGTGGAATTGCGGGCCTTGCTCGAAGCCGATCTGGCGCAAACATCGGCGGTGCGGCCGGAATAACGTTGCAACTTCGGGGTTTAAGGCCGGGGCGAATGACACCGGCTACAGATGCCGGCCAGGGAGGACCATGATGCACAGGGTTATAATTGCGGGCGCATTTGCGCTGCTTTTCACTGCTTCCGCCGCCATGGCGCAAGCGCCGGCCACGGTGCGCGTGCGTGGCACAATCAACAGCGTCGATGGAAAAACATTGAACGTGACGACACGCGATGGCGCGGCATTGAAGGTGAAACTTGCCGACAATGTGGTGGTCGTAGCCGTCGCCAAGGCTTCGCTTGCCGACGTCAAGCAAAGCGGCTTCGTCGGGATTACGGCCATGCCGCAGCCGGACGGCACGCAAAAGGCGGTCGAAATCCATATTTTTCCGGAAGCCATGCGCGGCACCGGCGAAGGCCATCGTCCCTGGGATCTGATGCCCAACAGCACGATGACCAATGCAACCGTCGACACCGAGGTCGCGGTCAGCGACGGCCAGAAACTGGTGCTGAAGTATAAGGACGGTGAGAAGACGTTTATTGTTCCGGCAAACGTTGTCATCGTCACTTATGTCCCGGCGACGGCAGCCGACCTCAAGCCCGGCGAAAAGATCTTCGTCGCCGCTGCAAACAAGGACCCGGACGGAACGCTTGTCGCGCCGCGCGTGACCGTCAGCCGCGGCGGTGTCAATCCGCCGATGTGAGTGGCGGCGGCAACACATCTGGATCATCATGGAATGCCAATGCGGGCGGTCACGACAGTGGCCGCTCGCATCTCATTCGATCGGAGCGTGACATGAGAACCACGACACTTCTCGCCGGCATTGCATTGCTTGCCGCTGTTGCGGCGTTCCCGGCCGCGGCGCAGCAACAAACCGTGCACCTGCGCGGCGTGATTGAGTCGGTCGACGGCAATACGGTGAGGGCGAAGTCGGACAAGGGCGACACGCTCAAGCTCAATCTTGCCGATAAAATGCTTGTCGTCGCGGTGGTGAAGGCCTCGATGGCGGACATCAAGGACGGCGCCTTCATCGGCAGCGGAGCGATGCCGCAGCCAGATGGCTCGCAGAAAGCCATCGAAGTCCACATTTTTGACGAATCCATGCGCGGCACTGGCGAAGGTTTCCGGCTATGGGACGGCGCGCCGAACAGCACCATGACCAACGGAACGGTCGGCACGACCGTCACCGGCGTCGACGGCCCGGTCATCACCGTCAAATACAAGGACGGCGAAAAGAAAATCATCGTAACGCCGGACGTGCCGATCGTGCGTTATGAGGTCAGCGCTATGAGCGCGGTCAAGCCGGGCGTGGCCTTTGCGGTCCTGGCCGCGCTGAAGCAGCCGGACGGCAGCTTTGACATCAAGCGCATCAATGTCGGCCGCGACGGGCTCGTCCCCCGGTAAGCTGCACTCTTTGTCATTCTGGCACGGCATTTGCTCTGTTTTGAGGCAATAGCAACGCCGGGACAAAGGGAGCCGTCCATGACACGCGACCAACTCACCGAGAAGCTGCTCGACATCAAGCGCGAGAAAGGCTGGACGTGGAAGTTCATCTGTTCCGAGATCGGCGGCATGTCGCCGGTGCTGATCACCGGCGCGGTGCTGGGGCAGATGAAAATGACCAGGCCGCAGGCGGCCAAGGCCGCCGAAATGTTCGGACTGAGCAGGGCCGAACAGACGCTGCTCAATGAGGTGCCGAACCGCGGCTCGCCGATGCCGCCGACCGATCCGCTGATCTACCGCTTCTATGAGCTGGTGATGGTCAACGGCCCGGCGCTTAAAGTGCTGATCGAGGAAGAGTTTGGCGACGGCATCATGTCGGCGATCGACTTCGACATGGCGATGGAGCGCCAGCCGGACCCGAAAGGCGATCGCGTGCGGCTCTCGATGTCGGGGAAATTCCTGCCGTACAAATATTACGGCGCGACCGGCAACCAGCAGGCTAACGGCTTGAAGGAAGAATAGAACACCGCGTTCCGGGATCGCGGGCCTCGCCCACGTCCCGGAACGGGGACTGCGTCAGTCCCAATGTTTCTTGCAGTGCCGATGGAAATTGTTGTCGGTCCAGCATTCGCCCCTGCCGATCGAGGGGCCCCAGAACGGCTTGCCCCATACGGCGCCGACGACGCCGCCGACCACCGCTCCGGGCGGACCGGCGATGAGAAGGCCTGCACCGGCACCGGCCGCCGCGCCCACCATGTCGGCGCGGGCGCTCGATACCGCTACGCTCGCCAGAATCGCCGTCGCCACTAAAAGCTTACGCATGACTTCTCTCCTCATGTCCCTCACTGCGGCGCCATATTTGGGTCGCAACGAGCGAGGATTCCGTCGTTCGGAAGAATTCCCCGCCCCGCAACGACAACGCGCCGATAGCGAATTAGTTCGATGCCGCCTTCATAGGTTCATAAGGTTGACGCGCGATGATCGAACAGGGTTGACGGAAGGTAAACGCCAAAGAGCCGCACGGACACGCCGTCGCGGCCCTACATCGCGGCAATCGTCCGGCGGTCGAGGTCGGCGACGCTGGTGATGCCCATCAGCCCCATCGTGACGTCGAGCTCGTTGCGGATGATTTCGATGGCGCGGGCGACGCCCGCCTGCCCGCCGGCGCCTAGCCCGTAAATATAAGCGCGCCCGCACATGCAGGCCCGTGCGCCGAGCGCCAGCGCGCGGGCGATATCCTGTCCCGAGCGGACGCCGCCGTCGAACATGACTTCGATGTCGGAACCGACGGCCTCGGCGATCGGCGGCAGCATGGAGATCGAGGACGACGCGCCGTCGAGCTGGCGGCCGCCGTGGTTGGATACAACGATGGCGGCAGCGCCGGACTTCGCGGCAATGCGGGCGTCCTCGACGTCGAGAATGCCCTTGAGAATGAGCTTGCCCGGCCACAGGCTCTTGATCCACGCGACGTCTTCCCAGCTCAACGTCGCGTCGAACTGTTCGGCGATCCATTTCGACAGCACGGTGACGTTATTCATGCCCGGATAGTGGCCGGCGATGTTGCCGAAGGTTTTGCGCTTGCCGCGCAATATGCCCAGCGCCCAGGCCGGCTTGGTCGCGATATCGATCAGATTCGTGATGCGCACCTCCGGCGGAACGGTCATGCCGTTCTTGATGTCGCGATGACGTTGGCCAATAACCTGAAGATCGACCGTGAGGACGAGCGCGCTGCATTTGGCGGCGGCGGCGCGCTCGATCAGCGCGCGGATATAGCCGCGATCCTTCATCACGTAGAGCTGGAACCAGAACGGCTTGTCGACCGCCGCCGCAACATCCTCGATCGAGCAGATCGACATCGTCGAGAGCGTGAATGGAATGCCGGCGGCTTGCGCAGCGCGGCACGCCAGAATCTCACCATCGCCATGCTGCATGCCGGTCAGTCCCACCGGCGCGAGCGCAAGCGGAAGCGCAACGGGTTCGCCGAGGATTGTCGTTTTGGTGCTGCGATTTGCGATGTTGTGCAGGATGCGCTGGCGCAGCTTGATCCGTTCAAGATCGGCGCGATTGGCGCGCAATGTCTGCTCCGTGTAGGAGCCCGATTCGCAATAATCGACGAACGCGCGCGGGACCTTGGCATGGTAGGTCTGCCGCAGGTCCTCGATACAGGTCATGGTCTTCATGGTGAGTTTCCCAGCTCTCCGAATGCCCTTGATAGCACAAAGCCGGCTTGTCTCGGCGCGTTCATAAGCAAGATCCGCAAGCAAGATCCATAAGCAAGATCCGTAAGCAAGGAACGGCTGCCGCCCCAAACCGTTGTCAGGGAATGGCGCAGGGAATTGCCCCGCCCACAACGTTCGGAAAGACGACCATGATGGATCAATGGAACAGGCATCGCGGGCTGCCGCCGGATGGCGCCAGTCTTGAGCGCGATAACCGCGACCGCAACGCCAGGCGGCGCGATATCGACAGTCTGCGGAAAGAAAAACTCGACGAAGCGCTCGACCGCGGCCTGGAGGAGAGTTTTCCAGCCTCGGACCCGGTATCGGTCGTCCAGCCGCCGTCCAGCGTGTACGACAAGCACGAAGCCCATAAGCGCTGAGAATTTCTACAGGCCGGGCAAATTTCCACGGGCTGGGCAATCATCTTGCTGTATCGCGTTGATTCCAATGAGCCTTATGGTGAAGGTCTCATTGCCGATAATGGTAAGATTACCCAACATATTTTGAAGCGGCCCAGACCTGGAAAGGGCTAGTATCGCCTCCGGAGAGGCAGGCGGTGGGGCCCAGTCACATGGTTCGCAAGTATTTCGGCACCGACGGGATTCGTGGCCGCGCCAACGGCGCGATCACCCCCGAACTTGCGCTCAAGGTGGGACAGGCCGCCGGCGTCGTTTTCCACCGCGGCGAACACCGCCACCGTATCGTGGTCGGCAAGGACACGCGGCTATCCGGCTACATGATCGAGACGGCTCTGGTGGCCGGATTCACGTCTGTCGGCATGGACGTGCTGCTGCTCGGCCCGATGCCGACACCCGCCGTCGCGATGCTGACGCGGTCGATGCGCGCCGATCTCGGCGTCATGATCTCGGCTTCGCATAACCCTTACGACGACAACGGCATAAAACTTTTTGGGCCGGACGGTTACAAGCTTTCCGACGAGGTCGAGCACAAGATCGAAACGCTGATCGACTCCGACATGACAAAGCAGCTTGCCAAGAGCGCCGAGCTCGGCCGCGCCAAGCGCATCGACGGCGTTCACGACCGTTACATCGAATTCGCCAAGCGCACGATGCCGCGCAATCTTTCACTCGATGGCCTGCGCGTGGTCATCGATTGCGCCAACGGCGCCGCCTACCGCGTCGCGCCGGACGCCTTGTGGGAACTCGGCGCCGAAGTTGTCTCAGTCGGCGTCGAGCCGGACGGCTTCAACATCAATCATGATTGCGGCTCGACGGCGCCCGACATGCTGTGCCGCAAGGTGCGCGAGATGCGCGCCGACGTCGGCATTGCGCTGGACGGCGATGCCGACCGCGTCGTAATCGCCGACGAGCACGGACATCTGATCGACGGCGACCAGCTTCTTGCCGTGATCGCCGAAAGCTGGGCGGAGGACCATCTCCTCACCAAGCCGGGCATCGTCGGCACGGTCATGTCCAACCTTGGCCTCGAGCGGCACTTGAAATCGCTGAAACTCTCGCTGGTCCGCACGCCGGTCGGCGACCGTTACGTGCTCGAGAAGATGCGCGAGCAGGGCTACAATGTCGGCGGCGAACAGTCGGGACACATCATTCTTTCCAACTACACCACCACCGGCGACGGTTTTATCGCCGCGCTGCAATTGCTCGCGGTGGTGAAGAAGAAGAACAAGCCGGTGTCCGAAGTCTGTCACCGCTTCGAGCCGCTGCCGCAAATCCTGCGCAATGTGCGCTATCGCAGCGGCAAGCCGCTCGAACATTCGAACGTGCAGACCGCGATCGCCAACGCCGAAAAGCGGCTCAACGGCCACGGCCGCCTGGTGGTTCGCCCGTCGGGAACCGAACCGGTCATCCGCATCATGGGCGAAGGCGACGACAAGGCGATGGTCGAGGAAGTCGTCGACGGCATCGTCGAGGCGCTCACCGCCAACGCACTGTAGGTTCCTTGCCGCTCATTCCCGCGAAAGCGGGAATCCGGAATGAACGATACCCTTGCCGGATGATGCCTGGATCCCCGCCTATGCGGGGACGCGCGGAGTGAGACTCACCCGCGCGACTTCAAAAACTGCGCGAACGCCTTCAGCGTGTTTTCGGAAACGTAGTGCTCGATGCCTTCGGCGTCGGCCTCCGCCGATTCAGTCGGCACGCCTAGCGCACACAGCACATCGACGACCAAGCGGTGGCGCACGCGCACGCGTTCAGCCAGGGCATGGCCCTTCTCGGTCAGGAATACGCCGCGATAGGGACGCGCGGTCGCAAGGCCGGCGCGTTTGAGGCGTGAGATGGTCTTGATGGCGGTGGCGTGCGAGACGCCGAGCCGGCGCGCGATATCGGTCGGCCGCGCCTCGCCTTCGCTTTCGAGCAGATCGGCGATCAGTTCGACATAGTCCTCGTGCAGCGCGGTCGATTGCGCCGACCGCGTCTTGCCGAAGCGGCGCGCTTGGGTACCTTCCGCGGGAAGCTTGCCCATGGCGACCTGATTTCCGGTGACTGACAGGCATCACCGGGACCACAATTTCGTTATCGTGTCAAAGTGTAGCTACTACTACATTTTACAGCCATTGACTACGATGTGCCCGGCCTCTATGTTGTAGCCGATGCTACACTTTCGTGTAATTACTCCATACGGCGCAAATCCGCGGGCGCCGGGCACCGATGAGCGAAATGACTGAACAGTCGGAAACGCTCAGCGGCCGAACCGTCGCCGCTGCCCGCCAAGTGCTGGCCGGAAAACGCGGCAACTGGCGCGGCTACCTCGCTTTTACCGGTCCGGCGGTCATCGCCTCGATCGCCTACATGGACCCGGGGAATTTTGCGACCAACATCCAGGCCGGCGCCAGATACGGCTACGGACTGCTCTGGGTCGTGCTGGCCGCCAACCTGATCGCGATGCTGTTCCAGGGCCTGTCCGCCAAGCTCGGCATCGTCACCGGCCGCAATCTCGCGGAAATGTGCCGGGAGGAATTTCCACGCCCTGTCGTCTGGACGATGTGGGTCGTCAGCGAAATTGCCGCGATGGCAACGGACCTCGCCGAATTCCTCGGCGGCGCCATCGGCCTGTCATTGCTGTTCCACATGCCGCTCCTTGCCGGCATGGCCGTCACCGCGATCGTCACTTACGGCCTGCTGATGATCGAAACCTACGGATTCCGGCCGCTCGAACTGATCATCGGCGCCATGGTGGCCATGATCGGCCTCTGCTACCTGATCGAACTGTTCATCGCCCCGGTCGACTGGGCGTCCGCGGCTTTCCATATCGTCACGCCGCAAATTCCCGACGCGCAGGCGTTATTGCTCTCCGTCGGCATCATCGGCGCGACCGTGATGCCGCATGCGGTCTATCTTCATTCCGGCCTGACACAGGCGCGGGTGCCGGTCCGCGACGATGCCGACCGGCGCGAAGTCCTGCGCTTCTCCAACCGGGAAGTTGTTGCCGCGCTCGTTGTCGCCGGCCTCGTCAATATGGCCATGGTGATGATGGCGTCCGGCGCATTCCATGCCGGCCATGCCGATGTCGCGGAGATCGAAACCGCCTATCACACGCTCACGCCACTGCTCGGCGCCGGAGCCGCCGGCGTCTTTCTGCTGTCGCTCATCATCTCGGGCGTTTCCAGTTCGACGGTCGGCACCATGGCCGGCCAGATGATCATGCAAGGCTTCGTCGGCTTTCGCATTCCGGTCTGGCTTCGCCGGCTGGTCACGATGGTCCCCGCCTTGATCGTCGTTGCGCTCGGTGTCAATGCAACGAATGCGCTGGTGATCAGCCAGGTCGTACTCTCGATCGCGCTGCCGCTGCCGATGATCTCGCTGCTGATGTTCACGCGGCGCGCCGACATCATGGGGCCGTTCGCGAACAACCGCCTGACCGACATCGCCGCGGTTGCCGGCACTGCCGTGGTGCTGCTTCTGAATATTTTTCTGATCCTGCAGATATGCGGCGTTCCAATACCGGGCCTTCAGGGCTGAGATCGGGATGGCGCTGCGCCGCGTGGCGGTGATTGTGCACAAAAAAATCCCGGCGCGGGCTCGACACGCGCCGGGATCGGTATTGTCTCGGAAGACTGCGTCGGAAGACTGCGATCGTGCGGCCGATCTCCAGCCGCGCTTATCGCAGTTACGACGTCTTCAGGTTTTCAGCGGCCGACTTGCCGGTCTTGCGGTCCACCACGACTTCGAAGGAAACGTTCTGGCCTTCCCGCAATTCGCGGAGGCCTGCGCGTTCGACGGCGCTGACATGGACGAACACGTCCTTGCCACCGCCCTCAGGCTGAATGAATCCGTATCCCTTCTGCGCGTTGAACCACTTCACGGTACCGTTGCTCACGGGTATCTCCTCATAGACATGTCGATGTGAGCCGAACGAGAATGTGCGGCTCGGTTAGCTCGAGATTTTGGTGAAAGATCGTCAGTCAGGCGCGCTTGTCTGTCGCTGCAAGGCCAAGTCATTCGGCCGAAAACTCGATGAAACCTTTTTAGCGACAACCGGAAGCGTTCGCAAGACCGCGCCGAGCCGTTTGTGACGGATGTGTGAGAGCCTTAATAAAATGCAAAGCGGAGCTTACAACGTAAGCACCTTCCGAAAATATCCGGCGCATCATTTCGTGTCGGCGCGCTCGATGCCGGAGGTGCAACACGGTTTCGGCTTCGGCTGCGGAATGCTGTTCTTGAGGTAGCACCGCGCGCTCGCCCCCTGCGCGCCGGGCTGCACATAAGTCCAGGCGGTGCACTGATTATCTTTCCTGCACCGGTCCTGACACTGCGTGGCATCGGCCGGCGCGGGATCAAATTTCCGATAGTCCGAACCCGACAGATCGGTGTTTTGCAGGATCTGCGCTCCCGAAACGCAGCAGGTGCTGTGCACGACCGTCGACAGACTGCTTTTGAGAGAACATATCCCGTCGGGGCCAATCACGCCGGCACGGACATAGGTCCAGGCGACGCAAAGCGATTCGCCTTTGCACGCCTGCTGGCATGCGTCGATCGAGGCGCCTGAACCGGGAGTGGAGCCGTAGCCGCCGCCAAAAAAATCAATGCCGCGCAGTGCGCCGGCGACCGTCGGCGGAACGGCGGGCGGCACGCGATATTCAGGGATCGGCGCCTGCTCGATGCCGGACGTGCAACAAGAATCCTCGAACTGCTCCGGAATGACCTGCTTGAGAAAGCAGCGCCCGGCCTGACCGGGCGTCTTCGGCGAAACATAAGTCCACGCGGCACACTCCGTATGCAGCCGGCAAATGTGCTGGCAATTTGCCGGATCGTCATTCTGAATATCGACGTAATGCCAATTTGAGCCTTTCAGATTGGTGCCCGGGAGCATCACGCCGAGTTTTGTGTTCGGCGGCAGGCCGTCGGTCGGATTGGCGCTGGCCTCCACCGGCGCTTTCGTCGCAGGCGGCAATACCGGAACGGTGGCAGCGGGCGCGAACGCAGGTGCTGCGGGTTTGGCGGCAGGCGGCTGGAGTGCCGGCGGCTGAATTGGCGGCGCCGATACGGCAGGCGCTGTTGCGGCGGGCGGCGCCGCGATACCCGGAACGGTGGACACAGCGACCGCCGGCTGCGGAACAGGTTTGTGCGCGAGCTTCGGCCACAGCACGGCAGCGATGACGACTGCGACTGCGACGACCGCGCCGGGCGCAACAAAGCGCCACGGAATCCGGCTGCGCGGCACTACTCTTTCGAGCGCATGGGCAATCGCATCGGCGTCAGCGTTGAACCTCGTATGGCGCAATTCGATCGCGTGGCGGCGGGACAGGGCTTTCAGATTATCCGGCAGACTGTCTTCGGGCGGCATGACGGCGCCGTCGACCAGCACCGGGATCACCGCAATGTCGCGCTGCAGCGCCGAGGCGAGTTCGACGCGCACGGAATCCTTGTCGTTGTCGAGCCGCCGGTGCCCGGCCTGATCGTGCGCCTCGATCCAGTGCGGCCCGATCACGGCAAGAAGCACGTGGCACTGCGAAACCTGGGTATCGAGTTGCTTGGCGAAATCGAGGCCGGGCTGCATGGCATCGACATCCATGAACAGCTCGTCGCGGGAATATTTCGACGCGAGATAATCGAACAGGCGGCCGGCAACGCCTTGCGTGTCGTCACGGCGGTAATTGATAAAGATACGCGCCATAGCTCCTGATCCGTAGCCTTTGTATAGCATGACTCCGCCGGTCCAACCCGCTTGCTGGACGGCGGCAACGATGCGACAACGCGCGGGTCCCAGGGAGGTAATGGAATATGCGTATTGTTACACTTGAAGAACATTTCTCCGTTCCGGCGGTGGCCGGCCGCATCTCGAAAGACGTCACCCACAAACGCGGCTTCCGGCCGCGAAACCTGACCCCGGGCGCGCCCAATCCGATGGAGCTGTTGCCTGAGATCGGTCCGGTGCGGCTGAAATCCATGGACGATGCCGGCATCACCTTCCAGATTCTTTCGGTCGCCGGCCCCGGACCCGATCTCGTGCCCGGCCCCGACGGCGTCGCCATGGCCAGGGAGATCAACGATCACTCGGTAGCCGCCGTCGCGCGCCGTCCCGACCGCTTCGGCGCGTTCGCCGTGCTGCCGATGCAGAGCCCGGATGCTGCGCCGGCTGAGTTCAAGCGCGCGGTAAAGGAGCTTGGCTTCCTCGGCGCGATGATCAACGGCACGACCGAAGGCCGCTTCCTCGACCACAAAAGCTATGACGGCATCCTCGCAGCCGCAGTCGAACTCGACGTGCCGATCTACATTCACCCGCACATTCCGCCGGAACTCGCGCGGCAGGCGTATTTCTCCGATCTGCCGGAGGGCGCGGGCCGCGTCCTTGAGACCGCCGGCTGGGGCTGGCATTCGGAAACCGCGGTGCATCTGCTGCGCATGGTGGTCGCCGGCACGCTCGACCGGCATCCAAAACTCAAGATCATCATCGGCCACATGGGCGAGATGCTGCCGATGATGATGGCGCGCGCCGATCAGGTGTTCAAACACGACATCGGCCATCTCAAGCGCCCGGTCAGCAAGACCATCCTCGATCAGGTCTGGATCACGACAAGCGGCATTTTCGATCAGCCACCATTCATCGCCGCGCTGCAGACCTTCGGCATCGACCGCATCATGTTCTCGGTCGACTATCCGTTTGCGCCGGATGCTGCCGGCCGCAAATTTCTCGACAACGTTTCGCTGTCTCCGGCCGATAAGGAAAAGCTCGCGCACGGCAATGCGGACGCGCTGTTAAAGCTGAAGGTGAAGCCGGCATAGCGGGCAGCGTCGCGATCTTCCGCCGGGTTATCGGCCGGCATCCCATGACACGATTTCACCGCGCGGTCTTCGCTCTTGCCTCGCTGTGGTGCGGCGTGGCGGGATCGTGCGCGTGGGCCGCCGATCAGGCTATCCCCCATTCGTCCGACGTCTGCTCTTTTGTCGCGGCCGCTTATAACCACGGCACCGAGAGCAAGCTTTGGGGTTACCCGGACCCGGTCGATATCGCCGGCGACGGCATATTGCGCCACGTCTATATTTTCGAAGAAGGTACGGCGCATGTGTCGAATATCATCGCCAGCACGAAAGCGCTGACGCCCGGCGAGCAGGAGGCGGCGGCCGCGAACAGCGAAGTCGATTTTCACTTCACCAAGGATGAAGGCATCGACTACGATTCGGTGCCGAACGTGTTTGCTTTCCAGAATTGCTATTACGTCGCGTTCGAGGAAAGCAATGAACTCATCGCGGTCGTCAAACCCAATACCGGTGTGGTTTGCCGCTTCAAGCCCCATTACGCGCCGGCTCTGAGCGAAAACCACGCGCCGGCGCTGTGCCAAAACCTTCTCTCAGGAAGATCATTCAAAAAATTGGCGACAAAACCGCTCGCCGATCAAATCGTGGTGGACGATGCCGCGACGCTCGATCTGCCGGGCCCGCATTCGCCGGTCATCAAGCGCTACGCCGATGTAAAACTCGATCCGGCTGGAAGCCCTGTCCGGGTCGGCTATTTCAGATATGACAGCAGCGCGGGCTCAGGCTGCAGAGCCGCCGGTGTGGTGTTCCTCAACGGCCAGGATATCGAAAAGAGCCCGCGCAATGACGCGCTGCTTTCCGCCGAAGGAGACATGACGGACTGCCGCGACTCCAATGGCTTCCCCGTTGCGGCGAACGGAGAAAATCTCATCGAGGTCGACGGCGGCAAGGAAGGCGAGCGCGGCACGCCGCCGCGCGTCCTCGCCCGTCTGCGCGGCGATCGCATTGAGACCGTCTGCAAGGTGGACCAGAAGGTCACCTACACGCCCACGGCGCCTTGAATTGATGGGATGGAAATGCGCTTTGCAGCGACCGACGTGACCGGGGCGACCGTGCCGAATTCCGACCGCTGGGTGATGGAAGAAAATCCGCAAGTGACCATCAGGCTCATCACCGACTTTCTCGCCAAGTACTTTCTCGCCAAGTAACGAACGAATAACGGCGATGCCGCCGAAGTGCCATAACCGGACTAATACACGGTAGCAAACATCAGGCAGGGCCTTTCCCGTGGTCAGTTTCGTGCACTTGTCTGTCGAGTGCCCTTTTAACAAATTCTACGGAATCAATTGCCGCCCCGAGTCGAGTGCGAAACTGTTCGATCGCTTCCGTCATTGGCGGTGGCAAGTCTGGCCAGTAGTTAATAGCTTGATTCATCGCTTCTTCGACGGTTCGCAGCATTTCCTCTGTTGCAATTTCACGGTAGGTTCTCGCCATGGCGCTGTCGCCTCTTATTCCAGCGGATAGAGTCTCAGTCCCCGTGAGCGATTTTGCTCAGTTCGGGTGTCGTGGGCACGATAGCGTTAAACATTGCTGGCCTCGGTTCAGGTAAGCCTACCCCGGCACCAGAGTCAGCCACCAACAGGATAAGACGCTCGTGACCCGAGTACCGCAAACGCCACTTGTGCCCGACAATACACTCATCACCAAAACGCCGGAGGAAGGAAGGGCCTTAGCCATTACGCTTGCGCGCCACACAATTCACGCGATGCAGGGCGAGCTAGAAGTTCTACAATCTGGTCGTTCTAAATATGCCACCGATGCATTCGGTCTGATCGCGGCAGGCCATGTGGTAGCGATTGAGTTTGCCACGATAGCAGCGGCGAACAATTACTGGCGGCGCTGACGCCCACCACAATGTGCCACTTCCGCTTTGGGTCATTAGCAGACATCACAGGCCGCATGGCCCATGTCCGCTTTATCCCCGATAGCGGATATTGAACGACCCGTTCAGGTCGGCGTGCGACCGCATTTTATGCGTCGGCGCGCAGCGCTCTGCAGTAGCGCAGCGCGGCGAACATCGCCCGCGAGCCGAGTGACGGAAAATCGCAAGTCCCCAGAGGACCTGCCGTCAATTGCTGCCGTCATTGCTGTCAACGTGGTAGGCTAAGTAATTGATTTTATAATGCTGGCGCTCCCTAGGGGACTTTACCGAGCGAGCGTCGTCAACGACTTACGCAAAAGTGGGACACTGAATCGTTCTACGGGATCATTAGGCTTTCTGCGGGAGTGTCCCACCGGAATGTCCGCTTTCGGGGGTAAAGCGGACGCGCCAGCGAGCGATCGTCGCGGCAGCTTTTGACCCAAAGCGGACATCGAACAGTGTTCGGCTTACTTCCACTTCAGGTGCCAAAGCAGACACCGCTCACGTCGAAGCACCTCACACTCATTCGGGTCCATCCGAAGCCTTCTGACTTTGCTCCCGCTCGATAAGCTGGTCTATAGGGTTCAAATTATGTTCAAACCCGATGGCGAGCCTAACGTCGCACCCAATCTATCGGCGGCGTGCCGACTGGCAACCCACGACAGATCACCACCTGCTGCTATCAAAGTTTGATTGCAGTCGTCGAACCTCTTGGCGGGCAGTGCGCCATTGTTTGACCAAATGTACGCGAGCTTCTCGGCCATGTGATAACCGCAAAGTTCTTGAGATACGCCATAGCCGCCAACCGCGCACGGATATTTGGTGCATTTCACCCAATCCGGTACTGGCCAAAAGGTCGGCATTTTATCGCGTGCCCAATTAAGTATTATATCCGCCGCGCCGAAGCATCGATCAATGGGCAGAACGAACAGACCCGCGTTGCTCGGAAACTTTTGTTTGTCCAATTCCTTTGGGATGTCTCTCCCCTCGGTGACATCTACCTCAATCGGTGAGAACTTGGTGCCTTGAGGGTGTCTCTTTCTTATTTCCCCTAATGCATTGTCCGAGGGAAGATAATTTTTCTCGGAAAGCACATAAACGGCCGACAGCGCAGGAATGGTCTTCAGGAAATTGTCATAGCCATCGGGAGTAGTTTGAAATCGCTTTGCGGAATACCCGCAGACATTTTTGTTCGCACTATACTGTGAATAATCTGACACGACCCCGATAATCGGTATGTCAGAAAATCGTTTCGCGGCCACACCCACAACCCTCGTCGACATGCAAAAAACGGCTTTTGGAGAAGAGTGCTGAAATAATGCCTTTAATTGCGATGCACGGCACTCTCGATAATCGATGATGTATTGCGCACCAATTGCATAATTCTTCTCGGATAGTCCGTTTATCAACCCTTGAATGTACGGGCGGATACTGCTCGGCGCAGGATCACTTTTGATGATTTGTTGCTTGGCCAACTCACCAATAGCCACCGCAAGTATCCTTTTAATCGCAGTGGCTTTTCTTCTGTGTTTAACGACCTTCGCTGTCTTCTGCTTGGCGCGTTTTTTCTTTGGCATAACACCCTCCTCGTTTCAGTTGATCATCGATTACCAAAGATTACCTTTGCATCGTATCTTACTTGTGAGACGGTGACGAGGCTTGGGTCGAGGCATAATCTTCGTTCAAGCCGACGTTTTATAAATCGCGCACTTTCTGCGGTCGTTCCAGCGGTAACAAGGTCGTCGGCCGACTAAGGCTGGCATCGGTCCATTTCGTGTAAGCTCGAAACATGAGAATGATGAGCGAACAGTCGCTGGCTTGGTTTTTACGGCCTGCGGTTATGTTGCTTGTTACGGCAGGACCGTTGACGCCCGCGATAGCCCAAGACATTCCGGGGTTGGAAATCTGCACCGCCGAAAAGCAGATGGATCGCCGTACCGGATGCTTACAGGCGAACGTCGAGTATTTGCAGCGAGCGCTCGGTAAACTGGCCAACGATACCCAGAACAAAATCGCGGCTACAGAGCGCGAACTTGCCGCCGCTCGGAATGAGGTTGGGGAGCTTAAGGCGACCGTCGAGAAGCTGAGGGTCGAACTCGCGCAGACGAAAGCGAAAGCCGACAACGGCAAAAAATAGCCCGCGAGGAATCCGTAGGCTTAGCAGGGTGAAAACTGCGTTAAGCGCGGACTGCGATTTTAGGCGACAAGTTCATCGGATGTAGGCGACTGATCTGTATCTAGGAATCAAACAATTCCTAGATGAGAGGTGCCCTCGTGCGCCGCGTTATCAGTCTGTTCGTCGTTATTATTGCGACCGCTGGTACGGGGGTCGCATATTCGACTTCAATGAACCGGTTCGACTTCTACGATAGTCCAAGCAGCGGTTTTCTAGACCCGGGTCCGATGAGCGATAACATAGCCAGCGCAAGCCTTGGATTTGGCCGAATACCGGAAGGCGGCTTCGTTCCCGAAATTGCCTCCTTGGAAAGTCCCGATAGTCGAACAGCGACTGAAGTTCGCAAAGCCCTAAGATTCAAAGAGCGGTGGCCCCTCGACTATGGAACCGGCGCGCATCCCCGCCCACGACATGCCCAGCGAGAGCATCGCACTCGATCCATCTGGGCAATGTCGGGGTTATGAATCTGAAAGCTGGAACGGCATTCGCGTGCCGATACTCGATGCCATGACGAAAATAACGATTGAACGATCTGAAGCGGGCGAAGTCACGACTATGCGCGCCCGATGGAAAGAGGATCGCGCTGCAGGTGCAACGGGAGAAACGTTTGCTCGTTGGCGCAAGCGGATCAAATCCGAAGTAATCGGCGAGCTTCGTGAGATTCTGAACGGCGATCCCCGAAAATGGCCGGACCCGCGCAAGCGCGATCTCGGCAAACCTGAACGGCGAAAACGCGTCCGACCGGTCTAGTGAGCGGTCCGCGCGAGCCTCATACATGCGTTGACCGCCGCTGACTAACTATTCAAGTGCGCAGCCATTTCTGCTTTAATTCTCTGCACGGTGCCGGTCCCGACGCCGCAGTGGCGGGTAATGGCCATCGCGCTCACTCGCGCCAAAAATTCTTGAACCGTGCGGGCGACAATTCGGTGTAACGTACTGTGTGCTGAATGTTCCGGCACGTTCAAGAATATCGACGACGTGATCCCCGCGAAGGAACGCGCCGAGTTCATGGCGGGTTACAAGGCCGCTGCGGGTTTTGCGACCGAGAATCTCAACAAAGCGCCGCAGACAATCCCGAACGGCGCGCGCGCTCGGCTCTCCGCGTGATGCGCCATCTGACTGACTTTTTCCAATCGCTCCGCGCATTCCCCGCCAGAAATGGCTGGCGTATGCTCGCTTGCCAACCGCATTCCAGAACTATGCTTATCAAAGGGCGCGCCGTACGAGGAGCTTAGCCGACATTAGTCAGCAGCGAGCTGATGTCGCCTTTTGGCCCAAAGCGGACACGATGGTCGGCGACTGCCGCGGCAGCTTTCGGGGGCAACGCGGACCAGCAGCTAATGATCCGAAGCGAACATCCCACTCGGCAATATCAACAAATGAGGCGGTCAAGGACTCTCATTTGCTGCGGGTGGCGAGGCGCGTCCGCTCTACTTGTTGTCTCATGGACCTACCGGCGGCCTCATTGGGATTGATGCGGTGAGGAAAAGGGCGCAGAGTACTGGTCGTTTTGCCGCCGAAATGTGTGAAAACATTTCTCAAGCACAACGCGGCTGGGAGGAGACGATGAAAAGATCGGCGGTCCTTTTTATAACAACGGCACTACTTGTTATTATCGCCTCGGCGAACTCCGCTTCTGCGGAAGACAAAATTATAACTGGACCAACCTCGTCGCCGTCGGCCAATAAGATCGCGCCGTCAGGCCCCAAGGTCGGAAATTTATCAAACACAGAATGTAAAACGCTGGGAGGGAGTATAAAAAACTCCACCATTTGTAACAGTAAGGTTTCCTGCACAACGGTCGATCAAAATGGCTATAGTCATACAGTGTGCATTTCGGAAGAAAAAAAATAGCAGTGAATGATTCTTTGACTAGCGACTGAGCGCATCGATATCAACACTGGTTTGGAGGACGACAGTGAGCGCAAAATCGATTGTTATTCCGTTTGTAGTCGTATCAATCTTGAGTGTTGTCTGCGCGAATTCAGCGTCCGCAGAGGATAAGATTACTGGACCGGCCCAATCGCCGTCAGCCAATAAGATCGCGCCGTCAGGCCCTAAGGTCGAGCACCTGAGTGACGTTGAGTGCCACGGTCTCGGAGGTGAGGTGCGCACAAGCAGTTTGCCAAATTGCGGCTTTGAGTGTGTTACCGTTGATCAGGCTGGCGTTATGCGGCGGGCGTGTATCGACGAAATAAAGGAATAGCTGATTTGTGTGCGTGGCCAGGAATCACAGCACGTGGGTAAGGAGGACGACAGTGAGCGCAAAATCGGTTGTTATTCCGTTTGTAGCCGTATCAATCTTGAGTGTTGTCTGCGCCAATTCAGCCTCCGCAGAGGATAAGATTACTGGACCGGCCCAATCGCCGTCAGCCAATAAGATCGCGCCGTCGGACCCTAAGATCGAAAAATTGACTTCCCAAGAGTGCGAGGGTCTTGGCGGTAAAGTTGTAAAGGTCGAAAACCCGCTGATTTGCGTAAATATGTGTGAGGTGGCTAATCAGGCGGGAGTTGTGAGTTCGGCCTGTATTGACGAAGTAAGGCATTAGCTAATAGCGCTATTGACTGGTCCCAAATTGATGCGGACGGCTTACGTTCGAATCTTCTGCTCGCGCTCCAACTAGCAATTCGTTGTTCAAGTCATCAGATAACCCACTTCGGCCGCATCCGCCGAAACCTATACCTGACGCGACGCAAGCGGAACACGAGGTCGGCGCTCGCAGTTTAGGTTTTGCTCGTGCTCTGATTATAGGCCCCGGCGAAATTCCGGGGCCTTTATCTTGTTCGAATGCGACTGATGTCCGCTTCTGATGCTGTGGACGGCTCCTCCACCCGGCACGTGAGTGCCATGGATGTGGGTGCTGATAAGGCTCCCACGATTCGGAGGAGCTAGCCATGCAAACGATCACGACTATCGGTCTCGATATTGCGAAGTCGGTATTTCAAGTCCACGGCATCGATGCTGAGGGCAATGCGGTCCTTCGGCGTCAGCTCAAGCGGCGATACGTAGTCGCATTCTTCCAGAAGCTATCCCCATGCCTGGTTGGTATCGAAGCCTGCGCCTCGTCACATCATTGGTCACGCGAACTCCAGGCGCTTGGCCACACTGTTCGCCTGATGCCGCCGGCCTACGTGAGGCCCTATGTGAAGCGGCACAAGAACGATGCCACTGACGCCGAGGCAATCTGCGAAGCGGTCGCCCGGCCGAACATGCGGTTCGTGGCGACCAAGACGCCCGAGCAACAGAGCTGCCTGACGTTGTATCGTACCCGTCATCTGTTCATCCGCCAGCAGACCTCGGTGATCAACGTCATTCGTGCTCATCTTGCGGAGTTTGGGATCGTTGCGCCGGTCGGACGCAATGGTGTCGAACAACTGCTCGAGGTCGCTGCCGATGCAAGCGATTGAGAAGATGTATCGATCATAAAAATATAAATAGGCGAAGGAACGAAATTGAACTTTCAAACACCCGACGCCCACTCGGCGATCTGTGAGCAAAATTGATCACGTGCAGCCGATATTGGCGATCGTCACCAGCCAGGAAGCAGATTGACCTCGGTGTCCGCTTTTGGCCCAAAGCGGACACGCCGGTCAGCGAGCGCCGCGGCAGCTTTCGGGGGTAAAGCGGACATCGAAAGGAATGAACCGGGCCGTTCCAATACGGCCTAACTGCCGCCCGAGCACATTGGGTTTGAGTCCATTTTTCAGAATGGGACAATTTCACTGCAAAAGTGCAGCTACATCAAAGGTAAGAATAATTTCTTGGTGCTCCCTAGGGGAATCGAACCCCTGTTTCAGCCTTGAGAGAGACGCTACGTTGTCTATCGCTGTCCGCGGTTATCGCAAAAGCTCCATTAAACCCTATTTTACGGTCCTTGCACGTCCATCCCCATCCAGCTACATCTATGCCGTACATTTGCCGTACGACTTTGCACGGAGGGCTACATGGCGCGGACGCTTCAGGATGCAAAGCTAGATACCCGCGCTGCGCGTCTGCGTCTTAAAAAGCGGCGGGAGCCCTATTGGCGCTCAATCTCGGATGGGTTTGGGATAGGCTACCGCAAGGGTGTAAAGGGCGGCACCTGGATCGCTCGCCACTACACCACTGAATACGGTCGCCGGTATCACTCGATTGGCACGGCGGACGACATTGCCGATGCCGACGCCGCGCACGTCCTATCGTTCGCCCAGGCTCAGGAAGCTGCGCGTAAATGGTTTGCCCGTTTGGCGCGACATGATCGCGGGGAAGTCAGGACGGGCCCCTATACGGTCGGTGAATGCCTCAGTGATTATCTCACTTGGTTGCAAGGGCATCGCAAAACCGGGGATGATGCGCGCTATCGGATCAACGCACTCATCTTGCCCCCACTCGGCCACGTCCAATGCGACCGGCTAACTACCGCTGAAATCCAGAAATGGCTGCGCGATCTAGCGGCGTTGCCCGCCCGGCTACGCGTCAAGAAAGACGCCAAGAAACCGACATTCCGAGAATTCGACAAAAACGATGGCGACGCCATCCGGCGCCGCCGCGCCAGCGCAAATCGAACCCTGACGGTTTTGAAAGCCGCACTCAATCGCGCGTGGCGAGAAGGCAAAATTCCGTCCGATGAGGCTTGGCGTCGCGTTGAGCCGTTCGAGCAAGCTGATGCCGCCCGTGTGCGGTATCTCACCGTTGCCGAGGCAAGGCGGCTCCTAAATGCCTGCGATCCTGGTTTCCGTAGGTTGGCACAAACGGCATTGGTAACGGGCGGGCGCTATTCTGAACTGACCGCACTTCGGGCATCAGATTTCAACCCCGACAGTGGGACGATCCATGTCCGAACTAGCAAGAGCGGCAAGGGCCGCCACATCGTTCTCAACGACGAGGGGACGGCACTGTTCAAAGCGCTTGCAGCAGGAAAGGCGGGGGACGCCCATTTGCTGTCGAAGGCTGATGGCACCCCTTGGAAGACCGCTCACCAAGCTCGTCCCATGAGGGCAGCCTGCAAGCGAGCGAAGATTGCTCCACCTGTGTCATTCCACGTGCTCCGGCACACATGGGCTTCGCTGGCGGTGATGGCAGGCGGCCCACTGATGGTTGTTGCACGCAATCTTGGGCACAGCGACACACGGATGGTCGAAAAGCATTACGGGCACTTGGCTCCCAGCTATGTCGCGGACGCGATCCGAGCAGCAGCACCCAAATTCGGCATCAAACCTGAGCGGACGGTAGTTTCAATCGACGCGAGGTCGTAATATCGATTGGTGGCG
Source organism: uncultured Alphaproteobacteria bacterium (assembly GCA_963723335.1). Classification (GTDB taxonomy): domain Bacteria; phylum Pseudomonadota; class Alphaproteobacteria; order Rhizobiales; family Xanthobacteraceae; genus BOG-931. Next base: position 229,611 of record CAVRQJ010000002.1, on the reverse strand, counting down.
GATAGGGATTGCAACCTGACACAGCCGGTACCGCACCGGCCTTCCGCCGCATCAACCTGCGGGGCGCCGTGCGGAGGCGCGTATGCGGGAACACCCGAATATCTTTGATCTTGTCGAGCACGCGGCGGCACGGAGCGCAACTCCTCGGCTCGCGTTATGGCAAGCCAGCGCGAGGGGGTTGGTCGAAGGCGAGCTGCCGGCAGTGAACCTCGCCGACTGTCCGGCGCCTCGCACTGGGCCGAAAATGACGTTAGGTGCATGGCTTGTCGGTTTTCGAAATGCCGTCGATCGGGGGAACGATCCGACCAGCTTTGCGCACATTCTGAGACTCATCCGGGTCCGCAGATCGGACTTTGGAAAATGGCGGCGCAAGGTCGGTAAAGGCAACGGACGACGGGGACCGCGGCGGAACAGCACGGGATATCAGGCTTTGGATCGCAAATTATTTGCGCGAATGACGAAGATTCTCAATGAAGGTCACGCGCGAGGTGCATTCGGTGCTGCAATGAAACTCGCAAACGACGGCGAGATTACGGGCCACGGTAAAGTCGAGAGTAAGGCAAGGCGTGTAGCGACACGGTACTTGCGTGAGCGCGAAGCGAAGGGCCACTGAAAATCTGCTGAAAACAAATTCAATGCAAACGCGAGAACACGCGCGGATAGTCCTGGACGGCTATATAGACGGAGCCGTTCATGGTACCCAATACCGCACATTCGTTCGCCTCGGGCGACACCTGCAAGGTCGCATTCACGATTAAAGAGGCGGCACGCGCGAGCGGCATAAGTCGGTCGCTTCTATACGTCGCCATTGGTCGTGGCGCATTGCGCGCCCGGAAATTCGGCGCCCGGACCGTGATCCTCGATTCGGACCTGCGACAATTTTTGCGCGGCCTTCCACGGTTCACCAAGAGGGAGGCCGCCGCATGAACGAAAACCCCCGCCGTGGTGAAAACACGGCAGGGGCGGAAGTGGTAGATCAATTTGAACAGCAGCAACATACCGCTTCGCCCGCATCAATTCAATCGACCGGCACGCTGCTCGATTGGGCGCTGGCATACGCCCGGCACGGCCTCCATGTGTTACCGTTGCACTCAATGCGCAACGGCCGATGCACGTGTGGGCACGACTGTCGAAGGAACGCCGCAAAGCACCCTCGCGTAAAGCGCGGCTTTAAAGCCGCGACCACCGACGCACGCCAGATCGAGACATGGTGGCGCAAATGGCAGGATGCCAACATCGGAATCGTAACCGGCGCCATATCGGGGATTATGGTCGTCGATATCGATGGGCCAGAAGCCTTAGCGGCGGTTCAACAACTAGCGGATAAGCACGAGCCTTTGCCGAAGACGCCGACTGCGAAGACCGCTCGCGGATGGCATTTCTATTTCAAGCATCCGCACGCGGACCTCATCATTCCATGCACCGCGCGTGACGGCATCGATATTCGAGGCGACGGCGGCTATGTGGTCGCGCCTCCATCCGTTCACGCCACCGGCCATGCGTATCAGTGGTGTGCTGATGCAGTTGGCTGAGATCCCCAATTGGTTGTTGGAAGAACTAAGCCGCCGCCCGCCTACCGAACGTGCGTCAGAGGCTAGCGAAATCCTACAAGAGCCGCTACCCGATTGGGTGCCGCCGCGGGTATCTCGTGGCTTGGTGGACACAGTTCTGCGGAATTTGGGCAGACCAGAATGGAGCCCCGCTGAGGAAGCACGGCTGCGGTCTGCGGCTTCTGTAATCCCGGCCATCGATCGGGAAGTATGGTTGCATGTCGGTATGGCGTTTCATTCCACCGGCTCGCCGAACGCGTTCAAGATGTGGGATACATGGTCCCGCACCTGCTCAGAAAAATACCATGATGCCAATCAACAAAAGACATGGGAAAGCTTTGGCCGCCCGCGTGACGGAGCATCGATTACTGTCGCAACGATTTACCGCTTGGCAAGGGAACGTGGATGGAACGAACACAGTGCGGATAATTACTGCGAGAGCGATAGCGAGGAGCGCAGCAACGGCCCAGGCAAGCGAGCTGACGGAGCGGACGGGTCACATTCATCATCTGACGACGCTTTGATAGGCGAGTTGGCGAGCCGCAGCATCCTCACCTATGCGAAGTGTCGGAAAGAAGCTGCCAAGCAGCTTGGTATTGGCGTTACCGCACTCGACAAGGCGGTGATGCGGCGGCGCGCGGAGCTTGAAGGGGAAGCTAACGAAGAGCCGGCGTTTTTACATTGGACGGTTGAGCAGTGGTCCGAGCCGGTCGATGGCGATGCTCTGATTTCCGCGCTTCTGCGCCGCATACAATCTCATGTAGTGATGACTCGCGCCTCGGCATTGACCGTCGCGCTTTGGATCATGCTCGCTTGGGTGCACGAAGAAGCAGTCCATAGTCCCATTCTCATGGTTACATCGCCCGAGCCGGATTGCGGTAAGTCGACGCTTCTGGGCCTCGTTAGTTTTTTGGTTCCGCGCTCTCTCCCGAGCGTCGGGATCAGCCCGGCAGCGCTTTTTCGCGCGATCGAGAAGTGGGGGCCGACGCTCATGATCGACGAAGCCGACAATGCCTTCGCGCTGAATGAAGACCTTCGCGCCGTTGTTAATTCGGGATGGACGCGGGGGCAGGGAGTGGTGCGTTGCGATGGAGACGACAACGAGCCTCGGCTATTTTCGACGTTCTGCCCAAAGGCGATCGGTCTCAAGGGCAAGAAGCTACCGGACACGACCGCGAGCCGGGCGATCGTTATCGAGCTAAAGCGCAAGCTTGCTCATGAAAATGTTGCGGACTTTCGCCACGTTGACGACTCTGAACTCCACGTGTTGCGGCAGAAGCTTTTGCGTTGGGCAACCGATAGCGCGGAGGGTTTGAAGGAAGCGAGTCCAACTCTGCCGCCTGGCTTTGCCAACCGCCTTGCGGCCAATTGGCACCTACCGCTCGCAATAGCGGAGGCCGCCGGCAGCGAGTGGCCCGAAAAGGCCCGTGAAGCGGCGACGACAATCGCGAGGCTGAAGGCGACGCTCGATTCGTCGATCGGGAATCAGCTTCTCTCGGATATCCGCAACGTGTTCGGCAGCGGGACCGATCGTTTGTTTTCGTTGACCCTGATCGAGAAATTGACGGCCGATCCCGAGGGAGCTTGGACTGCCTACAATCGGGGCAAGTCATTCACTCAAAAACAACTGGCGAGTCGGCTTCGGGATTACGGAATCCAGTCCGAAACGATTTGGATCGATAATAAATCGGCCAAGGGTTACAAGCGCACGGCTTTCGAGGACGTGTGGACACGCTATCTTCAGGCATAGGGGAACTCGATCCGTCAAAGCGTCAGAATGCCGATGCCACAAGGATTTCAGCGTTATTTCGATCCGTCAGACCGTGATACACCTGACGGATCTAAAAGGGTGAGAAACGCAACAACCAGAGAGGTTCTGACGCTTTGACGGATCGAAATGACATAGACGGCGCGGACCATAGGCCGCATTCGGGGATTGATTAGTGCGCGCACGCAAACCACGTTTTGCAGTAGCGTTGCCGTCGTGTTTCGAACCAGTCACTCCATCGCACTTCGAACGCCGGCTGCCGGGAGGCAAGCATGACCTTCTGTTCAATGTGGTGTTTGGCGGCGACGCCGCAGCTGCAAGGTTCTTTCGCGTAAGTCGGATGACCGTGTGGCGTTGGACCCACGACAGAGCACCTCTACCGAAAGGGGTGGCGGAGGTGCTGTCCGGCCTAATCCAAAGCAAAGTGGCCGAGGCGCATGAGGCACAAGAACAACTGCGCTACTACGTTGCTCTGTCCCCCAGGCCGCCTCGTAAATTCTCGGGTTGTTGTGGTAAGTCCTATCGACGGAGGACATGATTACCTGCAATGCTCGATGTACCTAATAATGGTTTAAAATCAAACGCTTATGAGCACAGCAGTCGCGGAGTCTCAGAATGGTTGCGTCGGACGTCAAATGCGCGTTCTGATGGATGGTTCGCCTGGGGGACGAACCGCCGTGCGTGATGCTCGCAAAAAACTGGTCGGTCTCTTGGATTATGTCGAGCAAGTCGTTCGGCTAGATGAACGCGTTGCTTTTCGACTTTCCGAGTATCGCCTTCCCGACGGGACAACATTCGCGGTCGACAAGAACGATACGCAAAATCTCCCGGGCGTCAGGCATGATCTTCGCGACGAAGAAGGTCCCTTGTGGCTGGAGGTCGAGCGCCTCGCCCGTAAAGACGCGCCTGCACCGCCCGAGAAGATAGCCGCGTGGCTGGTTGTTCCAGCCGATCCGGTCCGCTCTCCCGAGGCACGCACCGAAAGGTTGGTCACCGTCTCGGCGGCGGAGCGGGACGCAGCACTCGCCAAGGGCGACGTACGGCCCGGCGATGTGCTTGATGCGCCGCGCAAGCGCGACGAGTCCGTAAACGCACCGCCCCGCTTTGATCTCAAACTCCGTCTCGAAGACCGTCCGGAAATCGCGGCCTCCATCGCTGCTTGGATCTCAGGTCCGTGGACCGAATGGTCAGCGGCTGAAATACCCAGACGGAAAACAATCGCTCTCTACCAAGGGCTCTATAAACTTTTTCAACTACTCGAAGTGGGTGGAACGGAAAGCCCGATCGAACTCATTTGGGGCATCGGCGTCGTCGATTGGCAGAGGGATGGACGAGTTATCGACCGACCCTTGCTCGAACGGCGCGTTGAAATTGAGTTGGACAATAAGCGCGGCGGCCTCATTCGAATTCGGCCTAGCAGTAGCGATGCGACGTCAGACCTAAAACCTTATGAGGAGCTGGGCTCGACGGGTTTACCACTACTTACGGATTTAATCCGCCGCGAGATACTGCGCGCGGCTGAGAATGAGGGAATTACTCCGTTCGCGCGTGAAAGCTTCGAGCAAATTCTGTCGGCAGCGGCCGTGCATCTTGACCGCGAAGGGGTATATGCGCCTGACACTGGGACGGCTTCATCTGAGACGCATGCATCGGCGACCCTCACCGTGACGGATAAATGGGTCCTTTTCGCTCGCCCGCGGTCGCAGCATGTTATTCTGCAAGACATAGATCGTCTGCGCCGATCAACGGAAGATAGTAATCGTCCTATTGAAGGCCTACCGCAGCGCCTTATTACCGCACCATCGCAGGTGGTTTCGCCGGACGGATGGACCCCTCTCAGCACCAACATTGGGGCTTCAGACGGAGGTGGCGAGATCTCTCCGCCAGCGGGTGACACGGACGACGTGTTTTTTCCCAAGTTTTTCAACGATGATCAGTTGGAGATTGTACGTAGACTCTCGCGAGCGGATGGTCTTGTCGTGCAAGGACCACCCGGGACCGGGAAAACGCACACCATCGCTAATCTCATCTGCCACTCGATGGCGATCGGCCAACGCGTCCTGGTGGTCTCCCGCGGCGAAGCTGCACTCGCGGTCCTTAAAGAGCAACTCCCTAAAGAGGTTCGCCCTCTCGCAATCTCTGTCCTATCGAACGAACGCGAGGGATTGCGTCAAGTCGAAAACGCCATCCGAGAAATTCAAGGGGTCGTCGAAGGAACCCAACCTCAGAACCGCCGCAACACAATTGCAAGATTAGAGCAGGAACTGAGCGGCCTGCGCAAACGGGTCATGGAGATTGATATAGAGTTAGATGACATCGCCACCGCGCACCTGACCAAGATAGGGCCGCGCGGCGAGACGCCCGCAGTATTAGCTCAGCGCATCGTCGCTGAACGCATCACGTTTCAGTGGTTTGCCGACCGCCCGCATCGTTTCGTTTCGGAAACGTCGCTCGATCAAGAAGCGATCGCGGCCGTATTTGAGGCACGCGCACGTTGTGGCGAGCTAATCGACCATTTGACGGCGGCACTCCCGTCACCTTTGGACATCCCGGACGCGGACACAATTGTGCGCTGGCACAATGACCTGATCGCCGCGGCCGAACATGAGCAGACCGCGAGCACGGGTCCGGTGCCCGCACTACTGATAAATTCTGAGAACGCGTCGGAGGCGCAGTCGCTCGCGCAGTCGCTCGACGACTTGGCCCGCGCGTACCAAGTGTCCCTGGGCGCGCGCTGGTTTGAGCCTCTCTGGCGAGCTTTGATCAAGGGCGATCCGAGCCCTTGGTGCGATAGGCTATACGAACGCATTGCTGAATGGATGGCGGTCGACGCCGAACGCGCCAAACTTCTCAAACGCTCGGTCGAGCTGCCGGATGGACTGATCGACAACGCTATCGCACGCGAAGCTATTGGCCGCGCGGCCAAGGCTCAAAAGCTCTGGCCACGTATCGCGCTAGGCAAGAGTGTCCCAAAAGCACTCGTTAGCGAAATTCGGTTGGATGGTGGACCAGTAGATGACAGCGATGTCGACGGATGGCTCCAAGTAAGCGCGGTTATCGCAAACGCCGCGCGGCAAAGAGAAGTCAGTGCCCGCTGGGATGCATTCGCACGAGAAATTCAAGCGCCGGGGGGCGCCAATGCAAAATCGGCCATTAGTTTGGCCGAAAAGCTTGTTCATATCTGCAATCAAGCGCGCGGAAAATCGAAACTCCTTGCGTCCGTAGTCTCGAACGCTTTTGCACTTGATGCCCTGGCCAACAATCCCAATCTCTGCATGGCGGTTGCCAAACAAATCAGAGCGTCGGCAACATCGGTGCAGCTGGCGGCGGCTGGGCAAAATCGCGCACGCCTTCTGGATCGTTTCTATGGCCCTGATCGCACATCGCAGCTCGCACATCAGCTGCTTCGGGATGTCTTAGGTAATCCATCGGTTGGGGCCGACAAGATCGCCCAAGTTTGGCGCAGTCTCGTGAATTGGCTTGGGCAGCTTAAGAATCTGGTCAATGACTTTTCAATCATAAAGGATGTGACCGCTGCGATCGCGGTGGCGGGTGCGCCGGATTGGGCGCAATATTTAAAAACTGAGAGAGCCGTTCCCAATGATCCGCGGGACTCGGCCGCGTGGCGGGACGCATGGGATTATGCGGCCGCTGATGCGCTGCTTTCGCGCATCGATGCACGCGAGAACCTAACGCGGCTCGCGACTGAGCGCGAGGCGGCCGACAAACGATGCCGTCAGCTTTTTGGCGATATTGTTCGCGAGCGCACTTACTATCAACTCGAACGCCGCCTTTCGCCTGCGATCAAGACCGCACTGGTAGAATTTGTGCACGCGCTGACGAAAATTGGTAAAGGTACCGGCAAGACAGCGTGGATGCATCGACGCACTGCTCGCGATGCGATGGGGCGTTGCTATAGCGCTGTTCCCTGCTGGATTATGCCGACTTGGCGTGTCGCTGAACAGTTGCCTGCCGAGTTAGGTGCCGTTGATCTGGTTATAATCGACGAGGCCTCACAATCGGATGTCACCGAGCTCCCAGCGCTTCTGCGTGGGAAAAAGATTCTCGTGGTCGGTGATGACCGGCAGGTGAGCCCGACGGCGCCGTTCGTGACGCAAGAGAAGATCGGTCAGCTTCGCCATCACTATCTGGGAGATATGCCATTTAAAAATCTCTTGGAGCCGGGTGACAGTATCTACGACCTCATGCGGGCGGTTTTCCCAAATGAACGGCTTATGCTCAAAGAGCATTTCCGTTGTGTGGAGCCCATCATCCAGTTTTCCATGCAGTTCTATCCAGAAAAGATGCTGCCGTTACGCATTCCAGAAGCGCACGAACGCCTCGATCCACCGCTCGTCGATATCTATGTCCCGCATGGCAGGCGCAAGGGCCGTCAGAAAATCAATGAACCGGAAGCGGACGTCATTATCGAAGAAATAGCTGATTTGACGGCGCGCCCCGAAATGCGAAACCGAACGATCGGAGTAATCTCCCTCGTTGGCGCCGAGCAAGCTGAATATATAAGGTCGCGGCTCTCGGAGAGCATCGGCGAAGAGGTAATGCAGCGGCACTCGATCTTATGCGGCGACAGTGCGACCTTTCAGGGTAGCGAGCGCGACATCGTATTCCTTTCCATGGTTGCGGACTCGGCCAACAAGACTGCGCTCACTATGCTTCGCTACGAGCAGCGCTTTAACGTCGCAGTGTCGCGCGCACGTGACCGCGTTGTGCTTGTCCGCTCGGTACAGCGCGACGAACTCAATCCAAATGATCTTAAAGCCCGTTTGATCGCGCATTTTGAAAATCCAATGCCAGACCACGAAGAGATCGAGGATGTTCTCGCAGTGTGCGAGTCCAACTTTGAGCGCGATTTGATGAAGAAGCTCTTGGACCGCGGCTATCGCGTTAAGGGACAAGTTGGATCTGTTGGATATCGGATTGATATGGTCGTCGAAGGTGCTGACCGCAGGCGTTTGGCTGTCGAATGCGACGGCGACCGGTATCATGGGCCAGAACAATGGCGGCAAGATATGCGCAGGCAGCGCGTTCTCGAACGGGTAGGCTGGCGCTTCTGGCGCTGCTTTGCATCAAGCTACTATCGCGATCCGGACGGCCTGCTGAATGAACTCGTTGAAATGCTCACGCGGTTGGGGATTGAGCCTGTTGGCAAGAATGAACCTGGCCATGCGAAAAGCAGATTTACCGAACACCGGACCGCTCAACAGGCCGAATCCGAATGGCCACCGAAAGAGGCAACGACCACCCGTGACGGAAAGGAAGGGGGCGAACCTTCAACCTCGGCTCCGATTGCGGCTGGCATAGGACTTGGAGACAAAATCGTATTGCTCTACGCGGACAATCAGAAAAGAATTTCTTTTAGGCTGGTCGAAGCCGACGATGATTTGGATAAGGGGCGCGTATCCACGGGTGCGCCCCTCGGAAGAGCGATTATTGGTGCTGAGGAAGGTGACGAGATTGAACTCGCCCTCGACGATGGGCGAGTACGAAAGGTGCTGATTGAGAGCGTTGAAAAGAGTTTAAACGTGGCTGCGACGCCGATCCAAGCGCTAAGTCTTGCCGAAAGTGCAGTTGCCGTCACTTGATTTCGTCACGGCAATTTAGCGTTCTGTCTGCTGCGCGGGGCGACAGCACCTTTTTGTTCATAACTGACAATTAATGAAACGGATTCCAAAGCTCAACGCCAAACGCGGAACGAAAAATAATGACCACGACACCATAGACAAGTGCTGCGCCGAGGGTCCAGGCGGCGACCACGATAGCAAACGCGGCTATGCCTCCGAATACGCCCAAAACTACCGTTGGATTGCCCGAACTGTCTCTGTCGTCCGGCGCTGGTTGGTTCTGGAGCACCTCGACCGACGCGCGTGTACGTTCGTCGATTTGCTTTTGCAAGTCCTTGAATAGGCCCGGCGTTGGATCCTCCTAATCTCAGGCAGCCATTCTCACCATAGTCCGGAATTTCTCGCAGGAGAGCCGTACAGGTATCGATAGATTTTTGTTGGTTTAAAGCGGTGGGTCAATAGCCAACAAGGCGCTTGGCTTGCCGCATGGACTTACGCCAAGTCTTTGCGGCCAATCTCCGTCGATTCCGCCACGCCAAGGGCTTTTCCCAAGAGGATTTGGCCTATGAGGCGGACGTGAACCGCAGCTACATGAGCGAACTAGAAAAGGGTGCGAGCTATCCCGGACTTGAGATCATAGGGAAGCTCGCCGCCGTCCTGGATGTAGAGGCGGCTGAGCTATTAAAACTACCGGCAAAGAGGAAAAGCCGCAGCCGGTAAGCCATCGCGGATTGCGAACTGGTGGGTGACTTACAAGCCAAACCGCAATTAAAGTAGCGGCTTAAAAGGCGCGGCTCATTCGCCTGCACCATCATCGCCATCGTTTGCACCCGCCCGCGGTGCATTGTTTGGCTGCGCGACGATCACTCCGAGGTTGCTCACCCTGCGCGCATTAATCGGAGACTCTTCGCCAATGAGCCTCAACGCCTCTCTTGCGCGCCTAGAAATTTCCTTCATTGCGTCCGATGCGTTTGAAATTCGATTAAATTGAAGCGATCCCGAAAGCATCTTTCTGAGGACAACCCCTTCCGAAGCCTTGAACGCGTCGCGGTATTCCTCGATTGGCGTTGCCGACAACACTGCAATGTCGTCGTCATTCCAACCTTGTTTGAGAGTCGCAAGTATAGCTGCAATGTCACGCCGCGGCTCCAATTGAGCGTATTTGTCCGCGAACGCTCTCCTAATATCCGGGTCCGTGATGTCCCCCCCGAAGGGACTAGAATCAAGATCAAACAATTCCCGATTTTCGTTGCGATTATCGACATAGTGACGAAGCATCTCGCGCGCCTGATCTTCTCTACCCAAATCTTTGAATAATTTAACTGTGCCAGCCAAATTAGTCGGCGTTATGTACCGAAAATTTCGCATAAACGCAGCATAGATACCGTCAAGAACTTGTTGTTGGTTGTCTGCGAAAGTATCGTGATACAATCGCCATGCGCTCTCGAACGAACCGCCTGCTTTCTCGGCGATAATTTTGTCATGTAGCTGTTGGGCCTGACTCTTAATTTTCTCGGGATCGAAATATCCGTTTCTAATCCCCTCGATTAGAACCATGTCAAAATCGTCCGTCCAAATGTATCCGTAATCACCAAGCAATGCGTTCCAAGCCGCTTCCCTGGGTGAGACCTCATTATCTTTTCTCAAACCGAATTTGTCTTTCGCTTTTTCGATTAAAAATTCAAGTGTTGGGGCCTCGCCCGGCTGATCGTGTGACCAACAAAAAAGAGCAAGCGACGCAGTGGCGCTCTTAAAAATGCCCTCGTCAAATTCACTCAGCAAGGGGTGGATTGCTTCAACAAACTGCCTAATACGCTTGATTACCCGTATGTTCGAAATACCAAGCGACGCGCACCGATCAGCGATTAGGCTGCTTGATGTGTCGGAGCCGGGGACAGCTATGCCGACTACTTCGGCGGAGGTCGGCTGATATACGAGAGACACGTCAACGACTTTTTCAAGATTCTTTTCGAAAGTGACCTTGGACTCTCCGGTTAGCTCCTCATCATTTAGAATAAGCGCGACTTTGCATTTTCGCTGCTCGCGCAGATAGGAAATTAGACCGAGGACGTCGCCCATTTCGAGGTCTTTTCCCTTTCGTTCCAAATCGTCGATACAAATGATCTGTTCACGAATCGTCATAAAAGACACCAATCCAGTCATTTCGCTTCCAACAAAATTTCGTACGAATGGGAGCGATTGAGCGAACTTCGTTAGCTTGCGCCAAGACCCGACATTAGAGGTTATGAAGGCATCGAGCGTGTCTAAGTCTGGCGCAAGCTTACCGTCGCTCAGCGTTAAAACATTTTCGAATATCGCAAACTTAAGTTCGTCTAGTGATTTTATCCCAAACAAAGAGACGTAAGAGTAGCGTTTCAGGCCTATTCGATCTGCCTGATGTGCTGAACGTACGCGCTCCTGCCATGCGTAAGTCTTCCCGACGCCCCATTTTCCTCGAATGCACAAAACCTCGGCATCTGTGCGCTCTAGAAATTTATCAATTTCTTCGTTGACTAGCTTGGTAGACATGGCGGCCTTTATTCGATTTTTGGAGTCGGTGCACTCGTCCGTGGTGACAGCGAAATTGTCGCCCGTTTATTGTAAATTCGAGCAGAGTTATAATACGTCGTTCTTTTGAAACGATCTCTCTTGGTCTTGTCACATGACTGATAATGGCTTCAAGCGACCCGGTCTAGCGTACGCGGAATATCTATCCGGCCTCGCTCCAGAGGAACGGGACCTAATCAACGAGCGCAACCGGCGTCAGGGCGACGACGAACACAAGGCGTTTCACGAAGCATTCCAGGCAGGACAATGTTGGGTCTGCGGCGACGCGCTGAGCGCGTTTGACCCGGCTAAGCCATGTCCGCACTGGCTCCTCAAACCTAATGGCTTTGGCAAGGAGCACTTCAATCCGCTGGCCCAGCAGTACAGCCTCATCCAGCTAGAACACTACTTGCGTTGGGTGGCAAACGAGGAGGCGTTTGCGAAGAATATAAACGATCTGGCCGATGAGGGTAGCGGCAAGCTCGTGGAGCTCACGATCAAGTACAAGAATTTGAAATGGTCATTTTCGTGCGGCGCAAGCGACCTGAGCGGACACGAGGGTGGAGGCGAACACTCGAAACGGCCCCACTGGCATTTTCAGATGTACGTCGATGATAAACCGTTCATCCGGTACAACGACTTCCATGCGCCACTTTCCGAACGGGACATTGGTCTCCTTGAACACATCCGCAAAAATCCCGGGAGGGTGCGAAAGCGTTTCGCGGGCGGTACCGGCATGGCCGATGTGCTTCATGAATTGACCCTTGAACAGGTTGTCGCCATGGGGCGGTCGGGCACGACAGATGGTGAGGCTAATGCCGCGCCAATCGAACTCAGCACCATCGTGATTGCGGAGCCCGGAAAGACCATCAAGGGCGAAGATATCTACAATCTCATTCAGGCGGCTAAGGCCGAGGAAGTTACTGTCACTAGTAAGCTTCGCGGGCTTCGAGGCGCTCGCATTACGACTGTTGTCTCGCCCGGCGCCGATGTTGTTGCGCAGGCGGTTCGTTCAGGCAGAAAGCGGAAGCATGGAAACCGACTGCTTGTTCAAGAGGATCGCGAATGGCGCGAGCGCCTAAAACGACAAGGTAATACTGTCGACTAGCTCCGGGCCACGCAAAAAGGAGTCGACTCTCGGGTGAATAGCGAGCGCGGCTGGGCGCGCCGTCGAGCATGATTGTGACGGATCAACCCCCTCGATCAAGGCACGCCGAAAAAAATATATTTTTTGCGGCGGGAGCAGCGAAGGGTCTCCCGAGCTTTTATCGGACCGCGGGCCGACGCCTTGGCACGCGCCGCCAAACGTGAGCCGGCGCTTTGCCGACACCACCACGGCGCGGCCACCAGTATGCCACCAGCCCGAACCAAATGCGGTTCGGATTAAACTCCTCCGGATTGTGCTCAGCGGATATGTCGCGCCATATTCGGCGACTTCCCTCGCGCGCCTCAACCACCCTCAAAAGAGGGTAGAAGTTTGAAACCGGATTAATCAGGCCGCGATCTTGTGCAGGTCCATGAACATGACCGGATTTTGATTTTCGACTCTCAGATTTTCTTCATTATCGACCAGCACAAACCCGCGTTTCTTGTAAAAATCAATTTTCGCACGGTTAGCGTCCAAAATCAGGAACCGGCAACCTGCGTGTGGCATGACGTGCGTCTGAACGAGACCGGCCACAAGGGCGATGAGATTACTCCCCAGCCCCATTCCCTCGAAATTTCTGTCAGTCGCAAGTCGGGCAATCTTTACTGCGGGAAAGTTGTAGCGGTTTGCCTCAGGGCAATCTTCGGTCGCCGCGTATTCCTTCTTAATTTCGCTCAGCAAAATACTGATGTACGACCGAACTATAGCCGGTTCGGGTTCGTCCTTTCGGATAGCAACATAGGTTTTTGCGATATTGCTCGATGAAAACTTCAAAGCGGACTTTTTTAGAAAGGCCCGCAACCCATCGTCTTCACGCGCAATCTCAAACTTGTTTATCCGGTCGCCCTCTTTAATGGGACGAAAGATAAACTCCCCCGCTTCCCCCGACAAAATTTACTCCGCTTTAGTCGTCCCCCTAACAGTGAAAGACGCATAGCCTTTCTGCTGAAACTCGGCGACAAGCTTGACCCCGACTCCAACAGTGGCGATTGCCTCCACTGTGGGAGCGGTGCTTTCAATTTGGAGCTCGAATTTCTCGATATCCGTTTTGCCAGAGAGAACGACGCCCTGGAACGGCTCTGATTTAATGCCCATCGTGAATCTCCGAGTTGACCTTCAGCTAGGCACTTTCAGACACAGATCAACGTGCGAGTATGCCGCACGTTCCTGCTGATGTTGCCTCGAAACCATTGATTCTGGCTTACTATTTCCATTACACGGTTACCCGTGTCGCCCCCTAAGTAAACCAAGGATTAACTTGCCATGAATCGGCAAACTCTGTCCATAACCCTTGGTTGTGATTGGGCGGAGAGAAGTTACGGGGGGCGCCCGCTCCCGAGTTTCTCGCCGGTCGGATCGTGAAAGCTATGGCTGTCTCTTTCGCGCGGTACGTTCTTCTATTTCGCCTATACGACCAAATTTTATCAAGTTGAAGCCGCTTGCACTGAAGATTACGGAGCGTTCGTTCCTGATAATCGGCGCACGCCCGTGCCGTGTCCGGGAACAGCTTGGCTATCGTATTGAAGGATATATCCGCCAGCCGAGTGGTTGCGCGAGGCCTGTTGCCCTCGACTAAATGGTGCAGGCTTTACGCTCGTTTTTCACTTCAGACTGACCATTATCCTCGTGATCCTTGGGCTTGACATTTAGTCTGGAGTATTAATTTATAGATATACATAAATTTAGCCCAAGGACTAACTGGCTATGACAACTCCCTCCAAACCTCTCTTCGCCAACCCCTTTAAGCCAGGGGCCGGTCACCAGCCCCCATATCTCGCTGGCCGGAAGCAAGAAGAGGCCGAGTTCCGCCGGTTGCTGAAACAAAGCACAATTATGGAAAATATGGTCCTGACCGGTCTGCGTGGGGTTGGCAAAACGGTATTGCTCGAGAGCTTCAAACCACTTGCGATTTAAGAAAATTGGCTTTGGGTTGGAACCGATCTTTCGGAATCTTCGAGCATAAGCGAAGCGCATCTCGCAGAGCGATTGATTACAGACCTGTCTGTTGCAACAAAAAATATCATTGTTGGTTCTGTCGAAGAGCCGTCTTTCGGCTTTGTAGATCAGCCCAAAGAAAATATTAATCTGAGCTACGAGCAACTTTCTAAAGTTTATAAGCAAGCACCCGGCTTGGTATCTGACAAACTCAAGGCATTATTTCTTTACGTCGCGCCCTTCATTGTGCGTTCTGGCAAGAACGGAATCATATTTGCTTATGACGAAGCGCAAAATATGGCAGATCACGCGGCTAAAGATCAGTTTCCGCTTTCTGTGTTGCTCGATGTATTCCAATCGATCCAGAAGCAAAATATATCGTTTATGCTTGTGCTTGTTGGGCTTCCAACTTTGTTTCCAAAATTAGTCGCTGCGCGGACCTACACAGAAAGAATGTTTCGGGTGGTGTTTCTAAGACAACTCAGTGAGGAAGAAAGCCGAGAGGCAATCACACGTCCGATTGCTAATTCAAAATGCCCAGTGAGTTTCAATGAACCGGCGGTGCACCTGATAATCAGCTATTCTGGAGGATACCCTTATTTCATCCAATTTATGTGCAGAGAAGCTTACGATACTTGGCTTCAAAAAAATTCGGAAGGCCAAACACCGAGCGTTCCTATTTCGGAAATAACCAGAAAACTTGATAATGATTTTTTTGCAGGTCGTTGGGCTCGCGTAACAGATCGGCAACAGCACCTGCTATATGTAATTGCTCATCTGGAAACTGCCGATAATGAATTTACAATTCAAGACATTATGGCGAAATCGGAAGAAATACTTGATAATCCATTTGGAAGAAGTCAGATCAATCAGATGCTCGTCACGCTAATTACCGCGGGCTTGATTTACAAAGATCGTCACGGGAAATATTTGTTTGCTGTTCCGCTTATGGCCGGATTTATCAATCGCACGATGGAAAACTCCATTATTTCTCCCAGCGCTTAATTGCCGCCGCGCGAGGTATTTCAGACCTTCGTTCGGATGAGAAGCATTTTTGCTCTGCCTACTCCGCCCAGCAATCCGCCCATTTGACCACGCTTGGATGCCACAGAGCTCTTTCCCTAATCTTCTAGGGTTAGGTTTTTGTGCGGGGCAGGAACAGTGGAGAGAGTCCACGATCAGCTTGCCGAGCTTAGATAGCGAGGTCGCTTCGGGCGCTTCGCCATACCGCGAATTATGAAGCCGTTGCCGACCGTTCCATGGCGGGGCAAGAGGGGGCTGGATTTCAAACTGAGGCACTCCCTAAACGACCATCACGTTGACGCTCACCCTCTGGCCTTTCGCCGAACGTTTCAACGATCCTTCACCATGACGCCCCATTAAGCCTGAGAGCCACAAGAAGCGCTTCGGGTGGGTTTCTGTAATCGGGAGGCGGCGATTACTACTCGCGCAAACGCATCGCCAGCATGATCCCTTGAACGACCACGCTCCGCGTAGGCTATTGACTGATTGAACCGTGCCGGGCCGAATGCCCTCGGTCCCCCGGGTAATGAAATCTATGTATGCCGTACTTTTGCCGTACGCCTTGGTTGCAGCCATCGCTATTTTGCTAAAACCATTGAAATGATTGGCGCTCCCTAGGGGAATCGAACCCCTGTTTCAGCCTTGAGAGGGCCGCGTCCTAGACCGCTAGACGAAGGGAGCGTGCCCTTGAATTAGACGCGACGGCGCGGGCATGCAAGCGCGTTCCCGGCCAGCGAACCGTTCATGGCTCGGTTGAAAAACGGAGCCGGCCGGTCGGCTTTAGAGTCTTGATATCGAATGTGCGCAATTCCGTCGTGCCGTTGACTTCGAGCATCACGGCGACATGCCCGGCGGAAGCGGCGCTCGAGATGACGCGCGCGCCCTTGGGCAGGGCGATCACGCCATCCGCCGCCGGTACAAGGCCCGAATTGAACATCCGATAACCGATAACGACAACGACCGCGGTGATTGCCAGCACGGTCGTGAGAGCCGATATGATCATCATCACCCGTGCCCGCGCCACGAGATGCGCCGTGTCGGACTCGGCGGGTTTTGCTCCACCTGATAAATTGGCGCGCGGATTGCCGGACTGATTGCTCATGGCGCTTACCCCTTCCACGCCCCAAACGATCCTTGTCTCTTCAGACGAGCAGGGCGAGCGGCTCGACCGCTTGCTTGCCCGTCACATCGCCGAACTGTCGCGGTCCCGCCTCAAAATTTTGATCGAAGCCGGCACCGTTACCATCGGCGGTCAAACGATCCGCGATCCGAGCCACCGCGTCAATTCCGGCGTGGCGATCGGGATCGATATTCCACCCCCGGAGCCGGCCAAGCCTGCGGCCGAGCCGATCCCGCTTAATATCGTCTATGAGGACGACGACATCATCGTCATCAATAAACCCCGTAACCTGGTCGTTCATCCCGCCTCCGGCCATTGGACCGGCACTCTGGTCAATGCCCTGATTGCGCATTGCGGCGACAGTCTCTCCGGAATCGGCGGCGAGCGGCGGCCCGGCATCGTGCACCGGCTCGACAAGGATACGACTGGCCTCATGGTTGTGGCCAAGAACGACCACGCTCATCGCGCGCTCGCGGCGCAGTTTGCCGACCACGGCAAAAGCGGCGAACCGTTCGAGCGCAGCTATCTGGCGTTTGCCTGGGGCGCGCCGGACCGGCCGCACGGCGTGATCGACCGGCCGATCGATCGCGATACGCGGGCGCGCGATCGCATGGCGGTGCGCGAAGGCGGCCGTGAAGCTGTGACCCATTGGCAGGTGCTGCAGCGGTATCGGGCGGCGGTGCCGGCAAAGGCCAAAAAATCCGGCAGACCTGACGAAGCGGTGGCAAGTCTGCTGGCCTGCCGGCTCGAAACCGGCCGGACCCACCAGATCAGGGTCCATTTGGCCTCGATCGGCCACCCGATCCTGGGCGACCAGGCCTATGGGGCGGGATTCCGCACCAAATCGGCCCTTTTGCCGCCGGAAGCGCAGGCGACGCTGGCGGCCCTTGGCAGACAGGCCCTGCATTCCCATATTCTGACCGTTAAACACCCCTCGAGCGGCGAAATCCTTCGGTTCAAGTCGGAACTGCCTCCCGAGCTTGCCCGTTTGCACAATGCCCTGGCCGACAGCCAGGTGAATTCGAGCAAAGGCGACAAGTAAAAGTTTACTGCTTCCAGCGGTTTAGCATCGATCCCCTGAGTTCACGGCGGCGTCGCGCGGTTGTTACGCCGTGTTCACTTCCTCTGGGCCGATTCGACCGTGTATGTTGCGGGTGCGAGATAATGGAACTGGTGCCGTCGGCTCTGGGAGCGGTGGCGCCATTCGCCCGCCGCGGTCCGCGGGGGCATTTTGGATGGAGGGCGCTATCATGGCCCAGACTGCTGCACTGCCCGTTTTGTCGGGCGAAACCGGCCTCACCCGGTACCTTGAAGAAATCAGGCGGTTCCCGATGCTGGAGCCGCAGGAAGAATTCATGCTGGCGAAAAGCTGGCGCGAGCACGGCGACCGCGACGCCGCGCACCGGCTCGTCACCAGCCATTTGCGTTTGGTCGCCAAGATCGCGATGGGCTATCGCGGCTACGGCTTGCCAATTGCGGAAGTGATTTCCGAAGGCAATGTCGGGCTGATGCAGGCGGTCAAGCGCTTCGAGCCCGACAAGGGTTTTCGGCTGGCGACTTATGCCATGTGGTGGATCAAGGCCGCGATCCAGGAATACATCCTGCGCTCGTGGTCGCTCGTGAAGATGGGCACCACCGCCAACCAGAAGAAGCTGTTCTTCAATCTGCGCAAGGCGAAGAGCCGTATCTCCGCGCTTGAAGAAGGCGATATGCGGCCCGATCAGGTCAAGCTCATCGCCAAGCGGCTTGGCGTCACCGAGCAGGACGTGATCGACATGAACCGCCGGCTTGGCGGCGACGCGTCGCTCAACGCGCCGATCCGCGAGGACGGCGATTCCGGCGAGTGGATGGATTGGCTGGTCGACGACAGCGTCAGCCAGGAAAGCCGGCTCGCCGAATCCGAGCAATCGGACAATCGCCACAAGGCGCTCGGCCAGGCGCTCTCGGTTCTCAACGAGCGCGAACGCCGCATTTTCGAGGCGCGCCGGCTCGCCGACGATCCGATCACGCTCGAAGAACTCGCCGATGAATTCGGCGTGTCACGCGAGCGCGTGCGGCAGATCGAGGTTCGCGCGTTCGAGAAAATCCAGAAGGCGGTGAAAAGCAACATCGCCCACATCGAAAGCACCGAACAGCCCGCGGCAGCCGCGGTGCATTGATTTCGGTTCCGCTCATCCCCGCGAAAGCGGGGACTTAGCTCTTCAAGCAACGAGCCGTGTCTTCAAGTAACGAGCCCCGTCTTCAAGCAACGAACTCTGCATTCCCGCTTTCGCGGGAATAAGCGGAAAGCTATTCTCACGCTGCTTTCCGCAATGACGCGTTATTCCCGCAACATCCCCCGCAGCAGCCACCGGCAGGCAACAATCATCAGGCCTGCCAGCGCCGCAATCGCCGCGACCATGAGAAAGAATTCCGGTTTTTCCATCCGGCTCCAGAAACTGCCGATATAGCCGGCAAGGAAACCGCCGGTGAAACTCGTCGCCAGCCACACACCCATCGTCATCGACAGGATCCGCGACGGCGCGACCTTGGTCACGAGCGAAAGCCCAACGGGCGACAGGTAGAGTTCGCCAAGCGTTATGACGATGAAGAAGCCGAGGAGCCAGAGCCAGCTTGCCTCTCCGCCGCCGGCGCGCAGCGCGGCGAGTGCCATGACGAGATAGGCCGCGGTGACGCCGAAACAGCCGAGCGCCATTTTTGTGATCGTCGACGGTTCGGTTCCCCGCCCGGCCTGACGCGTCCACAACCCCACGACGAAGGGCGTGAAGGCGAAGATCATGAACGGATTGAACGCCAGGAACCAGGTGGTGGGAATTTGCGCCGCCAGCCCCGGCACGAGCGTGCGGTCGGTATTGGCATCGGCCCACAGCACGATCGTGTTGCCGATCTGCTCATAGGTCGCCCAGAACAATGTCGCCGGCACGAACAATACGAGCAGCGCGACAATGGCGCGCCATTCGCCACGGCTGAGCGGCTGGCGCGCGGCATTCGCAGCTTTCGCTTTGTGCAATTCATCGGGCGGCAGGAGCGGCAGCGCGTAAAGATAAATCAAAAGCCCGATGCACATGCCGACGCCGGCGGCGGCAAAGCCGTAATGCCAGCCCGCCTCTTCACCGAGCGTGCCGCAGACGAGCGGCGCCAGGAATGCGCCGACATTGATGCCTACATAGAAGATGGAATAGGCACGGTCGCGGCGATGATCGCCCGGCGCGTAAAGGCCGCCGACCTGGGTCGAAATATTCGGCTTGAAGCAGCCGCTGCCCAGGATCAGCGCCAGCAGCGCGACCAGAAAGAGTTGTTCCACAGCCATCATCAAATGACCAACGGCCATCAGCACCGCGCCGACGATCACGGTGCGGCGCTGGCCGAGCACGCGGTCGGCAAGGAGCCCACCGAGGATCGGCGTGAAATAAACCAGCCCGGTGTAAAGGCCCCAGATCTGCGACGACAGCGGCTGCACGTCGAGCGGGCCGAACAAGGATTCAAGCGCGCGCTTGACGGTGAGCAGGCCGGTGACATTGCCGGCGTGGCCGGCCAGCAGCAGATATTTCGTCATGTAGAGGACAAGGAGCGAGCGCATCCCGTAATAGGAGAAGCGCTCCCACATTTCCGTCGTGAACAGGAACGTGAGCCCGCGCGGATGGCCGAAAAACTCCGCCGGAACGGCGCTTGCGGGTGAGGATTGAGCGCGATCGGTCAAGATTGGAAGTTTCCGCACAGTTCGTCATGGCCGGCCTTGTGCCGGGCATCCACGTCTTGCTAGCGAAGGAGACTAAAGACGTGGATGGCCGGGACAAGCCCGGCCATGACGCTGAAATGAGCAGAGGATGCGCCAAATGCCCGCCACCTACCCCGAAGAAGCAAAGAATTTCCGCCTGCTCGGCCACGATGCCTCGGCAGCGTGGGGCGGCGGCAGCCTGATGCAGGTGCATAAGGGCCATGCCTATGTCGGCGCGGTCGGTGGATCGAGCTTCAATGGGCCGGAAGGTTTTACCGTTCACGACGTGCGCGACCCGCGAATGCCGCACAAGGTCGGTGAATTCCGCGCACCGCCGGGCGTGCACTGCCACAAGCTGCGCATCGTCGGTGACGACCTTCTTTACGTGAATTCGGAGCGGCTCGCCGGCGACAAGGGCAAAAACGCCCGCGCCGGCTTTTTCATCTTCGACATATCGACGCCGTCGGCGCCGAAACCGGTCGGCTTCTACGACATGCCGGGCTCGGGCCCGCATCGTTTCGGCGTCGATCTCAAACGCAAGCTCGCCTTCATGCCGAACGATGCGCCGGGCTGGGACAAGCGCGTGATCTGGACGCTCGACATTTCCAATCCGCTCAAGCCCGAAGTCGTCAGCATCTGGGGCCTGCCGTGGATGAAGACCGACTCCGAGGAAGTCGGCAACGATCCGCATCCCGCCGAGGAAGCCACCACGCTGCACGGGCCGCCGATGATCCGCGGCAACCGCATGTATTGCGCCTGGTGGGGCGGCGGCATGTCAATCATCGACTGCACCGACCTGCGCGACATGAAGCTTGTCGGCCACATCAAATGGTCGCCGCCGTTTCCCGGCTCGACGCATACCTGCTGGCCGATCGGCGATCGTCCCTATCTCGTCGTCACCGACGAGGCGCGCGGCAAGCAGAAGTTCTGGGACGCGCAGTTCATGTGGATCATCGACGCGCGCGATGAGACCAATCCGCTGCCGATCGCGACCTTCATGCCGGACCGCGAAAAATATTTCGAGCGGCCGGGCCGTTTCGGCGCGCACAACATTCTGGAAGACCTGCCCGCCGATGGGCCGTGGAAGGACGTCGTGTTCCTCACTTATTTCAACGCCGGCCTGCGCGCGGTCGACGTCAGCGATCCGCTCCATCCGAAAGAGATCGGCTGCTACGTGCCGGAAACGCCGGAAGGCACGCCCGGCATCCAGTCAAACGACATCGGAGCGGACGACGAAGGCCGCCTCTATCTCATCGACCGCTGGGGCCAAGGCATGCACATTCTGGAATATACAGGGTGAACACTCCTTTATTCCTACGCCATATCGTCGTGATTTTCGGTCGCGTGCCAATTCGGCTCCGGTGACGGCGGCGCCGGCGCGAAGCCGAAGGTCTTTTCGAAGCGCCTGGCATAGGCGTCCCACACTTGCGGATTGATGATGCGCGGCACCGGCTTGCCGTCGAGCGCATCGATCATCTGTTCCGCCGCTATCTGGCCCATCCTGGCGCGAGCCTCGATCGTCACGCCGGCCATATGCGGCGTGACAATCACGTTGTCGTATTTCATCAGCGGGTGCTTGGCCGGCGGCGGTTCCTTTTCCCACACGTCAAGGCCGGCGCCGGCGATTTTCTTGTCGCGCAACACCGCCTCCAGTGCCTCCTCGTCATGAATGGATCCGCGCGCCGTGGTGATGAAATAGGCCGTGGGCTTCATCAGCGCATATTCGCGCGCGCCGATCATCATGCGCGTCTCGCCGGTCAGCGGGCAATTGATCGACACAAAATCGGAGCGCCGCATTAACGCGTCGAGCTCGACCTTCTCCGCGCCGCGCGCCTGAATTGTGTCGGCGCTTACATGGGGGTCGTAGGCCAGCACCGGCATGTGAAAAAGGACGCGGCATAGTTCGGCGACCCGCATGCCGACTGCGCCAAGCCCAACGATGCCGATCGTCTTGCCGTAGGCTTCGCGGCCCATATAGGGAATTCGGCTGGTCAGCGTGCCGGCGCGCAGCGCGCGGTCGGTCTCGTTGAAGCGCTTGACCAGAGCCAGCACCATGCCGACGACATGTTCAGCGACCGCTTCGGCGTTGCCGCCGGACTGATTGACGACGAGGATGCCGCGCTTGGTGCAAATTTTCACGTCGACGGTGTCGTATCCCGCGCCGTTGGTCGAAACGATCAGCAGGTTCGGCGCCAGGTCCAACAGTTCGGCGCGAACATGATAATGCGGCACCAGTTCGTCGCGCGCCGAGCCGGTCTGGTAGGCATGCGCGGCTGAGAGGATCTCAAGCGCAGCCGCGTCGGGCTTCGTCTGTTCGAGCATGTCGAGCCGCACGTCACCGCGCTTGCCGAGTATTTCGCCAAAGCCTTGCGGCCGATGCGGCGCTACGGTGAACACACGCTTGCTGTTGACCACGCTATTCATCGATTTCCATCCCCGTTTCATTCTCTTGGGCCGGGCTTGTTCCGGCCAGCCACGCCTTTAAGCTCCTTGGCTAACAAGACGCGGGTGCCTTGCACAAGGTCTATCCGGCGTCTTCGATTGCGAGGTCCCGTGGCAAATCGGTTTGGCGGCTGGATGATCATTCGGCTGTTCGCGGCCCTCGCCGGAACGGCGAGTGCGCAGGTTCGTGCGCAAACCTCACCGGTCTGGACCATCCCCGAAGTCGGCGCCCTCCCCCGCGACGCGCACGGCCTTCAAATCCGCGAAGGCCGCGATCTCATCACCGCGACCTATGCCTATATCGGGCCCGACGTCCCGGACGCTTCGAAACGCTATGCCGGCAATAATCTCGCCTGCACGAATTGCCACCTGGAGGCCGGCACCAAGAAATTCGGCCTGCCGCTGTTCGGCCTCTACGGCGATTTTCCGCAATACAGTGCACGGATCGGCACCGATATCAGCATCGAGGACCGCATCAATTCCTGCATGACGCGCAGCATGAACGGACGCCCGATGCCGGACGACGCACCGGAGATGGCGGCCGTGGTCGCCTACATCAAATTCATAAGCAGCGGCGTTGCGCCGGGGCAGAAACTGCCTGGGCTCGGCAGCGGCCAAATGCAGGAACTCAAGCGCGCCGCCGATCCTGATCGCGGCAAACCACTATTTACGCGCAACTGCGCGGGTTGCCACAATGCCGACGGATCGGGCCTGCCCTACAGCGTCGCGAACTCCGATCAAGGCTACATCGACCCGCCGTTGTGGGGGCCGGCCAGTTTCAATGACGGCGCAGGGATGGCACGGCTCATCACGATGGCCAATTTCATCCACTTTAATATGCCGCACGGCACCGACTATCTCGATGTGCAACTGGGCGTCGAGGAGGCGTGGGACATTTCGGCTTATGTGTTGTCGCATCCGCGGCCGCACCGTGCCGGCATCGAGCACGACTTTCCCGACCTGTTGCGCAAGCCCGTGGACACGCCCTACGGCCCCTATGCCGATCACTTCAGCGAACGCCAGCACAAATACGGGCCGTTCGCCCCGATCCGCGCGGCGATCGAGCGCCTCGGGCAAGCCGGCGCCCATTGATTTTTACGGTTCCCGTCTTGATCGTGACGGCCGGAACTGCCAAATCCTGTGCACCATGAACATGCCTATTCGCGCCCCTGAGGGCGCCCAGGCTCGGTCGCCGTTGGCGGCGGAAGTAGAGCGGCGGCGCACCTTTGCCATCATCTCCCATCCGGATGCCGGCAAGACCACCCTGACCGAAAAGCTCCTCCTGTTCGGCGGCGCCATCCAGCTTGCCGGCCAGGTGAAGGCCAAGCGCGATAGACGGTCGACCCGTTCGGACTGGATGGCGATCGAGCGCGAGCGCGGTATCTCGGTCGTCACTTCGGTGATGACGTTTTCCTACGACGGCCGCGTGTTCAACCTGCTCGACACGCCGGGCCACGAGGACTTTTCGGAAGACACCTATCGCACGCTGACCGCGGTCGATTCGGCGGTGATGGTGATCGACGCCGCCAAGGGCATCGAGCCGCGCACGCGCAAGCTGTTCGAAGTCTGCCGGTTGCGCGATATCCCGATCATCACCTTCGTCAACAAGATGGACCGCGAAAGCCGCGATCCATTCGATCTGCTCGATGAGATTGAGAAAACGCTGGCGCTCGACACCACGCCGGTGAATTGGCCGGTCGGGCGCGGCCGCGATTTCGTCGGCACGGTGGACGTCGAGACCGGTGGCGTGCGCCTCATCAAGGGCGACGCGGGCGCTGCCGGCAAACTTCGTCAAATGACGATCGCCGAAATTGCGGCGCAAAATCCCGCGCTCGACGCCGCGGCGACCGAGAGCGAGCTTGATCTCGTCCGGCATGCCTGCAAACGGTTTGATGCCAAGGCGTTTGCCGAAGGCCATATGACGCCGGTTTTCTTCGGCAGCGCGCTGATGAATTTCGGCGTCGGCGACCTGCTCAACGCGCTTGCCGCCATGGCGCCGCCGCCGCGCGCGCAAGCCGCCGACAAACGGCTGGTGACGGCAACCGAAGCCGGCATGTCGGCTTTCGTGTTCAAGATCCAGGCGAACATGGACCCGAACCATCGCGACCGTATCGCCTTCGTGCGCCTGTGCTCGGGCAAGCTGACGCGCGGCATGAAGGTCAAGCAGGTGCGATCGGGAAAAATGATGAGCCTGAATACGCCGCAATTTTTCTTCGCGCAGGACCGGGCACTCGCCGACGATGCCTATGCCGGCGACGTGGTCGGCATCCCCAATCACGGAACGCTGCGCATCGGCGACACGCTGACCGAAGGCGAAGACCTCAACTTTGTTGGCGTGCCGAATTTCGCGCCCGAAATCCTGCGTCGGGTTCGCCTGACGGACGCCATGAAGGCAAAGAAGCTGAAAGAGGCCTTGCAGCAATTGGCCGAAGAAGGCGTTGCCCAGGTGTTTCGCCCCACCGACGGCTCGCCTGCTTTGGTCGGCGTCGTCGGCCCCTTGCAGCTCGACGTGTTGCGGGCGCGGCTGTCCGCCGAATACGGGCTGCCAATCGACTGGAGCGCGGCGGAATATCAGTTCGCGCGCTGGATTTCGGCAGGCGACCGCAAAACGCTCGACCAATTCGCGGCCAAATACGCGTCATCCATGGCCGAGGATCTCGACGGCGATCTCGTATTCATGGCGCGCAGCGCCTTCGATCTCGAATATACCGGCGAGCAGAACCCCGGCATTTCATTCGCGGACGTCAAGGATATCCACGGCCGCGAGCCCGCAGCCTAGACCACGATCCGGCCAAGCTGAATCGGATCATGGTCTAGGCGCCGGCTATTTCCTCACGCAGCATTTCGAGCTTGAGCCATTCCTCCTCGGCCGCAGCGATTTTGCGCTGCAGCTCACCGAGCGAGGCGGTGATGCCTTCGAAACCGGCGCGATCGCGGGCATAGAAGCCCGGATCGTCGAGCCTGGCCTGCAGCCGTTTCATTTCCGCCTGCAGCTTGGCGATGGTTTTGGGCAACGCCTCGAGCGCATGCTTGTCCTTGAACGTCAGCCGCCGCTTCGCCGGCCGCGGACCGGCGACCTTGCCGGATCGGCTGGCGGATCTGGCAGGCGCTTTCGTTAAGTCCTCGCGCGTCACGTCGGCACCGCGCTGCACCCGCATGTCGCTATAGCCGCCGGCATATTCGATCCAGCGGCCGTCGCCCTCCGGCACGATCACGCCGCTCACGAGACGATCGAGAAAATCGCGATCGTGACTGATGAGGAGCACCGTGCCGGGATAATCGGCCAGCGTGTCCTCCAGCACATCCAGAGTTTCCATGTCGAGATCGTTGGTGGGTTCATCGAGCACCAGGAGATTCGACGGCTTGGCGAACGCCTGCGCCAGCATGAGCCGGCCGCGCTCTCCGCCCGATAGCTTGCCGAGCGGCGTGCGGGCTTGCTCGCTCGCGAACAGAAAGTCTTTCATATAGCTGATGACATGCCTGGAATGGCCGTTGACCATTACGCTGTCACCATGTCCGCCCGTCAGCGCCTCGACGACGGTAGCATTCGGATCGAGACTGTCGCGATGCTGGTCGAGCGTCACGACGGCAAGCCCCGCACCAAGGCGAATCACGCCTTCGTCCGGCGGCAGGGCACCCGTCAGCATGGTGATCAATGTGGTCTTGCCGCTGCCGTTCGGCCCGATAATGCCGATTCGGTCGCCGCGCTGGATCCGGGTCGAGAAGTCCTGGACAATCGGGCGGCCGCCATAGCTTTTTCCGATGCCCGCCGCCTCGATGACCATTGCACCGGAAGGCGCTCCCGAACTGGCGCTGATCGCCGCGCTGCCTGCCGTTCCGCGATAGGTACGGCGCCGCTCGCGCAACGCCTGCAGCAGGCCGACACGGCGCATGTTGCGTTTGCGCCTGCCGGAGACCCCGAAGCGGAGCCAGTGTTCTTCGGCAACGATCTTGCGGCCGAGCTTGTGCTGATCGCGCTCCTCTTGCGCCAGCACCTCGTCGCGCCATTCCTCGAAGTGATCGAACCCGCGCTCGATGCGCCGCGTCACCCCGCGGTCGAGCCAAACCATGCTGCGCGACAGCGTCGATAGAAAGCGCCGGTCGTGGCTGATAATCACCATCGCGGTTTGCCGCGAATTGAGGTTCTGCTCCAGCCATTCGATCGTCGTCAGATCGAGATGGTTGGTCGGCTCGTCGAGCAGAAGGATATCCGGCGACGGCGCCAGGACACGCGCCAGCGCGGCACGGCGTGCCTCACCGCCGGATATATGCGCCGGATGCTCGTCCCCGGTGAGACCCAATTGCTGGAGCAGATGGCGCGCGGTGTGGCTGTCGTCGGTCGGCCGCAGTCCGGCCTCGGCATAAGCAAGCGTCGATTCAAATCCTGAAAAATCCGGCTCTTGAGGCAGGTAACGCACCAGTGCTCCGGGCTGCACGAACACTGTGCCGCCATCCGGCTCAATGAGGCCCGCGGCAATTTTCAGAAGCGTCGATTTTCCTGATCCATTGCGTCCTACCAGCGATACGCGCTCACCGGGCGAAACCGAGAGCTCCGCACCGGTAAGAAGCGGCGTGCCGCCGAAAGTAAGCGCGATATTTTTCAGTTGAAGAAGTGGAGGAGCCATAAGCTTGTCATGCCGCGGGCCGTTACGCCGCGTCCGTGCCATTGAACGGCGAATTCAGGACTTCTTGTGATTGATCAACTGCGCGGCACGGAAAGCGCGGCAAGTTTTGAAATATCTTCGCTCTTGTCGAGCGCCCAGATCGCATCGATCAGCGGCGTGACATCGTGGCCCGGAATTGCGCCTTCGGCCGCAGTGCGCAGCTTGTCCTCGAGATCCTTGTCGCTCATCGGGTTCGCCTCGCTGCCGCGCGAAGCTTTTTGCAGAAGCTGATGCGTCTTGCCGTCCGCCGTGGTGATCGCGACGGCCGCTGAGATGTTGGCAAAACTTTCGTCCCGCACCACCGCAACCTTGCTGCGCAGCGCCGCGACTTTGGGATCGTTCACGCAGGCATCGGTGAATTGATCGACGCCGGCTTTGCCTGTCACAAACGCGGCGGCGACGGCGTGCTGTGTCGAGACCTGCGATTCACGCCCCGTCGAGATGTTGGGCCGGTCGGTGCGAACGGCGAGGAGTGGATTGCCGGTCACCACCACCTTCTCCACCACCGCCGCCGGGTTATCGCGCCGCCAGTCCAGCACACAATCGAGCACCGGGTGGATGACGAAGCCGCATGGATAGGGTTTGTACGCGGTCGTCATGATCTCCCACGTCTCGCCGAGCTTGTCGGTGAGCACGGCAGGCTTCGGCGCCTCGCCCAAAGCATTGTAATAGCCCTGCACGCCGGTGAGCGGCTCCGGCGGTCCATCGAAATTCCTCGATGCCAGCAGCGCCGACCACAGCCCATTGCGCGCGGCATTGCCGACGCTGACGCTTTTCGCCGGCGTGCCGAGACATTCGCACAAACCGGCGGATTGGGTTGCCGCAGTGCCGAGCGCCCACACCATCTGTGCGGACGTCAGGCCCAACAATTTACCGGCGCCGGCAGCGGCGCCGAACACGCCGCAGGTCGACGTGATGTGCCAGCCCTTGTTGTAGTGGCTCGGCGACATCGCCAATCCGATCCGGCATTCGATCTCCTGCCCCAGCACGAAGGCGAGAAGAGCATCGCGGCCGCTCACGCGCTGCAACTCGGCGAGCGCGAGCAGCGCTGGCGCCAATGGCGCGGTCGGATGAATCGCGGTTGCAACGTGCGTATCGCAGAAATCGAGCACGTTGGCGCCGGCGGCATTGAGGAACGCCGCATTGAGCGCATCGATGCGCTCGCGCCGCCCGACCAGCGTCGCCTGCCGGCCGCCGGAAAATTCGGCAAGGGAGGCGAGCGCGGTCTCAAACGTCGCGTTGCGGCAACCGGTCAGCGCGACCGCGAAGAAATTCGTCATGGAACGTTTGGCCTGGTGCCTGACCTGCGGCGGCAGGTCCTCCCACCGGGTATCCACCACAAGTTGGGCCAGTTTCTCGGTCACGCCGGGACTGTGCAGCATCTTATCCTCGCAAACGGGCGGCAAACATCGACCGCCGCGCGCAAAAGTGCAAGGATGATGGAAACAATACTGAAAACACGGCGGGCGAGGACAATGGCGACAAACTGGAAATATCTGGCCGCAGCCGCGGCGATCGTGCTCTCACTGACCACGTTGCAGGCCTCGGCCGACGACTATCCCTCCCATCCGATCAAGCTGATCGTGCCTTTCGCCCCCGGCGGCGCCGCCGATGTCGTCGCGCGGATTATCAGCAAGCGCGTAAGCGAAACCATCGGCCAGCCGATGGTGGTCGAGAACCGCGGCGGCGCGGGCGCCATCATCGGCACCGAGGACGTGCACAAGGCGACTCCTGACGGCTACACGCTCCTGCTCGGACAATCCGGCCCGATCTCGATCAATCCCGGCGTGTACAAGGAATTGCCATACGACCCGGAGAAGGATTTCGCGCCAATCACCATGACCTCGGACTACCCTTACGTCCTCGTCGTCAATGCAAAGCTCCCGGTCAAAAATTTCCAGGACTTCATCGCGATGGTGAAGGCGAAACCTGGAGAGTACAATTACGGCACCACCGGCGTCGGCTCGTCGAACCAGCTTGTCACCGAATTGCTCTCCAGCAGGGCCGGCCTGAAGATGGTTCACGTGCCCTATCGCGGCACGGCGCTCGCGGTCGCCGATCTCCTCGCAGGCCAGGTGACGATGGTATTCGCCGATCCGGTTTCGTCGCTGCCGCACTTGCAAGCCGGCACATTGCGGGCGCTGGCGGTGACCACGAAGCAGCGCTCATCGGTTGCGCCGGAAGTTCCGACGGTCGCCGAAAGCGGTTATCCGGGCTTCGAAGCCGTCGCCTGGCACGGCATCCTGGCCCCGGCCAATACGCCGCAGCCCATCATCAACAAATTGCACGACCAGATCGTCGCCGCGCTCAATGACCCGCCGACGCGGGCGCTGATCGTCGCGCAGGCCATCCAGATCGTTGGCGACACGCCCGCCGAATTCGCGGCCTTCATCAAAAAAGACATCGCGCTGTGGAAAGACGTCGCCACGCAGGCGAACGTGTCGGTGAAATAAGCTACGGCCAACCGGCCAATCAGCCGCTGAATGGTTTCAGCCGCAGCCGCGTGCGGTGATCTTCGGCAACCGGCTCGCCCGCCATGTCGCGGCCCTGGTAATATTTTTTCTGCCAGCGCTCGGCGCGCGCCTGGGAGTCCGGCTGTTTCAAGTCGGCGTTGAAGCTGTTGCGGATGCTGTGCCACGCCTCGTATTGCGCCTTGAGCTCCGGCACCTCGGAGATTTGACGAAGCTCGGGCTCGACCGTTTCCAGTTCGCCGCGCCGCACCGGAAAGATGTGACAGATCGGCTCGCCGGCGTCGAAGCGCAACACGCCGGGCCGGGTGAAGATCCAATTCATCGTGAAAGTATAAGGCGCCCAATCGGTCTCGATGATGCCGGCCAGCGGATAGATGCCGTCTTTCGGCCGGTTGATCGGGCCTTGCGCGAACAGGTCAAAGCCGTCGTCGGTGCGGAACAGGCACGGCAGGTGAAACGTCAAAATGCCCTGCGCGAAATGACTGACCGCCGGCGCGACCGTCCCGGGATCAGGATCGATGAGGATGTCCTCGATCCTCGGCCTGCCGTTCCACGCCGCGGCAAATCCGGTGGGACACAAAATTTCCCAGCCATGCGCGTTGGCGATATCGAGCGGCAGGCACCGATAGGCGTAGCGCTGATTGCTCGCATCCATCCAGTCCCGCTCGACCGCGGCAGGACGGATGTCGATCTTGGCCCCGTCCATCACATAGGCGATGAGCTTCACGGCCGGTTCAATGTGCAGGCTTTATTCGGCCGGCGCCACGCGTCCTTCGGCGTCGGCTTCCATGACGGGGCGCGCGAACATCAGGAAAATCAGAAATAGCGCACCGATGAAACAGGGCACAGCGGCGGCGTAGAAAATTCCGCCGACCTTGTAGCCGAGCCCGACCAGTACGCCGGTCAGGATCGGGCCGAAGACCTGGCCGACCCGGCCCATGCCCATCGCCCAGCCAATGCCGGTCGAGCGGATCGCGGTCGGATACATACCCGCCGCCACCGCGATGAGACCGGTGCCGGTCCCGCCGACGAAGAAGCCGGCGAGGAACGAGGCGATGCTCAGCATCGTGATCGACGTCGTCGCTTGCCCGAACCAGGCGAGACAAAGCCCGCCAAGGATGAAGCCCGGGATGAGAACGCGGAACGCGCCGCCGCGATGAACGGCCCAGCCGGATGTGGCGCTGGCGATGACGCTGCCGAGATTGTTCAGGCCGATGATGAGGGCCGCGCCGGACAGCGAGAAGCCGACGGAGTTGAGCACCGCCGGGGTCCAGAACGTCACCGTCACCAGAACCATGAACACCACGAAGAACGGCACCCACAGCAGCACCGTCGGCACCGCGCGGCCTTCGTTGAACAGATGTTTCAGGGGAACGCCCTCGCGCGCCGGATCCGACGGCGCGACCAGTTCGGCACTTGCGGGAACTTCACCCGGCATGATCTTTTCGAGCGTACGCCGGATTCCTTCCTGCCGTCCGCCGCGCGCCAAGAGGAAGCGGATGGATTCCGGCAGCCAGATGATCAGGATGATCGCGATGAAAATGGGCGCCACCGCACCGATGTAAAACACCGATTGCCACCCAAAAGTCGGGATGACCCAGGCGCTGGTGAGCGAACCGATCAGGCCGCCGCCGGGAAAAGACGCAAACAGCACGGTCACGAACACGTCGCGCAACCGCTTTGGCGCAAGCTCGGCGCCCATTGCCAGAAACGCCGGCGTAACGCCGCCAAGGCCAAGTCCGGTACAGAAGCGGTAAGTGAGCAATTCGTTGAGCGTCGTGGATTGCGACGTGAAGTAGCTGAAAACCGCGAAGACGAGAACGGCGATGATCATGAACCATTTGCGCCCGAACAGGTCGGCAAGCGGCCCGAACGACAGAGCGCCGATCGCCGCGCCGACGAGGCCGGCGGATCCGACTTGTCCGAATTGAGGCATCGGCAGATGGATCACGGCGGCAATGGCGGGCGCGGTATAGCCGATCGCCTGCGTATCGAAGCCGTCGAGCGCGGCCACCAGCATGCACAGAATCAATATCGCGATCTGGTAACCGGTGACCGGATGCCGGTCGATCAGATCGATGACGTCAACCTTGCCTGTAGCCACGGCGCTTCCCCCCGGTTTGCGTGGCCGCGCGGCCACACGATTTTTCTTGATCTATTCGATTACGGCGGACGGCGGTTTTCTGCAAGACCGCCGGTTACGCCGGCCGGAATCCCAGCGATTTGCTCGCCAAAACGGCTCCCTCAGCCAAAGCGCGCAATTTGGCCCAGGCGATCTGCGGGTGCGAGCGGCCGCCAAAGCCGCAATCCGTGCCGGCAATGATATTCTCCTTGCCGACGAGGCGCGCGTAGCGCTGCAGGCGCTGCGATACCAGTTCCGGATGCTCCACCACGTCGGTCGAATGGGTGACCACGCCCGGAATGAGGATCTTCCCCTCGGGAAAATTCACCTTTTCCCAGACGGCGACTTCGTGCTCGTGCCGCGCATTTGCGCCTTCGATCAGATAGGCCTGCGCCTTCACCTTGAGCACGAGGTCGGCGATACGATCGAGTTCGAGATCGAAGGCATGCGGTCCGTGCCAGCTTCCCCAGCACAGATGATAGCGCACGCGGTCTTCCGGAATATTCCGCAGCGCGTGATTGAGCGCCTCGATCCGCATCTCGCTTCGCGCCCGGAACGCCGGCAGACCCATGTCCATGCCGATGCGGTCCCACAGCGCGGGCAGCCAGGCGTCGTCGACCTGCAGGATCAGCCCGGAAGCGGCGATGGCCTCGTATTCGACGCGCATCGCCTCGGCGATCGCGTACACATAGTCTTCGTCGGTCTTGTAGTGCCGATTGCGGCGATAGACTTCGAGACTTGCCGGCGCGGTCGACGTCAGAAACACATTGTCGGTTCCGGCTGCCGCAACGGTGACGTCGATCTCTTTCTTCAGTTCCGCCTGACCGACGTAAGTCACAGGTCCCGTGCAGACCTGCACCGGCCGCTTCTTGGCGATCTGCGCACCGGGCGCGTAGAACAGCGTGCTGCGCTCGCTGGCATATTTGTAGAAATCGGCGAATTCCTCGCGATCCCTGCCTTGCTCGATGAGCGGCTTTCCTTCGGGCGCTTCAACATCGGTGAAGCCGCCGAAGCGGTTGAGCATGTAGCGCAGCCAGTCGCCGCCCTTGGCGTATTCGCCCTCGTTGACGACATCGATGCCGATCTCGCGCTGCCGCGCGACGACGGCGCGCACGTCGCCGGCGAGCGTCGTCTCGTCGCCGGCCGCGATACCTTTGTCGAGCGAAAGAAACGGCAGGCTGCCGACATGCGTCGTGAGAATCCTGGAAACGCTACGCTGCATTCGAATACGCCCCTTCTTTGCCCGTACCACCGATGATATAGCCGCGTAGAAGCCGGCCGCAACGCCGGCCGATGTTTGGCCCCGGACTGCGGAGCGCCGCTGTGTTCGAGTTCCTTGAACAGATCCGGCTCGCCAGCCGGGCATTCTTCGAGTTCGGCAACCGTCTGCTGGACCCGACAATCCGGCTCGGCGTTACCGGCCTGTCGCGCGCGGGCAAAACCGTATTCATTACTGCGCTGGTTCATGGGCTGTTGCGCGGCGGACGCTTTCCGGTATTCGAAGCGCTGGCCGGCGGCCGCGTTGCCCGCGTTCTGCTGTCGCCCCAGCCGGACGACGCCGTACCCCGGTTCGACTACGAAGGCCACGTCGATGCGTTGCTGGCCAAGCGCATCTGGCCGGCTTCGACAAAACAAATCAGCGAATTGCGGCTGGTCATCGACTATCAGTCGCAGAGCGGCCGCGAAGGCAAGCTGACGCTCGACATTGTCGATTATCCAGGCGAATGGCTTCTGGATTTGCCGCTTCTCGACAAAAGCTATGAAACCTGGGCCGCGGAGAGTTTGCAGCTTTCGCACAATGCGCCGCGGGCCCGGCTTGCCGAATCCTGGCACGGCTTCCTCGCGACGCTCCGTCCCGAAGATGCCGCGGACGAACGATCGGCCTTGGCCGCCTCGCGCCTCTTCACCGAATACCTGCAGTCCTGCCGCGACGATTACTACGAAATGAGCCTGCTTCCTCCCGGCCGTTTTCTGATGCCGGGGGATTTCGCCGGCACGCCGGCATTGACCTTCGCCCCGCTCGCACTGCCAGGCGAAGGGCCGCCACCGCCCGGATCGCTGTGGGCGATGATGCGCCGCAGATACGAGGCCTATAAAGATGTCGTGGTCCGGCCATTTTTCCGGGATCATTTCGCCCGGCTTGATCGCCAGATCGTCATGGTGGATGCACTTTCCGCCATCAATGCCGGGCCGGACGCGGTCCGCGATCTTGGCGCGGCACTCACGGCAGTGCTCGATTGCTTCCGGACCGGGCGCAAGACTTTTTGGGGCACGCTGTTTCGGCCGCAGATCGATCGCATATTGATGGCCGCCACCAAGGCGGACCATCTGCACCACACCAGCCACGACCGTCTCGAGGCGATACTGAGAAGCCTGACCGAACCCGCTGCAACGAAGGCCGACCTTGCTGGCGCCGAGATCGATGTCATTGCGCTCGCCTCGGTGCGGGCGACACGCGAGGCCATGGTCGATCGCGCAGGCGAGCTTCTGCCCTGTGTCGTTGGCACGCCGATGGCCGGTGAAGTCTTGGCCGGCAAAGTTTTCGATGGCGAGACGGAAGCCGCGCTTTTTCCCGGAGACCTCCCCGCCGATCCTGGCGACATGTTCCGCAGCGACGAGCGGGCCTTCCGTGGGCTCATCGGAGGGACGCCGGAGAACGTCGATTTTCGTTTCCTGCGGCTTCGTCCGCCCGTCCTCGAGCTGACCCACACCGGCGTGCTGGCATTGCCCCACATTCGGCTCGACCGCGCCATGCAATTCCTCATCGGGGATAAATTGCAATGAGCGAGCATCGGCAGCACCGCCGCCCCGCCGCGTTTTCGCTCGATGACAATCGCGTCATCGTCAGCCCCGCGGAAGAGAAAGGCGGCCTCGTCGGGCCGGCAACCTGGGCCGAACCGGATTCCGCCGCGCTTCCCGCTCCGCTTGAGAATCTGCCGCGGCCATCGCGTAAACGTTTCCGCTGGGGAATGGTTTTCTGGTGCGCGGCCGGCGGCCTCGCGTTGCTCGCCGCTGCGATGGCAACGCTCGACCTCATCCAGGACCTGTTCGCGCGCAACGTGGCGCTCGGCGGGTTCGGCCTGGCGCTGGCGATCCTCGCCGCGGTTTCGCTCGGCGTTATCGCCGCGAGAGAAATCGCCGGGCTATTGCGGCTCGCGAGAGTTGAACATCTGCATCAGCGCGCTGCGGACGCGATCATGAACGACGATCGCACCGCCGCCCGCGTGCTGGTGCGGGATCTCACCACGCTCAGCCGCAGCATGCCGCGGCTGGCGCGCGCGCGGACACGCCTGCAAGGCCACCTTGGCGACATCATCGACGGTGGCGACATGATCCGGCTCGCCGAGCGCGAGCTTATGGCACCGCTGGACCAGGACGCGCGCAAACTCGTCAGCGCTTCCGTCGTTCGCGTCTCCGTCGTTACCGCGGTGAGTTCGCGCGCCGGCATCGACATGCTGTTTGTCTTCGGCAATGCCATCGTCCTGATACGCAGGTTGGCATTTCTCTACGGCGCAAGGCCCGGCACGCTCGGCCTGCTTCGCTTGCTGCGTCACGTCGTGACCCATCTGGCATTGACCGGAGGCGTGGCGACCAGCGACGGTTTGATTCAACAGCTTTTGGGTCATGGCATAGCGGCAAAACTGTCCGCGCGCCTAGGCGAAGGCATGCTCAACGGCCTCCTCACCGCACGGCTCGGGCTCGCCGCAATCGACGTGATCCGGCCGTTGCCGTTCGCCGCGCTGCCCCGGCCTACCCTCGGCGACCTGATGGGCGAAGTTTTACGCGGACGCGATGACAGCGAAGACGCGCAGCGTCCGCAAGCCCCGGGCGTGGAGATTCCTGCAAAAGCCATCGAGCGGTAGACGATCGAACACTCTGCCGCCCGCAGCCGCTACTCCGCCGCAGCCAAAGTCGCGCTGTCGCGGCCGGCCCGCACCAATTTTCCGGGCAGGGCGCCGGTATGTTCGCCGCGCTCGAAGATCGGCGTGCCGGCGACCAGCGTCGTTTCATAACCTTCGACGCGCTGCACGAAACGCCGGCCGCCGGCCGGCATGTCGTGAACGAGTTCGGGCTTTTGCACCGTGAGGTTCTTGAAATCGATCACGTTGACGTCGGCGCGCATGCCGGGCGCAAGACGGCCGCGGTCGGACAATCCGAAGAAGTCCGACGTTTCGCTGGTCTGGCGCTTCACCAGGAGTTCGAGCGGCAGGCGCGGCCCGCGGCTGCGGTCGCGGCCCCAATGCATCAGCATGAAGGTCGGCACGCCGGCATCGACGATCGAGGTGCAATGCGCGCCGCCGTCGCTCAGTCCTAAGAGACACGCCGAATCGTTGAGCATTTCGCGGATCGGCTCGTGATCGCCGACGACATAATTCACCACCGGAAAGTAGAGATACTGGCCTTCGGCTTCGGTGATGTAGTCGTAGGCGACTTCGTCCGGCGGACGGTTTTCACGCGCGGCGATCGCGGCGACGCTCTTCTCCGGCGCCGGCTCATAATCGGGCGGATTGCCCATGACGTAGAACCTGTCCCATTTGCTGGTGACGGCCTGGCGGAATTGCGCAAGCTTGGCGACGTCGGCTGCCGACGGCGCCTCGGAGAGGATTTGCCGCCGCATCTGCGGATCGCGCAGGCGCGCGCGCTGCTCGGCGATGGGCAGACTCTCGAGTTTCTTGTAGCTCGGCCGCACCGTGAACGGATTGAGCGCGGTGCCGATGCCCATCATGACGCCGATCGGGCGTCCGGCGATCTGGGCTGTGAACGACAGGCCTTCGGCGCGCGCCGCATGCGTGGCCTTAAGAAGCCGCCGCCAGCGCTGCGGATCTTCGTAGCGGTCGGTGAGCAGATACCAGACCGGCCGCCCGGTCTGCCGCGCGACCTTTGTCATCCAGGCGAGTTCGTATTCTTCGTCGTCGAAATCGCTGTTCATTCCGAACGCGCCCATGCCGACCGCGCCGAGCGCCGAACCGATACCGATCAACTCGTCCGCATCGGCATCGCGCGACGCCACAAGTTCGCCGGTCGGTGTCTTGTGGGAATCGGTGCGCGAGGTGGTGAAGCCGAACGCGCCGGCCTGCAACGCCTCGATGGTCAGGCGGCGCATTTCGGCAACATCGTCCGGCGTCGCGGTTTCGCGCCGCACCGCGCGGTCCCCCATCACATAAACGCGCAATGGCAGATGCGCCGCTTGCGCGCCGATATCGATGGCGCGCGGACGCCGCTCCAGTGCGTCCATGAATTCGGGAAAGCTCTCCCACTCCCAGGTCAGGCCCGCGGCCAGAACCGGATTGGGAATCTCTTCGACGCCTTCCATCAGGTCCATCAGCTCGCCGCGGTGATGCTTCTTCACCGGCGCGAAGCCGACGCCGCAATTGCCGAACAGCGCGGTGGTGACGCCGTGCCAGCATGACGGCGCAAGGAGCGGATCCCACATCGCCTGGCCGTCATAATGGGTGTGCACATCGACCCAGCCGGGCGTGACCAGGAGCCCGTCGGCGCTGATCTCACGTTTGGCGGGACCGAGCTTGCCGCCGACCGCGGCGATGCGGCCGCCTTCGATCGCCACGTCACCCGTGAACGAGGCCTTGCCGGTGCCATCGACGATGCTGCCGCCGCGAATGACGATGTCGTGCATGGGAGCCGCTCCTGGCAATGCGACCTGAAAATGAGCTCGGCGATGATGCACCCGCTGCAATGGGCATGCAACGGGCAGAAACGGCAAAGAAAGCCTGCAATTCATGCCGATCCCGGACAGTGTTAGCTTGATCGAATCCGCTAGCACGATCTAAAGTACCCTCACACTTTCGTCTCTTGGGGCGGCGGGAGATGACGGGCAAAATTTTCATCAATTATCGCCGGGGTGACGACCCCGGCCACACCGGTCGCCTGTTCGACCGGCTGCAGGACGTTTTCGAACCGCAGCAGCTTTTTCTGGACGTCGACAATATCGCGCCCGGTCTCGATTTCGTCCGCGTGCTGAACGAACGCGTCGCCGAATGCGACATCGTGCTTGCTGTGATCGGCAAAGGCTGGATCGACTCGCGCGACCCTGCGGGCAAGCGGCGGCTCGACGATCCGGACGACTTTGTGCGCATTGAGATTTTATCGGCTCTGGCCCAGGGTAAACGCGTAATTCCCGTGCTGGTTGGCGATTCACAAATGCCGCGTCCGGATGAACTGCCGGACGCGCTTCAACCGCTGGCCAGGCGCAATGCCGTGCGGCTGACGCACGAAAGATTTCGCGCCGACGTGCAGGGCCTGATTAAAGCGCTTCAGAACGGCCTTGCCGAAATAGATGCCGAGCGCCGCGCGGAGGCAGAGGCGGCCCGGCGCGCGTTGGCCGAGGAGGAACGCCGGCGGCGCGAGGCGGAAGCGGCGAGGCTTGCCGAGGAGGAGCGCAAACGGCAGGCGGCCGAAGCCAAGCGGGTAGCCAAGGAGACTGCAAGACGCGCGGAGGAAGAAGCGCTTCGAAAAGAAGCTGAACGCCAGGCGCAGGAGCGCGCGGCGGCGGAGCGCCGGCAAAAAGAAGAGGAAGCCAGGCAACGTGCCGAGTCAGAGCACGCCTTTGCCGCGGCCAAACGCGCCGGCACGATCGCCGCGCTCGACGCGTTTCTCGCCACCCATCCGGCCAACGCCCATATCGACGAAACGCGAAACCTGAAGACGGCGCTTCTGGCGCGCGCAGACGCCTATGGCCGCGCAGCGGTGAGCGACGATCATGCCGTGCTCAAATTATTTATCGCCATCTACAAGAAAGGCGAGGACGTCGATCAAGTGCGTGCGCGGCTGCGCGTTCTCGCGCCACAGCAAAGCGTATCCATGCCGAAGCCGGCATTGTTCGCCGCGGCCGCTATCGCGGCCGTCTTGCTTGCCGGTGCGGGATTCCTTTGGTTCCAAAGCAGGCCGCCAATGTCGGCCAGCCAACCGGGACAAACAACAAAAGCCGCAGAGGAGACGCCGATACCACGCACCGACGACGTGAGCTGGTCGCTTCTCAAGGACACGACCGACGAGGCGGCGCTGTACAGATTTATTGGACGCTATCCCACGAGCCCGCTCCGCAAGGATGCCGAGGCGCGGATCGCCGAACTTGAGGTGGCAAAGGCCGCCAAAGCGAAGGCTGATGCCGAAGCAGCTGCGAAGGCACAAGCCGCAAAAGACAAGGCCGACACGGAAGCCGCCGCGAAAGCGCTCGCTACCCAGCAAGCCCTCGATGCGGAGCGTGCGAAAGCAGCCGCCGTAGCGGAGGCCGCCGCCAAACAGCAGGCGTTGGCGGCACTCCCGGATGGAGCGCAAGCCGGCACGGCCCAGCTCTCCACCACCGCGCTTATCCAAACGATCAAGATGGAGCTCACGCGTGTCGGTTGTTACGCCGGCAAGCTCGACGACGATTGGACATCGTCGGCTGTGAAGCAGTCGATCATGAAGTTCGTCAAGGCCGCGAACCTTGCCAAAGTGCCGGATAATCCGACGCCGGATTTCCTCGACTCGATACGCGGCCGGTCATCGCGCGTCTGCCCGCTCGAATGTGCAAAGACCGAAAAGGAATTGAACGGCACATGTGTGGCCAAGACCTGCCCGAGCGGACAGACGCTCGACGGCGACGGCGATTGCGAGACGCCGGGAAAAGTGCGGAACGCATCGCAGCCTGCACCGTCAGCATCGGAACGATCTGCTCCAGCTGACAATGGGCAACGAAGGGGTGGTGGTGGCGGGGGTGGCGGCGGCGGCAACAACCGCGGAGCCGCAAGCGCTTCGGAGATCGCCAACGGGGATGTCGGAATTATCTGCAACAAGACGGGCTGTCACACCAAACGTGCGCACGCTCCGCCGGCCGGGGTCCCTTGCGCCAAGGC
The DNA here is from genome assembly GCA_963723335.1 of uncultured Alphaproteobacteria bacterium. Taxonomy (GTDB): domain Bacteria; phylum Pseudomonadota; class Alphaproteobacteria; order Rhizobiales; family Xanthobacteraceae; genus BOG-931. The sequence goes on along the minus strand of CAVRQJ010000002.1, from coordinate 189,666 downwards.
GATTCAGGACCGAATGGGCGCATGGCACTGCTCGTGACGATGTGCTCGGCCTTAGCGGCTTCGGCTGCGCCGCAGGACGATCGTTAACCCTTCATTCACCATAAGCTCCTATCGAGCGGCAGGGCCACCGCCAAGGAGCACAAGCATGCGTAAGACGCTTGTTACTGCGCTCACCGCAGCCGCCATCTTTTCAGCCGGAATTTCCATCGCGCGAACGGCGGCGTTTTTGACTTCGCCTTCGGCCGGCATTGCCAAAGCATCTGACGGCGAGGTTCGCGTGGCGACCGTCGTCTGCGGCGGCAATGGCTGCGCGCCGGTGCAGACCAAGGCCTACCAGAAGCGCAAGCAATTTCAGGCGATGGGACACGGCTGAGAATAGCCGGAGCGCCCGCAGACGCCTGCCCGCCTAGGCCGAGAGCGCGACCGGTGCGCTCGCGCGCGCATCCTGCAAGATCATATCGCCGCCCTTCTCGCCGATCATCACGGTCGCGGCATTGGTATTGCCGGAAACCACCGTTGGCATGATCGAGGCGTCGATCACACGCAGCCGCTCGAAGCCACGCACGCGCAACCGCTCGTCCACCACCGCATTCGGGTCTGAGCCCATCCGGCAGGTCGATGTCGGATGATAGACCGTCGTTCCGGTGTCGCGCGCGAAAGCAAGCAGATCGGCATCGCTTGTGCATTGCTCGCCGGGTATGCGCTCCTCGGCGATGAACTTCCGCATCGCCGGCTGGTTCATGATGCCGCGCATCAGCTTGAGCCCATCGACGGCGCAGTCGCAGTCGGCGCGCGCGGTGAGATAGCGTGCGTGGATCGCCGGCGGCACGCCTGGATCGGCCGATTTTACATGCACGAAGCCGCGGCTCTCCGGCCGCAACTGGCAAACCGAGGTCATGAAGCCCGGAAACGGATGCAGCGTGGCGCCCGCGGCATCGGCGCTGAAGATGAGAAAGTGGATTTGCACGTCGGGCGTCTCAAGCTCGGGCCGCGTGCGCAGGAATGCCCCGGCATAGCCGGCGCCGATCGTCAAAAGTCCCTTACGCGTCGTGATGTAACGCAAGCCTGCGGCATAACGGTGACGCCAGCTGTTGATCACCTCGTTCATGGTGATCGGCTCGGTGCAGCGATATTGCGTGCGGACCTGCAAATGATCCTGCAAGTCGGCACCGACGCCCGGCATGTCGGCAATCACGTCGATGCCGAGGCCGCGCAATAAATCGGCCGGTCCTATTCCGGAGAGTTGCAGAAGCTGCGGCGAGTTGAACGCGCCGCCGGAGAGAATGACCTCGCCGTCGGCATAAGCGGTGTGCACCGCGTCGCCCTGCCGATAGTCCACTCCGATGGCGCGCTTGCCGGAAAACAGCACGCGGGTCGCGAGCGCATTCGGCACGACCGTCAGATTCGGCCGCTGCCGCGCCTCTTTCAGGTAACCGACCGCGGTCGACCAGCGCCGTCCGTTCCTCGCGGTCAGTTGGAAATATCCCGCGCCTTCCTGGCTCGGGCCGTTGAAATCGTCGTTGCGCGGAAATCCGGACTGCTGCACCGCTTCGATGAAGGCTTCGCACAACGGATGCGGTTCGCACACATTGGAGACCTTCAGATGGCCGCCGACGCCGTGCAATTCGTCGGCCCCGCGCTCCTGGTCCTCGGCGCGCCGGAAATAGGGCAGCACGTCCTTGAACGACCAGCCGGTATTGCCGAGTTGCCGCCAGTGATCGAAATCCTCGTGCTGACCGCGGATATAAAGGAGGCCGTTGATCGAGCTCGATCCGCCCAGCACCTTGCCGCGCGGCTGGATCACCCTGCGGTTGTTCAACTCAGGCTCAGGCTCGGTCGTATAAAGCCAATTCACCTTGGGATTTGAGAACAGCTTGCCGTAGCCGAGCGGAATGTGGATCCAGATATTGCGGTCGGGGCCGCCGGCCTCGAGCAGCAAAACACGGTTGCGCCCCGAGGCGGTGAGCCGATTGGCAAGAACGCAGCCGGCCGAGCCGGCGCCGACGACGATGTAGTCGAAATGCTGCGAGTCCGGGTTTGCTGGCATATTTGGCGTTTCCTCATGCCCAGATTAGCCGCCCCTATTGCTTCAGTGCAAACCGGCGCGGCGGAAGCCCTCGAGATAATGCTCGCGCTCCGTATCTTGCCGGATGGGCATTTCCCTTTCGATCCAGGCGAGCGAGATGTTGGGCTGCGCGCGGCGCAGCTCCTGAAGTGCGGCCTTGGCGATGTCGTGTTCTCCGGCCATGCCCGCCGCAGCCGTCAGGACGCGGTGGGCGCCGACGAAATCGATGCGTTGCCGGATGCCTTCTCGCGCCAGCCGCATTGCCTCGTCATAATTCCGCGCGACGAACTGCACGTAGGACGCGATACCGTAATAGATCGCCGAAAGCGGGTCGTGCGGGCTCAAGCGCAGCGCGCGCCGCACGGCTAATTCAGCCTCTTCGCAGCGGCTGCAATAGGCCAGCGTCAACCCGTAATAGCCCTGCGCCAACGAGAAATTCGGGTTGAGCGAAAGCGCAGTTTCGAACTCAGCGAGCGAATCGTCGAAGCGCCGCGCGGACAGATGGACGCAGCCCAGTGCGTAATGCGCCCAGGGATCATCGCGGTGGGCGAGGATCGCCGCCTGTGCCGCGCGCTCGGCGATCGGCGCCACCTCCGCCATGTTTTCCCAGCCCATATGCGCGCCGAATGTATGCGTGGTGGCAAGCAAACCGCGCGCCTGACCGTAATTGGTGTCAATCGCGATCGCTTTTTCGAGCAGCGCCTGCGCGACCACGTTATCCTGCCGCGTCACCCGCCAGTAATGCGACAGCGCCCGCATGACGAGATCCCACGCATCCAGGCTATCCGGCGGCTTTCGCGTGGCACGGAAATTCTCCGCGGCGTAGAGTTGCGGCTCGATCGCCGCGACAATGGCTTCGGTGATCTCATCCTGCACGGCAAAGACATCGGCAAGACCGCGGTCGTAGCGTTCCGCCCAGATGTGACTTCCGGTGGCGACATCGATGAGCTGCGCCGTGATCCGCACCCAGTCGCCTGCGCGGCGCACGCTGCCCTCCACGACATAACCGACGCCAAGGTCTTCAGCGACTTGCTTGAGATGGACGGCTTTATCCTTGTAGATAAACGAGGAATTCCGCGCGATGACAAAGAACCAGCGCAGCTTGGAGAGCGCGGTGATAATGTCCTCGCTGATGCCGTCGGAAAAATACTCCTGCGCCGGGTCGCCGGTCATGTTCGTAAACGGAAGCACTGCTATTGCCGGACGGTCGGGCAACGGCAATGCCGTGCGCGATTGCTCACCGGGCACATTTGGCCGCGGCATGGTAGAGAAGCCATCGCCGCCGCCGTGAACATCGGCGATGAATCGCAACCCCTTGCGCGCGATCGTGCGGATCAGCTTCTGCTCCTCGCCACTGTCCCCGATTGCCCGGCGCGCGGCGTTGATGCAACTCGTCAGCGTCGAATCCGAAACGATCCGGCCACCCCAGACGGAGGCAATGAGATCGTCTTTGCTGACGACCCGCTCACGATTGCTGATGAGATAAACCAGAAGGTCGAACACTTGCGGTTCGACGGCAATGGCTTCATCGCCGCGTCGCAATTCGCGCCGGCCGGTGTCAAGCGTATGATCGGCAAAGGTAAATTGCACGTCGTCGCCCACCAATGGAGCCGCGAGACCGCTCTCACGGAATAATCAAGACCATCTCAAGGACAAATCAAGGACCAGGCAAAGCCTTTAGTCGCCGCTGCCGGCATTCTCCCACGGGAACTGCGCGATCCATGCGTTCCCGCCACGGGAGGAACTATGAGCCAGATTCAGGCCACCAATCAGAATATTCGTCAAACCGGCAGCGCGGCGGGCCGTTTGATCGCCTTCCTTTATGGCGTCGTATCCTACGTCATATTTTTCATCACCTTCCTCTACGCCATCGGCTTCGTCGAAAATCTCGTGGTGCCCACGACCATCGACACAGGAACGGCCGCTCCGCTCCTGGAAGCGGTCGTCGTCAATCTTCTGCTGCTGACGGTGTTCGCCGTCCAGCACAGCGTCATGGCCAGGAAGGAATTCAAGCAATGGTGGACGCAATTCGTCCCCGCATCGGTCGAGCGTAGCACCTACGTCCTGTTCGCCAGTCTCGCGCTGGCTCTATTGCTGTGGCAATGGCGGCCGATACCGGACGTCGTTTGGCAAATCGCCAACCCGCAACTCGCATTGGCGGTCACTTGCCTGTCCTTCATCGGCTGGTTCGTCGTGCTGACCGGCACCTTCCTGATCAATCACTTCGAGCTGTTCGGATTGCATCAGGTGACGAACCACCTCGCGGGAAGGCCGATGCCGGCGCTGCGTTTCCGGACGCCGCTGTTCTACAAATTCGTCCGCCATCCGATTTACCTCGGATTCATGATCGCGTTCTGGGCGGCACCGACTATGACGGCCGGGCATCTTCTTTTCGCGGCGGCGACCACGGGTTATATTGTGATCGGCGCCTGGCTGGAAGAACGCGATCTCGTCGATCTGTTTGGCGACGACTACCGCCACTACAGAAACCGCGTATCGATGCTGCTGCCGTGGCGCAAAACACTGTAGTACCTAGGGCGCAGGAGCCCTATTCGACCAATCGAGACCGGGCATAGACCGGCGCACCGCCGGCCACGTCGTCCACCACCCGCATTCTCATTGCCGCAATTCGCAAGTATAAATCACCCTGCCCCGCGACCGGGGAAACATGGGTGACACGCCGTGGACGTCAGGTTGAACAAATTCGGCATCGGCCAGCCCGTGACGCGGGTCGAGGATCCTCGCTTCATCACCGGCCGCGGCCGTTATGTCGACGACTTCGACCTGCCGCATCTGTGTCACGGCGCCGTGGTGATGTCGCCGCACGCCCATGCCCGGATCAAGCGGGTCGATACCGCGAAGGCCAAGGCCGCGCCCGGGGTGCTGGCCGTGCTGACCGGCGCCGACGTCCTCGCCGACGGGCTCGGGCGGCTGGCGCCGCCGATGCCCGAGGACATGGGCGGCCCGAAGGGCTTTCGTACGCTGCGCTCCATCCTCGAAGCCGAGAAGGTGCGCGCGGTCGGCGACCGCGTCGCGTTCGTCGTCGCCGAGACGCTGACACAGGCCAGGGATGCCGCCGAATTGATCGAGATCGACTACGAGCCGCTGCCCGCGGTCATCAGCGTCGAGGACGCGGTGAAGCCCGGTGCGCCGGCGGTGTGGGACGAGGCGCCCAATAACATCTCGTTCACGCTGATGATGGGCAACAAGGAGGCAACCGACGCAGCCATTGCCAATGCCAAACACGTCGTCTCGCTCAAGCTCAACAATAGCCGCATCACCGCCAATTCGATCGAGCCGCGCGCGGCGATCGGACACCATCATCCCGAGGACGACAATTACACGCTCTACTCGACCTCGCAGAACCCGCACGGCACGCGCTCGACCGTCGCCGGGCAGATTCTGAAAATCCCCGAGACCAAACTTCGCGTCATCTCGCCCGACGTCGGCGGCGGCTTCGGCATGAAGCATGGTGGCTATCCGGAAGATGCGCTGGTGGTCTGGGCGTCGCGCCGGGTTGGCGGCCGGCCAGTGAAATGGGTGTCGACACGGTCGGAGGCGCTGCTTGGCGACTCGCAAGGCCGCGATCAGGTCGTCACCGGAGAACTCGCGCTCGACGAGCACGGCAAAATTCTCGGCCTGCGCGTCAACGCGCTGCACGCCATGGGCTCGCATGTGTTCGGCGCGGCTCTCGTGGTGCCGCTGTTCGCCATCCGCCTGTCGCCGGGCGTCTATCAAATTCCCGCCGTCCATGCCGTGGCGCGGGCCGTGCTCACCAACACCATTCCGATGGCGCCCTATCGCGGCGCCGGCAGGCCGGAAGCGACGTTTTTGATCGAGCAATTGCTCGATCGCGCCGCGCGCACGCTGGGAGTCGATCCGATAGAGCTCAGGCGGCGCAATTTCATTCCCGCCGCAGCGATGCCGCACAAGGTGCAAACCGGCATTACCTATGACAGCGGCGATTTCGTCCACGTGATGGACGAATGCCTGAAGATCGCCGACTGGAACGGTTTCGGCAAACGCGCCGCCGAATCGAAGAAGAACGGCAAGCTGCGCGGCCGCGGCATCGGCTATTTCCTCGAAGAGGCCGCCGTGTTCAACGACCGCATGGTGCTGCGTTTTGATCCGAGCGGCATGCTCACCATTCTCGCCGGAACCCATTCGCACGGCCAGGGCCACGCCACCGTCTATGCGCAGATGGTGACCGAATGGCTCGGCGTGCCGTTCGAGAACATCCGCTTCGTGCAGGGCGACACCGACGCGGTGCCGATAGGCCGCGGCAGTTATGGCTCGCGCAGCATGCATGTCGGCGGCAATGCGCTCAAACGCGCCGCCGACAATATCATCGAGAAGGCAAAGCCGATGGCGGCGATGATGCTGGAAGCCGCCGCCGGCGACATCGAGTTCAAGGATGGCTCGTTCCGCATCGTCGGCACCGATCGCGCCTTGAAGCTGACGGACGTCGCCAAGGCGTTCTACCGCCCGGCGATGCTGCCGCCGCAATTCGACGTCGGGCTCGAAGCGTCCGGCACGTTCGCCGCCGAGCCACCGAATTATCCCAACGGCTGCCACCTGTGCGAGGTCGAGATCGATCCGGAGACCGGCGCCGTGACGCTCGCGCGCTATGCCGCGGTCGACGACGTCGGGCGGATCATGAATCACCTCTTGTGCGAAGGACAAATCCACGGCGGGGTCGCGCAGGGCGCCGGCCAGGCGCTGATGGAAGCAATCATATTCGACAAGGACGGCCAGCTCGTCACCGGCAGCTTCCAGGATTACGCCATGCCGCGGGCCGAGGATTTTCCCGATCTCGTCTCGAAACTGACCGAGGTTCCGGCAACAACCAACCCGCTCGGCGTCAAAGGCGCGGGCGAAGCCGGCGCAACCGGCGCGCCGCCCGCAATCATCGGCGCCATTCTCGACGCACTAAAACCGCTCGGTATCGAGCATATCGACATGCCGGCAACGCCGAGCCGGGTCTGGGCGGCGATCAATGCCCATACGCCCGCCAAGGGCGCGGAGTAACGCGTGAGCGAAGCCCCAAATCCTTTCGACGACGGCAAGGCTTATGAGCGGCTGATGGGCCGCTGGAGCCGCCTCGCGGGCGATAAATTTCTCGACTGGATCGACGCGCCGAAGAATCTGAACTGGATCGATGTCGGCTGCGGCAACGGCGCCTTCACCGAGGTGCTCATCGCGCGTTGCGCTCCGGCGGCGGTAACCGGCGTCGATCCGTCGGACGGTCAGCTTGCTTTCGCGCGCACGCGGCCGGGAGTGAAGATGGCGCAATTCCGCGTCGCCGACGCGCAAAGCCTGCCGTTCCCCGACAACAGTTTCGATGCCGCGTCCATGGCGCTGGTCATCACCTTCATCCCCGATCCGCTCAAAGCCGCAAAGGAAATGGCGCGCGTGGTGAAACCAGGCGGCTGGGTCGCGACCTACATGTGGGACTTTCCCGGCGGCGGCTTCCCGATCCGGCCGATCGCGGAGGCGGCGAGATCCCTGGGCCTGGGCGAGCCGGTGCGGCCGAACGTCAACGCCTCGCGCCGCGACGACATGCGGGCGATCTGGCAACAGGCCGGCATCACGTCGCTCGACATGCAAGTGATCCGCATCCAGGTCGCTTTTTCCAGCTTCGACGATTTCTGGGACTCAAACAGCGTGCCCGTCGGGCCGGCCGGAAAAGCGCTCGCGGACCTGTCGCCGGATATGCGGGAAAAGCTCAAGGCACGCTTGCGCGAGCAACTGCCCGTCGCCGCCGACGGGAGCATTGCCTACGAAGCTTTCGCCAATGCCGTGAAAGGCCGCGCGCCCTGAGCGCGGGCCGCCGGTCACGCCTCCTTCGGCGGCGTGCCGCACATCAGCGTATACAACACGACGAGCGTAAGGCCGCCAGAGATCACCGGCTGGGTGACGACGAGGCGCACAAGGAGCGGCATCTGCGCCTGCACTTCGGGCGAGATGAACATGCCGCCCAGCGCCACCATCATCGACAGGCCGGCGACAATGAACTTGCGATCGTCCCAATCGACCTTGGCGAGGATGTGCACGCCGTGCATCAGGACGATGCCGAACAGGAGCGTCGCAACGGCCGAGAGGATCGGAAGCGGCACCACCACCAGCAGGAAGTCGAATTTGACCACGGCGCCGAGCACGATCAGCAGCACGCCGGCGGCGGCGGTTGCGAACCGCGACCCGACCCGCGTCGTGCGCAGCATGCCGATATTGTCGGGATAGACGATGGTGCTGAAGCCGCCGACCAGACCGGCAAGCGCCGCGCCCAGCCCCATTGCGAAGATGCCCTGCGACATGCGCGGTGAATCGACCGTCTGGCCGCCCCAGTCGCCGACCATCTGATAAAGCGCCATCGAGCCGATGCTCGCGGGCAGCAGTACCAGAAGGAACACGATGACGAGATCGGTCTGTACCGCAAAGCCGAACGGAAACAATTGCGGCGCGACAAAGAACGGCGCATTCGCCACGGCCGCAAGCGATATCGGACGGAAGATCGCGTAACATAAAGTACCGGCGATGAGTCCGATCAGGATCGCGGCGCGGCGGAATTTCCCGCCCCACAGACTGACGGCGACCAGGACCACAATGCCGAGGCCGCCGGCGAGAAAGTTGACCAGCGGAAAGCCGGGGCTTTCGGTCCGTCCGATCCAGCCTGGAAACGCCACGATCGAGACCTGGATCATGATGAAGACCACAATCATGCCGGCGATCATCGGCGCGCGCAGAAAGCGTGACAGCGCGCCGATAACGCTGAAGCCGCGCACCGGAACCGTCAGCAGGCACCAGATCAATGAAGCCACGAAGAACGAACCATACGCCGCACCGAGACCGCCGCCGCCCTGCAAATGCCCGACCGCGAGCAGCGTGGCGAAACTTCCGGCATAGGGGCCCTGCGTAATCGGCAGCCGCAGCAGCAGCACCGATTGCAGGACGGTGACGAAGCCGCAGATCAGGAACGTCATGCCGTAGAGATAGGCGATCTGCTCCGGCGGAAGATTGAACGATCGTCCCAATATGCCGGGAAACACGAACATCCCCGTCATGCCGAAAATGTTTTGCAGTCCAAGGATCAGAAGCTGATCGTAGGACAGGCGCTCATCGATGCCCACGTCGAAGATTTTCTCGGCAGGCGTTTCCCCGGGCTTCATGTTTTCACTTTCGCTTTTTTGCCGCGGGTTGCTCCCGCATGCGGGGAACCTAGCGCGATTGCCGGCCGCCGATCAATGCAGCGCGGCACGGATGAATGTGCCGGCGGCTGAAAGCGCGCGCCGGCCGGCCTCGAGATGCGCATTCCACAGATGCCACGCATGAATCATGTGCGGCCAGATTTCCAGCGTCACGGCAACATCGGCTGCGCCCAAAGCCGCTGCAAGACGCGTTGCATCGGCGAGAAGCGTTTCCGCCGATCCGATCTGGATGAGGACCGGGGGGAATCCCTTCAGATCGGAAAAAAGCGGCGAGACGCGCGGGTCCTTGCGGCCGATCCCGGCCGGGACATAAGCGCCGGCAAGCTCTTCGAGATAAGCCTTGTGGATCAGCGGATCGACGGTGTCCTTTGTCCCAAGCGTCGAACTCGACATGGTGAGATCGGTCCACGGCGAGACGAGCCAGGCACAGCCGGGCAAGGATTCGTGCATTTCACGCAAGCGATTGATCAGCGCAATGGTAAGGCCGCCGCCGGCACTGTCGCCGCCGACTGCGATATGCGCGGCAGCAATTCCCTGGCCGCGCAGGAAGCGCCACGCGGCGAGCGCATCGTCGAGTGCCGCGGGAAACGGATGCTCGGGCGCGAGCCGGTAATCGACGGCGAGCGTCCTTACTGCCGCGGCGCGGCCCGCTTCGGTGACCATGCGGCGATGGCTGCGGATCGACCCCGAACAATAGCCGCCGCCGTGGAAGTACAAGAGTACACGCGACGCATCGCTGCCCGGAACGATCGACCATTCGCCGGGCACCCCGCCGGCATCGACGGCTTCGAGCTCGACGTCGCCGGCCACCGGCCAAACCGAGCCGACCTCCTCGATCCGCGACCGCCGTTCGGCCCAGCCGACCGGGCGGGGTTTGGCGCTCAAGAGCGCGCGGATGGCGTCAATCTCGCTCGGCATCACCGGTCATCCTTTATCGCGGCGGGGCGCTGATTTGCTTGATTTTACAGGCACATTTCGGGGTTTTCCAGAGTTCCCCGCCTGCCACACGGGCGTTGCGCGGCACCCGGCCGCCGCCTATATTCCGGACGCTTTCCAGTCATCGCCGATGACGTTGAGTGGCTTCGCCCGGACGGGCGGGCGGAGCACAGAGGAGATTTACCTATGGCGACCGCGCCCCTGATGCCCAAAGCGACTGCCGTCTGGCTGGTCGAGAATACCTCGCTGGCATTCGACCAGATCGCGCAGCTCTGCAACCTGCATCCGCTCGAAGTGAAGGCGATCGCCGACGGCGACGCCGCGCAAGGCATCAAGGGCCTCGACCCGATCCTCACCGGGCAATTGACCCGTGACGAGATCGCCGCCGCCGAAGCCGATCACAGCTACAAACTGCACATCGCCGAGCCGAAAGTTCGCCTGCCCGAAGCCAAGCCGAAAAAGGGCCCGCGCTATACGCCGGTATCGCGCCGCCAAGACCGGCCGAACGCGATCCTGTGGCTGGTGCGCAATCATCCCGAGCTGAAAGACAGCCAGATCATGCGGCTGGTCGGCACCACCAAATCGACGATCTCGGCGATCCGCGACCGCACCCACTGGAATTCCGCCAATCTCACGCCGCTCGATCCCGTCACGCTTGGACTTTGCTCGCAGATCGATCTCGATCTCGAAGTGCAGCGTGCCGCCAAGGAAAAGCCGGTCCCCATCGAGCAACAGGGCGCGACGCTGCTGCCCGCTTCCGTCACCACTGCGCCGAAGGAAGAGCCCGAACCCGAGCCCGGCCAGAAGCCGACCGACGATCTCAACGTCGACGCGGTGTTCGCCAAGCTCAAGCAGCTCGGCGGCAAGGCGGAGTAGTTTTCTTTCCTCCCCCGTGAAAACGGGGGAGGCGAACCATGCGCAGCATGGTGGAGGGGGCGTCGGACTCAAAGAAAATAATTCCGCCGTGGTCTGCTCTCGGGCTACTTGCTCCACCCAGAACGCTGATCGCTTCCTGATCTCAGACGCCCCCTCCACCGCGCTACGCGCGGTCCCCCTCCCCCGCTTTCGCGGGGGCGGAGAAGATTTCATCCCCGATCGTTGCGCAGCACCACGCAAGCGCCGCCGGCGGCGATGAGCTGCCTGCAGAATTTTTCCAGATAAGAGCGATCGTCGTCGCCGATGCGGATGTTGTAACGCGTGGCGCTGCCGAAATCGATGCCGCGGCTACGCACCACGATCGGCTCGCGGTCGCCGATCAGCGTGGCGTAGCGTTTCTGGATGGCGCGATAGGTCGCCCAGGCCCTGCTCTCCGCCCAGTTGGCGGTGAGTTGCATGCCCCAGCGCGGCACGTAGGCGGCGATGCGCTGCGCCTCCTCCTTCGGAGCGAGAATGAGATTGGCAAGCTGCACACACGGCACGCCCTGCGGGATCGTGGTCTCCGATGTCTGCGGCGGTTTTGCCGACGCCCATTCGTCCGCTGTCCAGCCGGTGATGATCGCAACATAGTTGCGGGTTTCGCCCGGCAGCCTGCGTTTGCCCGCGAGCCAGGCTGAGACGCGCGCCGGGCCGGCATTATAACCGGCGGCGGCGAGACCAAGATTGCCGAACTGCATTTTCAGGTCGTGCAGATAGCGCGCCGAATGGTTCAAAGCCTCGATCGGATCGAACGGATCGATCAGCCCGCGATAATCCGCCGTCGACGGCATGAATTGCGCGATGCCCTCGGCGCCCTTGTTGCTCACGGCCTGCGCATTGAACCGGCTCTCTTGCCAGATGACGCGGGCGAAGAATTCGACCGGCAGGTCGTTCTCGGCGGCGTCCTGCTCGAGCGCGTGGCAGATGTCGCCGGTGGTCGGCGGATTGCTTGGCGCTGTTTGGGGCGGGGGAGCGGCTTTGTCAGGCGGCGAAGTTGGGGGCGTTTGCGCGATGGCAACAGCGCACCATGCCGCTGACGCGCACAGAACCACCGAAAGCCGCGCGACCTTCAGGCCACCGCCTCCGGAACGTAGTGGAGCACCAGTAGATCGGCGATGGGACTAGACACCAACGCATATGCGCGACCGTCGTCGTCGCTGAACTCTACCATAACGGTGTCGTTGCTGAGGATTTCAACGACCGTACCAACCTGACCGCGCGCGAGCTCTCTCGCGGGCAAGTCCGTCAAAAGGGCCACGACATCGAGCAAGGCTGCCCGCGATGGTTTTTCATTGGTCATCAAAGTACCCAACACGTGACGAAACGTGGAACCTCTTCACCGCTTCGAACGATCCAAATTGTTCTTACCACAACACTTCCGCCATGTCGCGTTAGCGGCACATCAACTCGCCAGCGACGGCCCCGGGGATCCTCTAACAGTTCCGTCGCCTCACATTTCGGCAATCCGTTTAGCAGAGCGCTCCGGAGCCATTCGGCGTCGTCGCGGTCAAGTCCGAGCGCGTCGCGAAAGACCCTCGCTTTGTGCCGTCCGCGCGGATGTGCGGGACTAAGGCAATATTCCGCGATCTTACGAATATCAAGGAACGCACTTTTCAAATTTGGTAGCGGCGCCATAGTACGCGATCACGACCCCACGCCCTTACCCTTCAGCGCGCCGCCGATCTCGTCGAGCACCGCCGGATCGTCGATGGTCGCCGGCATGGTCCAGGTGTCGCCGTCGGCAATCTTTTTCATCGTGCCGCGCAGGATCTTGCCGGAGCGGGTCTTCGGCAGGCGCGCCACGGTGATGGCGAGCTTGAACGCGGCGACCGGCCCGATCTTGTCGCGAATAAGCGCAATGCATTCTTTTTCGATCTCTGCCGGCGGCCGGCTGACGCCGGATTTGAGCACGATGAAGCCGCACGGCACTTCGCCCTTGAGCTCGTCCTTGATGCCGAGCACGGCGCATTCGGCGACGTCTGGATGCGACGCGAGCACCTCTTCCATGCCGCCGGTCGACAGCCTGTGGCCGGCGACATTGATGATGTCGTCGGTGCGGCCCATGACGAAAATATAGCCGTCCTCGTCCTTGAAGCCGGCATCGGCGGTTTTGTAATAGCCGGGGAATTCGTCGAAATAGCTTTGGCGCATGCGCGCATCGTCCTGCCACAGCGTCGGCAGGCAGGCCGGCGGCAGCGGCAGCTTGACGACGAGGGAGCCCATCGTGCCGGCGGCGACTTCCTTGTTCGCCTCGTTGACGACGCGGACGTCGTAGCCCGGCATCGCCACGGTCGGCGAGCCGTGCTTCACCGGCAGCATGCCGAGCCCCATCGGATTGCCGGCGATCGCCCAGCCGGTTTCGGTCTGCCACCAGTGATCGATCACCGGAATCTTCAGGAGATCTTCCGCCCATTCGAGCGTCGGCGGATCGGCACGCTCGCCGGCAAGGAACAGCGTGCGGAATTTTGTCAGATCGTGCTGCGCGAACAGCTTGCCCTGCGGGTCTTCTTTCTTGATGGCGCGGAACGCCGTCGGCGCGGTGAACATCGCCACGCAGCCGTGCTCGGCGATGACGCGCCAGAACGCGCCGGCGTCCGGCGTGCCGACCGGCTTGCCCTCATAGAGGATGGTGGTCGCGCCGTGAAACAGCGGCGCATAGACGATGTAGGAATGGCCGACGACCCAGCCGATATCGGATGCCGTCCACCACACTTCGCCCGGCTCGATGCCGTAGAGATATTTCATCGACCATTTGAGCGCGACCATGTGGCCGCCATTGTCGCGAACGACACCCTTGGGGCGGCCGGTCGTCCCCGACGTATAGAGAATGTAGAGCGGATCGGTTGCCGCGACCGGCACGCAGTCGAACGCGGACCGCGCATGGACCAGCGCATGCTCGCGCATCTGCGCCCAATCGCGGTCGCGGCTGGACAACAGCTTCGCCTGGGCCTGGGGCCGTTGCAGGATAAGGCAGGTATCCGGCTTGTGCCGCGACAGCGTGACCGCCTGGTCGAGCAGCGGCTTGTAATGCACGATGCGGCCGGGCTCGATGCCGCAGCTTGCGGATAAGATGACTTTCGGCGTGCAGTCTTCGATGCGGGCCGCCAATTCGCGCGCGGCAAAGCCGCCGAACACAACGGAATGGATGGCGCCGATGCGCGCGCAGGCGAGCATCGCGATCACGGCTTCCGGGATCATCGGCATATAGAGAATGACGCGGTCGCCCTTGCCGACGCCGAGATCGCGCAGCATGCCGCCAAGCACCTGCGTTTCGGTCAGAAGCCGGTGATAGGTGATCGTCCGCTTTTCGCCGGCAAGCGGGGAATCGTAGATGATTGCCGCCTGCTCGCCGCGCCCGGCATTGACCTGGCGGTCGACCGCGTTGAAGCAGGTGTTGCAAACGCCGTCGGTGAACCAGCGGCCGTAGATGCCGGCTTTCGGGTCCAACACGATTTTGGGCTTTTGCACCCAGTCGATGGCTTCCGCCGCCTCGCCCCAAAAGCCTGACGGATCGCGCTGCCAGCGCGCGTAAACCTCGTGGTACCGGCTCGAACGGGCGTCCATCATTTTTTCTCTGCGCAACTATATCGCCGTCTTCCGGTATTGGCGAATGGCGCGTAGCTGAAGTAACGAATAAGCCGGGAGGGAAACCCCGCTCCCCCCGCCAATCGCCTCTCGCTATTGGCTGTGACTTCTTTTACCCCCTCATTCCGTGATCACCGATCCGATCTTCTACCTCATCGCCATTCCGGCCGTGACGCTGCTGGGCCTCAGCAAAGGCGGCTTTGCCGGGCTCGGCATGGTCACGACGCCGATGCTGGCCTTGATCATGCCGCCGTTGCAGGCGGCGGCCATCCTGCTGCCGCTCCTGATCATTCAGGACGCGATTTCGGTGTGGACGTACCGGCACGCATGGAGCGCGTGGAATCTCAAGGTCCTCATACCGGGCGCGGCGATCGGCATGACGACGGGCGCGGTGTTCGCCGGCATCGTCTCCAACGCCACGATCGAACTGACGGTTGGCGCGATCGGGCTGTCCTTCGTCCTCTATAGCTGGCTGTTCAAATGGCTGCGGCCGGATCTGGCGCTTGCCCATGACAAACCGCGACGGCCCCCCGTGCCGCTCGGACTGCTGTGGGGCGCGATGGCGGGCTTCATGTCTCTTCTTATCCAGGTCGGCGCACCACCCTATCAAATCCACATCCTGCCGCAGCGGCTCGACAAGCTGACGCTGGTCGGCACCACCGTCATTTTCTACGCGTTCATGAATCTGATGAAGATCGCGCCGTATTTTGCGCTCGGGCAATTCTCGACGCGCAATTTCGCAACCTCGATCGTACTGCTTCCGCTCGCCGTCGCCGCCAATTTTCTCGGGATCTGGCTGGTGCGCAAAACGCCGACCGAGATGTTTTACCGGATTGCCTATGTGCTGATGTTCCTGATCTCGCTCGTCCTGTTGTGGCAGGGCGCCCGCGGCTTTTTGTTGAATTCGCCACATTGATCGCGACAGCCGCCTTTCGCTAGGCTGCACGGCGACGATCAACGACCGCGGAAAGCCATGCTCGAAAGTCTCAAACCGGTCATAGCGGGCTCTGTCCCCTGCAAGATCTGCGGTGAGGCGAGCGCGCTTTGCGGCGTCGTCGATTTCAACAAATCCTGTCATGACGAGTCCGGCACAAAACTCCCGGTGTCAGGCGTTCCGGTCTATTACCGTCAGTGCGTGCACTGCGGTTTCCTGTTCACCGATGCTTTCGATGGCTGGAGCGAGCAGCAGTTCAAAACGCACATCTACAATGACGGCTACAAATCGATCGATCCGGACTACGAGAGCTATCGCCCGCGCGTGAACGCCGAAACGGTGGTGCGCCTGTGCGGCGAGCACAAGGCAACGCTCCGCGTGCTCGACTACGGCGGCGGCAACGACGCGCTGTGCGCCACACTCCGCGCCGCAGGTTTCCCGGCAGCGTTTACCTACGACCCGATGATCCCCGCCTATGCGCAGCGTCCGGCCGGGAAATTCGATCTGGTGACCTGTTTCGAAACGCTCGAGCATCTGCCCGATCCGGCCGCCGGGATCGCTTCGATCCTGCACTATCTGGCGGAGCCAGGCCTTGTCCTGTTCTCGACAGTCGTGCTGCCGGACGATTTCAAAACCAGAGGCGTGAATTGGTGGTATGTCGGGCCGCGCAATGGGCACATCTCGCTGTTCAGCCGTGACGCGCTTGTCCTGGCCTGGGGCCGGCATGGCTACAAGTTCGGCTCCTTCAACGACGACATGCACATCGCTTTTCGGACGATGCCGCCTTTTGCCGCCCATCTGATAAAATAACAATGCCTTGCCGACGCGACCCGGGGGAAAGACGATGCCGACGCCTTACGATACCGACCTCGACCGCAACCCGGCGAATTTCCAGCCGCTGACGCCGCTGTCGTTCCTGGCGCGCGCGGCCGATGTCTATCCGGACCAGACCGCGATCATCCACGGCGCGCGGTCGTGGACCTATCGGGAGTTCTATGCGCGCGCCCGGCAATTTGCGTCCGCTCTCGTCAAGCGCGGCATCAAGCGCGGCGACACGGTCGCCGTGGTTCTGCCCAATGTGCCGGCGATGCTTGAAGCGCATTACGGCGTCGCCATGGCCGGCGCCGTGCTCAATTCCATCAATACGCGGCTCGATGCCACGATCGTCGGCTTCACCTTCGACCACGGCGAAGCCAAGGTGCTGATCACCGATCGCGAATATTCGAAGGTGGTGAAAGATGCGCTGTCGCGTGCCGAAGCGCGCCCGCTGGTGATCGACTATGACGATCCGGAATTCACCGGCCCGGGCGACCGGCTCGGCAATCTCGAATACGAAGACTTCCTGCGCGAGGGCGATGCCGATTTCGCGTGGCTGATGCCGCATGACGAGTGGGACGCTATTGCGCTCAACTATACGTCGGGCACCACCGGCGATCCGAAGGGCGTCGTCTATCACCACCGCGGCGCGTATCTCCTGGCGATGGCGAATGTCATCACCTGCGGCATGGGCAAGCATCCGGTCTATCTGTGGACGCTGCCGATGTTTCACTGCAACGGCTGGTGCTTTCCGTGGACGCTTTCGGTGGTCGCCGGCACGCATGTCTGCCTGCGCGCCGTGCGCGCGGCGCCGATCTATGACGCCATCGCGGCGCATAAAGTGACGCATCTGTGCGGCGCGCCGATCGTGATGTCGACGCTGCTCAATGCTCCGGAACAGGAGCGGAAGCCGCTGCCGCATGTCGTCGAATTCGTCACCGCCGCCGCGCCGCCGCCGGAATCCGTGCTCGCGGCGATGAAGTCGGCCGGCTTCAATGTCACCCACGTCTACGGCCTGACCGAGACTTACGGGCCGGCGAGCGTGAACGACTGGCATCGCGAATGGGATGCACTGCCGGGCCCGGAGCAGGCGGCGAAGAAAGCGCGCCAGGGCGTGCGCTATCCGGTGCTCGAAGCCCTCGACGTGCGCGATCCGCAGACCATGCAGCCCGCGCCGCGCGACGGCGAGACGCTCGGCGAGGTGATGTTCCGCGGCAATGTCGTCATGAAAGGCTATCTGAAGAACAAATCCGCCACGGCGGCGGCCTTTGCCGGCGGCTGGTTTCATTCCGGCGATCTCGGCGTCATCTATCCGGACGGCTACATCCAGCTCAAAGACCGCTCCAAGGACATCATCATTTCCGGCGGCGAGAATATTTCCTCGATCGAAGTCGAGGACGCGCTCTACAAGCACCCAGCGGTGGCGGTGGTTGCGGTGGTCGCCAAGCCGGATGAGAAATGGGGCGAGACGCCGTGCGCCTTCGTGGAATTAAAGCCCGGCACCTCGGCAACGGCGGACGAACTCATCGCCTGGTGCCGCAGCAATCTCGCCGCCTATAAAATTCCCCGTCACGTCGTGTTCGCCGAAGTGCCGAAGACCTCGACCGGCAAGATCCAGAAATTCAAGCTGCGCGAGGTGGCGAAGAGGATGTGACAGACGGTTCTGCGCATTCGCGCGCAAACGGGAACGTCAAAACATGTTCGAATTTGAAATAAAAGCCCACGGTCCTTGCTCCGGCAGGGACGGTATTGCGGCTGGCCGTCGAGACTAAACCGATCTAATGGACGAGAGTGTCTTGCCGTATCCGCTCGATCTCGTCCTTTACGTGAAGTTTCTTCCGTTTTAATTCCACGATTTCGAGATCGTCGCTGGAGGGGTGAGTGAGCGCGTCGTTGATTTCCTGTTTGAGCGCCTCGTGCCGTTTTTCGAGTTCCGCAAGATGCGATTCAATCGCCATGTGGCAAACCTCCTTGCATAATGCCTAGCCGGATCGTCCTACACCCTGGCAACCATATGCAAGCATACTCCAATTTCACGGTTACGAAAATCCCCGCTGTGCATCACGCGCCGCGGGCTTGTGGGCCGCCGGCCAAAACGCAATAATCCAGAGCCACTTACCGGGCTCAAGGCCGAGCTAGGCCGACCAAGGCGGCGATGACGACAGAGGAAGAACGCGAGCTTCGAACACAACTTGCGCGCTTACAGCAGGAGCATCGCGACCTCGATGCGGCGATCGAGGCGTTGCAGGAAACGCCGCGCTCGGACCTCATTCAGGTGCAGCGCCTGAAGAAGCGCAAGCTGCACCTGCGCGACCGCATCACCTTTATCGAAGACCAGCTCACGCCGGACATCATCGCCTAGACCACGATCCGATTAAGTTGAGTCGGGTCATGGTATAGTTTTTTGTCGGAGCATGATCTTTTCGGAAAACCGGCTTCCACTTTTCCGGATCATGCTCTAACCGGCACGCCGTTTCTTGCGTTCCGATTTGCGCGCGTACATCGCAGCGTCGGCGCGCGCCAGCACTTCGGCGGGACTGTCGAGCGGGCCGAGATGCACAAGACCGGCTGAAGCGCCAACGACGAACGTCGAATTGTTCCAGCGCACCGGCGTGGAATAGATGCACGCTTCCAGCGCCCTGGCCTTGGCTACGGCATCCGTCCCGCTGACGTTCCACAACAGCACTGCGAATTCATCGCCGCCGATCCGCGCTACCACGTCGGAAGCGCGCACGCCGCGCACCAGCGCAGCCGTGATTGCCTTGAGAACGGCATCGCCCGCGGCGTGCCCATGGCGATCGTTCACCGGCTTGAAGTCATCGAGATCGACATAGAGCAGCGCCGCGCTCGCGCCGTAGCGTTTGACATAGGCGAGCGAGCGCGCGAGTTCGCGCTCAAAACCACGCCGGTTGAGGATGTCGGTGAGCGGATCGATGTCGACGCGCGCCTCAAGCTCGGCGATGCGCACGCGTGAGGCCGCAAGCTCTGCCGCAAGCGCATCGACTTCGGCCGCGAGCCGCATCACCGCCGACCGCGCGGGTGCCCGTGCCGATTTCGGTTCCTGCAGTTCGTCGCGCTTCCCGCGATCCGATTTTGGCCGTGGCCGCGGCACGATCGGCTTGCGGCTCGGCCTCACCGCCCTGTCTGTCATGCCGGCAATCTCCGCCCGCCCTCGAATCGCATAGGGAGCATAGCGTGCGCGCGCCGCGATTGGCTGTGACGACACGCTCCGAAAACTCGAGATATTTCAGCTATTAAGGACATCATGCGACGGATTGTCGCAATTACGCCCGCAGGGACGCGGCACTCTCCGCGCGCCGCATGGCAGCGTCATCGCGAATTTTTGATCGTGAGAATTCCATCCCGGATTCGTTTTGATTTTTCAAACGATCATTTCAATTGTGCAGTGCGCCAATGTCATAAATGACAGCCGGACGTCCAATGATGGCCGGATTCAGGCCCGATTGTTCAGTCTGTATTCACCAATAAAGGGGAACTTTAGGCCTCGAGGGGCGGTTGAGAGGTCGGGTGGAAACCCATTGTCGAGGTGATGTCATGAGAAAGCTTTTGACTGCTCTTGTTGCGGCAGCGACCCTCGCCGGTGCGGCGGTGGCAATGTCTGGTCCGGCGGAAGCGCGCTGGGGCTGGGGTGGCGGCGGCTGGCACGGTGGTGGTTGGGGACGCGGTTGGGGCTGGGGCGCCGGAGGTTTTGCAGCGGGTGCATTGGTCGGCAGCGCCGTCGCGTCGTCCTATTACTATCCCTATGGCGGCTACGGCGGGTACTACGGTTACGCCCCGCCCCCCTATTACGGACGTCCTTGCGTGTGGCGTCAGGTGTGGAACGGCTACGCTTGGGTTCGCGCCTGCGTGTGAGCACCTGAGAGTTGGCTGAGCTGAGAAGCGGTGTTCCCCGCGGGAGCGCCGCGATCTCTGTAACAAACTTCCGCCAAATAGCTGAACTTAAATGTGTGTGGGTCTGACATAGAAATCGGGGGTTTCGGGGACTTCCCGCCATCCACGTTCCAGATCGGCACCCGGCCGGTCACATGAGGAAAACACATGCACAGATCGCTCATCGGCCTTGCTGCGGCAGCGGCCGTTGGCTTCGCCACGATGGCGGGCCCGAGCACCGCGAATGCCGGCTGCTATGGCTGCGCCGTGGGTGCGGGAATCATCGGCGGCGTTGCCGCCGGCGCCATTATCGGCAGCGCCATCGCCAACAACCCGCCGCCCCCGCCGCCTGGTTACTACCCGCCGCCGCCGGCTGCGTATTACCCGCCGCCTGGCCCGCCGCCGGGTCCCGGTTACGGTCCTGGATACGCGCAACTCGCGCCCGGCTGTTACTGGGGCAAGCGCAAGGTTTGGGTCGATGGCTACGGCTATCAATGGCGGACCGTGCAGATCTGCCAGTAACACGCAGAGATCGCGGTAACGCTTCGGATTTGACCGGCCGGCTTGGAAGAGCCGGCCGGTTTATTTTTTCGCCGAACCGGTTCATACGAGGCAGCGCGGCTGCGATGCGACGATGCCGATAGAAACAACAACAGAACCGGAAGAATCCCCGCTTGCGCGCGCCACGGCCACTTTACGGGCGCTCGCGACGCGCGCCTGGAGCAAATCGGCACGCAAGCGGCCGGCATCGCGGACAATGACCATACTCGGCTGGATCGCAGTCATCGCGCTATGTCTCTATGCCGGGCTGACGGCGATGATTTATTTCGCGCAGCGATCGCTGATGTATTTTCCGGACACCGTGCCCAGCACACCGGCCGCGGCCGGATTGCCGCAAGCCGAGGAAGTGCCGCTGACGGCGTCCGACGGCGTCGGCATCCACATCTGGCAGGTGCCGCCGGAAGACGGCAAACCGGTCATCCTTTATTTCCACGGCAATGGCGGCGCGCTGAAATATCGCGTCGAGCGTTTTCACAAGCTGATTGCCGACGGCATCGGCCTCGTCGCGCTCGAATATCGCGGCTATGGCGGCTTAAGCGGCAACCCGAGCGAGCAAGGCCTGATCGCGGACGCGGAAGCTGCCTACGCCTACGCGGCCGCCCATTATCCTGTGCAGCAGATCGTGGTCTGGGGCGAGTCGCTCGGCACCGGAGTCGCTGTTGCGCTGGCCGCGGAAAAACCCGTTGGCCGCGTCATCCTCGAAGCCCCGTTCACCTCGGCGGTCGCCGTCGGCGCGCGCCATTACTGGTATCTGCCGGTGCGCTTACTGATGAAGGACCAATTCCGTTCCGATGAACGCATCGCCAAGGTCACGGCGCCACTTTTGATCCTGCATGGGCTGCACGATCAGGTCGTCCCCTACCCGATGGGCGAGCATCTTTTCGAACTCGCCAACAAGCCCAAGCACATCGTGCGTTTCCTCGACGGCAGTCACGAAGACCTCGACAACCATGGCGCGCTCGACGCGGTCGGCCGCTTCCTTGCCGGCGATCTGGACTGATCGGATCAGAACGTCGGATAGGTCTGGCCGACCTTGCCGCCGACGCGGGTGAAGCCGGACTTCGCCGGCTCATACTTGTCGTTGATATTGAGCGCCTTGGCGTAAGACCCGGCGGCTTTGTCCTTGTCGCCAAGCCGCTCGTAAGCAAGTCCGCGGCTGCTCCAGGCGCGCAAGTTCGCCGGATCGAGCTGAACAGCCTGATCGAGATCGGCCGCCGCCGCCTTGGCATCGCCGGTCGCCAGATAACTGAGCGCGCGCGCGACATAGGGCTCCGCCGTCTGGCCGGAAAGACCGATTGCGGTCGAGAAGTCGTCGATGGCGAACTGGTGCTGATGCTGGCTCTGATAGAGCAGCCCGCGATTGTAGTAAGCCTCCGCATTGTCGGGCTTGATCGCGATCGCCTTGTTGAAATCGCCAAGCGCCTGGCTGCCGCGGCCTTGCTCGCGGTAGACGATGCCGCGGCCGAGATAGGCCAGCGCGTAATTGGGATCGATCGCGATCGCCTTGGTGTCATCGGCGAGCGCAAGATCGAGCTTGTTGGTCTTGCGATAAATCAGCGCGCGGTTGGCATAGGCCTGCGTGTAATTCGGATCGAGACTGATTGCCTTGTTGAAATCGGCAAGCGCCTGATCGTCCCTGCCGGCCCCGCCATAAACCGAGCCACGCATGTTGTAAGCCTGCGGATCGTCGGGGTGCTTTTCGATGACCTCGCCGAGCGACGTCAGATTCGATTGCGACGTGGCATAGAGCGGCGTCTCCTCCGGCGAAGGCGCGTTGCCAAGCGTCCCGCAGCCGGTCAATGCCGCCATGGCGGCCACGGCGGCAAGCAGCACCGGAATGCCCAAAATCTTCGGCGAAGCGCTGCTGGTTGTGGCTTTTCGGGTCATCGCAGCGACAAAGATAGCACCGCAGGCCGCCAAAAAAACGGCGCGGGCGCCGATCAGCCTTTCGCAGTCGGTTCCGGGGATTTCACGGCGGCTTGGGCCTAAAAGCCCTGGCCGCTTCGGCGCGGCGTGTACCAGAAGCGTGCCGCAAAATCTAGCCGGGAAAGACCCGCGTCACGTGACCCATTTTTCGGCCCGGGCGCACCGCCGCCTTACCGTAAAGATGGACTGCCGCGCCGGGAAGGCTGAGCCAGCGCCGGTAGTCCTCGACCTCGCTGCCGATGAGGTTCGTCATTTCCACGCGGCCGTAGCGGATGGGTTTTGCCAGCGGCCATCCGGCGACGGCGCGGATGTGCTGCTCGAATTGCGACACCGACGCACCGTCGAGCGTCCAATGCCCGGAATTGTGCACCCGCGGCGCGATCTCGTTGACCAGAAGCCGGCCGTCGTCGAGCACGAACATCTCGACCGCAAGTACTCCGATATAGTTGAATTTCTGCGCGATGGTTTCGGCGATGCGCCGCGCTTCCAGCGCTCCGCTCTCGGACAGTGCCGCCGGCACGCGCGATACCTTCAGGATGTGATCGCGATGCTCGTTTTCGGTCACGTCGAAACATTCGATCGCACCGTCTCGTCCGCGTGCCGCGACGACCGAGACTTCGCGCGTGAACGGCACGAAGGCTTCGAGGATGCAGGGCTGGCCGCCGACCTCGCGCCACGCCGTTTCGGGATCGCTGCCGTTTTTGATCGCCGCCTGGCCCTTGCCGTCGTAGCCGAAACGGCGGGTCTTCAGCACGGCCGGCCGGCCGATCCGGTCGAGCGCGGCTTTAAGCGCGGCGGGCTGTGCAACATCCGCAAACGGCGCCGTGCCGATGCCGAGGCTCGCGACAAAATTCTTCTCGGCAAGCCGGTCCTGGGTGATCGCCAGGATCTTCGGATCGGGCAAAACCGGAACGCGCGCGGCGAGAAAGGTCGCAGTCTCCGCGGGGACGTTCTCGAATTCATATGTGACGACATCGACATCGGACGCGAAGCGATCCAGCGCTTCAGTATCGGTGTAATCGGCGCAGGTGACACGATGCACGACGTCGAAGGCAGGCGAGTCGGGACTGGGCGAGAAGACATGAGATTTGAAACCAAGCCGCGCCGCGGCGAGCGCGAGCATGCGGCCGAGCTGACCGCCGCCGAGGATGCCGATCGTGGATTCGGGCTTCAGGACGGACGGCGTCTCGCTCACGCGCCATCCTTCGGGACTTCGGCGACCGCGGCGGTCTGGCGCGCGCGCCAGGCTTCGAGGCGGCTTGCAAGCGCCGAATCGCTCAAGGCCAGGACGCTCGCCGCAAGCAACGCGGCATTGATGGCGCCGGGCTGGCCGATCGCCAGCGTGCCGACCGGGACGCCCGGCGGCATCTGCACGATGGAATAAAGCGAGTCCTGTCCCGACAGCGCCTTCGATTCGACCGGCACGCCGAAAACGGGAAGGCTGGTCAGGGAAGCCGTCATGCCCGGCAGGTGCGCCGCACCGCCCGCGCCGGCGATGATGATCTTGAAGCCCTTGGCCTTGGCGCCTTTGGCGAAGGCAAAGAGCCGGTCCGGCGTGCGGTGGGCGGAGACAATACGTGTCTCGTAGCCGACCTCGAGCGCATCGAGCGTTTCGGCGGCATGTTTCATGGTTTGCCAGTCGGACTGGCTCCCCATGATAATGGCTACTGATTTCGCTTCCGGCGACGCCACAGCAAATAATCCTTTGCGCGAAGGAAGCGCCGGATTATAGGCCCGCGCGTTACAGGTGCAAGGCGGCTATGATCGGGAAGCCGGCAGCGTGGTTAAGAGAGCGGGGCAGCACCGATGCAAATGAGCCAGATGCACTACCTGCCGATGACGCCGGGGTTCTTCACCCTCCTTATCGGCATCGTCATCCTGGCTTTGGTGTTTCGCTCGGTAAGTCACGCCTATGAGAGCCTCGGCGTCAGCTCCGGCACCGCAATACTCCTGCTGGTCGGCTCGCTGCTCGGCAGCGCGATCAACATCCCGGTCGCGGAATTGCCGCCGGAGGCGATGGCGTCTGGTCACGTCGTCGACTTCTTCGGGATGAGCTACACCGTGCCGGCCATGTCCGCTCCGGGCCCGATTATCGCGGTCAATGTCGGCGGCGCGGTCATTCCGACGCTGATGTCGTTCTACCTCCTGATCAAACGCGAATTGTGGATCAAGGGCGCGATCGCGATCGTGGCGGTCGCTTTTGTGCTGCACTGGAGCGCAGATCCGGTGCGCGGCCTCGGCATTGCCGTGCCGATTTTCATGCCGGTCGTGACCACGGCGGCTGTCGCGCTCATACTCTCGCGTCATGACGCGGCGCCGCTCGCCTATATCGCCGGCAGCCTCGGCACCTTGATCGGCGCCGACCTCACCAATCTCGACAAGGTGCGCGGCCTCGGCGCGCCGGTCGCTTCGATTGGCGGCGCCGGCACCTTTGACGGCATATTCTTGACCGGCATTCTTGCCGTCCTCCTTGCCAACCTGTTTCCCCATTCTCCGCAACAACAGATGCAGCCGGGATAGACGAAAAAGGATTGATACCGAAAAGGATTGATACTGTCATGGATCACGGCGCAATCACCGACTACCACGCCCACATCTATTACGACCCGGCCAGGAGCCGCAGCCGCGCCGAGCGACTGCGCGAACGCATCGGCGCTGAATTTCCGCAAGCAAAACTCGGCCGCTGGCACGACGAACTGGTCGGGCCGCATCCGCAGTCGATGTATCAGGTCGCGTTTCCCGCAGGGCTGCTCGGCTCGTTCGTGCCGTGGCTGATGCTCAACCGCGACGGCCTGACGGTCCTCCTGCATCCCGAGACCGGCGACGATCTGGCCGATCACACCACGCATGCGGCCTGGTTCGGCGCGGTGCTGCCGATCCGGATAGAAGTGTTCCGAAAGCAGCAATGAGAATCCGGTCGCGATCGGGCACGGCAAAATCCGGCTGCATGCCCTAACGCGGCTGGCCGTCTTCGAATTCCCGCTCGAAAATCTCGCCGAGCGTCGAATAGAAAAAGCCGTTGAGACGGCCGATCGGATCGAGCTTTTTCATGTCGATATATTTGCCGGTCATGCAGGCCGGATCGACATGCATATAGACCACCTCGCCGATGACGAGCGGATGCCGGTTCGGGCCAAGCTCGATCACCTGATGCAGCTTGCATTCGAAGTGGATCGGCACTTCCTTGACGCGCGGCGGCTTGATCTTGACGCTCGGGATCGGCGTGAGGCCGGTTTCGGCAAATTCGCTGTCGCCCTCGGGAAAGGCGTTGGCCGAATCGACCATTTCTTTCCACACCGGCTGCGTCACCACGTTGAAGCAGAACTCGCCGGTCTCGCGCACGTTCTTGAGCGTGTGCTTCTCGCTGCCGTCGGGATTGCGCGCGATCGTCAGCGAAATCATCGGCGGAACAACACAGACCACCGTGAAAAAAGAAAACGGCGCGAGATTGGCGACGCCCTTGCCGTTCACGGTCGAGGCCCAGCCGATCGGCCGCGGCACCACCGAGCCTGTCAGCAGGCGATAGACTTGGCGCTTGTCGGTGACGGCGGGATCGAATTCGAGATAATCGGTCATGATTTTGCGGAGGCTTGCAGGAAGGAAGCGATGACCGTGACCGTAGCGCGGATCGCGCGCCGCGGTCTACCGATCGCCGCGGTGCGAAGATGCCGGAAGCGCGGCCTTCGCGGCGCGGTTTTGTGTTTCATATCCGGCCGCTATGATGGCTGCCGTGTCACCCTCCCCGCAAGTCCCACGCATGAAAGTTGCCGTCGTCGGCCTCGGCAGCATCGGCGCCGCCGCGGCAGGCTGTCTCGCCGCTGCGGGACGGCACGATGTCATCGCCTGCATGCGCACGCCGATCGGACACCTCACGCTCGATGCGCCCGACGGAACCGCCGAACTCAAGCTGCGCGTCGTCACCGATCCGGCGCAGGCAACACCGGTCGATTGGGTGCTGCTGTGCACCAAAACGCATCAGACCGAATCGGCCGCGCCCTGGCTGTCGCACCTGTGCACACCGCACACGCGGGTCGCGGTTTTGCAAAACGGCATCGGTCACGTCGCGCGCGTCGCGCCGCTTGCCAACGGTGCCGCGGTCATGCCGGTGATCGTCTATTACAACGGCGAGCGGCTCGCGCCCGACCGGGTGCGGCTGCGCCAGGGCAGCGATCAGGATCTCACGGTCGCGGACGATGCCGATGGCCGCGCCTTCGTGCAGCTCCTTGACGGCACGCCGCTGCGCGTCCTGGTCAGCGGCAATTTCGCCACGCTGATCTGGCGCAAGCTCCTGATCAATGCGGTGGCCAATCCGATCACGACGCTGACGCTGCAACGGCAGGCGGTGTTGCGGCGGCCCGATGTGCAGGAGCTTTGCCACGGCATCCTCAATGAAGCCGTGGCGGTGGCGCGCGCGGAAGACGTCGATCTCGCCGGCGATGAACCCAGACGCGCGATGGAGACGCTGTTCACATTTTCCGGCGAGCTCGGCACGTCGATGTATTTCGACCGCGTCGCCGGACGAAAGCTCGAAGTCGAGGCGTTGACCGGCGCCATCGTCGCCGCTGGCGAACGCCACGGCATCGCCATGCCGCTCAATCGCGCGCTGTTGACGCTGCTGCGCGCCATCAACGACGAGGTGAAACCAAAATGAAGCTCGCCGGAACGACGGCGCTGGTGACGGGCGACTATGCCGGATACATCGACACCGACATGACCACCGGCGTCGCCGGACCGAAATCGAGTCCCACCGCCATCGCCGCCGGCGTCATCGAAGGGATCGAGGACGGCACGGAGGATAGACTTGCGGATCAGCGTTCGCGCGAGGTGTTCGACATGCTGCGCAAGGATGATCGCGGTTTCGACGCCAATATGCAGAAACTCTGGGATAAGGCGAACTAAAGCGCCGCCATTGCGTTATCAGACAGCAGATCGGGAGCATAACTATGAAGAAATTTATCCTCGTCCTGGCTTTGCTGGCCAGCGCATCGACGGCAGTATTGGCGCAGAGCCAGCCGAATCAAGGTCCGAACGGAAATTACGGCGGTGACACCTACGGCAAGCCCTATAGCGGGAGCGCCGGCGCACGGCAAAGTTCGCACGGCCACTAGTTAATGAGCTGTTCGCGCATTGCGCGCGTCACTTCGGCAGCGGCACCACATCGAGTTTCACCGGCGCAAGACCTGAGAATTTGAGTTCTTTCGCAGCCGCCGGCGAAATGTCGATGACCCGGTTCTTGTTGAACGGCCCGCGGTCGTTGATGCGCACGACGACGGTGCGGCCGTTGCGCATATTGGTGACGCGCACCATCGTTCCGAACGGCAACGTGCGGTGTGCGGCGGTGAGTTTGACGGGAGAAAATACCTCGCCGCTCGATGTCTTGCTGCCGCTCTTCTGGGTGCAGATCGCGGCGATCTGATATTTTGGCGCCGCCGCGCCGGCTGGCGCGCTCGCCAACGACAGGGCCAATACGAAGCACGCCGCTGCGTTCACGGCCGTCTTCACGACTGTCTTCACGACTTGGCTTTCGGATTCATCACCGCGTCGTGGATGGCGTTGCAGTGGCGCACCAGGTTCGGCCGCGACGTCACGAATTCCTTCAGCGGCGTTTCGATCGTGTAGAAATGAATGTTGGCGATAAAGCCGTAGATCCCGGCATCGATGGCGGTCGGCCGCGCACCGTGGACATAACCCTCCTCCGGCACCGCATCGGCAATGACCGCGAGATCGGCGAGGCCGCGCGCGTAAGCGGCCTCCGGCGTGTAGCGGCCGATGCCCTGATAATAATAGCGCTGCGCGTTGTATTCCTTCGCCTTAAGCAAGCCGGGCTCGTTGAGGTTCGGATGCTGCCGCACCAGCGCGGCGCAGAACGCCGGCCAGTAACGCTCGTCCTTCCAGCGCGAATAGGACATCACCCAATAAAGATCGTCGAGCATGCGCGTGATGAGGAGGCTTTGATCGTGCTGCGCCTGCGTCAGCGCGGCGTCGATGGTGAGGCGATATTCTGCGACGAGGTGGGCGATGATGGTCTCGCTGTCGCCGATCGTCTGACCGTCATCGACGATATAGGGCAACTGGCCGCGCGGCGCGGCGGAGGCGTCGAACAGGTGCTCGTGCTGGAACGGCACGCCGGCAAGCCGCAGGAAAGCGAAGACCTTCAGGCCGTAGCCGTTATTGTCGGCGACGCCGAACAGTTCTGGATAGGAATAAAGCGTCAGCATCGCGCCTGTCCTTCGCCGTCAGTTCGACCGCCGCCCGAAACCGAATTTGCAGGAGATGATGCGGCACGTCGCAAAACGCTGCGACCGCGCCGCGCAGTCGGCAAGGGCGGTGTCCTCCGCCTCTTTCTTGGAAGAACCCGCCGTCACGGCGGAACCGCTGCCGCTCTCGGCGCGGCAAGTCCACATCGCCGCCGCGGGCGAAGCCAACGACAGCATGCAGATCGCGAAAGCGAAAATGGCGGGCGCGGCGAGACGCGTCATTGCCTGTCCCCTTGTAGCGGTGGGCGAGCGTAGCCCGGAATGAGGTCCGGTGGAATCGGGACCTTGGCGAATATTATTTCGGGGGAAAACGTCACGCGGCTGTGATAATAGGGAACCATGACGAGACGCACCGCCGATCCCTGGTCCGCCGCCGAGAAGGCGTTCAAGAGCGCGACCACCAAACCCCTCGAGCAGCCGGTTCCGAAGGCGCCGCTGTCGCCGCCCGGCGCCAAGGAAATGGTGTCGCTGCGCATCGACCGCGACGTGCTCGACTTCTTTCAGGAAGACGGGCCCGGCTGGCAGGACCGCGTCAACGACGCGCTGCGCAAGGCCGCGGGCAAGTAGCGCGGCAGAGTTCCTTCCCCGCTTGCCCGATTTCCAAATTCAGATCGTGCGATAGCCGCCGTCGGCCATGACGATCGCGCCGGTGACATAGGCCGAGAGGTCCGAGGCGAGGAAGATCGCAGGTCCCGCGATATCTTCCGGCGTGCCGGCGCGGCCGAGCGGCGTGTGGTCGATAAAAATCTTGATGAGATCCGGATTGTTGGCGCGCGCCTGCGCGTTGAGCGGCGTTTCGATGAAACCCGGGCCGATGGCATTGACGCGCACGCCGTCCTTGCCGAGCTCGGCAGCGAGCGCGCGGGTGAAACCGAGCACGCCATGCTTCGACGTGGTGTAGGCGGGGGAACTCGGCGTGCGCACATGGACGAAGGACTGGATCGACGCGATATTGATGATGCGCCCTTTCGTTGCGCGCAGCGGCGCAAGAAAAGCCTGCGTCACGTTGAACGTGCCGTTGAGGTTCACCGCGAGCGTGTCGGTCCAGTCCTTGGCGACGGCGGCCGCGTCGCCGGTAAACGGATTGCGCCGGATGATGCCGGCATTGTTCACCAGGACCGAAACCTGGCCCGCCGTCTCGGCGACTTTCGCAGCGATAGCGCGGCAATCGTCGGGCTTGGCGACATCGAGCGTGAAACTCTCGGCGCGCCCGCCTTTGTCGCGGATCGCGCGCGCCGTCTCGGCCACCGCTTCGGCGTTGATGTCGAGGAGAACGAGCCGCGCACCTTCGCGCGCATAGCCCTGCGCAATGGCGCGGCCGATGCCCGAGCCCGCTCCGGTGACGACGGCAAGGTGTTTGTCGAGAAGCCCGGTCATTTGTTTGGTCCGTATGGGGATTGGTGAGGCAGCGTAAACCCTATCGTTCACAAAGGAAATCGGGCGGGCGCCGCCGTGCGCGATCCGAATTACCTCGCAATTGCGGCCCGCGGCCTGTATGTCTGCGGGCAAGCGAGCATTTTCCGAAAAGGACAACAATATGGCGGAGAAATCCAAATATGAGGCGAGCGCGCAGTTCGCAAAATCGCAGCGCGCCCATGACGCCAAGAAGGCGACATCCGAATACGAAAGCGCAGCCGTCGCGATCCGGGCCAAGACCGAACGGCTCAAGGCATTGCGCCTGGCGCGAGACGCTGCCGCGCCGCCGATCCAGCCTGCCGCGCCAAAGCGAAAAGCCAAGAAAAAAGGCGCCGGCGACAGCCTGTCGAGTTTTCTCGACGGCCAGGCCAAAGAGGGGCGAAACGGCTGAGGCCCCGCACGCACGCCCGGATCGCGCCGCATGACACCAAGGAATTTGCGCGGCTGATCTGCGGATTTCGTTACGCTCAATTCTGCCGCGTTTGTTAGGCTTGATCGGCGCGCCGGAAGGGGACGAAGAATGCGGACACTCGTTCTGGCCCTTGTTCTGTCTTTCGGCTGCGCCGTAGCGCCGGCAGGCGCGCAGACACAAGCTCCCGCTCAGACACAAGTTCCGGCGCAAGCACAACCTCCGGCACAGACGCTCCAGCCGGCGGAAGCGCAGGCGCATGCCGGACAAACGGTCACCGTCGAAGGCGCCGTCAGCAACGTCCATAAAATCTCGAACGGCATCACGTTCATCGACATGGGCGGCAAATTTCCCGACAACACGTTCACGGCCGTCATCCTCGCCGCGGACGCCGCAAAATTTCCGGACATGGATTCGTTGAACGGCAAGACCGTGGACGTCACCGGCCAGGTGCGGCTCTACAAAGGCAAGCCCGAGATCCTGCTCAAGGACCCGGCGCAGATCAAAGCCAAATAACGAAAGCTGCCGCTTCACTGTTCTGACCCGCGATAGCGATGTGGAAAATAGCGATCCGCGCCGTATCCGGGCTCGCGTGCTTTCCCGCCCCAGCCTTGACGCGCTTAAACAGAACTGTTACTGTTCTGTTTATGGCAGCGAATAGTGTACTCGCCGGAGCGGTTCAGGTTCTGTGTGTCCTTGCCTGGCGCGGGCGGGAGGACACCACGTCCGAGACCATCGCCAGAAGCCTGAAAACCAACCCGGTCGTGGTGCGGCGCATCCTCAAGGCCCTGGAAAGCCGGGATCTCGTGGCTGTGCGGCCGGGCCGGAATGGCGGCGTCACGCTCAAGCGCTCGCCCTCTAACATCACGCTGGAGGATATCTACAAGGCGGTCGAACCGGACGGCGGCCTTTTTGCGCTCCGCGAACGCGGCAGCCCGCGCTGCCCGGTCAATCTCGCGATGCCGGGCTTGCTGTCACCGGTATTCGGCGCCGCCGATGCCGCGGTCGATACCGTGCTGCGCAAGACGAAGCTCGCGTCGCTCGTCGCGCAAATCCCCTAAACCCGCCATCCCCCAACCCACCGGCAAAAAAGCCCAGCGATCATGCAAGAAATAAAACAACTCTTGTTTTGTATTAAAATGTGGAGACTGGACATGGCCGATCGCCGCCGCACGGACCCGATCCTCACGTCGCCTTCGGGCGCCGCGATTTTGCGCGAACCGGCGCAAACACCCCAAAAATCTTTCAATGCCGCGCCTCTGCAGGCCGTGCACGGCGCCGTGAATCCCGTCCAGACAAAACCGAACCAGGTGCTCGCCATCGTCTGCGTCGGCATGGTACTCGCCAATCTCGATCTGTTCATCGTCAACGTGGCGCTGCCCAATATCGCGCAGGATTTTTCCGGCGCCGGCCTCGAAAAACTGTCGTGGATCCTCAACGGCTACGCCATCGTCTATGCGGCGCTGCTGGTGTTTTTCGGCCGGCTCGCCGAGCGTTATCGCCGGAATGCGAGCTTCCTCCTCGGCATCGCGGTGTTCACCGCGGCGTCGGCCGCCTGCGCCGCCGCCACCAGCGTCGAAATGCTGGTGGCGTTCCGCGTGATCCAGGCCGCCGGCGCGGCGCTGATGACGCCGACCTCGCTCGGCCTGATCCTCGCCACCTTCGCGCCGGAGCGGCGCGGCGGCGCGGTGCGGATGTGGACCGCGGTCGGCGGCTTTGCCGCGGCACTCGGCCCGCTGGCCGGCGGCCTCCTGGTGACGGCGAGCTGGCGCTGGATCTTTCTGGTCAATGTGCCGATCGGCGTCATCGCGCTCCTTGTCGGCTGGTGGAAGCTGCCGGACCTTGCCGGCCACGACGTCCGCAAGCCCGACGCCTGGGGCGCGGCTTTGGTGACATTCGGCATCGGCGCGCTGACCTTCGGCATCATGCAGACCGCCGATTGGGGCTGGACCTCGCGCGGCGTGTTCATCAGCCTTGCGCTCGCGGCGCTTCTCCTCGCGCTGTTCGTCGCCGACTGCCTGCGCTCGCGCAATCCGTTCATCGATCCGGCGCTGTTTCGCATCCGCGCGTTTACCGGCGCGACGCTGATCATGGCGCCCTACTCCGCGGCCTTCGGCGCCATGCTGCTGTCGCTGGCGCTGTGGATTCAGACCGGCTGGGGCTGGTCGGCGCTCAAGACCGGCATCGCCATCGCGCCGGGTCCGTTCATGGTGCCGGTGACGTCGCTGCTGTTTGCCGGCCGCCTGATCGCGCGCTTTGGCGTGGCGCCGGTGATCGCGCTCGGCGTCATTCTCTTTGCCGCCGGCATGGTCTGGTACGCCACCGTTCCGGGGCTCGAACCGAGCATGACAGTCGCGGTCGGCGGCATGATCATCACCGGCATCGGCGTCGGGCTGACCTTCCCGACCCTGATGGGCGCCGGCACGTCATCGCTGCCGCCGTCGTCGTTCGCCACCGGCTCCGGCGTCCTCAACATGGTTCGCCAGACCGGGCTCGCGCTCGGCGTCGCCATGCTCGTTGCCATCATCGGCAGCCCGCAATCGCCACTCGACCGCCTCGCCGCCTTCGAACGCGCCTGGTGGATCATGGCGGCGCTCACGCTTCTGAGCCTCGCGCCGCTTGGGCTGTTGCTCAAGCCGAAGCCGGCGGCGGTTCCCGCGCCGGCCGGATAACGCGTCCGGGCGAACAAACTGGCCGCTTCCGGATGTGGACCTTCTGTGCGACGCTGCCGGCGGCGAACGGCCCCTTCGGCCGGCACACGCCGGGCAAATTCTGCGGGAGTCCACGATGTGCGAGCTTTGTCGAAGCAACGCCGCTGCACGCGCGCCGACAGCGCGGCGGCAATTCCTGAAACTGGCGTCGGCTGCAACCCTGTCGGCCGCAACTTTTGCGCTGGCTTCGCCGGCGTTCGCCGCGAGCGATGCGCCGCCGCCAAAGCCGCAAAACGTGCTGTCGCCCGACGCCGCTTTCGCCCGGCTGATGAAAGGCAATGCCCGCTATGTCGAGGGCATCAGCAAGCGCCACGACTTCACGCATGAGCGCGAGCCGCTGTCGACCGGACAGAACCCGTTCGCCGCGGTCTTGAGTTGCGCCGACAGCCGCATCAGCCCGGAATATTGCTTCGACGTGGCGCGCGGCGATGTCTTCGTCTGCCGCGTCGCCGGCAATTTCGCCAGCGACGACATCATCGCCAGTCTCGAATATGCGGTCGCGGTGTTGAAGACGCCGGCCATCCTGGTGCTCGGCCACGACGCCTGCGGCGCGGTGGACGCCACGATCAAATCGCTCAAGGACGGCACCACGCTGTCGGGACATTTGCCGGCGCTGGTCTCTGCACTCACTCCCGCGGTGCAAGCGGTGCAGAACGATCCCGGCGACAAGCTCGCCAATGCGATCAAGAAGAATGTCGCGCTCAATGTCGAGAAGCTGAAATCGGCCTCCGACATCCTCGGCAAGGCGGTGGGCGACAAGACGCTTCGCATCGGCGGCGGCGTCTACAAGCTCAAGACCGGCCGCGTCGAACTTCTGTCCTGACGCCTGCCGGTTCCACAGGTTCCGCCGATTAAGCCGAAGCGGGCGCAAGTTCCCGTGCGCGGCGCGGTATGCGGCGCCATTCCGCAACGCACCAAATCGTGAATGAACGCGGCCGCGCGCGGATCGTTTCCGTCCGATGGCAAAAAGCGGAGACGCTCAATGAAGAAGACACTTTTATTGACCGCGGCGCTGCTGCTCGGCGGAACTTCGGCGGGACTGGCGCAGGCTGTGTATGCGCCGGGCTACACCTATGCTCCGGCCTATGGCTACGGCGCGGGCCTCTACGATTATGCGCCGCCGCCGGTCTACGGAGTTCCGGACACCGGCTATTACAGCGGCTGGGGCGGACCCAACGACGAATATTATCGGTCGAGCTTCCCCGGCCGCGGCGAAGACGAGCGTTCGCAGCGCTGACGCGCATTACCGCCGGCGATCCATCGTCATCCTTCCCCGCGCTAGCGGGGAAGGGGGACCGTCCGAAGGACGGTGGAAGGGGCCCGGGTGGTGACGCTGTCTATACGCCGACGGAAAAACACGGGTGAAAAGGCGCAAGCGACCGAAAGAGAGCCGTCGGGGGATTATATTCGCATTTATATACTTGACATAAGTAGGCCGACCCGATAGGCTTATGGTCATAGGGGATAACCCATGACCAAAGTCGCCACGTTCCAACATCCCATGTTTCACGACGAGGACAAGGCCCGCGAAGCCCTAGAAGCGGAGCTTTGGCCCAAGGGTCCCACCTGCCGCCATTGCGGCAATGCCGACGCCACCAAGATTGCCAAAATGCAGGGCAGATCGCACCGCCCCGGCCTCTATTTCTGCAATGAATGCCAAGGCCAGTTCACGGTCACGGTCGGCACGGTCCTAGAGCGATCCAAGGTATCCCTCACCAAGTGGCTCATGGCCGCTCACATGGTCAATTCAGGCAAGAACGGTGTTTCGGCCCACGAAATCCACCGCACGCTTGGCGTTACCTACAAGACTGCATGGTTCATGATGCATCGCCTTCGCGAAGCCATGAACGAAATGAATCCCGGCAAACTGGGCGGCGAAGGCGAATTCGTGCAGGCAGACGAAACCTATTATGGCAATTCGTCTAAGCGCGCCAAAAGCTACCGTAAGGGGCACAGGCACAAGGCAGCGGTGATCGCTTTGGTTGAGCCCAATGGTCGCGCTCGCGCCTTCCATGCCAACAAGATCAAACACTCAATGGGCGAAACTGTATTTCGCACGCTCATCAAGAATGTAGATCGCAAATCCGAACTACATACCGACGAAAGCCGCCTCTATCCTGAAATCGGCAGAAAGTTTGCCGCCCATAAAACCGTTACTCACGGGTCTAACCAAGGTGACGGCTTCTATGTCGGCAAGGATGGCGCGACCACTAACGCCGTCGAAAACTTTTTCGGCAATTTCAAACGTTCAATGAAAGGCACGTATCGCTTTTGCAGCGAGCAGCATTTGCAACGGTACCTGAATGAGTTTCAATTCAGGCACAATCACCGGACCAAACTCGGCTTCACTGACGGGGAACGGACGGCCGCGGCTCTTAAGGGTATCGAGGGCAAGCGCCTGACGTACCGGCCAGCTAACTGAGCAAAAGCCCCAGTGGCTTCGCTATACCGCACAACGATTTCTTAGATGGCGCGAGCGTTGTCGTAAATCGACGCGCTAACTATGACTCGCATTGCGAGTCCTATTTATTGCTCTCCCGTAGTGCTTGCAGTAGAATACAACTTACACGTTCTACGAGTCTTGTTATAACTCATCAAAAGTTGTAGTACCGTGTGAGCGCACGGAGACAACCATGAGCAACGATCAGTTTCCGGTACGCGTAGTTTTGTATCCAGACGGCGATCTCTGGATCGCGCAGGGTCTTGATTACGATATCGTCGCGCGTGGCCACACAGCCGCAGAAGCAAATAGCCGCTTCGATCAAAAGTTTGGCGCCGAATTGATTATGTCGATGGAGATTGGCGAAAAGCCGCTCTCTGGTGTCCCGAAAGCCCCCAAGGAATATTGGGACAAGTACGAATCTATAAAACAGAACGCCAATCTCGATAACTCGCCAATCCAAGTTGGTAACGGCGTCGTCTCGCACGTTCAAAAAAGCACAAAGATCGCCGCCTAACAGATGGCCGTACCGGCTGGGCCCAAGCTGCAAGTCGCAGAACTTGTGATGATTGCGCAGCAACGGGGCTGCCAATTAAAGCGTTCCAGTCTTAGATTGGTTACGCCAACAGGATTTCTGCAAATCAAATATCTCTTCAATCCGGCTAACAAGGGACGATTTGATCTTACCGACTATGAAGCAGAGGAATACTTAGTTTGGGACGAGATAAAGAACGCCGCTCGGCGCCTAGGTATCTTTATCATCTAATCGGGCAGCGCGCTTTGGACTAGATGCACGCTGACGCCTAAGCTTTCCCAACTTCATTTCTGAATGCTGCTTTGGCGGCATTCGCAGAAGAACGCCCATAAGCAGCTTCGTCTTTTTGATGGCTTGGTCTGACATTCAAAAACTCATCGTTGATGTCATGCCAAAGCCGGCCGCTGGCAATGGGCGGTCATAAAGAGCGAGATAAAGAGCGTCAATTGTTTCAATTACGGCCTCAATCGCTTTTTCGACAGCTCCAATGGTTATCATAGGAGTTGTTTTCGGATGCGTGAGTTTATTGCGGAGATCAGTTGCCGTGGCCAATTTTGACCGCCAATCGGAAACATCCTTCAAGCCGCTTTTGGAGAACCTTTGATGCAACAACAGCAGCCTGTCCTCCAACCTCCAAATGCGCAGGTTAGGAGTCAATACGAAAACGCCATCGCGCAACTGGACGTCTTTCTCAAGAAGAACTCCCCTTTCCTGCATAGATAAATCATTTCTCAATGAAAATTCATCTGCCACAGCATTTATGTGGGCCTCGAGTGAACAAAAGGCCAGTAACAAGGCAGAATGCAAACTCGGCGTCTCAGCATCTTCGCCTTGTGCATCTTTAGCTCGTTCAAGAAACCGCTTGGCTTCATCCAAAAGAGTAGAAGCAAATTGGTCAATGTCGCTCACGGCCTATGCCCTACTCAGCAAATCTTGAGCGTCCAAAAGATTCTTTTTCCCAAAATAAAGCGATATTGCCGCTTTCACATTCTGCGAATTAATCTTCGTGTCTTTCTCGGCTAGAATATTGAATAGCTCCACCATTTGAGCACGCTCGCGTGCATCGGTGCGATAACCAAGACCCCGGTAGCTGGTTAAATCGGTCCTGTGCTTTCCCGTGGCCAAAGCTTTCGCGTTTAGGGGGTCAGTGCCGGTCGTATTAGCTAAGGCATAGTGCCGCCTTAGCCGCTGCTGATTTTTCTGAAATAGCCCGGCCGCAAAAGCCCATGCCGACAATACCGCAGCATTGAGAGCCTTCTCTGTCGAATCGGCCGCACCCTTCTGTCCAGAAAACGCTTTCCGTTGTGCCTCAACTAATTTAGCAAACTCCTTGCCGGCTGTTTTCAATTCTTTATCCTTATAAATGTCGGGATGATCGGATAGAAAATCGTCCCATGCACTTTCATCCTTACCTGCCCTATAGAGCAGCGGCGTTGTTTCAGTTTGCCCAAAATCTTTCGTGTCTATTGTTTTCCCCAAATAGAAATTGGCGATAAAAGTTCGGGCCAGATGAACCGGGAAATTCCCGCGCCCGGTCTTATCGCTAAAGTCCAGATCAGCTTTCAAAAGGCCAACGTCTTGACACCAATCACGTAGCGATGACCCGCGATAGGTTTCCTTCAGGCGGTCAAGCAGAGCACCTGAAATGTCTAAGTTGGTATTGGATATTTCTTGAACGTCTAATCGCTGCGCCATATTAAGACCGAAGTAGACTTTTACACCCTGAAGTTCGTCGATTTTGCTCTGGACTGCATGTCGGATGGCTTCGATCCGGTGCTGTCCGCCGATAATCTTGAGTGGATGGTCCGTTCCGGGTACGTATTCTGCAACGATGTTGCTGAATGTTCGATGTTTTAGTGCGTCGCTTTTCATCCGCAGAAATTCTGGCGCGTTTACCAAAACCTGCCGATTGGCTTTGTAACCAGGTTGCGACGGATCGAGTGACGCGTCGATGGTCGAAAGAGCTACCAATCGGCTCGCGCGAATATGACACTCGCAATATTGCGCGTGGGTTGCGTTGTCTACGAGCAAGACTAAAGAACCGCTCTCGTGCGGCTGAAACTGTTCCTCGAATTGCTGAACGATTGATTTGCCGTGTGTAGCCATGGCAGAGCCTTCCCCAAGAGGTGAGGAAGTATAGCGCCGCTTTTTTCATCACGTTTCACCTTTCTAGATGAAACGCACTCACACACCTGACAGTCCGGGGAGCCAACCTCGATGAGGTCAGTAATCCTAGGAATATATTCGTACTTATGTCAAGTATATAAATGCGATTATATTCCTGCCCCGGTCTTAGGCCTACAAAACAGGGCTTTCTTCGTCAGGCGACAGTCTGCGCTGTTCGTGGCAGCGGCGCGATCCCGACGATGATTCGCAGGAGGCGCACGTT
This sequence comes from uncultured Alphaproteobacteria bacterium, assembly GCA_963723335.1. Taxonomy (GTDB): domain Bacteria; phylum Pseudomonadota; class Alphaproteobacteria; order Rhizobiales; family Xanthobacteraceae; genus BOG-931. The sequence continues at coordinate 150,675 of CAVRQJ010000002.1, read as the reverse complement.
TCACCCGACCGTCATGGCCGGGCTCGTCCCGGCCATCCACGTCTTCCTGGCTACGCTTCAAAGACGTGGATGCCCGCAACACGTGCGGACATGACGTGTGGGAGATTGAGACGACATCGATCGCGGGTGTTGCGGCATGACGACGTCCCGCGGCCGCCCCGCGCCGCGTAACGTCTCGTAAATCCAATGATGAAAGTGTGATCGCGGCGGCTGTTCCGGAGCCCGCCGTCATCTCAATTTCGCCCCATAAGGGCCGTTTCTATCGCTGCCATACAGCCGAATGTCTGGGCGAATATCTGGGGATCTCCGTTTTGGCCGAGCAGTCGCACTTCTCGCGTTTCATCGTCAAATTCTTCGAGATCAGCGTCGCTGGCATGGCCACGGCGGCGAGCGGCTTCATCATCGCGCATGTCACCGGATTTTTCATGAGCCAGACACCGGCTCCGGTGCAGCCGGCGAGCTTACAGCCTGCCATCGTGCAGCCAGCTAATGTGCCGCCTGCCGCTCCCGCCGTTGTCGTCGCGCCGTCAGCGAATCTGCTCGACCCGCAGCCTTCCTCCGGCACGTCTCCCATGAGCGCGTCGGCCGCTGCGCCACAGGCGAAGGCTCAACCTACCGACACAGCCAAAGACGCTGCGGCGCCGCAACGCGACAGCAACGCTGGCTCCAACAACACTGGCGCCGTCGCGCCGGCGAAGCCCGTCATGAACGTCGCGCGTCAATCACCTGCAATTGCGCCCTCACCCGCGCCTTCGCCCGCACCCTCGCTCGAAGCCCAGGTGCGCGCCGCGCTGGCGAAGAGCGCCAAGACCGCGCCCGTTGTCCCCGCGCATCCGGCGCCGCCGCCGCGCCAGGCCGAGCTTCCCCCAAAACCGCCGGTCGCCGACGCGCCGCGTGGACCGTCCGATGCCGGCACGGCGATCGTCGCTGCGACGCCGCGCGACGCCGATCCCGCGCCGCAACCGCTGCCGCAATCAACCGCTGCGCCGATCGCGCCGGCGGCGCCGATCGAAATCAAATCCGTGCCCGTCGTTGGCGAAGACGCCGCCGCAGCGCAGCCGCCGGCCGCGGAGCCGCAAGCGAGCGCGCAGGCCGACACGCCGTCGCCGGGCCATGACCTGATCTCCGCAATCAAGCGCTTTCCGGACTACCTGCGCACCGATACCGGCGCGCTGCCGCCGGACCAGGCCCCGCGCCCGCCGCTGCCGGTCGGGCAGTAGGAAACGCTGACTTGGAGAACGAGGCATTCCGCACGTCACGGCGCCGGTCATAGCGCCCGTCATGACGCCGGGGTACAGTGCCGAATCGCCAAGAGCTGCGGTGCTCAAGAACCGCGGCGCTTTTGATTTGAGGGACAACTCACGATGCAAATCTTGTCGGGATTGAGAGTTGGTTTCCTCGCCATCGCGGCGCTTGTCGGCGCGGCGTCGGTGGCCAGCGCCGACGACGGCACGATCAGCATCCGCATCTTCAAGGCCGGGTTCGTCGTAGGCGGCTCGGCAGGCGAAGGCGTGCTGACGTTCCAGGGCCGGAGCTATCCGCTGTCGATCGGGGGGTTGAGCTACGGCTTCACGTTCGGCGCCTCGGAGACGCGTCTTCGCGGCACCGTCACCAATATCCACCGTCCGTCCGACGTCAACGGCGTCTACGGCCAGGGCGGCGGCGGCGCAGCCATCATCAAAGGCGCGCAGGGCGTGGTCCTCGCCAACCAGAACGGCGCCGTCCTGACGCTTGCCGGCGAGCAGACCGGCCTTATCGTCAGCCTGGATTTGAGCGGACTGGTGTTGACGCTGAAGTAAGGGGCGAGGCGGCGCTCTGTCATTTCTGACGAGCGGCGACGACGCCGCTCTCCGCGATCAAGCGCTTTCCGGAATACCTGCGCACCGATACCGGCGCGCTGCCGCCGGACCAGGCCCCCGACCGCCGATGCCGGTCGGGCAGTAACGCGCGGGCGTTTTCCGGCATGGCCTGCTGGCGCGAATCTCGAAAAGAGGCGAAAATTCTATTCGGTGGAAAACCGCGCGAAATTTTGCCGTCGGATGACTGACGACCGCATTGAAAAGACTTGCCCGGGCGGTGCTTAGACGTCACTGCGGCCGGTGAGTGTGCGTTGCCCTCTGAGTAAAAGCGTGTTCCAAATTCTTTGTCTTATCCGCCGATGATTTTTTTAACGGCGAGGTATGACATGACCGATCCCTCTCTCTTTATCCGCTACGGCGAGTTTCAGGCAGGCGCATTTGGCCTGTCTGCAATCATCGCACTTGTGGTGCTAGCGCTCATAGCGGTGAGCGCTCGATGGCTTGGCCTTATATAGCAAGCAAACGTAGGGTGGGCTAAGTCGCGAAGTGCCGTGCCCACGCGCTCATTCGCCGAAGCATCGTGCGACATCCTTCGCGTCTCCGCCCCAATCCACGGGTAACGCGCCCCGCTCGACATAGCGGTGGAAGCTGCTGTGCGGCCAATCGGCAACACGCGTCACGAGTCCGTGCTTCACGGGATTGTAATGGATGTAATCGACATGCCTCTCGAAGTCAGTATCGTCGCGGATCGCGTGCTCCCAATAGCGACGTTGCCAAATACCTTTTTCGCGTTTCGCTATTTTGCTGGCGGAACGCGTTTCCGATGCCGGAAGGCCACGCGAGAAGGCCGATTTGAACCGGCTCCAGCGCGACGCGAAGCCGGCATCGTCCCGGGGCAGTTGCCAAAGCGCGTGAAGGTGATCGGGCAGGATGCAGATTGCGAGCGTCTCGAAAGGAAAGCGCTCCTGGACGACAGCATAAGAGCGCCGAAGCCGATCAATGTGGCGAACCAAGAGATCGCTCGTCCGGTCGGCAAGCGCGAGGGTGAAGAAAAATGTCCCGCCATCGATTTTGGCGCGACGATAGCGGGACACGAGGTTGCCTCACCCGATGGTCAGGTGGGCACGGCGCTTTGCGCCTTTGCCCACCCTACAAGTCACAGCGCCTTATTCGCTTCCTTCGCCTTGTCCGCCTCGACATAAACCTGTGCCCCCATGTCGATGAACTTCTTCGACATCTCCTCCATCCCTTGCTTCGCTGCATCGGGATAAAGCGCGGCCTTTTCGTTGTCGGTGAGGCCGGACGCGTATTCACGGACGTCGGCCGTGATCTTCATCGAGCAGAATTTCGGCCCGCACATCGAGCAGAAATGCGCCACCTTGTGCGCGTCCTTGGGCAGCGTCTCGTCGTGGTATTTGAGCGCGGTGTCGGGATCGAGCGACAGGTGGAACTGGTCGATCCAGCGGAAGTCGAAGCGCGCGCGCGACAGCGCGTCGTCGCGCAGTTGCGCCGCGGGGTGGCCCTTGGCGAGATCGGAGGCATGCGCCGCGATCTTGTAGGCGATGACGCCGTCCTTCACGTCATTGCGATCCGGCAGCCCGAGATGCTCCTTAGGCGTGACGTAACAGAGCATGGCGGTGCCGAACCAGCCGATCATCGCCGCGCCGATCGCAGACGTAATGTGGTCGTAGCCCGGCGCGATGTCGGTGACGAGCGGGCCCAGCGTGTAGAACGGCGCCTCGCCGCATTCTTTGAGCTGCTTGTCGACATTGATCTTGATCTTGTGCAGCGGCACGTGGCCGGGGCCTTCGATCATCACCTGGCAGCCTTTCTTCCAGGCGACCTTGGTCAGTTCGCCGAGCGTTTCCAGTTCGGCGAATTGCGCGCGGTCGTTGGCGTCGCGGATCGAGCCGGGACGCAAGCCGTCGCCCAGCGAGAACGACACGTCGTATTTGCGCATCAGGTCGCAGATCTCGTCGAAGCGCTCGTAGAGGAAGCTTTCCTTGTGATGCGCCAGGCACCACTTCGCCATGATCGAGCCGCCGCGCGAGACGATGCCGGTGACGCGGTTGGCGGTGAGGTGGATGTAGGGCGAGCCGCACGCCGGCGTGGATGGTGAAATAATCGACGCCCTGCTCGCACTGCTCGATCAGCGTGTCCTTGTAGCACTCCCAGTCGAGTTTGACCGGATCGCCGTCGACCTTCTCCAGCGCCTGGTAGATCGGCACGGTGCCGATCGGGACCGGCGAATTGCGCAAAATCCATTCGCGGGTGTTGTGGATGTTGCGCCCGGTGGAGAGGTCCATCACCGTGTCGGCGCCCCAGCGGATTGCCCACACCATTTTCTCGACTTCTTCCTCCACCGAAGACGTGACGGCGGAATTGCCGATATTGGCATTGATTTTCGTGAGAAAGTTGCGCCCGATCGCCATCGGCTCGAGTTCGCCGTGGTTGATGTTGGACGGGATGATGGCGCGGCCGCGCGCCACCTCGTCGCGCACGAATTCTGGCGTGACGAAGAGCGGCACCGCGGCGCCAAAGCTTTCGCCGTCGTCATGGCGTTCCTGCGCGACGTCGAGCATCTTTTTGCGCCCGAGATTTTCGCGCTCGGCGACGTAGATCATTTCCTTGGTGATGACGCCCTTTTTCGCCCATTCGAGTTGCGTGATGGGCGCATCGCCCGTGCCGCGCAGCGGCTTTGGCGTATTCGGGAAATTGCGCGCCAGATGTTTTCCGGTGACGTTGCCGTTGTCGACCGGCTGGATCGGGCGGCCCTGGTATTCCTCGACGCCACCGCGCTCCTTCACCCATGCGGTGCGGGCGCGCTTCAAGCCCTTCTCGACGTCGATGGCGACATCGTTGTCGGTATAGATGCCGGACGGATCGTAAACCCGCACCGGCTCCTCGCCGGAACCCTCCGTCAGCGGAATCTCGCGCAGCGGCACGCGCAGATCCGGCGCCGCTTGCGGCGACGAATAGATCTTGCGGGAGCCGGCAATCGGGCCGGTCGTGACCTTCGGCGTTGCGAGTTCGGATTCGGAGAGAGGCTTATTCATCGATGCACTCCTATGCGCTCGCGCGGTGGCGCGAATCGGGATGCGGGCGGATTTCAAGGGGCGGGTGTTGGCCGAAGTTTCCGTCCCTTCGCCGGCATGACCCGGATCAGGTTCAAAGGGTTTTTCTCAGCCCTTTCGGGCACCCCTCGGAACACCCCCTTAAAATAGGCCGATGGCGCGGCGTGTCAACGCGGGGGAACTGGCATCCTGCCCCGCGATAGCGGGGAAGGGGGACCGCACGCAGCGCGGTGGAAGGGGCGCCGAACTCCACGATTATTCTTCGACGAAAGGCGAAGCGGTGAGTCACACGCCCCCTCCACCATGCTTCGCATGGTCCCCCTCCCCCGCTTTCGCGGGGGAGGAAAGTAGCGCGCTCAATAATCCTTCAGGAGCCGCTCGATGTAGTCGAGCTCTTCCTGCGGGCGGGCGAAGTCGCCGAAGCGCTTGCGCAATTCCTCGATGATGCGGCGCGCGCGCTGCACGTCGATCTCGCCGGGAACTTTCACCGAGGAATCGTCGCCGTAATCGTGGCCGCGCAGCGGCCGGCCGAGCGGATCGGTGTCCTGTTGCGCGCGCGACTGGCCGAGCCGGCCGTTGCGGCCGGGACCGGGACCCTGCCCCATCTGCTGCTGCATGTTCTGCGCCAGGCCCTGCGCGCCCTTGCGCAAGGCGTCGAGCGCGCGGCCCTGCGATTCGACCGCGTCGTCGGAATTGCCCTGGCCGAGTTCGCCCGCGGCATCGCCCATCGCGTCGCCGGCGCGGCCGAGCTGATCGAGCTGGTCGGGGCCTTGGCCCTGACTCTGTCCCTGGCCCGGCGCCTGCTGGCCGTCTTGGCCCTGACCCTGGCCCTGACCGATGCCCTGGTTGTGCAACTGATCGAGCAACTGGTTGAGCCGGTCGCGCAGCGCCTGCTGGCCCTGGCGCAATTCGCCCATCGCATTGCCGTTCTGGTCGCCGGGCCGCTGCTGCTGGCCGGGCTTGCCCTGCTGGCCGCGCTGCGCACCCTGCTGGTGCTGATCCTGGCCCTGCTTGAAGGTGCGGTCGCGCAAAGTCTGCTGCTGGTGGATCATGTCGCCGAGATCGTCGAGCGCCGACATCATGTCGTCGCTCTCGTCGCCGTCGCCCGGCTGCGCCATCTGCAGATTTTCCATCATCTGCTGGAGCTGTTGCAGCAACTGGCGCGCAGCGTCCTTGGCGCCGTTCTTCGCCATCTGCTCGAGCCGGTTGAGCATGTTCTGCAGGTCGCGCTGGCTGAGTACGCGCGTGTTCGGATCGAGCGGGCGGGCAAGCTGCTGGCCGTTCTTCTGCTGCTCGGCCATTGCCTGCATGAAGCGGTCCATCGCCGCGCGCAACTGATCCATCAGCGCCTTGATCTCGTCGTCACTGGCGCCGCGGTCGAGCGCCTGCTGCAGCGCGTTCTCGGCGTTGCGCAGCGCGTCCTGCGCGTCGGATATGTTGCCGTCCTCGAGCCCGACCGCCATCTGCCATAGCCGGGTGACGACATCGCGCAGATCGTCGTCGCTCTTGGCGCGCACCAGCGACCAGAAAATCGAACGCAGGCCGAGATAGACGCCGGCGTCGGGCGTGAAATGCTCCGGCGCGATGGCGAGCGCATCGAGCGCGGTGATGACGAGCGGGCGCGTATTGGCGTCCATCGCCAGATCGCGCCGCTGTTCGATCAAGGCGCGCGCCAAGGGTTTCGTGAAAGCGCGCTCGGGCAGGCGGAACGTGGCCGGCTCGCTCTTGCCGGTGTTGCCGCCGTCGTCGCGCGCGGTGAGAACCATCGTCACTTCGGCGCCGGCCCACGGGTGGTCGGTCAGATCCTTGATGGTCTGGCCGTTGCCGTTTCGCGCATGCGCCTGCGGCAGCACCAGCGCGAAATCCGGCGGCCCGTAGAGCGGGCGCGGCGCGGTTTTCGGCGCCTCGCCGGGTTTCGGCGGATCGTCGGCCTTGCGCGCGAACGTGGCGTGCGCCTCGCTCACCCCGTAATCGTCCTCGACGTGATAGGACAGCAACAGCGAGCCGCGGCTCTGCTGTTCCGGATCCTTGGTCAGCGCGATCAGCGGCGGCTTGTCGGGAATGGCATTGAACGGCCAGACCAGATTCTCGCCGGCGCCGCGCAGCACCGCCGTTCCGGTGGCCGTGATCTTGAAGCGATGCTCTTCGGTGCCGGCCGGCGCTTTCACGTCGTCCGCCGCCGGCGTGACGCCGCCGGTCGCGGCGACATCGAGCCCGAGCTTGCCGGTCGAGCGCACGATCAATGTCGAATTCACCGGCACGCTGATCGGACCCTCGGCCAGCACGCTCGCGTTCGCCGGCTCGCCGGGATGAATGCCCGGCAGGATGACCGGCGGCCGCCCGGTGTAAGGCGGCGGCATCACCCAGGCATCGACGCGGAAATTCGCCGGCAGCACCGCGCCCTGCCAGTCGAACGCCGCGGCGACGCGCTTCCAGCGTTCGCCGCCGGCCGCGAGAAACGTCGCGATGCAGGCGATCAGCACCAGCGCGCGCAGCGCATAAGGATCGCGCCAGGCAAGCCGCGGCGACGGCGCGCCGGATTTCAGCGTCCGCGCCGCCGCCAAGGCGCGATCGACATGGGCGTTCCACAGCGCGAGCGAATAGGGATCCTTCGACGTGACCGCGAGCTGATCGGCGATCGCGGTCGCCGGGCGGTGCGCGCAGGCCCGAGCCGCGATCGAGCCGCGACAGCGCATCGCGCGCGCCCGGCATGCGCAGCGCGACGAACGGAAACGCCGCCCACACCGTCGCCGCGGCAAGCCCGACGAGAACGACCGCGCGCGCCAGCGGCGGCAGCCAGAGCCAAAGCCCGAGCCACGACAGCGCAAGAAAAAGTCCGATCGCGGTCGCAAGCGTGGCGAGCGCCGGCCACAGCCGCTCCCAGAAAATCGTCCAGCGCGCCCGCGCGACAGCGGCGGCAAGCGCCGCGCGGCCCGGATCGGCCGGCACCGCCGGCGCGCTTTGCGCCAGACGCGGAATGGGGCTCTTCGGTCACACCTGCTCCGTCATTCGCCGCCGTTGCGCGGATGCATCACCACAGCGTAACATGAGGGCCGGTTTGAGGCACATTTGCGCCGGCAAAACCGCTCACATACCGCTCAATTACCGCTTAAGTGCAAGATAAGCGCCAGCTCACAGCCACGGCGGCAGCCGGTCCATGCCGATCAGTTCTTCGGCCGATTGGCGCGGCCGCACCACGGCCCATTCGCGTTGCCGCACAAGCACTTCGGGCACCAGCGGGCGGGTGTTGTAGGTGCCGGCCTGGACCGCGCCATAGGCGCCGGCCGTCATCACGGCGAGAAGATCGTTGGGCTCAGGCTCCGTAATCGAGCGGCCGAGTGCGAGGAAGTCGCCCGACTCGCAGACCGGCCCGACAATGTCGGCCGTGATTCGCGGGCTCCCGGACGGGCTCTCGCGCACCGGCCAGATGCCGTGATGCGCCTCATAGAGTGTCGGGCGGATCAGGTCGTTCATCCCGGCATCGACGATGATGAAAGTCTTGGCTTCGCCGCGCTTCACGTAGAGCACGCGCGTGACGAGGATGCCGGCATTGCCGACGATGAGCCGGCCCGGCTCGAAGATGAGCTTGCAGCCGAGATTGTGCGTTGCGCGCTTGACGATCGCGGCATACGCCTTTGGATCGGGCGGCGGCTCGATGCTTTCATCGTAGGGAACGCCGAGGCCGCCGCCGACATCGATGTGCCCGATGGTGTGGCCATCAGCGCGCAACGCGCCGACAAAATCCGCGAGCAGCGCAAACGCATCGCCGAACGGATCGAGCTCGATGATCTGGCTGCCGATATGCATGTCGACGCCGACGATGCGCAGGCCCGGAAGCTTTGCCGCCTGCGCATAGACCGCGCGCGCGCGGCTGATCGGAATGCCGAACTTGTTCTCCGCCTTGCCGGTCGCGATCTTGGCGTGCGTCTTCGGATCGACATCGGGATTGACCCGGATCGAAATGTCCGCGGTGCGGCCCTTGGCGGCGGCGATCGCGGAGAGCAGTTCGAGCTCCGGCTCGGATTCGACATTGATGCAGAGAATGCCCTCGTCGACGGCGAGCGCCAGTTCGCGCGCGGTCTTGCCGACGCCGGAGAACATGATCCTGTCCGGTGGAATGCCGGCGACCCGTGCGCGCAGGAGTTCGCCTTCGGAGACGACGTCGGCGCCGGCGCCAAGCTTCGCCAGCGTCGCGATGACGGCCTGATTGGAATTGGCCTTCATGGCGTAGCAGACGAGCGCATCGGTCTCGGCAAAGGCGCCGGCAAAGACCTTATAGTGCCGCTCGATGGTCGCGCTCGAATAGCAATAGAACGGCGTCTCGACGGCGCCGGCCAGCTTTATGAGATCGACCGCCTCGGCATGAAGCACGCCGCCGCGATAAGCGAAATGATGCATGACACGTGTTTAGAGCATGTTTCCTGTCATTGCGAGGAGCGAAGCGACGAAGCAATCCAGCGTCCCGTGCCGAACTGGATTGCTTCGCTTCGCTCGCAATGACGATGGCTATTGCAGCAGCGGATCGAGAATGAACGACCGTTTCTGGCCGGGCGTCGCCACCGGATTGCCGTTGGCGTCAAAACCCGTTTTCAGCGCCGCATCCTCCGACGAGCCCGGGGCAGGCGTGCCGTCGGGCGAGCGCAATTGCGTGGTCGGGACGCCCGGCGTTGCCGGGCCCGGCGGCAATTCGAGCGGCCCGTTACGGCCGCAGGCCGACAGGCCGAGCGCGGCGGCAAACACCGCGGCGAGCGCCAACGCCCGACCGCGCGTCCCCGCGAAAGCGGGGGCCCAGCGCTGGATTCCCGCCTGCGCGGGAATGAGCGGAAGTCCTATCCGGGTCAAAACACGCTCCCCAAAACCCTACTCGCGACAGGCATATTAAACCGTGGCGGCGACATTGTGTCGGCAACCCATTGCCAAACAATTATGGCCGCTTTTTCAAATGCTTGAGCCAGCGCCGGGCCTGGGCACGGACATTGTTGGGCGCCGTGCCGCCCTCGATGGCGCGGCTTTTCACCGAATTGACGACCGAAAGCACGGCGAACACCGCCTTGGTGATGCGCGGCTCGATCGCCTGCATGGTTTTTAGCGGCAGCTTGTCGAGCGGGGCGCCCAAAGCCGCCGCCTTGGCGACGATCCGGCCGGTGATGTGATGGCTCTCGCGGAACGGCAGTTTGAGTTCGCGCGTCAGCCAGTCGGCAAGATCGGTCGCGGTGGAAAAGCCCTCGGCGGCTGCCCCCTCCATCCGCGAAATATCGGGCGTCATGTCGGCCACCATGCCGGTCATCGCCGTGAGCGACAGCGTGAGCGCGCCGATCGCATCGATCGCGCCTTCCTTGTCCTCTTGCAGGTCCTTTTGATAGGCGAGCGGCAGGCCCTTGATCACCACGAGGAGCCCCGTCAGCGCGCCGACGATGCGGCCGGTCTTGGCGCGCACCAGTTCGGCGGCGTCGGGATTGCGCTTCTGCGGCATCATCGAGGAGCCGGTGGTAAATTTGTCCGACAGCTTTAGAAGCCCGACGAGCGGCGACGACCAGATCACGATCTCCTCGGCGAAGCGCGACAGATGCACGGAAGTGATCGCGCAAGCCGACAGCGTCTCCAGCACGAAATCACGGTCGGCGACGGCATCGAGCGAATTCGCCATCGGCCGCGCAAAGCCGAGCGCCTTCGCGGTCATGGCGCGGTCGATCGGAAACGACGTGCCGGCGAGCGCGCCGGCGCCGAGCGGGCTTTCATTGAGCCGGTCGCGTGCATCGGCGAAGCGGCCGCGGTCGCGCGCCGCCATCTCGACATAAGCGAGGAGGTGATGGCCGAACGTCACCGGCTGCGCCGGCTGCAAATGGGTGAAACCCGGCATCACGGTCGCGGCGTGTTCGAGCGCCTTTTGCGCCAGCGCGCGCTGATAGCCGGCAAGCGCCGCATCGATACCGTCGATCGCGTCGCGCACCCACAGCCGGAAATCGGTCGCGACCTGGTCGTTGCGCGAGCGCGCGGTATGCAGCCGCCCCGCCGCCGGCCCGATCAGGTCGGTGAGCCGGCCCTCGACATTCATATGGATATCTTCCAGCGCCCGCTTGAAGACGAATTTGCCGTCCTCGATCTCTGACAGGATCGTGTCTAGACCGTGAGCGATCTTCTTCGCATCTTTCGCCGTGATGATGCCCTTTTTGGCGAGCATCGCCGCATGCGCCTTGCTCGCGGCAATATCCTGCCGGTAAAGGTGCCGGTCGAAGTGAATCGAGGCGTTGATGTCCTCCATGATCGGGTCAGGCCCCGACCCGAAGCGTCCGCCCCACATTTTGTTGCTCATGATGCGTCCGCCAAAGTTTTGCCGCAAGAGAATGTGCCACCAATGACCGAATTGCCTGCCGAGCCCTATTACAAGGTCCGCCGCCGCCGTTTTATCGCCTACGGCGTCATGACGCTGTGCGCGAGCATGGCTGTGCTAGCGGGGGTATACGGGATTGCCCGTCTGCGAGGCAATCCGGCCGATGCGGCCTGTCAGGCCGCGGTTAATACCGCCAAACGGATCGCTCCTCTGGTGCACGGCGAGGTCGCGGCGCTGGCGGTGGCGCAATCGCCGTTCCGCGTGCCCGATGTCGCCTTCAAGGATGCCGCCGGCCACGACAAAACGCTCGCCGACTGGCGCGGCCGCACCGTCCTCCTCAATCTCTGGGCCACCTGGTGCGTGCCATGCCGCCGCGAAATGCCGGCGCTCGACGCCCTGCAGGAAAAACTCGGCGGCACCGGCTTCGAGGTGGTCGCCGTCAATATCGACACCCGCAATCCGGAAAAGCCGCTCGCGTTTCTCAAAGACGTCGGCATCAGCCACCTCGCCTATTACACCGACCCAAGCGCGCACGTGTTCGAGGATCTCAAATCCGCCGGCAAAGCCTTCGGCATGCCGACGACGCTGATCGTCGACCGCTCCGGCTGCGAGATCGGCACCATGGCGGGGCCGGCGGAATGGTCGAGCGATGACGGCGTGAAGCTCGTCAGTGCGGCGATTGGCAGTTCCGATTGACCGCAGTCACATCTTTCGTCATTCCGGGGCCTCGCGAAGCGAGGAGCCCGGAATCCATAGTCGCTGGCCTGTGAGTATGGATTCCGGACTTGCCGCTGTGTGGCAATCCGGAATGACAGCACCCCAATGAATCGTTCCCGCCGCGGCAATCTCATAATCATTCTGGTCCTCGGCGCGCTCTCCACCGTGAGCCCGTTTTCCATCGACATGTACCTGCCTGCTTTTCCGCAGATCGCGCACGATCTCGGCACGACGCAATCGGAGATTTCGTTTTCGGTATCCGGCTATTTCATCGGCCTCGCGCTCGGGCAGCTTTTCTACGGGCCGTTGCTCGACCGCTTCGGCCGCAAGAGGCCGCTCTACGGCGGATTGAGCCTGTTCGTGCTTGCCTCGATCGGTTGCATGACGGCGCGCTCGCCCGGTCTCTTCATTGCGTTCCGCCTGCTGCAGGCCGTCGGCGGCTGCGCGGCGCAAGTGGGCGCCGTTGCAATGGTGCGCGATTTCTTCCCGGTGGAGGAAAGCGCTAAAATCTTGTCGCTGCTCATTCTGGTCCTGAGCGTCTCGCCGTTCTTCGCCCCGACGATCGGCGGCTATGTCACGACCACAATCGGCTGGCCGTGGATTTTTGCCATTCTTGCAGCTTATGCGCTCCTCATGATGGCGCTGCTTTGGCTCGTCCTTCCCGAAGGCCACAAGCCCGACCCCGACATATCGCTGCGGCCCGGCGCGGTCGTGCGGGAATTTTTGCACATCCTCGCGCTGCCGCAGTTTCACACCTATGCCATCGGCGGCGCCTTCGCGTTCGCCGGATTGTTCGTTTACGTGACCGGCGCGCCGATCATTTTCATCGGCGCGTTTCATGTCGATCCGCGAACCTTCGGGCTCATCTTCGCGGCCATCGCCTGCGCCTTCATCGGCGGCAGCCAGTTCAACATCTGGCTGTCGCGGCGGCATCAGGACCGCAAGATCTTCCGCATTGCGGTGATCTGCCAGAATGTCATCATGCTGGCCGTGCTGACCGGCACCGTGTTCGGCTGGTACGGGCTTGCGGCAAATGTCGGGCTGCTGCTGCTCTATCTGCCGTTCTGCGGGCTGGCCTATCCGAACGCGGCGGCGATTTCGCTGGCGCCGTTCAGCAAGAACATCGGCAGCGCTTCGGCCCTGCTCGGCTTTCTGCAAATGGGCATCGGCGCGCTGGCCTCGACCGGCGTCGGGCTTTTACATTCGTCGTCCAGCCTGCCGATTTTCGCGATGATGGCGGCAACGGCGCTGATCGGTCTTGTCATCCTGCTGGCAAACCAGAACCGTGTCGCGGCGTCACCCGGTCTGGCGGATGAGCGCGCGGCGGATTAGGCTCTGCCAATCGTGCTGACACCGATCTGACGGGAGAGAGCGATGCGTATTCTGACAAGTGCCGTGACGGCCTTCGCGCTGATCGTTGCAACGATTTCTCTGGCCGGGCCCGCGGCGGCGGCGAAACACAAGAGTCACAAACCCGCGAGTACGCAATATCTCCGGGCGGCCGGTTCAGCCCCGGCAAGCCAGGCGGGCCACTGATCCGCCCTGCTCCAGTCAGGCACTGACGTCGAGATTTGTTCCGATATTGGCGGGGAGACTCGCGAGCGGCGAAAAGCTCTGCTCCGCGGCGCCGATCAGCTTTGCGGCCGAGGAAGCCTGATCGGCACCCATGCGTTCAAGCCGCGCCGCAACGGCAAGCTGCAGCATGCCGGTCTGGGCGCCCATAAACGCAGTGATAAGGTTCGACGGGTCCATGCCCGTCAATAAACGCCGCGACGTTTAAAAACGAGTGAATCGGAACCATCACTTACTCGTCATTCCGGGGCCTCGCTTCGCTCGGCCCCGGAATGACGGCCCGGTTGACACCCTTTCGCGCGCTTGATACTAAACCATATGGTTAAGTTTTCAGACGCCGCCCTCGACCGCACGTTTGCCGCGCTGTCCGACCCGACGCGCCGGGCGCTGGTGATGCGGCTTGCCGAAAACCCCGAGCTTTCGGTGAGCGAACTGGCGAAGCCGTTTGCGATGTCACTGCCGGCGATCATGAAGCATCTCGGAGTGCTGTCGGATGCCGGCCTTGTCGGGCGCAGCAAGACCGGACGCACCGTCGCCTGCCGCCTCGACGCCGAGCCAATGCGCGACGCGTTCGAGTGGCTCAACCGCTACGAAAAATTCTGGTCCACGCGGCTCGATCGCCTTGCCGCATTTTTGGAGGAACAAGAGTCATGTCCACCCAAACTGCCGTCAAACCAAGCCTCACGCTTAAGCGCCGGCTCAAGGCACCGCCCGCAAAAGTCTTCGCGGCGTGGACCGACCCGGAAAAAGTGAAGCAATGGATGGGGCCTGGCGAGGTCAAGGTTCTCTCCGTTGCGTGCGACCCGCGCGCCGGCGGCACCTTCAACTGGGTGATGAGGACGCCGGACGGCGAAATCCACGACGTCAGCGGCGTCTTCCGTGAAGTCGTGCCGGACAGGAAGCTCGTCTTCACCTGGGCGTGGAAAACAACGCCAGAGCGCGAATCTCTGGTCACGGTCGACATCAAGCCGGACGGCGACGGTTCGCTGATGACACTGACCCACGAACAATTCTTCGACGCCGATGCGCGTGACCGCCATCAGGGCGGCTGGGCCGGCGCACTCGACAAGATGGAAAAGATGTTCGCCTGAATTGTAACCCGGATTGAGCAAAGCGAAACCCGCGACCGCCTTGCCCGGATTTCACTGCGCTCAATCCGGCCTACGAAAGCAGAGGAGTGCACCATGCAACCGCACAAAATCGTTTCTCGCGACGAATGGATCGCGGCGCGCAAGGCGCATCTCGCGGAGGAAAAAGCCTTTACGCGGGCGCGCGACGCGCTGAGCAGGAAGCGGCGCGAATTGCCGTGGGAGAAAGTCGAGAAGAACTACGTATTCGACGGACCAAACGGCAAGGAGACGCTCGCGGACCTGTTCAGCGGCAAGAGCCAGCTGATCGTCTATCACTTCATGCTCGGACCGGGCTGGGAAGCCGGCTGCCCGAGTTGCTCCTATCTTGCGGATCATTTCGACGGCGCCGCGGTCCATCTGGCGCAACGCGATGTGTCGTTCGTCGTCGTCTCCCGCGCGCCATTGAAAGAGATCGAAGCGTTCAAGAAGCGCATGGGCTGGAAATTCAAATGGGTGTCGTCGTTCGGCAACGATTTTAACTTCGACTATCACGTATCGGCGACAGCGGAGCAGAAAGCCGCCGGCAAGGTCGAATACAACTACGAAATGACCGAGTTTCCGAGCGAGGAAATGCCGGGCGCCAGCGCATTCTACAAGGACAAAGCCGGCGCGATCTTCCACACTTATTCAAGCTACGGCCGCGGCCTCGATATGTTCATCGGTGCGTACCACTTTCTCGACATCACGCCGAAAGGTCGCGACGAGGATGGGCTGAAATTCTCGATGGCGTGGGTCCGTCATCACGACAAATACGAAGGCGCCGTCACCGATACAAAAGCGTCATACCAGCAACCCAAAACCGCCTCATGCTGCGAATAAAAATGCCTCTTCCCGTAAATAGGGAGAGGGAGATCGTTGTCACCAGCCACAGGAGTTGACCATGAAGCTCTACGGATTTCCCGCTTCGCCGAACACCTGGAAGGTGCGGGCGCTGGCCTCGTATCTGAAAATGCCGCTCGAATTCGAGTTCGTCGATTTGACGAAGGGCGCGCAATACCAACCCGCCTATCTGGCGCTTAACCCGAGCGGCCGCACGCCGACGCTGGTCGACGGCGACTTCACGCTGTGGGAATCGAACGCGATCATGCAGTACATCGCCAGCAAAAGCCCTACTCCGCTTTGGCCGAACGATGCGCGCAGCCGCGCCGATATCACCCGGTGGCAATGCTGGGAACTCGCGCATTGGGGCGCGCAAGCCTGCGGGCCGCTGACATTCGAAAACCTGGTGAAAAAATTCGTTCATCTCGGCGCACCCGACCAGACTGCGGTCGCCAAAGCCACCGAAGCTTTTAACAAGGAAGCCAAGGTGCTCGACGGACACCTGGCGAAGCACAAATATCTTGTCGGCAATGCACTCACGATCGCCGATTTCACGGTCGCGGCGCCGCTGTTCCACGCCCAGGGCGCCGGAATGCCGGTCGCGCCCTATGCCCATGTGCGCGGCTGGTTCGAACGCGTTTCGGCACTGCCGTGCTGGGGCGAAACCGCGCCGCAAATGTCCGCGGCGGCGTAATCAGGCGTCATTGCGAGGAGCAAAACGACGAAGCAATCCAGCCAGTTTTCTGGATTGCTTCGCTTCGCTCCCAATGACGAATGAAAACGATCAACGTATCGGCATGGGCTTTGCCGCCGCAGCGATCGTAGAAGTTGCGCCGCAGCCGGCGGAGGCGCAGCCCGTCGTCAGCGCACCATGCACGGGCACTTGTTGTCGAAAACCCAGCCGGGGATCAGGTAGCGCATGGCCAAGGCGTCGTCGCGGGCGCCGAGCCCGTGCGCTTTGTAGAGTTCGTGCGCCTTCTGCAACTGATCGTCGTCGATTTCGATGCCGAGACCGGGCTTCTCCGGCACCGCAACTTTTCCATCCTTGATCCGCAGGGGCTCTCTCGTCAGCCGCTGGCCGTCCTGCCAGATCCAGTGCGTATCGATCGCCGTGATCCTGCCCGGCGCAGCAGCCGCCGCATGCGTGAACATCGCCAGCGATATGTCGAAGTGATTATTGGAATGCGAGCCCCAGGTCAGCCCCCAATCGCGGCACATCTGCGCCACCCGCACCGCGCCCTGCATGGTCCAGAAGTGCGGATCGGCGAGCGGGATATCGACGGATTGCAACGCGATCGCATGACCCATCTGCCGCCAGTCGGTCGCGATCATGTTGGTCGCGGTCGGCAGTCCGGTGGCACGGCGAAACTCCGCCATGATCTCGCGGCCGGAATAGCCGCGCTCGGCGCCGCACGGATCTTCCGCATAGGCGAGCACATCGTGCTTGCCGCTGCACAGGCGGATGGCTTCCTCGAGCGACCATGCGCCGTTCGGATCGAGCGTAATCCGGGCTTGCGGAAAGCGCTCGGCAAGCGCGGTTACGGTTTCCATCTCGGCTGTGCCCGCCAGGACTCCACCTTTGAGCTTGAAGTCGTTGAAGCCGTAATGCGCGTGCGCGGCTTCGGCGAGACGCACAATCGCTGCCGTCGTCAGCGCCTCGTCGTGACGCAGGCGAAACCAGTCGATCCTGGCATCGGGCTCGCTGCGATAGGGCAAATCGGTTTTGGTGCGGTCGCCGATGTAGAACAGATAGCCGAGCATCTCGACTGAGTCGCGCTGCTGGCCTTCGCCGAGCAGCGCCGCAACCGTAACGCCGAGAAACTGGCCCAGCAGGTCGAGCAGCGGCGCCTCGACCGCGGTGACGGCATGAATGGTCACGCGCTGATCGAAAGTCTGCAAGCCGCGGCCTGCCACATCGCGATCGGCGAAGCGCTTGCGCATGGCGTTGAGGATGTCGTTATAGGCGCCGATCGGACGGCCGACGATCAAAGGGCGGGCGTCTTCCAGAACGCGCCTGATCTCCTCGCCGCCGGGGACCTCGCCGACGCCGGTGTGGCCGGCATTGTCGCGGAGCACCACCACATTGCGGGTAAAGAACGGAGCATGCGCGCCGGACAGGTTGAGCAGCATGCCATCGTGCCCGGCGACCGGCACGACCAGCATCTCGGTGACTTTGGGTGACGATGAAACGTAAGACGCGGATTGGACTGTCATCGCAATACGCGGGCGGTCCTGAAAATCTTCAGCGCGTCGGCACCGGCTTTTCGCCGCGGTAATCGTAGAAGCCGCGCTGCGTCTTGCGGCCGAGCCAGCCGGCCTCGACATATTTCACCAGCAGCGGGCACGGCCGGTATTTGGAATCGGCGAGCCCTTCGTGCAGCACCTGCATCACCGACAGGCAGGTATCGAGTCCGATGAAATCGGCAAGCTCGAGCGGTCCCATCGGATGATGGGCGCCGAGCCGCATTGCCTTGTCGATGCCCTCGACATTGCCGACGCCTTCGTAAAGCGTGTAGATCGCCTCGTTGATCATCGGCAGCAAAATGCGATTGACGATGAACGCGGGGAAATCCTCCGACACCGCGATCTGCTTGCCGAGCTTGGTGATGAACTGCTTGGTCAGTTCGAAGGTCGTGTCGTCGGTGGCGATGCCGCGGATTACCTCGACCAGTTCCATCAGTGGCACCGGATTCATGAAATGAATGCCGATGAAGCGTTCCGGCCGGTCGGTCGAGGCGGCAAGCCGCGTGATCGAGATCGATGACGTATTGGTGCCGACGATGGTCTCGGGCTTCAGGGCCGGGCACAACGCGGAAAAGATCTTGCGCTTGACGTCTTCCTGCTCGGTCGCGGCCTCGATGACGAGATCGCAATCGTGGAGATCTTCGAGCGTATTGGCCGGCGCGATGCGCTTGATCGCGGCCTGGCGTTCCTCGTCGCTGATGCGCTGGCGGCTGACCTGGCGCGCCAGATTGCCGTTGATGGTGGCGAGCCCTTCCGTGATGCGGTCGACGGCGATGTCGTTGAGAAGGACGTGATAGCCGGACAGCGCGCAGACATGCGCGATGCCGTTGCCCATCTGGCCGGCGCCGACGACTCCGATCTTGCGAACTGAATGAGCCATTGCGTTGGTCTGCTCGTTGCGCGCCTTCGGGCGTTCCTTGACTTCGACCATCTCAATTCACCTTCTACGACGATCTCGCCCTTCGCGCCAGTTTCGGTCAGCGCTTAACCTTATCGAGCTCGGCTGCGAGTTCCGGCAACGCCGTATAGAGATCGGCCACCAGGCCGTAATCGGCGACCTGGAAGATCGGCGCTTCCTCGTCCTTGTTGATCGCCACGATCACCTTGGAGTCCTTCATGCCGGCCAGATGCTGGATCGCGCCGGAAATGCCGACCGCGATATAAAGGGCCGGCGCCACGACCTTGCCGGTCTGTCCGACCTGCCAGTCATTCGGCGCATAGCCGGCATCGACTGCGGCGCGCGACGCACCGATCGCGGCGCCGAGCTTGTCGGCAACGGGCTCTATATATTTGGTGAAGTTCTCGCGGTTCTGCATCGCCCGGCCGCCGGAAATGATGATCTTGGCCGAGGTCAGCTCCGGCCGCTCCGATTTCGACAGTTCTTCGCCGACAAAGCCGGAAAGGCCGGGATCGGCGGTGGCAGCGGCATTTTCGACCGGCGCCGAACCGCCCTCGCCCGTCGCCTGGAACGCCGCCGTGCGCACGGTGACGACGCGCTTCTTGTCGGTCGACCGCACCGTCTGGATGGCATTGCCGGCATAGATAGGGCGCTCGAACGTGTCCGGCCCGTCGACCTTGATGATTTCGGAAATCTGCATGACGTCGAGCAGGGCTGCGACCCGCGGCATGATGTTCTTCCCGTTCGTCGTCGCCGGCGCCATGATCGTTTCATAGGGACCGGAGAGCGCGACAATCAGTGCCGCTGTCGGCTCGGCCAGCATGTGCGCGTAAGGCGCGGCGTCGGCCAGCAAAACCTTGGTCACGCCGTCGAGCTTCGCCGCCGCGTCGGCAACGGCTTTGCAATTGTGCCCGGCAACGAGGATGTGCACTTCGGCGCCGAGCGCCTTGGCGGCGGTGAGCGCTTTATTGGTCGCATCCTTGAGTGACGCGTTATCGTGCTCCGCGAGAAGAAGAGTGGGCATCAGATCGCCCCCGCATCTTTGAGCTTCTCGACGAGTTCGCCGACGCTCTTGACCTTGACGCCGGCGTTGCGCACCGGCGGCTCGGATGTCTTCACCACTTCAAGCCGCGGCTTGGTATCGACGCCGTAATCGGCGGCGGTCTTTTCGTCGATCGGCTTTTTCTTGGCCTTCATGATGTTCGGCAACGACGCATAACGCGGTTCGTTAAGGCGCAAGTCCGTCGTCACGATCGCCGGCATTTTGAGTTTCACAGTTTGCAGGCCGCCGTCGACTTCGCGCGTGACCTGGAGCGCGTCACCGTCGAGCGCGACCTTGGATGCGAAGGTGCCCTGCGGCCAGCCGAGCAGTGCCGCCAGCATCTGGCCGGTCTGGTTGCTGTCGTCGTCGATAGCCTGCTTGCCGAGTATGATAAGTCCGGGTTGCTCGGCTTCGGCGATACCCTTGAGGATTTTCGCAACCGCGAGCGGTTCGACCACGCCATCGACCTTCACAAGGATGCCGCGGTCGGCGCCCATGGCGAGCGCGGTGCGGATGGTCTCGGCGGCCTGCTGCGGCCCGATCGAGGCGACCACGATCTCGGTCGCCTTGCCTGCTTCCTTGAGCCTGAGCGCTTCTTCGACGGCGATCTCGTCGAACGGGTTCATGGACATTTTGACGTTGCCGAGTTCGACGCCGGAACCGTCCGACTTGACCCGGATTTTCACGTCCTTGTCGATCGCCCGTTTCACGGGCACGAGGATTTTCATGGGTTAACTTCTTGGCTTAATTGCTTGGCTTTATTTGTTGTATGGCTGCGTCCGGCTGTTCTTTATTGCGCGTAGCCGCTGTCCGGATCGGCGGCGATGCTGCGGTGCGAAACCTATCGGCCATAGCCCTTGCGGTCAACGGATCGGGCGGGTGAAAGGCAGCGTCGAGGTCAGCCCGCCATCGGCGGCAAAAGCCTGGCCGTTGACGTAGGATGACTCGTCGCTGGCGAGAAACAGCGCCACGGCGGCGATTTCTTCCGGCGCGCCCGCCCGCAGGAGCGGATTGAGCTGGCCGATTTTGGCGGCGGTGCCGCGTTCGCGCGCACTCTCGAACATCGGCTTTGTCATGCCGCTCTCGATCAATCCCGGGCAGATCGCGTTGACCCGCACGCCGGTGCCGGACAGCGAATTCGCCGCGGTTTGGGCAAGGCTGACGACGCCGGCCTTGCTTGCGCTATAGGGCGCGCTGCCGGCGGCGGCGCGCAGTCCCGCGGTGGACGCGGTCAGCACGATCGAGCCGCGTCCCTTTTTGATCATATGCGGGGCGGCATGTTTGATGGCGAGGAACGGGCCGAGAAGATTGGTTTGCAGGATCTGCCACCACTGCTCCACAGTCTGTTCAAGGAGCGGCGTCGGGCCGCCGAGAATGCCGGCATTGGCATAGACGATGTCGAGCGTGCCGAAGGCCGTGAGCGTGCTGTCGATGACGGCCTTGACCTGGTCTTCCTTGCCGACGTCGGCGTCAAAGCCTTGCACCTCGCCGCCGTCCCGGCTGATGGCGGTTACGGTTTCGTGCAATCCCGTGCTGTTTTGATCGGCGACGGCGACGCGCGCGCCCTCGCGTGCGAACAGGATCGCGCTGGCGCGCCCAATGCCGCTTGCGGCGCCGGTGACGATCGCGACTTTGCCGTCGAGCCGGCCCATCCGTGTCGTCTCCTAACGATTCTCGCCGGGCTTCCAGAGCACGTCACGCGCGCCATTTTCGTTGGCATAGCGGCTCGCAACGAAAAGATAATCGGAAAGCCTGTTGACGTATTTGAGCACTTCCGGCGTCACCGGCTCGCCTGCTTTTCCGGCGAGCTCGGCAATCAGACGCTCGGCGCGGCGGCAAATGGTGCGGGCGAGATGCAGATAGGCCGCGGCCGGACTGCCGCCCGGCAGCACGAAGGACTTAAGCGGCGACAGATCGGCATTGAGGCGATCGATCTCGCCTTCAAGCCACGCCACCTGGTTCGCCGTCACCGTGAGCCGCGCGGCGCGAGACTTGTTACCGGCGTCAGGCTTGTTACCGGCGTCAGGCGTGCACAGATCGGCGCCGACGTCGAACAGGTCGTTCTGGATGCGCGACAATACCGCGTCGAGCGCGGCATCCCGGCCGGTATGCAGCCGCGCCACGCCGATGGCGGCATTGGTCTCGTCGATGGTGCCGTAGGCGGCGATCCGCAAGTCATATTTCTTGCGGCGCTCGCCGGTGCCGAGCCCCGTGGTGCCGTCGTCGCCGGTGCGGGTGTAGATTTTGTTGAGCTTGACCATGATGCCGCCGGAGCCAGGGTGGTTGCGCGGGGCCTACTTCCCCATCACCCAGAGCGTGAACATGATCACACCGATGGCGATGGCCTGCAGCAGGACGCGCAAGCGCATGAGTTTTTGCGACGTGTTGCCCGAACCGCCCATCATCATGTTGACGAGCCCGAGCAGCAGCACGATCGCGACCGCGCCGATGGCGATCGGGACCCCGATATGCGACATGAAATTTGCCATGAACGATAGTGTAGCCGTCATTCCGGATTGCCGCAAAGCGGCAAGTCCGGAATCCATAATCACAGGTCAGCGAATATGGATTCCGGGCTTCGAGCTTCGCTCGACCCCGGAATGACGAAAGGCTGCACATGCGATAAGAGAACTCTGCAACAAGAGGCCCCCGCAATGATCGTCGATTTCCAGCACCATTTCACGCCGCGCGAACTGATCAAGGACGATCCGGGCGACCGGCTCGTGCTCACCTACGACGCCTCGGGCGCGCCGAGCTATACGGTGCATTCGCTGCTCTACGATCTCGACGAGCACGTGCGGATGATGGATCTCGCCGGCATCGATGCCGCATGGCTGACCAGCGCCGCGGGCATGTGTGCCGACATCGAGACTTCGCGGTTCGTCAACGACAAGGCGAAGAAGGCCGAGCGCGATTATCCCGGCCGTTTCATCGGGGCAGCGCATGCGCATCCGCTCGGCGGCGCGGCGGCACTGAAGGAGCTCAATCGCTGCCGGCATGAACTCGGCTGCCAGGGCGTAACCATCACCTCGGAATTCGACGGCAAATGGATCGACGATCCGTCGATCGAGCCATTCTGGAGCGAGGTCGAGAAGCTCGGCATGTTTGTTTTCGTGCATCCGGCGCTCAAACTCAATCGCGCGGAGCAATTCGACAGTTACGACACCGCGCGCGCCGTGGGCCGCGAATTCTCGCTGATCATGGCGACGATCCGCCTGATCAATTCCGGCGTGTTCGACCGCCACCCCGCGCTCACCGTCCATGTCGCGCATCTGTCCGGCGGCATTGCCGGAATGCTCGCCCGCATCCGCTGCTTCCAGGACAAGAATTTTTGGGGCACAGCCGGCAACGCGCGGCACGGCGTCAAGGGCAAAAAAGATTTCGACTATTATATCCGCAACAATCTCGTGTTCGACACCGCAGGCTTTGCCGGCGGCATCGGCGCGGTGAAGGCGGGGCTGGCCGAAATTCCGGCCGCGCGGATGGTGTTCGCCACCGACTATCCGCAGGAAATCCGGAAGCGCGAAGTGGTGCGCGATTTCGTTGCCGAAATTCGCGCGCTCGGTGCGGACGGCGAACGCATCCTGTCCGGCAATGTCGGGCTGCTGCTCAAGGAGCCGGTGAAATAATTACTCGCCGCAAAGGCCGAGCCGGCCTCAAGCAAAGGCGATGCGCGGACGGCGCCGGAACAGCATCCACAAGACGATCGCGCCATTGACCGCGTTCCAGCCCAGGCCGTTGAAAAACGCGGCCCGGTATGAACCGGTCAAATCGAAAATGTAGCCCGACATCCAGCCGCCCAGCGCCATGCCGAACAAGCTCGTCATCAGAATGATGCCGATGCGCGCGCCGGCCTCCTTCGCCGGAAAATATTCCCGCACGATGATGGCATAGCTCGGAACGATGCCGCCCTGGAACAGGCCGAACACCGCCGAGATGACGTAGAGCGAAACGAGCCCGTCATAGAAAAGATAGAGCAGCAGCGCGACGGCCTGCAGCGCCGATCCCAGCATCAGCGTGCACAAGCCGCCGACCCGGTCGGCGATAAATCCGGAGCCGACGCGGCCGACGATGCCGAACGCCATCATCAGCGCCAGCATGTCAGCGCCGCGAGCGACGCCATAGCCGAGATCACCGCAATAGGCGACGATGTGAACCTGCGGCATGGACATCGCAACGCAGCAGCAGACCGACGCCAGCGCCAGAAGCATTTGCAGCGCGCCGGATGAAAGGCCAAGCATCGCGGGCGTGCCGGAGCGGGCGGCAGCGCTCACATTCGCCGGCACGGCGGGCGCCCGCCCGCGCAAGGCGATGAGGCCGATCAGGAGCATCGTCGCGCCGCAGGACAGCGCGATGGCGACATGGGTCGCGCGCCAGCCGTACAGTGCGATGGAATGCTGCACCAGCGGCGGCCATATCGTGCCGGCGATGTAATTCCCGGATGAGCACAGCGTCACCGCCACGCCGCGGCGGCGAATAAACCAGTTCGAAATGTCCGCCATCAACGGACCGAACGTCACGGAGCTGCCGAACCCGATCACGGCGTGCGAAAGAGCGAATACAACGATGCTGCCGGCGCTGGCGGCGCCGAGATAGCCGAGGCTCAGCGCCACCGCGCCGACCGCGAGTGGTCCCAGAATTCCGGCTAGATCGAGGAGCCGGCCCATGATCACGCCGCCAACGGCAAACCCAACCATTGCCATTGTGAACGGCAATGAAGCTTCAGCGCGGGGAACGGCGAATTCCGCCTGCACCGCCGGAAGCGCCACCACGACCGACCACATCCCAACGCCGCCGATGGCGGAGACAAGCATGGTCGCGGCAAGCCGCAGCCACGCCTGCCCCGAATCGGGAAGAGGTCCTTCACCAAAAGGCTTCGCTCTGAGCGTTTCCACCGGGCGACATTCACTGACGTGAACATCACCGTCAACCCGGCAGCCTGCGCGCCGCGCGCTAGTTCGATCCGTCGAGCAAGCGCCGCGCGATCACCTGCGCCTGGATCTCGGCGGCGCCCTCGAAAATGTTGAGGATGCGGGCATCGCAGAGGATGCGCGACACCGGGAACTCGAGGGCAAAGCCGTTGCCGCCGTGGACCTGCACGGCATTGTCGGCCGCGGACCAGGCGACGCGCGCGGCGAGAAGTTTTGCCATGCCGGCCTCGAGATCGCAGCGCCGCCCGGAATCCTTTTGCCGCGCGGCGTAATAAGTGAGTTGCCGCGCGATCATGATCTCGACCGCCATCATGGCGATCTTGTCGGAGACGCGCGGGAAATTGGCGATCGGTTCGCCGAACTGGATGCGGGCCGTGGTGTAGGTCAGCGCCTTCTCCATCGCCGCCTGCGCCACGCCGATGGCGCGCGCCGCGGTCTGGATGCGGGCGGCCTCAAAAGTTTGCATAAGCTGCTTGAAGCCGAGGCCCTCGACCCCGCCGAGCAAATTCTCCACCTTCACCACAAAGCCGTCGAAGGCGATCTCGTATTCCTTCATGCCGCGATAGCCCAACACCTCGATCTCGGTGCCGGACATGCCGGGTGCGGGAAACGGATTGGCGTCGTCGCCGCGCGGTTTCTCGGCGAGAAACATGGAGAGCCCGCGATAACCGGTCTCGGCCGGATTGGTGCGCACCAATAGCGTCATCAGGTCGGCGCGTACCGGATGCGTGATCCAGGTCTTGTTGCCATACACTTTATAGATATCGCCCTGGCGCACCGCGCGCGTCTTCAGCGACGCCAGATCGGAGCCGGTATTGGGCTCGGTGAAGACCGCTGTCGGCAAAACTTCGCCGGACGCGATTTTCGGCAGCCATTTGCGTTTTTGATCTTCGGTGCCGGAACCAAGAATCAGTTCGGCGGCGATCTCCGAGCGGGTGCCGAGCGAACCGACACCAATATAGCCGCGCGACAATTCCTCGGAGACGACGCACATAGACTCCTTGCCAAGCCCCATGCCCTCGTAGTCTTCGGGGATGGTGAGCGAGAACACGCCAAGCTCCGACATCTGCGCGATGACGTCGAGCGGGATGTAATTGTTCTTCAGGTGCCATTGCTGCGCGTAAGGCGTGACGCGATCGTCGGCGAACTTGCGCATCTCCTCGCGGATCGAATCGAGCGTGTCCTCCAGCCCGCAGGCGCCGACCGTCACGTCGCGGTTCTGCCGGATCAGTTCGACGAGCCGGGCACGGCGGGCCGCCGTATTGCCGGTGGCGATGAGATGTTCAACGGCTGGCGTTACGCGCGCCGCGACCGCGGCTGCGCTCAGCCCGAGATCGGACAGACGCACGATCTCGCTTTGGCTCATCGGAATGCCGCCGAAAAGCTGCGCCAGATATTCGCCGGCGCCGATCCGCACCAGCAGTTCTTCGACTTCGCCGAAACTGCCGGCCGCCGCGAGCCGCAGCGCATAGGCCTCGATCTGCCGGATGGCTTCGACATAGGTCGCGAGCCAGGCCAGCCCGTGAGTGGCGCGCTGCTCGCGATCGAAGATGCGCGGAACCGGGCGGCCTTCGATCGTCACCCGGCCGGCGACGGCGCGGCGGGCATCGTCAAAAAGCGCTTCGGCGGCAGCGACCGCGTCATGGAGCGGGGCGGCCAATTCGTGGCCCGCGGGCATAAGGGAATCGGCAAGCGTCATGAGGGGCTCCGATGAGCAGCAATACACGACCCGGCTTGGAGCCCAAGCTTACGCGTGCAGTGCACAAAAGCCAAACACCGGTGTTTCGAAGGCGCGGCGCACCGGGCAGAATCCACGACAATCCCGGGCGGTCGAGGCACCGTACCCTCGCAAGGCGGCCCGATTTGCCGCCTGCCCGATATCGCGCAAAACGCCGTGTAAGTAGCCCAATACCCCTCCATTTACCGCTGATTCTTGCCAAATCTTAACCATTTTACGGTGTGCTGCCGTGAGTTGCCGCGGCGACAGCCGCAACTTGAATCGTGCTTGGCGTCCGATCGGATCGGCGATGTTCACCAGGAATATTTTCTCGAAGCTCTCGGTGCGCTCGCGCATCGTAGTCCTCGGCGTCATTCCGGTGATCGGCTTCCTCGCCAACGGCATCGCCTTTTTGAGCGGCGACGGCGAAGTCGGCAAAGCTTTCGACAGCGTGCATCGCAATACCGAGGTCGCCGACGCCAGCCGCGATCTCAAGACCGGGCTGCTGATGATGCGCGCCGCGACCACCGATTTCGTCGCGCATCCCTCCGATGCGGAGGTGAAGGATTTCGGCGAAGGCCAGAGAATGGCCATGCAATGCCTCGACCGCATCCAGGCTTCGCTCACCTCCGCGCAGCAGGACATCATTACGCCGCTGCGCATCACGGTGCGCGATCTCAAAGCCAGCTTCGAAAGCCTCGTCAACGAACAGAAAACGCTGGGCTTCAATGAAAGCCAGGGCGTGACCGGCAATCTGATCGCCGCGAGCAACGACATGGAACACATCATCCACGACGATCTGTCGTGGGTGGCCGATCTCGACAGCGCCAAGCTCCAGATGTCGCTTCTGACCATGCGCCGTTACGAGATCGAATACCGGCTGACGCAGGGCCACGACGCCGAACGGCACTTCCTCGACGAGGTCAAGCACTTCAACCAGTTGTTCGACTCGGTCGATGGCGCGCCGGAGATGAGGGAAAAGCTCAGCAAGCAGGTGCAGACCTACAGCTATACGTTCGCGCAATGGGTCGCGAGCACCGACAACATCGCGCCGCTGGTTTCGCTCATCAGCCACGACACCGAAAGCGTTCTGCCCGAGGCCGACAAGATCATCACCGCGGCGCGCGGCAATGCCAGCGACGCCGGCGCCGCGCTCGCTTTGTCGCGGTCGCACACGCGGCAATTCATCACCTGGCTCGGCATGGCGGTGGTGCTGATCGGGCTCGGCTGCAGCTGGCGCATCGGCCGCTCGATCACGACGCCGCTCGAGGATCTGGCCGCGGCCATGAAGCGTCTCGCCGCGGGCGATACCAAGGTGCAGGTGCCGGCGACGGAGTCCCACGACGAAATCGGCGCCATGGCGCGCACCGTGGTGGTGTTCCGCGACAACATGATCGAGCGCGAACGGCTCGCCGGCGTCGAGAGCCGGACCAATACCGCGCGCGAGCGGCGCGGCGAGACGATTGCCGCGATGATCCAGAAATTCCGCGCCTCCATCGAGCAGGCGCTCGACCGGCTGCGGGCGTCGGCGGGCGACCTGGAGAAGGCTTCGGGCGGGATGAACGACGCCGCCGATGCGGTGTCGTCCGAAGCGCGCACGGCGGAGAACTCGGTCGGCGCCGCCTCCGTCAACGTGACGACGGTGGCCGGGGCGATCGAGGAGCTTGCGGTCTCCATCGGCGAGATCGCGGCACAGGCGTCGAAGTCGACCGACGTGGCGAGCCGCGCCGTCGCGGAATCCAAACGCACCGTCAATACGATGTCGGAGCTCGGCACTGCCGCGAACCGCATCGGCGAGGTGATCGGTCTCATTCAATCGATCGCGGGCCAGACCAATTTGCTGGCGCTCAACGCCACGATCGAGGCGGCGCGCGCCGGAGAAGCCGGACGGGGCTTTGCCGTGGTGGCTTCGGAAGTGAAATCGCTCGCGGCGCAGACCGCGCGCGCGACCGAGGACGTCGCAGCCCAGATCGGCGCCATTCAGTCGGCGACCGCGGATGCCGCGGAGGCAATCGAGCAGGTGTCCTCGATCATCGACGACATGTCGGAGATCGCCTCGACTGTCGCCGCCACGGTCGAGGAACAGAACCACGCCGTTGCATCGATTGCCGAGGGCGTGAACCGCGCGTCCTGCGAAGCCCGCTCGGGCTCGGAGGCCATGAGCCGCGTCGCCGGCGCCTCGACCGGCGCACGCTCGACTGCGGTCGACGTGAAAGCGCTTGCGGATGCGCTCTCGGTCGAAGCCGAGACTCTGCAAAACGAAGTGCGGCGGTTCCTCACCGACGTGCAGGCAGCGTAAGCGCTTTTCGTCGGAACCGCTCTTACGGCAACGCCAAAAGCCCGGCGGCGATTGCCAGCATGGTGAGCGCAGAGAGCGCCAGCGACCAGTGCACGCCGATCAAGCTGCCGAGAAGGCCGACCGAAACGCCGCTGAAGGCGCGCAAGCCCAGGCTTGCCATGTTGAACAGGCCGATGACCCTGCCGCGCTTGTCGAGCGGGGCGTTGATCTGCACCAGCGTCTGCGCCATGGCGTTGAACGACAATTCGCAGAAACCCGCCGAGA
This sequence comes from uncultured Alphaproteobacteria bacterium, assembly GCA_963723335.1. GTDB lineage: Bacteria > Pseudomonadota > Alphaproteobacteria > Rhizobiales > Xanthobacteraceae > BOG-931. The sequence continues at coordinate 121,838 of CAVRQJ010000002.1, read as the reverse complement.
ACAGAAGCGCGAGCGCGAGCGGGTAGCTCGTCGACAGCGAAAAGCCCGCGAGCGCCCCGCACCACAGCATGGCGAGTACGATCGCGGTGCGCGTGCTGGGCGGCAGGAGGCCCCTGCCCTCGAGCACGGTACCGGCGAGAAGGCCGCCGGCGGCGTCAGCGGCGAGCAGAAGACTGTAGGACACGCCTGGGTCGCCGTGACCGAGATCCTGGGCAAAATTCGGCATCTGCGAGCTATAGGCGTTGCCGACGAAGAACGACGAGCAGCCGGCAAGCAGCGTCATCGAGATGATGACGGGATGCTCGGCAATGTCGCGGATGGTCTGCACGATGTCGGCGAGGCCGCGAACCGCGCGCGGCGGCGGCGATGCGGTGCCGCGAAAGCGCGGGCCGTAGGGCGCGTTCACCAGCCACAGCACGAGCGGCAGATAGAACACGGTGTTGAGGAGGATGCCGTAGGCCGGCCCGAGCGCGAGCAGAATGACGCCGCCGACCGCGGGACCGACCAGCACGCCGACATAGCGCGCGGTGGCGTTGAGCCGCACCGCGCTCATCAGGTCGGCGGGACCGACGATGTCATAGAGCAGCAACTGGTTCGGCGTCGCCCACAAGACGCCGGCGCAGCCGTGGATCACGAGCAGCACCATCGCGTGCCACATCTGCAGGCCGCCGAACAAAAAGAAGTAGCCCCAGCCGAGCGACGCGGTGATGAACAGGCCCATGCCGCACTGGATGAGGCGGCGCGGATCGAAACGGTCGGCGAGCGCGCCGCTGGCGACCGAAAAAATCAAAAACGGCAGCCAGTGCGACAGCACAGCGAAACCGCCCAAAGCCGGCGAATGGAACCGCTGATACAACACCCAGTAGCTGATGACGTGTTCGATATTGTCCGCCATCATCGCCAGCACGAAGGTGCCGAACTGCATCCGGAATCCCGGATGCCGCATCGCCGCGAAGGAACGCCGCGCCGGTGGCGGCGGGGCCGCGGTGATTTTTGGATCGATGTTCAAGAGAGTGCTTTCGGAGCCGCGCGTGATCGAGTCGCCGCGCTACCTCGCATCATTGGTTGCCGTCGCCAACCGATGTTCGCGCGTGGCGTCCATGCAGGAATGCGCGGATGCGTGCGTGGTCTGGAGCAATTCCAATGTCGCGGTCTTTAGTGTTGAGACATCGCCCGGCGCGCGATACGGCAACGGAAGTCCGGGCGTCTATGCCGGCAAGATGCCAATCAAATATCCTTCAGCGCGATGTCTTCCTTACCCATCGCAACCAGCGACGCCACGAAAAAGTGGGCCGGCAGCGTCGCCCGCGCCAGCTTGTTGGCGATACTGGCCTTGGTTTCAGTGAAGCCGTGCTTCCTGAGTTTCAGGGCAAGGTCGTCATAGGTCATGTTGGCCCGTTTCAGCTCGGCCTTTAAGTGCCGTGCCGTTCGATCCGCCCATTGGGTCTCTTTCACCGGCCAGTCCATGCGATCCCCGCTTATCATTTTCGCCCGATAGTTATCATATACGATAATTTCGTATTGCACGCCGTCGTCACCGGGCATAGCCGTTCGAAGAACGGCGTCGGGAATGATTACGCATGCCGTCATCGCCGGGCTTGTCCCGGCGATCTCGATACCGGTGGCACCGCGTTGCCACGCTCACCGGGATGACCGGGACAAGCCCGGTCATGACGATAGGGGTACTGCGTGCTCGTCAGTGCGAGCGAAGCAATCCAGCGGCGTCGCTGCGGGTCAGGACGAAAGTGTCACATCATCAGATGCGACACGTTTTTCACGACCGTGTAGTGCGACAAGCCCTCGGTGCCGCCTTCGCGGCCGTAGCCGCTGTCCTTGACGCCGCCGAACGGCGTTTCGGCGAGCGAGGCGACGAGATGGTTGATCGACAGATTGCCGACCTCCACACCCTCCGCCAGCCGGTCCGCGTTGCGTGCGGACTTGGTGAAGGCGTAAGCCGCGAGCCCAAAGGGCAGCGCGTTCGCCTTCTCGATGGCGTCGTCGAGCGATGTCACGGGATTGATCAGCGCCAGCGGGCCGAACGGTTCCTGGTGCATGGCCTTGGCGTCGTCAGGCAGGTCGGCCAGGACCGTGAGCGGGAAATAGTAGCCGCGGTTGCCGATCCGCTCGCCCCCGGCAAGAAGCTTCGCGCCCTTCGCCTTGGCGTCGGCGACGAACATTTCCATCGCCTCGATGCGGCGGTGATTGGCGAGCGGCCCCATCTGGTTCGATGGATCGAGACCGTCGCCGACCTTCACTGCCTTGGCCTTCTCGGCGAAAGCCTCGGTGAATTTCTTGTAGATCGACTCGTGGACGAAAAATCGCGTCGGCGACACGCAAACCTGGCCGGCATTGCGCGACTTTCCGGTCACCGACGTTGCCGCGGTCGAGGCCGGATCGACGTCGTCGCAAACGATGACCGGCGCATGGCCGCCAAGCTCCATGATCGCAGGCTTCATGTAGCGGCCGGCCATCTCGGCAAGGTGCTTGCCGACAGGAATGGAGCCGGTGAACGTGATCAGCCGCACCAGATCCTGAGGAATGAGATACTCGGAAATCTCCGACGGCTTGCCGAACACCAGATTGATCACGCCGCGCGGCACGCCGGCGTCATGGAAGGCGCGCACAAGCTGCACCGCGCCGGCCGGTGTTTCCTCCGACGCCTTGAGGATGATCGAGCAGCCCGCCGACAACGCACCGCCGACCTTGCGCGCCGGCGAACTCATCGGGAAATTCCACGGCGAGAAAGCCGCGACCACGCCGATCGGCTGGCGCAGCACCATGTGCTTCATGCCCGGCTCGCCCGGAATGATGCGGCCGTAGGTGCGGCGGCCTTCCATGGCGTCCCATTCGATGATCTCGCAGCCGCGCAGGATTTCGAGGCGCGATTGCGCGATGGGCTTGCCCTGTTCGAGCGTCATGGCGACCGCCATCTCCTCGACGCGTTCGCGCATCAGCGCGGTCGCCTTGAGGATGACCTCGGTCCGCTTCGCGGGCGAGGTTTTGCTCCAGGTCTTGAAACCGTCGGCTGCGGCGGCAAGCGCGGTATCGAGGTCGGATTGTGTCGCGCTCGGAACGGTGCCCAGCACGCTTTCGTCGGCCGGATTGAGCACCGGCTGGCCGGAGGCCTTCTTCCACTGGCCGCCAATATAAAGCTCGAGTTCGGGATACTGTGTCACGGGGAACCTCTTTTGGGATTTATGCATTGTGCCGCCGAAGTGATCGCAAGCCGCCGCTTGCGCTTCGAGGCGGAACCCGCCGGGTCGTCGAGCCTAGCGCAAATCCGGCGCCGGTGTAATACGGCCCGCGGCATTGACGGCGGCGGGAGGAGCCGCGCCAATTATGCTATGAATCACGCCTGCCCGGCTGCGGAGACCGATTGCCGTTGAACACGATCCGCCTGTGCTACCGCGTCGCCATGGACGCCTTCTATCGCTTTAACGCCGACGACGGCTGGGCGATTGCGAGCCATATTGCGCTCTCGATCCTGATGTCGATGTTCCCGTTTCTCATTCTGGTGACCGCGATCGCGGGCATCGTCGGTTCGAAGGATCTCGCCGACGAGGTGGCCCGGCTGATCGTGGCGGCGTGGCCCCAGGAGGTCGCCGGCGGCATCGCCAGCCAGATGCATGACGTGCTGACCACCGCGCGCGGCGACATCCTCACCATCGGCGCGGTGTTCGCGCTCTATTTCTCCTCGAGCGGCATCGAAAGCCTGCGCATCGGGCTCAACCGCGCCTACGGGCTCCATGAGCCGCGGCCGTGGTATCTCCTGCGCCTGGAATCGATCGGCTATGTGCTGGTCGGCGCGCTGGGCCTCCTGTCGCTGGCGTTTCTGGTGGTGCTCGGCCCGCTCATTTTCCGCGCAGCGCTCGCTTACATGAGATGGATCGCGCCGCTTGAAAGCCATTTTGACGTCGGGCGTTTTGCGGCCGCGGCTTTCGTCCTCACCGTCGCCCTGATGATCCTGCATATGTGGCTGCCGGCAGGGCGGCGGCCGATCGAGGCCGTGTGGCCCGGCATTGTTGCGACGCTGGTGCTTTGGCTCGCTTGCGGCTTCGTGTTCGGCCGCTACCTGTCGGATTTCTCCTACACTTATGTGAACTATTATGCCGGCCTCGCCTCGGCGATGACGGCCTTGGTGTTCCTTTATTTCACCGCGTGGATTTTCATTTACGGCGGCGAACTCAATGCCGCGATCGCGCGCGAGCGCGCGATCGTCGCGATGACGCCGGAACGGGTGGCACAGGGATCGTAAACCGCCCGTCCCCGCGCAAGGGGGGGCCCGGCGCTGGATTCCCGCTTACGCGGGAATGAGCGGAGCGGGTTCGGCGCCGCCCGTCAGCGTCTTGATCTTGCGCGCATGATCGACCGCGTCGCGCGCCGACTGGTTGTGGGTGAACAGTTCGAGCGTCTCGGTATCGTCGTCGCGCACCGGCGTCATTGCCTGGTCGCTGTAGGGCAGATGCTTCGTCGCGGCGACGCGGCGATAGATGCGGAAAATGCCGAAGGCCGCGGCGGCGACGCGGGTGTGCTTGTCCAAAAATTCCCAGGCGAGCGTGGGATAGAACGTCCAAACCGGCTCGCGCGGCATTTCGGGGCGGCGTTCGTGCCGGCTCTTGAGCCGCACGAAGCCGCCCTGCAGGGGATGCACGCGCTCGATCGTCAGCGATTGCGCAAACCAGAGAATAATCTGCGCCAGCCGCAGGATATTGATGCCGCAAGCCTGCGCACGGCGCAGGATCGTCTCGATATGCTCCGGCGTGTAATAGATCGACCAGGCGTCGCGATAGAGCTTTTCCCACTCCGCCTTGCTCATATGGGCATGCGGCGTGAGCGCGTGTTCGAGATCGTATTTATTGAGGTCGGGATCGAGCGGCGCGCCTTTCTTCCACAGCACTTTGTGGTCTTCGGAGCCCGGCAGCGGCGTGAGGAAGAAGAATTCGAGCACGTCGAGCGGCATTTCCTTCTTGATGATCTCGATGTCGCGCCGTGCCGATTCCGGCGTGTCGTTCGGAAAGCCGAGGATGTAGCCGGCATAGGTCCAGATGCCGACCGCCTTCCAGGCAAGCAGCATGTTGCGGTATTCGGTGATCTTGTTCTGCCGCTTCTTGGCGGCAAGGAGATTGTCGGGGTTGATGTTCTCGAGCCCGATGAAGATGCGGGTGACGCCGGCGCGCTTCGCCTTGGCGACGAAATTCGGGATTTTGTGGCACAGCGTGTCGACCTGGATGAGGAAGCGGACATCCATGCCGTCTTCCTCGCGCAGTTTGATGATGCGGTCGAAGATGATTTCCCAATCCTTGTTGCGGGCAAAATTGTCGTCGGTGATGAAGAAGCGGTCGATGCCCTGCTCGTAATTCTTGCGCAGGATGCGCTCGACGTCGTCGGGGCTGCGCCGCCGCGACTTCCTGCCTTGCACATTGATGATGGTGCAGAACGAGCACTGGAACGGGCAGCCGCGGCCGGCGTCGAATGTGGTCACGTTGCCGATGGTCTTGCGCACCGCATTGCCGGGCAGGAACGGCGTAATCGCATCTTCGAGCGCGGGCAGGTCGTCGACGTAATTATAGATCGGCGTCAATGTGCCGGCGGCGGCATCGCGCACGACGTCGTCCATGCGGCCTTCGGCCTCGCCGGCGAACAGCGTGACGCCCATGTCGAGCGCCTCCTGCAGGTCGGCCATCACATCGGGAAACATCGCCAGCATGCCGGAGACATGGAATCCGCCGACGATCACGGCAATGCCGGCGGCGCGCAGCGGCTTGGCGATGTGGAGCGACCGCGGATACTGGTTCGATTGCACGCCGACGAGACCGACGAAGCCGAAATTTCCGTTCGTGCGCATGGCGGCGATGATGCGGTCGACCCGCACGCGCGTATTGGTTTCGTCGATGGCGATGATGTCGAAATCGATGTCGGGGCCGAGAATCCTGCGCTGCGCGCAGTCGTCGAGCAGGCCGTAGACGCTGGCAAGCGAATTCGCCGGCATCGGCGAGCGGAGCCAGCGGATCACGTAGCCGTCGTCGTCATAATGCGACGGCTTCACCAGAATAATGCGAAAGCGCTTTCGCGCTGCGGTGCGCTGTTCAGGCAACATGCCCTAACCCCGACCCGGACCAAATAATTGTAGCAGATTAGAGAGGCGGCGAAACCAGATTTGTCCTCGCGATCCGGAGGTGTCCGCGCACCGTGCGGCCCTCAAGGATGCAGAAAATCAGCCGGCCTGCGCCTCGACCACATCGTCGAAATTGCGCAGGCCGGGGCGCGGCGCGTTGACCAGCACCGCCATATTGCCGGGCTTGTGCCGGTTGGTGCGCATCAATTCGTGGGCATAGGGAATCTTGTCCCACGGGAAGACGTCGCTCATGCAGGGATCGACGCGGCGGTCGATGACGAACTGGTTGGCGGCGCTGGCCTGTTTGAGATGCGCGAAATGCGAACCCTGCACGCGCTTCTGCCGCATCCAGACGTAACGCGCGTCGAACGTGATGTTGTAGCCGGTGGTGCCGGCGCAGAACACGACCATGCCGCCGCGCTTGACGACCAGGCAGGAGACCGGAAACGTTGCCTCGCCCGGATGCTCGAAGACGATATCGACATCGCGCTTGCCGGTGATGTCCCAGATCGCCTTGCCGAAGCGGCGGGCTTCCTTGACCCAGGTGTCGTATTCCGGCGTGCCGACCTTGGGCATCGCGCCCCAGCACTTGAACTCGCTGCGGTTGATGACGCCTTTGGCGCCGAGATTGAACACGTATTCGGATTTCGACTGGTCCGACACGATGCCGATGGCGTTGGCACCGGAGGCGGCGACAAGCTGCACGCCGAAAACGCCGAGACCGCCGGACGCGCCCCAGATCAAAACATTGTCGCCGGGCTTAAGCGTATGCGGCGCATGGCCGAACAGCATGCGGTAGGCGGTCGCGAGCGTGAGCGTGTAGCAGGCCGCCTCTTCCCAGGGCAGGTGCTTCGGCTTTTGCATGAGCTGGCGCGACTGCACGCGGCAGAATTGCGCGAACGAGCCGTCCGGCGTCTCGTAGCCCCAGATGCGCTGCGACGGCGACAACAGCGGATCGCCGCCGTTGCAGTCCTCGTCATCGCCGTCATCCTGATTGCAATGGACGATGACTTCATCGCCGACTTTCCAGCGTTTCACCTTCGCGCCGACAGCCCAGACGATGCCGGACGCGTCGGAGCCGGCGATGTGAAACGGATGCTTGTGTCCGTCGAGCGGAGAAACCGGAATTCCCAGACCCGCCCAGACACCGTTGTAATTCACGCCGCCGGCCATGACGTAGACGAGGACCTCGTCTTCCGCGATCGGCCAGGTCGGCACCACTTCGCACTGCATCGCCGTTTCCGGCGGCCCGTGGCGCTCCTTGCGGATGGCCCAAGCGTACATGTTTTCCGGGACATGGCCGAGCGGCGGAATTTCGCCGATCTCATAGAGATCTTTGAGCGGCGCGGCGGACGGTTTCTTCTGCGCGACGGCCATGTCTGGTCCCTGGCTCGACTCCGGTCGAGCCATCAGTCTGCCGCAGCTTATGTTGCAGCGCAATAAATACTTGGCGATGACGCGGCCTGTGGGCGGCGGTGTCAGCCCCTGCTGACACGCCGAAAATGAAGCCCTAAGCTTCGGAATGCGCCGATACCCAGCGCTCAGGGGCTTTCGCCCTTGCCGGGAAAGAGAAACGGGGGAGAAACATGGGCATTATTATTTGGCTGATCGTGGGCGGTATCGCCGGCTGGCTGGCCGGAATGGTCGTCAAAGGCGGCGGCTTCGGGCTGATCGGCGACATCATCGTCGGCATCGTCGGCGGCCTCATCGCGGGCTGGCTGTTGCCGCGGCTTGGTCTCGCGATCGGCGGCGACTTCATCAGCGACGTCATCAACGCGTTCATCGGCGCGGTGATCCTGCTGCTCATTCTCAGACTGATAAAACGCTAAACCCGCGGAAAGAAATGCGCGGTAAGCCAGGGCGCGGAAGGCATTTTCGTCTTCCCGCCCTGGCTTTCGTTTGACTGCGCATCGATGCCATCCGCCCAGGACAGACTGCGCTGGATCCGCACCATCGGACTGACGCTGGCGTTTGGTTATCTGGTCATTCTCGGCGGCACTTTTCTCCAGGGCGAGTTTTTGATCGACGCGCAGGGTCTGCCGATCGCCAACGACTTCGTCGTGACCTACGCCGCGGGCCGGCTGACCCGCGATGGCGCCCCGGCGGCCGCTTACGCTCCAGGCATAAAGCAGGCCGAAGTCAGTGCGGTCGGCCACGGCTTCGAGAATTTTTACGGCTGGCACTATCCGCCCTACTTTTTATTCGTCGCCGCGGGCCTTGCCACCCTGCCCTATCTCGCCGCGGCCATCGGATGGCTTTTGGCAACGCTCGCCGCTTATGCGGCGGCGCTCGTCAATATCCTTGGCGGACGCACCGGCCTCTATGTCGCGCTCGGTTTTCCCGCCACGCTGTGGAACATCACTGCCGGGCAAAACGGATTCCTCACCGCGGCGCTGATCGGAGGAGCGCTTGGATTTCTGGAACGGCGCCCGGTATTCGCCGGCCTTTGTCTCGGCCTTCTCACCTACAAGCCGCAATTCGGCGTGCTGTTTCCGTTTGTGCTGATCGCCGACCGGCGCTGGCTGACGATTATTGTTGCAGCCGCGGTCGCCGTTGGGCTTGCCGCCCTGTCATGGTTTGCTTTCGGCAGCGCAAGCTGGCTTGCCTTCGTGCAAGGCATGCCGGCCATGAGCCGGGCCGTGCTCGGCGAAGGCCAGGGCGATTTCAGCCGGCTGCAAAGCCTGTTCGGCCTGGTGCGCGCGCATGGCGGCGGCGAACAGTTCGCCTGGACCGTCCAGGTGACCGCGAGCATCGCGATTGCCGTTGGACTGGTCTGGCTGTGGCGAAGCCGCACGCCGTTCGATCTCAAAGCTGCGGCACTTGTCGCCGGCACGGTGCTGGCGACGCCATACCTTTATATGTACGACGTCGTCGTGCTCGCCGTCGCCGCGGCTTTTCTCATCCGTTTTGCGCTCGAACGCGGATTCTTTGTAAGCGAAATTTTGGGCCTTGCCGCAGCCTGCGTGCTGATCCTGATCTATCCCTACGTCACAACCCAATTGGGGCTTGCCGCGGCATTGATCGTGATGGCGCTGGCGGTGCGGCGCGCGATCGCCGAGCCCAGCTCTACTCAGCCGGCACGCCAGCCGGAATAGGCTCGGCCGATGCGGCTGCCATTTGCCTCGCGGCAATGAGCTCGCCGACGTGGCGCGCGGCAGCAATCGCCAGAACCGCAATCGCAACACCGGCGATGATGTCGATGAAATAATGTCCGCCATTGGCCGGCGTCGCCGCCAGCATCAGGCCGTTCACCGCGATCACGATCGGGCGAAGCCATCTGACCGGCCATAGTGCCCATGCATAGAGGAAAGCGGACGCCGCGTGAAAGCTCGGGAAGGTCACGATGCCGCCCAATCCGAGCAGATCGAGATGACGCAGCACGCCCTCGCGCGTCGGCGGCAGATCGCGCAACTGGTCGAGATAGGCCGCAGGATTGATATGCTTGAGCGTCGCCGGATCGAGACCGATCTGCTGATACACGCCGATTGCCGGCACCAGCGCCGAAACAATCGTGGTCACGACCAGCGCCGCGCCGAACGCGAAGGTGAATTCCTCGATGCGCCGATAAGACGCGGTCGCCGCGAGCACGACGGGAATGGCGAAGATCGGCCAGCGGATCATGGTGTAGCCGTAGTTGAGCCACGCCGCGAGCGTCGGGTGATTGTCGACGAAGCCGACATAGGCCGCCCAGTCGAGCCCGAGCGCGCGGTCGATCGCCAGGAGGTTTGCGTCCTGCATCGGAAGATTTGTCGATGCCGCGACATAGGTGAGCGGCGTCATGATCGCGGTGATCAGAACGATCTGCGCAGTGCCGCCAAGAACGAACATCACCTGCGGATCGCGCCGGCGCGGCGAGCGCGCATTGGCGTGAGCAAATCCGGCATAAAGCCCGACATAACCGACCGAAATGGCGAGGCCCATCAGGTCGATCGAAAAACCCGTCACGGCGAGGCTGAGCGCCAGCGCGGCGCCCATGGCGCCGACGACGATCCAGTTGACGAGAAAGAAACGCCAGGCGGCGTCGATATCGTCCTGCTGCGTGATGGATTGCGCGTCCATGCGGCCAATCTGGCCGGATAGGCGTTAAGAGCCCCCGAACTGCGATAGTTAAAAATGGGTTGATGCGCGCGCAGCGAATTGTTGCATTGCAACAAAATCCGCGTCACACTGTCTGCGCCGGATTAATGTGCAAGAGCGATGCGCGAAGAGCCGCAGAGTGCCAAGCCAATCCGCGACCCGTCATCGCGCGACGAACCGATGCGCGACAAGCCTTTGCGCGACAAACCATTGCGCGACAAGCCCTGGATCTTCCGCACCTATGCCGGGCACTCCACTGCCGCGGCGTCGAACGCGCTCTATCGCAACAATCTGAGCAAGGGCCAGACCGGCCTTTCCGTCGCCTTCGATCTGCCGACGCAGACCGGCTATGACAGCGATCATCCGTTAGCCAAAGGCGAGGTCGGCAAGGTCGGCGTGCCGATTTCGCATATCGGCGACATGCGCATGCTGTTCGACGGCATTCCGCTCGACAAGATGAACACGTCGCTGACCATCAATGCCACTGCGGCGTGGCTCCTTGCGCTCTACATCGCGGTTGCCGACGAGCAGGATGTGCCGCGCGACAAGCTTCAGGGCACGACACAGAACGACATCATCAAGGAATATCTGTCGCGCGGCACCTACGTGTTCCCGCCGGCGCCCTCGATGCGGCTGATCAAGGACACAATCCTGTTCACGACCCGCGAAATGCCGAAATGGAACCCGATGAATGTCTGCTCCTATCATTTGCAGGAAGCAGGCGCGACGCCGGAACAGGAACTCGCTTTCGCGCTCGCGACCGCCGTTGCGGTGCTCGACACCGTGAAGGCGGCCGGCGGCGTCAGTGATTTCGGCGAGGTCGTGGGGCGGATATCGTTCTTCGTCAACGCCTCGACCCGCTTTATTACCGAAATGTGCAAGATGCGGGCGTTCGTCGATCTGTGGGACAAGATCACGCACGAACGTTATGGCGTGACCGAACCCAAGCAGCGGCTGTTCCGTTACGGCGTTCAGGTCAATTCGCTCGGCCTCACCGAGCAGCAGCCCGAGAACAACGTTTACCGGATTTTGCTCTCGACGCTGGCGGTGACGCTGTCGAAAGACGCCCGCGCCCGCGCCGTGCAGCTTCCGGCATGGAATGAAGCGCTCGGCCTGCCGCGGCCGTGGGACCAGCAATGGTCGCTGCGCATGCAGCAGATCCTGGCTTACGAGACGGACCTGCTCGACTATGCCGACGTATTCGACGGCTCGGCCACGATCAAAAATAAAGTCGAGGAGCTCAAGAGCGCGGCGCTTGGCGAGCTCGATCACATCGAAAAGCTCGGCGGCGCCATCGCCGCGGTCGAGATGGGCTACATGAAAGCCCAGCTCGTCGAGAGCAACACCGCGCGGCTCGAGGCAATCGAGCGCAAGGAGCAGATTGTCGTCGGCGTCAATCGCTTCCTGGAAACAGAACCGTCACCGCTCACCGCCGGCGAAGACACCATCATGACCGTGCCGCACGAGGTCGAGGCCGAGCAGATCGCGCGGCTGAACGAATGGCGCGCGGCGCGCGACGACAAGGCCGTATCGGCGGCGCTGGACGATTTGCGGAAAGCGGCGCGCAGCGGCGCCAACATCATGCCGCCGTCGATTGTCTGCGCCAAAGCCGGCGTCACGACCGGCGAATGGGGTTTCGCCTTGCGTAACGCTTTCGGCGAATATCGCGCGCCGACCGGCGTCGGCCGCGCCGCGCGCAACGATACGTCGGGCCTCGACGATATCCGCGCCGAAGTCGACCGCGTATCGAAGAAACTCGGGCGGCGCCTGAAATTCCTGGTGGGCAAGCCAGGCCTCGACGGACATTCCAATGGCGCCGAGCAGATCGCGGTGCGCGCGCGCGATGCCGGCATGGACGTCGTCTATGAAGGCATTCGGCTGACCCCGGAAGCCATCGTCGCGGCCGCCGCTGAGGGCGGCGTGCATGTCGTCGGCTTGTCGGTTCTCTCCGGCTCGCACCTGCCGCTCGTGACGGACGTGGTCGCGCGCATGAAGCAAGCCGGCCTCGAAGGCGTGCCGGTCGTGGTCGGCGGCATCATCCCGCCCGAGGACGAATCCACGCTCCGCAAAGCAGGCGTCGCCGCGGTCTATACGCCGAAGGATTTCGAGCTCAACCGCATCATGTCCGATCTCGTTCGCATCGTCGAAGGATCGGTGGAACCGGCCAAAGCGGACGCGGCGGAATAGCTCTCATCCGCTCGTCACCCCCTATCATTCGCTCATCCCCGCGAAAGCGGGATCCAGACATGGTGATGGATTCCCGCTTTCGCGGGAATGAGCGGAGACAGCGGCGCTACTCTACGCTTGGCAATGCCGCCGTGATCGCCTCGTTCAGCGCACTGGGGCTGATGGGCTTGCGCAGATAAAAATTCATGCCCGCGCCAAGCGCCGCTTCGGCGTCGCCGGCCTCGGTCCGCCCGGAAATACCAATGATCGGCGCAGCGCGCGTCGCCTGTGAAGACGCGCGAATGCGTCGCGTCGCTTCGAGGCCGTCGATGCCGGAAAGCGTCACATCCATCAGCACCAGATCGTAGCCGCGCGATATCGCGGCAACGGCTTCTTCGCCGGAGCCGACAAAATCGGCGCTGTGGCCGAGCTCGGCGAGAATCGTATTGAGGATGACGCGGCCGTAGGGATTGTCTTCGGCGCAGAGGATTTTGAGGCGGCGCTGAGCCGCCGCGCTTGGCCGTGCCTGCGTATCTTCCGCCGCGGCGCCGGATGCAACCGGCAATGTCGCGGTGAAGCGGAACGTCGAGCCCTTGCCGCGCGTGCTGGTGACTTTCAGGTCGCCGCCCATCAGTTTGGCAAGGGTCTTTACGACAGCGAGGCCGAGTCCGGCTCCGCCGTAACGCCGCGCGATCTCCGCGTTGGCTTGCACAAAGGGACGGAACAGGCGCTTGGTCTCGGCTGCAGTGAGCCCGATGCCGCTGTCGACGATGGCGAATGTTATCGTCGCCCGCCCGCGTGCGGCGCGGCTCGATCGGACGTCGAGCCGGACCGTTCCCTGCGCCGTGAATTTCACCGCGTTGTCGATCAGGTTTTCCAGCGCGGCGCGCAGCCGCACCGCGTCGCCGACCAGCACATCCGGCAGATCGCTTGCGACTTTCACTTCCGCGCGCAGGCCTTTTGTCTCCGCCCGCGCTGTCAGCGTTTCACCGAGCGCTTCGATCAGCCGCCGCGGCCGGAAGACTTCCTGCTGCAGCGTCAGCGAGCCAGAGTCCGCTTTCGCGGCATCGATGACGAGCGTGGTGAGGGATGCGAGATGCTGGGCGCTGTCCTTGATTCCGGCGGCCCAGCGCCTTTCGCGGTCGCCGAGATTGGAACTCGCCAGGAGTTCGCCGAGCGCCAGGATTCCGGTAAGCGCAGTGCGGATGTCGTGAGCAAAAATGGGCAGCACGGCTTTCTCGGCGCGGCCTGCCGCTCCGCTCGTCCCCGTGCGGCGCCGCGCCGATCGCGCGGCGGATTTTCGCCTGGTTTTTGATCGCGCCATGGCGCCTCCCCGCCCCTTCTCAACATGCCATGACATGGCATGGCAGCCGGCATAAAAAAATAAGGCCGGCCGCGATCTTCATCGGTCAAATTTCAGCGCCAAGGCCGATGGCAGACCAATTAGCGGCCGAGTCCGAGCATCCGCCTGATATCGAGCGCGGTCGCGCCTGCGGCCCGCAATTCCCGCAACCCGGTCGCATTGGTCGATTTTGAAAGCTTGCGGCCTTCATCGTCGAGAATGAGCTTGTGATGATGATAGGCCGGCTCCGGCAAGCCGAGCAGCGCTTGCAGCAGCCGGTGGATGCTCGTCGACCAGAACAAATCCAGGCCGCGCACGACGTCGGTCACGCCCTGCAAGGCGTCGTCAACAACCACGGCGAGGTGGTAGCTGGTCGGCGATTCCCTTCGCGCCAGTACGATATCGCCCCACATCTGCGGCGAGGCGGTGACGCGGCCGGTCTGGCCATGCGGACCGGCGCCGGTTTCGGTCCAGGTCAGCACGCCGGTCTGCGCCACCGCGCGGTCCATGGCGAGCCGCAGCGCAAAAGGCTCGCCTGCATCGCGGCGCCGCTTGCGCTCCGCGGCGGAAAGTTTGCGCGCCCGGCCCGGATAAATCGGCACGCCGTCCGGATCGCGCGGCCAGCCGCCTTGCAAGTCGAGTTCCGCGACCATCGCGGCAAGCTCGCGGCGCGATTCGAAACTTGGATAAAGCAGTCCTTGAGCCTCGAGCTGGGCAAGCGCCGCCGCTGAATCGTCAAAATGCTCGCTCTGCCGCCGCGCCGGCTCATGCCAGGTGACGCCGAGCCAGCGCAAGTCCTCGTAGATCGCCTCCTCGTATTCCGGACGGCAACGCTCGGCGTCGATGTCCTCGATGCGCAACAGGAGCCGTCCGCCGAACTCGCGCGCCATGTCCAGATTGAGCAATGCGGAATAGGCATGGCCCAGATGCAGATGCCCGTTCGGGCTCGGTGCGAAACGCAAGATGCGGCTGTACATCGGCGATACGCTTCTCGACACTGGCGATCGTGAGCACCGGCGATACACCTTAACATGCTGACCCATATCCGTAGCGAGGACGATCTTGAAGCGGCGCTTGCGGCGCTGACCAAGGCCGATCCGCGGTTCGCCGCGCTGATTGCGGCCGGCGGACGGCCGCCGCTGCGGCGCCGGCCGGACGGGTTTCCAGGCCTTGCCGCAACCGTCGTGTCGCAGCAACTTTCGACGGCAAGCGCGGGCGCAATCTGGGGGCGGATCGCCGTGGCGTTCGATCCGTTCGAGCCGCAGGCCATCATGCGGGCGCGAGCAAGCCGACTGGCACGGCTCGGGCTGTCCGCGCCGAAAATCCGTGCGCTCAAGGAAATCGCCCGCGCCGTCGCCCGCGGCAAGCTTGCGCTGACATCGTTCGCCGACATTGCCGCCGAGGAGGCGCATGCGGCGCTCACCTCGGTCCACGGTATCGGGCCGTGGACCGCCGACATCTATTTGCTGTCCTGCCTCGGTCATGCCGATGCGTGGCCGGCCGGCGATCTCGCCTTGCAGGAGGCAGCCCGTATCGCGTTCGGCTTGCCAGCGCGGCCGACCGCCAAGGACATGGTGCCGCTTGCCGAACCGTGGCGGCCGCTTCGCGCGGTGGCGGCGCGCGTCTTGTGGACCTATTATCGCACCGTCAAAGGCCGCGACGGCGCGCCTAACCTGCCGAAAGCTCCACCAAAAAAATCACCGATCTCGCCGATAAAAAGAGGTGCCAATGGCCGCGGAACGCGACGCTCCAAATCCTGACGGGGCGACACTTGACGGGCCGCGGCTGGCGCCGCGCTCCGGTCCGGCGCGGCAGCTTGTGGTGTTCCTGCATGGTTACGGCGCCGACGGCAACGATCTGATCGAGATCGGCCGCGCCTGGCAACAATTCCTGCCGCAAGCGACCTTTGCTTCGCCGCACGCGCCCGAACCCTGCGGGCAGGCGCCGGTCGGGCGGCAATGGTTTCCCCTCACGTTCCGCGATCCCAACGAACGCTGGATCGGCGTCAACAAAGCGGCGCCCGTGCTTGAGCGGTTTCTCGACGCCGAGCTTCGCCGCCACAATTTGCCGCCTTCGGCGCTCGCGCTGGTCGGATTCAGCCAGGGCACCATGATGGCGCTGCATGTCGGGCTGCGCCGCGCCGTGCCGCCGGCCGCTATTGTCGGCTATTCCGGCCTGCTCGTTGTGCCGCCCGACGGCGACCTGGAAGCGTTCGCGGCCGGGATAAAGTCACGCCCGCCGGTGCTCCTGATTCACGGCGATCAGGACGATCTCATCCCGCCACAGGCGCTATTCCAGGCGACACAGGAGCTTGCCGCGCTCGAGGTCGCCGTCGAGTGGCACCTGTCGCCAGGCGTCGGGCATGGCATCGACGGTGAGGGGCTGCGCCACGGCGGCGAGTTCCTGGCCCGGCGGCTTGGCGTAAGCCACTGAAAAGCCAAGCACTTTTAACCCCGTGGTCAAGCATTCAGTAACGAATTCCTAGCAAATTCGGCCTAAAACCGCAGGGCAGGAGCAATGCATGATGTTTGCTGCCTTTTTCGACAAATTGGCTTTGAACGCCCGGGCCGCGCGGATGCGGACCCTGATTGCGGATTTCCGTGCGAACAAGCGCGGCAATGTGGCGGTGATCTCCGCCCTTGCGGTGCTGCCGCTGATCGCCGCGATCGGTTGCGCCATCGATTATACCGACGCGACGATGATCAAGACCAAGCTGCAGGCGGCCGCCGATGCGGCCAGTCTCGCAACGGTCTCCGTCAATTCCACCGTCATCGCCACCGCAAAGGGCATGTCGGGCAGCGGCACCGTTTCCGGCGGCTCGACCTTCGCAACCAATTTTTTCAGTGCAAACTTGACTGCGTCTCCGGAAAGCACGGGCTATAACGGCCTCACGCCGACGGCGACCGTCACGAAAAGCGGTCAGAAAATCAACTCCACCGTTTCCTTTACGGCGAATGTCCCCACCTACTTCATGGGGATCATGGGTTACAGCACGGTCGCGGTCAGCGGCACGTCAGCGGCGAGCTACACGCTGCCGACTTACATCAACTTCTATCTGATGATCGACGTTTCAGGCTCGATGAGCTTTCCTTCGACCGCCGCTGAGCAAGCGCGGCTGCAGGCCGTCAATCCCGACAACCTCACAGGCACCCTTGGCTATTCCACCGGTTGCCAGTTCGCTTGTCATTTTACCCAGCAGGGCGCTTGCTCGCAGGCGTCGACTGCATGGGGCGGCGGTCAGGGGCCTTATCCCGCAGTCGGCAAACCCACAAACCCGTCACCCGGCGGCTATTGCCAGGGATTCATTATTTCGCGCCTGGGGACGACTCCGACGACTTTTGCAAGCCGGAACCAATACGAACAACGGCAGCAGTGTAAACTGGAACAATTCGCAGGTCAGTTCCTGCTCCACTGACGGCACGTCAGCGTGCATCCAGTTGCGCGCCGATGTCGTGGGCAATGCCGTGAACGCGCTGCTGTCACAAGCCACGAAGACCGAGACCAGCGACGGCGTCTCCAGTCAATTCCAGGTCGGAATATTTCCGTTCATCCAGAACCTCTGTTATTCCAATCCGAGTTCAAGCTCGTCCTGCTCCGTCGGTCTGACCACGAGCCTTACCGGCAGCACGATCACCAATTTTGCTGCGCAGCTCGCGAATCTGCTGGACACCGGGAGCAATGCGACGCTTGGCTCCGGCGGCACGCATTTCGAGAATGCGCTGAGCACCGTAAACACCAAAATCACGTCCGTCGGCACCGGTTCGGGTCCGACGACCGCGTTGCCGTATGTCTTTATTGTCACCGACGGCTCGGAGGACTACCAGACCCAGTCGAGCGGCAACTGGGGGTCACAAAACTGGACGGCCAATGCAACCGTCCCTTATCAGAACTCCTCGACCGTCATGCCGCCCAACAGCGAGGATAACACCGATTATTGCGGGGCAATGAAAACCCGCGGCATAACGGTCGCCGTTCTCTACATTCCCTATCAAACTATCGCGAACGCAAACGCCAACTTCGCCGACAACGAAGACGGCTATGCCAACAGCAACATCGCGAATATCCCCGCCTCGCTTAAGAGCTGCGCTTCGCCAAACTTTTTCTATACCGCGAGCACTCCGGCCGATATCAATAGCGCGCTGGTGACGATGTTCGAGCAGGCTGTGAACACGGCGCACATTACGAACTAGCGATTGATCTTCGGGCCGCGAAGCCCGTCCCGGATAAAGCCTGACCGCCGGCCCCCTGAATAAAAAAATGCCGGCGCCCCGATACCCCGATATGTGTGGAATCGATGCTGCCGTCAGGTTCGGATCGATCCGAACAGCCAGAGCTCAAGACAATGGCTCAGACAATGGCCCTAACATGCGAGTTCGGACAATTCTGCCACCCGTAATTTCGAATTGACGCACGAAACTTCCGAGTGTGGCTTTACATGCAAAGGACAGCATTTGCCGCCGGCGCTGCCTTTGCAGCACACGGATCGGTCCACAATTGCCGGTTCGGTCTTTTGAATGCGATGCGCCGAACGCAAGGAGCGCCGGCCGGAGCGCCGGAAGCTCACTCTAGCAAGTAGAACTTTGCGGCGAATACACGATGCAGGTCGTGCTCCGCGGGGTCACGTACAAATTATCCGAAAACGTAATTCCGCCGGAGCCGAAATAGCCGAACAGCGGCGTGAAGGTGTAACTCACCTCGGCAAAGATCAGATAGGTGTTCTTGACGTCGAGGTTCGTCGGCAGCGTCATTGTCGACGGGACGACGCGCGCCGTGCCCCCGCTCGCGGCGCTCCATTCGACTGTGGCCTTCTTGGTGCTGTCGATCGTTATCTGCGAGACCGTAACGAATGGCGTCGAACTGTTATACGGCGCCATCACCACCGAAGCCGCGCCCAGGATCTGCGTCATGTCGGCGGAAGCGATCGTCGGATACTGATTGGTGATCGAAGCCAGCGCGTAGGTCGCCGCGCGCACTTTCATGTAGGCGGCGATGGCCCTGGCGCCGTCGAATGACGCCAGAAACATGACCGCGAGCACCGGCAGGATCATTGCGAATTCGATCGCGGCAACGCCGCGCGTCGACTTGGCAAAACTGCGGAAAATAACGGCGGGATTGCGCATATCATCTTCGTTGCCATGATCAATAGGGCTCTATCCGGAACGCGGTGACGCCCATCATCTCCGCCGCGCCGTTGCTGAGCCTGGGAAGGACATAACCCAACGGTCCCCCTACGATCGGCCATTGATAAATCAGTTGCAGCACCATGACTTGTCCCGGGGTACCCAGATTGTAGCTCCAGACATTACTGACCGTGCCGTTGGCGTTGTAGGTCAAGGTCGGTTCCGCTGTATTGGCGGCGGCGAAGTCTATATAGCTCTGGACATTGACCATCACGTTGGCGCAGCTGAACAGCGCGGAGACCATCGGACAGACATCGTTTGTTGCAAATTGGCTTTGGGTCAGACCGGCGTTCTGGACCTGTCCGGTCATGATCAGGCGGCCGGCCTGCACCGCCGCGTTTTGCAAGGTCTGCTGCGCGAACAAAAAGATCGTCGTCTCGAATATGGCGATGAGCAGCCCGAGGAAAGCCGGCGCGATCAGCGCAAATTCGACCATCGTCGCGCCGCGCCGCGTAACGCGAAACCGCGAAACAAGTCTGGCACTGCGGCGGAAAAAACTCGCCCTGTTGCGCATACCAGCGGGTCCCATTTAACAGCCGCTCCACCTTCGCAAGGCGGATACCGGCCTCTCGCTGATAGTGGAAAGCCCTTGATTATTCGTTGCGGGAAAAGAATAAACCGGCCGTTGCGGTGATGCGGCAACGCGCCGTTAACGTTACCCGACAGCGTGCCGGCCGACATCGCCGGCGAAAAATTATGGTTGTGGAGTATCGCCTGCCGCCGGCGACGGCGGCTCGGCCTTGGGAACCGGCTTGAGGAAATAAGTCTGTATGGCCGGCACGACGATGAGCAGCAGGATCGGCCCGATCAGCATGCCGCCGACGATCACGGTGGCGAGCGGGCGCTGCACCTGGCTGCCGATGCCGGTCGAGATGGCGGCGGGAAGAAGCCCGATGCAGGCCGAAAGGGTCATCATCAGGACCGGCCGCATCTGCTCTTCGACAGCGCGATACATCGCCTCGATCGGATCGTCGATATCGCCCGCGAAGCGGTAATACGCGTTGATGATGAGAATGCCGCTCATCACCGACACGCCGAACAGCGAGATAAAGCCGATTGCGGCCGAGATGCTGAAATCCAGCCCGAATATATAAAGCGCCAGAATGCCGCCGCAGACGGCAAACGGCAGGCCGAGCAGCGCCATCAGGCTGTCGCGCAACGAATTGAACATTCCGTACAGCAGAACGAGAATGAATATGAGCGTGACGGGAAGAATGACCGTAAGCCGTTTCTTGGCCTGCTGCAGCCATTCGAACTCGCCCGACCACTCGATGCGATAGCCGGACGGCAGTTTCACGTTGGCGCCGATGCGTTGCTGCGCTTCCTCCACGGCGCCGGCGAGATCGCGGCCGCGCACGCTGAACTTGATCGGCACGAAGCGCTGGTTGCGCTCACGGAAAATATAGGACGCGCCGGTATCGAGGCTTATGGAAGCAAGTTCGCTCAGCGGGATGTAGGCATTGCCGGCGGCCGTTTGCACGCCGATCTTGAGAGCACGCACCGCGTCGAGGTTGTTGCGGTATTGCGGCGCGAGCCGCACCGCGACGCCGAACTGGCGATCCGATTCCAGGACCGTCGTCGCCACGGTCCCGCCCAGCGCCGCTTGAACGACATTGTTGACGTCGGTGACGCTCAGGCCGTAGCGCGCCGCCTTGGCGCGATCGATCTTGATATTGAGATTGGGCTGCCCCAGAACCCAGAAGGCGCCGAGATCGGTGATGCCTTGCACCTGCGCCATTTCATGCATGGCCGCGTGCGCTATCCCTTCCAGCGTCTTGAGGTCCGGTCCGATGATCTTTGCCGAATTGGCGCCTTTGACGCCCGACAAGCCCTCCTCGACATTGTCCTGGATATATTGCGAGAAGTTGAAGTCGATGCCGACGAACTCCTTGTCG
Organism: uncultured Alphaproteobacteria bacterium; assembly: GCA_963723335.1. Taxonomy (GTDB): domain Bacteria; phylum Pseudomonadota; class Alphaproteobacteria; order Rhizobiales; family Xanthobacteraceae; genus BOG-931. The sequence continues at coordinate 101,063 of CAVRQJ010000002.1, read as the reverse complement.
AACTCGGCCTGCAAGTCGTTGATCAGCGAGTCCTTGGTGACGTTCGGCGGCCACTCGTCGAATGGCTTCAACGGCACGAAAAACTCGGCGTTGTAGAATCCCGCGGCATCGCTGCCGTCATCGGGCCGGCCTTGTTGCGAGGTCACGGTGATGACTTCCGGATATCGCAATAGAATTTCGCGGATCCTGTTGACGATCGGCTCGCCGGCTTCGAGCGAAATGGTCGGCGGCATCGAGGCGCGAATCCAGAGATTGCCCTCTTCCAGCGTCGGCAAGAACTCGCTGCCGAGCCGTGCGCCGATCAGGCCGCTGAGAACGAGAAAGATCGCACCGATCGTGACGGTGATCCGCCTGTTGTTGAGCGACCAGCGCAGCACCGGCGTATAGGCCGACCGCAGCCAGCGGACCACCACCGTCTCGACGTTCATGACGTTTTCGGAGATCAAGAGCGACGCCAGGCACGGCGTAATCGTGAAGGTCGCGATCAGCGCGCCCACCAGGGCGTAGGCATAGGTGCGCGCCATCGGGCCGAAAATCTGACCCTCGACGCCGCTCATGGTGAATAGCGGTATGAAGGCCGCGACGATGATCGCGGTGGAGAAGAATACCGCGCGGTCGACCTGCAGCGCGCTCGCCAGAATGATCCGCAGGTGATCGTTCCAGGCCCGCAAGCCTGCGATATTGCTCCAGCGCGTCGGGTCGGGGCCCCATTTCTGCGCCGCAAGCTGCATCAGGAGCGCATTCCTGCCGTCCTGCCCGGACTGGAAATTCCGGTAGATGTTCTCGACCAGGATGACCGCGGCATCGACGATGATGCCGAAGTCGATGGCGCCGACGGAAAGCAGATTGGCGTCTTCGTTGAGCAGCACCAGGATGATGATGCTGAAGAACAGCGCGAAGGGAATGTTCACGCCGACGATGATCGCGCTGCGCAGGTCGCCGAGGAAAAGCCACTGGATGAAAAAGATCAGGAGGCAGCCGTTGACGAGATTGTGCAGCACCGTGCTCGTCGTCACGTGAACCAGCGTCGTGCGGTCGTAGAACGGAACGAGTTTCACGCCGGGCGGCAGGCTGCCGTCGGTGTTGATCTTTTCGATTTCCGCGCGGACGCGCGCCACCACGTCGTTGGTGTGCAGCGTGCGGTTCATGATGACGATGGCCGCCACGACGTCGTCGTCGTGATCGCGGCCGGCCTTGCCGAGCCGCGGCACGGTGCCGACCGAAACCTTGGCGATGTCCTTGACGAAGATCGGCACGCCGCTCGATTGCGCGAGCGGCACGTTTTCGATGTCCTCGACCTTGTAGCCCTGGGTCAGGTCGGCGGCGCCGCCGGTGTCCATCAAACCGACGCCGCGGACATTCACGGACTGCTGGCCGAAATTGATGGTTCGGCCGCCGACATTGATATTCGAATTGCCGAGCGCGGTGATGATCTGCGGCAGCGTGACGTTATAGGCGTCGAGCTTATGCAGATCGACCTCGACGTCGTATTCCTTGGTGGTGCCGCCCCAGGTGTTCACCTGCACGACGCCGGGCACGGTGAGGAGCCGCCGCTGCAAGATCCAATCCTGCACGGTGCGCAGATTGGTCAGCCCGAAATGCGGCGGCCCGACCACCTGGTAGCGATAGATTTCGCCGACCAGGCTCGTGCCCTGGATCTGCGGCGTGACATTGTTCGGCAGGCTGACATTTTGCTGCAGGCTGATCGCGGTCTGCGTCAGCGCGAAATAATAATCGACGCCGTACTGAAACACGACGCGAACGAATGACAGGCCGTAGAACGATGTCGAGCGGATGACATCGACACCGGGGGTAGCGGCGAGGCCGACCTCGATCGGAATGGTGAAATAGCGCTCCATCTCCTCGGCCGACTGGCCGGGCGATTGCGCGGTGATTTCGAGGATCACCGGGGCCGGATTCGGATAGGCCTCGATGTTGAGCCGGGAAAAGGCGAACAGCCCGGCGACGACGAAAAGGAACAGGCCAAGCAGGACAAGCGGCCGGCGGGTCAGCCCGAAAGTGAGAAGCCCCTTCAGCACAGGCCGCCTCCGGATGCGGGCTTTTGCGCCGCGAAGCGGCGTCTGGCGATTTTGCACGCAGCTTTGCTGCCGCGCTATACCGAATTCTCAAGCCCCGGCGGTACTGTGATTAATCGCAGCGGCTGACCGGGCGATGACGTTTTCCAGCGCGGCGAGGCCATCGGTCAATGCCGCCGGCCCCGGCTGCAGGATCAGCGGCGACTTGATCTCGTGGACCGCTCCGCGCTGCACCGCCGGCAATCGCTCAAAACCCGGCCTGCTCATCACCTTCTCGGGGCGAAATTTCTTGCCGCACCACGAGCCGATAATGACGTCCGGCGCGCGACTGATGATTTCGCCCGCCGAGACGATTCGGTCCTTGGCTGCCTTGCAGCAGGCAAGCTCGGCAAAAATGTCGATGCCGCCGGCGGCTCCAATGAGCTCCGAGACCCAACCGATGCCCGAAATCATCGGATCGTCCCATTCCTCGAAATAGACCTTTGGCCGGCGCGGCAGTTGCGAAGCACGCCGTCGCGCGCCCTCAACGCCCGCCGCCAGCCGATCGGCCAGTGCTTCCGCACGACCGGCAGCGCCCACCAGCGCGCCGAGCGTGCAGATCATGTCGAGGATTTCGGCAATGGTTCTCTGGTTGAAGGCGTGGACCGCAACGCCTTGCCTGATAAGCGCCGCGGCGATGTCGGCCTGAAGATCGGAGAAAGTGAGGACGAGATCCGGCGCAAGCGCGAGAATCTTCGGGATATCCGCCGATGTGAAGGCCGACACGCGCGGTTTTTCGCGGCGTGCTTGCGGCGGCCGCACGGCATACCCGGAAATACCGACGATGCGGCGCTCCTCGCCAAGGAGATAAAGCGTCTCGACGGTTTCCTCGGTCAGGCAAACGATCCGCTCAGGGGGATAAATGCGTCCGCCTCCCGGGCAAAGATGTCAGAACTGCGAAAAATCGATCGGCTTGTGCCGATCGAGCGTGCGGTGGATCGGCGGCAGCGGATATTTCAGCCCGGTCGCGCAATTGAAGAGGACCGCCTGCTCGCTTTTCTTCACGCGTCCGTCGGCGAGACTCTGCTTATACGCCGCGTAAGTCGCCGCGCCCTCGGGGCACAGCAGAAAACCTTCCTCGCGCGCAGCTTCGTCGAGCGCCGCCGAGATCGCTTCGTCGGGCACCGCGATGGCAAAGCCGCCGCTCTCGCGCACCGCGCGCAGGATCAGGAAATCGCCGATCGCCTGCGGCACGCGGATGCCGGACGCGATGGTCTGGGCATTTTCCCAGCGCGCGGCATGTTCGACGCCCTCCTCGTAGGCGCGCACCATCGGCGCGCAGCCCGACGCCTGCACCGCGACCATGCGCGGGCGCTTCTTGCCGATAAATCCGATCGCCTCGAGTTCGGCGAAGGCCTTCCACATGCCGATCAGCCCGGTGCCGCCGCCGGTCGGATAGAAAATGACATCCGGCACGGTCCAGCCGAGCTGCTCGGCGAGTTCCAGTCCCATCGTCTTCTTGCCTTCGATCCGATACGGCTCCTTGAGCGTCGAGACGTCGAACCAGCCGACCTTGGCTTTGCCTTCGCCGACGATTTTGCCGCAATCGTCGATCAGCCCGTTGACGCGATAGACCGCCGCGCCCTGCAGCCCGATCTCGCTGACATTTACTTCCGGCGTGTCCTCGGGACAGAAGATCGTGGTCTTGATCCCGCAATGGCTCGCATAGGCCGCGAGCGCCGCGCCGGCATTGCCGTTGGTCGGCATCGCCATGTGCTTGATGCCGAGCGCCTTGGCCATCGACACGGCCATGACGAGGCCGCGCGCCTTGAACGAGCCGGTCGGCAGCCGCCCTTCGTCTTTCACGAGAAGCTCGCTGGCGCCGAGTTTTGCCGCGAGCTTCGGCAGCGGCAGAACAGGCGTCATCGCCTCACCCAGGCTGACGATGTCGGCCACGCGGCGCACCGGCAGCAATTCGCGGTAGCGCCACAGATCCGGCGGACGGCTTGCGAGCGTGTCCCTGCTCAGCGCCTTTTTCACGCCGGCAAGATCGTAGCGGACGAGAAGAGGCTTGCCGGCCCGCGAAAGATTATGAACCTCGTCGGCCGGATATTTCTCGCCGGTCTCCGAACATTCGAGGTGGGTGACAAAGGTCGGCCGTTCGCTGGTCAGGTTGTCGTCGTAGCGCAAGGACGTTCTCCGGCATTGCCAAAGCGGGCAGGACTGCTGCTTCGCATATCATATTAATCCAGGCGGCGTGCGAAGCCCGCCAAAAGCCCATTTCGCTGCCGCACCAAGTTCGCGCCGCAGGGACCGGCGGCCGGCATCGAGGTCGACGAAGCGGCCTCAAGAAAATATAGTGTGAGCCGGGGCGCCGCGCCGGCGCATGGCAATCAAACGGCGCGACAGGTGAATCATGACGCGGCGCGAGGACTTTCGCCGGATCGGCCTCTTGCTGCCGTCGTCGAACTCGGTGCAGGAGCCGGATTTCTGCACCGTGCTGCCGAAACACATCACGCTGCATGTCGCACGCATGCGGTTGAGCAATGTGGAAGCGGAATCGACGCAGCACATCGTTGACGAGATCGAAGCCGAGAGCCGGAAGCTCGCCGACGCCGATGTCGATGTGATCCTCTTTGCCGCAACCGCACCGTCGTCGCGCAACGGCATCGGCTACGACCGGGAACTCACCAGGCGCATCAGTGCCGCGAGCGGCAAGCCCGCGACGACCGCCTCGACGGCGCTCCTTGAAGCGCTGCGCCTGCTTGGCGCAAAACGCGTCGTACTCGGCGCGCCGTGGAGCGAAGCCGTCAACAGGACGGCTGCCGCCTTCATCGAAGCCAACGGATTTGCGGTTCTGGCGCAGGCGGCGCTCGGTCACGTGCGCAATCTCGATATCGGGCTTCTCGATCCGCAATCCGCCTACGACCTCGGCCGGCGCATCGACCGGCCGGATGCCGACGCCGTGATGCTCGCCTGCGGAAACTGGAGCACATTCGGCATCATCGACCGGCTCGAACGCGATCTCGGCAAGCCGGTGCTGACGACCAACCAGGTGAGCCTCTGGCACGCTTTGACGATGATGGACTGCGCGCCGATTGGCGGACTCGGCGTTCTGTTGCGCGAGCATTTGCACAAGGCGGCCTGACACGCCATGCGCCGCGCAGACCGGAGCCCGCGCCTATTCGCGCTGGTACACGGGAATTCCGCATTTTATTATGCGTGGACAGAGTATCCGGCGGCTCGCTGGAGCGCTGCCCGCGGATTGCGTCATGGCGAACAATCGAAACTACGACATCATCATCATCGGCGCCGGATCCGCCGGCTGTGCGCTGGCCGGGCGACTGTCCGAGGACAAGGGCACGCGCGTTCTGCTCCTTGAAGCCGGCGGCTGGGATCGCGATCCCTGGATCAAGATTCCGCTGGGCTGGCCGTGGATTCTCCTCCACCGCAAGCACGACTGGATGTATTTCGCCGAGCCCGAGGCCACGACCGGCGGCCGCGGCCTCGAATGCGCACGCGGCCGCGTCATTGGCGGCTCCTCTTCGATCAACGCCATGGCCTATGTGCGCGGCAACCCGGGCGACTATGACCGGTGGGCCTCCTATGGCCTTGACGGCTGGTCCTACGCCCACGTCCTGCCCTATTTCCGCCGGCAGGAATCATGGAAAGGCGGCGCGAGCTTTTATCGCGGCGGCGACGGCCCGCTGGCGACGCAAATGACCACGTTCTCCGACCCGCTGGTCGATGCGTTCGCGGCATCGGGGCTCGCCGCCGGCTACAAGGCGACGCCCGACTATAACGGCGCGCAGCAGGAAGGTTTTGGCGTCTGGCAGATGACGGTGAAGAACGGGCGGCGCTGCAGCGCCGCGGACTCCTATCTGCGGCCGGCCCTGGAACGGAAGAACCTCACCGTCGAGACCAACGCGCTTGCAACGAGGATCGTTTTCGACGGACGCCGCGCCGCCGGCGTCGCATATGAAAGGCATGGCGCAACGGTCGCAGCGCATGCCGCGCGCGAAGTGATCCTTTGCGGCGGCGTCATCAACTCGCCGCAGCTTCTCATGCTCTCCGGCATCGGCGATCCGGCCGAGCTCGGCGCTCACGGCATCGCCGTGAAAGTGGCGCTGCAAGGCGTAGGCAAGAATTTGCAGGATCATATTTCGGCGAGCGTCGCCTACCAGCGCAAGGAGCCGGGCGCGTTTCATCGCGCCATGCGCTTCGACCGTATCGTGCCGGCGCTGGCGCGCGCTTATCTCAACGGCGAAGGTCCGGCGAGCGAATTGCCGAGCGGCAATATGGGATTCGTCAAAAGCCGTCCTGACGTCGCGCTGCCTGACGTGCAGCTCATCTTCAACGCCGCGCCGATGACCGCAGCGGCGTATTTATGGCCGTTCCGGCGCGCCTATACGGACGCCTATGCCTGCCGTGCGGCGGTACTGCGGCCGGAAAGCCGGGGCCGGGTCGAACTCGTCTCGGCCGATCCGAAGAAGCCGGTCCGCATCCGCCAGAACTTTCTCGCCACCGACAACGACCGCAAGACGCTGCGCGCCGGGCTGCGCATCGCCCGCGACATCTGCCGGCAAGCGCCGATGCAAGCCTTCGCCGAACGCGAGATTGCGCCGGGCATTGGCGCAACCACCGACGCCGATCTCGACGCGCATATCGGGGCAAATTCCATCACCGTCCATCATCCGCTCGGGACCTGCAAAATGGGGGTCGCGTCCGATCCGATGGCGGTGGTCGACGCCGAGCTTCGCGTTTTCGGCATCGAAGGGCTGCGCGTCGTCGACGGTTCGGCGATGCCGGACCTGGTCGGCGGCAATATCAATGCGCCCATCATCATGATCGCCGAGCGCGCCGCCGACCTGATCCGCGGCCGGCAGCCTCTGGAAGCCGTGCGCACCGCAGGCACTGCCGAATATTCGCGGCAATAGCCAACCCCCGGCGCGGGCTTCACAATCCTGTCACGCCTGCCTATAAACTACCACCCATCGCCGCACTGCGGCAGTGAGTCGAGGTGGGAGCGTCCGGCTTGAACGCTCATGTTTCGCAATCGGGCTTTCCGGCCCTGGTCCTTAACGCGGACTTTCGGCCGCTGAGCTACTATCCGCTGTCGTTGTGGTCGTGGCAGGACGCCATCAAGGCGGTCTTTCTCGAGCGGGTAAACATCGTCGCCAATTACGACCGCTCGGTGCACTCGCCGAGCTTCGAGATGAAGCTGCCGAGCGTCGTCTCGCTGAAAACTTTCGTAAAACCGTCGACGCATCCCGCCTTCACCCGGTTCAACGTCTTCCTGCGCGACCGTTTCTGCTGCCAGTATTGCGGGGCGCGCGACGACCTGACCTTCGATCATCTGGTGCCGCGCTCGCGCGGCGGCCACACCACCTGGGGCAACGTCGTCGCCGCCTGCTCGCCGTGCAATCTGCGCAAGGGGAGCCTGACGCCAGACGAAGCCAGGATGTTTCCGTCGCAGCGGCCGTTCCAGCCCTCGGTGCAGCACCTGCACCGCAACGGGCGGCTGTTCCCGCCGAACTATCTGCACGATAGCTGGCTCGACTATCTCTATTGGGACACCGAACTCGATCCGTGAGGATCGCACCGCCGGCGCCGTGCCCAAATTTTTGCTGCGGCGCGCACAAAACCGATCGTTTCCGAATTGACTTTTAGGGTTGTGCGTAGGGGCGCACGGGCATAAATGCGCCAAGAGGAGATTTCGGCGCAATGGGATCGATCGTCTTGCTTGACCTGATGGGCGGCGTGGCGCTCCTGCTCTGGGGCCTGCACATGGTGCTGAGCGGCGTGCTGCGCGCCTTCGGCCCCGACCTGCGGCGCTTCCTCGGCAAGGCGCTGCGCAATCGCTTCAGCGCTTTTGCAGCCGGCCTCGGCCTCACCGCGCTCCTGCAAAGTTCGACCGCGACCGGGCTGATGACCGCTTCGCTTGCCGCCGACGGCCTGGTCAGCCTGGTGCCGGCGCTTGCCATCATGCTCGGCGCCAATGTCGGCACGACGCTGATCGTGCAGCTTCTGTCCTTCGACATAACGGCTTTCGCGCCAGTCCTGTTCGTCATCGGCCTCGTCACCTTCCGCGCCGGCGGCAGCAGCCTGACCAGGGCGATCGGCCGCATTGCGATCGGCCTTGGGCTGACGCTGCTTGCCCTGCACATCCTGCTCGGCACGCTGTCGCCGGCCGAGCAGGCGCCGGCGGTAAAGACGCTGCTTGGCTCCATCACCAACGATCCCGTGCTGTGCATCCTGATCGCGGCGGCGCTGACCTGGGCCGCACATTCGAGCGTCGCGGTCGTGCTCCTGGTGATGTCGCTTGCCTATTCGCAATTCGTCACGCCGGAGGCCACGCTTGCGCTGGTGCTCGGCGCCAATCTCGGCAGCGCGATCAATCCCTTGCTCGAAGGCGGCATCCGCGGCGACCCGGCGAGCCGGCGCCTGCCCGTCGGCAACATGATCAACCGGCTCGCCGGCGTTTTGATCGCGCTGCCGTTCCTGCATCCGATCGCGCGCGAAATGACGGCGTTCCAGCCGGACGCCGCGAAGATGACGGCTGAATTCCATATGCTCTTTAATGTCGCGCTGGCGGCGCTTTTCATCGGCCTGCTCGATCCTTTTGCCGCGCTCCTGGTCCGCGCTTTGCCGGAAAGAAAGCGGCCGGACGATGTTTCCCTGCCGCGCTATCTCGATGACGCCGCGCTGGAGACACCGCCGCTGGCACTCGCCAATGCGGCGCGCGAGACGCTGCGCATGGGCGACCTGGTCGAAACCATGCTGCGCAACGTCATGACCGCGCTCCTGAACAATGACCGCGCACTGACGGCCGAAGTGTCGAAACTGGACAACGCCGTCGACCGGCTCAACGAGGCGATCAAGCTCTATGTCACCAAGCTTACCCGAGACAGCCTCGATGAGCGCGAGGGCCGCCGCGCCATGGAGATCGTGTCGTTCACGATCAACCTCGAGCATATCGGCGACATCATCGACAAGAATCTGTGCGAACTGGCAACGAAGAAAATCAAGCGGCGCTACCAGTTTTCCGCAGACGGCGCCGCCGAACTGAGTGCGTTCCACAAGCGCATCGTCGAATGCCTGCAGGCCGCCTTCGGCATTTTCATGACCGGCGACGTCGAGGCCGCGAAGAAACTCCTTCGGGAAAAATCAGAGCTGCGCCGCGCCGAGCTTGATGCCGCCGACCGGCATTTCGAGCGGCTGCGCGAAGGGCGGCCGGAAAGCCTGGAGACGACGTCGCTGCATCTCGACGTGCTGAGCGACCTTAAGCGCATCCATTCGCATATCTGCTCGGTCGTCTATCCGGTGCTGGAAGCAGCCGGCGAACTGCCGCCGCTTGGCGCCGTCAAGGACGCCGCAGCACCCGACGCTTTGACCTATCAGCCAAAATTGCTGCGCTAGCACGCGCGGCGCTCGCTATTCGATCACTTCGTCGGCGAGCGCGAGCACATTGTTCGGCACTGCGAGATTCATCGCCTTCGCGGTTTTCAGGTTGATCACGAAGAGGTAGCGCGTCGGCAGCTCAAACGGCAGGTCGGCTGGCTTCGCGCCCTTGAAGATGCTGGCGACAAGCGCGGCGGCGCGATCGAAGGACTCCTTGGCTTCCGCGCCGTATGACATCAGCCCGCCGTCGCGGGTCATGAAGTCCTGCTCATAGATGGCCGGTAGCTGGTGCGCGGCAGCGTAGTCGAACACACGCTTGCGGTTGAGAAGGGTGAGCGAGTCGGTGACCATCAGGATGGCATCCGGCGGCTCGCGGTCCATCGCCGTAAAGGCCTCGTTGAAATCGTCAGGCTCTCGAACGCCGAGCGGCAACACGGTGACGTCGATATCGCGCGCGGCTTGCGCCGAGGCGTCATAGCGCTGCGACATGCCGAGGTCGTCTTTGTTCCACAGCATCGCGACCTTGCGGAGGTTCGGCAATATTGCCTTCAAGAGCCCCAGGCGTTTGGTGGAAAGCGCAGCGGCGTCGTCGGATATTCCGGTGACGTTACCGCCCGGGTGCGCCAGGCTCGCGACAAGCCCGGTCTTGACCGGATCGCCCGAGCCCGACGCAATGACCGTTGCGACGCCCGAGGCTTTGGCGGCCGCGGCGGCCGGATAGCTGACGGTGACCACCACGTCGACATTGGCGGCTTTCAGTTCCTGCGCCAGATTGGCGATCTGACTTATATTGCCCGCGGCACCGCGCCCCTCGTAGGCCAGATTTTGCCCGAGCGTATAACCGCGCTGCGCCAGCCCGCCGATGAGGATCGCTCCCGTACCCGCCGTCGGCGGGATCGGCGGCCCGACCGTGAGCGTGCCGAGACGAAAAACCTTTGGCGGAGTTTGTGCGATCGCAGCGCTCGGGCCAGCAATCGCGGCACCGGTCAGGAGCGAAAGAAAATCGCGACGGCGCATGATGCCCTCCGTGAATGAATGTGTTCACGTCGAAGGCTGGAGCCTAGCACATTTATGCCGGCGAAAAGCGCCGAATAGCCGCCACGGATTTTGCCGGCCGGATTTTGCGCGGGGCTGTATTTACGCCGCGGTTACCTTCGGCGCGCCTGCAAATACGGGCGCCACTTCGGCCATGAAGCGCGCCATCTCGTCCTTGACCTGGCCGTGCGGCTTTTGGCCGACGTTGAAATAGAGGATGACTTCGTCGAAACCGGCGGCTTCGACTTTCTTGAGAGTGTCGGCGATGCGCGCGGGCGATCCGAGCAGCACCGAATTCTCCGTCAAATCCTCCGGCCTCACTTTGCTGAGGCGTTCGACCATGTCGACGAAGTAGCGATAGCTCGGCGGCGCCGTCTTGGGATCGCCGGGCAGCGCCGGGATCACGCACTCTTTATAGTAACGGATCTGCCGCTCGCGCTGCGCATCTTCCTGCGCCTTGTCGTCGGCGAAATGAATAAAGTAGCTGCACATCAGCCGGCGGGGCTTCCTGCCGTGCCGATCGCAGCTCTCATGATAAAGATCGGCGACCTGCTTGAGGCCGCCATAACTCAGCGCGGCGGCGAACGGCGCCACGATCAGCCCGCAATCGAGCCGCGCGGCAAGTTCGATCGAAGGTTTGGAGAAGGATCCGACATAGGTCGGCAGCGGCCGCTGGATCGGCTTTGGCGTGATGCGCACGTCGTCGAACGAATAATATTTGCCGCGATGGGTGATGCGGTCGTCCGCTCGCCCAGAGCCGGCGCACCAGTTCCAGCCCTTCTTCGAAGATGCCCTGGTTATCGTCGAACGACACATGGAACGGCTCGTATTCGCGCCTGTCATAACCGCGCCCGCAGGCGAAATCGACACGGCCGCCGGAGAGCAGATCGAGCGTCGCCCACTGTTCGGCAACGCGGATTGGATGATGCAGCGGCAGCACCGTGACCGCGGGCGCGAGACGGATGCGCGTCGTATTGGCGGCAACATAGGCAAGCACCATGTCCGGGCAGGACAATACGCCGAGCGAATTGAAGTGATGCTCGCCGATCCAGGCCGAATGCATGCCGAGCTTGTCGGCGTAGAGCGCTTCGGCGGTGATGTCGGCGACAAACTGGTTCGAGGAGCGCGTATTGTTTTCGTAGTGGTTGTCGCTCAGCGTGAAATAGCCGAAATCCATCGTAACCTCCTTCCGCGGAATGGTGGATCAGACAGCTTTTTCTTTGTATGATGGTTGATATTGCATCTGTTGTAAATGCAATAATCGGGACGGAAAACCGCGGTTCGCGGCCTGGTGCCGAAACAGTTCCGGCGGTTTTGACCGTACGGGACGACTCAAATAGATGGATTTTGGAGATTGATCCGATCGTGAAGCATCCGTCCAGGCTCGACCTCGGCGACTACCTGCCCTATCTCGTCAACCGGGTCGGCACCATCATTGCCGGTCAATTCACCGTGGAGGCACTGGCGGCACACCGCCTGAGCATCGCGATGTGGCGCGTCATGGTCATGCTGGCGAGCAAAGCCAGCCTGCGCCAGATCGATCTCGCGGACCTGACCAGCATCGAAGTCTCGACGCTGTCGCGGCTTGTGACACGGCTGGTGCGCGTGGGTCTTCTCACGCGAACGCGCTCCGCGAACAGCGATCGCGAGGTAACGGTCAGACTCTCGGCAAAGGGGAAAAGCCTTGTCGCGCATCTCATTCCCATCGCGCGCCACTATGAAGTCGCCGCTGGCGCCGGCCTGACGCGGGAGGAATTGACGGTCCTCAAGCGCTGCCTGCGGCGCGTTTATGACAATATGAAAAGCCGGCCCGTTTCGGGATAGTACCGGCGGGCGGGCAGCGTCCCGCCGCGCGCGAATGTCGCTTTTCTTTACCCGGCGGGTGCCCTACCCTTTCGGCGGAAGGCGCCGGGAAGCGCCGTATCAGGAATTCCTTGGGGGGAAACGATGGCGGCCGCGACAGAAGTTCAAGTCTCGCATTTTCTCGACGAGCACGGGCTTGGATCCTTCCAGATCAAACTGATCATCTGGTCGGCGCTGATCGCGCTGATCGACGGCTATGACATCGGCGCCATTGCCTTTGCCGCGCCGCATCTCATCCAGGAATGGCACATTTCGCCGAAGGAGCTCGGCCTTGTGCTCAGCGCCAGCAATATCGGCGTGCTGTTCGGCTCGCAGATTTTCGGCTGGATCGGCGACCGCTACGGCCGCAAGACCGCGCTCATTCTCTGCAACTTCCTGTTCGGCGCCTTCACCTTCGCGGCCGCCTATGCGACCGATCTCGGCCAATTGTCCTGGCTCCGCTTCGTCGCCGGGCTCGGCATCGGCGGCGTCATCCCGAACATGGTGGCGATCAACGCCGAATCCGCGCCGCGCAACCTGCGCGCCACGCTCGCAATCATCGCCGCCGGGCTGGTGCCGCTTGGCGGTGCACTGGCGGGCTTCGCCAGCGCGGCATTCGTGCCGCAGCATGGCTGGCAGGTGCTGTTCCTCATCGGCGGTGTCGTTCCGGTCGTCATCGCGCTTGGCGCGATCCTGGGCTTGCCGGAATCGATCAAATTCATGGCGTTGCACGAAAGCCAGCGTTCCAAGATGGAGGCGCTGCTTAAAGACATCCGGCCGGACTTCCAGATCCCGCCCAACGCGCGCTTCGTTATCGAGGACGAACGGCAATCGCCGAGTTCCAATCCGATCCATCTGTTCGGCAACGGGCTAGCCGCGATCACGCCGCTGACCTGGTTGATGTTCGCCTGCAACCTGATGGGATATTTCTTCCTGATCAGCTGGACCCCGACATTGATGACCGCGGCGCATGCAACACCGGCGGTCGCGGCGCTATCCGGCGCGGCGCTCCAGGTCGGCGGCACCGTCGGCGCACTGGTCCTGTGCTGGTGGCTGCAACGGCAGCGCTTCCTCGCCATCGCGATCCTGTTCGTGATCGCAGTGCCGGTCGTCGCATCGATCGGCTATGCAGGCGTGAGCTCGACGGCAACGCTGCTCACCGCGACCTTCTGTGCCGGCGCACTCGTGCTCGGCATCCAGTCCGGCATCAATGTCGTCGGCGCAATGATCTATCCGACGTCGCTGCGCGCCAACGGATCGGGCTGGCAACTCGGCATCGGCCGGCTCGGCGCGATCGCCGGCCCGTTCCTCGGCGCGCTGTTCGTCGGCCTGCCGGTCGAGCAGCTCTACACCTGGTCGGCGCTCCCGTTTGCCGTCGGCGCGGTGGTGGCGTTCATCATCTATCAGCTGAACGCCGCGCGGCTGCGGGCCAATCCGGAACTGGTCAAGGCGCAGTAAAACCTCCGCCGTCATTTCTGACTCGCGCTACGCGCGCCCTGGAATGACGGCTCAAAACGGCTCGTAGTCCCGCAGCGCCGGGATCACCAGTTCGCCGAACAGGCGGATCGAGCGCATCAGATCGAGCTCGGGCAAATCGGCGAAATTGAACTCGCCCATGAACACATTGAACAGGCCCGCCTCGGCGGCGTTGCGGAGCTTTGTAGCGACCGTCTCCGCCGAGCCGATAAAGACGAGATCGTGCTTGAGGAGATATTCGGCATCGAACAGATGCTGCATAATCTCCGAGGCGCCGGGCTCGCCGCGGCCGACGAACATCTTGGCGTGTTCGCGCGCACGCTCTTCGAAGGTCTCGCCGGGTTTCCCGGGCTTGAGAAATCCCTCATAGGCGCGACTCGCCCGGAACAGCGCGGTGTCGATGGCCTTGTCGTCGCTCTCGTCGACATAGACGACGGTGCAATAGGCAATGTCCGGCTTTTTGGCGCGGCCCGCGCTTGCCCAATCCGCGAGGAATTTGCGATAGCGCGATGCGGCGTCGGTACGCGGATAAACCAGAAAATATCCGGGATTGATCGCGTGGCGCGCGCAGAATTCGAGCGTTTGCGGATCGCGGCTCATCATCCATAGCGGCGGATGCGGGCGCTGGAACGGCTGAACCGAAATCTCGGCGTTGTCGGTGTGGAATTCCGGGCCGTGGAAGGAGAACGGCTGCGTATCGCCGAACGCCGCGTGCATGTAGTCGACGAATTCGAGCGTCGGCGATTTGCGCTGGCCGTAATCGAGGCCGAACGGCCGGAAATAGTCCGGATTGATGCCGGGAACGAGGCCGAGCTCCATGCGCCCGCCCAGCATCTGGTCGACGATCGCGATCTCCTCAACGAGCCGCAGCGGATGATAGAGCGGCACGATGTAGCCCATCGGCCCGATGCGAAGGCGCTTGGTGCGCGCGCCAGCGCCGACCGCATAGAGGCTCGGCGACGACATCCAGCTTTCGTCGGGCCGGAAGTGATGCTCGACGCAGAACGAGTAATCGAAGCCGAGATCGTCGCACGCCTGCAATTCGCGCCAGAGCTGCTCGTAGCGCTCATGCGGCGTCATTCCGGGCTTGGCCCAGATGTGTGAGAAGTGAGCGAATTTCATCGGATCATTTTGCCAGAGGATGTTAGGAGAACGGCGCGTCACAGGCAATGCGCTGCGATCCGCTACTTATAGATCTTGCTAGCGCTTGATGCTGCGGATCGGAGTTTTGACTGCCCTATCGGAGGCCGTCCGCCCGGAGGTTTTCAACGCGGCTTCGAGGCGGCGCAGCCGCGCTTTGGCGGCATTCGAAGCGGCCTTCTCGATGGTGCGATAGTCGCGCACCAGCCCGGAACCGAATTCGGTGAGCGTTGCGCCGCCGCCCTGCACGCCGCCCGGCTTGGCCTCCACCACGGCATTGCGGAAGCAATGATTCAAATCGTCAACCAGCAGCCAGGCGCGCCGGTAGGACATGCCCAGATTCCGGCCGGCCTGGGAAATCGACCCGGTGCGGTCGATCTCTTCGAGCAGGTGAATTTTTCCGGGCCCGATGGACCGGCTCGATTTGAAGTCGACGCGCAAAGTCAGTCTGGTGCCGCTCACGGCTTCCGCTCCGGCTTGTTCCAGCGCAACTTTGCATTTCGGATGGCGAACAGAACAATCGTCATGAAAATACGTCATTCCTGTGTGAAACAGCCGTACTCTATTACTTTACCTTCTCTATTCCCGTCGTTTAGGGAAGGCGGCCCAACCGAGCGTCGGCGGCAGCTTACCGTGCCCCACTATTGCCGAACGTCCCATTGAATTCCAACGGTAATTTTCGAGATTGTCCGGCCGATTTGCGGCGGACGCGCCATGTATCCGCTTTGTGCAAGAGCGGAAATTGCTGCGCCTTTCTTGGGCAATGAAAATTGGGATAGCTTTGTGCCGCAAGAGGTCACGCCATGAAACTCCCCCGGAGAGAATTCCTGTATCTGGCCGCGGGCGCCGCCGCGCTGCCGGCTGTCTCACGCCGTGCGCGGGCGCTCGATTATCCGGCACGGCCGGTGCGCATTATCGTCGGCCTTGCCGCGGGCGGCCCAACCGACTCGGTTGCCCGCCTTATGGCGCAGTGGCTGTCGGAGCACCTGAGCAATCAGTTCGTGGTGGAGAACCGCACCGGCGCCGGCGGCACGCTCGCGACCGAGACCGTCGTCAACGCGCCGGCCGATGGATACACTCTTCTATTCGCGGGTCCGACCGTCACCATCAGCGCGTCGCTCTACAAGAAAGATGAGCAACGTTCTCGATGAGCTGACACCGATCGGCATCGTGATGCGCGTGCCCAATATAATGGTCGTAACGCCGTCGTTGCCGGTGAAGACCGTAAAGGAATTCATCGACTACGCCAAAGCCAATCCGGGACATTTGTCGATGGCATCGTCGGGCGTAGGCGCGTCGCCGCACCTGTCCGGCGAGTATTTCAAGTTCATGGCGAAAATCGACATGGTCCACGTGCCGTATCGCGGCTCGGCGGCGGCTTATCCCGATCTCATGTCTGGCAAAGTCGATGTGCTCTTCGACAATCTCGGCGGCCCGGTTCTGCAAATGGTGCGGGCCGGCCAGTTGCGCGCGCTCGGGGTGACCTCGGCGCAACGCTGGCCATTGCTGCCCGATATGCCGGCAATCGCGGAGACCGTGCCGGGTTATGACGTCAACGTCTGGTATGGAATGTTCGCGCCGCGGAACACTCCGCCCGAAATCGTGGCGCTCCTTAATACCGCGATCAAGGACGCCGTTGCCGAACCCGCGATCGTTGCGCGGTTCAGCCAGGACGGCGGCGCGCCCACGACAATGCGGCCGGACGAGTTCGCAAAATTTCTCGCGGAAGACGAGGTGAATTGGCACAAGATGGCCGAGGTCGCGGGGATATCCGCAGAGTGACTCAATAGTTCAGGTCACTAGCGATTTAATTGACCCATGCAGGCACGGCGGGCACGTTCAAGGCAACGTTCATCCCCACCTGTCCGCCGTAATCGACGACATTGCTCTGCGCCACTTCGCTCGTGAATGATGCGTAGGCGGTGATGCCGCGACCGACAGTGACGGTCGTGCCGACAGTCGCCGTGGCCCAATCGCTGCCGAAGATGACCGTCGGCGTGGAATAGCTCGCTGCTTCGCGCCGTAAGCTCCCAAAATCTCCTTCTGGAACAACGATACTTCCAATCTGCGTGTTGACCGTGCCACCGATCATATTTACTCCCCCATAAACGTGATTGATGACGGCAGCCTCCACTTTCTCCTGTGGGACATGGGCTGCGGAAAGCGGGCGCTACTATCGCGGCCAACGGCGGCGCGACGGCGCATCAACTCTTGGCAATTTTTGGGTGGAATACGCTCAAGATGGCGGAAGTATACACGCGCGCCACCGATCAAGAACGATTGGCGGAAGCCGCAATGCATTTGCTCGAATCGCAAGAACAAGGCAGCACAGAATCGTGTCCCACCAAACAACTGAGTAGGACCTTTTCGGAAAAAACTAACAAAATCATAGCCGAATTTTTCAATTGGTGCCCGTGGAGGGAATCGAACCCACACTCCTTGCGGAACACGATTTTGAGTCGTGCGCGTCTACCAGTTCCGCCACACGGGCATTGCGGGCCTTCTATATAGTCCGCGCCCGCGCGCGTCCATCGCCGGGCGCGTATCGAATCCGCTCGTCCCCGCGGGGATACGGGGCCCGGCATGAATCGGCCACCAGATTCCCGGCGGAGCTTGTGCGCGGGCCGGCGAAGCCGGACTCAAATACGGAAATGCGCGGTGGCGATGGCGTCCTTCCGATGGCCTTGTTTCCGCCGTCAGGATCGGCACATTGCTCACCGCAAGGGGCGCGGCTGGGAGGTACTCGTGAAGCAAAACTCGATCCATCGGCTTTTGGCCGACCCCGCTGCCGTGGCGGCGTCTGCGGTTTTCGTGCTCAGTTTCGCGACGCTTGCGGGCGCCTGGTTTTTCGAATTTGTCCTGAAGCTGCCACCCTGCCCGCTCTGCCTCGAGCAGCGCATTCCATATCATATTGTCATACCGCTCTCGCTCCTGCTGGCGATCGCGGCGGTCGTCCATGCGCCGCCAAAGCTCCTTGCGGTGGGTTTCGTCGCGATCATTGTCGCGGTTCTGTGCAATGTCGTGCTCGGCACCTATCACGCCGGCGTCGAATGGCACTTGTGGGCCGGCCCGACCGATTGCACCGGACCGCTGACCGATCTCAATGCCGGCGGTTCGTTGCTCAATCAATTGCACGCCGTTCATGTCGTGCGCTGCGACGAGGCGGCGTGGCGCTTCCTCGGCATTTCGCTCGCCGGATATAATGTCATCATCTCGCTGGCGCTGGCGGCGATCGCCGCCTGCGGCCTGTTCGCGCGCAAGCGCGTGGCCTAGCGCCTTCTGTCACCGCGCTTTCGTTATTCCGGCAGGTTACGCCTGCCGTGAATTCTTGCTAGGCTGTTCGCGTGCGCCAGAAATTATCGGCCTGGAATGCTTAGGCGGCCAGGAAATCCACAGGAGGCGTCAATGGGTATTCTCGGAAATATCATATCGGCCATTTTTCATCACGCCGGTGTGACCTCGCCGGCATCGGCTCAGGGGGCTCCGTCGAGCGCACCAGCCTCCGGTTCATCGCCATCGCCGTCCGGAATGCCGCCGAAGCCGGCAAGCCCGGTCGATGTCAACGCGGTCCTCACCAAGCTTGCCGCAGCCAACAAAGAGAAGCTCGACTGGCGGCACTCGATCGTCGACCTGATGAAGCTTCTCAACCTCGACTCAAGCCTCACCGCGCGTAAGGCGCTGGCCGACGAGCTTCACTACAGCGGCGACAAGAACGATTCTGCCGCCATGAATGTCTGGCTGCAAAAGCAGGTGATGCAGAAGCTCGCCGAGAACGGCGGCAATGTTCCGCCCGAGCTGAGAAAATAGGCTGATAAAGCCGAGCAAAGCGGCGGCGCGCCTCTGGTGGCGCCGCTTGCCATGGACTAATGTACCGTCGTGGTTTTGACACGGCGCCGCATCGGCTTTTCGAATCGGCGCATGGAGGGAAAGAATGGGTTTGTTTGACAGCATCAAGGGCGCGCTGGGTTCGGTCGAAGGCGCCGCCTTTCCGGCAATGGTCAGCGCGATATTGGCGCAGACGCAGTATCACGATCTCGCCGGCCTCGTTGCCGCGCTCGAAAAGGGCGGGCTCGGTCCGCAGGTCCAGTCCTGGCTCGGCAACGGCACGAACATGCCGATCACCGAAGACCAGCTCAAATCGGTCCTCGGCAATGCGCAGCTTCAGGACATTGCGCGGCAGGCTGGCCTGCCTGTCGACGAGATTCTGAAACTCCTGGCGCAATACCTGCCGGAGATCGTCGACAAGGCAAGCCCGAACGGTGTGCTGCCGCATTGATACGAAATTGCGGGTGAGTTTTCTTCCATTGGGCAATTCGAGGAGATGAACATGAAGACTATCGCAATAGTATTTGCTTCGCTTTTTATCGCGGGCGCCGCGCTGGCGCAGACCGCGGCGCCGCCGGCTGCTCCCGCAGCCGGTACCGGTCCGGCCGACACCGCAGGAGCCACCTGTAACACCCAGATCGGCCCGAAGAATCTCCATGGCGCCGCGCTCAACAGCACGGCGAAGAAATGCTGCACGGATGCGGCCACGGCTGCGAAACTGCATGGCGCCGCGGAGACAAGTTTCGTCAAGAAGTGCATATCCGACGTTCCCGGCACCAAGAGCTGATCTGCCGCGGTTTTTTGGACTTTCGGCGATCTCCGGACGCGGCTCGGCACGTAGCCCGCGGGCTTGACCCCGCGGGCGGCGCGACGCTAAACCCGTGCGCCGGGCATGATCCGGAAAAGTGGTCACCGGTTTTCCGGTAAGATCATGCCCCGATAATAGTCCTTCGGGCGGTTAGCTCAGCGGAAGAGCACTTCCTTGACATGGAAGGGGTCACAGGTTCGATCCCTGTACCGCCCACCATCCTTCGCGAAGCGCGCGAAGGATGTCACGCCGTAGCGTAAGCGAAGGCGGACCGGGCCAGCCGCCGCGAGCTACGGCTTGGCAAGCGAGCTTCTCTCAATCAATAAACCGCGCGCCCGCCGGAAATATCGAACACCGCGCCCGTCGAAAACGAGCAATCGCCCGACGCCAGCCATGCGATCATCGCGGCCAGTTCGTCGACTTCCAGGAAGCGGTTCATCGGGATTTTGGACAGCATGTAATCGATGTGCTGTTGCGTCATCTGATCGAACATCTCGGTCTTCGCCGCAGCCGGCGTGATGCAATTCACCAGCACGCCCTTGGTCGCCACTTCCTTGGCCAGCGATTTCGTCAGCCCGATCAGGCCGGCTTTCGAAGCCGAATAATGCGACGCATTCGGATTGCCTTCCTTGCCGGCAATCGAGGCGATGTTGACGATCCGCCCGTAGCCGGCCGCGATCATATGCGGCACCACCGCGCGGCAGGTCAGATAGGGCGCGACGAGATTGACCTCGATGACGCGCCGCCAGACCGCGGGTTCGAGCTCCCAGAGCGGCGCATTGCCGCCGGTGATGCCGGCATTGTTGACGAGGATGTCGATCTTGCCGTGTTCGCGGATCAGCGCGGCGACCGCCTTGTCGATGGACGCAGCGTCGGTCAGTTCGACGGCCGCGCCCTGGACCTGGCCGCGCCCTTTGAGCGCCGTGACGGCCTTGTCGAGCGCCGCCGCATCGGCGTCCCACAAAACCAGCGCAGCGCCCGAGGCCAGCATCTTCTGCGCGGCCGCAAAGCCGATGCCGCGCGCACCGCCCGTTATGACGGCCGTGCGGCCCTTGAGATCGATGGTGTTCATGTCAGCTGCTCACATCCGCTCGTTCCCGCGCAAGCGGGGACCCAGTCGTTTCAACGCAGCATCGAAATCCTCACGTCTGGATTCCCGCTTGCGCGGGAATGAGCGGAGGACTGACGTCAGCTAAAACTTCACGCGATCCGCGCCCTTGAGCCCAAGCGTCTGTCGCGCCTCCGCCGGCGTCGCGATCTCGTAGCCGAGATCCTCGACGATGCGGCGGATTTTCGTCACCTGCTCGGCATTGCTCTTGGCGAGCTTGCCGGGGCCGATATAGAGCGAGTCCTCGAGGCCGACCCGCACATTGCCGCCGAGCATCGCGGCCGTGGTGCAGAAATTCATCTGATGCCGGCCGCCGGCCAGCACCGACCAGAGATAGTCCTTGCCGAACAGCTTGTCGGCGGTGCGCTTCATGAAGAACAGATTGTCGAGGTCGGCGCCGATGCCGCCGAGAATGCCGAAGATGAGCTGCACGAAGATCGGCGGCTTGAACATGCCGCGGTCGACCAGATGCGCGAGATTGTAGAGGTGCCCGGTGTCGTAGCATTCATGCTCGAACTTCACGCCGTGGCCTTCGCCCAGCGTCTTGTAGACCTTCTCGATGTCGCGAAACGTGTTGGGAAAGATGTAGCCGTCGGAATTGCCGAGATACTCCTTTTCCCAATCGTACTTCCAGTCCTTGTAACGCCGCATCATCGGATAGAGCGCGAAATTCATCGAGCCCATGTTCATCGAGCACATTTCCGGGGCGAGCGTGTTCGCAGCCGAGATGCGCTGCTCGACCGTCATGGTCACGGCGCCGCCCGTGGTGATGTTCACCACCGCGTCGGTCGCCTGCTTGATGCGCGGCAGGAACTGCATGAACACACTGGCATCGGATACCGGCCGGCCGTCCTTCGGGTCGCGGGCGTGAAGATGCAGGATGGCGGCGCCGGCCTTGGCGGCATCGATCGCCTGGGTGGCGATCTGGTCGGGCGTGATCGGCAGCGCGTCCGACATGGTCGGCGTATGAATGGAGCCGGTGATCGCGCAACTGATGATGATCTTGTTCGCCATTGGTTCGTTTCTCCCTGCCCGCTTTTGCCGGCTTGCCGCGAAACTCATTCCCGCGCGGCGCTACGTTCCTCAAATAAGACGCTTCGTTCAAGCGGAAAAACCGGCCTGCCGTAAGGGACAGGCGGCGGCGCTAGCGCTGCCCGGCGGGGCTTTGCGCATTCGTATTTTGCCCTTTGGCGTTCTGGATCGCAGTCCAGACCGCAAAGGGCGTTGCCGGCATGGGAATGTCGCGCACGCCGATGTCGCGCAACGCATCGAGGATGGCGCTGGTCACGGCGGCGGGCGCCCCCGTGGTGCCGCCCTCGCCGCCGGCCTTGATGCCGAGCGGATTAGTTGGCGACAGCACTTCGGCAATGCCGACGTCGAACGACGGCACCTGGTCGGCATGCGGCATGCCGTAATCCATCAGCGAACCGGTCAGCGGCTGGCCGGAATCCGGATCGAGATAGACCTGTTCGCAGATCGCCTGGCCGACGCCCTGAACGATCGCACCGTGGGTCTGGCCGTGAACGATCAGCGGATTGATGCAGCGGCCGACATCGTCGATCGAGGCGTAGCGCACGATCTGCATCGCGCCGGTATCGGGATCGATCTCGATCTCGCAGATCGCCGTGCCGTTGGGAAAGACCGGCTCGTGCATCTCGTTGTCGGTGACGACCGAGACGCCGTCCTTGAGCGCTTCGGGGAGCTTGTGGCGCGACGCTTCCTCCGCCAGTTCGAGGAAATCGAAGGTGAGATTGGTCTCGCGCGAGACAAAGCGCCCGTCGTCGAATGAAAAACTCGCAGCGGGCGCTCCCGTCACCGCCGCCGCGATGTCTTTGCCCTTGGCGATGAGATCAACCGCGGCCTTCGAGAAAACCGTCGCGGCGTGGCGCATCGAACGGCCGGAATGCGAGCCGCCGCCGACGCGCACCACGTCGGTGTCGCCGAGAATGATGCGCACGCTCTCGGCCGGCACGCGAAGGAGGTCCGAGATGACTTGCGCAAAGCTCGTTTCGTGGCCCTGGCCGGCCGGCTGCGTGCCGATGACGACGTCGACATGGGCCGGGCCCGATGGATCTTGCGGCTGCACCTTGATGCGCGCCTGCTCGCGTGGCGCACCGATCGAGGACTCCACGTAATTCGCAAGGCCGAGCCCAAGGAGCTTGCCACGCTTTTTGGCGGCGCGGCGGCGTGCCGGAAAGCCCTTCCAGTCGGCGATGTCCATCGCCCAGTCCATGTTCACTTCGTATGTGCCGCTGTCGTAGAGCATGCCGACCGAATTCCGGTACGGCATGGCCCGCGGGCGGACGAGATTTCTGCGCCGCAGTTTTATGCGATCGATGCCGAGCTCGTCGGCCGCCTGATCGACTAGGCGCTCGATGGCGTAGGTCACTTCCGGCCGGCCCGAGCTGCGATAGGCCTGCGTCGGCATCGTGTTGGTGAAAACCGCCATCGCGCGCAGCGTCGTTGCGGGAATGGCATAGGAGCCGGGAATAAGCCCCGCCCCCTTGCTCAGCGGTGACAGCGAGACGCAGCGTGCGCCGATATTGCTGATATTGGTCGCCCGCATCGCGATGAAGCGGTGCTTGTCGTCGAGCGCCAGTTCGACCCTGGTGACAAGATCGCGGCCCTGGTAGTCGCTGAGAAAAGCCTCCGAGCGCGTCGCGGTGAATTTCACCGGGCGCCCCAATTTTCGCGACGCCCACAAGACCAGGCCGAACTCGACGAAAACGCGATTGCGCGTGCCGAAATTGCCGCCGACGTCATGCGACAGGACGCGCAGAGTATCAGGCGGCACACCGAGCACCGTCGAAAGCTCATGCTTTTGCCGCACCGCGCCGCCCGATCCCGCGTAGAGCGTGTAGCGGCCCGTCGCGGCATCGTAATGGCCGACCGCAGCCCGCGGCTCCATCGGCACGCCGGTAACGCGCCCGACATGGAAACTGTTCGTTACGACGTGCGCTGCCCGCGCGAAGGCCCGGTCGGTCGCCTCGGCATCGCCGAATTCGGTGTCCACCGTGACGTTGTCCGGCAGTTCATCCCACACCGCCGCCGCGCCCGGCCGCATCGCATCTTCGGAATGCAGCACGAACGGCAGTTCCTCGTACTGGACTTCGACCGCTTCGGCCGCATCCATCGCCTGCGCCTTGGTCTCGGCGACCACCATGGCGACCGCTTCGCCGACATGGCGCGCCTTGTCGGCGGGAAGAAGAACGTGAGGCCCCTGAAATACGGCGCTGCCGCGCGGGCCGGTGAGCTTCATGTCGAATTTTGTCTTCGGCAGCGGATCGTGCGGAATGGCTTTCAGACTGTCGGCGGCGCAATCCGCTCCGCTGTACACGCCGAGCACGCCCGGCATGCGCATCGCAGCCTCGCCGTTCACCGCGACGATGCGCGCATGCGGATACGGCGAACGAACCATCACCGCGTAAGCCTGGCCGTCGAGATTGAAATCGTCGGTGAAGCGGCCCTTGCCGGTAATAAGCCGCGCGTCTTCCTTGCGCGGCAGGGGCTTGCCGATAAAGCGATAGAGTTCGTCCGGCCGTCCGGCGTCGTTCATTGCGTCCCGCTAAAGCTCGATTACGCCACGCGCTTGAATTCTTGCTGACAGCGCCGCACCCGGCGCTCGTCAACCTCGATTCCAAGCCCCGGGCCGGCGGGAAGCTCGACATGGCCGTTCTCGATGCGAAGCGGGGTGACGGCAACGTCTTCGGCCAGTCCGGAGCTCGTCACGCTCAGTCCCCAGGCGTTCGCGGGCACGACCGCGGTGGCGTGGATAGCCGCGGCCGACGCAACGCTCGATTCGCCGGTCTTGCAGGCGATGTTGACCTGCATGCCGAGCCGATCGCAAAGGCGAGCCGCTTCGCACAAGGCGCGCAAGCCGCCGAGCTTGATCGTCTTGAGACTGAAGCCGCGCGCCGCCTTGCGGTCATGGTGACGTTCGATGTCGTCGCGCGAATGAATGCCTTCGTCAGCGCCGATCGGCACGCGGGTCGCTGCAGCAACGCGCTCCATCGCGCCGAGGTCATGCGCGTCGACCGGCTGCTCGAAAAAATCGAGCCCGCAATCGCCGAGCGCTCCGACATAATGCAGCGCCTGTTCGGCGCTGAACCCCTGATTGGCGTCCGACGAGACGAGGCAATCCGCCCGTTCGCTTTTGAGAGCCTTGCACACGAGCCGCGTGCGCTCCGCGTCCGCTTCGGGCGTGCCGAAACCGACCTTGATCTTGAAGTCGCGATAGCCCGCGGCGAGGCGCTCCCGGGCCTCACGGAGATCGGCAGCGGCGTCCTCGGATCCGATAATGGCAAGGACCGGCATGCGGCTGCGCAGCTTGTCGCCAAGGAGCGCATGAACCGGCCGCCCGGTGGCGCGGCCGACGAGATCATGCAATGCGATCTCGATCGCGGCCTTGGCGCCGTTATTGCCGTACATCCGTGCGTCCATGCCGGCGATGGCGGCGATAAAATCGTCCGCTGCGTGGCCAACGAGAGACGGCGCCATGAGATCGACCGCCGCCATCATGCTGGCGACCGTCTCGCCGGTCATGGTCGGGGCTGACGCTGCCTCGCCCCAGCCGACAACGCCGTCTTCGGCTTCGATACGGACGAATATATTGTCGGCCCGCGTCACCGTTTCGCCGGACATTTGCACCGGCTTTTTCATCGGCAGGCTGACCGCAATGGGCTCGATCGATTTTATCCGCAAGCGTTCCTCGCTTCCGCGCAATTTTTACCGGCCCCGCGCGTCAGTGCGCCGGCGCCCGAAAAAAGAATTGTAGCGGGATGAGACATGCAGCGACAAGGCACGCAGATACCGGATAATTGCAAGGCATAATTGCAAGTCATGCAGCAGCTACGCGGCACTCTCTCTGGCATTCCCCGCCCCGGTTGAACCGGATCACCCGCATCGGATCGGAAGAACCGCCGCCACTTTGCGTATTTCTCTCGCATTTAGATCAAGTTTCCGCCGCGATGTTGATGTGTGTCGCATGCGCCCGAGGGGTATCATAGGGCCGCTATCGCGCGGCGAGCTTCGGGTAAAGATAAAGGCCATTGCATGAGTTCCGCGTCGGGCATATCTGATTTGCCGCAATAGCCTGGCCGCGGCCGTGTTGGGCCTCTGTGGCGCGAAGCGCCCGGAACCCTTGAGGAGTTCGGACGATGCGAGCAAAAATTGCGATGGCTGTGGCGATCTTGCTGCCGCTGTTCGCGCCCGTCCACGCCTTTAGCGCCGACCTCACGCCGGCCGGACTATGGCAGGCGGTTGACGACGATACCAAGCAGCCGAGCGGCTGGTTTCTCATCAGCGACCACGGCGGCACGTTCGACGGCATTATCGCCAGGATGTTTTTCAAGCCCGGCGAGAATCCGAACGTCGCGTGCGACCAGTGCAAGGATGACCGGCAGGGTCATCCCTGGCTCGGACTCGAAATCATCCGCGGCATGAAGCCGGAGCCCGACGCCAAATTCGGCGGCGGGACGATTCTCGATCCGCGCGATGGCAAGGTCTACAAGGCGACGATGAAGGTCACGCCGGACGGCCAGACGCTGGTGGTGCGCGGCTATATCGGCTTCGAAATGCTGGGTCAGAACCAGTATTGGACCCGGTTGCCTGATTCCGCCTACAGCATGCTCGATCCGTCGGTGAATCCCAATCCGGCGATCAAGCGCGCACTCACAGGCGGCGCTCCGCGCAAATCGGAAGCATCGCCGCACCCGCAAAATTCCGTGCGGCAGTAGGGCGTTCTAAGCCGTATCCGGCTTTTGCTCGCGCGGCTTGCCCATCAGCACCGGCTGGAATAGCGCGGCCGCCGCCATCGTCGTCAGCAGCGAAATCGCCAAGAGCTTGCCCATGCTCGAGGTGCCGGGATGGCTGGAGAACCACAGGCTGCCGAAAGCCGTCGCCGTCGTGCAGGCGCTAAACGTCACCGCGCGGGTGAGCACGGATTGCAACAGGTTGGTCTGCCCTTCGCGCCACGCCATGATGTAGTAGATCTTGAACGCGACGCCGATCCCCAAGAGCAGCGGCAGCGCGATGATGTTGGCGAAGTTCAGCGGCAGATCGACCAGCACGCAAATTTCGAGCGTGACGACGCCGGCCAGCAAAAGCGGAACCAGCGTCAGCAGCACGTCGCTGAAGCGGCGCAGCGTTATCCAGAGCAGGATGCCGATCGAAATGAGCGCAAAGGCTCCCGCCTCGATGAAGGCAGACACGATCGCGCGGCGCGCTTCGAGAATTGAAATCGGCCCCTCGACCGCTTCCGGCGCGACCGACTGCACCGCGTTGGCGAATTTCCGCAATACTTCATTGTCGTCGGAATCGCCCTTCGGCGCGACGTCGATGCGCGCCTGCCCGTCCGGCGTCACCCACTGGCGCGCAAGCCCCGGCGGAAGATTGGTCCGGGTGACTTCCTGAACCTTGAACAGAGCGCGCAGATCGTCGAGCCCGGTGCGCAGCGGCTGCACGAACGCCACTTCGGCGCGTTGCCGCGTCGCCGGATCGGCCTTGGCCAAAGCGGCCATCGCGGTCGCAAGCCGCCGCGCCTGCACCGCGCCGGCCCCTTTACCGTCGGCGGCCAGCCGATTGAGCTCATCGATGGTGGAATTCATCATACTGACGTTCTGCGCATCGGTCGGTGGCGGGCTGGGAGCCGCCGGGTTAAGCACCGGAAGCAGTGTCTTCGCAGCGGCCTGGATGAGCGGGAGCTTTTGCTGCTGGTCGGCCGGAATAAAGCTCGACAGCGTGACGACGCGGGCGACCTCCGGCAATGCACCGAGCTTTGCAGCCGTCTGATCGGCGACGGCCAGCGACGGTGTGAGTACCTGAATGTCGCTCGCGCCACTGTCGGGATCGCCCCTGAGCGCGAGATAGGTCGCCACTGCCTCGGTTTTCGGGCTGCGCAAGTTGATCGGATTGAAATCGAAACGCAGCCAATGCAGGAGCGGCAATCCTCCGGCGACGACAACGCCGGTCACGATCAGGATGGCTATGCGGTGACGCGCGAGGAAATCGTCGACCGGCGCCAGCACGGCATAGCCAAGCTGCGCCGGCTCGCTCGGCGGTTTGAGCAGGCTCAACAGCGCCGGCAGAAGCGTGATGCTGGTTGAGAACGCGATCAGCATGCCGACGCCGGCGATGAGGCCGAGTTCGGACACGCCTTTGTAAACCGTGGGCAGGAACGACAGGAAGCCTGCCGCCGTCGCCAACGCGGCCAGCGTCAGCGGCGCGCCGGCGCGCCGGCCGGCCTCAAGCAGCGCTTCGCGCACATTGTCGATATCGTGCCGCTCGGCCCGATAGCGGACGCTGAATTGCAGGCCGAAATCGACGCCGAGCCCGACGAACAGCACGGCAAAATAAACGGATATCAGATTGAGCGTGCCGACCATCAGCATGCCGGCAGCCGCCGTGACGGTCAGGCCGACGACAAGACAGACGAACACCGCGAAGATGATTCTCATCCAGCGCAGCGCCAGCCAGAGGATGACAAGCACGATGGCGACCGTCACGCTGGCGTTGAGGACGGCGTTTTCCTTGATCGTGGCGAACTCTTCATCCGCCATCGGCACCGGGCCGGTCAGGCGCAGCCGCGCCTGGTATTTCGACGCGATATCGAGATCGGCTGCAGCCTGGCGGATCGTATCCGTCGCTTTTTTCCCCGGCTCAAGCTCGGAATAATCGAGCGTCGCCCCGATCTCCAGGAAACGCAGCAATTCGTCGGGCGTCGAAGCGCGGCCCTCCACCATTTCGTGCCAGGAGAAACTCGCCGGCTGGCCGGCATTCACTTTCTCGATGGCGTTCGCCGCGAGCGTCATCGGCCAGGCCATATTGTCGAGCGTGATCTGGCCGCCCTGCACGCCGAGAAGTCCGAATTGCAGAGTTTGAATGACGCCGCGCAAGGACGGATCGCCCGCCAGCACCTGCACCAGGCGCTGCGCCTGCGTCAGCATCTTCATCTGCGGTGCGAGATCCTGAACGGATTCGAACAGCAGCCCGTTCTGCGCGAAAAAATCGCCGCCTTTTGGCTGCTCGATGGAATGGAAAATATCCTTGTGCTGCGACAGCCGCTGGACGAGCGCATCGGTCGCTTCGTCGACCAGTTCCGGCGTCGGCGCATCGACCACCGCGACGATCAATTCAAATTGCGGGAAGGCCTTTTCGAACGCCGCTTCGCGCTGCCGCCACGGAATGTTGGGCGAGATGAGCTGGTTGACGTCGGTCGTCATGGCGAAATGCGTCGCGGCATACCAGGACGACAGAATGGCAAGCAGGAGCGATGCGGCGATCACCGGCCACGCATATTGCGTGCAAAAGCCGATTGCGCGGACAACGAATGCGGTAATCGTCTTCATGGGATGTCAGGGCAATCGGATGGTCAACGGGATGAGATGAATGGGCAAGCCCGTGTTTGAGGCGTTATGAGCAAGGCGAAAGCGAGGCGGGTGGAATCGGCAGTGCGGCCCTAAATGCCCTGACTGGGCGCAAAAGTGAAATCGCGGACATTTTCCTGCAGGGTAACGCTCTCCTAGCACCGGACGCAGGTCGGACATGCCAAAAATCTCGCCAAAAATCTCGTGATTTTGCGACAGCCTGGCGTCGCCGGTACTCCTATGCCAGTACCCGGCACGGTTCCCCAATCAATACGGCCCCGAACAGGTTTCAGGGTAAAGACGCTGATCTTGGACGGCAGGAGGCCGAAGCGGGTTCAATTCAAGCCAAAAGCGCCCTCTTGTCCCCCAAAACCCGGCAATGCCGTGCTGGACAAGGGGCCGTATTTCCGCTCAATGAGGCGGTTTACGGGGTCATTGATCGGATCAACCCCGCAAAACAACCAAAACCAGGGAACATTTCCGGGCTTGATTGCAGGCTTTTCGCGGCCAAGTAAGAGGCCAAGTAATGGGTCGAGTAATGGGTCGAGTGACGGGTTAAGTCAGCAGTCAGGTTGAAACACCCAAAGGCTCACAGAACTGGCCATAATGGCCGCGGCCGCGCTGTTGCGGCGCATGGCCGCAGTTCGGCACAAACCGGCGTTCGGACCGGGAGGTCTTGATGAAAGTGATACTCGCCCAGCCTCGCGGTTTCTGCGCCGGTGTCGTCCGCGCGATCGAGATCGTGGAACGGGCGCTGCAGAAATTCGGTCCGCCGGTCTATGTGCGGCACGAGATCGTGCATAACAAGCATGTGGTGGAGAGCCTCAAGGCCAAAGGCGCGCGATTCGTCGAAGACTTGTCCGAGGTTCCGCCCAATGCCGTCACGATCTTCAGCGCGCACGGCGTTGCCAAAAGCGTCGAGGAAGAAGCCGCCTCGCGCAATCTTCCGGTGCTGAATGCGACCTGCCCGCTCGTCACCAAAGTGCACAACCAGGGCAAGCGCTATGTCGGCCAGGGCCGCCGCCTCATCCTTATCGGCCATGCCGGCCATCCCGAGGTCGAAGGCACGATGGGCCAGATCTCCCAGCCGGTAACGCTGGTGCAGACCGAAGCCGACGTCGCCAAACTCGACATCCCGGCGGATACGCCTGTCGCTTACGTCACGCAGACGACGCTCTCCGTCGACGATACCCGCGGCATTATCGCCGCCCTGCATAACCGCTTCACCGACATCGTCGGTCCGGAGACCCGCGACATCTGCTATGCCACGCAAAATCGGCAGACCGCGGTGCGTGAACTCTCCAAGCTTGTCGACGTTATCCTTGTGGTCGGCGCAAAGAACAGTTCCAACTCCAATCGCCTGCGCGAAATCGGCGAGGAGGAAGGCCGGCCGAGCTATCTGATCGCGGACGGCAGCGAGCTCAATGCCGACTGGTTCCGCAATGCCGCGACGGTCGGCATCACCGCCGGCGCATCGGCACCGGAAGTGCTGGTGGAAGATGTGATCGACGCGTTGCGGCGGCTTAATCCGGTCGACGTCAGTCAATTGCACGGCCGCCACGAAACGATAGAATTCCGCCTGCCGCCCGAATTGACGGACGGAGCGCCGGCGGCCCGTGCCACGGCAAAAGTCTGACGCGAAAATCGCGACAGTAACGGAAACGCATTAAAGAGGGTTGCGGTCTTGGGTGTATCTCTACGTCAAAAGGCGAAAGTCGGTGCATACGTGCTGCGTCAGCGTCTGGCGGGCCGCAAGCGCTATCCGCTCGTGCTCATGCTGGAGCCGCTGTTTCGCTGCAACCTCGCCTGCACCGGCTGCGGCAAGATCGATTATCCGGACGCGATCCTCAACAAGCGCCTGTCGGTCCAGGAATGTCTCGACGCGGTCGATGAATGCGGCGCGCCGATGGTGGCGATCCCCGGCGGCGAGCCGCTGATCCACAAGGAAATCGGCGAGATCGTCAAAGGCATCGTTGCGCGCAAGAAATTCGTGTCGCTGTGCACCAACGCCTTGCTTCTGGAAAAGAAGCTGCATGTGTTCGAACCGTCGCCGTATCTGTTCTTCTCGGTGCATCTCGACGGCATCAAGGAACATCACGACAAGTCGGTATGCATGGAAGGCGGCTTCGAGAAAGCCGTCGCCGGAATCAAAGCCGCCAAGGCCAAGGGCTTCTCCGTCAACGTCAACTGCACGGTGTTCGACGGCCATCCGGCGGAAGACATCGCCAAATTCCTCGACCTCACCGAAGAACTCGGCGTCGGCGTCTCGATCTCGCCCGGCTATGCCTATGAGCGTGCGCCCGACCAGGAGCACTTCCTGTCCCGCCGCAAGACCAAGGAACTGTTCCGTGACGTCTTCGCGCGCGGCAAGGGCAAGAACTGGAATCTGACCCATTCCAGCATGTTCCTCGACTTCCTCGCCGGCAACCAGGAATTCCACTGCACGCCGTGGGGCATGCCGACGCGCAACATCTTCGGCTGGCAGAAGCCGTGCTACCTGCTCGGCGAAGGCTACGCCAAGACCTTTGGCGAATTGATGGACACCACCGATTGGGATTCCTACGGCACCGGCCGTTACGAGAAGTGCGCGAACTGCATGGCGCATTGCGGTTACGAGCCGACCGGGGCGCAGGCGATGATGGACCATCCGCTGCAGGCGGCGATGATCTCCTGGAAGGGCATCAGAACCGAAGGTCCGATGGCGCCGGAGATCGACATGTCGGCGCAGCGCCCGGCGCAATATGTGTTCGACAGCAATGTCCAGCTGACGGTGACCGAAATGCGCGCCAACGAAGCGCGCGAAAAGGCGGCGAAGGCAGCCAGGACGCCGGCGCAAAACTCGGCCAGCGCGGCGTAGCTGTCTTGTCGTCGTCGGCCAACGGGTCTGGCCCTGGGCCGGCCCGATGACAGGCTCCAGCGGATATTCCGGGAAAGCCCGTTTGGTCTTGTTGAGCGGGCGGATGTACGCTTCGCTAATCCGCCCTACGTGCTGCATTTTCGGAAATCGATCAGCACTGGCCCCGGCATATGGCGTGCTCCCACTCGCAGTCTTTGACCGGCACGCAGGTGATTGTGCTGTAGCCGCTCAACCCATAGCCGCAAAGACATTTCGATTCGGTCGACGACGTGTGCGAAGACTTGTGGCGGGGTGTAGCCGCGCCCGCTGCATTCGAAAGCCCCATCAAAGCGACAACGACGCACGCCGCAATTGTCAATCCGCTCAGGAGAGCCGAAGATTCTCCACGACGAGACATTGGCAAAACCCTTCGTTCTTAATTCTCAGTGTTCGTCGTGCGAAGGCCGGCGACGGTTCACATCCCGAACGCCACCGTGCGCGTTGCCGCTTTATGCCACCTTCGCCCGCAGCGTCGGAATTTTGCTCACGTCCTCTTTGCGCTCGGCGTGCCAGGTATCGTAGGCACCCTGCATGCGCACCCAAACTGCTGCACCATCACCGAACAGCTTGCCAAGCCGTACTGCGACTGACGGAGAAACCGGCTTTCGTTCGCGCAAAATGTCGTAGAGATGCTGGCGGGAAATGCCCAGAAGCTGCGCGATCTCGGCCTTGCTTCGCCCCGTCGCCGGTATCACATCCTCCCGCAGCAAAGCGCCGGGATGGGTCGGGCAACGGGCCGAATTACGCTTGGCGGCATGAGCCATGATCGTTCTCCTTTAGTGATATTGCTCGAAATCCACACGACACGCGTCGCCGTCCTCGAATTCGAACGTAACGCACCACGGCCCATTGATATGGACCGAATAGCGAGTCGGCCGAAATCCACGCAGCGGATGGAAATCAAAACCTGGAAGGTTCATTTCTTCCGGCCGCACGGCGACATCCAGGCGGTCGAGACGACGTAAAATGCGTCCATGCATCTTCGCGTCGATTTTTCCGGTCCGCCCAAGCTCCCAAAGCTCGGCCAGACATTTGCTTTTGAAGCTCCTGATCACATCGGGCACTGTAAGCTAAATGACGACGTTTGTCAACTATCAGCTTACATTGTAGGCGCGCAGGCGGATAAACCGAAGGCGTAATCCGCCATTTGCTGGCGGTCGGTCATTCGTGCACCGGCGGGTTACGGCCTCACCTAACCCGAACTACAAAGCTACATCCCGAACGCCACCGCGCCTGCATTGCCGGTTTTCAGATTGCGGTAGCGCGCCATTGCCCAGAGCGGGAAGAATTTCGAATAGCCGTGGTAGCGCAGATAAAACACCCGCGGGAAACCCGTCGCGGTATAGCGCGGCTCGTCCCAGAAACCGTCGGCCTCCTGAGTCCTCGCGAGATAAGTTATGCCGCGCGCGACGGCGGGATGATCGACGTCGCCTGTCGCCATGAAACCAAGCACCGCCCAGGCGGTCTGCGAGGCCGTCGACGGGGCCTTCTCGTAGCCGCGATAATCGAGCTTGTAGCTTGAGCCGTCTTCGCCCCAGCCGCCGTCTTCGTTCTGGATGGCGGCGAGCCAGCCGATTGCCTTGCGCATTTCCGGAGCGTCGCCGGGAATGCCCGCGGCATTGAGCGCGCACAGCACCGACCAGGTGCCGTAGATGTAATTCATGCCCCAGCGGCCGAACCATGATCCATCGGACGCTTGCGTGCGGCGCAGATAATCGATCGCGCACACCGCCGCAGGGCTTTTGGTGTTGCCGAGCTGCGCCAGCATCGAGAGGCAACGCGCGCTCACATCCTCGGTCGGCGGGTCGAGCAGCGCACCGTGATCGGCGAACGGAATGTTGTTCAGATAATAATAGTCGTTGTCGGCGTCGAACGCGCCCCAGCCGCCGTTCTTGCTCTGCATGCCGACGATCCATTCGCGCGCGCGGTCGATCGCGGGCTGGTAATTGCCGCGGCCGAGATTCTGCATGCGGTCCATCGCCATCGCGACGACGGCGGTGTCGTCAACATCGGGATAATGCGGGTTGGCGTATTGGAAAGCCCAGCCGCCCGGCCGCAGATCGGGCCGGCGCGCGCTCCAGTCGCCGCGCACGTCGAGCACTTGCATCGGCACGAGCCAGTCGAGGCCGCGCTTGACCTGCGCCACCACGTTCTCGCCGCCCGCTTCCAGCAGCGCGTGGCAGGCAAGGCCGGTGTCCCAGATCGGCGAGACGCAGGGCTGGCAGTAAGTCTCGCCATCGTGCACGGCGAGGAGTTTCTCGACCGATTTTCGCGCGATGGCCCGCTGCGGATGATCGGCCGGGAGCCCGAGCGCGTCGTACATCATCACGCTGTTGGCCATCGCCGGATAGATCGCGCCAAGGCCGTCTTCGCCGTTGAGCCGCTCGCCGACCCAGGCCACCGCGCGGTCGATGGCGTGTTGGCGCGTGCGTTTCGGGAAAAGCGGCTCGGCGGCGCGCAAAATATTGTCGACGGCGCGAAAGAACCAGAACCACGACGCCTTCTGCTGCGGCGCCTTCAACGTCGGCCCGAGCTCCTGCGGCGGCCCGAGGAAGAGTTCGTCGATCGTGACGCCCTTCGGATTGCGCGCGCGCGGCTTCTTCGCCATCAGCACCAGGAGCGGCACGATCACGGTGCGGCTCCAGTACGAAATCTTGTCGAGATGGAACGGAAACCATTTCGGCAGCAGCATGATTTCGACCGGCATCACCGGCACCGCCCGCCACGGCACGACGCCGTAGAGCGCGAGCAGGCTTCGGGTGAAGACGTTGCTGCGCTCCGCGCCGCCGCGGCTGCGGATCGCTTCACGCGCGCGGCGCATATGGCCGGCCTGCGGATCCTCGCCGATCATCTTGAGCGCGAAATAGGCTTTCACCGTTGCGCTCATGTCGAACTCGCCGTCGCAGAACAGCGGCCAGCCGTCGTGCGCGCCCTGGATACGGCGCAGATAGGCGGCGATGCCGGCCTCGAGCGCAGCATCGACGGGCTCGGCGAGGTAGTGCCGCAGCAGCACATATTCGGCCGGAATAGTGGCGTCGGCCTCGAGCTCGAACAGGAAATGGCCGTCGGCGCGCTGGCACGCGAGCAGCGCCTGCGTCGCCAGGTCGATATGCCGGTCGAGATCGAAGTCGCTCATGGACGCTTTATTCATGCGGCAGATGCGTTCAATCGAGGCTTTGGGCAACGAGACGGGCGGCGCGATTGCCGGAGCGGATTGCGCCCTCGATGGTGGCGGGCAAGCCGGTTCTTGTCCAATCACCGGCGATCACAAGATTGCGCCACGCCGTTTCGGCGCCCGGGCGTTTTGCATCCTGTTCCGGCGTCGCGGCAAAAGTGGCGCGGCGCTCGCGCACGATTTGCCAGGGTGGCAGCGGGGCCGGCAATCCGGTCACGCTCGCGACGTCGGCCCAAATGGTCTTCGCCAGCTCTTCGCGCGGCGTGTCGATCAGCCGGTCGCCGGCGCTGATCGTCACCGACACCCGGCCGGGAAAAGCGAAGATCCATTCCACGGTGCCATTGATGACGCCAAGGATCGGCGGTTGCCCCCACGGCGGATCGATACGGAAATGCGCGTTGACGATGGCGCGGAATTCGGTCGGCACGTCGAGGCCGCGGATCAGCGACGCCGCCGTATAGGGCGGCACGGCAAGGACCACGGCGTCATCCGCGGCAAGCGCAATCGTCTCGCCGCCGAAATCGAGCGCATCGACGCGTTTCGTTCCGAAGCGGATGGCGCGAAGCTGGTGCTCGAACCGCACGTCGGCGCCGCGTCGTTGGAGCGTGACGAGCGCCGGCTCGATCAGCGTTGCGCCAAGCCCCTCGCGCGCAATCAGCGGCCGGCAGGCGCGGCCGCCGGCGGCAAGCGTCTCGCGGATCACGGCGGCGGCGAGTTTTGCCGAGCCGCGCGGTGGATCGATGTTCAGCGCGGCAAGAAGGAGCGGTTCGACGAGCCGCCAATAGAGCGTGCCCTTGCAGCCGATGACGTCGGCGACGGTCGTGCCCGACGCCGGCCGCAACAGCCGCGCCAGCGCCACGTAATCAAAGACCCGCGTTCCCGGCACCCGCCTGTTGGAGTCGAAAATCCACCACGGCAGGCGCCCGTCATTGATGCGCAGTGTCCAGCTTTCGTCGCTGGTTATATCGACAAAGGGAATTTCCGCAGCCTGCGGCCCGATCAGACGATCCTCCGCGCCGATGTCGCGCAGATAATCGAGCGCAGCGTGATTGCCGGAGAGCAAAAGGTGATTGCCGTTGTCGATGGTCATGCCGAGCGAGGCATCGTGATAGGACCGGCACCGGCCGCCGGCGAAGGCCGTCGCCTCGTGCACCACGGCGTGATGGCCCCGGGCGCTGAGTTTCAGCGCAGCCGACAGGCCGGCAAGACCGGCGCCGATGATGTGGACGATGCGGGCCATTACAGGAGATTGCGCAGCACGATGAGAGCGAATTTTGCGCGCGGCAGTCGAACCCGGACGCGCGGCGGCGCAAAGCCGCGCGCGATCAGCCGATCGAGAATAAGCCGGTAGGCATCCCCCATGATGCGCGGCGCCCGCACCATGCGCCGCGGGCTTCGCGCCATGATCGCGTTCGCGCTTTGAAACTCGGCCTTGGCGAGATCGACGATTGCGCCGCAGGCTTCGGCCACCGCGGGCGTGGCCACGACCACGGCCGGATCGGTTGCCGTGATGCCTGCCTTTTGCAATTCCTCCCGCGGCAAATAGAGGCGGCCCAGCCCTGCATCCTCGTCGAGGTCGCGCAGGATATTGGTCAATTGCAGCGCGCGGCCGAGGTGATGGGCGAGATCGAGGCCCGCCCGGCGCTCCATGCCGAAGACGCGCACCGAGAGACGGCCGACAGCGCAGGCGACACGGTCGCAATAAAGATCGAGCGTCGCGCGGTCCGGCGCGCGGATATCGGCGAGCACATCCATTTCCATGCCGTCGATGACGGCGAGGAAATCGTCACGCTGCAGATCGAAGCCGCGCACCGCCTGCGCCAGGCCGGTGAGATGCGGCGGCGGTGCGCCGGCATAGACCGCGTCGATGTCGGATCGCCATTGCTGCAATGCCGCGCGGCGCGGGTCGCGCGGGCCGAGATCGTCGGCGATATCATCGACGGCGCGGCAGAACGAATAGATTTCGAACATCGCCTCGCGCTGCGCGCGCGGCAGGATGCGCATCCCGGCGTAGAACGAACTGCCCGAAGCACGCGTAGCGGCTTGCGTGGTCTCGGTCACTCACGCACCCCGGGGATTCTGCGTGGCGGCGGAGCGCCGCCGGCCGAGACGCCGCGACGCGCCGTTCAGGACACCAAGGAGCGTGAAGCCCGCGGCCGCGGTGGCCGAAAGATGCACGGTGTCGATGAGCGGATCGCGCGTGCACAGAAGCCGTGTCAGCCGGTGTGCCAGCGTATTGATGACGGAGACTTCGAGGCCAAGCCGCCAGTCCTTGATCGATGCGGCAAAGCCATCGCTCTCGCTCAGAAGCCCTTCGGTTCGCGCGGCAAGCCTGTGCAGGCAATCGAGCAGCGCCGGCGTGGCGTGCTCGCTGCCGAGGTCCTCGACCGTGCTGCCGCTCGCGGCAAGAACGTCTTGCGGAATATAGACCCGGTTGAGGCTCAGATAGTCGTCCTTGCAGTCCTGGATGTGATTGATGATCTGCAAGGCGGCGCACAGCGCATCGTTGGCCGGCCAGACGGTGCGGCTCTCGCCGTGGACGTCGCACACGAAGCGGCCGACCGGCATCGCCGACAACGAGCAATAGCTGATGAGATCGTCCCAGTCGCGGTAGCGCAGCTTGGTGACGTCGAGCTTGAACGCGGCAATCAGATCCTGCGCGTGCTTCGGCGACAGCTCGTGCGCGGCGAGCGCGGTTCGCAATCGCACCGCGGCCGCGTCCTCGTCATTCGCGCCCAACAGCCCGGTTTCGAGGCGATCGAGCAGGGAAAGTTTTTCGGCGGCGGGAAGGGTCGCGTGGTCGGCGATATCGTCGGCGGTCCGCACGAAATTATAGAACGCCAGGATCGCCTCGCGATGCCGCGGATGAATGAGAAACGACGCGACCGGGAAATTCTCATCCCGGTGGCCTTTGCCCGACCGCCAGCTCTTGGCGTCGCTTCCGCCCGCATCGCTCATTGCAGATTCCGAAAGGTTCGCCTGTGCGCGGCCCTTCCACATGCCGCCACGGCCGCGCGCATGCTGATAGGCGGAATCCACGGTGAACGCCATATAGGCCGCCGCGATCGCCGGCAGCGCCGGAGCCCACAGCCACGACAGCCCGTAGAAGCGAAGCGTCGGCCGGAACGCAACGGCCATCAGCGCCCAGACGAAAACGCCGATGAATTGCGCGACGTCGTCGGCAAACAGCGCGAGAACAACCGGAACGATATAAGTGATCACCAGGCCGAGAACCGTTTCGGCCAGCAGGACCGGCGAATAGCGAAGTTGCGCATAGGCGGTGCGCGACACCATGCGGCGGATATCCGCGATCGCCGGATAGGCGCGGATGCTGCTGACGCGATCCGTCAGTGAGATCGAAATGGCCCAGCGCGATTTGAGAAGTTTCGCCAGCGCGCAGTCGTCGATCAGCGCATCGCAGATCGCCGCAAGCCCGCCGGCGTCGCGCAGCGCATCGCGCCGCACCAGCATGCAGCCGCCGGCCGCCGCGGCCGTCGCGCGCCGCGGATCGTTCGCCCAGGCGAACGGATAGAGCATCTGAAAAAAGAAAATGAAAGCCGGGACGAACATGCGCTCGGCAAAACTCTCGCAGCGCAGTTTCGCCATCAGCGACGCGAGGACCAGGCCGCCCTTGACCGCCCGCGCCGCAAGCGGCGTCAGCGCGTCAGGCGTATAAACGATGTCGGCATCGGTGAATAAAATGTAGGCCGGCGGCTGCGGTTCGGTCTCGAGAAATTTCACGCCCTGCTGCTGGGCCCAGAGCTTGCCGGTCCATCCGGCGGGCACGGGCGCGCCGGGCAATACGGTCAAACGATCGCTGGCGCCGAGCAGCACGGCGGCCCCGCGCGCGATGTCGGCTGTGCCGTCGCGGCTCTGGTCGTCGACCACCACGACGGTGAATGCGCCGGGATAGTCCTGCCGCAGCAACGACGTGACGGTCCGCCCGATCAATTCCGCCTCGTCGCGGGCGGGGATGACCGCGGCGATGGCAGGCCACGGTCCCGCGAAGACCGGCGCCTCGTCATCCCGCTCGGCCGCGCGCCAGAACCCGCCCCGCGCCAGGATGAGATAGAGCCAGATCGCCAGCACCATTGACGCTATGAGGTCGGTAGCCACAGATTGTCCCTTGTTGGGGCGGATATGAGCCGATGGCGACGGGTATAACCCGTTACCGCCGGCGAAGCGTTATTCCCTAAATACAGGACCTGATATAGGACCCCGCAGCGATGTTAAAACGCCGGGCGATCACCTTATGAACGGCAAAA
Source organism: uncultured Alphaproteobacteria bacterium (assembly GCA_963723335.1). Taxonomy (GTDB): domain Bacteria; phylum Pseudomonadota; class Alphaproteobacteria; order Rhizobiales; family Xanthobacteraceae; genus BOG-931. Next base: position 61,714 of record CAVRQJ010000002.1, on the reverse strand, counting down.
ACAGCCCTTTTCTTGCACGCCTCGATGCGGTGGCCGCCGATACGGAACGGCTCCTCGAGCGGCTTCTTACCGCAACCCCCGCGGAAGGCGAATTAAGCCGGCCGGCGCGGCTCGCCGACGCCATGCGCTACGTGGCGCTGGGCGGCGGCAAGCGTTTCCGGCCGTTCCTGGTCGTGGAATCGGCCAATCTTTTCGATGTCTCCCGGCAGAATGCGCTGATGGCGGGCGCCGCGCTCGAATGCGTGCACTGCTACTCGCTGGCGCATGACGATCTGCCCGCCATGGATAATGACGCGCTGCGGCGCGGGCAGCCGACGGCGCACCGCAAATTCGATGAGGCGACCGCCATCCTTGCCGGCGACGGGCTCCTCACATTTGCCTTCGACATCCTGTCGCGCCCGGAAACGCATACCGATGCCGGCGTCCGCATCGAACTCGTCAATGCGCTGTCGCGCGCCTCGGGACTTGGCGGCATGGCCGGCGGCCAGATGCTCGACCTCGCCGCCGAAGGCCGCTTCGGCGCGCAGAAACACGGCGAGGCCGACGTGCGCATGCTGCAGGCGATGAAGACCGGCGCGCTGTTGCGCTTTGCCTGCCAGGCCGGCGGCATTCTTGCAGCGGCCAGCCCGCAAAAACGCCAGGCGCTTGAGCGCTACGGCGCGGCGGTCGGCGAGGCGTTTCAGGTCGCCGACGATCTTTTGGACATCGAAGGCGACACCGAGCTGGTCGGCAAACAGACCGGCAAGGACGCCGCGGCCGGCAAGGCGACATTTGTCAGCATGCTCGGCATTCCGGGCGCCAAGGCCCGTTTGAAACAGCTTGTGGCGGAAGCCGAAACGGCGCTCGCCCCATTCGGGCAAGCCGCTTCTGTTCTCATCGAGGGCGCGCATTTCGTCGCCGAGCGGCGCGCCTGAGCCGATACGTCGCAGCGCCGTAACAGAGGCGTGAGAATGGAAGGCTAAGTCATGGGATTACGATGCCGAACGACGATTTTATAGCAAGCTACGGCGTCTTACCTGGCCCGATTGAAGGTAACCGGAGACGGACATATTTGCCGACCGAACCTGCAGCGCCCTTTGGAACACTCATTGTAAAATGAAAAAGCATAAACGCCTGACCATCTGCACCTGCGTGGCCGCGACCCTGCTCGCGGCGCCGTTATTGGCGCCGAGCGAACTGCCGTTCGCAGGAGACACGGCGCAGGCGAAAAGCGCCAAGCATCCCGCGGCCGCGCAAGCGGCGAAGCCGCCGGGCCCGCCGCCGGCCGCGGCGTCCCAACTGCCGAAGCTGCCGCCGCGCATTGCCTATACCGCCGCCGATGCCGCAGCCGCCGTCATTCCCGGCATGCCGGATGCGCGCTTCTGGGGCGATTCCGAAGCCGACTTCAACAAGGCGCTGCCGCCGCAGCCGGGACCGTGGCTCATTCTTTCGACCGGCGGCTCGGACGGTGCGTTCGGCGCCGGATTGCTCAACGGCTTGAGCGCCGGCGGCAAGCGGCCGGATTATGCCGTCGTCACCGGCGTGAGCACGGGCGCGCTGATGGCGCCATTCGCATTTGCCGGCGCGCGTTACGACGCCACCTTGCAGGCGCTCTACACGCAAACCTCCGCCGCGGACATTTTCGAGGTCGGCGGCACCGGCGAGAGTTTCCTCGACACCTGGCCGCTGAAGGATCTCATCGCCAAACAGATCACGCCGGCGCTGCTCGCCGATATCGCGGCTGCTTACAAAAATGGCCGGCGGCTGTTCATCGTCACGACCGATCTCGATGCCGGGCGTCCCATGGTCTGGAACATGGGCGCGATCGCGGCGCATGCGCAGGCGACCGGCGGCGACGATGCCATCAAGCTTTTCCGCAGCGTGCTTCTCGCCTCGGGCAGCATTCCGGGCGCCTTTCCGCCGGTGCTGATCGACGTCGAAGGCAACGGCAAGCATTTCCAGGAAATGCATGTCGACGGCGGCGTCGCCGGACAGTTTTACGTCACCCCGCCCGCTTTGATGGCAAGCAACAGCGGCTACCGGATTCCGGCGACCCAGCTCTATATCGTCATCAACAGCAGCCTGCAGCCGCAGTTTCAGGTCGTCGAACGCACGACACCGTCGATCCTGACCCAGTCGGTCACGACCGCGATCGAAGCCGACCTGCGCCTGTTGCTCGACCGCGCCTTCGTCGCCGCGAAGAACAGCGGCATCGGTTTTAATGCCGCGACCATTCCGGCAAGCTTCAATGTGCCGAGCCGCGGCGCCTTCGATCCTGTTTACATGAAGGCCTTGTTCGACGCCGGCTATCAGCAGGGCAAGAGCGAGGAACCCTTTGCCGCCGCGCCGCCGCCTTATCCGGGCGCCGCTGCGGCGCAATCAAACGATCCACCTCAATCGAGTGGTCCACAGCCGGGAGCAAACAAATGAGGAAGCGTGGGGGCGTTGTTATCGCAATCTTGCTTGCGGGCATTCTTGCAGTCATCACCGCGGCGCCATCGGAGGCCGCGTCCAAGCACAAGCGCGTGCGATCGCAGGCTTATGATGGATTGTGGAGCGTATCGATCCGCACGCAATCCGGCCCCTGCGATCCCGCTTATCGCTACCCGGCGCGGATCACCGGCGGCCAGATCCTCCAGGCTGACAATGATCTGAGCTACCAGATCACCGGCGCCGTGGTCGCGAGCGGCGCGATCGCGGTCACCGTAAACAAGAGCGGACAGAGCGCGACCGGCTACGGCCGGCTGCACGGCGCGCATGGCGGCGGCCGCTGGAGCGCCGCGGGCGGTCAATGCACCGGCGTCTGGAGCGCGATGCGGCGGGCGTCGAACTAGGCCGCGTAGTCATGATTTGAATTGATCGGCGGCAACCAATTAATGGCCGTCATGCGGTGCATTTCAAACTCAAGAGGGACATCGCGCGCAGCCGAAAAATATCCTGACTTGAAGCGGCGCTAGCGACGCCGGCCGATCAGGAATGCGGTGATTGCCAAACCCTGAATCAGTGCCGCAGCGATGAAAAGGCACGGTGCGGCACCTGCCGATGTGGCCCCCAGTTGGGGACCAAACTCCCGTATCAACCCGGAGGCGGCCGGGGCGAAGGCATATGTGCCTTGGCTCATTGCAACGATCAATGGAACCGCGCGCGGCACGTCTTCCGCTACGAACTCGACTTGGGCGATGAGGGGCGGCAACGACGTGGCATTGCCGATGCCAGAACCAAACAGCACGACGCCGAGAAGAAGTAGAGGCACGTTGCCACCGGCCGCGAACAGGAACGCGAGCGATCCGGTGATTTGAACGCCATAGCTGGCGCAGGCCACGAGCCGCCGATCCGCTCCAACCGGCATCAGCCATCCGACCAGTGTGCGCCCGGCAACGGCCGACGCAGTGGCAGCTCCGGCAGCGTAGCCGGCAAGTTGCGCGCCAAGCGCCGGCACCAGCAGCGAGAAAAGGTGTGCAAGCAGGCCGATCTGGGCAAACAATCCGATCGCCATCCCGGCGGCAAGCGTGACGAAGCGGAAGTTCCGCCACAACGCGCTCCCGGGCAAAGGACGAGCCATCGGCGATGTGACGGACTGAACCGCCATGCTGGGAGCGTCGCCGTCCGCCGTCAGACCCATCTGCTGCGGGGTCCTGGCGAAATACACGCTCGACAGTATCCAGATCGTCACGATCATCACCAAACCGATGATCGCGGCAGCCCACGGAAATCCGAGCAGTCCTATCGCGGCAACCCAAAGCGGCGAGAACACGACGCCGCCAATGCTCGATCCATTGTAGGCCGAAGCCAGGGCGGCAGGCCGGGTTCGCACGAACCATGGCGCAACAATCGCGTTGACGGCCGCCGCGCTCATGGTGACCCAACCACCACCGCTGAGCAGCGTCGCAACGAAGAGTTGCCACGGCTCATGCGCCAAAGCCCAGCCGGTGACGCCGGCCGCCAGCGCGCACGAGCCGGCCTTCGTGACCGTCACCACACCGAACCGCTTGTAGAGCTTGGGCAGGTTGGCGACCACGATCGCCCCGAAGAAGAAGTGAACTGTCACGGCCGTTGAAACGAGCCCGAGCGACCATCCACGCGCCTCGCGCACCGCATGCAGGTAAATGGGAGGACCGTAGAACCCGAGCCCCCAACCAAACATGGCAAGAACGAAAACTGCGGCGACGACGCGCCAGCCAAAAAACAAGTCGGAGCCGGCGCGCGCTGCCATCGTCTACCCTGCCATTCCGCCTGCCGAATCCATTTGGGACTGGCGCCGGCATTCCACCTGCGATCTGCCTGTCTCAGGCCCCGAAAGTGCATGCCGCGTTCTGCCCGGCGGCAGCACGGCGACAGCGTCCGCTTACGAATACGATCGAGATCGGATCGCGGCGGACGCCACAGATTCACGGCGCCACACTGAATTGAATTATCGCTGGATGTTACGGCGATGGCCGAAGCATTCGGTTCGGCGCTGAGCTACGATGCGGCGGGCGTCGAACTGAAGCTGGGTGTGTTTGGATAGAACCCAGTTGCGTTATCCGCTCGTCCCCGCGGAAGCGGAGACCCGGTTTTTTATCGCAGGCTCGGCGTAAGCCCGCTGGATTCCCGCTTTCGCGGGAATGCGCGGATACGGATCAGACAGCCTTGTCAGACAGCCTTGTCAGCCAGTCTTGTCAGCCCGTCTTTTCAACCGGTCTTGCGCGCGGGGACGTTGGCGTTCCACCACGGGCAGACATCGGCGGCGCGCAGATAATTGCCGTCCATCACATTGACCGGCTCGCGCCCGCCCGACTCCGCCGTCTTGATGCGAAGCTGGCGTGCTTCCTCGCGGCCTTCCGGCGTCAGCCACATGCGGTCGTGGCCCCAAAGGCTTGGGCCTTCGGTGCGTTCGTGCGGCGTCCAGTTCGCGGTATCGAGCGTGCGGCCGCCCCAGCCGTATTCGACCAGGAATTTCGACGGCGAATGCGAATAAAACGACGTGACGTGATCGTTGACGTGGCGGCCGAGCGTGGTGCCGATCATTTCCGGCTTCCGCAGCGCGAGGTCGTAGGCCTGTCCGACGTCGTCGAGATAGCAGACCTCGAACATCATGTGATGGATGCCGTTCTTGCCGGTGTCGATGAAAGCGAGACTGTGGTGGCGCGCATTGATGTGGAAGAAATACGCCTTGAACGGTTTTAGGATGTAATCGGTCGGCTTGAAGTTGAGGATCTCGGTATAGAACGGCACGACATCGTCGAGCCGCTCCGCCGTGAGCACGGCATGGCCCATGCCGAGCGGGCCGGTGCGAAAGCCGGAAATCGAACGGCCGGGCTTGAACGGATCGGTCGCACTTTCGGCACCGTGAAAGACTTCAAGCCGGTTGCCGACCGGGTCGGAAAAAACGATCAAATCCTTGACGCGCCGCTCGTCGGCCAGCGCGCGCGAACCGCGCGCGATCCGCACGCCGGATTTTTCCAGATGCGCCGCGAGCGCATCGAGCGCCGCCGCGTCGTCGATCTCCCAGCCGTAAAACGACGGCCCCTCGTCCTCATCGGTATGCACGATGACGCGCTGCTTCCGGTCATCCATCCGCAAGGCGAGCGTGCCGCGGCTCTTGTCGACAAGCTGCATGCCGAGGAAACGCGTGCCGTAAGTCGCCCAATCTTCGAGATTCTTGGTGCGGATACCGACATAGCCGAGCGCGTTGAGATTCATCGCCGCATCTCCTGCAGGGAGAATGAGCCTATCATATTGGGGGCTATGCGTAAATTGACGGGTTCAAGGCGACCCATCCCATCACCAATCCCAAAAGCCGGCGGTGCACAGCCCCGATAGAACCCGGCGCGATCCGGGAACGACAAAGCGCGGGGTGCATGCAGGGCGGATCGCCGCGCACGTAATCGGCCATCTCCTGGCGACGGAAATGGCGGATTATGCTGTGCTCATCTGCTCCGCGGGCCCGGCTTTGGAGGAAGCGATGCGACGACGCACATTCATTTTTGGAATTGCCGCTTCTGCGGCATGGCCGCTCGCCGCCCGGGCGCAGCAGTCCGCCGGTGCGCTCCAGAAGGCCGAGCAGGATTACGAAAAAATCCCTCATCCCAGCGAAGCGGCGCGGTCGGACTACATTACCCGCCTTGTTCGAATGCACGAAGACGCTGTCCGTCTCAATACCAGCGCGTGGCAGGCGATCGACGCCGAAGTCAAACTCCACCCCGCGCCGAATGAGCCCGACAGCAAGACCCTCGCCGGCCTTATCGCAGGTGAATGGACATCAGGCCGGCACGACACTCTCTACCGGGCGGACGGCACCTGGACGCTGTTGCCGGCTGACGCGGGTACCCTGCACGGGAGTTGGCACGTTGAAGGCAATCAATACTTTGATACCGCCCAATACTCCGACACCGACGCCTCGGAGCAACCTCAAAAGGACCAATACACCATCATTTTGGTCACCAAAAAGGACTTCGTATTTACCGATCAAACAAATGTCTTTTACGAGACGCGGCTTAAATAGGGAGGAGCTACTTGCTGATAGGCGTCATGCCCGCACTTGTTGCAGGCATCCACGTTTTTGCGGAGCAGGAGAAAAGTCGTGGATGGCCGGGACGAGCCCGGCCATGACGGTGCAAGCAGCGCGCAGGGCGGATGAGCCGAAGGCATAATCCGCCGTCTCTCAGCAATGGCAATGGCGGATTACGCTGCACTAATCCGCCCTACGTGTTCGTCTTGCACGGCCGCTTAAAACGCTTTGGGAAGACCGGCCTGTCGCAGGATGGCATTGGCGGTGTGGCGACTTGGAATGCCGATCGGCACGGCAAAATTTCGCCCCGTGATCGGGCTGTGCCAAATTTCGTGACTGCCTTTGCCCTGCCGCACCATCGTGCAACCTGCGGCGCGCAAGAGATTGCGCAACGGCCGGTCGAACTGCGGCGCCATTTAAGCGACCGACGGCTCGGCTTCGCGCAGCGCGGTGATTTGCAGGAACAGGTCGGCCGGATCGAGGCCGGGATGGTTGTCCGGCAGCAGATCGAGCGCCATTGCGGAAATCTTTGCCAGCACTTCGTCCAGCGTCGGCGCGTCGGCCGCGGCGGGAATGTCGTCGCAATGCCCGCTCCAGACCGCGGCTTCATCGTCCCACGCTGCGGAAATCGTGAAGATCACCGGTTTCGACATGCTCGGCTCCTCGATCCTTAGAGAAATACATCCGCCGCGAGCGAATTCCAACCCATGACAGCCTGGACACGGCTGTAACTTTTTCAAGGACATTCTCTTGGCATATGTCCCCGTTTCAGTTACATCACCCCCCGAATCTCGCCCACGTGAGGACATGGCCCGGAGGCATGCCGGGCCATTGGGGCGAGTGCGGTGCCCGCGGGCGGAGTTGCAAACCGCTCCCGGGCGGCTTCAGGCATCACGCCTCCCGGCACTATGACCGGGGCGGGAGATGCATCCCTGGGCCGCGCGCAACCGCGCCGCGGGAACGGGAGAACTTGTCCATGAATCGTTCAAGCAGCTTCGCGATGTCGAAGGTGGCGCCAAAGCGCAAACCGAAATTGCCGCCGGCTGACTACGCGGCCCGGTTCGCCGCCGAGAAGGCATTGCAGCAAAGGCGTTACTGCAACGCCTTTGCCTTATGGCGGACCTGCCGGCGAAAACCCTGCCGCAGAGATTACGCGTGCAGCGGCGATCCACATGCCTGCCTGCGCCGCGCACTCGATGGCGTGCCGCACGACGTCCAGTGGCGTGCGCGGCAGGACATCATCGCCGCGACGCCGCCGAATATCGGCGGCCCCGAACGCAAGGCGCGGCAATGCATGCCGCAGGATTTTTATGAATAGGGCGAATTATTTCCGCTCATTCCCGCGCCAGCGGGAATCCAGTGCTGGGTCCCCGCCTGCGCGGGGACGAGCGGTGTCATTCAAACCCGAAGAATTTGCAGAATTCCCCCGGCTCCGCCCGCGGCGCGCGGAAATTGTTGGCCGGATGCTCGTGATCGCCGTAACCGATGGCGACGGCGCAGAACAGCATCTGCTCCGGCGGCATGCCGACGAACGGCCGAACGATGCCATGCATGCGCGCCCAGGATTCCTGCGCGCAGGTGTCGAGCCCATGACCGCGCGCCAGGAACATCAGCGCGTGGATATAGCCGCCGAGATCGGCCCACTGGCCGGGACCCATCTTGCGTTCGATGGCGACAAAGAGCGCGACCGGCGCGTTGAAAAACTCGAGATTGCGCTTGTACTGTCCAAGCCTTGCCGCCGCATCGCTGCGGTCAATGCCGAGCGCGCCGTAAAGCTGCACGCCGTGATATTCGCGGCGCTCTTTGTAGGGCTCCCACATCGTTTCCGGATAGATCGGATATTCCGCGTCGATGTGGCGCGGGTCGCAGCCGGAGATAAAATCCGCCGTCTGCCGCTTCAGTTCGGCGAGCGCCTCACCTGCGACCGCGTAGACATGCCAGGGCTGCAGATTGCCGCCCGACGCCGCACGCGCGGACCGCACGATCAAGTCACGCACGATGCCGGGATCGACCGGCCTGTCGAGGAACCAGCGGCAGGACAGCCGCGAGTCGACCGCTTCAAATACATCCATGGCGGCAATCCATCCCGGCGCGCGGTGCGCGTTGCAAATGCCGGACGATGTTATGGCAAGCCGGCTACCGGAAAGGCAAGTTCACCGTTATCGCGACGTCTGGCTCCGCAGCGAGGCAACGTCCTTTGCCGTGATGCTGGACGGCGCACTGCCGAACCGCGCGGTGACGTAATTGGCGACGGCGGCAATTTCCACATCGGAATAGGCCGGGCCGAAAGCCGGCATCGAGAGAATTCCCTCAGGCGTGTGCCGCACGGTTCCGGAAATCACGATCTGGGCGACATTGGTGGCCGTCGGATCGTTCACTGCGCGCGCGCCGGCGATGGTGGCATAGGGCGTGATGGCGCTGATGCCGGTCCAGTTGTGGCAGGCGGCGCAGGCGCCCTCGAATACTCTCTTGCCCACGGCGTCCGCTGTCGCGCCGCCAGCCTTTGGCGAGGCGGGCGCCGGCGGCGCGATGGTCGCAGGCGAGTCGGACGAGGCAACCGCCGGCACGCTTCGCACATAGGCGATGACCGCGCGGATATCGGCGGGATCCATCTGGCTGAAGCTTTGGTCCACGGCCTCGCCCATCGGCCCGGACGCGGTACCGCGTCCCGACGCATGACCGGCCGAGAGATAGGCGAACAGCTCATCGTCGCTCCAGGCGCCGACGCCCGAGCCCGTGTCGGATGTGATGTTGAAGGCGTGCCAGCCGGCGGTCACCGCGCCGGCGAATTTCTTGCGATTGTCGAGGGCGAAACCGAGATTGCGCGGCGTGTGGCAGTCGCCGCAATGCGCCAGGGCTTCGGCGACATAGGCGCCCCTGTTCCAGCCGGCGCTCTGGGCGATATCCGGCTCGAAGCGCCTGTCCTCGTTGAACGCGAACGACCAGAACACCATCGTCCAGCGCTGATTGAACGGGAATTGCAGCGTATCGGCCTGGTTCGCTTTGTGCACCGCCGGAAGGCTGAACAGATAGGCCTTGATCGCCAGGGCGTCGGCGTCCGTCATGTAGGTGTACGACGGATAAGGCATTGCCGGATAAAAACGCGTGCCGTCGGGTCCGATGCCGCGGCGCAGCGCGTTCAAAAAGTCCGCATCGCTGTAATTGCCGATGCCGGTTGCCTTGTCGGACGTGATGTTGGTCGAATAAAGCGTGCCGAACGGCAGCGGTATCGCGAGACCCCCGGCATAGGCGTCGCCGCCCGGCGCGGTGTGACAGACCAGGCAATCTCCGGCGCGCGCGAGATATTCGCCGCGCTTGACCACGTCGGCATCTTTGAGGCTTGCGGGAACGCCGGTCGGATCGGCGGCGCGATAGTCCGCCAGCATGACGGTGCCGCCGCCGGCGAAGGCGAACGGCCCCGGCGCAATCGTCCTGCGGACGAACGACGCAAGAGCGATCACCGCGATAATGATGACGATGACAAATATGCCGCGCCGCGCTGCATTGGTCATGGGCGGTCAGGCCTTTCGCAGAGCCGCGCGATCGATCGGCAGCCGCCGCAGCGCCACGCCAGTCGCGGCATAGATCGCATTGCGCAGCGCCGGAGGCGCCGCGGTCGCGCCGGTTTCGCCGATGCCGCCCGGGTCCTCGCCGCTGCCGATAACGTGGACGTCGATCCGTGGCACCTCATCGATGCGCAGCATCCGGTAATTGTTGAAATTCGACTGCTGCACGCGGCCTTTGTCGATGGTGATCTCGCCGTAGAGCGCCGCGGTCAGGCCGAAGATCAGGCCGCCCTGCAATTGCGCGACGATGGTATCGGGATTGACGGCAATGCCCGTATCGACCGCCGAGGTGACGCGGCGGAGCTTCACGCCGCCGCTGTCATCGACTTCGGCCTCCACGACGGTGGCGATGAAACTGCCGAACGACGGCTGCACGCAGACGCCGCGGCCGGTCCGCGCCGGAAGCTGCTGGCCCCACCCCGACTTCTCGGCGACGAGTTCGAGTGCGGCCTTCAGACGAGGATTTTTTCCGAGCATGCCGAGACGGAACTCGACCGGATCCTTGCCGGCCTTGCGCGCCAGTTCGTCCATGAAACATTCGATGGCAAAGACGTTGTTGTTCGGTCCGACGCCGCGCCAGAATCCGGTCGGCACGGCCGGCGGTTCGGCACGCACATATTCGACCTGAAGATTGGGAATGTCGTAGGGCATGTCGACGGCGCTATCGACCGCGTCGATATCGATGCCGTTCAGGAATATCGACGGAGCCCAGCGCGCCATGATTGCCGAGCCGCTCACGCGATACTTCCAGGCGGCGATTTTTCCATCGCTCAGGGTTGCGGAAATGACATCGCGATAAACCGGCCGGTAGATGTCGTGCTGGATATCCTCCTCGCGGGTCCACACCACTTTCACCGGCCCGTCGACGTGCTGCGCGATGCGCACGGCGCTCGCCACCATGTCCGGCTCAAGCCGGCGGCCGAAACCGCCGCCGAGCAGGTGATTGTGCGCCGTCACCTTTTCGACGGGAACGCCGGCCGTTTGCGCGGCGGTCTGCTGCACGCGGGTCAGAATCTGCGTCCCGATCCAGACCTCGCAGCCGCCCGGCATGACCTGCGCCGTGCAGTTCATCGGCTCCATCGTCGCGTGAGCGAGGAAGGGCAACTCGTATTCGGCATCGAGCCTGTCGCCCTGCGACAGGCCTTTGACGACGTCGCCGACCGACTTGGCGACGACGCCATCTTTTTTGCTGGCGGCGCGCAAATCGTCCCAGATGTCGCTCGAGCTGATCTTCGCGTTCGGACCCTCGTCCCAGGTCACCTTAAGCGCGTCGAGGCCCTTCTTGGCCGCCCACATGTGGTCGCCGACGACGGCGACGAAGTCGTCGAACGCGAGAACCTGTTGCACGCCGGGCACTGCCTTGGCCGCGGCGTCATCGACCTTTGCCACCTTGCCGCCAAAAACCGGGCATGCGGCGAGCGTCGCGAATTTCATCCCGGGAAGCATCGCATCGATGCCGTAAACGACCTTGCCGTCGGTCTTGTTCGGCGTGTCGAACCGCTTGAGCGGCTTGCCGATCAGCGCGAAATCTTTCGGGTTCTTGAGCGGCGGATCCTGCGGTACGGGAAGGGCGCCGGCGGCATCGGCCAGATCGCCGTAGCCCAGCGTGCGGCCGCTGGCGGCGTGAACGACCCTGCCGCTTGCGGCAGAGCAGGTCGAGGCATCGACCTGCCATTGCTGCGCGGCCGCCTGTACCAGCATCGCCCGCGCAGCAGCACCGGCAACGCGCAGCGGTTTCCAGAATGCGCGAATGGAATTGGAATTGCCCGTGACCTGAATCCCGAAGATCGGATTGGCATAGAGCTTGTCATTGGGCGGCGCGTGTTCCAGCACCACCTGCGAATAATCGGCATCGAGTTCATCGGCGAGGATCATCGCCACGGCGGTGTAAACGCCCTGCCCCATCTCGACCTGCGGCATGACAAGCGTGGTCTTGCCGGCATGATCGATGCGGATGAAGGCGTTGGGCGCAAACTGGCCCGCTGGATTGTCGGGCGCTTGCTCCGGCTCATTGGCCGCGCGCAGCGGGAGGCGGAATGCGAGCAGCAATCCACCCGCGACACCGCCCTTCAGGAGCCGGCGGCGCGAGGTTGCGTACTGAGACCGCTCGTTCGGATTCATCACGGCCTCCTATGTCTGGCCGTCGCCCGCGGCGCGCTTGATCGCGTCACGGATGCGCACATAAGTACCGCAGCGGCAGATGTTCCCCGCCATTGCAGCGTTGATATCGAAATCATCGGGATGGGGCGTGCTCGCGAGCAACGCCGCCGCCGACATGATCTGGCCCGACTGACAATAGCCGCACTGGATCACTTCGAGATCGAGCCAGGCTTTTTGCACTTTTGCGCCCGCCGCCGTGGCACCGACGCCTTCGATGGTTGTAATGGCCCGGGCGCCGATCGCACCGACCGGCAAGCAGACAGGAGCGCACCGGATTGCCGTCGACATGCACCGTGCAGGCGCCGCATTGCGCGATGCCGCAGCCGAATTTCGTGCCCGTCAGTCCAAGCACATCGCGCAGGACCCAGAGCAGCGGCATGTCGTCGGGCGCTTCGAAGGTACGGTCTTCACCGTTGATCTTCAGCGTCGTCATGGCGAGTTACCTCGCTCGGCGTGGCATATCCACAACCGGTCCCCATCCTACCGCCACTCGATCCAGCCCGTATACTGGGGGCCAAGTACTGGAGTCCAAGTACTGGGGCCCAAGCGGTTCCGAAGCGGATTTGTTCCGAGGGGGGATTTTATGACGACAGAAACACCCGTCACGGTTGCGGCGCGCCTCGACCGCCTACCGCCGTCACGCCACACACGGCGGCTGATCACGCTGATATCGCTCGGTGGCTGGTTCGAATTCTACGATCTGTTTTTCACCGCCTATATCGCGATCGGCCTGTTCAAAGCCGGCATTTTCAAGCCGACCACGCAGGGCCTGTTCGACCTGCAGGGCTTTGCCAGCTTTGTCGCCGCGCTATTCCTCGGGTTGTTCATCGGCACGCTCGCCTTTTCGTGGCTGTCGGACAAATACGGCCGCCGCTCGATCTTCACCTTCGCACTGTTGTGGTACTCGATCGGCGCGCTGATCATGGCGTTCCAGGACACGCCGGAATCGATAAATCTGTGGCGGCTCATTGCCAGCATCGGGCTCGGCGTCGAACTGGTAAACGTCGACACCTATGTGTCGGAACTGGTGCCGAAGAACCAGCGCGGACCGGCCTTCGCCTATAACCAGTTCGTCATGTTCACCGCCGTGCCGGTCGTTGCGTTCCTCGCCTGGCAACTGGTACCGCAGACGATCCTCGGGCTCGACGGCTGGCGCTGGGTGGTCATCATCGGTTCGATCGGTGCTTTCGTGATCTGGTGGATCCGCAGGCGCCTGCCGGAATCGCCACGCTGGCTCGAGCAGCACGGCCGCACCGCGGAAGCCGAAGTCATTGTCGCCGATCTCGAACGCCGCATCCGCGCCGATACCGGCACGGATTTGCCGCCGCCGGAAACGATAACGGGCGAGACCGAGCACAAGAGCGGTGGATGGACTGAAATGTGGAGCGACGCCTATCGCGGCCGCACCATCATCCTCGTGATCTACAATCTGTTCCAGACTGTCGGCTATTACGGCTTTTCAAGCTGGGTGCCGACGCTGTTGATCTCGCAGGGCATAGGCGTCACGAAGTCGCTCACCTATACGTTCATCATCGCAGTGGCGGCGCCCGTCGGCCCGCTGATCGGTACCGTCTTCGCCGACAAGTTCGAACGCAAATGGCAAATCGCCTGGGCCGCGGTCGGCATCGCCGTGTTCGGCCTTTTGTTCGCGCAGCAAACCGGCGCCGCGGGCGTTATCGTGTTTGGCCTGCTGATCACGCTTTGCAACAACTGGATGTCGTTCTCGTTCCACGCCTATCAGGCGGAGCTTTATCCGACGCGCATTCGCGCCCAGGCGATCGGTTTCGTCTATTCGTGGAGCCGCTTTAGCGCGATCTTTTCCGGCTTCATCATCGCCTTCTTCCTCGGCCATTACGGCACGACCGGCGTGTTCAGTTTCATCGCCGGCGCCATGGCGGTCGTGTTCATCGTCATCGGCGGGTTTGGACCGGCGGTCACGGGACGACGGCTGGAGGCGATTGCCACATGAGATGCTATTTGCTTGGGAAACACACCGAGCGCCGCCGGCAAAGCCGCCGATGAGGGCTTTCGCTGCTCAAATCACGCGTTTCCGCGCGCATATAGGCGGCCAGTCCGGACTGCCACAATTGGCATCGATGCCTTCGATGGCCGCCGGAGAAAGTCCCGACACCGCCGCTCAGCCGTGCTAGGGAAGTCGATGAACAGGCGGCGCTTTCAACTCATTCTAATCAAGCCATCGCACTACGACGATGACGGATACGTCATTCGCTGGTGGCGGGCGCTGATCCCTTCAAACACGCTCGCCGCGATCTACGGCATAGCGGCGGATTGCGCCGAGCGGCAGGTGCTCGGCGCCGACGTCGATATCGACATCGAGGTGATCGACGAAACCAATACGCGCATCGATGTACCGGCGCTGCTCGCGCGCTTACGGACGCACGGTAATTTCGGCCTCATCGGTCTGGTCGGCGTCCAGTCGAACCAATATCCGCGCGCGCTCGATATTGCGCGGCCGTTCCGCGCTGCGGGAGTCCAGGTCGCCATGGGCGGCTTCCACGTCTCCGGATGCCTGTCGATGCTCGACGGCCGCGCGATCGAACTCGACGCATGCCGGGACATGGGCGTCGCCATGTTCGCCGGTGAAGCCGAAAACCGGCTCGACGAAGTGCTGCGCGACGCCGCCGCGGGCAAGCTCGCGCCTTTGTACAATTACATGAAAGACCTGCCCGCCATGAACGGCACGCCCGTGCCGTTTCTGCCGAAACGCTATGTCGAGCGCACGCTCGGGCTGAGCGCGAGTTTCGACGCCGGCCGCGGTTGCCCGTATCAATGTTCGTTCTGCACCATCATCAATGTGCAGGGCCGCAAGTCGCGCTTTCGCTCCGCCGACGACATTGAACATCTGGTGCGGCTGAACTGGGCGCAGGGCATCCACAGGTTCTTCATCACCGACGACAATTTCGCACGCAATGAAGAATGGGAAGAGATTTTCGATCGCCTGATCGAGCTGCGCGAAATGCACGGCATTCCGCTCGGCCTGATGATCCAGGTCGATACGCTTTGCCACAAGATCGATAATTTTATCGTCAAGGCGAAGCGTGCCGGCGTCACCCGCGTGTTCATCGGGCTGGAGAACGTCAACCCGGACAATCTCGCGGCCGCCAAGAAGCGCCAGAACAAGATTACCGAATATCGCAAAATGCTGCTGGCCTGGAAGGTGCAGGGCATCATCACGCTGGCCGGCTACATCCTCGGCTTTCCGGCCGACACGCCGGCCACGATCCGGCGCGATATCGCCATCATCCAGAAGGAATTGCCGCTCGACATCATCGAGTTTTTCCTGCTGACGCCGCTGCCGGGTTCGGAAGATCATCAGGTGCTCTGGAAAAACGGCATCGCGATGGACGCCGACCTCAACAATTACGATGCGGAACACGTTTGCACCGCGCACGCCAAGATGAGCCCACAGGAATGGGAGGCGATCTACCGCGAGGCCTGGACGCTCTATTACACGCCGGAACACATGGAGACGCTGCTGCGGCGCGCCGCCGCGACCGCGGTGCCGGTGACCAGTCTCCTCAAGCTCCTGATCGCGTTCGCGGCGATGGTCCCCCTCGAAAATCTGCATCCGCTGCAGAGCGGCCTTCTCCGCCTGAAACATCCTTCCGAACGCCGGCCCGGGCTGCCGCGCGAAAGCGCCTGGACCTTCTGGCCGCGCTTTCTCTTCGAGACCGTGCGCAAGCACACCATATTTGCCGGCATGATCGTCCGCCTGATCGTTTTGAAAATGTCCATCACGCGCGATCCTCGTGCGCGCGCCTATATGGATCCGGCACTCACGCCGGTCGGCGATGACAATGATGTGACGCTCGACCTGCTCACCAAGACGACCGGAGCAAGCGCCGCGATCGCGCATATTAAAAAAGTCGCGGAGTTGACGGGAGCCGCCGCGGTCAATTAAGGCGCTGGCTTGCCCTTCTCCTGCCTGCGCGCTTTCGACGTTTCCAAAAAATGCTATTCTGCTATTGTCTGGATAATCGGAACTCAGCTGGTGAATGTTACGTGTAACAGCAGGGAGAACGTCATGAGAAAAACAATCACGGCCGTCATTGTGGCGACAGCCATCGCCACTGCAACAATTGCGACGCCGAAACCGGCGGAAGCGCGATGCTGGGGCTGCTGGGCCGGCGCCGGCATTGCCGCGGGCCTGATCGGTGGAGCACTGGTTGCCGGCGCAGCAAATGCATACGGGTATGGGTACGGATCCGGGTATGGGTACGGTTCTGGATATGGTTATGGATATCCGGTCTCTTACGGTTACGGATACGCGCCCTATGCGTACGCACCGGCTTATTACGGAAGCTACGCGCCGCCGGCGTATTACGGCGGGTACTCACAGCCCGCATATTACGGCGGCTATGCACCGCCCGCCTATTACGCGCCGCGGATCTATCGCAGCTACTACGCGCCGCGATATTTTGGGCCGCGGTACTATGGGCACCGCTACTATGCGCGCCCGTATTATGCGCACCGCTACTACGCGCATCGGTACTACGGTCGCCGCTTCTACCGGTAAGGCCGCATTGCGAAAACGACGGCGTGGAATCCGCGCCGCTCCTGAACAAGCCACTCTCAACAGGCTTGCGCACGGAGCGGCGTTTTATCTCAATACGCCGTCTTGTTGATTTCGCCCGAGCCGGAAACATACCACCGCTCGCTGACGAAGGGCTTTCCGGCAAGACGGTCGGCGAGCCAGTCGGCGACCAGGATCGGCGGAAACGGTCCGAGATTGGCGGCAGGAACGTTGCCGACGGAATGGCGGGACTCCTGGTACACCACCATCTGCTTCGGACCTTTCAGCGCCGCCACCAGCCGTTCGGAATGTTCGAGCGGGCTTAGTTCTTCCGCCTCGCCGGCAACGCAGAGATAGGGCACGCGAATCCTATCGGCGTGCCCTTCCCAGGTGATTGTCTTGCGGAATTCATCGAATTCATCCTCGTCGGTGATCCCCGACATGTACATGAAGCGCTTCTTGAAGGTTGGCGACGCTTCCTGAAACAGCGTGTGACAGCCGGGCTCGTGACACACCGACATCACCGCGCAGGCTTTTATGCGTGGTTCATTCGCTGTAAGCACCGTGCCGAAGAGCGAACCGAAGCTCGTTCCGGACACCGCGATGCGCGACGCATCGAGTTCCGGACGCGCGGCGATCCAGTCGGCCAAAGCGGGCCCGGCCGCGACCCAGTTATCCATGGTGAAATGCAGGCCGATCATCGGAGCCTCGTATTGGCCCGGGCCATCGATCGCGAGCACCGCCATGCCGCGATTGAGGAATTTGTCGCCGTAGAGCGCGACCTGGATTTCCTTGTAGCTGTCCATGCCGGGAACAGCGATAACAACCGGCAGACGCCCGGTTGAATGGTTCGGCGGCAAATGCAGCCAGGCCGGGATCGCCTTGTCCTTGAACGGTACCCAGACCGCTTCGACGTGATGATCGGCGAGTGCGGCGTATTTGGCATAACATTCGCGTTTCTTGTTGTTGTAGGCGATGTTGGTTTCGTCGTTCTCGTCATAGGGCCATTGCGCCGCGCCCCAATGCACCGCGGCCATGAAGAAATTGTCGCGCGCCGTGACCTTGCGGTCGGCAAGCGCCGCGGCATTGGCCTTGGCCTCGCGGCGGCGCGCCACCGCGGCAAAAGCGGGACCGATATCGGCCATTTTTTTCACCCGCTCGCGGATGCCGGCAAAATCCGCATTGGCCTCCATACCGCAAGGCAAGTGGATATAGAGCGAGCGCGGCTGATCCCAGTCGATGCCGTTGGCGCGGATGATGTTGTCGATGAGCCAGCGCTGCTCGTCGAACCGGCGTACGTGCGGAGTGCCGCGATTGTCGAGAATTGGCGGGAAAGCGTGTTGCGGGCGGTTCATGACGTGACACTCCTTGGCGCAAGCCGGGAAGAGATAATCCCCTCTTCCTCGTACAGCGATAGTCGGTGTAACCTAATCCGAAAGCCGCCGGCGCGAAACATGTTGGCTATCAAGCCAGGCTGAGCGGCTGTCGAAAGAATAATCCGGGGGAGAAGCGCAAATGACCATTTTCCGTTTCAAGACCTTTGTGGCCGCAATTTGCCTGACCGCAAGTCTGGCTGTCACGACCCATGCGAATGCACAAGATGAGAAGCATTATCGCTTCGCCCACGACCAGCAGCTCAATTCCGGCTACAGCATCGCCTACGACATATTCTCAGCCAAGCTCAAGGCGTTGAGCAACGGCAAGATGATCGTCGACCAGTATCCCGGCGCGCAACTCGGGCAGGAGCCGCAATTGTTGCAGCTCGTGAAATCCGGCGACATCGACTTCGCGATCGTATCGTCGGCCAATACCGCGACGATCTCGCCCCAGGCCGGCGTCATGTCACTGCATTTTCTTTTCCGCTCGGAAGACCACGACATCAATGCGTTGGGCGACCCAAAGGTGTTTGAGGCGATCCGGGACATGATCGACGACACCGTACAGGGCATTCACGCCATTGGTCTTGGCACGCAGGGCCTCCGCCATGTCTACGGCAAGAAAGAGATCCGCAAGGTCGACGATCTCAAAGGGCTGAAAGTCCGCGTTCAGGCGACCGCCACCGAAGACACAATGTTCGCCGCCTATGGCGCGCAAACGGTGCATATGCCGTTCGGCAGCGTCTACACCTCGCTTCAGACCGGCGTCGTCGATTTCGGCGAAAACTCCGTCAACGTCTATCTCATCAACAAGCACTACGAGGTAGCGCCGGTCATTTCGCTGACCGGGCACGAAGCGAACAACGCGATACTCTGGATCAGCGACAAGCTATGGCAGAGCCTCAACGCGGATCAGAAGCAATGGGTGCTGACGGCCGGCAGAGACGTCAGCACGCAGGAACCAAAGCGCGCTTTCGAGGAACTTGAGAGAAACGCCGCGGTGAAACTGAAGACGATGGGCGTCAAGGTCGTCACCGACGTCGACAAATCGGGCTTCCAGGCGATCGCCGATCCCTATCTGGACAAGCTCGCCAAGGAGCTTGGTCCGCACGCCGACAAGGTGAAGACGCTCATTCGCGGCATAAACTGAGCGCCTGAAGGGGAACGTCCGGCAGCGGCCGTTCCCCTTAGGACCGTCGAGGCATAAATGGGCATTGCCGACAAACTGGTGCTCGATCGGCAACGCCACCTCAAATGGCGCGCTCTCGACCGGCTCGAACTTGCGTTGATGATGCTGTGCGGCGCGACGCTGTTCGGCTTTTGCCTTTCGGTGACCTGCGACATCGTCACACGAACGCTTGGCCATCCCTGGCTCTGGCTCCAGGAAGTGACGTCGACGCTGTTCATCTACGGCATCTTCATCGGCGCTGCTGCCGCGACGCGGCGTAACGATCACCTGTATCTGGCGGCGCTTGCCGATGCGCTGCACGGAACGCGGCGCCTGATCGTGGAAATCGCGACGCGATCGGTCGTGTTGGCCGTCGCGGCCTGTCTCGTCTATTTCGGATATCTCAACTATCTGCGCGGATTTGGCAGCTTCCGGCTGCCCTCGATGACCCCGATTGCATCGCTCTATGCGGCCATCCCTCTCTCCGCCACCCTGATTTTTCTTTTTACCGTCGAGCAACTGGTCAACGGCTGCCGCCATGGCTTCGATCACATCGAGCCGGTGGAGGAGCCGACGTCGATGACCATGATAAAACCCCCACGTTGACGCGGGACCGGCCGTGAGCTCTCCCGTCGTTCTCGGTTTGATGACGTTCTGCTTTTTGTTCTTCGGCTATCTCGGCGTTCCCGTTCCTTTTTCATTGATGGCGGGCGTTTTCGTCGGCGGCCTCTGCATCGACGTTTCGCTTGCGGCACTCGTTCAAAAAATATTCGACGGCGTCGATTCAGAAGCGTTACTGGCGATTCCGTTTTTCCTGCTGGTCGGCGAACTGATGAGTTCGTCGAATGTCGTGGTGCGCGTCGCCAATCTTTCGCTGGCGCTGGTCGGACATATCCGCGGCGGCCTGTCGCAGGTCGTCACCGTGTTCAGCATGTTCTTTTCCGAGATGTCGGGATCGACCACCGCCGATGTCGCGGTCATAAGCCGCGCTTTGAGCGGCCCGATGAAGGCGGAGGGCTATGATCCGCCTTTCATTGCCGCGATTATCGCCGCCGCCTCGACGATCGCGGCTCTGGTGCCGCCGAGCATAACCGCGGTCGTTTATGGCGCGGTCGGCAATGTATCCATCGCAGGCTTGTTCATGGCCGGCGCGGTGCCGGGACTGATGATCGGCTTTGGCCTGATGATCTACTGCTATTTCTTCGGGCCGCCCGGCCGGCGAAAAGCACGCGCACCCTTCGGCGAAGTCGCAGTCGCCGCCCGCGATGCCGCGCTGCCCTTGATGATCCCGATTATTCTGCTCGGAGGAATCCTCACCGGCTGGTTCACGCCGACCGAGGCAGGCGTTGTTGCCGTTGTCTGGATCATCGCGGTCATCATACCGGCATTAAACCGCAAGCACCTGCGGATGTTGCCTTACGATTTCTGCCTCGCCGGCCTGATCTTTTCGCTGCCGCTGATCACCATCGGCGCGGCCAATGCCTTCGGCTGGATGCTGGCTTACATGCGCGGCGCAATCATCATCGCCGACTGGATCACCTCGATTGCCGGCAATGACCCGCATTACATCATGCTGCTGCTTGTCCTCCTCTTTACCATCATCGGCGACTTCATCGAGCCGGTGCCGACGATCATAATCTTCATGCCGCTCGTGACCATGCTGACGCAGGCCGGCGACATCAATCCCGTCCACATGGGCGTGGTCCTGATCGCCACGCTCGCCTTCGGACTGATTACCCCGCCTTACGGCCTTGTCCTGCTGATGGCGTCCAAATTCGTCGGCGTGCGTTTCTCGCAAGCACTGCGCGCCGCATTGCCGATCTACGTCGTGTTTTTTGTGACGATCGCATTCACGATCTATTTTCCGCAGGTCGTGTTGTGGCTGCCAAAGCACGTCATTCCGGCTTCTGTCGGCTGTTTCAAGGCGCCGGACGGCCCCGGCTACATTTGTCCCAGATAGAGACTCAGACCGACCGATCCGCGCATTGGAATACCGTTACGGCAGCACCTTGTTGTCCCCGATGGGCGGGGGTAGCCTAAGCCGTGGTCCAGGGATGGAACGCAGATATCGAGCTTCGATATTGAGGGGGGTAACATAATGAGAAAAATATCGGTTCTCTTCGCATCGTTACTATTGATCGGCGGTGTCACCGCCGCCGGTGCTCAAACGATGAGTTATGCCGACGCCATTTCGCAGCTCGCGGCGGGCTGCAAAAACGATATCGCGAAATACTGCAAGGGCGTTCCGCTTGGACCCCGCCTAAAAGAGTGCTTCGACGCCAACGGGCCCAGGATGTCACCCCAATGCCAGGAGAGCCGTGCGACGGTTTATGCTTCCATTGCCCGCCGCGCCGCCGCGCAGCGGAATATGGGCGACATCTGCAGCGCAGATATCAATCGCCTGTGCGGCACGTCGCACGCTGATGCCCACCTGATCGAATGCCTGCTCATGACGACACCCGCGGCGATAAGCCCTGCATGCAATCAAGCATTCACCGATACCGGCTGGCGCACAGAGAGGGCACGGCAATGAAATCCCAGTACCTTTACGCACTCTGCGCCGTCATCTTGACATCCGCGCTGACAGCCGCCGTAGCGCAGCAGAATGTCAATTCATCCCAGTTGGCGACGAGCCTCGCCAATGTCAGCAACACCGGGCTTGCAATGACCGGCGCCCAGATGCGCCAGGCCGCGATCGACAATGTGCGGAATTATCCGGGCGCGCTTCCGCCGCGCCCGCTGACTTTTCCGCAAATGGAAAATCTTACCCAATTCGTGGTCGAGATCGATTTTGACTTCAATTCGGACGTGATCAAGCCGTCGTCCTATCGCACGGTGGGCTCGGTCGCCGATGCGCTGCATAATCCGCTGCTCCTCGGTTATGGCATCCTTATCATCGGCCATACCGATTCGGTCGGTGGACGCGAGTACAATCTCGGCCTGAGTCAACGCCGCGCGGAAGCCATCCGTGCCGCTCTGATCGATCCGTTCGGTGTCAACCCAGGCACCATGGACGCGGTCGGCTTGGGCGAGGAGATGTTGCGTGATCCGGCGCACCCGACTTCAGCCGTCAACCGACGCGTCCAGCTGATCAATGTCGGCAAGAAATTCTGCTTCGGACGGTCCGGCGAGCAGTTCGTCTGCCAATAACGCGCGCCGCGTCGCCCGCCTAGCTGGCGAGGCGGCGCGCCACTTTCATGCGCTGCACCGTGTCGCCCGCGAGGTGACTCCAGATAATTGAGTCACGCACCAGCTTGTCGGCGTGATGATCCATGGTGCAGCCTTCGACGCCGCGCACGTCCATATAGAGCTCGGTCACTTCCTGCACGACGTCGGTTGAATAGTTCATCGCCAGGCCGGCGTTGCAGGAATGTATCTTCATATCGTGCTCCCAGGCGACGCGCAGCACGAAAGAGCGCAATGCCTCGGTCAGCATGTGCATGCGATTGATCTGAAGCTGGACGATCTGCTGCTCGAACAGATATTGGCCGCCCTCTTTGGTGGTTCGCGCATAACGGATTGCCGTCTGGCAGGCATCGTCACAGATGCCGAGCGCGTTGGCGCAGAGTTCGAGATCGCCGAAAATATCGCCGCCGGTCGTGTCGCCGCCCTTGCCGCCTGCCTTGCGCACGGCGCCATTGACGTCACCGACGACATTGGCATGCGGAACGCGCGCGTTCTCGAAAATCATTTCGCCGTTCTGATAAAACCGCCAGCCGCTCTTGTTGAAGACCTTGCCGATGCGGAAGCCGGGCGTGTCGCGCGGCACCAAAAACATGGTCGTGCCCTGCTTGAGCGGAGCCGCCGGATCCGTTCGTGCGTCGATAAAAAACAGCTTGCCGACCGGCGCGTTGGCGATGAAGCACTTTTCACCGTTGAGGATCCATTCGTCGCCCTTGCGTTCGGCGCGAAGTTTCAGGCCGGCTTTCGGGTCGTCGGCCGGCGGCAGGCGGTTGTCGGAACCTGCGCTCGGCTCCGAAATCCCCTTGCCGAGCAGAAAGGTATCGTCCTCGACAAAGGGCCTTAAGAAGCGCTTCTTCTGTTCGTCGGTGCACGCCGCGCTGATGAGGTGGCTCCACTTCCAGTTCTGGCTGAACGTCTTGGAAATGGCGCTGTCGGCGCGTGCAAGCTCCGCCATGACCAGGGCCTGGGTGACGAAGTCGGTGCCGTGACCGCCATATTCCTTCGGCACCGCCAGCGTACGAAACCCGAGCTTTGAGCCCTTCTTGACGATCTCCCAATCGAAAGTGTCGGACGCCGTCGGTATCGCATCGCGGGCAAGCGAAATCGGACGAATTTCCTCGTCGGCGAATTTGCGCGCCGTCATCTGCCAATCGCGCTGCTCGTTGCTTAATGTGAAGTCCATGACATCCTCGCCGGAATGGAAAAATTATTCAGCCGCGGCCGCGGCCATCGGCGCGCGCCGGTAGCCGGAAAGCGCCTCGGCAAGCCGTAGCCTAGCGTCGCGATTGCTCTCGCCGCCATGCAGGCAGACCCGCGCGTCGTGCACGTATTTCTGCATCGGCATGTCGCGCATCACACCCATGGCGCCAAAGACCTCGGCGGCGTCCTTGGCCGCTTCCAGCATCGCCTGCGCTGTGAACACCTGGGCGATGGTTTGCAGCGGCAGATCGGCAAGGCTGTGGTCGGCGTAAGCCTCGGGATGGTCCGCCGCCCAAGCCGCCTGCCACACCGCAGCGCGCGATACTTCGAGCTTTACGGCTATTCCGGCGAGCTTGGTGCCGATGGCCTGATGCTCGACGATCGGCCGGCCGCCTTGCACGCGTAACTTGGCGTAATCGAGCGCGGCGTCGTAGGCGGCCCGCCCGATGCCAAGATTGACCGCCTGCATCAGGACACTGCCGCGCCCGGAGGAGCCGTCGTTGTCCAGGAGGTCCGCCGCGTCGTCGGCAAGAAGATTGTCAGCCGGCACGCGGCAGTCCTTGAACGTGACCTCACCGCAGGCCCCGTGACGCCAGGCGTTGTCATGCGCCCGCACCGTCAGGCCCGGCGTGTCAGCCGGCACGATGAGAATGCCCAGGCCCGGCCGGCCAGCAATTTTGACGGCAACGGCGAACAGCCCGGCGACAGGCGCGTTGACGACACAATCCTTGACGCCATTGACGATCCAGTCGCCGCCGGATTTCACGGCTGTCGCCGTTACGCCGGCATCGGCGGCAATCGGCCGGTGATAGTTCACGCCAAGACGATCGTCGGCACCCGGCTCGTGCCGCGCGAAGGCGAGCTGGCAGCGATCGTCGTCAACGAACAACGGCAGCAGGCGCTTGCGTTGCGCGCCGTTCATGGCGCTACCAAACAGGATATGGCCGAGCCGCGACGTTTCGGCGAGCGTTGCGGCGATGTCGGCGTCTCCGGCCGCCAGCTCTTCGGTGACAATGCAGCAGGTCAGTTGATCAGCACCGGCGCCGCCCTGGTCCTCGGCAAGCGCCAGTGAACGCAAGCCGAGTTGCGAAGCCTCGTCGAGGAGTGCCATCGGCAAACGCCGATCGGCGGCATCGAGACGATCGGCTTTGAGCACGACCGGTTTGATCCGCCGCGTGACGAAGTCACGCACGGTCTCGCGGATTTCCAATTGTTCGGCGCTGAGATGCAGATTGTACATGAGCACAAACCCTTCACGCGTGGTGTTCCCTGAAGTTTATTGTCGTTATCCTATCGTCCCGCCGCTTCGGCGATCGCATCGCCCATCTCGCGCGTGCCGGCGTGGCCGCCGAGATCGGCCGTCAAATGCTTCGCCTCGGCGACGACTTTCGTAACCGCCGTCTGGATTCGCTGCGCCGCCGCCACAGCCTTGGGGTCGCTGCGCTTGCGGCCGAGCCATGCCATCAACATCTGCCCGGACATGATCATGGCATAGGGATTGGCGAGATTGCGCCCGGCGATATCCGGCGCCGAACCGTGCGTGGCCTGCGCCATCGCCTGATTCTCACCGGCGCCGAGGCCCGGCGCCAGTCCAAGCCCGCCGGCGAGGCCCGCGCCGATGTCGGTGAGAATGTCGCCGAACTGGTTGGTGGTGACCACGACGTCGAACTGCTGCGGCTCCATCACGAGCTTCATGGCAATCGTATCGATCAAGACCTCTTCGAACGCGACGTCGGAGTATTCTTGCGCCATCTTGCGGCACTCTTCGGCAAACATGCCACAGGCCAGCCGATAGACCGGCTCTTTGTGGGCGGCAGTAACCTTCTTGCGCGGCCGGTTCTTTGCGATCTCGAATGCCTCGCGTGCGACGCGGCGCGAGCCTTTGCGCGTGATGACGCGCGTCGAGATCGTGATGTCGTCGTTGGGACGAAATTCCGGGGCGCCGGCGACGACCGTCTCCGAATAGAGCATGCCTTCCGTGATCTCGCGCACGAATATGATGTCCACGTCCTTGTGCGGCGACTTCACGTTGGCGTGCGAGAGCGCCGGACGGACGGCGGCGAACAGCTCGAATTTCTTGCGTATCGGCGGCATGACCCAGGTCGGGTCGTTGCGCGGATAGGCATTGTGCCCGATCGGGCCCATGATCCAGCCATCGAGATCACGGAGCGCTTGTTCCGTGACCGCCGGGAGCGTATGGCCATGCTCCTCGTGTCCAAGCCTGCCGATCGGGAGCGATACCCAGTCGATGGAGAGGCCGGTTGACGCAGCTGCTGCCTGCATCACCTTGACACATTCTGGCACGACTTCGAGGCCGATGTCGTCGCCAAGCAACACGCCAATTTTCACTGAAGTCCCCGGGGCACTCTTATCGTTCGATTTTGGGCAAAGCACGCCGGCAGGTCAATCGGGCCCGGCGGAGGCGGCGCGCTCCGGCTTCGCATTGCTTGCAACGACAAGACATTTTGACGAAGATGAATTGTGCTGGCGATTGCGAGCTTATGGCATGCGCCGCGACAAAAGGAACGGAATCAAACCGTTCGAGGCAAGGAAACGCGATGAAAAAAATAGTGAGCGCATTGCTGGCCGGGCTCGGCCTCGCCTGCTTCGTCGTAGCGCCATCGCTGGCGCAAGACTGGCCGCAAAAGCCGATCAGGATGATCGTTCCCTACCCGGCCGGCGGTGGCACCGACGTCGTCGCGCGCATGGCAGCGGATCATCTGTCGAAGAGCCTGAACCAGCCGATCTTCATCGAAAACCGCGGCGGCGCAAACGGCGGCGTCGGCTTGCAGGCGCTCAAGCAATCCGATCCGGACGGCTATACGTTCGCCGTTTCCTCCGACACGCCGCTGACGGTCAATCCGTGGCTCTACAAGGAGCTGCCCTATGATCCGCTGAAGGATTTCGTTCCGGTGGCGTCTCTCGTGCGCCTGCCAGGAATGCTGGCGGCAAATCCTTCCTTCCCGGCGAACAATATCGCGGAATTGATCAAGCTCGCGAAAGAGAAGCCCGGCGGCGTCGCCTTCGGTTCGGCGGGTATCGGCAATTTCAGCCATCTCGCGATGGAACTGTTCGAACTCGCCACCGGCACGAAGCTGCTCCATGTGCCCTACAAGGGCACCGGCCCAATGGCCATGGGGATCATCGGCGGCGAGGTGCAGGTCGAATTCAACAATGTGTCGACGCTGCTGCCCTTTGTGAAGGACGGAAAGCTGAAAGTCCTTGGGGTCGCCGAGCCGAAACGCATCCCTGAGTTTCCGGACTGGCCGGCGGTTGCGGAAACGGTGCCCGGTTTCGAAATGGCCCCGTGGGTCGGCATCATCGCACCGGCAGGAACGCCGACAAGCGATCGTTGACCGCTTGAGGAAGGAGACACTGGCCGTCATGCTCGATCCTGCCGTCGTCAAGCAATTCGCCGATCAGCAACTCACCGTCATGGCGCTTGACCAGCCCGCGTTCACAAATCTCATTCGCAGCGATACCGCAAAATGGGAAAAAGTGGTCAAGACCGCCGGCATCAAAATGGAGTAGGCCGGGACGAGACCGTTACCGGCGCGATCATGACCCACAGCAACGTCAAAGCCGCGATCGCCTATGACGATCTGCGCGACTGGCTGTCGTTCGCCGAGAGGCTGGGCGAGGTGCGCACCGTCACGGGAGCCAGCTGGCAGGAGGATATCGGGCTTGCCGCCGAAGCGATCCTGCGCGCCGAGAACGGACCCTGCGTGGTTTTCGACGATATTCCCGGCTGCCCGAAGGGTTTTCGCGTCCTGCTCAACATGTTCGCCGGCAAGCGCCGCAACATGACGCTCGGCTTTCCCGACCATCTGACCAAATGGGAATTGAGCGACGCCTATCGCGAGGCCTATCTCAAGGAACAAAAAATCATTCCGCACGAGATCGTCGCCGATGGTCCTGTTCTCGAAAACATCATCATGGGCGACGATATCGACGTCACCAAATTCCCGGCGCCGATCTGGCACGAGAAGGACGGCGGCCGCTACATCGGCACTGGCACCTACAGCATCACCCGCGATCCGGAAGAAAACTGGCTCAATGCCGGCGCCTACCGCGCGCAGGTGCATGATCGCAAATCGGTCGGCATTCTGATGGTGGCGGGACATCACGGCGCCATTCATTGCGAAAAGTATTTCAAGCGCGGCGAAGCGATGCCGGTCGTGATGGTGCTCGGCGGCGATCCGATGGCGTTCTTCTATGGCGGGCTCGAAGCGCCGTATGGCACCTTCGAGATCGACATCATCGGCGGCTTGCGCGGCCGGCCGACAAAGATGGTGCAGGGCAAGGTCACCGGCCTGCCCTTCCCTGCAACAGCCGAGATCGTGCTCGAAGGTTATGTCACGCCGGATCGCCGCGAGGTCGAGGGGCCGTTCGGCGAATGGACCGGCCACTATGCTGGCGGCGCCAAGCCCGTCACGGTGCTCGATATCAAGGCGATCTATCATCGCAACGACCCGATCCTCCTCGGCGTGCCGCCGATGGGCGGCGGGCCCGACGAGATGGCGCGCTACCGCGCGGTCCTGCGTTCGGCAATGATCAAGCAGAACATGACCAACGCCGGAGTGCCGGGGGTGCAGCAGGTGTGGTGCCACGAGATCGGCGGCGCGCGCCTGTTTCACGGTGTTTCGATCACGCAGCGCTATCCGGGCCATGCGGTGCAGGCAGGGCACATCGCGGCGCAATGCGGCGCATCCGCCTATGCGTCGAAATATATCGTGGTGGTCGACGACGACGTCGACGTCACAAATCTCGATCATTTGCTTTGGGCGATGCTCACGCGTACCGACCCGGCGCAGTCGATTCAGTTCATCAATGGTTCGTGGGACTCGCCGGCCGACCCGGCTCTGCCGCCGTGGAAGCGGGAAACGGGCGACATGACACACTCCGTCGCCGTGATTGATGCCTGCCGGCCATATCACTGGCGCGACAAATTCCCGCCAGCCAATACGCCGAGCCCGGAAGTTACGCGAAAGGCGCGGGAGAAGTTCGGTTGGCTGCTGGATGGGAAAAAGTAAGCCGCCGATGCGCCTCAGATCGAAATCTGGCGGCCGATCTCGACAACCTGCTGGCTCGGTAAACGGAAATAGTCCGTCACGTGCGATGTGTTCCTGACCATCGCGGAAAACAATTTCTCCTGCCAGATCGGCAATGCCGAGCCGCTTTCGCGATGCAGGATAACCTCATGGCCGACGTAATAGACAATGTCGTCGAGCTGAATTTTGCATCCGCGCTGCCGGGCTTCTTCCATGAGGCGCGGAATATCGGGACGTTGCATGAAGCCGAAATGCGCAGTCACGCGCCAGAAATTATCACCTTCCGGCACGATGGTCATATAGTCGGGCCAATGCACCCGCGGCCTCGATTCGGTCAGGACCGTGAGCACGATGACGTGCTTGTGCAGCGCGCGGTTGTGACGCAAGTGCCACAACATCACCGGAGGCGCGCCGCTTTTGGTGCGGGTGAGAAAAACCGCTGTTCCCGGTACGCGAGGCACGGCGCGTGCATGAAGATCGGCGAGGAATTTTGGCACGGGCACGAGTGCTTCTTCGAGCCTGTATGCCACCGCGGCCGAGCCCCGATGCCAAAGCAGCATGATTCCATAGACGGCCGCGGCCAGTAACAGTGGAACATAGCCGCCTTCGGCGATCTTCAGTGAATTCGCCGCGAAAAACCCTGCGTCGACAATCACAAATACCCCGGCCGTAACGATGCTGGATGCCAGACTCCAGTGCCAGATTTCACGCATGGCGATGAACAGGAGAAAAGATGTCATGAGCATCGTCAGGGAGACGGCGATGCCGTAGGCAGCGGCAAGATCGTCGGACCTGTGGAAGAGAAGCGTCAAAGCGATCGTGACGATCATCAATAGCCAGTTGACGACGCCGACATAGATTTGGCCGTACCCCTTGTCCGACGTCTGTTTGATATGCAGACGCGGCAACCAGCCAAGCTGGATTGCCTGCCGGGTCATGGAAAAGGCCCCGGTGATGATTGATTGACTGGCGATGATCGTGGCTACCGTCGCTAAACATATAAGCGGTATGAGCAGCGGCTCAGGGCACAGACGAAAGAAAACATTGTGTTCGATCGACGCGCCGCGAAGCGCGATCGCGGATTGCCCGGCATAATTCATCACCAGGCAAGGAAATACGACCCATGCCCAGGCGGCGCGGATCGGACCGCGGCCGAAATGTCCCATATCGGCATAGAGCGCCTCCGCCCCGGTCACGCAGAGAAAAATGCCGCCCAGCACAAGAAAGCCGCCAACACCGTTCGTGAAGAGAAGCCGCACGCCGTAAAGCGGATTGATCGCGGCCAACACCCAGGGATCCTGGGCGATACCCCACAAGCCGAGTGCGCCGATCGTGAGGAACCAGAGCGCCATGATCGGCCCGAATGCGGCGCCGATGCGCGAGGTGCCGAGAGGCTGCACTGCAAACAGCACGGTCAAAATGACCACCGCGGCCGGCAGCACATAGTGTTTCAAATCCGGCGCCGCGATATAGAAACCTTCGAGCGCCGACAACACGGAAATCGCCGGCGTGATTGCACCGTCACCGTAAATCAGCGCTGCGCCAAGAAGGCCCGCCAGGATGATGGCGGGACGCCGCCGCCGGCCGACGCCGAGCAGCGACATCAATGCCAGGATGCCGCCCTCGCCGTCATTGTCCAGGCTCATGGCGACGAGCACGTATTTGACCGACGTGACCAGGAACAGGGTCCAGATCACCAGCGACAGGATGCCAAGGATGCGATCCGGCGTCGGTTCGCCATGAAGAAAATCGAAGGCGGTTTTGAGCGTGTAGAGGGGGCTTGTGCCGATATCGCCAAAGACAATTCCGAGCGCCGCCACGCTGGTCAGGGCGAAAGCGGCACGGCCCGCCGCCGGCGTTGCGGGGTCGTTCGATTTATCGGGGGAGATCGAGGTCACGCTGCATGAAGATGGGTTCCCGTTCGCGACACCATCATGACAGACCGTGATATCGGATGGAAAGAGGCGTACTTCCCGCCCGTAAAACAATCCGATATTCCAATGGCTTCCGAGGCCCGACGTGAGGTATGTGGCCGGCCGGGGGCGTGGTACAATTTCGGGCGTTTCACTGTGATCGGTGGTCTTCGGGGGAGCCAAATGGCCATCAAATTACGACGCGAATTGGCATCGCATTCTCAAAGAGCAGGTTCCAGTCATGAGAAAAGCTGTTCTAGCCGCCATGATGATTGCGTTGCTGCCTATGTCGGCTTACGCACAACAGAACAAGGGACCGCCAGCGGGACGGACGAGTCTCGAGAAGAAACAAGACGCCGAAATCGACAGCGCATACCGTGAAGCGGTCAAGAAAACCCGGGATAATGGGCAGGCGACCAAAGTCGATCCATGGCAAACGATAAGGCCTTCAAACAGCAGCGATAATTCAAAGCGCTGATGCCCTTGATCCGTTTCTGACGCGACGGCAAGCAGAAAAAGAAAATCCCATGAAGATTGCCGTGCCGGACATGATCTCGAATTCGTATTTCCCCGCCGAAGCAGCGGTCGAGCTTGGTTTCTTCAAGGCGGAAGGTCTCGACGTTTCGCTCGAACTCATCTTCCCGGTCGACAAGGCTTACGAGGCGCTGCGCGACGGCGCAGTCGACTTTGTCGGCGGTTCGGCACATTCGGCATTGGCTGCTTTTCCGGACTTCAACGGCGTCAAGCTGATCTGCGCACAGGCGCAGGGCATGTACTGGTTCCTGGTCATGCACACGGACCTGCGCGCGCGGCGCGGAGATTTGTCTGTCGTCAAGGGCAGAAGCATTGGCGCAGCGCCATGGGTCGACAAGGGCTTGCGCGGCCTCCTCGCCGAGGCCGGCATCGATCTTGAGCGTGACCGGGTGAAGATCGCGCCAGTGCCCGGCGCGGCCGGTGCCGGCACCAATTTCGGTTTGACTGCGGCGAAAGCGCTTGAGGACCGCAAGATCGACGGCTTCTGGGCGAATGGCATGGGTACGGAAGTTGCCGTGCGCCGGGGCGTTGGCACCGTCGTGCTCGATGTGCGGCGCGGCGACGGCCCAAAGCCGTGCTTCAATTACTCGGCGGCGACGATCGCCACGACGGACGCGTTGATCGTCCGCACGCCGGGAGTTGCTGCCGCCGCCGTGCGTGCGATCGTGAAAACACAAAAGGCCCTCAAGGCGAATGTATCGCGCGCCGGCGAGGTGGGAGAGAAATTGTTTCCGCCATCTGAGGCGGCGCTGATCACCGACCTTATTCGCCGCGACCTGCCCTATTACGACGCCGCGCTGTCGCCGGATTTTGTTGCCGGCATGACGGAATTTGCGCGGCGGCAAGGCATCCTTGCAGGCGCGGCGCCCTACGAGCAAGTCGTCGCGACGCAGTTTGCGCCGCTGTGGAACGGCTGACCCGAGAAAAGCGGCTCCGTCAGGCCGCAGCCGGCCGCTCGGTGCCCTTGACGAACATCCGATAGCCGGAGCGCACGTTCGGCCAATAATCCCAGATCGCGTAATGCTGGGTGCAGCGATTGTCCCAGAACGCAATCGAATGATTGGTCCAGTGGAACCGCATGCTCCAATGCGGCCGCGCAAGATGATCGTAAAGAAACTCCAAAATGCCGCGGCTTTCGCCGGGCGAAACATCGTTGATGTGACTGGTGAATTCGCGGTTGACGTAAAGAAGCTTGCGGCCGCTTTCGGGATGGCGAACGACAACCGGGTGAACCGCGACCGGATAGACATCTGAACTCTTGTCGAAAACACGGGCGCCGTCGTGCGTCGCAGTCTTGCCTTCGAGATAGGTCTTCATCCCCGGGCTCAATTCCTCATAGGCCTTGTAGGCGGAGAGAAACATGGTGTCGCCGCCGCCGTTGGGCGGGATCAGTTCCTGGTAGAGGACGCTGTACATCGGCGGGATCTCGGCGCAGCTCTGGTCCGAATGCCACTCTTCGCCCGAAACGCGCTTGGAACTGGCGTCGAAATACTGATGCCGGATCGCGGGATGGCCGGGGACACCTTTCGACGCGGTACCCTTGCCGCCGACATGGACGTGGGGTTCGCCGAAATAGCGCACGAGACGCTCATGCGAATCAAAATCGATCTTCTGCTCGCGAAAGAAGACGACACCATGCGCGATAATGGCGTCGTGCACCTCCTGCACCTGCCGATTGCTGAGCGGCCGCGTCAGATCGATATTGCCGATCTCGGCCCCGACATGCGGCGACGAAGGGGTTACCGTAATCGTGTCGTAGCTCATCGCGTTGCTCTCCGGGCAGGCTTGGGGCCGGCAGGTTTTGACGGGGAATGTTAATAGAGAGCCGTCGGGGACGCCAGCGGGCTCGGACAAGCGCCGCGCCGGATCAAAATCCGCCGGCGTGGAACTGGAGACGCTGGGTGACATCGTAATTCTGCTTGGCGACGGGATAAGCGTAATCGACCCGGATCGGGCCGAACATGGAATCCCAGATCAGGCTGGCGCCGACCGAGGACCGGATCGCCTGCGAATTTGCGATCTGCTGCGACGGCGTCATTGACGACAGGCTGGAAACGCTTGAGGCGCTTGTCGCCCAGAGGCTTCCGGTGTCGGAGAACAGGGCCACCTTCAACTGTGCGTCCGGCGAGACGAGCGGCATCGGCGCCTGCAGTTCCGCTGTCGTGGTCCAGTAGATGTTGCCGCCGAGATTATCCATGGTCGTGCCCGGCGTAATATCGCGCGGCCCAAAGCCGTTCGGCGCAAAACCGCGCACCAGTTGCGGACCGCCGAAGAAGCCGTTCAGCAGCGGCAATTGCTGGCCGCCCCATGGCGTCGCATAGCCGCTTTGCGCCCGCACCATGCCGACCACGTCGCCGGCAATCTCGTGATAGATGCGGACGTCTTCGGTGTTGCGGGCAAATTTGGCCGCGCCGCCGAGACCGGCAAATTCGTTGCTGGACTGGGCGAGAATGCCGCTGGTCGGCATCTTGCCGTTGTCGAGCGTCGAATAGGTGAGGCCGTTTCCGATCGACGACACCCAATAGGAGCCGGCCTGCGCCGCCTGCTGAATGGGCAATGAGGCCGTGCCTAACGCCGGATTTAGAGTGATGCCCTGATTGTAGATCGAGTAATTCCAGGTGGCGCCGAGATTGTCGGTCAACGGCGTCGCCGACGTTCACCCTCGCGCCATAAACGCTGGTGTTATAGCTCTGGTAGCTGTTGGCAAAGCTCTGGCGTCCGAACAATTCGCCACCGACCGCAAGGTGCTGGCCGAGAAACCATGGATCTGTAAACGACAGATCGAAGCCCCTCGCATATTGGCCGTAAGTCACCGAGGCCTTGGCGATATCGCCGGTGCCGAGAAAATTTTTGTCACTGATCGAGACTTCGGCCAATGCGCCATCGGTGGTGGAATAACCGCCCGAGACAAAGAAGCTCCCGGTCTGCTCCTCTTCGACCGTCACGTCGAGCACCACCCGGTCCGGCGCCGACCCCGGAGCGGTCGCGATCTTCACCGTCTTGAAATAGCCGAGCGCCTTCAGGTGACGTTCGCCACGATCGACCAGTGCGCGGTTGTAAGCGTCGCCTTCGCCGAAATCGAACTCGCGGCGGATCACCTCGTCGCGTGTTTTAATATTGCCGTGAATCTCGATGCGCTCGACGTAGAGGCGCTTGCCCTGCCCGATCACATAGACGAGGTCGACAAGCCGGCGGTCGGCCCGGCGCTCACTGCGGGGAACGACGCTGGCGAAAGGCTCGCCGTTCTTGGCCAGCGCAATCGCGAGGGCCTCCACGGTTCCGATCACGGCATCGGCGTCGTAGAGATCACCGTCATGCGTTTGCAGTGAATCGCGCAATGTTGCGGCGTCGGTGGATTTTACGCTCGATTCAATACCGACCTTGCCGAAACGGTAAGGCGGACCTTCGTCGATCTTGAAGGTCACCATCACGCTTTTCGTCACGGCATCGTAACTTGTCGCGGAAGAAACGCGCATATCGGCATAGCCGTGCGCGAGATAGAAGCGGCGCAGAAGATCGCGGTCGTTATCGACGCGGTCGGCGTCAAAGGCGTCGTTGTTGAGGAGAAAGCTGAAGACGTTCGTTACGCCGGTCTTGACCACCGCCTTGAGTTTGGTCTCCGAGAACGCGGTATTTCCCGCAAACCGGACCTGCCGGACCGCCAGCTTGTCGCCTTCCTTGATCTCGAAAACGAGATTGACGCGCGAATCGTCTCCCCTTTTCGCCTCGATCGTCTTCGGCACGATATTCACGTCGAAATAGCCGCGCTGACGATAGAGATCCTGGATACGCACGACATCGCCTTGCACGAAGGCCCGCGCCAGCGGGCCACCGGGCTTCGACTGCACTTCTTTTTTGAGATCGTCGTCCTTGATCTTCTTGTTGCCTTCGAAGGCAACGATCCCGATCGTCGGATTCTCGACGACCGTCACCAGCACGCGGTCGCCCGCATGCGCAATCTTGACGTTGATGAACAGGCCGGTGGCGTAGAGATCTTTCAGCGCCGCATCCAGCGCCGCGGCATCAAGCCGGCCGTCCGGCGCGGCGTGAAAATGCGACCGGATCAGATCGGCGCCGATATGCCGGTTGCCGATAACCGTGATTGCGGAATCGGCGGGGCCCGCCGCTGCGGCTCCGCAAGCGGCGAACACAAGACCCAGGGCGAGAAAGGCCCCCCGCCAACGCATGGTCCGACAACTCCCCGACCAAACGGCCATGCGCATTGAACCCCACGGCCGGGGCAGGAGCATGACGGATTGTGTCGAAATGTGAGGTATTTGGCGGAACGCTCGCCACAAAGGTTTACACCGAAACTGCTGTTAGGGCCCCCTGCGATTACGCCGCTATCCGGCTTTAATCGACCGTGCGGCGACAATCGCGGGTGGCGTGTCCCAATCCGGCTTTGCCGCCAGCATCCCCGAGGACGCCAAGAGCGAACAGGCGCGTTCTTCGAAATCACAGCCAAAGATCAGTTGAGCGCGCGCGTCGTATCGTCGAACAATTCCTCGACCGAAAATCGTCGCGGAATGATCTTCATTTCCAGCGCATAGGCCGACATCAGATCGAGTGCCGGTTTCACCGCATCGAAGCCGAACGGAATCGTGTCGATGGCCCCTGCTTTCGGCAAGCCCGCTGCTTTCTTGCTGGCAAGGAGCATGCGGTAAATCTCGCGCACCGCGGCGGGATCGGACTTGCGACAGGCCGCTCTTGACCACAACCATGTGGTTCACCGGCACCGTGCCGTGCTTGTTGTACCAGTCCTTCGCCGCCGCTTCGGGATCGGGGATGACGCTTTTGAGCCGCGGGTCTGTCGGGATATTGCCGCCGAAAATCGCCGCATCGAGTTCGCCGTCGAGCACCATCTTGGTGATATCCTTGCCGGCAGCCGCGCGCTCCACGCCCGGCGGGTCGCGGTATTCGGCGATATGGGCATCCTCGAAGGTCACCCACTTCACCTTGCCGAGGTCGACGCCGTAATCCTTCCACAGAATGCCGCGCAACCACACGCCCGTGGTCTGCGAGAACGCGCGGACCCCGACCCTGCGGCCTTCGAGGTTTTCCGGCGTGACCGTGCCGCGCTCGGAATTGTAGAACATGGTGCCGTGCTGAAAGCGTCCCATCATCGTCGCCGGCATCAGCGTGAGCGGCTTGCCGTAGGCCTTGGCCTGCAGATATGTTGCGATCGCCATTTCGCTGACGTCGAATTTCTCCTGGCGCACCATCATGAGGAACGCCTTGTTGATCGGATTGACCTCGTTGAAGCGCAGCGTCACGCGGTCGGATTTGATCTCGCCGTTCTTTAATGCCTGGGTATGCGGATAGGTGGCGAAACAGGCATCGAGCGTTGCGACTTTTTCGGCGGTCATTGTACTCATGTCGGCGTACCTTTCGCGTTTTCCTGATTTTATGGCGCGGCGGTGAGTTAAACCAGTCCTCCTCCCTCCACGAGAAGACATGACCCGCATGTCCCAAGAGAGCACGACGAATACACGCATTCCGGCTGAGCGGCTCGCCGCCTTCATTGCCCGTGCCTTCGGTGCGGCGGGCCTGCCGCCGGCCGATTCGGAAACGCTGGCAGGCCTCATGGTCGAGGCCGACCTGCGCGGCAGCGATACCCATGGCGTCATCCGGCTGCCGCTCTATGTGCGCCGCATCCGCGCCGGGGGCGTCAATGCGAAGCCGAATATCCGCGTGGTCAGCGACCGGCCGTCGGCGGCATTGATCGACGGCGACAACGGCATGGGCCATCTGGTGATGCGACGCGCCGCCGAGCTTGCCATCGATAAAGCCAAGGCGACCGGCATCGGCTGGGTTGGCGCACGCATGAGCAACCATGCCGGCCCGGCGGCGCTCTATGTGACCATGCCGCTTAGACACGACATGATCGGGCTCTATTTCGCCGTCGGCAGTAACAATCATCTGCCGCCCTGGGGCGGCAGCGAAAGCCTGCTCGGCACCAATCCGATGGCGGTCGCGGTGCCGGCGCAGGACGAACCGCCGATCGTGCTCGACATGGCGCCGACGGTCGCCGCCTACGGCAAGGTGCGGCTCAAGGCGCAGCGCGGCGAGCAGATGCCGGTCGGCTGGATGATCGACCGCGAGGGCAAGCCGCTGACCGATCCGAAGCGCGCCGATGAAGGCCATCTCCTGCCGATCGGCGACTACAAGGGATACGGGCTCAGCCTGATCATCGGGCTCCTCGCAGGCGCGCTCAACCGCGCGGCGCTGGGGCGCGACGTGATCGATTTCGTCAAGGAAACCGGCAAAGCGACCAATACCGGCCAGGCCATCGCGGCCTTGTCGATCGAGGCTTTTATGCCGCCTGCCGAATTCAAGCGCGCCGTCGACCAGCTTATCCGCGATATCCGCAATTCGCGGCGCCTGCCGGGCGTCGAGCGTATCTGGCTGCCGGGCGAGCAGAGCCACGCCAAGCTCGTGGACCGGCGCGCGCACGGCGTGCCGATGCCGAAGAGCCTGCGCGAGAGCCTCGACACTTTGGCGCGCGATCTCGGCATCGCGCCGCTGGATTGACAATCATGCCCAGTCGCCACACGCAGTCGGCGTCATCGGCTTCGGCCTGATGGGCGAGGTCTATGCCCGCCGCCTCGTCGCCGCGGGATTTGCCGTCATCGGCTTCGACGTCGATGAGGCAAAGAGCGCAGCGCCTTGCGGCCATCGGCGGCCGCGCCGCCTCTATTGCCGACATCGCGCGCGACTGCGATCCGATCGTGATTGCGCGTCTTCAATACCGACCAGGTGGAGGAGGTGGTCGAGCGGGCGCTTCTCCCCGCCGCCAGCGGAAAAATGGTCCTTTGCACCAGCACCTGCGATCCAGACCGCATTGCCGCTCTCGGGGCACGCGTCGCCGACAGGCTGCGCTTCCTGGAAACGCCGGTTTCCGGCACCAGCGAGCAGGTTCGCCACGGCGATGGCGTCGGCCTCATCGGCGGTGACGCACGGATCGCAGAGGCCGCGGCACCGGTCCTCGATGCGCTGTTCCCGAAACGGTTTCATATCGGCAAGGTCGGCGACGGCGGTCGGGCAAAGCTCGCGGTCAATCTCATTCTCGGGCTCAATCGGCTGGCACTCGCCGAGGGGCTGGTCTTTGCCACAAGGCTCGGCCTCGACCCGGCGGCTTTCCTCACTGTTGCACGATCCTCGGCTGCGGCGTCGCAGGTCATGGACACCAAGGGGCCCAAAATGATCGCCGGCGACTTCACGCCGGAGGGCCGCGCCCGCCAGACGCTGAAGGATGCCCACCTCATGCTCGATCAAGCGGAGAAACTCGGCCAGGCGCTGCCGCTCTTGTCCGTTCACGTCGATGTGCTGGAGGCTTGCCTGCGCCATGGCGAAGGCGACAGAGACAACAGCGTCGTCATCGAGGAAATCCGCCGCCGCGGTGTCGTAAGGCCTACCTAATCGTGCACGTTGCAAGGTTGTTGCAGACAAGAGCTTTCGTCGTGACGTTGACCGCCACTCTCGGTAGCCGACATCGGCACGACGAAGTCCACGACCCTCGCGCACATGATGCGACGTCATCCGCCGGAACATGCGCGCCCGGCGAACCGACCATCCACACCGGCTTCATCTGGAGCTCGATCAGGCATCGAAAACGCAAGCATGACCACAAAGATCGGCTCGTGCATCATGCGCCTTTTTGTTTTCGTTGAAGTACCTTTATTCCCTCGTCACTGATACGCAACGCTTCGCACGTTTCGAACACATCAGCTGGGCTTTGCCGATCAGGATCAACCTTTATGTCCTTCGATCGCACTAAAGACGCAAGTACGCGATCGAGCTCAATTTGCCGTTCACGCCGAGCGTGAATACGCTTCATCAGTTTCGGCGACGTGCACCCCTCCAAAAGGCGCTGCTCGTACAGGCCCTTCAGCTCCGACGACGGAATGGCGATATATTTTCCTAGTCTGTGACCATAAGGCCACCATCCGCCGCGCCCACGTTTCAACGGGTGCTCCTTGCACAAGCCGAGGACGCTCATTTGGTCTTCGGTCAGCGTGTATTCTTTTATTTTTCGTTTCATAAAACTACTCCTCTATATTTTATGATTGAGCTTATGAAGTCGTTGACTCGCGTCATGTCAAGGCTCGCGTGGATTCTTTTTCGCTTCCATGATGAAGCGCGTAATCGTGATCGCCATCGCCGGCGTTGTGGTCGCGATTATCGCGCTCGGCACGATAGTGATCCTGCTCGACAACGTGGCCGCAATCATCGCGCTCATCATGATCATGATCGTGGCCGGCAACGTGAATTTCGCTGCCCGCGCAATGACCGGCCTCGGTCGTTGCGTGGTTTGCAGGCGCGGCTTTCGTCTCGAGGCTCATTTTCGGCGCTCCTGTTCTGACCAACATTGTCTTGCTCCGTTGATTAGTTTTCAACATTCGCAACCGTCCTTTGTTTTTCGAACTACGCCTTCTATGACTTGGGGCGATTCACGAAGTCAAGAACAACATCTCCCCTTCATCAAAATGAACTTCGTCGATGTAATCGACGCGATTGCCGCGCTCGATCTAAATGATGGTCGGCGTGGCCTCGTCACTTCGGCGCCGCTGACGGACGAACCGGTATGCCTCGTCACGAATCTTTTCAAATTCATCACCCCGACCAATGTGAGACAGGACCTGGCGAATTCGGTCGTCATCCGCGCCTGGTGCGATTTTCAGGTCTGCGGCGGCGAAGGGCCAACGTCTGCGTTGCCAATCCGACTTGATGATGTCCCTTGGCTTGCCTTTAAGGCTTTGCTTCTTAGACTGCCGTATCAGCCGTAAAGCCCTGGAACGCATTTGCGTGCTGACGATTCGCGCCCATCGTTCCGCCTTCCGGTCATCCGCCTCTGCCTTCGGATAGGTGATCTGGATGCCGATCCCGGAGAACCGTTCCAATGCTTCGTCAACATCCGAACGATCCTCAATCGATAATTCGTTCGGGAATCGCAGTTCGACGTCCGGCGCGGTTTCGACGATGCGAGGCACGCCCCGCTTATGCCCACGGTGACTCGCGATCCACCGTTCCAACGCGCGGCGCTTTAGGGCGGGGCAGATAATTCCCGAGGACATGGCCGCCGCGATTTCTTCATCGTTGAGCGTCGTCAGCCCGTAAAGCGTGCTGACTACGTCGGGCAAAAGCGGCAATATTTTCGCGTCCCGAAGGCGCCGGTCATCGCCTACTTTCGCGGCTTTCACGAACTGGGGTCTACTGACGCCGATTTTTTTGATTAGTTCTCCTTTGCCACGGGCATCCAATGTTTTGTTGGCGTCCGCAAGGAATGTGTAGGCTTCGAGCTTTTCCGCGTTCGATCTGCCCCATCGGCTCGTGTATCCCGTGGCATATTGCTCAACCGTCAAGGGAGTCAGTGCGGTCAATGCGCCCGTGGACGTGGCCGCGTTCGTGACGGGCTTCGGGGAGTTCGCCGCAATCCTGGAAATATCGTCTTTTTGTTCACCGGTGAACTTTTCGATAAAAGCGGCAATTGGATTCTTGTCGTGGCTGGATGTCGACATATGCCATCTCCGTTTGCGGAAATTGCTTTTTTCCGCATGATGCCGTCCTGTGTCGAAGAAGATGGCGGGGATCATCCCACCATCTTCTCCGCATTGATGATGCATACCGACAACCGCGTTGCCGTCAGAAAGCTAGATCAACAACGCACGCCTCGAGTATTTATGCTGGAATAAATTCTAAAACGAATAAGTGATATCTCTTCTTCCCGTATGGACCGCGTGTTGAGCACCTCCGATTTGATCGTGTCCTCCGTGAAGGCCGCGATCGACGCGTCGATCGAAACGATGCCGATAATTCGATGCACCGGGTCGCACCGGGTAATAGTCGCCAGACCCACGCTTAAAAGGAACTGGCTATGAATGTTTCGATGTCGTCTAGGCTCGCGTCAAATCGCTCACCCAAGACCACAATGTTGCGTTCGTCTAAAACCATGTACCCACCACGGTTATTTGAATGCAGATATTTTCTTGCGCGAGACTTGCGGACACCGAGACCGTGTCGGTATGCCGAACGTCTAACTCGTCTTTCCCGATTTCCTTCTTTGCGTTCCATTTGACCCTCCTAGCGCACTTTGGCCTTAGCTATCTTCAAGACATATTCCGTGGCCTTACATCTGGCCGCGTGATTCATTTTCGGGAAAGAAGAATCCACAGCGGTGATGAATTTCGACAATTCCCGTTCTGATATTGCCGCGTCTTGACCATCGTCTTCATCGACGCTTCCGTTTCTGGGCACTTGGTCGTCGTTCGCATTGGCTTCGGCTGCTATTGACGGCGAAGGCTGATGCTTCGGCTCGTCCTTCGGTATCGAATCCGGCGAGGCGTCGTGTATGCCTTTGTCCGGGTCTGGCTCTGGGGCGGTCTCGAAAAAACTCTCGACGGTACTGGCCGGGACCGAACTGACTTGCTTGGCTTTCGAATATCCTTGTTCAGTCGAATGAACGCGTTTTTTGGCTCGATCCCGAGATTTCTTTGATGCCTCTGCGAACATACCGTTGTTAGGCGGGAAACCGGCTCTGGCCCATTGCAGACAGGCATTTACCCATCCCACCGACTGTCCAAGTTCCTTGGCCATTTCCTTTTGCGTTATGCCATCATTTTCCGCTTCGAGAAGCTTTTCCCCTCCTTTGCGATTTTTGCCGAAACCTTCGCGGAATAGCTTTTTCGCTTCATAGACGGGGGCGAATTTCTTGTTCCTCGCCGCCCAAGCCGCTGCGATTCGTTTTTCCATACTGTCAGAGCGTTCCTTGGCAGAAGTCATAACCGGTCCTCTTGTAATCGGTTCCCTGCAGGATTATCATATGAGCATGAAGACGATCGATGTCAAGCTGCCGGTGTTGCCGCAAACGAAATATTGTCGGGTTACGGGCTTCGACATGGCGACCGCGAATAATTACGTGGCCCGAAAAATAATTGTGCCCGACGAAGTTGGCGAGCGTCAGGTGAAGGGAACGCGTCTGTTTTCGATATCAACTGCCTTTAGGGGTCGGATCATTGCTGAACTTGTCCAGCATCACAAAATCCCCCCATCAGACGCGGCCCAGATCGCGATGTTGGCCAGCAAAGGCGGATGGATCGAAATCTTGGGCGCGGGCAATAGAAGCCAACCGTAAATCTGTTGCCGCGTTCATGGTCGTGGCATGGCTGGACGATTGTCTGTCTTGGCAGATTGTCAGCGGCGATAAGGATGGCCTGCCGGATTTCACGATCAAGGCGATGAAGCCCTTCCTGACGCACCCGTTCATCGTCCTGCCGATCACGACCATTTTCTTCGATGTGTTCAACAAGTGTTTGTCGATGTTGGATGACAAGGCGTGACCGATCAAGCATCCAGTGTGACGCGTAGGAAGTGTAGACGGGACGCGTCACGTATAAGCCCGGGGCGCAGGTGCCATGTCTGACTCTTCCCCCATGGGTCCGAGGCATGCCGATTGGGCTGATGTGGAATTGCGGGTAGGCCTGCAGGCGCCCACGGCTGAGAATATCGGGCTTGCCAGGCCCGCCATTGCGTTTACCCGAACCACCGATGAATCCAAGGATCAAGACGCGCACTTGATCGGAATCACCCGGTCTCTTTTGGCAACCAGTCTTTAACCCGTTGCTCCGCATCAAGTTTTTCGTAATCCAGCCATTCCCCGAGCTCCGTGGACGGAAATTCTGTCCGACAGACTTCGCATCGCGGCGGCTTGGTCGGTGGCTCCTTTTTGTGTTGAATTGCGTACAACGCGTTACATTCTCGACACGCGAACAGATCCATTGTCACCCCGCAAGAACCAATTCACTTTGAAGCACAGAACTGGTTTCAGTAAACTATGACGACCGGATGGCCGTCCGGCTGCCGGCAACACTGCAGGCGCGGCGCACCCCGATGAACCACGCCGGGCCCATGCTTGAGTCGTACCACAGAGCCTGGAACTTGGCCTACTTGCCGGCCGCCAGCGCCGCATCGAGCGCGGCCAGGTCTTTCTGCACCACTTCGTCCTTGCTGGCCTTTTGCAATCTTCCGCTCAAGTCGATGAGCTGTGCCTTCGCCTGCGGCGTGAGAAAGTCTGCCCAAACGGCGCGCGTGTCGCTCATGGCATCGGCAAGAAGGCGCGAGTTCGTCGCTCGCACGTTTTGGCCGATCTGCACCAGTGCGCCGTAAATCATTTCCGCACCGCCGTTGCGCGCCCCGTCGACGCCGGCCTGGCGGACCGGCGTGCGTTGTTCCGGCGAGAGTGAACCCATGAACAGGTCGAGATCCTGCGCCTCGCGCGCGGCAAAGCGGATTTCGTAGCTGATCGCGATCGCCTGCTGGTCCTCATAGTCCGCCGCGTTGCGCTTGACCGCGGCGATCTGCTCCGCGGTCGGTGTGCCGGTGATCGTGACACCGAAATAGATGATCGATTTGGCGACGCCGTTGGCGGCCGCC
The DNA here is from genome assembly GCA_963723335.1 of uncultured Alphaproteobacteria bacterium. Taxonomy (GTDB): domain Bacteria; phylum Pseudomonadota; class Alphaproteobacteria; order Rhizobiales; family Xanthobacteraceae; genus BOG-931. The sequence continues at coordinate 18,131 of CAVRQJ010000002.1, read as the reverse complement.
ATCCATTGCGGCAGCCAGGAAAGCTCGCTCGCCTGCGGCGGCGGCAGCGCCTCGAGCTGCTTTGCGTCGAACACGCGTGCGAAGAGATCGGACGGAGGCGGCGACGACAGATCGGGGCGCTCCCCTCTCTTCGTGGCGGAATCGATATAGAGCTGCAACTGGCTGGCTGCGTCTTTGGCGCCGGTGAGGAAAGCCGGCTCGCTCTGCGCCCATGCAGGCGCGGCAAGCGTCACCAGCAGAAGCAATGTGCGCATGATCGGCAACGCCGAGGCCTCCGATACGCGAAAAACGCCGCCCACGCACTATGGCGTGGTTCATTACGATAAGTCGCAGCAACGCGCCAAAAGGTTCTCGGCCGACTATTAGCTTTACTCCATCCAACGCTCACATATTGCCATGGCCGCGCTTGATGGTCTGCCGGATCGCCGGCGCCGTGACCTGATCCGAGATCTGGATGTTCCAGATTTCACTTTCACCCTGCGCGGCGAAGTCAGCGAACAGCTTCGGAATGACCGATACATCGCATATCTCGTGGCCGCGCAAGCCGAAGCCGCGTGCGATGCTTTCGAATGGGGGCCGCCCGAATACGGCCAAGCTGTCGTCGATGCCGTCGGCGCGCAGCTTGTGAAACTCCGAGCCGTATCCGCCATCGTTCATCGCGCAGATCAGGATGCGAAACCCTTGACGCTTGAGCGTCTCCAGTTCCTGGATATGGAACAGGAGACCACCGTCGCCTTCGAACAATACGATCTTGCCCTCGCGACCCTGCCGGCGCGCGGCCGCAACTCCGAGCGCATATGACAGGCCGTTGCCGACCGCGCCGAATTCACGGACCGTCGTGTAGCGCTCCGCCGGTCGGCCGCGCATCTGCGTGTTGAAATAGGCCTGATGGCCGCTGCCGCCGACGATGTCCCAGTCCTTTGGTATGACCTCGTCCATGGCCCGGATCACCTCGCGGGGATCCAGCGTCCCAGGCAAAATATCGAACGCCATCGAGTCCGCGGGCTCGGTCGCGATGCGGTGGGCGAGCTCTTTCGAGCGAATGATCGCAGCCGTCGGTTTGCCAACGCCCAGCTTCTTGTCGAGGCCAGCAAGGATTGCTTCGACGCCGGCGAGCGCATCTGATCTGACGTAGACGTCGGCAGCTTTTTGCCCATCGCGCAAGCCGCGCGGGGCATCATCCAACTGAATCCTGCAGGCCTTTCCCCAATAGTGCCCGCCGCCGACGTAGTAAGACAGGCTCGTACCGACCGCGAGGACGAGGTCTGCGGACTCGTACATCTCTCTGCCCAATGACGTGAAGTAGCTGCCGGTGGTACCGAGCCCGAATGGATGGTCGTGGAAAAGACCACGCGCCGGCAGCGTGTTGGACAGCAGGGCTCCGCAGCGATCGGCGAGCTTGACCACCGCATCTCGCGCGCCGGACCACAGCACGCCACGGCCACCGAGAATGATCGGTCGCTTTGCCGAGGCCAGGCGCTCGACAGCCTCGGCCGCGAGCTCGGGATCGGGCTGCATGCGTCCAACCTTGGGCGCATACATCGCCGAGGTCTCGTAGGGCTGGTTCGCCATATATTCGACCTTCTGCAGGTCGTACGGAATGCCCAGCACCACCGGACAACGCTCGTACTTGGCGGTGTGGAAGGCTTCGCGCACGTGGTCCATCATGCGCGGTACGCTGTGCGCGGCGATGTAGTGCGCCCCGGTCGCCGTCACGAGCGGCGCCTGGTCAATGTACTGATTGTAGAACTTAGCGTTGATAGGCGACTCGCCGGCGAATACCACCATCGGCAGGCGAGCGCGAACCGCGGCCGGCAGCGCCGTCATCAGCTGGGTCACGCCGGGGCCGCACGTAACAGAGGCAACGGCAATTTTGCCGGTCGCTATGTTGTAGGCGGTCGCCGCAGCGACGGTAGCGTGCTCATGCCTGACGTGGACGCTCTGCACGCCCGCCAATTTTGCGAAGGCGGTGGACCAGTGCATGTTGCCGTCGCCCATCAGGACGAACTGTGTGTCGACTCCCTCGGCAAGGAACGCCTCTGCGAGGGCTTCGTAGAGTTTGGGCATGGCGCGCTACTATTTTGGATGATGAGGTACTGCGCAACAAGCATGCCCGGCAGCACCCAGTCAATTCAATCCCATAGCGTGGCTTACCGAGCGACCGCCCTTCAAAGCCCCCTTTCGGAGCATTGGGCTAAGCCGATACGATACCCGATCCCGAGCCTCGGAGAGGGCGGTGAACCGGCGCTCCAAAGCAGGCGGCGAGCTAGGTCAAGCACGACACCGCAACACGCGCACCACCAAGAGTGGACTGGGGGCAGACTGTCGACACGGTCTCGAACCGCAAGCGGCCGGCCGAAGCAAAACTCTCTGCGGCGGCCCGCTGTTGAACCATTGACGAGACCGAAATCGCGCAGAAAGCTTGTGACGTACTCAGCATTCTCAACCTATAAACGAATGAATTGGATCCCGGTGACATGCAGAAGCTCGGCCTTCGCCAACAGACCGGAGAACACTTCCGCAAATTGCGGGAGCGATCGAGCGATCAATTACTGACGGCCTTGACGGTCATGCTCGCCGTCCTCTTGTTTGTGGCTGCACCGATGCAGGCTAAGGGCGTAATCGCGGCGCATTACTTTGGTATTGCGTTTGTGCTGGTGATGGTCGCCACGGTCTTCATCATCTCGGGCAGTATGCTGGCCGTCGTTGCGATCACGATCACCATCGTGTTGACCGTCGTCTCCACCGTACTACGGCTACGACAGCCCTCGATTGTCGACGTGTATCTCGAAGCGAGCGGGTGGATAATCAGTGGAGTGACGCTGAGCGTTGTGGTCGCTCGTGCGGTGTTCGCGCCGGGACGGGTCACGTATCACCGTATCATCGGTGCGGTCCTGCTCTATCTTTGTATCGGATTCATTTTCATAGCACTGTATAGCTTTGTCGCATTGTTGGTGCCCAATGCGTTCACCGGACTCGGGCCGTTGCGGGACAACCTCGCCGGCCTATTGAGACTTTCGACCAAACCCAGCTTGACCGGATCGCCGCCACTCGAGAAGACAATCGGTATAGTCGCCGTCGCCTTTATTGCCGTCGTTGACGAAGGCCCATCCGTGGCGACGAGCACGGCGACTTGCTGACGAACCAGATCGGCAGCGAGAGCTGTCAACCTATCGTCCTGCCCGTCCGAATAGCGGTACTCGATAGCCACATTCCTGCCCACACCGTAGCCTGCTTCTTCCAAGCCACGCTGAAATGCAGTTCTGTATTGTTCTTCCGCCTCGGACGATCGCCCGCTTAAATAGCCAATTGTCGGGCCATTCGGCTGCTGCGCGCGTGCCGTGAGCGACCATGTGGCGGCCCCGCCTCCAACTAATGTAATGAACTCCCGCCGCTTCATGCCCGCCCCGCGCTCAGAACAAAAAATCACACTAGATTCCAGCTAGTCGCCGGCAACGCGCCGCGCCATTTCTCTGGGAATGCCGAATGGTTAGGCTCGCGGAACTCGGTGGGCGAACGCTTCAGCATCCGGAAGCAGGACCTTAGCTTCCGGATCTGTCTCATCTGACCTAGCCAGATTTAACCAGCACGCCTGGTTCCAAAATACAAATGCCAGCATGACAGCGGTTGTCAGGCGATCAGCGCCGAATCTTCAGATTCTCCGCAGACGTCTTTCCCTTATTTGAAGCTTCTTCGTATTCGATGACTTGCCCTTCGTTGAGACCGGTAAGGCCGGCTCTTTCGACCGCCGAGATGTGAACGAACACATCCTTGCCGCCGGCCTGCGGCTGGATAAAGCCATAGCCTTTTTGCCCGTTGAACCACTTCACCGTACCGGTCGCCATTGTCCTCTCCCAAGAAAATGAGGTTTAGCTGCCTCGGACCGAGCATGCGCTCAGCCCGGTATCGTCAGTCGGGTTTTCATATATCCGAATTTTGGAAATGGCTAGTCAGATTTTAGCCGCGTGACAGCAGTCAATATTGTCGCGGATCATCGACGGACTTAGCCAGACTGCCAGCGTGTTGCTGCGTCAATTCGGGCGACGAAATGTAACTCAGAGAGCTGAATGGAATTCGCGCGTGGCCGGCACTCCAGGGGAAACTGTAGCCAGCACCCCGTTCAACGCCGTTCGCACCGGCTCGCTTCTGTGGGTAAACATGATGCCGCCGAGTGTCACACCGGCAAAAAACACGCCGACGACGGCGAAAACCATGACGCCGCCGTGTCGTGGTGCCGGAGAGAGCCACCGGAATTGCTTGTCCAGGAGTTCGCGGTCGCGACGGTTCATTGTGTTGTGCCGATATGATCCGAATGCATTGCCGAACGCGGGTCATTTATACCCGGGGGCAAATCAAAAAATTGATAGAAAGATATGTAAAATGCCGCAGACTTCTGTTGCGGCTGAACGCGGGGAGCGCCCGCGATGGGCCTGCACACCCGAAAAAGTGCCGTGGTAGTAAGGAGCGCCGGGGCTGGACCGGATTCACAAATGAAAGAAGCCCCAGCCTTTCGGCCGGGGCCCCCCTATCATGCCGGGGCTCAGACTTTTCCCGACGCCATTCTGGTAGTCCGCAAAGAGTAATGGGAGTCTTACAAAGCTTGTCGATTCAACCGTAGACCGGAATGCCAGCGCCGCGGCAGGAGCTCGGATCATCGCCAAGAACCGCGACGTGTAACCGCTCAGTTACCAATTGCAAAACGAAGCGTGGCTCTTGCGCAACCGGTGCGCGACGCTGCCAGTGCTGTAACCCCACGGTTACCGGCCGGTGCTATCAAACGATCCCAAAGGGGCAGGATTAAGTCCCGGCAAAGTATAAAACTCAGGGAGGTTCGATGCGCGACGACGTGATGAATCCCGCAATCTGTCCGAGCTGCGCCAACCCCATGCGGTTTGCGCGCTCACTGCCGCAGCCTCGCGGATTGTCCGAGTTGCAGATTTTCGAATGCAGAACATGCGGCCTTGCTGTTTCGGGGGAAGCAGTTGCGGAAGTTCTTGAAATGACCGACCTGACTCGGTCTTTTTGAACCAAGCGATGTGAGAGAATAGCTTGGCAAAGGAGCTTTGGTGATGGCGAAGAAGGTTTAGCGCGAAGCAGATCGTGACGCTGCTTCTCAGATCGAGGTGTTGATAACGCTGGTCGCCAGTTCGAGCGCGATTTCTTTGTCGGGAAAGGCGCCGAACGGCTGGCTTGCCACCGGCTTCGCTGACGGCGGCAGCGAGGATGGCGCCGTTGGCGTCATAGACGCCGCCCGGGCGAAGTGGCTTTTCCCGGATCAATAAATGTGTCGTCGGTCGAAAGCGCAGCGACGCGCGGTCGGCGCACCCACCTCGATCGCGGCGAGACCGCAGGCCGCCAGCGTGCCGATCTCGCGCGAGCCGATCCGCCTGCCCTTGCGTAGCAAGGTTTCGCCGTGGGCGATATTGGAGCCGGCGTAGGAGACGAACTGGCCGCTCGTCGCCGCGCGATGATGATCGATCGCCGGCGCCGCATCGTCTTCGAGCAGTTCGGTGTGTTCGATCATCACCACTGCACCGGCGCCGCGCGGAATGACGCCGTCGGTAGTGATCGCCATCGCTGTCAGGCCCGACCTCAGCACTTGGTGCGACGCCGCAGCTATCGGGATGGTGGTGGGAACCGGTCGCGAGACTCAGGATCGGACACCTGCGGTCTGGCCCAGCTCGCCTCGCGCACTCTGGGCGTGCCGTTCGTCGGCTTGATCGCGGCCGCCCTTGCCGTCATTGCTTTGGGATTGGACCCTCAATCTCAATGATATTGAATGTCCGCCTGTAGTTTTCGGCCTGCGCATTCGGCCATCTGCAGGCATTGAAGCCAGGCGCCAGCACTTATGCGCGATCGCGTATTTTTGGTGAGTATACGCGTTCACGGGTAGTTCTTGAATATACGTGATCACGTATATTGACTTTTTATACGCGTTCGCGTATCTTATTGCTATGGACACGATCGCCCGCAGCCCCCAACAGCTTGGAGCCGGTATCAAACGATATCGGCGGCAGAAGAACCTCACTCAGGGCGGCCTGGGCGAGAAGATGCACGCGCGGCAGGCGACTGTCTCGAAGCTGGAGGCCGGCGAACCGGCCACGCAGGTGCGTATCCTCATGGACGCGCTTGCCGCGCTCGATCTCGAACTGATCATCCAGCCACGCACGAAGGTGCCGGCCAAAGCTATCGAGGATCTGTTCTGATGGGACGCCGTCCTATTCGCACGCCGCTCAATGTCTACCTGAACGCGCGTCTGGTCGGGCGGCTGCGGCGCGAGAGCAGTGGCGCTATCGACTTCCAATACGACAAAGATTGGCTGGGATGGGAGAACGCCATCCCGGCCTCGGTTTCGATGCCTTTACGTGAGGACCGCTATATCGGCGATCCTGTCGTCGCCGTCTTTGACAATCTTCTTCCTGACAATGACGATGTCCGCCGGCGTGTCGCCGAACGCGTATATGCCGGCGGCGCCGACGCCTACAGCCTGCTTTCCGCCATCGGCCGCGACTGCGTCGGTGCGCTGCAATTCCTTCCCGATGGCACCGCACCCGGGGTGGCCGGCGCGATTGACGCCCGCGCCGCAAGCGATCAGGACATTGCTGCAATCCTTGCCAACCTCGCCAGCAATCCGCTTGGTCTCGGCCCCGATCAGGAGTTTCGGATCTCTTTGGCGGGGGCCCAGGAAAAGACGGCCCTCCTCTACTGGAAGGACAAATGGCACGTGCCGCACGGTACGACCGCCACTACGCACATCATCAAACCGCAGATCGGCCGCTTGCCGAACGGCATCGACCTGACCAATAGCGTCGAGAATGAGCATCTATGCCTAGAGCTCGTCGCCGCGCTTGGCTTGCCGGTCGCCAAATCGCGCATCGTCGATTTCGCCGGGCGGCGCGCGCTCGCCATCGAACGCTTTGACCGCACATGGACCCGTGACGGACGGCTCTTGCGCCTACCGCAGGAGGATTGTTGTCAGGCGCTTTCCGTGCCGTCCGCCCGCAAATACGAATCCGACGGCGGTCCAGGCATCCGCAAAATCACAGATTTTCTCAAAGGCAGCGATACGCCGGGGGCCGACCAAGCAACCTTCTTCAAAGCGCAAATCGTGTTCTGGCTTCTCGCTGCCACGGATGGCCACGCCAAGAACTTCAGCATCCGCCTCTCGCCCGGCGGACGGTTCGTGCTGACGCCGCTCTACGACATCATCTCGACGCAGCCGAGCCTCGATGCCAAGCAGATCACGCAGAATCAAATGAAGCTCGCTATGGCGATCGGCAATGACCGCCACTACGTCGTGCACACGGTCCTCGGCCGGCATTTCGTGCAAACCGCCAACACTTGCGGCCTGCCCGACAAGACAGTCCGCGGCGTGATCGAACAACTCGCGGACACGGCTGGTGCGAGGATCGACGCTACGATTGCAAAGTTGCCGAAGGATTTTCCGCAGGCCATGGCGGAATCGATCGCGACTGGCGCCAAGCGTCGCCTCGACAGCCTCGCCATAACGGAGGGCGGCGCCTAAAGCGCCGTGCGCACGCTTATTTGAGATATCAGATTGGAAGATTTTTCCCTGAGTTACATCGCTAAGAGGAACTTCGAAAGAAGCTGAGGATGGTTCAGAGACAACGATATCCGTGCGACATCGATTAAGCCGCATCCCTTTCGGATTGAATGACCGACCCACCCGAGGACCCGCTCCGCAGGCCGATGGCGCTCATAAGAGCGTCTATTTCCATGCGCGCCGTGACATGCGACAAAGTCGGCCGGGTACCAAGGAGCGTTGCGTCCAGAGAATCCAGCGCCGTCAGGCCACGCGGATAAAACTCCTTGAAAATTACCCGTTCTGCGAGCCCATCGATGTGCCGGAAATCGAGCTTTCGCGACAGTTCGCTGAGTCCCTGCCCCACAAGTTTTGAGTTTCGCGAACCGAGCATTGATAGGCGGTTCCGCAGCACAATCCAGTCTGCGTTGACATTGTCACGGGCGTAGCGCTGCAACCGTGCCTCTTGCACCATCTGGGAATAATGGCTCGTGCCCGTCACGGCCAGTGCTTGACGATCGACAGTGCCGAGCACGTCGAGATCGATGAAGCTGTCATTCAGCGGCGTTATCAGAACGTCGGCCATCGCGTGAACGAGACGTCCGAGATAGCTGTTGCGACCGGGGGTATCGACCACAATGAAGTCATTGCCGCTTGCCAATTCCTTGATCTGGTCCGCAAGGGCATCGCCGTCCGCTACCTCCTCGTCCGCAGTCGGGTGATCCATATTCTCCACGAAGTAGATGTGGTTCGGAATCTCAAGTTTGCAATTGATCTGCTCAGCCCAGGCAAATCTGTTCTCGATGTAGTGAGTGAATGTCTTCTGCCTTGAATCCAGATCGATCGTGCCGACCCGGTTATTCGATTTCATCAGGGCGATCGCGACGTGCATGGCGACGGTTGATTTGCCCGAGCCACCCTTTTCATTGCCGACCACGATGAGGCGTGCGGATTTATCAACCTGCGCGTCAGGCATAGGTTTCCTCATGATGCTGAAGCGGGCCGACGGCGCCGCAAATTTTTCTGTTGATAATTATTTGCGCTGATTCGGAAGTTACCGCAAGAAAATCATCGCGCGACATATATGGATTTTTGACTCTGCGACGATGTGTGACAACGCGGTGACAGCGGTCGGCATGTGATGGCCCCTGCAAGACGATCGGACTCCGCGTCTGAGTGCGTAGTCGAGGCCCTACATTATCTACGCCGCCTCCGAGACGAATCCACAGCGGAGGAATGTTGTAGTTCCGCTCGCATGGAGAAGAATGCCGAGAGAGAATAATTTCCTCGACTGCAGGCCGCGAAGCCCGCACGCGCTTACTTTTGACGTCTCTTCACGTAATCGCTGATGTCTTTTCACGTAAACGCGCGTGATAGCTAGTGATAGCTTCGGCGCGGACTCATGAGCGTGCAGCCATATCCGGATTGATGCCAGCTTGATGAAGGCGAGATAGTTGGCTGCAAGCTTGTCATATCGAGTTGCGATGCGCCGATACTGCCTGAACTTGTTGAAGAACCGCTCGACCAAATTACGCGCCCTGTTGAGATATGGGCTGAAGCAGAATGCCCCTTTGCGATTCCACTTGGGCGGGGTTTGTCCTTGCACATTCTACGTCTCGCCGCTATTCGGACCAAGCAGTCCCGTCAACTCTGCGCCGGATGGTGGGCTAGGCTCGCGCAAGTGCCGACGCCGCGATGCAGGCTCGAACGCGAGAAACAGACATGGTCAATTCTCATGGCCGTTTCGTCTGGTACGAATTGATGACAACGGACCCGGAGGCGGCCAAGGTTTTCTATGCCGAGGTCGTCGGCTGGGGCACAGTGGACGCGTCGAGGGGCGGCATCCCCTATACGGTGTTTACTGCCGGTGAGGCCTCGGTCTGCGGGTTGATGAACCTGACGGAGGACGCGCAGAGAATGGGCGCGGCACCGCGGTGGATCGGATATGTCGGGGTCGACAACGTGGACGCCGCCGCCGAGCAGATCAGGCGTCTTGGCGGAGTCGTGCACCTGCCGCCGATAGATGTCCCCAATATCAGCCGTTTTGCGGTGGTCGCTGACCCACAAATGGCAGCGTTTGCGTTGTCCCAGTGGCCGAGACCCGGTCGAGAGCAACCCGCCGCGCTGAATACGCCGCGCCGCATCGGCTGGCATGAACTACTCGCGGCCGACTGGGAGAAGGCGTTCTCGTTCTACGGCGAGCTTTTTGGCTGGCAAAAAGACAATGCCGAGGTCAACATGATGGGAACATATCAAACGTTCTCGGTCGGAGGCCAGACCATTGGCGGCATGTACACTAAACCTTCCATGGTTCCCATGCCCTTCTGGCTCTACTACTTCAACATTGACAACATCGACGCGGCGTCGGAACGCGTAAAAGCCGGTGGCGGCCGGATCCTCGAAGGCCCGCTTGAGGTGCACGGCGGCGGCTGGGTCGTGCGATGTACGGACCCTCAGGGCGCCATGTTCGCGCTGGCCGGAATGCGGAGCAACAAGACGCTCGGATACTTCGAGCCGGCATCGTCGCGCGATCCTTCTGCCGCTCGGTTTTTTGTGCCCAAAAAGGGGGCGCCGACAATGCGGTCGTCTGATTGTCAGGCTGAACGGCCTGGTTCCGCGCCGCGGCCAAGAGCAAATTGACCAACCGGGCCCTCGACGTGGAATTCGATCCCCGTCATCTTCGCGAACAGATCGATATTCGTGGTGCCAATCGCACAGCCCCCGAGCCCAATATCGGCCGCCATCAAGTAAAACGTCTGCATCAATACGCCGACGTCCTTCAGAATAAGCGCATAGGCGATCGAGCTGTATTTCCATGAAGTCCTGCCGAAGCGTGCGGCAATCGTGATCAGGATCTGCGGGACGGCAGGCGTGGCCATGGCAAGTTCGGCGGCCTTCAATTGCGCTTCGAGCTCACTGGTGCGGACGCAGATGAGCGCCAGTGCATGTCGGCCGGCATCGTAGTGATAGAATCCGCGCGGTAGCCCATCGCATTTGTCGACCGTCAGATAGAGCTCGAGTTCGTAGCTGGCGCCCGCCGAAGGATACGGCCTCGCTGCGTAGTTGAGCGTCAGTCCATCTCCAGTATCGAGCGTTGTTTGCAACTCCGACTGCACGCGCGCAGCGCCGTCGAGAAACCGCGCAAGCTCGCCGAGCGTGATCGGCCGCTGGTCGTCGAACTCGCGCGTCGAGTGACGTTCACGCAACAGCTTTGCGGCCAATGAGATTGCTTCAGGATGCGCGTCGGAGAACTTGCGCAGATCAATTTTGTTTCCCGGCCAGTTGGGCCGCACCGCCGGTAGCGGAGAAATGACGCCGACATAGGGATATGCCCCGCCCAGCGGGTTGGCGTGTCGACCCTCGGTGCTGCGCGCGTGGAACAGAAGATCGTGAAAATCCCAAAGGACGAGGCTATCGTCGCCCTCGGCCGGTCGGAGGCCATCGCCGCCGGCAGCGCCGGTCTTGAACAGGATTTGGCAGTCGACGAGCAGGGCGAGCAGCTCGATCCCCGGAAAGCCGGGATGTCGGCGCAGCCGGCTGATTTGTTGCGGTGTCGACAGCATAGCCAAGGCGGCCGCAATCTTCGGATTGCAAATCTTGAACAGCGCGCCGGCGCGCGGAGATTCCAGCACCATCTCGTTGGCGCGGCGTCGCATATAGGCGAATCGCGACAGCACAACCGCGTCGGTCTCGCGGAGCTGCGCTGTTCGCGGCCAATAATCCGGCCCCTGCGGCTCGATGACGATCTGGTCCTTGCCTTTTGGCGAACGTCCAAGGTGGTATTCCAACAAACCGTGGCCGGCCAATCGCCGGACTAATAAAAGAATTTCTTTGTCAACGTTCCGGCGGGGAGACGCTAACGAGCTTAGTGGCAGACCTCCGCGCAATCCCTGGGCGCATTCCGCCGCGCTCGCGCTGAACTTGCCTAAGCCGACCGAAAAGCCCCCAAAGCAAGCGGCGATCTCGTCGCTGGTCCGCACTTCGAGGGTGACGTGACTGCCAAGCCGGACGGAAAGCGTTGCCGGCGCTGCATGTCGCCCACGCTTTATGCCGGGAGCGCGCAATCCAAGGGACCTCAAGTGTGGGGGTGAAGCGGATTGAGCTCGTTTTCCGATAGCGGCCGGTCCTGCAAGCCGAGCTTGACCGGGACATCGTAAAGCCGGCCGGGCGCGAAGCGGCGATAGAAATGTCGTAATCCCGGAACGATCACTCGGACCACTGGAACCTCGATGTCAGGGCGCGTCTGATCAAGAACAAGAAAATCGAAACCCTCACGCTTGGCGAGGCTCACGCAGGCCATGACCTGCTCGCGCTTGTCAAGGCGGCCGAAGTCTGCACGGAAGTTCAGTCGGGCCGGACCGCCGTTCGGCATCAAGTAGGGATGGTCTTGCAGACGAAACGGACCGGCGCTGTCATTGCTCGACGCCCCCGCATCTCGGCCGCCCATGAGGCCGAGGGACAAAAATTGATTGAGCTCGGTCAGGGCGCGTAGCAGAGCGATCCGCTGATCAAAGTGCGAGCCAGAACCGTATTCGACGAAATCTCCCGCGTTTTTCACCGCGTGGGACATCGCCACAAAACTTGGAATGCCGAGATCGCTGGTAATGTCGAGCACCCAAAGCCGGCGTCCGGTTTCGGCAAGCTGGATTTTCAGATCGCGGATATAAGAATCCTCGAACTGGCCGAGGTCCACTTCCGCCCGCCGTGATCGATTGTACCACCAGATTGCGTAGGAATCTCGCTCCACCAGTTCAAGGAAACCCTGGACGATCGCCTCCTCAAGCGTGTTGCCGGCAGCGCAGCCGTTGGAATCGGCGGGGATCTCGCCGCCTCCGGAGTCGCTCCTGTAAAAAAAATATAACAGGCCGGTCGGCAGATATTTGAAGCGTCCGTCGCGCAGCGACCAGACCGGTGACCATTCGATCTCGGCCGACGGATCGAATGGCGCCAACGTCGGCGTCACGTCCTGAGCGAACATTGATGCTTGGTCGCGCCGCAATTGCGCGTCGCTGAACAGCGTGACATCGTTTGGAGGAATGGCATCGCCCGCCGGGAAATCCGTAAACCGCCTCCGCACTCTGATCTCGTCACCCTGAAAAATTCCGGAATAGCGCTCGATCGCCTCCATGAGCGCGCTGGCTTCGCCTTGTTCGGCCGTGCTGCCCTTGCCGAAGCTGCCGCCGCTCAGTCCGGCCCTGAGTTCGTTGACGGTCTCGGCGGGTCCCGAAAAATTGTGCGCGGCGTAATAGGTAGTGTTCAACGGCAAATCAACTTCGATCCGTTCGAGCCGCGATACTACGCCGGTCAGCGGGCTCACAAGCTTGCGGAAACGGGCCACTGTCGCCCTCGACGACACAGCCCGATATCCCCCACTCGTCATAATCGGCTTTGTGCCGGCGGCAAGCTCAACCGGCACCGGTGCGCGCCGCGGATCGCGCAGCTTCTTATTGCCGCAGGAGGGACATTGCGGGCGGGCCGGCAAGTAATGCTTCACGATAGTCGCGCCCAACAGATCGAGGCTGATGACGTGATCGCTCAACGGCGTGTGGAAATCGGTGGCGATTGCCTTCGCGATCTCGATAGCTGCAAGCTGGATGCCGCTCTGTCCAAGCGTGTCCCGCCTGAGCGGCGAAACCGCGATGCAGCGCGCCTGTTTGCGGTCCAGCAGCGCCCTGACCTCTCGATTGCGTTTCATCCGCTCAGCCAGACAGGTCCAACAGGCGCCCTTGCCTGGGCTGAACACCGGCCCCACCAGGGGGAAAACGCCGGTAGGCTGAACGAGCAGCCATGTTGTACGGTCGGACAGGTGCTGCCGGTTCAATTTCGTCAGTTGTGCTTCGAGGTAATCATTGACCAACGTCACCGTCAGGTCGGCGGAGCGCGGTACGACGCGGACGCCGAGCTTATTCAGCGCAGCAGCCAATTCCTTTGCGCCCTTGGCGTTGATCGATTGAATGCGCACACGGCATTTCTGAAGATTTTTCTCGGCAATCCCGGGTGGCAGGCCGAGACTCGCCCAATAAGCCGCTGTGACGCTTGCGGAAGATTTTCGTTTTGAAACGACATAGCGTCGGTCAACCAGACGCTTTAACGCTTCCTGGATTTTGTCCAACGGAAAATCGCGCGTCAACTCGCGAGCGATCTGCGGAAAGCTCTTTCCCGCTCCTATTGCGGACGCGAGCGCACAATAAAGCTCGCCGTGAAGAAAGAACTTCCGATCCTCGGAATAGAGGCACACGACATCGGGCGGCAGCACATAGACTGAGAAATTCGATGCGAACTGAGGAACGTCTTTGCTGTCAAATTGCGTAAAGCTATTACCGCAATTACCCGTCACGAGATCGGAAGGTTTAGCTCTAGGCTTATGGCCACCAGTGTGGATCACCATCGCAAGGCAAAAATTCTTTGGGTTGCCACAGCACCGTCATCTGGCGCGCGGGCCAGCGCTCGTCGATGTAGTTGGCCACTCACTCGACCGTTAATAGCAGCGCTGACCATTGTCGTATGCGTCGATGAAGTCTGCCGATGAACCGGCTTGGCTCAGTGCAGCTACCCGCCAAACGCGGCGTCGATCTTGTCGTAATTCATGATGACGAGGTCAATGTCGCCCTTGTTCTCAATCTCTGGCTCCTTGGCCTTGAGCGCCATATCGAAATTAGCAAGTGCTTTCTTCTTCTGTGCGGCAGACATCTGCTTGTTGGCTTTCACCTCTTCGACCTGCTGTTTTAGCCCGGCATCGGAGCCTATATATTTCTTGGTTTGCGGATCGATGCCGTCCATCACCATGCTGATATTGCCGATGACGGTGTTGTATTCGTCGAAACTGGCAAAGCCATGCTTCTTGGCAACGTCATCGAGCCGGGCCATCACTTTCGAATTCGGCGGCGCATCTCGCCGCAGCTTGTGGGTGATGGCGTCCATGTCCTTCTGCGAAGCGATCGCGTCGTCGATCTGCTTTTGCGTCAGCACGATCTGCTTCATCTGTTTCGGATCGCCGATCTGCGCCCGCGCCGGATGAAGCGAGAGGGCGCCGAACGAAGCGGCAAGGCAGGCAATACTCAACGCGGTGAGGATGGAACCAAAGAACTGACGCATGGGAAGCTCCTAGTTATGAGGGGCGACTATAGGGCAGCACTGCGTACGGATTTTGACGACGATCGAATGGCGGCAACGAGCGTTCGGTATCTACACGCTCCAAACTTTTGGGTCGCGCCCGATCCCGGAAATAGCGCATCGGTGCGCGAAAGGCTTCTGGAGCGTATCCGATTTGCCGTCGTGCTGCCACCCGATGATCGGGGGAAGAGCCGACATCGGGCCAAAAGTCCAAAACGGCGAGGTTGACCCTAAGCATATGTGACGGGCCCAATTTGCTGTGATGCGCCTGAGTGCTAATTTCTCGCTTATTTTTAAGTACGTGCCGGCTATCGATAGGAGCAGGCCCTGCAGCAAGCAGGCACTCGGCGACGACAGACCTGTGTGTGTCAAAGTATTCAGAAAGTACTTTGATCTAGCAGGTGCGGCAACGTCCCCAGGACCAGCAGCAACCGCCACAACCGCCGCAACCGCCGCAACCGCCGCAGCCTCTCACGGCGCAGCCTCCGCAGCCGCCGCAACGGCAACCCCAGGCGAGTTTTTCGCCGATCTTGGGTGTTGCGGTGTTTTCCTTGTCGAAGACATAGAACGTCGACAAGCTGACGTCGGAGATTTCTTCCTCACCGAGAAAGCCCGCGTGACCCGGTGAGGTATTCTGCGGTGCTATATCCGTCGCCGCCCCACCGATTGCCGCGGATGCGCCGCCGACCAGCGACAAAGACATCCCGGCGATTCCTAACATGGGTAGCGCTTTCCGGCGACGATTTCGCTTCGAGGCTTGCTTCGCACGTGCCATTTTGAGTTCCTCTCGATGCCTTCGGCAAACGCGCGCTATCGTAGGCTTGATAGACGACGTGAGGCAAGCGGCAAAAGCGTCAGGAATTACGTCGATGTATTTGTGTACAGGCACCGCGTCGCACGGCTTGTTCTAGTCGATAGAATCCAACACTTCATGCCCTCACAGCGGACAGAACCCCGCATGGAATAGGCATTACCGATGGAACTCAGGCGTATGAATTTGACCACATCCCAACTCGAGCGGGAGTTCCCAATGCCGCCATCAGCTTCACGGCGGCCGCGCGCTTTCGCGAGAATATCGCCCGTGGAGGTATGAGCTTGGCACTTCTAGGCAACTGCGCACTGACGTGTCAGGCGCCAATCGATGAAAAGCGCCGGCTTTGCCGCCCTTTTTGAGACTCCGACGATCCGGCGAACTCGACGGCGGGTGCTGGAATAACGGAATCTTTTATTGCAACGCGAAATGACGCTATTGGCATTTCGCGGCATCGCATCAGTTCGGTCAATTTCGGGGCGAAGCGGACATTCAAGGAACCGCAGTCAGCTGGCCGATTTATGAGTACGCGCCCTATTTTTCGATGGGCTGCAGCATTTTCGCCAGTAGATCGCGACCCTTATCGGAAAGAAAGATCGCCTTCTTTCGCTTGATCGTCGGGTGAGGGCGAACCTCGAGCAAATCGAGACCACGATGGAGTTTCCGGGGTTTTTTCGTCAGGTTTTGGATAAATCGCGTCATAATGCGCCGGCGCTCATGGGCGATTCCGAAGTCGCGGGCAATTTCGCTGACGCCGCGCCCTTCTTCGCTCGCGACCAGAAGAAATGTCTTCAAATACGACAACGGCATAGGCGACCGCACATCGGCGAGCGGCCTGATCGCCAATAAAAGGCGGCGCGCGTCCGATGCGCGTTTCGTCTTCTGTGGGCTCAATGGAAGAGCCAGTTGACGCCGACCTTGACGATATTTGCTTGGAGTTTCGAACTGTTCGCGTCGAAGGTAATCGTTCCAGTTGCAAGATCTGTCGCATTCGGCGTGAGTGTCTGATTCTGAGTTCCGAAGTTGAGGTAATTATATTCGGCCTTCAGGGTGATATTGTCGGTCACCGCGTATTCCACACCGGCACCGAGCATCCATCCCCAGCGGTCGAATGTTCCGCTAACACCGCTGCCGTCGAACGCGGTGCCGTTATATTTTTCCTCCATCCACGCCCCACCCGCCTTCCCGTATATGAGCGTGCGATCGACCGCCCAACCAAACCGCGGAGCAAAGGTGGCCATCCACGGATTCTTGTAACTGCCAGTGCCGAAACCCGCGCCGAACTGTGTATTATTGATGTCGGTTGCGTCGAAATCGCCTTCAAGGCCGATTACGAACTGATTGAATTGCCAGTTGACTCCCAGCTGTGCGCCGCCGAGAAAACCGTTCTGCGAGATGCTTGTCGTGCTGCCGAGCGGGAAGACTTGGCCGAAGCCGAGCCCCGCCGCGGGGCCGGTGTCGGTCAGATCAGCCTTCGTCCAGCCCCAGCCAATGTTGCCGCCGACATAAATGCCGGTCCAAGTGAATGGCCGGGCGACAGGCAAATAAGCGATAGGCGCTCGCGGCAGCGGCGCTGGTGGAAGATCGGCAGCGAAAGCCGTCGAGCCAAACGACAGAATGCCGAAGCTCAGCGCAACAATCTTTTTCATGGCAAGGTCCCCAAATCAGCAAATCAACCGAGGACCACAATTTACGCGATTGTAGCTCCTTATGGCTGTACCACATTTGCAACACAGACACGTCCGGCACCGAGTTGATTAACGATTCGTTACAAAGCGTTACTCCGTACCAACCTTCCCTCGTGTTCAGTGGCCACATGATGAAATTCGACAGACTGCTGCGACCCGCGACGGTTGTTCTAGTATGCGGTTCTCGGCTCAACCGCAGCCGTCTCCGCCGAAATCAGAATAGACCCATCCCATGGCGCGACGACGAGCCTCGTTCTGGAAGGCGAAATAAAATCCGGCGACTTCGATAAGTTCAGGCACGTTGCCCTCGACGGGGGAACCGCTACTGAAATTTACCTCGCCTCTCCTGGTGGCAATCTTGGGGAGGCCATGAAAATTGGCTTCCTGGTGCGGCAGTTGAACTTGTCGACGGTCGTGCCAAGCAAGCCCTTGACCAATCAGGAGCTCGTCGCGGATGCTACCCGGCACAATCTGCAAGACGTTCGACGAGATTACATGTGCGCCAGCGCATGTTTTTTTATATTTGCAGCAGGGATCCACAGAAGCGCCGACGGAATTGGATCCGCGATCCTCGGCATACACCGGCCATTCCTGTCAAAGGGCGGACTTGAAAGGCTCAGTCCGGATCAAGCCGCCGCGGCCGACGGTCAGACAAGAGTGACAATTGAAACCTATCTCAAGGCAATGGACGTTCCTTCCAAATATGCCGAGAATATGTACAGCGTACCGAAGGGGAAGATACTCTGGATTCGAAATGATGAATTCGAAACTGATTTCGACGGTTTTATTCCAGGGCTCAAAGGCCTCGTCGAGAATAGATGTCCCGCTTCAGCTGCAAGGGAGAAAGGCAAACCCACACTCGATCAGTCTAAAGCAGATATTCCAGAAGGCAGCCGTTTAACCACGAATACCGGGGCCCGGATTGATTGTGAGAGAAAACTCCAAGTCGAGCTCGCCGAGCGCGCCCATGACGACG
>CAVRQJ010000001.1:0-368288 GCA_963723335.1 uncultured Alphaproteobacteria bacterium | reverse complement strand
CACGACTTCCGCAAAGATCACTTAATGTCCCGCCCTCGGGTTTAGGCCACCTTTTGCCTCGATGAAATCGACGATCGTTTGTAGCCCATTCCCCTGCCGAAGATTAGTCATGACAAAGGGACGCGCGCCGCGCATTCTTCTGGCGTCCGTGTCCATTTTTGTCAACGAGGCGCCGACATAGGGTGCAAGATCGACTTTGTTTATGACGAGGAGATCCGAGCGCGTAATGCCCGGTCCGCCTTTTGACGGGATCTTGTCTCCTGCGGCCACGTCAATCACATAGATCGTTAAATCCGCGAGCTCAGGCGAAAAAGTCGCGGCGAGATTGTCTCCGCCGGACTCGATCAGCACTAGATCGAGCTTTGGAAATTTAGTTCGCATGTCGGCGACGGCGGCGAGATTCATTGACGCATCTTCGCGAATTGCGGTATGCGGACAGCCGCCCGTTTCGACGCCGACAATGCGATCGGCGGCAAGCGAACCAGACCGCACCAGAAACTCCGCATCCCACTTGGTATAGATGTCGTTGGTGATGGCGGCGATGTCGTAGGTACCGCGCATAGCTTTGCACAGCGAGTCCATCAGCGCGGTCTTGCCGGAGCCGACCGGGCCGCCGATACCGACGCGAAGGGGACCATTCGGGCTGGGCATTCTTCAACCTCGTGTCAGCTACGAAACAAGCGCGTGTATTGTGTTTCATGTAAAGCGCTCGCAAGATCGGCACGAAATGTCGCGCTGCCAAGATCGCCGAGTCTTGAGTTCAGAGCGCGTTCTGCAGTCGTCGTGACTGCCGCTTCGAGCGCACTCAAGACGCGCTGACAGTCGGTATGGCCAAGCGGAATCAGGCGCGCACCGGCCGATATCCAGTTCGAACAGAGCGCAGTGAGAAAGGCGTGCGCCGCCGGCCCGAGCGGGATGGCATGGCCGGCGCAGGCTGCACCGACGGCAACAGGATAGACGATCGAAGCACGGCACACATGCTGAAGCCTCGCGAGCGCAGCGCAGGGCCACGCCGCCGTCGTGACCTCGATAAAAGCACGACCCAATGTGACGGCTTCGAGATAGCGTTCGCGGGTCGGCGCAAATGCCGCAGCGAGCTCGGCAATTTCGGCACAGGCGTGGTCGTCGCCGCCCGCCACGGCGTGATAGGTCTGGCAAAAGAAAATACCGTCGCCCCAGCCTGAGCCCGCTGTCAGCAGTGACTGAAGCCAATAGCAGAGCGATTCAGCGTCTGTGATATCGCCCGCTTCCACTGCCCACTCGAGGCCACCCGAATAGGAAAAGGCGCCGACCGGATAGGCGGGCGATAACCAAGTCATCAGGCGGTAAAGCGCCGCTTGTGACATAGGCTTGGCATCCGCCTCCGCCCACAGCATGCGTTCCTCACCGGCCATGATCGTGCCCGTCACTGTCGTTGGGGTCTTGATCGTGATTATGGCCGCCGTGATGGTGATCAGCCGTTACGGCATAGGCGCCACCTTCCGGTTCGAACGGAGATTCGATCGCAAAAACTTTCGCACCGAGGCGAGTGGCCATCTCGGCAATGACGTGATCGCACCGGATGCGTAGTGACCGCGTCAGCATTTGTGTCGGCAAATGTCGGTTCCCCAGATGCCAGGCGATTTGCGCGAGGTGCTTTGTGTCGGTGCATCGAATTTCGAGAAGCGCCTCCGGCGCGGCGATGACTTCGATCAGGCGTCCGTCTTCCAGCACCAGCGCGTCACCGCTGCGCAATCCTGCCACCGCCGGCAAATCGAGCAGAAAGGCAACACCTTTCATGCCGCTCATTGCGAGGCGCCGGCGATGGCGGTTGTCATAATCGAGCACGACGCGATCGGCCGGTTCGCCCGACCAGGCTAACGCTTCCTTGACCGCAATCGCGCGCATGACTGGACCCGGTTCGCCTTCTTCGCTCAAAACAGGAAATAACGCTGCGCCATCGGCAGGACGTCAGCCGGCGCACAAGTCAAAAGTTCGCCATCGGCGCGGACCTCGTACGTCTCGGGATCGACCTCGATGTCCGGCGTGGCTTCATTATGGATCATGCTCTTCTTTGAGATTTTGCCGCGGGTATTCTCCACAGCGACGAGAGTCTTCTCAATGCCGAGTTTCTTGCCGAGGCCGGCCTTGACCGCTGCCTTCGATGCGAACACGACGGACGATGCTGTGCGCGCCCGGCCGAACGCGCCGAACATTGGCCGGTAATGCACCGGCTGCGGCGTCGGGATCGAAGCATTGGGATCGCCCATTGGCGCGGCCACGATTGTGCCGCCCTTGATGATACAATCAGGCTTCACGCCAAAAAACGACGGCGACCACAGAACGAGGTCGGCGAGTTTGCCCTTCTCCACCGAACCGATCAGTTTCGACACGCCGTGAGCGATCGCCGGATTGATAGTGTACTTCGCGACGTAGCGTTTTACCCGCGCGTTGTCATTGTCGCCCTTTTCCTGCGGCAGCCGCCCGCGTTGCTTCTTCATTTTGTCCGCGGTCTGCCAAGTGCGGATGATGACCTCGCCGACCCGGCCCATAGCCTGCGAATCCGACGACATCATCGACAGTGCCCCGAGGTCGTGAAGAATGTCCTCCGCCGCAATCGTTTCCTTGCGAATGCGGCTTTCGGCGAAAGCCAGGTCTTCTGCGATCGACGGATCGAGGTGGTGGCACACCATGAGCATGTCGAGATGTTCGTCGATGGTATTCCTGGTGTAGGGTCGCGTCGGGTTAGTCGAGGACGGCAGCACATTCTTCAGTCCCGCGATCTTGATGATGTCGGGCGCGTGGCCGCCGCCGGCGCCTTCGGTGTGAAAGGCGTGGATGGTGCGGCCCTTGAAAGCCTTGATCGTGTCTTCGACGAAGCCGGACTTGTTGAGCGTGTCGGTGTGGATCATCACCTGTACGTCGTAATCATCGGCAACCGACAGACAGCAATCGATCGCTGCCGGCGTTGTGCCCCAGTCCTCATGCAGCTTTAGTGCACAGGCACCGGCTTTGATCATTTCCTCAAGCGCCGCCGGCCGTGAGGCATTACCCTTGCCGGCAAATCCAAGATTGACCGGAAACGCGTCGGCCGCCTGGATCATGCGTGCAATGTGGAACGGACCGGGCGTGCAAGTGGTCGCAAAGGTGCCATGCGCCGGCCCGGTGCCACCGCCGAGCATCGACGTGATGCCGGACATTAGCGCATCGTCGATTTGCTGCGGACAGATGAAATGAATGTGCGTATCGAAGCCGCCAGCGGTGAGAATCCGTCCTTCGCCAGCAATGACTTCAGTTCCGGGGCCGATGATGATCGTAACGTTCGGCTGAATGTCGGGATTACCTGCCTTGCCGATGGCGTGGATGTTTCCGTTCTTGATGCCGACATCCGCCTTCACGATCCCCCAATAATCGACAATCAGCGCATTGGTGATCACGGTGTCGACCGCGCCCTGCTTGTTGGTGAGCTGCGATTGTCCCATGCCGTCGCGGATCACCTTGCCGCCACCGAACTTCACTTCTTCGCCGTAGACCGCGAAATCCTTCTCAACTTCGATAATCAGGTCGGTATCGGCCAGCCGCACGCGGTCTCCTGTCGTCGGGCCGAACATGTCGGCATATACGGAACGATTGATTTGGGTGGGCATCACAATTCCTCAGAGCTTGCCCATGATGTCCTGCCGAAAACCATAGATCGTGCGCTTGCCAGCTATCGCGACGAGTTCGACGTCGCGCACCTGCCCTGGTTCGAATCGCACAGCCGTCCCCGCGGCGATATCGAGCCGCATGCCGCGTGCCTTTTTGCGGTCGAATCTCAACGCCGGATTGGTTTCGAAAAAATGATAATGCGAGCCGACCTGGATCGGGCGGTCGCCAGAGTTTGCAACTGTGACGGTGGCGCGGCGACGGCCCTTGTTGAGCTCGATATCGCCGTGCCTGATAATCATTTCGCCAGGAATCATATCGTACTCACCTGATCGGTTGATGGACGGTCACGAGCTTGGTGCCGTCGGGAAATGTCGCCTCGACCTGGATTTCGGGAATCATGTCAGCAATGCCGTCCATCACCTGCGCGCGTTTGAGTACGTGGCCGCCTTGCTCCATCAATTCGGCGACGGTGCGTCCGTCGCGGGCCCCCTCGAGAATAAAATCAGAAATGAGTGCCACCGCCTCAGGATGATTGAGCTTGACGCCGCGCTCAAGCCGGCGCCGTGCGACGATTGCCGCCATGGCGATCAAAAGCTTGTCCTTTTCGCGGGGCGTGAGCTGCATGGGGTTTCAGTTCAACCACAGCCGCGGCGGTCGCCAATCAAGAACCGTCAACACACGTATCAGATCGTGGCGCAACGCCGCTCCACCTGCGGCTACGAGCCGGATAGCTACAAACCCGTTCCAGGCCGACGCAGCGACTTCACCGGAAAAATCCTGCGCAAGCGCACGAATGGCGGCAACGTCATCATCATTGCCGGGAATCTTGAGCACGCTCGCGACCGCTATCCCTTTGCACGCAACGGCGCGCTCCTCGAGACGCTGCGCTATTTGACCATCGAGCCGAATCGTCTCGGCAAAAACCACCGCTCCACCGATGCGCACGCGCCGGCGGTCGTTAAAAAGTCCGATATTGACCTTTTCTCCCATTGCAGACCGGCCAAATACGACAGCTTCGGCCAGCAGGAACTTTGCGTCACGCGCGAGATCAACCTCGGTCGAACGCCGTAGGCGGACTTGATCGAACAGGATGGTCTCTTGTGGCAGCCATGCCAAGGTGCCGGCGGAGCCGACCTCAAACCTCACATCGACCTTGGTGTCCGGCCCCAGAGAACGGTATATTTTTTCTGCGGCAGCGGTCGTCACGGTTAGCTTACTACCGGCGGCCGCCTTCACGTCGATCTCAAAACGATCGCCGCCCGTCATTCCGCCGGCCGTATTGACGAGAACCGCGTCGAGCGGGCCGCGGCTTTCTCCGTTCGGAAAACGAACCCGCAACGCTCCCGACTCATAGACACGTTCGCGGCGGGTCATGCCTTCGACGGCGGCGGTGGTCATAGCGAGTCGCCCGACGGTACGGTTCCCGGCGAAGACCTCATCCAGTCGCGGCGCAATTAAAGTCATCCCAGGTCACCAGAGAAATTCAAATCGCCATCGCCCGCTTCAACGCCTCTTCGTCAAGATCGTCGCGGTTACAGGAATATACGACGGCGCCACGGTCCATAACGGCGAAATGGTCGCCGAGTTCGCGGGCAAAGTCGAGATATTGCTCGACCAGTACGATGGCGATCTTTCCCAGCGACCGCAAATAGGTGATGGCGCGCCCTATATCCTTGATAATCGACGGCTGAATGCCTTCGGTAGGCTCGTCGAGCAGCAATAGCCGCGGCCGCATGACCAGCGCGCGACCGATGGCGAGCTGCTGCTGCTGGCCGCCGGAAAGGTCGCCGCCACGACGGCCCAGCATGTTTTCCAGCACCGGAAATAGCGAAAATACGTCGTCTGGGACGCTACGATCCTCACGCTTGAGCGGCGCGAACCCGCTTCGCAAGTTTTCTTCGACCGTCAGCAATGGAAAAATCTCGCGGCCTTGCGGCACATAGGCGATACCGCGGCGGGCGCGTTCGGCGGGCTTGAGGCCTGTGATGTCGCCACCCTCCCAGCTGATCGTCCCCTTGCTGACCGGATGCTGGCCGGCCAGCGCGTCGAGAAGGCTTGTCTTGCCGACACCGTTGCGGCCGAGCACGCAAGTCACTTTTCCAGGCTCGGCCTTAAGCGAGACCTTACGCAGCACCTGGGCGGCGCCGTAATGGAGGTCGATCGCGGTCGCGTCGAGCATGGTTCAGCGTCCCAGATAGACTTCAACGACCCGATCGTTTTGCGACACCTGATCGATCGTGCCCTCGGCAAGCACCGAGCCTTCGTGCAGGCAGGTGACTTTGACACCGAGTTCACGCACGAACGTCATGTCGTGCTCAACCACGACGACGGTGTGTTCCAAGTTGATTTCCTTGAGCAGTTCAGCCGTCTGATGCGTCTCCACATCAGTCATGCCGGCGACCGGCTCATCGACCAAAAGCAGTTGGGGATCCTGCGCGAGCAGCATTCCGATTTCGAGCCACTGCTTTTGGCCGTGGGACAGGCTGCCGGCGAGGCGATTCTGCAAATCGGTCAGGCGGATGGTCTTCAGGATTTCGTCGATGCGCTGGTGTTCGCCCGGCGTCTCTTCCCACCATAGTGCCGTGCGCGCGCGGCGATCGGCCTTCAGCGCAAGCTCGAGATTGTTGAACACGGTATGACTGTCGAACACGGTGGGTTTCTGGAACTTTCGGCCAATGCCGAGCACCGCAATCTCGGATTCGTCAAGGCGCGTGAGATCATATGTACCGCCGAAAAGAACCTCGCCCGAATTCGGTCGGGTTTTGCCGGTTACCACGTCCATCATGGTGGTTTTGCCCGCGCCGTTGGGGCCGATAATCGCGCGCATTTCGCCGGGCTCGATGGCAAACGAGAGGTTATTGAGCGCCTTGAATCCGTCGAAAGAAACTGACACGCCGTCGAGGTACAAAAGTGCGGTCGTCAGCGCTACCATCGATTGCTCCTCATTTCGCGGGAAGCGGCTCAGGGGGCGGCGCGGTCATACCTTCTTCGGCGGCGGCCGAGACTTTGGCGCGGCGCAACGCCGTCCAATGATGCATGGTGCCGACGATGCCGCGGGGCAATAGAAGCGTCACGCCGATAAACAGGCTGCCAAGCATGAACAGCCAGTACGGCGCCAGCACGCCGGACGTAAAATAGGTCTTGGCGTAGTTGACGAGGACGGCTCCGAGAGCTGCGCCGGCGAGCGTGCCACGGCCACCGACCGCAACCCAGATCACCGCCTCGATGGAATTGCCGGGCGCGAATTCCCCTGGATTGATAATGCCGACCTGCGGCACGTAAAGCGCTCCGGCGATGCCGGCCATGCAGGCGGACAGCGTGAACACGAGCAGTTTGTAAGATTCCACTCTGTAGCCGAGAAACCGCGTGCGCGATTCAGCGTCGCGGATCGCGATCAGCACCATGCCAAGCTTCGACGTGACGACGGCGCGGCACACCAGAAATCCGAGCATGAGTGCAAGACACGACAATACGAACAGGACATTGCGTGTTGTCTCGGACTGTATGTTGAAACCGAGAATGTCCTTAAAATCCGTCAAACCGTTATTGCCGCCAAAGCCGAAGTCGTTGCGGAAGAAGCCGAGCATCAGCGCGTAAGTTAGCGCCTGCGTAATAATCGAAAGATAGACACCAGTGACCCGGCTGCGAAAGGCGAACCAGCCGAACACAAAGGCGAGCACGCCTGGGACCAGGAAAACCATCACCGCGGCATAAGGGAAATGCTGTAAGCCATACCAATAGACCGGCAGTTGCTTGTAATTCAGGAAAACCATGAAGTCGGGCAGCGTCGGATTGGCATAGACGCCGCGTGTTCCGATCTGCCGCATCAGAT
This sequence comes from uncultured Alphaproteobacteria bacterium, assembly GCA_963723335.1. Classification (GTDB taxonomy): domain Bacteria; phylum Pseudomonadota; class Alphaproteobacteria; order Rhizobiales; family Xanthobacteraceae; genus BOG-931. Next base: position 360,829 of record CAVRQJ010000001.1, on the reverse strand, counting down.
ACATGCCCATGGCGTAACCGCCGAGCGCGAAGAACGCCCCGTGACCTAGAGAAAGAATGCCGCAATAGCCCCAGACCAGATCAATCGATAGTGCCAGGATGGCGTAGCAGAGATATTTGCCGAACAACGCGACGAGGTACGTCGGCACATGCAGCGCGGACGATTCCGGAACCGCAAAGTTGAGGATCGGCACCGCAACCGCCGCGCAGGCGACAACAACGACAAATATCTTCGCGCTGCGATCGAGCGAGCGGATGAAAATGTGCGATATCATACCTCAACCGCCCGGCCCTTGAGTGCAAACATCCCCCGCGGCCGCTTCTGGATGAACAGAATAATGAGCACGAGAATTGCGATTTTGCCGAGAACCGCGCCGGCATAAGGCTCGAGGAATTTATTGGCGAAACCCAGCAGGAAGGAGCCGACAAATGTGCCCCACAGATTGCCGACCCCGCCGAACACCACGACCATGAAACTGTCGATGATATAGCTCTGGCCAAGATTGGGGCTGACATTGTCGATCTGCGAGAGCGCCACACCGGCGATGCCGGCGATACCGGAACCCAGGCCGAAGGTCAGCGCATCGACGCGGCTGGTACGAATGCCCATCGACGCCGCCATAGTGCGGTTTTGCGTGACCGCACGCATTTCGAGTCCGAACCGGGTGTAGTGGAGCAGGCCGAGCAGCGCGACAAAGACAGCGAGCGCGAAGCAGATGATCCACAGCCGATTGTAGGTGATCGTGATGCCACCAAGATCGAAGGCTCCACTCATGAAAGACGGATTGTCGACTTCGCGATTGTTGGGGCCGAACATCGTGCGCACGGCCTGCTGCAGGATCAGCGACAGACCCCATGTCGCGAGCAATGTTTCGAGCGGGCGGCCGTAAAGAAACCGGATGATACTGCGCTCAATCAGAATGCCAATGAGGCCGGCAATGACGAATGCAAGCGGAATGGCGATTACCAGCGAATAGTCCAGCAGGGCCGGACGGCTGTTGCGGATCGCCTCCTGCACCACGAAGGTCACATAGGCGCCGATCATCACCATTTCGCCGTGCGCCATGTTGATCACGCCCATCACGCCGAATGTGATGGCAAGGCCGATCGCAGCGAGCAGCAGCACCGACCCGAGCGATATTCCGTACCAGGCATTCTGCACGGCATTCCATAAGGCAAGACGCTTTTGGATGGCGGCAACGCCGGTGGCGGCGGCCTGCGCAACCGCCGGAGAGGTACCGGCCGGGAGGCTCGACAAGAGTGCAAGCGCATCCTGGTCGCCACGCTGGCGGATAATGTCAACGGCGGCGAGTTTGTCGGCGTCGTTGGCGTTGTTGCCGGACAGGACGAGTGCCGCGCGTGCCTGCAGCATCGCCCGCTTGATGCGCGTGTCTTGCTCCTGGGCGATTGCGGCCTCGAGTGCTGGTAACGCGTTCGCTTCGCGCGACTTGAAGACGGCCTGAGCAGCGCCGAGCCGCTTACCTGAATCGGCGGATAACAGCGTGAGACCACCGAGCGCTGCGGCAAGCGTTCCGCGCAATCTGTTGTTGATGGCTACGGTGTCAAGATCGTCCGGCGGATCGCCGGGCACCGCCTGACCGTTCGCGGCATCGGTAAGCTTGCTGGACTCATCCTGAATGTAAACCCTCTTCTTTTCGGCGCTGAACATCAGCTGGCCGTCCTGCAAGGCGTGAAGAATGATTACGGCCCGCGGGTTTCCGCTTGCGGCGACCGAGCTGATGCCAGTTTCGGTCTCGTCGAAGTCGGCGGCGGTAAAATGCGCGAGCGCATCGTCGAGAGCCGCGGCATGCGCGCGCCCATAGCCTGACATAAAGCCGAAAGCCAATAGCGCAGCGAAAAGACAGGCTCGGTGGAAACGCATGGCAATTATCCCCGGCGCTGCGTCGGGAAGGTCGCAAGCAAATCCGCTTTCCCGATGTCGTTGTCAGCGTGTGTGAGCGCCGCGTTGATTACGAACCGCCGCACGTCTTCGTGACGGTGTTGTAATTGCCGCAGTTGAGTTTCACCCAATCCGCCGTTAAGTCCTTCGATCCGGGAAGATAAGGCGACCACGCCGCACCAGGAACGAGATCCTTGGTCTTGAACACCACGTTGAACTGGCCGTCAGGCCTGATTTCGCCGATATAGACCGGCTTTGTGATGTAGTGATTGGGCAGCATTTCCGAGACGCCGCCGGTCAGATTGGCCTGTTTGATGCCGGGCAGTGCGGCAATCACCTTATCGGGGTCGGTCGTGCCGGTCTTCTCGACCGCCTTCACCCACATGTTGAATCCGATGTAATGCGCTTCCATCGGATCGTTGGTGGTTCGTTTCGGGTTTTTGGTGAACTCATGCCATTCCCTAATGAAGGCGGTATTGGCCGGTGTCTTGATCGACTCGAAGTAGTTCCACGCGGCGAGATGGCCGACCAGCGGCTTGGCATCGAGGCCAGCAAGTTCTTCTTCGCCGACCGAGAACGCCATGACCGGAATATCGGTCGCCTTGATGCCCTGGTTGCCAAGCTCCTTGTAGAACGGAACGTTGGCGTCACCATTGACTGTTGAGATCACCGCCGTCTTTTTGCCGGCGGAGCCAAAGGCCTTGATCTTGGAGACTTCGGTCTGCCAGTCGGAGAATCCGAACGGCGTGTAGTTGATCATGATGTCCACGTCCGCCACGCCCTTTTGCTTGAGGTAGGCTTCGAGGATCTTGTTGGTGGTGCGCGGATAGACGTAATCGGTGCCTTCGAGCACCCAGCGCTTCACGGAACCGCCGTCCGCGCTCATAAGATAGTCGACTGCCGGTATCGCCTGCTGATTTGGGGCGGCGCCGGTGTAAAATACGTTGCGCTCGCCCTCCTCACCTTCAAACTGGACGGGATAGAACAGCACACTGTTGAGTTCCTTGAACACCGGCAACACAGACTTGCGCGACACCGAGGTCCAGCAGCCGAACACAACGGAGACTTTGTCCTTGCTGATAAGCTCGCGGGCTTTTTCAGCGAACAGCGGCCAGTTCGAAGCCGGATCGACCACGATTGCTTCGAGCTTCTTCCCGAGCAAGCCGCCCTTTTTATTCTGCTCGTCAATGAGCATTAGCATCACATCCTTCAGCGTCGTCTCGCTGATGGCCATGGTGCCGGAGAGCGAATGAAGAATACCGATTTTGATCGTGTCTTCGGCGTGGGCCGGCGCGACTGCCACGAACCCAAGGGCAAGACCGGCCGCGGCCAAAAGCCAACGGCGGGCCCATGCCTGCGCCACGTTTGTCCAGGCATTGAACATGATGAGCCTCGCGATTATCAGGCGAGCGTCCGGATTGCGCTCTTCCTGAGCGCCGGAGTCGCAAGCGACGTGCCAAGTTCAAGAATGGCTTAATACCCTGAGGCTCATGGCCGTTTCGGCGACGTCCCATGCGATCGAAATCGTCGGCGGGACCGTCGCCTCGTTTTTGTGCAGGCTTGTGCGAAAAAAGAGAGCAGAGACCAAAAAGTCACTAAGGCCTCAGCTAAGACTTTGGCAAATCACTCGTTATTAGAGGGGGACGCCTCCGCGTGATTGCGGAGAAATGTCTTCCAGGACTGCGACGGTGGGTTTAGACGCACTACCATGTATTTCGAGACTGTCGACTGAGCGATCTCGAACCCCAGCATGAGCAGTTCGCCGTGAATTCGGGGCGCTCCCCACAGCGGGTTCTCCTTGCTCATCCTTCTCATGAGGTTGCGTAGCTCAGGATCGACCTTAGGCCGCCCTATCCTGTTTCTGGACTTCCAGCGCCAAAACGCTTTAAAGCCGGAACGATGCCATCGCAGGATGGTCTCCGGCTGCACCACCTGAGCCAAACCAAGCAGGCTCGGCCAGAGCTTGGTCATTAAATGACCAGAGCTCGGTCACTACCGCTTAGTCGAACACGCGACGGCGCTCGCCGCAATGCGATGTTGAGTTGATGACGCAGAAACAGATTCTCGACTTCGAGCCTGCTCCTCGACTTGAACAGGTCAACGACGACGAAAAGCCAGAGCGTATGAAGGATCGCACTCATCGCTCAAAGATGCGATGATTCTGCCCTACCCTGCCAATCCACCCCGGATGATATTTTCGGAAGGGACAGGTTCACTACTCCTTGTTCTTGGACTCGCGCGTTAGCAAGAATGCGCCACTAATCTTGATGAAATTCCCTGACGCATGGCAGCGGCGCGCCAAGCTGCCCGCACCCGACGCGCCGCCCATTGACGCCCTGGCGCTGTCACCGCATCTCGTGCTCAAACTGTAGATGGTGAAGGCTCGGTAAGGGATTTGTCCTGTGACCATGCAACACATCTTGCGAGCCGGGGTTGATTTGGTTCATCGCGGCATTTTCGATGCCGCGCTGCCGGCGGTCCTGAAGATCGAATCCGGCAACAGCGTCATGGTGACGACGCTCAGCGGCAACGCCGAGGATCTGCCTGAGCCAAGCGCCGGCTTCACCATCCTGCCCGAGCATCGCGCCGTGCTTGCCGCCGTGCCGCCCGGCGAGGGGCCGCATCTGATGACCGGTCCGATCGCGATCAAGGGCGCTGAGCCCGGCGATGAACTCGCGGTTGAGATCGTCGAAATCGGGCTGTTGCAGGATTGGGTCTGGAACCTGATCAAGCCGCAAGTCGGTACGCTGTCGGAGCACTTTCCTTACACGCGGCGCATTCATGTCGCGACTATCGCGCGTCGGGCGTCATCACCATGCCGTGGGGCCTGAAACTCAAAGCCGCACCGTTCTTCGGCATTATCGGCGTCGCGCCGCCGCCGGCGATGGGGTGCGTCACGTCCATCATCCCGCGTGCATTCGGCGGCAATATCGACAACAAGCATCTCGGCGCCGGCGCCACGCTGCATCTGCCGGTGTTCAATCCCGGCGCCATGCTTTCGGTCGGCGACGGCCACGCGTTGCAGGGCGACGGCGAAGTCTGCGTCACCGCGATCGAAACCGGGCTCTCGGCCACGCTTCGGGTGACGCTCAAAAAGCGCACCAACCTATCGCGACCGTGGGCGGAAACACCGTCGCACGTTATTACGATGGCGTTCGATCCTGACCTCGACCTCGCCGCGCAATCCGCTGTGCACGAAATGGTCAAGCTGATCGAACATCGCGCCGGCCTGAGCGCCGACGATGCCTATACGCTCTGTAGCATCGCCGCCGATGTGCACGTCACTCAGTTGGTGAACGTGCACAAAGGCATCCATGTCTTGCTGGCGAAGTCGGCGCTGGCCCGCGTGATGTGAGAGCTTAGTTGGTCAGCGTGATCGGCATCCGTTCAGCTTTCGGCGGCAGGAACGAACGATCGAACACTTCGCTTGCCTGCGGCTTGCGCGCGCGGCACCGAACACGTCCTCACGACGGAACAGAAATTCGGCTACCTATTCGCGTGTGGAACCGTTCCATAACCTGTCATCATGCGTGAAAAGCTGGCTGCCTTTCAGGTAAATAGCTCGCCCTCAAAGTTGTCATTTAACTGGCAGTGACGTCCACCTGGACTTCGCCGTCGAGTACACGCTTGGCGGTTGGCAAGTCCACCTCGTGTTCCCACGCGCCGATCACAACTGTCGCGACGCAATTGCCGATCAGATTGCCAAGAGCGCGTGCGATCCCGATGAACCAATCGACCGAAAGTACTAACACGAGCCCGATGGCTGGCACAGTAGGCACGGCGTTGAGCGTCGCCAATAGAATCACAATCGCAGAGCCGGGGATGCCGTGCGCGCCTTTGGATGTTACTAATGACACCGCCAACACTAAAAGCAGATCGCCAAGCGACAATGGTGTGTTAGTCGCCTGAGCAATGAAGACGACTGCCAACGTCAAATAAATCGAGAAGGCGTCAAGATTAAACGAGTAGCCGGTTGGGATGACTAGGCCGACCACAGAGTCTCTGACGCCCATGCGTGTTAGCTTGCGCATAATCTGCGGCAGCACAGCGTCCGATGATGCGGTAGCTAATACGATAGTCAGTTCTTCACGGAAATAATTAAGAAACTTGAATATATTTAAGCCGACCGCGCGCAGTACGGAGCCGAGCACAACAAACACAAACAGAATAACGGACACATAGAATATGAATACGAGGGAAAGCAATTGTTTGAGCGAACCGACGCCGTATTTTCCTACAGTGTAGGCCACCGCGCCGAGAACGCCGAGCGGAGCCACGCGTACGATCAACCCCATAAGCCTGAATAGGACCTTGGAAACGGCCTCGATCAACGAAGTGACCTGTTGTGCCGGCTGTCCGACCAGAGCGAGTGCGATTCCGAACAGGACTGCGAAAAACAAGACTTGGAGAACATCGTTGCGCGCCAGCGAATTGATTGACGTCGTCGGAATGATGTTCATTATGAAGCTGCTTACGCCCGCGCCCTGAAGTTTGTGCGCGTTGTCAGCATATGTGCTGAGCGCTTTGGCATCGAGCGTTGTGGGGTCAATGTTCATGCCGTGGCCGGGCGCAAACAGGTAAGCCAACAGTAGTCCGACAGTAAGTGCGACCGTGGTCATCACTTCGAAATAAATCAGCGCCTTGAGCCCAACGCGCCCAACTTTCTTGAGATCGCCTGCACTGGCGATACCATGTACGACGACGCAGAACACAATTGGTGCGACGACCATCGAAATGAGTTTGAGGAAACCGTCGCTGAGGATTTTGAGTGAAACTGCAAAATCGGGTACCCCCATTCCAAGGATAACGCCGATAACAAGCGCGGCTAGAACCTGGATGAACAGAGAATTGTAGATCGGGGACCGTGCGCTCAGAGACGGTGCGACGACTGCGGTAGTGGACATCGTACGCTCCCAGATTTCACAAAAGGATAAATACAGTGCAAGGACTATGCCAATGACATCTCCCAGCAAGACAGGGATAACCCGCGTGCGTTCAAATCGCTTCGAACAATATGTCTTGGGCTCCGTGCCAGAGCACATGCTCGCCCAGCGAGCGGATCTGTTCCAAGCCTTCCACGATCGTCAGGAAATGATTTCCGGCGAGCTGTCCAACCTTGCTCGCAAAGCAAACATTTCCATAGGCCAGCAAAATCTCGGTTTCGCTGATACCGCCCGGGTATAGAATTATCTCTCCAGGCGCCGGATAGCTGGTGTGGTTCTCATATTGAAGTCCAAGATCGAGAGCGCCCAGGGGTATCCAACATCCTTCTCCGCTCCAGCGCACGTGAATGATCCGTTCCCTGTAGGGCAGCATGCTTCGGAATATTGCGCAGGTTTTTGGCGCATTTTTGGTCTCAAACTGCGCGACGAATTCGAATTTTGCTGCCTTAATGCGGATACGCTCCATAGCCGCCTCCCTTACCCTCGTTACACGAGATTGACGATGACATCGAGCAACACCCGCACAGCAATATTGACATCATCGGCCGAAACGGTTTCCAGAGGACTGTGACTAATGCCGCCGTTGCCGCAGCGCACAAACAGCATGCCGATATCTGTGACGCCGGAGAACTGCTCGGCGTCATGCCCGGCACCGCTGCCTAGATAAAACGGTACGTGTCCCTCGCGAACAACGGCTTGAGCAAATGCCGATTGCATCGAAGCCGCACATGGTGCCGCAGCATGCCGAGCAATTTCAGTAATATTCACAGTTATACCCCGGCGCTGCTCAATGTCGTGAATTGTCGAAAGAATGTCGGCTATGGCGGCATCGCGAATTGCATCTTCGGCTGCCCGCACGTCGAGCGACAACTCGCAGCGGCCAGGAATGACGTTGATCTGTCCTTGAGGTATGGTGAGCTGCCCAACGGTGCCCACCAAAGTCTCCGTGGCGGAGCAGCGCCGCTCAACCGCCAGGATAATTTCAGCGGCTGCCGCTGCCGCATCATGGCGTAGTGGCATCGGCACCGTACCGGCGTGTCCCGCGACACCAGTAATATCAATGCGAAACCGAGCGACACCGGCAATCGATGTCACAATTCCGACTGGCAGGTGGCGTTGGAGGAGAACCGGGCCCTGCTCGATATGAATCTCGAGATAACCGCGCAGCGTCTCCGTCGGGCGCGCCAATGCGTTGATTGCCGAAAGCTCAACGCCCTCTTGTTTCAGGAGCGCGTCAAGGCTTACGCCGTCCTTGTCGCGCCGTTGCAGAATGCTTGGGTCGAAACGACCAGACATTGCGCTGCTGCCGAGATAGGGCGCAGAAAACCGGACGCCCTCTTCTTCGGCGAACCCAACCACGTCGAGATGAAATGGTAGCTGATGCCGGGAGCGAATAAGCTGTTCGGCGGCCACGAGCCCGGTCAGGATGCCAAGACGCCCGTCATACTTTCCCGCATTCGTTACTGTGTCGTAATGCGAACCAATGATCAGAGTCTTTGCGGAGGGTGTCGTACTTGCATAACGACCGATGACGTTTCCTACCACGTCAATCTTCGTATTGAGCCCCGCCGCACTCATTCGACCATGGAGCAATTGAGCAACCGATTTATGTGCGGGCGAAAAATAAGTGCAAGTCAGGCCACTTAGCGACTCTGACCGTTGGGCCAACTGGTCAGCAAACCTGAGGATTGTGTCGCCGTAGTCTTTTGAAAATGCCGACACGTTTGGCTCGCTGTGAATTTCAGATTCGGCATGCAATTACGTTCATCTTACGTGAAAACCGGTTTGGCACCAAAACGGATATTGGCCGGCGCTCGACCGCTCGCGCTTAATCGGGGAGCAGCCAAGGATGATTCGATGGGGTGTGAAGACCAACTAGCCGCTTTCGAACTTCGGCGCCAAGTGTTGGGCATGACACATTACCCACACCGCCAGAGGCGGTTACTTGTAGTATGGCACACAACCGGCGTTAGTTTGGTGTCAACTGCAGGCCGTACCTGGTTCGAAATGCATGGCCATGGCATGGTCAAGCGCGGGCATCGCGGCCGCAAGCGCTTCATTCTGGCCCATACCGGCGCGCATCTGTGCCAATACCTCAACGCGCGCAGCGGCCATGTCGACGCCAGGCAGCCTGCCGTCCTTGACCACGGTGCGACCGGCAACAATGAGTTCGCGGATGTGTCGGGAAGTTGCGCGCGTCAAAACTAATTCAACCGTATCGACATCGTCGCGCAGCCTGTCGTCATCGATAGCTGCCCAATCGAGCAATAATAAATCGGCCGGCATACCTGGTGAGATCGTGCCGCCATCATCTACATTGGTCACAGATAGTCGGCCGTTGGTGAATGCCATGTTCAAAATCTGCTCGCGACTGACCGCCGCATTGAAGCCTGTACCGGCATGCAGTAACTGAGCAACGCGTAGCTCCCGCAACGCGTCATCGTCCTCATCGAGCGCCTTACCATCAATACCGATTGCAACGCGACAACCAAGTTCGATCATGCGCGCGACCGGCGCCACGCCCGAACGCAGGTGAAGGTTCGAGCTGTTGCTGACCACGATTGTAACGCCGCGTTTCGCCAGCAATTCAAGCTCCTCCGACGAAGCCCAGACGCAATGCGCGAGTGTTAGGCGCGGCGAGAGCAGGCCAATCGAATCAAGGTGCTCAACAATTCCGCCGGGATATTCTTTGTCCATCCAGGCCCGTTGGTATCGAGTCTCGAGGAGATGCATGTGTACACGTCGGCCCGTACGGTGCGACGCGTCGGCGACGGCCTCAAGTAAAGCGTCGCTGCACCATTGCACACCGTTCGGGCCATATTGAACGTCGAACATCGGCCCTCCCGCAGCTACTGCCACGGCATCGGCCAGCGCGATATGTTCCGCTGGCGACAAGGGGACGCGCAGAAATTTCTGCTCGATTTCTTTTCGCGCGGGGGGCGGCAGCATGTCCAAAATGGTTTGGGAATGTCCGTATATCAGTGGATTGCGATCGCGCATCGACACCGCAAAACCGACTCGTGTTCCGACAGCTCGAGCCGCTCGTGCTACTGCAGCAGCTTCTGTAGGTAGGTCAGTAAATCCTTGTACGCGCGTGTAATGCAACATAACCGTGCCAACGCCGCCGATCGCAGACTGCGCTAGTGCTACAACCGCTGCAAGATAAGGGTCGACGGCCGGAAACAGTGATAAGTAGTGTAGCCATGCCTCCAATGGCTTGCCGCCAGCACCAATGGAGCTCGACCGCACCGGGCGGCCGTGATCATGCGCATTCACCAGCGCAGGCAACACCAGCAACGGCTCAGCGTTGCCGACCGCCACGCTCCCGACGGCGTGCACCTTACCGGCACGGATTTTGATCTGCCGCGCACGCGCGACTGGCGCGTGTGCGGCCTCGATTAGGTGTTCACAGGTAATCGTTCGCATGACGCTTGCGGAAGTCTCAAGGGCAAGTTGTCCAACTGCGTCGGGTGGACCGAAAGCAGCAATTAGTTTGTCAGCGTGATTGGCATTCGCTCTGACTTCGGCGGCAGGAACGAGCGATCGAAAACTTCATTCGCTTGAGGAGTTCGCGGCAAGCTATACGACTCCGCAATGGTGGCGATCGAGTTCGTAAGCCGAGCATCGCTAGCGTCGCCTATCCCAAGGGCGCGGGATTCTGGTGTGTCGATCAGTGTCTTGTACACATAGATTAGCCGACGTTTTTCGATGTCCTTGTTGAGCAATGGTTCAGTCTGCGCCAGCAGATCGATCGCGCCGTTCGGATCGGCCATGGTCTCCTTCAGGGCGCGGTTGATCGCCCGCACCAAGCCCCTCACCGCCTCCGGGTGCTCCTTAGCCAGGGCCTGGGACACCATAATTCCGTTTGAATAAAGGTCGATTCCGGAATCCGCATAGTAAAGCCAGCGAAAGTCTTTGTCGGGATCCAGCTTTTGCGCGATGAGATTCATATAGCTTGTCGCAGTGAAGACAGCGGCAGCGTCGACCTGACCCTGAATTAAGATTTGCTCCTGAAGGTTCGGCGCAATCTGCGTGATACTGACTGTCGACGGGTCGACACCATTTTTCTCCAGCAGCAGTGGCAGTAGCTGAAGCGACGCGCCTCCGGGAGAGGAACCGACCTTGTGCCCGGCCAGATCCTTGACCGCCACAATCGGGCCGGTCGTCTTTGTGACGAGAGCAAACGGCGCCTTGCTGTAAATCATATAGACCATGAGTGGCGCCTCGCCGGGCTTCTTCGCCGCCGTCTGTATCACGGCATTGGTATCGCCGAATCCCGCGTCGTACGCTCCCGACATTATTCTGGTCACGGTCATGGCCGACCCTTCACCTTGGTCGATCGTGACATCGAGGTGTTCGGCGGCGAAATAGTTTTTAGCTTGCGCCCAGAAGTACCAGGCGTGAATACCCTGCAGCTTCCAATCCAACGTAAAACGGATTTTTGTGTTGCCTTGCGCGTGGACGGCGGACGTTGCGCAAATAGATACAACGGCCAGCGCAGCTAACTTTCTCACGAAGCGCACGATGAACTCCTGTTGTTGCCGAAATTTAACCCATCGCGAGATCGTCTTTGCGATGGGCCCATCCGGTAATGTGGGATTCGAGCAATGAGAACACCGCGTAGAGTGCGATACCCATTGCCGCGAGGATCAATAACCCGGCAAACACGAGCGGAACGTCGAAGTTAGAGCTAGCGATCATCATGACATTGCCGATACCACGGTTGGACGCCACGGTCTCCGAAATGACCGTGCCGACGAACGCCAATGTCACTGCGACTTTCAGAGACGCAAAGAAATAAGGCATCGTGCGCGGAAGGCCGACATTCCAGAGAATGTCGAGCTTGCTGGCATGCAAGGCGCGCATCACATCCTCAAGTTCTGGTTCCGTGGTGGCTAGACCGGTGGCGACGTTCACGACTATTGGAAAGATACTCATGATCATCGCAGTCAGGATTGCGGGCACCGTACCGGCGCCGAACCAGAGCACGAAGATTGGCACCACGGCGACTTTTGGTATGGTCGCAAACCCGATCAGCAGCGGATAGGCCACGTCATAAGCCAGCCGCGACGAACCCACCAGGACACCAAGCGAAATACCTATGATGATGCCGAATCCGAACCCGATTAATGTTGTGTAGAGCGTCTGCACCGCGTGCGGCCACAGTGCCGGCATACGCTCGACTAGGGTAACGATAATCTGGCTGGGCTTCGGCAGAACGATATCGCTGACGTGGAAAATCCAGCAGAGTGCCTCCCAGAGCACAAAAAAACCCACGATAAATAAGGTGGAATCAAGTCGGCGGCGAAAATTCGTATCCATCACGCCGCCTTTTTTTCCGGGCGCGCGGTGACGATGAGTTCGCGCAGCCGCTGCGTCATCAAAACAAAATCCGGCGCGTAAGACATTTCGATAGTACGCGGTCGCGCGAAGGGAACTTCCGCGTCGTCGATAATCTGGCCCGGTCGTGCCCGCATCACGCAAATTCGATTGGCGAGATAGCCTGCTTCCTTGAGATCATGTGTGACGAGCAGCACCGTCGGCCTCATCTTCATCCACAATTCCTGCATAATTGCCCACAACTCTTCGCGGGTGAATTGATCGAGAGCGCCAAATGGCTCATCGAGCATGAGTAGTTGGGGCTCGTGCACGAGCGCGCGGCACAGCGACGCACGTTGCAGCATGCCACCGGAAAGCTGCCAGGGGTGCTTGTCGCCGAAACTGGCGAGGCCGACCTCCTTCAGAAGCGCCTCCGCTCGGTCACGGAACTCGGTCTTGTATTTTGTTCGGTATTCGCCACGAAACGGAGGTACGATTTTCAGAGGCATCATGACGTTGTCGCGTACCGTCAACCAAGGCAGCATTGTCGGGTTTTGAAAAGCCATGCCGACACGAACTGGTTCGGCACCGACCTCGCGTCCGGCGACATAGACGTATCCGTTGGTCGCTTTTAGAAGCCCAGTCACGAGCTTCAAAATAGTTGACTTTCCGCACCCCGACGGTCCGACGAGAGCAACGAAGTCACCCTGTTTCAGCCGCAGATTGGTCACTCCGAGTGCAGTGACCTTCTTCTCATCGCGCCCATAAGTCAGCGTCACTCCCTCTAGCTCGACAAAGAATTCGGCATGGGTAGAGGTTTCGGTCGCAGTGGGGTGGGTTGTTGCGGCCGTCATGCGTTTTCCTTCCTGCCGCGAGCGGCCCCAGGAGCGACGACCGCCTTCATCGTAAGATCAGTATTATGCAAGTTTGGTGCCGCCATTTTCTGGATCTTGTGCACGGAACGACCCCACCCGCGCACGCCATCCGTCAATTTGCGGTCCTTCATTACGAAACGCCCGCGTACAAGCGTGTGAAGCGGAAGCCCTTTTATCCGGCGGCCATTCCAGGGGGAAATCTTTGAAAGAGATTTCAACGCGGCGTCGTCAAGTGTGTGATCGCGCGTAAGATCGACAATAGCCAAGTCGGCATCGCTACCGGACTGAATTGCACCCTTGCGCGGATAAAGTCCCCATATCTTCGCCGGGTTGAATGAACTCAGCCGAACATAGTCGCAAATCGACAATCGCCCATTATTGACCTCGGTCAGCATAAGCGGCATCTGCGTCTCTACCCCAGGAAATCCGCAGTCCACAGCCCAAATGTCGTTGCGCGTCTTCTCTTCCGGAGTGTGCGGTGCGTGATCGGTCGCGATCAAATCGATTGTGCCGTCGGAAAGTGCTGACCACAGCGGTTCCTGATTGCGAGCTTCGCGCACTGGCGGATTGACGCGGATGACGCCGGCAAGGTCGTGGTAGTCGTCAGTCGAGAGCAGGAGATAATGGGGGCAGGTTTCTCCTGTGATATCGACACCGCGCGCTTTGGCTTCGCGCAATGGCCGCAGCTCCTCAGCGGACGAGATGTGCAGTATGTGAATTCGCGCTCCGGTCCATTCCGCAAGGATGGCGGCGCGGCTTACTGCCTCCACCGCGACCACCGCTGGCCGCGATGCGATATGTGCCAATGGATCCTGACGCCCCGCGCCCGCCAAGCGCTCCTGGCGCCGTTCCATGATCGAGTTGGTCTCGGCGTGCAGTGATATTCGCTTTCCGGTCGGCGCGACGACCTCGAAGGCCTCGAGCATGGCGCCGGTCGAGGGCGACGGAATTTTTCCGAATGTATTGCCCATATAGAGCTTGAATCCGATGACGCCGCCTTCGACCAGTTCGGGCACGTGCAAAATCGTGTCGTCGCCGAGCAATCCGTAGAGGCCGAAATCGACGCAGGCTTTGCTGGCCGCAATCTCGTGCTTTGCGGCAAGGATTTCTGCGGTGCCGGTCGGAGGAATAGTGTTCGGCATATCAAAGACGGTGGTCACACCGCCGAAGGCTGCTGCGGCCGTTCCGCTCGCCCAGTCCTCCTTGGCCGGGTAGCCGGGATCGCGGAAATGCACATGTACGTCGATGGCACCCGGCAAGACATGCAGCCCGGAGGCATTGAACGTCTCGGCGGCGGGCGGCATTGCTTCGTCCGCCCCTACTGCCAGGATACGACCATCTTTGATCGCGATGCTGCCGGTAATCTCCGCATCCGGCGACACGATTATGCCATTACGAATGATAAGATCTGCGATCGTGGCAGTCATTGCATCTCCTTACAGTGGACAATCAGAGCATGGCCCAACCGCCGTCGACCGGCAGATCAATGCCTGTAATTTGACGCGACGCGTCGCTTGCGAGAAATAGGCAAGCGTTGGCGACATCGCGGTCGACAGTGACTTGTTTGAGTGCATATTCGGAGGCGTGCCGCTCGGCGGCCTCCTCGACGCTGATGCCAAGGCGCTTCGCCATATCGGCGCAGACTTTGTCGCGAAAGCGCGGCCCATCGACCATGCCAGGCGCGACGCAATTGACGTTGATGTTGTACTGGCCTACTTCCAGCGCAAAGCTCTTAGTAATACCGCGCAGGCCCCATTTCGAGGCCGAATAGGCCATTCGTCCGGCACGGCCGCGCATACCGAAAGTGCCGCCCACATTGATGATCTTGCCATAGCGCTGTCCGATCATGGAGGGCAGAACGCTACGCATTGTGTGGAATGAGCCGTTCATGTTGAGCGTGACGATCGAATCAAATTCTTCAGGCGTAGTATCCACACCGGTCTTGCCAATGGGCCCCGAGCCGCCGGCGACATTTACCAAGATGTCGATTCGGTCGTCGTATACAGCCTTGGTCTTGAGCGCGGCCGCCGAGCATTCTTGCGGGTCGGTGAGATCGCACGGAACGATGATCGCTTCGCCGCCAGCAGCCTTGACGGATTTGGCGACCGGCTCGATGGCGGCGAAATCGCGTCCCACCAGAGCCAAGCGCGCACCCTCCGAAGCGAAAGCCTCGGTGATGGCCGCGCCCATTCCTTTCGCTGGGCCGGTTATCATTGCGACCCGACCTTTGAGATTCAATTCCATAGTCTCGCTCCGGGGCGGCATTCCCACGACGCTACCTCTCCGCGGTACACGGAGAGGTAGCGCGGTGAGCGGCTCAAAACAGTTTTTTTGGCAGTTCGCTGGCGGGCGGAAGGAAGTCAGGGGTAAAAATTTCGCTGACGCTCGGCGTACGGGGCAGGCCGTCCGCGTCGACCAGAATATCGATGGATCGCTTGAGCCGGCCGATATCCACATTGCCGACGCCGATTTTGGCGATCTCAGGATGATTCATCTCATCCTTGAGCGTAGCGTCCAGCCGTTCGCGCTCGACCGGAATCTTTATTAACGGCTCGCGCTTGGCGACAGCCGCAACTGCGGCATCGGGATCCTTGAGTGTATCCTCGAGACCATGATTGATTGCAGCCAGCAAGCCGCGCACAGCCGCGGGATTGTCTTTGGTTAGCTTCTTCGAGACGATGATGGCATTGGAATACAAGTCCATGCCGTAATCACCGTAATTAATAAAGCGGATTTGCTTGTCGGGGTCGACTCCAAGCAATTTCGCGGAAAAGCGGATCGTGTTGACGTAGCCAAACACGCCGTCGACCTGGCCCTGCATCAACATCTGCTCGCGCAGGTTCGGTTGCATATTGGTGACGTTGATCTTCGAGCAGTCGATCTTGGCGCTCTTGCAAAAGGCCGGGAACAGCTTGAGCGCACCGTCGCCAGCGGCGCCGCCGATTGTCTTGCCTTCGAGGTCCTTCGGCGTCTTTATATTGCTGTCGGCGCGCACCGCGATCGTGAAGGGCGGGCGGTTATACATAACGTAGACCGCGATTGGCGCTTCATCTGGTTTTTTTGCAGCGAACTCGATCAGCGCATTAATATCGCCGAAGCCGACGTCATAAGTTCCATTTGCCACAAGCGGGATCGGTGCGCCCGAGCCGTTGCCCTGATCCAGTGTCACGTTGAGACCGGCGGCCTTGAAGTAACCGCGGTCGTCAGCGAGGAAAAACCAGCCCTGCGGGCCCTGGTACTTCCAATTCAGAACCATTTTGAGGTTTGTTTCCGCGAAAGCGGGTGGTGCCGTCGTAAGCGGGACCGCGAGCGCCAAAGCCGTCGCAAGAGCGGCGACGCACCGATAGGTGGAAATACGCGAGGTCATAGAAGTGACTCCTGTTGCTAATTCTTGATTGCAGCAAACAGGCGTCGGCCCCGGTATTCCGTCCGCCTCAGTTATTGCCTGTAAGAACTAGTCTGAACGAGCGTTGCCATAAAGTGCCAATTTCTTGCTAGAGTGATGCCAAAGGGGCACCACACATGAAGCACCTTCGGATTCTCAGTTATGTCGATGAAGTCGCACGCTCTGGCTCGATCAGAAAGGCTGCCGAACGGCTCAACGTGACCGCTTCCGCGGTAAATCGGCGCATCGCGGATCTCGAGAATGAACTCGGCGCGCCACTATTTGACCGGCGACCGCGCGGCATGCGTCTAACCGCGGCGGGCGAGGTATTTATTCACTACCTGCGTGGCCATAATGGCGAAGTCGAACGCATGAAATCGCAGATCGAGGATCTTAAGGGCCTGCGCCGTGGCACCGTGAGAATTGCGTGCAGTCAGGCGCTCGCACTCGATTTTCTGCCTCGACTGATAGCCGAGTTCCGAAAAAGCCATCACCTGGTGTCATTCGAGTTGAAGGTCGTCGACCATGAATCGGCAATGGCGGCACTCGCCGCCTATGAAGTCGACCTCGTCGTGGTGTTTCGGCCACCGTACACCACCAATTTCCAGCCAATGATGACCCTTGAACAGAGATTGGTAGTGATTTTGCCGAAAAATCATCCACTCACTGCGCGGAAAAGTCTTCGGCTAAGCGACTGCGCAGCCTATCCCGTCGCTATGCCGGAGCGATCCATTGGCGGTCGGCAGTTACTCGATGAAATTTCGGCGCGAGTTGGACTTACATTCAACATTGCCGCGGAATTGAATTCTTTCGAAATGTTGCGGGGTTTGGTGACGCACGCTGGTATGATTTCATTCCAAATACAAATTGGCACCGTGCCGCCCGGTAACAAACTTGGCATCGTAGCGCGCGAAATAGACGGTCGTGACGTTCCGCGCGCAAATCTTGTAGTCGGCCGCTTGCGCGGACGTAACTTGCCAATTGCTACGTCGGTGTTTGCAGAAATGCTTAGCCGCAAACTGGAAACGATGCGATCGGATCGCGCAATATCCACCGCGCGTTCGGCCTTAAAAGCATCGACCGCGGCGCGTTGAACTGACTGTATGAATAACGATCGCCAAAAGTCTCCGCAGAGGAAAGACAATCAGGAACTTAAACGGACGAGGCCTTTCGAGATTTGTTCAAAAAGCGCGGCCGGCCAGTCGATCTCAAGGAGGCACTTCGACGTAGTGCCAGTTTTTCTGCAACTGTTCATTATTTGAAGCCTGCGAAACACAAGTAGCTAAACGACCGCGTCTTGATGCGAAAACGTCCCGGCATCACCGCAAAATCGGGAATATTTATTGTGCGTCAGCCATCATTCAAGAACGATCGGCGACCTCTTCGGTAACGACCTTGAAACCGGCGAGCGTGCACGCGCCGAACGAAGTCGCGATTGCAACATCGGTCGCATCCCGTCCGCGCGCCATTAAAATACGCCCTATTCGAGGTCGATTGTGACGGGCGTCGAACGTGTACCAGCGATCGCCGACATAAGCCTCGAACCAGGCGCTGAAATCCATCGGCGATTCATCGATTGGTACGCCGATGTCGCCAAGATAACCGGTACAATAGCGCGCCGGCACGTTCATACAGCGGCAGAGGGTGACGGCGAGATGAGCAAAATCTCGGCATACGCCCCGTCTCTCGGTATAGGCGTCAAACGCCGTCCTAGTCGGGCTTGCGTGCTCGTAACCGAAAGTAATGCGATTGTGGACATAGTCGCAGATCGCTTTCACCAACGGCCAACCCTTTGTGACTAGCCCAAACTCAGACCATGCGATGACCGAAAGCCGGTCCGTCTCGCAATAACGGCTGCCTAGAAGATAAAGCAGAACGTCCACCGGGAGTTCGTCAAGCTCACGTTGCCCTGCCTGCGGAGCGACGGGGTCCGGCTGGCCGCTGTCATGGATTAGAAAATCGGCTGTCATGGTCACACGACCCGCGGGGGCACGGATGACGTGGCAAAAATTGCCAAAGCTATCGTGATACGTGTTTGGCACCAGTGATGGATCGACGCGCATTCGATCAAATGTCAACAGATCGGCGACACGCGAGGGATGCACGCTAAGGGTCAAAATCATCGGCGTGGGTTGTGGACAATCATAGGAGATTTCGTAGCCCGCATGAAATCTTCATCGGAACCTCGTCGCGTACTCAAAAGCCCGGCAGGATGTTCGCTTGATCTGCTAGACCATTTCTCGCTTCCGAAGGCAGAAATCGTGCGTGCCAGGTGCATTCGCGGACCCGATGTGTTGATATTTTCAATTGTGGCAAAAACTCGAGCAATTCTGATGTTCGCGTTCCATAATCTGTCATTATGCGAGCGCCCACCATTACCTGATCGATTTACCGCAAACCAGAATCCGACTGATTAAGAAATCGTACTTTCTTCATGAGCTGGCGGGTGCGATCCGAGATTAAATTGTCGTGAATTCGACCGACCGCGACGGCTCAACGCCGATCCCCACCCCTTCTGGCACCTTGAGCATGCCGTTTCGTGATTCGAGCTGCCCTGTCGGATCGTCCGTAAGGCGGTAGAATTCCCCGACCTCACAGGCGTACGCGATTGCTTTCGTCGCCGCGATAAAATGCATATTTGCCGCTTCAACCATCCGGCCACCTGTATTTGCTCCGACCAGACAACCGATCGACGAGGCCTCGCAAATGTTCGCGAGCTTTACCGCGGCACTTATGCCGCCAAGGTGGCCGACTTTTATACTTATTAAATCCGCAGCCCCCATCTGAATAATTCTTAGCGCATCACCAATGCTCCGAATGGATTCGTCGACGAGGATCGGGACGCTAGACTTGGTCCGTGCAATCTTCAGGCCGTCGAAATCGTCGGCGGCAACAGGTTGCTCAACCATATCGATGTTGAATTGCTCTATACTACGCAAGAACGACACGGCCTTGGAAACCGGATACGCCTGGTTGGCATCCACGGTCAGATGGATCTTGGGCCCGCAGCGCTCACGCACCGAACCGACACGCTCGATATCGGTGGTGAGATCCCCACCAACCTTCAGCTTCAAATAGCGGAAGCCTGCTGCCGTCACATCAGCGGCCGCATTCGCCATGATTTCAGGCGTGGCCATTGCAATAATGCGGATAATTGGTATCTCGGTGCGCACCGCGCCGCCTAAGAGGGAAACAACCGGTACCTTGAGTATCCGACCTGCAAGGTCATAAAGCGCAGCGTCAATGCCCGCTCTCGCGCGCGCGTTTCCGGCCATAAGCGAACCGACGCGGTCCATGATTACATTTCGATCGAGCGGCGACGCTCCGATGAGAAGATCCCTCGCAGCGCGGAGAAACACGTCGGCGGACGCGTGGGATTCGCCCGAAATAAGCTGTGCGCCAATCGGGGCAGCCCCAAAACCTACGACACCGTCGTCGGTCTCAAGTCGAATAAGCGTGGTCAGGGTTTCGCTGATTTTTCCTCGAGAAATGGTCCACGACTTGTCGGCCTGCGTCAGGTTGATGTGCGCGATCGAAACCGAAGTGATTTTCATGATAATTTCGTCGACAGCGTCAGTTCGGTTTGACCCCAGCTTTGGTCAGGATATCACGCCAATTTTTAACTTCGACTGCCATCAGCTTTTTCAGATCGTCAGGTGGCCCGCCGAGAGGCTCGATGGAATTCTGCTCAAAGGCCTTCCGCACAAACTCAACGGTCAATGTTTCGTTTATGCCCTCATTGACTTTCTTAATAACATCGCTCGGCGTGCCGGCCGGCGCAAAGAGTGCGAACCAAGCATTGCCTTTGAATGCGGGGTAACCCGCCTCCGCGAAAGTCGGCACGTCGGGCAATGCCGCGGATCGCCTCTCGCCAGTAATCGCAAGCGCACGCAACTGTCCGCTCTGGATATTTGACAAAACACTGACAAGCGTGGTGATCCAGATATCCGTGCGCCCCGCCAAGAGATCCGTCATGGCCGGTCCGGCGCCATTATACGGGACGAATGTCGCGTCGATCCCGGAAGCAGTCTCAAATGATACAGTGGCAAGATAGCTCGTGCTGCCTGTGCCGACCGTGGCTGCATTAAGCTTTGCGGGTTGCGCCTTCGCTGCATCGACGACGTCCTTCAACGATTTGAATGGCGACGCTTCCGGAACAACCAGCACGTTTTGCCCCGTGCCGATGAGCACTATGGGATCGAAATTTTTCTCAGGATCGAAATTAGCGCTCGGCATCAACGTGGCGTTGGCGGCTAGCGACTGAGTACCGAGTAGTAGCGTGTATCCGTCAGGCGCCGATCGGGCGACAAATTCGGCGCCGATGTTTCCTCCAGCTCCCGGGCGCGCCTCTATTACCGGCTGATAAGGCCACTTGGCGCCTAGCTGATGAGCTAACGCGAGGCCAAGGGCAGAAAGGCTCCCTCCGGTCGCGAAAGGCAGAATGATTTGAACAGGACGGGTAGGATAGGAGTTATCGGCGTAGCTTGCCCTATACGAGATAATTAAGGCAGCAGTCAAAAGTGCGAGAAACAACTTAGATTTCATAACTTCCTCAACACGTTTGAAACCCGACATGGCTTTAGCTTAGCGCGGACGACTCCGCCTAAGCCTCCTTGCTCTGAAGTAGCTTCACAATGCCGACATTGACTCGCGCGTCGTGGGCACGCATCGCTTCATAAGCCACCTCAGCTTGACCCCCGACGACTGCGTCGACAATCCTTAAATGCTCAGCAGTGGAACGCGCCATGATTTCTTGTGCATCGCGTTCCGACTCCGATCTGCGGAACGGCGAAAGCCGGAACCTGATATCCCGTGACATTCGCTCCAGCGTCGCATTGTGCGTGCCGGCACAAATCAAATCGTGGAATTCCTTATTGACCTCGAAATATGACACGAGATCTTTTCCACTACTGATCGCGATCGCATGTTCATGGACATCGCGTAGGCGAACCTTCTCAATGGCACTCATCCGGTGCGCCGACAACCGGGCGCAGAGCCCCTCAATTTCACACTCCGCTTCCAGCATGTCGATGAGTTCGCCCGCGCCGACTTTGGTCACGACACCGCCACGTCGCGGAATCAATTGAATCAGCTGCCGTGCTGCAAGCTCTCTGAGTGCTTCGCGCACCGGGGTTCGTGAAACCCCGTATTCTGTCGCAAGAGATTGCTCGTCCAGGCGATGCCCTGGGGCGAGTTCGCCCGCGAGAATCTGCCGCGCGAGCCGACTAGAAATCTGTAGACCCAGCGTCGCCTGCCGATCCTGATCCGTGTCGGCAAAAGCCATGCTCACCGCGCAGGTGTATCCTTTGAAACTTTAATGTCGACAATTATGCTCTTGTCGTATACATTAGTCAAGAATTTGTGGAGCTGAGTTCCATGAAGACGGCGATTGTATGCGGCGGCGGAGTGGCCGGTCTCAGCGCTGCGATTGCGTTGTCACGAAAGGGCTGGACCGTCGACGTCTATGAGCGGGGAAGCGCCGTTCGTGAGATCGGCGCCGGGATTTTCATCAAGGGCAATGGCCTACGGGTCCTGGAAAGCTATGGCTTGCTCGATCGCGTCAGCCGCGATTGCGTCGTTCTGCGCGAAGCGCATGTTCTCAACCGCGACGGTGAATTGCTTCAGCGCCGCGTCCTCAAGAGCGTCAACACGGTCTGGAACATCAAACGAGAGCTTCTAATTCGAGCCCTCCATGATCGAGCGATAGAACTCGGTGCAAAGGTACACGTCGATTGCGACGTCGCAAACGTCTCGGAGGATGGCAGCGTCACCGTGAAAGGCGACCGCCTAAAGGCCAACCTCATTGTCGCCGCGGACGGCGTTAACTCGCGCACCCGCTACGACCTTGATCTCAATCGCGAGACGCGCCAGCCGCGGAGCGGCGCCATCCGCCTCCTCGTGCCACGTTCGACATTCGAGACAGCGGACATGACGCGCGAATTCTGGTCCGGTAGATTTCGGGTCGGCGTCGCGCCGTGTACGCCGACCGAAACTTATAGCTACCTTGCCGCCCCGCTGGTCGACAAATCCGGACGTGCGCCAATCGATGCGGACTATTGGGCGGACCATTTTCCTGCCCTCCGCAAAGAGGGTTTTTTCGACCGCGCCAGAATTGCCGGAGGCGTGCACCACCCCTACCCGTTCGTCGAAATCAAGTCCTGGTCAAAGGGACGAGTTGTCGTTGTCGGCGACGCCGCCCACGCGCTTCCACCGACGCTTGGTCAAGGCGCCGGTCTCTCTCTGATGAATACGCTGATGCTCGCCGAATACGTTGCAACCGCTAGCGACGTACCGCGGGCAACTGCCGCCTGGGAGAAAGACTGGCGCTGGGTTTCGGACCGCACGCAGTTTTGCGCGAGACGGTACGATTGGATGACCTCGGAATGGCCGAGAAGTGCCTATTGGCTGCGGAGCGCAGTTATCTGGGGAATTGGAAAATCGCGGCGCGCCAATGATTACATGCGTATCGCCGACCGCGTCGACGCGCCGCAAAGGCAGCTCTTGCCGTCGGCTGAATATCGCCCCGCCCTAGCGTAGAGTAATAAACGATGACAGACCCGACCCGGCTAGACATCCATCTCCACATTCTGCCGCCTTTTTATATGGATGCAGTTTCATCAGCCGGCATCACGCGCTCAAGAGGTAAGGACTATCCTGACTGGTCCGAAGACCTGTCCCTCAAGATGATGGATGCCAACGGCATCCAGACTGGCATCACATCCATCTCCACACCCCACGTTCATTTTGGCGACGATGCGAAAGCAAGAGATTTAGCATGCCGCTGCAACGATTTCGCCGGCGACATGCAGGTTCGCCGGCCAGATCGGTTTGGCACATTCGCCGTTCTGCCGCTCCCTGACGTCGAGAGCGCATGTCGCGAAGCCGTCCGTGCGCTCGACGAGGCCGACGCAGACGGAGTGGTTGTACTTGCGAGCTATGGCGACGAGTTCTTCGGCGGCGCGAAGTTCGATCCACTCCTCGACGTGCTCAATTCGAGGAACGCGGTCGTATTTGTGCATCCAACACAACATCCCGAGAGCAAGAAGCTGCCGTTGGATCTGCCGCTCTTCGTCGCAGAATATCCGCTCAATACAACCAGGTGCGCGCTCAACCTGATGACGAAGCAGGTTCTAGAACGCTTTCCGAACATAAGGTTCGTGCTCGCTCATGCGGGTGGCGTTCTGCCATTCCTCGCCTGGCGACTTGCCATCCCTCGGGTGCCTCCGGTCTGGCAAAGCGATGTCCACGAAAAACTGCGGAACTTTTGGTATGACATCGCCCTCGCCGCCGGCAAATCCAGTTTGCTGTGCGTCAAGGAAATAGCCGCGCCCGAACGGATCCTATTCGGAACGGATTGGCCCTACACTTCCGAAACCACTGTCGAATGGACGGTGCGGGATTCCATGGCGCCTGGGCTCTTTACGGCTCGAGAGCAGGACGACGTGAATACAAATAATGGCCTCGCACTCTTTCCGCGTCTGAAGACAAAGTTGTCGAATGCCAGAAAATAATCGGTCGAGTGACAAATGATCATTGATCCGAGCACGCTATCTCACAACGAGACTTACAAGTTGATGATGGCGTGTATCGTGCCGCGACCGATCGCCTGGGTTACAACGGTGAGTTCAAATGGCGTCGTCAATGCCGCGCCGTTCAGCGCCTTCTGTTCGGTTTCGACAGATCCTCCAATGGTCGGCATCAATGTTGGGCGACGTGGCACCAAGCTGAAAGATACCGCCCGAAACATTACAGCGACAAAGCAATACGTGGTGAACATTGCCGACAAGTCCCTCATGCAGAAGCTGCATCAGACGTCCGGCGAGTACCCGGCTGACGTAAGCGAGATCGAGGAACTAGGCCTACAAACCGTCCCAAGCGAATACGTGAAAGCCCCGCGTATCGCGGACGCCCCCATTCACATGGAATGCGTCCTGCACCAAATCATGGAGTTCGGCCGAAGCTCCCAATTCTATGTCGGAGAGATTAAACGCTTCCACATCAGAGATGGGCTTTGCATCGACAACAAGATCGAAACCGCAAAGTTGCAGCCTCTCGCCCGCGTTGGAGGGCCGACTTACGCCCAGCTGCACTCCTTCGTAACATTAAAGCCGGCTCACAAGGCTATCCGGGAGGAAGAGTAGTTGCGCGTTCAATTGCCGGGAATCACGTTTTGAGAGGCCTTCCATGGCGCGTCGATCCGTAATCGCATTACTTATCTTTCTGCTTCTGTCGTCTGTGGTCCTTGCGGCTGAACCTGTGTCAGAATTCCCATCGCGACCAGTTCGCCTGATCGTCCCGTATCCTGCGGGCGGTTCGAACGACATTACGGCCCGGCTGATGGCGGTGAAACTCGCTGAGCGCTGGAAGCAGAGTGTCATTGTCGAGAACAGACTTGGAGCGTCCGGCATCCTCGCCAGTGAGTACGTCGCCAACTCACCGCCGGACGGCTATGCGATTCTCGTAGGTTCGAACTCAGCGACAACCATAGCGGAGCACCTCGGGACTAACTCGGCAACCTTCCACGGGCTAGCCGATCTCGTGCCGCTGACGAACGTGCTGAGCATTCCGGCGGTCCTTGTCGTCAATCCGAATGTTCCCGCCACTTCGCTCGCCGAATTGCTTGATCTCTTAAGAAGAAATCCCGGCAAATTTAATTTCAGCAGCTCTGGTGCGCAAAGTGGCTACTACCTTTCGATGAAGCAGTTCCAAACAATGACCGGCACCTCGATTGTTCACGTTCCATACGCGGGCCTCGCACCAGCCGAGCTGGCGGTCTTGGCGGGCGATGTCCAGATTATGCTGGACTCGGCCATCACGTCACTCCAGTACGTGAAAGATGGTCGGATGCGGGCGCTCGGGGTTGCGAGTTTGGAACCGTGGCCGCTGGCGCCCCAATATCCGATGATCTCGGCAACCTTGCCCGGCTTTCAATCGCTTTCCTTTATAGGCCTATTTGCGGCGCGTGGCACACCACCTGACCTGGCGGCGCGGCTGACCGCCGATTTTCGCGATGTTCTCAACGCGCCTGAGATGCGCAAGAGCCTGCTCGATCTCGGGGCCCTCCCCTCCTCGATCGGAATGTCCACAGAAGACTTCAAGGCGTTCCTGGCTGCCGACAGCAAGCAGTGGGGAGACGTCATAAATGCTGGGTCTGCGCTGAAAAAAGACGATTAAAGGCCGTCTGACCTGACCTGGTCATTACCCTCGGTGCAATTCACTGCGATTTAATTTCAAAAATAACGCGGCCAAGATGAGCGGTCGACGCCTTTTTTCGGCCGGCTCAATGATATTTTTACCTTCTAATACTCGTGACGACCAATAATCGAGACCGAGCAGACGTTCTGGTGAGGGAAGCCACCCAGATTATGGGTGAGGCCCAAATGCGGGTCCTCCGCGCGCTGCCGGTCGCCGGCGCGCCCATAAAGCTGCAGGTAGATCTCGTAGATCATGCGCAGGCCTGACGCACCGATAGGATGGCCGAAACACTTCAGGCCGCCGTCGATCTGACACGGCATCTTGCCGTTCGCATCGTAGAAGCCGTCCAGTACGTCGCGAGTTGCGCCGCCTTCAGCCGAGATATGCAAGTCCTCCATCGTGACCAATTCCGTCACCGAGAAGCAGTCGTGCACTTCCAGAAGCCCGATCTCGTCGCGGGGGTTGGTGATGTCAGCCTCGTGATAAGCGCGCCGCGCAGCAATACGGGTCGTGGCAAAATAGCTGCCATCCCATGAATTGTGCTGCGCTTCGAGCCCGTTCGAGACGGACAATTGCAGCGCCTTAACCGAGATGAGATCGCGCTTGCCGAGGCCCTTCGCGATGTCGGGTGTCGTCACGATCGCGCAGGCCGCGCCGTCGCTGACGCCGCAGCAATCGTAAAGGCCGAGCGGCTCGGCGACGATCGGCGCCTTGAGCACCGTATCAACCGTAATGCGGTTGCGCAGATGAGCCTTGGGATTGCGAGCGCCGTTGTCGTGGCTTTTGACCGAGATGTGAGCCATCGCAAGCTTGAGATCTGACTGAGAGAGGTCATGTTTGGAACGGTAGGCGGCGCCAAGCTGTGCAAAGCTTCCTGGCGCAGAGAGGTTTGGCCAGGTCATGTTGTTAAGTGTGCCGCGCCCGCGTTGCGGAAGGCCGCCGTAGCCCGAGTCCTTGAGTTTCTCGACGCCGAGAGCGAGCGCGATATCCGCGGCGCCTGAGGCGACAGCGTAGACCGCGCCACGAAACGCCTCCGTACCGCTTGCACAAAAATTTTCGACGCGCGTGACGGGAATAAACGGCAGGCGCAGCGCCGTCGCAAGCGGCACCGCCGATTTCCCGACGTGCTGTTCCTCGATAGCCGTCGCGAGCCACGCGGCATCGATCTGCTTTGTCTCAATACCGGAATCGGCCAGCGCTTCTGTGTACGCCTCGACCATAAGGTCACTAGCATCAGCGTCCCAGCGCTCTCCAAACTTCGAGCATCCCATGCCAAGGATGCAGACTTTGTCGCGAATGCCTTGTGGCATTTATGCGCTCCCTGAATTTTCAGCTACCGGAGCGGCCTTCCAGAAATAGCGGCGGAACCCGCGCTGGTTGTCGATATCCTTGACACGAAACACCATACGCATCGCGCGGCCGACATCGAGGTCGGCGGCGTCAATGTCGGTGAAATCCATCATCCACCGGCCGCCCCCCTCAAACTGGATCATGCCATAGCAGGCCGGCGGGTCTGGCGAATATGTCAGTCGGTCGGCGGTATAGGAATTGATACGGCCGATTTTTTCGGCAAACGGCTGATCGTCTTGCGAGTCTACCGCATTGCAGTTGGGATTGACGCAGATCCTGCTCTTCGGGAATTGCGCCGTGCCGCAGACCCGGCATTGGCCACCGAGGAAACTCGTCACAGTAGCGTGGTTTCGCCAGAGCGCGGAGAGCGGCGTGAGTTTGTCGACTTCCGCCCGCATCCCGCGCTCGACGTCAATCATATCGTTGTTGGCCAGATATTTTACGTACTGTTGTTCCTGCTGGCGGCGGGAAAGATAACCGGCGACACCCAAGCGGCTTTCCGGTTTCGGCATCGGGGATACCATTTCGAAGAGCAGCACGTCGGCACCCTGCCCGAAGCCTGCGACCAGAATGCGCTCGCCCGGTCTCGCCTTCTCGAGCACCGCAACCAGCATCAGTAATGGATGGGCGGCACCACTGTTGCCGCAGCCTGCGTAGAGATCATCGGCGACTGCCGCATCGGGAATACCGACTGCCTTGGCTACACCCCCGGCGACACGCGGTATCAAAGAGGCCATACAGAAGTGTGCGACCTCGGAGGGCGAGACTCCTGCGTCGTTCAGACATTTTCGAATGATTGGTGGAAGAATGCGCATGTATCCTACATCACGAATCCACCGCTCCTCCCATTGATAATCGTATTCGGAATCCGGCGTCCGATAGTGATCGACAAAATCCGCCGTCTCCGTCGCATTTGCGATCAAACGGGCAAAAGGATTGCGCGCCCCGACAACTAAGGCGGCAGCGGCGTCACCTGAAGCAATCTCGATTGAACTGGCTGCCTTCGCCCGCCTTTTCTCCGTCGCGACGATCAGGGCTTCACAACCGATTCTCAAAGCCTGCTGCAGCGCCGACGTCGCCGCGCGTTGGCTGCCGCTCAAGTCGATGGCGGCGACGTTCTTCGACAAATTCAGCGCATCGGCTACGATTGCCGCGTTGAGCCGATCGATGAACGGATACGTTGTCGAGGCGAGCGACAGAGACGCAATTATGCCGCGGTCGTGGCCTTGCAGGGCGTCGCGTGCTGCTTCTACCGCCATGGTGACGGCGTCCTCGTCCCAATTACAAATTGCCCGCTCGCCTTTAGCACTCGTACTGAGAGCGGGATTGAGCCAGCTATTTGCGTCGGCGATCAATTTCCGCGGCAAACGCATTCGCGGAATATAGGCGCCTGCCGCTTCGATGCCGACAGTCATGGGCTCTGCTCCGCGTCATGGGCACGCCAAAGTGTCCGCAGCTCTTGCGGCGCTAAACTACACCAAGCCGGCATCGGTTTCTCTCGCGCCTCCTCGCTATTTGTGCTTTCGTCGCCTAGCAGAAAAGGGAGCACAGTTGGTGTGAAGGCGGTCATCGTTGCCCAGCATGGCGGACCCGAGGGACTTTCTCTTCGTGAAATCGATAGGCCCGCGCTGAAATCGCGTCAGATTCTCGTGCGCGTTCGCGCCTGCGGAGTATGTCGCCGCGACATTATCGTTCGTCGCAATCCGCCACAAAAAAATTTCGCCTCGCCCCTCGTCCTCGGCCACGAGATAGCGGGCGAAGTTGTGGCGGTCGGCGAAAGTGCGTCCGGTTTCTCCATCGGCGATCGAGTTTGCTCGACGCAGCGCGAATATGTCTGCGGCTGTTGCACCATGTGCCGCACGGATCGAGAAACGTTGTGTCCTGACACGCGCTTCCTCGGTCAGGACGCGGGTGGGGGTTATGCCGAATACGTCGCCGTCGGAAGCGACAATCTGGCACTGTTGCCGGCGAATGTCGATTTTCCCACCGGCGCGATCGTCGCGTGCGCGGTGGGCACCTCTTACAACGCAGTCTGCGATACAGGCCAGGTTCGCCAGGGAGAGCGCGTGTTGATCACGGGTGCCGGCGGACTTGGCATCCACGCGATCCAGATCGCGCATGCGGCGGGCGCTTTTGTCATTGCAACGACCCGTACTCCGACGAAGGAAGTCCTGCTCCGGCAATCGGGTGCCGATCGCGTTATCGTTGCTGCCGACGGCCGGTTCGCTGGCGGCGTGCGCGAAGCGACCAGTGGTCGGGGTGCCGACGTGGCGATCGACACGGTGGGCGGCGCTGTGTTTCACGAAATTAGGCGTTCGATGGTACCTGGCGGCCGGATTGTCCTCGTCGGTGAAGTCACCGGTCAACCGATCGAGGTCGATATCGCAACAATCTATCGCCGGGGCTTGCGCATCATCAGCGCAGTAAGCACGTCGCGCCGCCAGCTTGAAATGGTCCTGCGCATGGTCACAACCGGCCAGGTGAAGCCAATGGTGGACCGCACCATGCCGCTGGCCGATGCCGCACAGGCTCACCGCCTGGTCGAAGACAACGCCGTTGCGGGCCGCATCGTACTCGTTCCGTAGCGTCATTGCGGCCGCCTCGTCAGTTCGACCGCAGCTGTAGCATCATGCGTAATGACCCGCTCGTCCGGCCCCATGACTGACAAAGTCCAAACGACCAAAGGGCGATTATTCTGGACGATGGTATCCGTCACTTGGCCGCTGATCAGGATTGTGTCCCCGGCAAAGACCATGCCGTGCTGGCGATAGCCAAGGCGTCGCACGAAGGAATCCGGACCGCCCCATCGCATGAGGTCGCGCGCGAGCAGCGCGCCGAGCATCTGACCGTCCATGAATGGCGCCGGCACGCCAATCTTGGCGACGAATTCCGCGTCGTAGTGGTAGCGGTGAAAATCCCAGGTAGCTCCCGCGTACATCATCAGCGACGTCAACGAGACAAGTACCGCGCGGGGCGGCAACGCCTCGCCAACCTTGACGTCCTCGAAGTATCTCACGTGGGAAACCGTCATGGCGGGTAAATATTGGTCTCGCGGTTGACAGCGAGTAATTCGTCGCGCTGATTGACGTACCGCGCTTCGGAAATAACGAAAATCAGCGTGCCATGCTTCCGCGCCGGTCGTTCATAGATATCCACGATCTTCCAATTTACCGTGATCCGGTCCTCAGGCCGCACCGGCTGATGAAACTCATATTCGTTGCCGCCGCGAATAAAACCGGTGCCGAACAGGGGCAGCGGCCAGCTATGTCCGATATAACCGTTCTCATCGGGTTTCCGGCGAACGATTTGGCTGGTCTCGCAGACAAACGTCGGCGGCGCGATCACGCCGCCATGACGGGTTTTTCCCGCAATTTGCAGGTCCTGATAGAGAGGATTGTCATCATCGAGGGCGAGCGCGAAATACCGAAAGGGCGCGCTGCCGAGTTCCTCAGGTGCCGTGTAGCTGGCCTCCCAGCCGATGCAGGATTTGAGCTCTTCGGTAATTCTCGTCGTCATGATCGCAAGGCCGTTGCTTCAACGAAAATCTGGCAGCCTGGCCGGGCAAGGCGACCGCAGATAACCCCGGTTGCGGCGGGGTACGGCGGAGAAAAAATGTCGCGCCGGACATCGGCAGTACGCCGGTAGTCAGGAACGGCGTCAGGCGTGATAAATTCGGTCGTCTTCACGACAGTATCGAAATCTGCATCGACCTTCCCGAGTAGGGCGCCGAGGCGGTCATAGGCGTCGCGGCATTGGCCGACGACATCGCCTGCGCCAGGATCACCTTCCGCGGAAACGACAATGCAGGCAGGTTGCGCGCGATTTTGCGACGCGATGCATTCTATTTCGATAAGCGCGGCCTCGCGGAGAAGGGATTTCACGACGACGGTGGAAACGATAGGCGCGGCATTCCTTAGCTTTTCGCGCCGAAAATCTTCAAGGCGCGCAACGTCGGGAAGAGCGGCCGATGTGACATATTGAGTCATCCGCGTGATGTCGGAGAGGCTCATCTCGCGCGCGGCCAGCGTCTTCTGCATCTTATCGAAGACGACGCTCGCACTGGCCGAACAAATCTCCATCGAGTGCCATCGACTTGGTTGCGGCATCGAATCGAACAGCGGTGCTGCCCGAAAGCCAAACCTGCCCTTCGGCCTCGATCCCCAGGGAAAACGTAAACCGGCGATAGTCGAAATATGGATAGTCCGCGGGTTCGAGTGCGCGACGGGTCATCACTTGCTCTTCCAGACGGGTTTTCGTTTTTCCGCGTATGCCTTGAGTGCTTCCGCGTGATCCCCAGTGTCACGAACCACACGCTGGGCCCGCTCGGTGAAGCGCACGGCCGTATCAAGGTCCTGATAGAGCGACTCTGCCAGAGCGTACTTGAAAGCCTGTACCGTAATTGGCGGGCAGTTTTCGATGATCTCCATCGCGAGTTGGCGGCAATGCGGAATTAGTTCGTCCGGGTCTACGACACTGCTGACAAAGCCAATAGCGAGCGCCGTGGCCGCGTCGATCGTGCGGCCGGTCACGCCCCACTCGAAAGCGCGCGCGTAGCCGATAATCTGCGGCATCAATGCGAGACTGGCATCATCGGGTACTATGCCACGGCGCACGAAGACCCAGCCGAAACGCGATGACGACGACGCGATGCGAATGTCGCATCCCGCGGCAATTCCAAGGCCCGAACCGATTGCTGGTCCGTTTACGGCCGCGATTGCCGGCTTGGAGAGACGGCGCAATCCCGTGACGACACGCCGGATATCGGCTTCCTGTGGGTAAAGCTCTTCGCGCAGCGTGGGGTCCGGCGGCTCGAGCGATTTCCCTTGCGACGTCATACGCTTGATGTTGCCGCCTGAGCAAAAAATCCTGCCGGAGCCGGTGAGAACAAGAACGCGCGCTCCGGGATCTTGATCGATGCGATCGAGCTCGAGCACAAGTTCCTTGTTCATCTCCCAATTGACGGCGTTCTTCGCCTCCGGGTCATTAATGGTGACGATGACCACACCGTGCGAGTCCTGCTCAGAAATAATGTACTGGTAGGTCATGCCGGTCGTCTCCGCGGAACGCATCAGGATTTTCAAAAAGCAAGTTTGAAAGGACACGCCGATGATAGGCAGCGTCACCGTAGGAAGCCTGCGCCGCGATGGCGCGGTGATAGTAAAGCTCGAGCGGGTAGTCGCGGTAATAGCCGATGGCGCCATGTATCTGGTGCGCCATGCGGGTCACGGCGGGAATGACTTCGCTGATTTTTGCCTTTGCCATCGATACTTCACGGCGACTGTCCATTCCTTCGCCGAGCGCGGCCGCAGCTTGCCAAGCCAAAAGCCGGCTTACTTCCAGATCACGATACATATCCGCGACGTGGTGATGTACCGCCTGGAAGCGACCGATCGGCCCCCCGAATTGTTGCCGAGTCTTCGCGTAATCGACAGTGAGATCGAGGGCTGCTTGGCCGATGCCGACGAGTTCAGCCGATTTGAATGCGGCGCCACGCTGATGCAAACGGGCAATGTGCGGCCACGCGCCGTTCACCTCACCGATGACGGCGTCGGCATCGACACCGACATTGTTGAATGTGATCTGCCACAGCAACTCGCCACCCGCGACAATCATTCGCTCGCGCTTGAGCCCCGGCGAATCGAACGGAACCATCAGTAGAGTAATTTCTTCGAGCTTGTCGCCGGAGCGACCCGCGACGACGACCACTTCCGCAACCGCTGCATCACGAACAAAGAGCTTTGTCCCGTTGATCGAAAATCCATTGCCAACTGGCGCGATGCCCAATCGGATATCAGTCGGCCGCAACCCGCCGCTGGATTCCATTATTGCCGTACTGAGGATCGCGTCGCCTTCGGCAATCCTGGGTAACCACGCACTCCGCTGCGCTTCCGATCCGCCCTCAAGAAGCAGAAGTCCGGCTTCGATGACGGTGGAGAATAACGGGCTTGGAATCGCACCGATCGCGAGCGCCTCGATGATCAAGGCCATGTCGAGTAGACCCGCCTCGGAGCCCCCGTACCTTTCGGGCAGTACAGCCCCCGCCCAGCCCATTTGTGCGATCTTCTTCCACGTATCCTGATCGAAGCCGCGCTCATCCGTCTCCAGTGCCCGAATACGCGCCGCCGGAATCACCTCGCGCGCGAACGAGATAGCCGTTTCGCGCAACATAACCTGATCTTCGTTCAACGAAATATCCATGACAGAGCTTTCAGCGAGGAAGTCCGAGGCCACGGATTGCGACGACGTTTCGGGTTATGTCGAAGCCGCCCGCAGCGAATTGAAAATAGAGATGATCGCGGTATTCCGCCTCGACCTCGCCGTTAAGTTCGGAACCAGGCGACCCGGAACGCACCGGCGCAAATTGACCCAGGAATTCCATTCCGGCGACATCGAGCTGCCGCGCGGACTCGCGTTTCACCAGCAGGGCCAATGAGGTCTCGTGCTGTGGCCGCAAGCCCTTGTCGTGAAGAGAGGCGAGCCAATAGCTCATCAGCCTGCAACTTTCGGCTTCGGTCGCGAGACGAACGAGTTGATCGCGCACCAAGGGGTCGTCGATCATCCGGCCACCGGCACGGTCCTGACCGCACCACGCGATCAGACGGTCAACTTGGAAGGTCACGAGTCCGGGTGCTGCGAGGGCTGCGCGTTCAAAATCAATTGCGCCCATGACCACCTTCCAGCCCTGGTCGCGCGGACCGACCAGCATCGTTTTGTGGACGCGAACGTTATCGAAGTGCACCGCGTGATGGGTCCAACCCGCGAGCGTCGGGTGCTTGCTGATGGTGATACCGGGGCTCGTCATGTCCACGATGAACACGCTGATGCCTTCATGCTTCTTGGTGGACACGTTGGTCCGTGCCGCAAGCCAGGCGAAATCCGCCATATGCGCGTCGCTCGAAAAAGACTTCTGGCCGGTAATGACGAAATGATCGCCATCTTCCCTCGCCCCCGTCTTGAGATTGGCGAGGTCGGAACCGGCTTCAGGCTCGGAGTAAGCGACGAACCATGACAGCTCGCCGCGCGCCATTTGCGGGAGGAATTTTGTCTTCTGCTCGTGTGAGCCGAAGCCAATCACGGCATTCGGGATATAGGTCATGGAACGGTCGATCGCCGGCGCGCGATGCCATTCCATCTCGTCCCACAGAATCGTCTGATAGATGCGGCTGCGCCCGCTGCCACCGTATTCTTTCGGCCAACCCATGCCGATATAGCCGACATCGCCGAGCTTGCGACGGAACGACTTGGTGAACTCCGCAGTCCACATCCCCTGCTCGCCGGGATCGCGATGTTTCTTCCAGATTTCGGGCGTGAGTTCGCGATGAAGAAAGTCACGCACCTCGTCGCGGAACGCTTTTTCGTCGGCCGTGTAATGCAGGTCCATGATCTGTGCTCAGTTCAAAACGCCGTCGGCGTCGAGTTTGGAATATTCCTCCTCGCTGATGCCGACCAGGCCCACAAGGGTCTCATGGGTATGTTCGCCAAGAAGCGGCGCGCTGCGGTAATCAGTCCCGAGACTGTCCATGCGCCAGGGGATACCTAACTGTCGGTACTTTCCAACAACCGGATGATTTGTGGTCACCACGAGGCCGCGCTCTATCGATTGCTCGTCGTCGAGAAGCTCATCTATCCGCAACACGGGACCTGCTGCGATGCCGTGCGCTTGCAGATGATCGACCGTGGCGTGGAGATCCTGCTTTGCAGTCCAGGCTTCCACCGCGGCGTCAAGTTCGGCAATGTTTTCTTGCCGCGCTTCGGCATCGGTAAAGCGCACGTCGGCAACCCATTCCGAGTGACCAGCGGCCTGGCAAAATATGCGCCATTCCTCCTCGGTCTCGACACTAATTGCAATCCAACTATCGTCCGCACCGCAAGGGTAAATGCCGTGCGGCGACTTTGCCGGATCGCGGTTACCCCGCCTCTGCGGCTCATTGCCGTTGAGGCAATAGTCGATGACTGCCTCGGGAATGAGCGTCATCATCGCCTCGTACATCGCGAGGTCGATGTATTGTCCCTGGCCGCCACGCTTGCGGGCATGGAGCGCCGCGAGGATGGCAAACCCAGCAAACGTTCCGCTCAGGGGATCGGGGATGACGCCGCCAAGGATGCGCGGGTGGCCGTCGGCGTAGCCCGTCACGTCCGCGACCCCGCTGAACAAATTCACTGCGCTGTGCAGTCCACGCGAATTCTTCATCGGTCCGGCGCGGCCGAAGGCGCCGTTCGAAACCATCACAATGCCCGGATTGATCTTGGCGACAGTCTCGTAGCCGAGACCGAGCTTTTCCAAAACGCCGGTGGAAAAATTATCGACTACGACGTCAACCTTCCCCGCAAGTTTCTGGACCACGGCGCGGCCCTGTGGCGTTGTCATGTCCACGGTGCAGCTTTTCTTGCCACCGTAGAGAAGATTGAAATAACCGCTGGCATTCGGGTCCCGGCCGTGCCCTTTGGCAAAAGGCGGCGCGGTTCGCGATGTAAAGCGCTTGCGCAATTCAATGGCGATCACCTCCGCACCGAGCCACGCGAGCCACAACGTGCAAAAGGGCATGGCGATGAACTGCCCGAGATCGAGCACCTTAATGCCTTCCAATGGCAGCGGTCTCGACACGCTCATGATGCTAGCCCCACACGCTGCCCAAAAACGATATCGTTGTGCTGGCCAAGCCGCGGCGCCGGCCGGCGGAGCTGCCAGGGTGTGTCGCGCATCGCAAATGGCGCACGCGGCATGCGCGCCTTGCGTCCACCGATTTCGATCTCAACCAGGCTATCGCGCCCGCGAACGTGATCGCTGTCAGCAAGACCGCGCACTGAGTAAAACGGAAACATCGGCAACTGCGCGCGTTCGGCGATCTGGTGCAGTTCGCCGCCTGTCAGCGACATAGTCCATTCGATCAACTTCAGCCGCAAGGCGATCCAGTTCCGTGTTCGGGCGGCACCTTGTGCGTATTCCTCGGAGATTGCCCAGTCGGGTCTCCCCATCGCCTCGACGAGCCGCGTCCAATGCTCATCCATCGGGGCCGCGACGGTGACATAACCATCCTTGCAAGGTAGATAGAAATTCGGCATACGCCCGATCGTGTTGGGGTTGAGCAAACGGTCGTAGGGCATTCCTGTATAAGACGCAGTTGTCGTATCTCGAATTTGCATCGAAGCCATGGCGGCCTGTTGGCTGACTTCGACATGGCAACCGTCATCCGTCTGATCGCGCCCAAACAGCGCAACGAGCGACGCATTCGCGGCAACCAGCCCCGCGATGGTCTCGCCGGCAAAACAGGACGGATGAAGCGGCGGTTCATGAACCAGATCTTCGGACGCGTCCGGCATGCCGGGCGTACCATAGGCGAGGCCACTCATCGCGAAGGTGACCAGCTCGTCGCCTTTGCGTGTCGCCCATGGTCCGGTCATCCCGAACGGTGAAATCGTGGTGACGATGAGGCGCGGATGGAGCCGGCGGAGCGTCGGGGCATCGAATTGCGCGACATCTAGCCGATCCGCAGGCAGATTCGTGATGAAGATATCCGCTGTCGACAGCAGACGCTTGAGACTGTCTTGGCCACCGGCAGTATCGAGATCGAGCGTCACTCCATACTTGTTGACGTTGAGATAGAGATAAAGCCCGCTCGCTTCAGGATCAGGCTTCCCATCTGGGAAAGGACCGCGCCGGCGAGTCGAATCTCCGGCCGGAGCTTCCACTTTCACTACTTCTGCGCCGAAGTCGCCAAAGAGCTTAGCGGCAAAAGCGGCAGACGTCCCGTCGCCCAGTTCGACCACCGAGATTCCGGTGAGTGGCGCAGGTGGCGGGGTGATGGCAGCCGTCATTCTTAATGCCTTCCAAATCCGTCGAGCCGTTCCATCACAGTTTCCGCCTCTTGAACCATTGAGAGAACGATGTCGCGTGCCGGGCGTTTCTTCTTCAGAAGGCCAACAATTTGACCTGCGGGGTTGTTGATCAGCTCTGCCCGGTTAGCCGCATCCGCGGCTGAAACAAAATCATCCATCAATATGCCTTGCAGCGGCATGGGAAGCGCTTTGAGGCCAGACTCTTCCCAAGCCTTGATCACATCGTTTTTGAAGTCGCGCGCCGTCTTGCCGGTATAAGCGCGTGTAACGACGAAATCCTCGGCCGAGCCACCGATCATTTCTTCCTGATGTCTTGGAAAGATGTTCGATTCGTCGGCGAGGAGGAAAGCTGTACCGACCCAAACCCCTACCGCGCCGAGGGCAAGGCCGGCGACAAGCGTTCGGCCATCGGCTATTCCACCCGCGGCGATTACCGGAACCGGCTTTACGGCGTCCGCTACCATCGGAATGAGCGGAAAAGTCGCAACGGTACCGGTATGGCCGCCGGCCTCGTAGCCTTGCGCGATTACGTAATCGACGCCAGCTCTCTTCTGCCGCATGGCATTCCGAACATTTCCGACGAGACCCATCACCCTGATGCCTGCGTCGCGCGCCATCGGAACGACCCAGCTTGGATCACCGAGGCCCGCGGCAAACACCGCGATACGCTCCTCGATGCAAACGTCGACCTGCCGATGAATAAACTCGGCAGACATCGCGGGCTTGGTGTCCTGATGGGGCGTCAATCCGAATTTTTCGTGTAGCTGCCGGATAAATTCGACGTGCCGCGGATAATCTCGCGCGATACGCGAACGCATTTCGGCACGGTCCGGCACGGTGTTGTCCGCCATGCTCGCCGGCAAAAGCAGATCGACTCCGAACGGTCTGTCGGTGAGGCTTCGCACGGCGCGAATGCGCCGCCGCGTTTCGACATGATCCAGCCAGGAGCAGCCGAGTACGCCGAGGCCGCCCGCTTCGCTGACCGCGGCAACTAGCTCGGGTGGCGTCGCCTTTCCTTTCACGCCCATTCCGGCAAGGATCAGCGGATATTCAATCTTCAGGTCGTCGCAGAGACTTGTATGGAGCACACTTTTCGCCACGTCGTTCCTCAGCCCGGATGATTGCGTTGAAGTTTCGGATCAAGTGTGTCCCGCACTGCGTCGCCCAGAAGATTCAGCGCCAGCACGGTTACGCAGATCGCGAGTCCCGGAAAGATGACGATCCAGGGTGCGATCAGCGCAAGCGAGGTCGCGGAGCCGGCCATCATCAAGCCCCAGGACGCGTTAGGCTCCTGGATACCGGCGCCGAGATAATCGAGAGCCGCCTCCTGCACGATCGCAAGACCAAGGTAGGCCGTCGCCACAACTAGAAGCGGCGCGAAAATGTTCGGAAAAACGTGCCGGATAATGATCCGCGCATCGCCGCACCCCGACGCGCGCGCCGCCTCGATGAACGTCGTCGAATTTATAACGAGCGTGCTCGCGCGCGCAATACGCGCCGCGCGCGGGACAATCGGGACGGCGAGCGCGATGATGACATTGTGAAGTGACGACCCGAGGATGGCCGACATGGCGAGCGCCAGCAGGAGCATCGGAAAGGCCAGCAACGCGTCCATGATCCGCTGCGCGATAGTGTCGAACCAACCACCCAGATAGGCCGAAAGCACGCCGACCGGAGCGCCAATCGCGATGCCGAGGACACTGGTACCGATACCGACAGCAAGCGAGATCTGCGCGCCGTAGATCAGCCGGGAAAGGATGTCCCGGCCAAAAGCATCGGTGCCGAGCCAATGCGTCGTGTCGGGTGGGCTGTAAAGCGCGCCGGAATCCCCAACGGTCGGGTCGAACGGTGCGATCCAAGGCGCAAAGATCGCGGCGGTGGCCATTATAATCACGATCAAAGCGCCCGTTGTCCCCATAGGGTGGCGGCGCGCGTTGCGCATCAGCCGTCGCAACTTTGTTCTGCGTGGCGGGAGGCCGGCTGTGTACGCAGCTGCAGAGATGCTCACCGCGGTCGCATTCATGCGTGCGCCTCGTGCAACCGTGTGCGCGGATCGAGGGCGCCGTAGAGCAGATCGGTCGCAAGATTTCCGATCACGACGATGCCGGCTAGGACGAGGACCACTCCCTGCGCACCTGGATAGTCGCGATTGAGAATCGAAGCGACGACATATTGGCCAAGTCCAGGTACGCTGAAAACCGCTTCGGTGATGATCAGTCCGCCGAACAGCGCGGCAAACTCAAAGCCCACGAGAGTCACGATGGGCATGAGGCCATTGCGCAGCCCGTGATGGAATA
The DNA here is from genome assembly GCA_963723335.1 of uncultured Alphaproteobacteria bacterium. GTDB lineage: Bacteria > Pseudomonadota > Alphaproteobacteria > Rhizobiales > Xanthobacteraceae > BOG-931. Next base: position 321,729 of record CAVRQJ010000001.1, on the reverse strand, counting down.
TTACGCGCCCTTCCGAAACGCCTTTGGCGCGCGCAGTGCGGATGTAGTCTTCGCCGAGGACATCGAGCATCGCCGAACGTGTGAGCCGCGCGACCAGCGCGAGTTGACGCAGGCCAACAGCGATCGACGGCCATATCAATTGCGAGAGGCTTTGGAGCGGGCTCACCCAGAACGGCTCCCAATAGAGTGGCGCACTCCAGTTGAAAACCTTCAGCAGGCCGAGAATGATGAGGAGGCCGATCCAGAAGGATGGGGCCGCTAGTCCAATAATACTGAAAGCCTGAATTGAACGATCAACCCAAGATCCCATAAAACGTGCGGCAATGGCGCCGGCTGGTACTCCGATCGCCGTGGCAAGCAACGTCGCGATGACAACGATCTCCAGTGTGTAGGGAAAACGCCGTGTGATGTCGTCGCTGACGCGATTTCCGGTGCGTAGCGAAGTACCGAAATCCAGCACGGCGGCCCGCCCGATCCATTCGCCGAATTGAACCACGAGGGGCTGGTCGAGACCGAGCTTGTGACGGACTTGCATCAGCTCTTCTTCGGACACCGCGCCGGCGCCGGCGCCGCTCAACATGACCGCGGCGTCGCCCGGGAGAATACGCATCACCAAAAATACGATCGCCGCTACCCCGAACAGAGTGACGAAACCGGTCAGTATTCGCTGGGTAACATACCCCACCATCGGATTCTCAGATTCTTGTCAGCGTTCCAGCCAAACATTGTTGAGCTGCATGTTGGCATAGAGATCCGGCTGTGCTTTCCAGCCTTTCAGCGCATCGCTGTGCGCGGCGCCGTACCCGACCCATGCGAGATTGATCTGGTAGAAAGTCTTGAGGAAGCTGAGCTGGAACTGGCGTAGTAGTTCCTTGCGTTTTGCCGGATTGGGTTCCCGGGACTGCGCGCGGAATGCGTCGTCAATCGCGTCGTCCTTCCAGCCGCCGTAATTGCGGCCGCCGTAGCTTGTATAGCCCTCGCCGAGAATCTGATCGGGCAAAGAGCCACTGAGACCGACCGAGTGGGCCACGAGCTGAAAGTCGCCGCCGTTCTCGATCGTATAGAAAGCACCGGGGTCGCGAATATCGACGGAAGTGTCAAAGCCCGCGGCTTTGAGTTGCGCGGCGACGTTGATGGAGGCATCACGGAATGCAGGCACGTCGGCCCGGGTCGGGAGCACGATCTTGAAGCCCTTGGAAACGCCCGCCTGATCGAGGAGCGCCATTGCCTTTTGCCGATTTGCAGCGATATCGCCGCCAAGGCCAGGCAATGTGTCGTAGCCTGCAAACTGTTTGACCTCGTCGTCGGACAAGCCGAACGGACTCCCGGGCGACAAAAGTCCGCGGCTGTTGAAGAAGGCGCCTGAAAGCGGGCCCACAGTCTTGATAAATTCCTGCCGATCCACGATGAGCGAAAGCGCCTGACGTACGCGAATGTCATCAAAAGGCTTTTTCTTTAGATTCGGAATGAGGTTCACAAAGGTCGGAGTCGGCCGCCGCAATGCGGTGATCTTCGGAACGCGCCTAAGAATCGTGAGCACTGACTCGCTAGGAAAGAAGAATCCGGCATCGATACGACCTCCTTGCAGGGCCACGGCGCGCTCGACCTCGTCCTTGATCGGAAAGAACTGGATCTTGTCGAGCCAAGCCGGCGCCCCGAAATATTTATCAAACCGCTCTAATTCGTAGATCTGGCCGTCGATGGCATTTGTCATCTTGAACGGGCCGGTGCCGATCATTTGCCGCTTCATGCCAATACCCTGGGCATCGAGCGGCTCTACCACCTGCTTGCAGCAGATGACGTTGTAGGGATTGCTCACGAGAAACGGGAAATCAGCCTGCGGCTGGTTCAGCGTAACGACAACTGTGAGCGGATCGCGTGCGGCGACGTCGGCAATATTGCCTAGCTGGCCTTTGCGCGGGCTCACGATGCCGGCCGGAGGCTTGCGAATGCGATTGAGACTGTAAACTACGTCATCAGCGGTCAGTGTGTTGCCGTTATGGAACACGACACCACTCCGCAGATGAAATATAATGGTCTTGCCGTCCACTGAAATGTCGTATTTTTCGGCAAGGTCCGGGAGCAAACTGTTGTAATCGTCGGGGTCGATCCGCAGCAGCGTGGAATAGCAGGGGGCACCGACCATTTGCGTGAGATAGGTCGGCGATTGATGAACATCGAAATCCGGGGGATCGCCGCCATTGCTCACGCGAAGCGTTCCGCCCTTCTTGGGCGTGTCAGCAACGACCGGCCCCTTCGACGCCAAGGCGAACGCGGCCGCGCCACCCGCAGTCTTGAGGACATTGCGACGGTTGATTCGGAATGGAGAGCCTTCGACGTGTTCGACCATTACGCGCGCCCCTGACTGACGATATCTAAACCTGCGCCTCTTCCCCGCAGCTTGAATTGCGCTTGGGTGAGCGCGCGGGAACCGGCTGATCCTGTCGCTGTAGGCCGCGAAGAAAGAAATTAGCCATCTCTTCAGCGATAGTTTCGGGGTTCAATCGGCCCGCGGCGCGATACCATTTTGGAATCCAGTTGATTCCACCGAGGATCGCAAAACCAGTGAGCTTGACATCGACGCAGTCGAATTCGCCTGCTCCGATACCGTCTTCAATGATCTGGCGAAAGCCGCGCTCGAACTCGTCGCGCTTTCGGATGTAACCGCGGCGCTGCTCGGGACGAAAGCTTTCGAGATCGGTTTGGAGTAGGCCAAAACCGTCTTCGAGGATGCCGCGAATATGTCCCTTGAGAAGGAGCGAGAGACATTCCGACGGCGACCGCCCCGTTGAGACAGCAGTCTCAAGAGCCCGAAGGCTCGTTTCCATGCCACGCATGTGGCAGCGGTAGAGGATGTCCTGCTTGTCCTTGAAATAGTAGTAAAGGTTGCCCTTAGTCATGCCAAGCTGATCCGCCACGTCCTGGGTGGTCAGCGACGACGAAGCGGAATTGCGCAAAACGCTGGCGACACTGCGGAGGATGACCTCTTGGCGATGATCCTTGACCTTCGCCTCGTCTCCCCAGCGACCGTTCTTGCGGGCAGCGTTGCCTTCTTTTTTCTTCGTTGCAGCCGACTTCGGAAGCCCCGACTGGGACTTTCGGCCGGATTGACGCCTGGTGACCGAAATCCGCTTCATTTCCGGGTTTTCTGTCCTACGTCAGAATGCCACACTGGCGCGTACACTCAAAGCATTTCCATTTTTTGAACGCGTGATAAAATACTTTGACTACGTGTACAAAGTTTTTACAATAACGAAGCCGGACTTGTCAAACTAGGCGCCGAATTTCCGTGATCCGATGACGGCGACACCACATTCTTCCACGTCGGCTCGACACAACTCGTGTCACGACTTTTCATCGCAAAATGTGAATGCAAAAACTGCTCGTCGGCTCCTGGACGTCAGCGTTTTGACGACCGAATTTCGCACGGACGAAGGAACAATCCACGCGGTCGACGGTGTCAGCTTTCATATCAATTCCGGGGAGACGCTCTGTCTGGTCGGCGAGTCCGGCAGCGGGAAGAGCGTTACCGCGCTGAGCATTATGCGCCTGTTACGTGAACCGCCTGGGAAGATAACCGGCGAAGTTTGGTACGACGGACGCAATATGCTGGCGTTGCCTAACAAAGAAATGACCAAGGTCCGCGGAAAAGACATCGCGATGATTTTTCAAGAGCCGATGACTTCGCTCAATCCGGTATTTACGATTGGGGAACAGATAGCCGAAGCGGTCCGGCTGCACGAGGGTGCGAATCGAAAGGATGCCTGGGACAGAGCAGTAGAAATGTTGCAGCTGGTCGGCATTCCTTCGCCGGTGCGCCGGGCAACGGATTATCCGCATCAGCTATCTGGGGGCATGAGACAGCGCGTCATGATTGGCATGGCCCTCTCCTGCCGACCCAAGCTTCTTATCGCGGATGAGCCAACGACTGCGCTCGATGTGACAATTCAGGCACAAATTCTCGATTTGCTGTCGGGGCTCAAAGAAAAATTCGGAATGGCAATGATGATGATCACCCACGACATGGGCGTCGTTGCCGAAACGGCGCAACGTGTTGCCGTCATGTATGCCGCTCAAATCGTCGAGGCAGCCACGGTCGAAGACATTTTTGAGAACCCAATGCATCCCTATACGCAGGGGTTACTGCGCTCCGTTCCGCGGCTCGTCGATGAGCCATCAAAACGGCTGGAACAGATTCCTGGCACAATGCCAACCCTGCGGGGACCTCTCATGGCGGGTTGTCGATTTGCTTCGCGTTGTCCGCTTGCTCGTCCGGAGTGTAGTCAAACGTCCCCATCGTTGCGAGAGGTGCGGCCCGGCCACAAGGTTGCATGTTTCCTCTATGACTGAATTCACCGACCGCGAACCGCTTTTGAAAGTTCGCCGCCTCAGGAAGCATTTCCCCAGCAGAAGAAGTATGTTCATCCGCCAACGCGAGGAGATACGCGCTGTCAGCGATGTGAGCTTCGACATCGCGCCAGGAGAGACGCTCGGCCTCGTCGGCGAGTCCGGCTGCGGTAAATCTACAACTGGCCGCATGATATTGCGGCTGATCGAACCCACTTCGGGTGAAATCTGGTTCGGCGGCCACAACGTGCTTGCGCTTAGGAAATCGGCGCTACGTGATCTGCGAAAAGACATCCAGATCATATTCCAGGATCCGTACTCATCGCTCGATCCGAAAATGACTGTCGCCGAAACTCTCGGCGAGGTCATGGCCGTGCATGGACTTGCACGCGGCAGGAAGGACCGAGACGCCCGCAGCGTCGCGATCTTGGAAACGGTCGGGCTCTCGGCCGATCATCTTTATCGGTACCCGCACGAGTTTTCCGGCGGCCAGCGTCAGCGTATTGGGATAGCGCGCGCGCTTTTGGTAAACCCCAAACTGATTGTTTGCGATGAAGCTGTGTCGGCACTCGACGTTTCGGTGCAAGCTCAGGTGCTCAATCTACTGCAGGATTTGCAGGCGAAATTCGGCCTTACCTATCTGTTCATCGGCCACGACCTTTCGGTCGTGCAATATATCTCGTCGCGGATCGCGGTCATGTATATGGGGCGGATCGTCGAGATAGCGAGGTCGCGTGACCTCTATCAAAACCCGCGCCATCCGTATACGAAAGCTTTGCTGTCGGCGGTACCGGTGCCCGATCCCCTTCAAAAACGGGCACGGAATCTCATAGCGGGGGATGTCGTGCCCTCGGATTCGTTGCCTGCAGGGTGCGCGTTCTATCCGCGCTGCCCTTCGCGGGTAGCTTCCTGCGCGGAGACTGAACAGACTTTGCTCCAGGTGTCCCCTAACCATTGGGTAGCATGCCAGGTCAGCACAGGCCCGACCGGCAGGGTATGACGTGTTCTCACGCAACACGCGCGCCGAAAATCAGTCCCAACCGGACAATACCTGAAGCGACACGCTTGCAACAAGCCGGCCTTCGGGATCTGCGCCCCACGCCTCGATCGCGGATGGAGAGGCTGTCGTGGGCGGTTTCGCGGCAATAGTGAGTGCCTGTCCTAAATAAAGTGGGCTCGACAGTCTCGCCTCAAGCCCGCGCAAGATAACACCAGGGTTCGCGTCCAAAGCCGCCTCGATAATAAGGTGAAGCATCAGAGCGCCGTTGTTGACCAATCCGGGATAACCCTCCTCGTCCCGCGTGTAATCGGCATCGTAGTGGATACGGTGCGCGTTCCAGGTCACAGCGCTGTACCGAAACAGCAGAACTGGGTCGATCATGACCCTCCGTGACCACGCCGCCCCGTCGATGGGAGCCATCGTGGCACCCTTCGGCGCGCTTTTGGAGGAACCTGCGGGGGCGGCAGCGGCACCGGCCGCTTCGCGATAGACGACACGCTGTAATTCGAGCAGCGCATCCTTTCCTTCGTTTTGCACGAGGTTTTCCGTGGTGACGAAGACCAGCAGCCCGGACCGGCCACGTTTCTCCTCGATTGCGGAGATCGTGGACACTTTCCGTGCGTCGGCGCCAATCGTAAGCGGCCGGTAAAATTCCACGGACCGGCTTGCGAACATGCGGCGTGGAAGCGGCACCGGCGGCTGAAATTCGCCCTTACGCGGATGGCCGTCAGGTCCGATTTGTGACTGCGGTGCATTTTGCGGGAAAAAAAGCGAATACCAATTTGCCGGCAATTCATCGCCCCGCCGGAAGGTCTCCGGATTCCGGTCACTCATCGCAGCGATACGCCGGACCGCCGATAGAGCGATCTCATCCTCCATAACGAACGTTCGGCCAATCCAACCGCTGAACTGTTCCGCGATGCTATTCATACGTTTACTCCTCCAGAGGTGAGGCCGCGTCGGTTTCTCCTACTGAACCCTTACCCTTAAATGCCGTCATGAAGAAATTCGCCTTTCTTAATCAGTTAGCTTTTGCGAGACCAGCAAAGATGAGGCGCCGCATCTCCCCACTCTCAAAATGGGTTCGCCGCCAGTAAATGGCGCGCCGCGACGACGCGAAAATTGAAGCTGAAGGAGTCGATCCTGTCGCGCGGAACGGTGCGGCGAGAGCCGGGTGATGAGAACATTCATATTCTCTCGATTATTTGGGATTCACGGCTGCGAGTGCATAAGGATCAACTGCCTCGAGCACAGTTTTTTTTATTAATCTGACTAGGGTCGCTTTCCCGGGAGCAGAAACGCGATCACCGCAGGTCGTCACCACAAGTTCGCGGGTGACTCGCGGATGTTCGAGACGGCTGACCTGATACAGACCCTGCCTGACCTCCTCCTGCACGGCCGGATACGGCAGGATGCTGTAGCCGTAACCCCCTTCGCCGGATAGCCGTGAAAGTATCAGCCTCGATGACGACCTTAAGGTGCACCCCAATCTGCGCGGCGGCCATCTCGCACAATATCCGTAGTGCCTCGGTCGACCCCGGCAAGATCAAGGGCACACCTTCCAGATCTGCGACTTTTGTCGATTCTGGCAGCGGTGGATCGGAGGGAAGACCCACAAGATACATGGTCTCCTTGCAGATCGTCTCAGTCGAAGCCTGCGGTGTGGGCATCGTATTGTAGAGTATCGCGACGTCGACACGGCGCGTCGTGATCCAGTCCAAAATCGGTCCACTGGTGCCTTCGCGAATAGGCCAACCTGTAGTTCCTAACGGCATCCCGCTTTCAAAAATCCATCACGCTGCGTTCGACGCCCATCTGATCGGCATTGATCCCGACTACCAGTTGCATGTTGCGGATCGGCTAATCGAACAGAAGGACGGCCCGATGCTCGAAGCCCTCAAGCGACTGAACGGAAGTACCATCCACCTGCCGAGCCGCGGCAAGGACCAGCCAGATCGAGATCGGCTGGCGTTACGTTTCGAGCGGTTCAAGGCGGTCGCATGAAATGGCCGCCTTCGCGCGCTATATCGGCATCGACTATTCGGGCGCGCAGACGCCGATGGCAAGCCTGAAAGGCTTGCGCGTTTACATGGCGGATCGAGCCTCGCCGCCCGTCGAGGTGATGCCACCACCCAGCCCGCGCAAATACTGGACGAGGCGCGGAATCGCTGAATGGCTGGTCGAGCGACTAGCGGAAAGACATCCCGACGATTGTCGGCATCGACCACGGCTTTTCGTTTCCTCTGCGGTATTTCGAGGTGCATGCCCTCAAGCCTGACTGGCCCGCCTTCCTTGATGATTTTCAGCGCCATTGGCCGACCGATGAAAACATCTACGTCGATTTCGTCCGTGATGGCGTGGTGGGCAACGGAGCCGCGCGCACGGGAAACGCTCGCTGGCGGCGGTTGACCGAAGAACGCGCCGGCGGCGCGAAATCGGTGTTTCCATTTCGACGTGCAGGGATCGGTAGCAAAATCCACCCATGCGGGAATTCCGTGGCTGCGCTTCATCCGCCAACGGCGGGGCGAGCGCGCGCATTTCTGGCCGTTCGATGGCTGGGACATTCCGGCTGGCGTTCGGCCATTGCCGAGGTCTATCCGGCGCTATGGAGCCGCAGCTTCTCCCGTGCCGACCGCACGGCGGACCAGCATGACGCCTACAGCATTGCCGCGTGGCTCTCCGCGCCGACCGGGATGGTAGCCTCGCCGCGTTCCTCAAGCCGGACCTGACGCCGCCCGAACGCGCTGTGGCGCAGGTCGAGGGATGGATATTGGGGGTTATGTAACGCTGTTGAAGAGCTGGATCGTCGAGACATGAGCGCCGGTCAATTTTGGCCCGTTTTGTCCGCATTGGCGCATGTTGGCCCTTGTGAGGCTAAGTTAGTTCACTCAGCATAACGGGGTGATTCGCTCACTCCGGCGTCAAGCGGCACGGCCCGCGGTGTCGCCCTCTCCAATCCTTTTGCTTGTCACGATGAGCGGCGCCCGACGCCTAGGGTACGCAACAGCCGACGACGTCGAACGTCGTCAAACTCAGGGCCTGGGTTATGGGCAAAAAGCTCAACTTTGCAGAATTGGTTGAAATTGAATTATCTATCTCGGGGGTTGATCGCTTCGTTAAACCGTTCGACTACAGCGATCAAGAATGGGCGGAGATCAAATCGGCGCTCACCAGTCCCTTGACGGAAGACGTACGTAAGCTCCTTCGCCGAGCCGGGACAGTGTATCTAGCATTACATTCCGCGGGTAGAGAGTTTCTGAAGCAGCAGGAACTCACGTCTGTTGCAAATAGGGCAAACATCCGCAGATTGGCTGATGAATTGCATGAACAGTTGAGTGAGACTATCGCTCGAAATCGCCGACGACAGAAAATATCGGCAACTCCGGAAATTGCTTCGAAGGCTGCGTGACAGTGCATCGATATCTGCCAAAAGCCCACCGCTTCTGCCGCGCGAGGAATACTATCGTGAAATTTTTGGGGTGTGGGTCGATATAATTGGCGGGAGGTTGAGGGTCTCACGAGACACAGAAAATCACAAACTCGGTGGGCCCTTGGTTAGATTTTTTCAGGCTGTGGCACACCCCGTCCTTGGTAATGAAGCGCCAAAACTTGAGAGCATTTCTCAAATCGTCGATCGTGAAAAACAACGCCGAACTGAACGTCGAAAAGGGGGCAGGCAAACTCTCGCGGAAACGGCAGGATCTATTGAAGTGGCAGCACCTGGGCCCGACGCCAGTGGTAACTACACCGAACTCGGCCCGTTTCGAACCTACCCCGGTATCCCGTTCGACAAGCAGGTGCACGATTACGTCGTTGAGCGCGGCCGTACTACTGGTATCCAGCATATGGTGGCGGTTCACGCCGATGGCACAGTGCTTGCTCACGCTTCCGGCAATCGTAACGGATTTGTGCTACCGACAGCGTTCGTAAGCGCGCTAAACGACCCCAGCAACAAGATCATCGTCCACAGGAACGACCCGTCCAATTCCGGCTTGAGCAATATAGACATATCGCTCCTAGCATCGCCGGGGCTTGAGGCGATCTGGAGGCATGGACACGGCGGCAATGTCGCGCGAGGCGCGCTGACGCCAGAGGGTCGAGCCATCCTGCAAGGAAGCACGACCGAAGAGGCACGCCTCAGGCTCTTTCGCATTGCCGAAGGCATAGGGTTTCGGTTGTACGACGCGCTCCAGTCTGCAATTCGCGCCCGAAAGATTTCAATCGACCGGGCCAAGATGATCCACTCGCACCTTGTCAACCTTACTTTACTTCGCGCTGGCATCCTGGCTTATCGCTCCGAAACCGCCTCGGAGTTATTTGCGCGCCGACGTGCTCGACGAACTTAATCCCAATTTTGAAGACGGCATTCCCGTCTTCACCAAGATGAAACCTTTATCCGAGCGAAAGAGCACGTCACGGCGGAGAATTTAGGTAAGCCGATGACCTTGACGTAGCCGCGATGGAGTGGCTGGAGCCCAATGGGGACTGGCCCATGTTGATATGGCCGATACATGGGTAGAGCTTCGCGGTAATTTTGGCATCCGCTACCCATTTTGACCCTCGTGCAGAGATAACGCACCGTAACCTGACAGCACGTAGCTTTGAGTGAGTCGGAGAGGGATCACATGTTCCAATCTTATTCGAAAGTCCAGTCTTCGCGGCAGATCACTCGGTCGTCACAGAGCGATGAAAGCCTCATCGCCGGCAAGCGATTGCGAGAGATCCTCGGCGGTTGCAGTGAAATGCACATTTGGCGCTTGCTACACGACGAGAAAAATCAGGCTCTCGCATTTCCGAAGCCCATGAAGATCAACGACCGAAACTATTGGAGACTCGGGTCCATAAGACAATGGATCCGTGAACAGGAGATCCAATCGCGAGTGGTCTTGATCGCCCCGTGCGGGCAGTGAGGTCCAAGACATGAATCGCCCGGATCAGCAAACAGACGCTGCTGCCTCCCCGACCATCAACCTGGGTTGAGGGAACAGACGAACTTGTCTCGTCGCCCCTGCACATTTCGCCAAACCGATCTCACCCGCGCTCTTAAGGCGGCGGCTGCAGTAGGCATCGAGATCCAGCGTTACGAGATCGACAAGGATGGTAGGATAGTTGTGGTCACAGGAAAGCCCTCTGCATCGCCCCCCGACCGTGAAGAGCAATCCAATGAATGGGAAACGGTGACATGACTCGAATTCGGTTGCAGTTCGTGAATGAGTTTCTTGATCGCCACGGCAAAATTCGTCGTTACTTCAGACGACCGGGCTGCAAAGTAGTACCATTGCCGGGTATGCCTGGCTCGGCCGAGTTCATGACCGCCTACCAAGCTGCTTTGACTGGAGTGACGGCACCGACCAAACCGATCGGCGAAGCGCGCACCATCGCGGGGACTGTGCAGGCGATTGTCGCGGCCTATCTCGACTGCTCACCCGGCTCGACTTCACCATTCAAAACACTCGCCGCAGAAACCCGGCGCACGCGGCGGAACATCCTCGAAAATTTTCGCGAGGCGCACGGCAACAAGCGCGTGTTCCACACGGAGGCGAACGGCAGCCGTACCATGTTGCTGACACGCGAGCACATGCAAAAAATCGTCAACGGGAAATCCGAACACCGTTTGCCCAGCGCAATTTCCTCAATACCTTGCGCGCGCTATTTAAATGGGCCGTAGAGGAAGGCAGAGTTCCCAACGATCCGACGCTCGGCGTCACCCGGCGGCGGATCAAGAGCACTGGCTACCTCGCTTGGTCGGAGCGCGACATCGATCAATACAAGCAAAAGCACCCACTAGGGACGATGGCGCGCCTCGCCATCGAGCTTCTGCTTACCACCGCTGCGCGTCGGGGGGATGTAGTCAAGCTTGGACTCCAGCATGTTGCAGATGGAACTATCACGTTCGAGCAACACAAGAAGGAAGGTGATGAGGAAGCGCAAGTCATTATTCCACTGCTTCCCGATTTTAGCGCAGCACTTGCAGCGATGCCGCCCTCTAACGTTGTCCGTCTGACTCCCGCCACGACGTTCTTGACGTCGAGTTTTGGTCGGCCGTTCAAAACGGCAGCGGGCTTCGGCAATTGGTTTCGGCAGTGCTGCGATGAAGCTGGCCTGCCGAAGGGCATCAGCGCGCATGGGCTTCGCAAGGCGACGGCGCGGCGGCTTGCCGACCAAGGCTGCACCGCGCACCAGATCGCCGCCGTCACCGGCCACGCCACGCTTGCCGAGGTCCAACGCTACACAAAGGCCGCCGACCGGAAACGCCTTGCGCGCGAGGCAATGAAAAAGCTCGGAGCGTGAACATCAACTTACAAACCTAAGTGATAGGTTTGTAGATTTTGGGATTAAACCGTTGAAAACAAAGGAGCACAAAATGAGAATGGTGGGCCCGGGAGGACTCGAACCTCCAACCAAGCGGTTATGAGCGCGCTGAGTTAGCTGGAAAAGTCCGCAAATATGGGCATTTTCGATTACATCCGGCGACGTCTGTTCGCGTTTGGTTGCGGCGTTTCATTGGTCATCTATTGGTCGAACACGATAGTCGCCGATGGGGTGTCCCGGGTAAAAGTTCGACATGGACTCGCTGCATGAGGACGCAGTCTGGATCGGACCAGTCTCCGACCCGAATTCCCTGCTAACTGGGAAATAAACAGGGAATTTTCGGTATTATGGCGCGAACACCACAAGACCCCCGCCGCGCCAGTTTTCAGGTATTCTGGACCGTCTACTAGGCGGGGATATTTATGGATTTGGGGTTGGTCTGCGGCGTCGTTGGCGTCGTTGGCATACCCGCAGCCATCGGTTTAACGATGGCTGCTAGCACACATGGCGAATTTCGATTTGTGCGCGGCTGCTTTCTGCTTGCTGCGCTTTTGACCTTTGTTTCGGCAATTTGGCTGACGCATGATATGCCGCTCGGAGCCTACAGACTTGGAATAGTTGCCATTGCAGGCGCTATGGCAGCTGTCGGATTGTCCATTGCGGTTGACTGGGTAAGAGAAAAGGAAGCTCCTTTTATCCCCGCACAACTCCCCGCCGTCGTCCCGCGACCTACTGAGCCGCCCATACAAGATGTGAGCATTTTGGCGGATTGCTCTGATACGCCGTTGCCTATGTATGTCCCGGCTGATGGCCGAATCATGGATGCTTTTGCGATCTTCAATGACGATGTAAATCGCGTGAAGGTTAGTGCGATGAACTATCAGGGCAAACCGGGAGAGCCACTAAATTGGTTTGCGGCAAAACAGTCTCCGTTTGGTTGGAAATGCGAACTAACGGCACAGCAGCCCGTATTTGATGCTGTGCTGGCACTTGACGTGACCATTATAGAAAACATCCGCAAGCCAGACCCATCTGGACAAATATCAAACTATAGTGGAATGCCCATCGGCAGAATAAAGGAAATATTTAGTCGCCACCGGATCGATTCAAATTCGAACGTATTTTACTTGGTCAATCAGTCCTCTTATTTCGTCAACATCGAAGTACAGGGTGTAGCGTCAGGTGGCATTATCAACAAGTTTGGCGGCCACGAAAGGCGCAACGATATTCCCGTTAATACTCTTCGCCATGCGAGCATGGGGCCATTCATAATCGAGGCACCACCAACTACAACTCCTCTAGCGTCATCTCATCAAGATCAAGCAGCGGAAGGCGGCAAAGGTGGAAGTGGAGAGGTGTTTGGCAACAACGGAACCATCATCGGTGGCAAAGGAGGAAATGTCGGTCCCGGCGGTGTAGGCCGTGGAGGTGACGGGGGCGGTGGTGTCATCCACGGCGATCGGGGAACCATCATTGGTGGGGAAGGCGGCTCTGTTGATGGGACCAATATTTGGTTTCCGCCCGCCCAATCCGGTTATATCCAGTACCTAGAGTCACAAGGGCAGACGCCGGATTTCGATGTCCAATATCCTGGGGCCGGTGGTGCCTCCGCAGGATGGCTTCAACACCAGCAGATCATTGTAAAAATAAGAGAAGGGTATTTCAAGAAAAACGGGCAAGAAGCCAAAATCCGCTCAAGTAAGATAGAGGATGTGCCCCTCGAATACATAAACGAAAAGCTGAAAGAATCCGGATATTCGTGGCGTGCTCGCATCGAGAAGAAATATTGGTATCTGTATTATGTTCCTGCCGCCCACTGATCGCTATCCTAAACGTCGCTAGATTTCGTCTAGCGCCACCCCGTCCAATCCCGAGGCCGCAAGACTCGCGAGAAAAAACGTAGCCGGGAATCCTTCAGAACAACTACCGTACAGCAAGGGCGAAGCTCAATGGGAAGGCGCTCCCTTGGTAAGGGAGAGGTCCTCAGTTCAATCCTGAACGGCAGCACCAGATTTCACATAGAAATCAGAGCTATTTCCAGTTTGCGCTTAGCACCATTCGGCCAGTCGAAGCAGAACGAAACGCGAAGAGACCGGATGAACACGGGGAAAATCCGGGGAGTTTGTTCTCCAGCTGTTCGCCTTATCTTCGCCCGTTAGCAGCGAGTTGATAATCGATTCCAGTCATCCGGATTCTCCAGTGCAATAGGTCCGGACTGACGCCGAAATAAGTGGCAGCCTCGTCATCCGACAGGGCCTGACGACGCATCCACAACAGCGCCGGTCGCGGTAGCAGTAACGTTCCACCAAACCATGCGGCTTCGTCCTCTTGATCCTGATCATAGTTACTCGGCACAAAATGACCGCCGTCGGTGAATGTGGCTGAGGACAATTCGTGTCCCAATATGATGTGAGCAAGCTCATGCATGAGCACGCTGTTCTGCCGACGCACGGATTGTGCGGAGTTGAGGACTACTAGGTGTCGACCCTCGATCCGCAAAGTAAATCCGGACCACTCGTCACGACCGGTGACGAGAAGCTGCTGAATGTCGGTAGTCGGAACTCCGGTGATCTGTTCGGGATTCCAGACGATTACGTTGTAGTGCTGAGCAACATCGGCCGCCAGGAGAGGATCGCGGGGCTCACGCGTTAGCGAGCGGCGAAGTTCAACCGATCTTCTTTCGCATTGCGATTTGAATCCTCTCCTCAACACTACTCGTGACCAGCAGCGTCGATTTCCGAGAATTGTCGATAGGCGGCAATGATGAGTTTCCCTAACGCCTTCGAAGTGTTTGCGCTGACAGCCCGGTCTTTCTTAAAGACGACTTGCAAACTGGGCATGTCGGTCTGGCTCCTTTTAGACGACGAGCCGAGATAACCCGCCGGATCAACGCTGAGCCAACGGCACACTTTCCGGAGCGTATCGAGGTCAGGAACCCGTCCATTTTCAATGCGGGACAGAGTAGCTGGGCTTATGCCAATCTCACCAGACGCCGCCCTTATGCCCATGCTGCCGCGTTTCTTTTGCAGCAAATTGCCTAGGGTCTTGGGGCTTAGGGACTCTCCCGCCATAGCGTTCCAGTTCTGAAAAAAGTGTTGCATTAGAGAAACGCTTATGGGATCGTTTCTCCCGTGAGACACTCGAATCGAATCACGCCGCTGGCCGCGCGTCAAGCCTGCTGGTGGCGTTTGCCACAACATGGAGATTGCGATGAGTAAGAAGGACTGCAATGTCGGCCTGGATGACCGATGCCGCGATCAGGATGGTGAAATCCGTCAGAAACGCGGTGACACACTTGTTGGCACATTACGCGACACGTATCCGGATTTTGCTCCCGGCGTTCGTAGCGATACGCGCTTGGACACGCTGCGCGAGCGGACTGGTAAGTCTCTTTCTGAGTTGATCAAGAAACGCTGAAACCCGCAAGATAATGGGAGCAACGATGGCGGATTTTTCCCCGGAAAGGCCGTGTCGGCTCCTCAGTCTCGATGGGGGCGGCGCGAAGGGCTTTTACACGCTCGGGGTGCTGCGCGAAATCGAGGGAATGGTGAAGCGCCCTCTGCATGAGCAATTCGATCTTATTTTCGGGACCAGCACCGGCGCGATCATCGCCGCGCTGTTGGCGCTCGGGAAAAGCGTCAAAGAAATAAGCGACCTCTACGAGAAGCATGTTCCGACGGTGATGCAAAGGAAGGGGCGCGCAGAGAAGTCAGCGGCCCTACGGCAACTCGGCGACGCTGTTTTCGAGAACACGATGTTCACCGAGATGAAGACCGGCGTCGGCCTCGTCACCACGCGATGGGTGATCGAACGACCAATGATCTTCAAGACCAGCATCGACCAGGCACACGGCCGCATGGGCACGTTCTCGCCGGGGTTCGGCGTTCGGGTGTCCGACGCCGTGCAAGCGTCATGCTCGGCCTTTCCGTTCTTCGACCGGAAGACGATCAAAACTGATAAAGGTGACTTGATCGAACTCATCGACGGCGGTTACTGCGCAAACAACCCAACTCTATACGCGATCGCGGATGCGGTGATGGCACTCAAGCTGCCACCTGAACAGCTGCGGGTCGTGAGCGTCGGGGTCGGTGTTTACCCTGCACCCAAGCAGTCTTGGTTCAGCACCACGAGGTGGGCGCAGAAGTTCCTGAGCGTCCAACTACTTCAGAAAACTTTAGAGATAAATACACAGTCGATGGATCAGCTGCGGCATATTCTATACCGGCATGTGCCGACCGTACGGATTAGCGACACATTCGAGCAACCGGAGATGGCTACGGACCTGTTCGAGCACGACTTGAAGAAATTGAACATTCTGCGACAACGCGGAGCTGAGTTGTTCGCGAAGCAGGAGGCGGCATTGCAACAACTTCTGGCGTAGGGGTGCCATATGTCCATTCCTGAGGCGCAACTGGAGACATGGTCGAATGTCGGGTCGCAAACGCAATCGAAGGACACTTACGCCACGATCCGCAATGCCCTCGACGATAAGAACGCTCCTTATACAGGAAGCATCGATATTTTTTTGCAAGGGTCATATGGCAACGACACAAACGTCTACGGCAAGGATAGCGATGTCGATATAGTCATGCTTAACGATCGAGCGTATTTTCGAGACCTGTCGCGACTGTCGGCAGTCGCAAATGCCACCTACGGAGCAGCGGCAGGCGGGGCGCCAGGCTACCCATTTGCAACCTTCAAGGCCGATGTGATCCAAATCCTCAAGCGGAAGTTTGGAGCGGACGTTGACACCAGCAGCAAGAAAGCGGTGAAGATAAGGACGAATAGCAACCGTCGAAGTGCGGATGTCTTAATCTGCCAGGAATTTCGGAGATACTCGAAATATACGGGGTCGCGAGACGATTACACGATCGGTGTCGGCTTCCTCACTACGGATGGGACGCTGATCGAGAATTATCCCAAGTTCCACTCGACTACGCTGACGGCCAAGCATCAGGTAACGAACCAGTGGCTGAAGCCGACGATCCGCATTTTCAAGAATATTAGGAACCGGCTTATTGATGATAAAAAGCTCCAGAGCGGCGTGGCGCCGTCTTACTACTTGGAAGGTCTTTTGTGGAATGCGCCGGTCGGATCGTTCGGGACGAGCTACAACGCGACAGTATTCAATTGCCTCAAGTGGATGAATGAGGTCGATGAAAGCGCTCTTGTGTGCGCAAACGCAATGTTCCCACTGCTCGGCGATAAATCGCCGGTGAACTGGAGCCCGACCAACTTTCGGACTTTCAAGTCGCAGGCAATATCTCTCTGGAATGATTGGAAATAGGAGCGAAGCGGAATTAGGCGAACGGGCCCGTGACGACGAACGTCTTGCTAGTGGCGCTTATCGTCATTGCGGGCGCGAAGGTGGACTCAAGCGAAGGCGCTCGTAGGAGGAAGCGTGCGGCAAACTTGGAATCGAAGAGGCTCACCTTCGCTGGACCGCGCGCGGGCGGAAGAAGGTGACACCTATTTTGTACGTTACGCCGGACGTCGAGTGGAATTAGATCGTCATCTCAAAAAGGGAAATTCACGCGAGCCGCGCTGGTGTTTTCGTCTTTATTTTTTTGGGATAGTGAGGTGCAGCAAGCGGTAGTAGGCTGGCGACCCTCGCATCTTGACACACGTCTTACGTAGTGCGTTCCCTTCACACGGGAGAGGTCGTAGGTTCAATCCCTACAGCGCCCACCAGCAATTCCCTAAGAATATGAAGACATTCGCCTCGTCGCGGCCACGGCAAACGGCAAGTCACGGCAGAACGTGGCGCGAACATGCGTCCTCGTTCCGGGGAAAATCGGGGGAAGAGGTTCTCTCGATGTTCCGCATTGGATTTGATCCAATACATTGAAGTTCGCCGCTACTCATGATGGCTGGCGCATCTTTCATTGACGTCGCGAGAACCAGAGACCCGCTGATTAAGAGTCGGCAGATAGCCTCAGTAATGCAAGCCCATTTCAACATTTCATCTGTTCATTCCGGGATTGAACCGGAAGCGGAATTGGAAAATGTCGAAACGAACGGTGCATACGATATTCCCGGTTCTCTACATGCTCGATAGGTCAGCGAATAAACTAATTTAATTATGGAATCGGCAAACTCTGAAAGGGTTGCCAACCGAGCCTCAAAACAATTCCTCAAGCCCAGACGCCGCCCCTAGAAATATGGGAATCAACAAGATTCTTATAATCCCAGACCAAATGATAAATTTCGTTCCCGGTCACAAGCGCAGAAGCAGAGCGGCGAATGATCGGCGATCTGTCACCGAATTTTGCATCCAGCCATTTACCCAGATGATCGGTTCGCTCATCCCAATCATCTGGTTTATCTTCTAGTTCAAACCAGTCACCTATGAATTCGTGGTTTTTACGTAATTCCCAAGCATACAAGTCGGCAGCCTGTAGCGCAGGTATTTCCCGCCACGTAAGTTCCTTACTCAGCGGCTTGGCAACTACGTTCTTGCAAACGTCAGGGTCGTAAACTATGTCCGAAACGGCGTATTCTTTCGCCTTCGCAAGTTTCGAGCTAGCCTTTTCAACGTGGTCGAAAACAAGTTCAATCGTCATTCCTTCCAAATTCTCGCGGGCAGCAAGCAACATGCAGCCATACGCCGCCAAGGAATACGGCTCTAGAGACTGACCGAATTCCGCATTGAACTTATCTAGGTCCCGCTGGCGAACCGTCGATCCAATTCCTACAAGTCGGCATTGGCCTATTACCTTGGCCATGCCAGCAAAATAATCGGCCCGTTCTTCCCGGTGTGCTTGCGGGGGATGCCACTTCGCATAGACCCCGTTGGGATCAGCCATTTCTTTCATGTGGAAGTAGGGGACGTCGTGATTGGCCATCGCCATTGGCCAAAGCGTTTCGAAGGCCGCCCAACGATGATCGGCACCGATGTAGCCGCCAATGGTCCAGATCGGACCACGGCGACTGTCATCCAGCCATCCGTAAATCAAAGCAGTCATTCAAAGAAACCCCTCGGGCCGCGCTGTTTAAGGAAAGAGGCTCGAAAAGCCGTTTCGGCGTTTTCTTTTGCTCGGCACAAACCCTGATTGGAATTCGCTAGAACTTGAACCGCGATCCGTCAGTCAGATTTGATCGGGGGCTGGTTCAAAGTTTGCTGGCAGCCGCGCCAAATATGAAGTCGCCAGTCGTGCCGTCGTTGAGAGTAAAGCGCCCGCCGCCACTCATCCCACCATAATCTCGCGTTGCCGTCACTAGACCCTTGCGTCCGTCGTTGCAAAGAACTGGGATCGTTATGGTTGCCGATGGATTGCCGAGGCTGTAGCTGCCAGCACAGGACAACTTGCCATCTGAAACTTCGAACGAAGCGTCCAGCCCAGTTATGGTATTCGAGCCTCGCATAATTCCGCTTGGCACCGCCTTGGTGACTACCGCGACCGGCACGGTGAGAGTTCTGGCGCAGCTTGCAAGGGCTAGCGCCACGATAGCTGCGGACATTTTCCACTTCATATAAGGCCTCAAGAAATAGTTGCTTCTAACCAAATGCTGGCTTACGGAATTCCCATTCGCAAAAGGGCAACTTCGACAAATCGCTTTCGGCATTAGAGTCCGATTTCGAGTATTTCATAATCTTTTCTGAGAGTCCCTATGGGCGCACCGCTTGCTGATTTTTGCACCGCCCCAACAGCTATCGGCTTAGCAGCCCCGTTGATGACTGTTCTTAAAAGAGCTATAATACGAACAGTTAGCCATCAAACAGAGCGCAAAATATGGCCAAAACAGCTAGGAAAACCAAGCCGCCACCAATCGTAAAACGAACAGTCGACATGCCAGTTCGACCGAAAAACGCCGATGTCCGTACGCGAGAGTATCTAACCGACGATGAGGTGCAGCGCCTGACCGAGGCCGCCAAGAGCAATCGGCACGGCCAACGCGACGCCACCATGATCCTCGTCGCCTATCGCCACGGCCTGCGCGTGTCGGAGCTTACGGACCTTCGCTGGGACCAGGTCGAGTTTACCTCGGCCGCACTGCATGTGCGGCGGGCCAAGCAGGGCACGCCAAGCACGCATCCTATCCTCGGCGACGAGCTTCGTGCCTTGCGACGGCTTCAGCGCGAACAGCAACCACGGTCCCCATTCGTCTTTACGTCGGAGCGCGGCACGCCGTTTACTGTGGCGGGATTTGCCCGAATGATTGAACGCGTGGGGAATGAGGCAAAGCTTGGCTTCAAGGCTCACCCGCATATGTTGCGACATGCCTGTGGCTACGCGCTTGCCAACAAGGGCCACGATACACGCGCTCTACAGGCCTACTTGGGGCATAAAAACATTCAGCACACCGTGCGGTACACCGAATTGTCGCCTGCTCGGTTCAAGGACTTTTGGCGTTAGGTATTACGACAGCGCAGAACATCGCAACGAGAAACGCAGCAGACACGACGCGTTATTTGACCGAAATCTTCGGGCTATCAAAATGTGTTCCATTGGCGACGTGTTTAGCTATCGCGGGTGAGGCCTTACCGGCACCACTCCCGCCTGTTGCCGAACCGGCCGCACTTTTTGAGCCGCCGCCGCCCTTGCCTCCGGCCTGCGCGGATATCGGCACCGCAAGCGCAAACGCAGTAATCAGAATGATTGATAGTCGCATGGTCGTGCCCCCCGTTGCCTGCGATTGTTAGTCTAAAACGTGTACCAGCAAGTGCGCTCAAATATAAGCCCATCCAGGGTCAATGTCCAAACGGATAGCGAAAAGCCGGAACCGATCTGTGCAATGCGTACGCGCGAATGCTGCCGATAACTGTCGATGTCCGCTTCGGGTCATAAGCGGACGCGGCTCGTTTAGGCTTCGATGTCCGCTTTACCCGCGAAAGCTGCCGCGGCTGGCGCCGGTTGCCGTGTCCGCTAGGGTCATGCGGCTCCGAGTTGGCAAGGACTTTCTTCACGAGTGCAGCATTGGTCGGTGCAGCCATGTGTTCGGCCTATTGATGCGGTTCACATGACCGCTGGCCATAATGCCCTCCGCGGATCAGGTCCCGATCACAAGCTCGCATTCGACAATGCTCTGGCCCAAGTGGGTTGTCCTGATCGCCGGATCGACCGGCTCTGCATTACGTGCTGTTCGTCCTCCCAACCGTCACCTCACGCCGGATGCCCGGTGTGATCTCGTTAAGCCGCGAGCGCGACCGGTTCCCTGTAGCGTTCGCCCCTGGCCATGATCGCCCACGCCATTCTGGCGATCTTGTTGGCGAGCGCGATGGCTGCGACCTTTGTCGGTCGTCGGGCCAGCAACGCTGTGAGCCAAGGTCGATGCCCGGGTCCATGGATTTTGGCATAGCGGATGACGGCCAATGCGCCGGTCGTGAACAGGCTGCGCAGATAGCGATCGCCTCGCTTGCTAATGTGGCCGAGCCTGTCCTTGCCGCCGCTCGAGGTCTGTTTGGGCACGAGGCCGATCCAGGCCGAGAAGTCCCGCCCTGATCGGAACATCTTCGGATCAGCGACGCTGGCAACCAGAGCAGTCGCCAATACCGGACCGATGCCCGGTATATTGTCGAGCCGCCGGCTTGCTTCACTGGATCGGTGCCAAGCCATTATCATACGATCGAACTGTAGGATCTGAGCCCTCAGCATCCGCAGTTGGGCGCTGAGAGCAGCAACACAGGCGCGGGCAACGTCGGGCAACCGCTTATCGCTTGCATCGGCAGCGACCTCGAGCAGTTGTTCGACACCATTGCGTCCGACCGGCGCAACGATCCCAAACTCCGCAAGATGAGCACGAATGACGTTGATCACCGAGGTCTGCTGGCGGATGAACAGATGACGGGTACGATGCAACGTCAGGCAGCTCTGTTGCTCGGGCGTCTTGGTCGCCACGAACCGCATGTTCGGCCGGGTGACCGCTTCGCAGATTGCCTCGGCGTCAGTGGCATCGTTCTTGTGCCGCTTCACATAGGGCCTCACGTAGGCCGGCGGCATCAGGCGAACAGTGTGGCCAAGCGCCTGGAGTTCGCGTGACCAATGATGTGACGAGGCGCAGGCTTCGATACCAACCAGGCATGGGGATAGCTTCTGGAAGAATGCGACTACGTATCGCCGCTTGAGCTGACGCCGAAGGACCGCATTGCCCTCAGCATCGATGCCGTGGACTTGAAATACCGACTTCGCAATATCGAGACCGATAGTCGTGATCGTTTGCATGGCTAGCTCCTCCGAATCGTGGGAGCCTTATCAGCACCCACATCCATGGCACTCACGTGCCGGGTGGAGGAGCCGTCCACAGCATCATAAGCGGACATGGCGCGATCAGAACCTCGGTTATCGTATGCCCTCCTCGGCAACGGTTTCCTCGGTCACTTTGGCGATCTCCTTGTCTTCCTCGGTGAGCCGGGTCTTTTTCCAGCCGCCTTGCGCGAACCAGCACGCGGACACCAGAGCCGCCGCAATATTCGCAACGGGAAAGGACCACCATAAGCCAGCCGCCTGAAGCCCGGTGTGTCTGGAGAGGACGTAAGCGAGAGGAAATTGGAACATGAATTGGGAAACGATCGCAATCACCATGGCGATGAGCAAGTTTCCCGAGGCCCGGAATGCCGACACGATGCAAAGCTGCACGCCGATAGTTCCCCATGCCAGGGACATCACGCGGATAAAGCCTGCGCCCTCAGCAATGACTGCGGAATCGCGGGGGACAAAAAATGCAACCAAAGCGGGTGCGAAAATGTAGGCGATCAGGCCGACTACAGTGAGAATGACGAAACCCCACGCGGAGCCAAGAAGTGTCACGCGGGAGGCTCTCTGGAAATTCCCGGCTCCGATGTTTTGGCTGACTAACGTTGACACTGCCATCGACAGGCCCATCGCTGGAATCATGATGAATTGCAGGATGTTCGAGCCGATGCCGTAGGCGGCGAGCGTGACGGTGCCGAAGCTCGTGACCAGAAAGGTCATCAGCAACGGCCCGAGCCCTCGCGTCGACAGCTCGATCGAGCCCGGCAATCCTAAGAAAAAAGCGCGTTTAATGTATTGCGGATCGGGCCAGAAATCGCGCCATCCAAGCTGAATACCATGACGGCCTCGCAGAAATATGATCATACCGAGCACTGCGGCGAGCCCTTGTGTCGCCAAAGTTGCTAGCGCGGCGCCCATCACGCCGTGGGCAGGGATCCATCCCCAGCCGAAAATAAAGAGCGGATCAAAAAGAAAATTCAGGATCACAGTTCCAAGCACGATGATCAGCGGCATTCTTGTTTCGCCGACGCCACGCATCAACGCTTGGAACATCCCATATAAGAAAACAAAGATTATGCCGACGAAGGACACCCGCATGAAACCGAGCGCGCCGTGATAGACATCCGGCGCCACGCCGATGAGTTCGAGAAGGTACGGCGACAGCACGTAACCTGCTGCGCCCATGATGACCGACGTGATGGCAACCATCAGCATCGTCTGAGCGGCAACGTGATTGACCATGTCTTGCCGGCCGGCACCCATGTACTGCGCTGACAAAGTTGCCCCGGCGATGGCAAGGCCGGCGCCTAACGCAATAACGAGAAATGTTATTGGAAAACTTACCGCGACAGCAGCGACCGCCGCTCCGCCTAAACGCCCTACCCAGAACGCGTCGGTCAGTTGATACCCTGTTTGTAAAACGTTGCCGAGAATGATCGGGACCGCCAGCCGGAGAAGCGCCGACCCAATCGGTCCTTCCAGAAACAGCTTCCGACGGTCATCCGGCATGCTTCACGTCCGTTGCGGTTATCGAGGACCCGATTCAGCATATGTAGTGAAAGCAAGCCACGCCTCGATAACCTCTATCGCCCAATAACGCGCAAGATTGACCACGGCTGATATTGAAAGACTGTGCGATCGGACCCGGGCCCCGAAGCTCCCGCGACCATCACCGCCATGACCGCTGTGGGTCAAAAGCTGCCGCGGCGTAATCAGAAAGGAATGTCCACTTTACCGCCAGTAGCTGCAGCGGCTTGGTCCGACTGCGTGTCCGCCTTGGGCCAAAAGCAGACTCGGATATGGAGTGCGCCCCTGACGACGGACAGGTTTAGGCGGCGGTTTTGACAGACTGCTGGGCGTGGCGATCCTCGTATTGTGCTGGGCTCAGATAGCCAAGCGCGGAGTGGAGTCTGCGAGAGTTGTAGTTCTCATCGATGAAGCGTGGAAGGTCAGCTGTAACGTCGTCGAACGTCTCGTAGGCCATCAGATACACGGCTTCAACCTTGAGGGTCTTCATGAAGCTCTCGGCTTTGGCGTTGTCGTAGGGATTACCGCGCCGGCTCATGGAACCTACGAAGCCGTGCTCTCGTAAGACGGTGCGATAGATTTCGGAGGCGTATTGCGACCCACGATCGGAATGATGCACGCAGCCCCGCGGTGGATCGCGGGCGTTGATGGCGGCCTTGAGCGCAGCAGCAGCCAGGCGCGCATCGATCGAGCGGCTGATGGCGTAACCTACCGCCCGACGGGACCAGGCATCGAGAACGACAGCCAGGTACACGAAGCCGGTCGTGATGGCGACATAGGTGATATCGACTACCCAAAGTTGATTGGGACCATCCAACGCCATGTTGGCCGCAAGATTGGGGTAGATCGGATCATTGTGATCGCTGTCCGTCGTCATGACAAAACGCCTGCGCTGCTTGGGGTTTAGCGCGTGCATGCGCATCAGCCGGCGGACCTTCTTAGCGTTCACCACAAGGCCACGTTGGCGCAGTTCGGCGCCCACACGCCGATAGCCATAGGTTTCGAACTCGTCGCAAATCGTTTTCATCTGTGCAACGACGGTCGCATCGTCTGCGCCGGCATCGGGTCTATCGTAGAAGGTCGAGCGCGCGATCCCCATTAGCCGGCATCCTTCTGCGATGGAGATGCCGTCGGGCCGGCAATGATCGATGTAGTCGCGCTTCGCGGCCGCGGTGCGTTTTTCAGCGCCCCCTTTAAAAACCCGATCTCTAGAGCCTGCCGGCCAACCAGGCCCTCTAACGCCGCAATCTTGGTTTCGTATTCATGCGGCAGATCCGCAGCTTGGGCGTCTTCGTCCAAGCCGCCAGCCTCATACTTCTCAATCCAGACGCGGATCAGCTGGCGCGACAGATCATGCCGCTTGGCGAGCCCGTAAAGGCTCTCACCGGCAATGTGCTCCGCCACCACCTGCCGCTTGAACTCGATGCTGTGCGAGCGCTGTTTGACCATGGCTTTCATCTTTCGAAAGCCCAGCACACACCGTCAACTTGCTGACTTCAACCTGTCCGGCTCTAGGGGCGCACTTCAATACTGTAATATATTTGAAGCGAACATGGCCACCGACTGCGATGGCCCCTGACTCATCTGCTCACTGAGATCCTAGCCTTATTGGGGATAGAAGCCCGACGCTATCAAGCCCGGAACTCCATCCATCGTCACCTTCTTCACATAAGCCCATTTCTGCGAGGGCTCGGTCTGTCCCGGCTTGGGAAACATATAGTCGACCCATCCGGATCCCTTGGTTTCGGCTGTCTTGATAATTTCGTTATGAAATAGCTTGCCGTTGGCGTCCTTCTGACCCGTCACGTTGGTTCCTTCGCGCTGTGGAAAAGCGGGATTGAGCAGTACATCGCCCTTCAGGTCATAGGCGAACAAATATGTGGAACCGTAGAACCATTCACTGTCCTTTTTTCTGAACTCAATAAAAGCTGCCTTACCATTTTTATCGATTAGTGCCGCAGCCTTATCGACCAGCGCTTCAGTTTGTTTAGCCTGCTCAGAGGGCGGTGGAGCTTCCTGGGAAATTGCCGGCGAAGCAGCGGCGAGCAATGTAGCAAGTACGAAACCAATGATCGGAGCCTTCACATTCATAACGCCTCCCTATCGTATTTGGCAAAAGTTTTTGCCAATAAGAGTTGGACCATCGCCCCCCGTCTCGTAACGAGAAGGTTTTACTCCTGATGAGGCATTATGATAAGCCTGCTCCGCAAAGTCGCGCTACGTGTGCTATGGGCTAGGGCAGACATGGCGGCTCTATATTCCGATGTCCGCTTTACCCCCAAAAGCTGCCGCGGTTGTCGCCGACGATCGTGTTCGCTTTGGGCCAAAAGCGGACACCGTTAATTGGGGCGCGGCGAGAACAAGAAGACAAAGCGAAAAGTCGACAGATTCAAGGGTGCTACATCCTTACGCTGGCCTTCACATAGAACGTCCGCGGGTCGGCTACGAAGCCGCCTATGCCATTGGCGGTCACAAAGTACGTAGTGTTCGCGACGTTCTTGATGCCAAATGCGACATCCCAAGTGGGCTTGTAGTAGCCCATGAAGACATCGCCGACGATCCATCCCGGCACGGCAAAGGTATTCAGCGCGTCGGCATAGATCCGGTCGCGGGCCTGCAATCCGCCGCCCACACGGAAACCGTCGATGTTGAAGAGCCTGAAGTCGTAGGTCGTGAATATGTTGAGAAGCTTGCGCGGCACGCCTTGCGGCTGCATGCCGATCGCCGTCGGCTGCGACGGATTCGAGGTTAGATATGAGCGCTGCCACGTTGCATTGGCGTAGATTTTCCACTTCTCGATCGGCTCCAGCACGATATCGGTTTCGTAACCGGCCGTACGCTGGCTGTTGAAAACGACATCGGTCGTTCCATTCGCAAGTGCCAAAGAGGCCTGCACATTCGTTCGTATAGTATCGAACCATGCAACCGTCATCGTCCCGAAATTGTTCGGAGCCTCGAATTTAACACCGGCTTCATACTGAAGGGCGTTTTCGGGCGCGTGCACGCCGTTCTGGTCAGCCTCGGAATTGAAGTTGGCAAGATGACTTGTGGCGACGCCGGCGTATGGCGAGACACCAGGAACCAGATGATAGATTGCGCCGACATTCCAGCTTACCGGATGGTCGTATTCGGATTCCGTAACACCGGCGAGGAGCGGGTTGCCCGCTCCGTCAGTTCGGCCCGGAATCGTGATCAACGGTGTAAGAGAAGTATTCCAGAAATCCTGCCGAATGCCGGCTCGCACCTTGAGCTTCTCGGTCACATCCATCTGGTCGGTGGCGTATATGCCGGTGTAGTTAGCTTGGGAATCATCCTTAAAGTTTGGGACGAAGGCTAATCCGGCAATAGAAATGTCCGGAACTACCGGCGCAAAGACATTCGTGATGTTCGGCAGGTTCGCCGTTTCACGATGCGTAATGATGGACTGATCGTGAAACTCAAAACCAGTCAGAAGAGTGTGGCCTACGAAGCCCGTGGAGAATGTCAAGACCGGCTCGAGCTGATAGACCCCGTCGTCATCGAGATCATGCTGATGTCGCATCGTCCTGCCTGTTAGCATTATACCGGCCACGGCGCCCCCGTCGCCGTTGCGCAAGATGTCGAGATCGCGGTGCGCATAAGTGAGGCGTTGGTTGACGGTGAGGACGTTATTTATCCACCATACATCCGAGATCGTGACGCGCCCGTAGTCCTGATTACCGTGATCGTAGGGCGACGAGTACTTCGTATCGTTTGGTACGACAGTCAGCGGAAAGGCGAGCGTGCCCGGAGATCCCCGGAAATAAACGATACCCGAAGGGTCCGGCGTAGCTTCGATGTGGCGGACGTCGAACGATACGTTCGTCACGTGATTGTTCCACGAGTACTGGAATTGGGGACGCAGTTCGTAGTCGCCGCCCTTGAGATCGCGGAAGCCGTCGGTGTGTTGCACGAGCCCGTCAACGCGATAGAGGAGATAGGGCACCGAAGTAGGGCCGGTCGCGAAAAGATCAGTTGTGGTAGTGTTGAAGGATCCATATTGCGTGGTAATGCCGGCATGCGGATCGGACGACGGCAATGAGTGTACGATATTGATCGTGCCGCCGGGTGGCCCGCTGCCGAACAGCGCAGAACCCGGTCCTTTTAGAATTTCGACGTGATCGACGCCGTTCAGGGAATGCGGCAGGCCGTTGATCTGATCGAAGTCCGACAGGCCGTCCGTGTAGATGCGCGCATCAAGTCCGCGAATGAGGAAACGATCGAAGAATCCGTACGATGACGGGCCACCCTGGCTGATGCCGCTTGAGTTACGAATTGCGTCTTTAAGCGTGGTCCCGCCTTCCTGCGAGACGATCTGTTTCGGGATTTCCGTCACACTGATCGGCAAATCTTTCAGTTTCGTGCCGGTCTTGCCGACGCCGGGGATTTGTTCGAGCGCATTCACATTCGGATTGTATTGAGTCTCGCTGGCGATTGCTTGTGCCGGTGAGGTATTGGGAACAGGCTCGCTTACAACAGTCGGCGCTACCGGCTTGACGTTCTTCGCGCTCTTCTTTGCACGCGACGCCTGGACGTGAATTTGCGGCAATTGGGTCGCCAAGGGTGGAAGCTCCTGCGCCGAAGTCGTCAGCGCTGTGGTCACCGGCGCCGCTTTGCCGCCTGGACCAGTTTGAGCTTTCACCTCTGGAATTGCTGCGAAGGAGAACAGCATCGCTGCGCTCAACGCACCAGCGCACGCGCGACGATCGGCATCGCGCAACTTCACAAACACACGCACTGTCGCCCCACTTTTTCTTTAGAACAATAAAAAACTCAACGACTGTCAGTAGTTTTTGGTATCACTCGTGATGAGTTGAGCAAACAGAAAAACAAAGTTCTTCAAAACAATTGAACTGGAATAATTAAGAACAACAAATTCTGTTCGCAAAACACTTTTCAATTCCGAGTCACCTGAATACAAGCTTGTCAGATTGCAACTCGGCAAGAGCATTCGGATGACAGGATCACGGTTGCGAAGTCTCAAGCGCGCGTCACGTGCACTTGTGCGCCGGCCTGTTGCTCTTCATCGGCTCGATTGCGCTTTCCGGAGCTGCACTCGTTTGGAAGGCGCCGCTCGACGCTTTTGTCCATCCGGGCCGTTATGCGATCACGCCCGGTGACTTGCTTCCGCCTTCGATTTTTGTTTCTCGGGTGACCGAGGCGGGGTTTGAGCCGATGACGGTCCAGTTTGATCCGGCGCGAACGGGTCCGGTGATGGTCATCGCGCGCCGCGACCCCGGGACGGCCGGCGCACGGCCGGATTTCATGACGGCTTATCTCAATTCCACGACCGGTGGGCTGTTCGACATCGCCAACAATCGGGCATCATGGTTCGGCCTGTTGCATCGCTTTCATGAGAAACCTGACGATCCCTGACTATGATGGCCGTTCGATTGTCGGTTGGATGGGCGTCGCAATGCTGACATCGGTGCTTTCCGGCCTCTATATGTGGTGGCCGAGACAAGGCGGTTTCCGGCGCGGACTGCAATGGAGCCGCGGCGCGGGCATACTATCCGATCTCCACCATACGGCAGGGATATGGATTGCAGTCCCGCTTGGTGTCGTCTCGGCGACAGGGATATTCCTGGGCTTCCCGCAACAGGGCCGCGCCCTGCTTTCTTCGATATTCGTCACGACATCAG
Organism: uncultured Alphaproteobacteria bacterium; assembly: GCA_963723335.1. Taxonomy (GTDB): domain Bacteria; phylum Pseudomonadota; class Alphaproteobacteria; order Rhizobiales; family Xanthobacteraceae; genus BOG-931. Next base: position 292,690 of record CAVRQJ010000001.1, on the reverse strand, counting down.
TGGAGCGCGGCGCGTTTGCCGCGCCGCTGTTGCATCCGACCGCGCGAACGATCGACCAGGCGCGCGACGCCGCGATTGCCCTGATTCCCGGATCAACAGCTGTGACAATCGCACTACCGACGAAACGGCAGGCCGCATGGCGCATCGAACTTCTTTCGCCTAATGGCGTAACGAATAACGCAATCGTGGACGATGTCGGGGGCGAAGCGCGATTGGCCGACCCGCCAGCGGCCAGCGACCGTGTGGCGCTCTGGCTGCGATGGATTCATGAAGGTAGCCACGCCAGTCCGCTTTGGCGCGTCGTCGTGTTCCTGTGCGGGCTGTCACCGCCGGTACTGGGGATTAGCGGCATCGTCATTTGGTTGCGGCGACGACGCCCGAGAAAATCTCCGGAGCCTCGAGAAATGCGACCAAAAGCTGAGTTTGCAGAATAGTCCCCAAACCGTCGGGGCAACGTTTGATCTTTGCGTCGCTGTCACAGTGATGGGCTGGTGTATCGTCTCCCACGACCTGACAAATGCCAAAAGGGAACGCCCCGACCACGAAATGACGCGAACTGCCATAAACGCCGACCGATTTGTTTCAACTCTGCCTGAGGTCCGACTGGGGCCACTAGCGGACGCTAAGCGGCCAAACCGAATGTCGGCTTTCATCCCGATGGCAGATATTCCTTGGCGCCTTCTGGGTGTCCGCTAAGGGTCAAAAGCTGCCGCGATCGTCCTGACAGTTCGCGTCCGCTTTACCCCCGAAAGCGGACGCGAACGCAGCACACCGACGCGTCCGCTTCGGGCCAACAGCAAACTCATGCACCGCAACATTACCGGTGCGAGGTACACGGAAAGACCGCCGACTGCGGCGGTCTCTCCGAAACCCAATTAGATATTCTGATCAGGTTGCGAGGGTAGCGTTCTTCCGCTTCCTACTCCAGCCGAAAAGACCCAACGCGCCGAGGCCGGTAGCGAACAGCGGGAGAGTGGCGGGAAGCGGCGTAGCCGCCGTCTCGGAGATTAGAGAGCCGCTGACGATGAACCTCTGGAACTCTACGTTGACGTTTGGGGATATTGATTGAACACTGATAAAGTTTACGCCTCCGCTCAAAAAGGGCGATACCGTGGTCGCCAAATCCACCACCCCACCCGCTGCGGGCAGTGAAAAGACCGGCAGGATTAACTTGATGTCGGTATCAAAACAACACGAAGCTTGGAAGTCGATTTCTGGTTCCGGATCCAACGAGTCTCCGGGGCCGCTGAAGGTGAAAGAAGATTGGGTAGTGTTGAACGTGAACCCTGGGAAGTCACCATCGCTTCCACCAGAAACGGTGATGTCCCACGCGGTTAAGTCCAGGCCGAAGCCGTCGGGTGTGATTGTACCCGTGGCCGTTCCACCATCGGCAAAGACAACGTTAGAAAGGTCCCAAGTCATGGCATTCGCAGGGAGAGCCATAAAGGCTGTACCCGCTACCATAGCCATCACCAACGCAACGTTAGCTACTAGCCTGTTCAACACACACATGATTGCACTCCGTATGAGGGCAGCGTTCTCCGCTTCCTGAGCCAGCCGAACAAACCTAACGCGCCGAGGCCCGTTGCGAAGAGTGGGAAGGCTGCCGGAAGCGGCGTCACCGATGGCGCTGTGGCGATCACCTCTTCGGTTTGTTTCGGAACTGTTTCCGAAGTAAAGGAATCCTGGGAAAACGCTTCTTCCAGCCTGAAAGCGCCAACGGATCCGCCGTTAGCCCCCGCCGAAAGCCAAACAGCATTACCGCATGGATAGCCACAAGTCGGAAAAATATCAAAAAGATAATCCCCCGACGTATCCGCGAAGTTGAACGATAAAGTGGTCAAGGTCGCTATGAGGTCGTTACCTCGCAAATCCACACTTGTATTAGTCGGGTTCATCGGCGCGGGAGGGTTGCTGAGATCGACTAACGATAGATTGTAGCTCGTAATGTCAGACGTACTCAGAATTCCGGTCACACCGTCGGTGGTGATGGTTCCCGTAAGTACGAGACCACCGAGCGTCTCAGAAACATCGTAAACCGTGTCCGCCCGAGTGCCTGAAGCGCTCAGAAACGTGACACAGGCCACAGCTACGTCAATAAGCGCATGAGCGGTGTTGAATCGCGATGCACGCATCTTCGTCTCCTGCATTTATTCGTCCCCTGCAGCATCTCGTCGCGCGAGTTCGGGCGACGTGTCCTCCTCTGTGGGCTCCGATTCAGAACTGGTTGTATTGCGCGATTAAACTTCCAAGATCTGGAAAACGAAGCATCAAGTTGAACGTGATTAAGAGACCGAGGGCACAAAAGCTAAGAACCAAGGGCAGTTCCCAATCGACGGCCCAATTCTTCGCGCCGTCGCGGTTGTTTGCGGTAGTCCGAGATGGGGCTTGACCCCGAAGAGGCAACGTTGTCGGCATCGTGTCTCTCATGATCCAGCCACCCCAAAGAGATCATGCGCCTAGCGCGTAGCCCAATGCCTCCTCCGATTGGAGGATAAAGGGAACCGGGAACGCGCCCGGGAGCGTAGGAGCTTGTCCTGAGTCCTTTTCACAACGCTGTCGCTTTTGCGCCCTTTTTAGTACCCTTGGTACGAACTATAGGGCTCGTTCATACGGGCGCGCTCGGGAGAGCACGCGGTGTCCAAGCAAGACAATCCAGCGAATGCGCGCGAGGCGGAATTACTTTCATCGCTGATCGGCGACATCTACGATACAACGCTCGATAGATCGCTATGGCCAGCCACACTTAAGAAAATCGCCGCGTTCGTTCGGGGTGCATCGGCGGCCGTATTCTGGAATGATGCCGCGAGTGGTGGCGGAGACGTTTATTTCGAAGATGGCGGCATCGATCCAGCTTATAGGAACCTTTATTTCGAAAAATACGTGAAGCTCAATCCGATCACGACGCCGCGTTTCTTCGCACTAACCGAAGTACCGGTGGCAACAAGCGATCTAGTCCCGTACGACGAGTTCCTCACAACGCGCTTTTATCGGGAGTGGGCAAAGCCGCAAGGTTTAGTTGATTTCGCCAGCGTCACCCTCGAAAAATCAACGACGAAATCTGCTATGTTCGGCGTCTTCCGCCACGAGCGGCATGGGCGGGTCGATGAAGAAATGCGCCGACGCATGGGCCTGTTGGGTCCTCACATCCGGCGCGCAGTTCTAATCGCCAAGATCTTCAACCTCAAGGAGGCTGAAGCGGCGATGCTTTCACAGACGCTCGACGGTCTTACCGCGGCAATATTTCTTGTCGATGCAAATGGACACATCGCTCATGCGAACGTCGCTGGCCACTTCCTTACAAACGATGCTGACGTCATGCGGGTAGCGGCAGGTAAACTGGTGGCGAGCGAGGCACAGATTGATGCGAGTCTCCAGGAAGCCCTTCTGGCGGCGTCCAGGGGCGACGAGGCGATCGGTGGAACCGGTATTGCGTTGCCGCTCATTGGAAAAAAGGGCGCACGCCATGTTGCCCATGTGCTGCCGCTCAGCTCTGGTGCGCGTGAGAGGGCGCGCTCACGTCACTCCGCGAGCGCCGCGGTATTCGTAAATAAGTCCGCGGTGGAGGCTCCATCCCCACCAGAAGTTATAGCCAAGGCCTACAAGCTGACGATGGCCGAACTCCGCGTCTTGCTTGCCATTGTCGATATAGGCGGCGTGCCGGAAGTCGCCGAGGTACTCGGCATTGCCGCTACGACGGTAAGGACCCACCTCGGCCACGTCTTTGAAAAGACCGGCACCCACCGCCAGGTTGATTTGGTCAAGCTTGTCGATGGTTTCTCTAATCCACTCATGAAATGAGCTGCTCCTCGATGCAGCTGCCTCGGCCGAGCCCATGCAGTTTCCGCTTGGGTCTTTAGCGGACACGGCACGCTTGGGTTCCGATGTCTGCTTTACCCCCGAAAGCTGCCGCGGGCGTTGCCGACCGGCGCGTCCGTTTTGAGCCAGAAGCGGACTCACGCACCGCAACATGAGCGCATACAGAAAGACGGCTTCTCGCGCGGCGGTCTTTCTGTATCTCCCTAGGCTGCTTGCATCAAGCGGCGGCGCGTGGGGCTAGCTTCCGCGTCCTGCGGCAACCAAACAAACCCATAGCGCCGAAGAGCGGCGCGAGTGTTCGGCGAACTTGGCTGTTGCTACTGGCGTTACGTCGCAGCTTGGGCGGCATTATTTATGGTGGCCGCCGCCACCGCCGTTAGACCCCTTGGCAGCCGGCCCCGCCGTCGGCGCAGCATTTGTGCCTCCTTTCGTCGTACTGGAACCTGTGGAGGATTTGGTGGTGGTCTTTGGAGGGGGCGGCGGTGGCTGCGTCGGCGGGGTGAAATCGAGGAAGCTATCGATCGCGGCGAGAGCGACTCCGGCGTTCCACACACTGGCAACAGCAAAAGAGAATACGGTGGCGAGCATTAGCGTCATGCAGGTTTTCATAACGTTTCCTCTCGGGGCGAAGGCCTGCCTCCAAGGCTCAGAAGGCAGCATCGTATTGGCTAGGAAGAAGGGTGTCATCATGGATGACACTAGCTTCACTGCCGCAACATGAGATGCTTGCCAATGTCCGCTTCGGGTCATTAGCTGCCGCGACGCGCTCAAGTCCCAATGTCTGCTTTACCCCCGAAAGCTGCCGCGGCTTCCGCCGATCGGCGTGTCCGCTAAGGGCCAAAAGCGGACATTGCGGCCCCTTCTTGAGGGACAAGAATAAGCCTAGCATCGGCATCGCACGAGGCGCATGCCATGAAACTTCCCCGTCGTGAATTCCTAAGTCTGGCAGCGAGCGCTGCCGCGCTCATACCCGTGTCGCGGATCGCGTGGGGGCAAAGCTATCCGTCGCGTCCGATCCGCTGGGTCGTGCCATACCCTCCTGGCGGGCCGGCGGACATACTCGCTCGCCTCGTAGGCCAACCTCTCTCAGAGAGCGTCGGCGTGCCGGTGGTTGTCGAGAACCGCCCAGGCGCCAGTGGAAACGTCGGAACCGAGAATGTCGTTCGTGCGCCGCCGGACGGCTACACGCTTCTGCTTGTCACGGCGGCCAACGCTGTCAACGTATCATTATTTCCGTCGCTCAACTTCAATTTCGTCCAGGATATTGCGCCTGTCGTTGGACTGATCCGCACCCCTCTAGTCATGGAGGTAAATCCAACATTTCCTGCAAAAACAGTTGCCGAGTTTATTGCTTTCGCAAAAGCCAATCCGGGAAAGCTCAATATGGCCTCGTCGGGCGTCGGTACGCCGCAGCATGTTTCGGGCGAATTGTTTAAGATGATGGCTGGCGTGGAGATGACGCACATTCCTTTTCATGGCGTAGCCCCAGCACTCACCGCGTTAATGGGGAACCAAGTTCAAGTGATGTTTGACACCACACCTGGTTCGATCGCGCATATCAAAGCTGGAACTCTGAGACCGCTCGCAGTTACGACGAGCGAGCGCGCATCAGCGTTGCCAAACGTGCCGACAATCAGCGAGACGTTGCCCGGCTACGAAGCGAGCGGATGGTATGGCGTCGGCACGCAACGTGAAGTTCCAGGGGAGATCGTTGGCAAGCTAAATCAACAAATTAATGTCATCCTCAGCGACTCCAAAATAAAAGGCAAACTCGGTGACCTAGGCGCGACAGTGATTGGTGGGTCGTCCGGAGAATTCAAAAATCTGATCGAGGCAGAGACTGAGAAATGGCGGAAGGTTGTACAGTTCGCAGGACTTAAGCCGGAGTAATCCGGGTAATTCTGCCGGATATTCCGTGACGTCCGTTCCGCGAGTTTGGTCGATGCCGATGTCCGCTTTGGGTCATTAGCTGCCTCGAGGCAGTTGATTTGCAATGTCCGCTTTACCCCCGAAAGCTGCCGCGACCGACCCAAATCTTGGTGTCCGCTTCTCTAATCGGCCGTTTGGGGTCAAGCGCTTTTTGACTGTCTACCCACCACCACAGTGTCGATGTCACTCACGGGCTCGTGCTTCTCTTCGGAATCGGCACTAAGGCCCTTCCATCATGGGATTCGAAGACGAGGCGGAACAATCTTTACCGCGGCCTTGCCGTCAGACGGACGACGGGTCCAAGCGGACACACGAACTCACCTCATCCATCGTCCCGCGAGGGACATCATTCCACCGCTGGGTGGAACTCAAGTTTCTCCTATCGCTTTTGATCCTGCACGACTTTCATGCTGCTACGGCGTCCCGGGTCCAGCGGAACTCGGTGCCGTCAACCCAGATGCGGTGCATGACCACGGCCAACCGGCGTGCCAGCGCAACGATCGCCTTCTTCATCCCGCGATGCCTGGCGATCTTCATCGCCCAGGCCTTGAGCCAGGACCACTTGTCGGTGCGGGTCAGCATGACCTGGGCCGCTTCGTAGAGCATGGCCCGCATCATCTCGTCGCCGCATCGCGATATGCCACCGGGGCGGTCGCGCTCGCCGGATTGATGTCGGGATGGCGTCAGTCCAAATACCGCCCCGACCGCCTTGGAGTTCCTAAAGCGAGCCGGCACGTCGACGGTGGCGCGATAGGTCAGCGCCACCACAGGGCCAACACCGGGAACGGTCATCAGACGCCGGCACACGTCATCGTCCCGGACGACGGCAAGCAAGCGGCGATGCAGGACGGCTATCTGCTCGCGAAGCACCCGCCGGACAATGAGCAGCGGTTCGACCAGAACGGCCAAGTCAGGGAGGTTCTCGACCAGCTCCTTGATGCGGGCCTCGAACTTCGCCATCCCGACCATCCCGACCTTGAGACCGAAGTTACGCAAAGTACCGCGCAGGTCGTTGTCGATGGCGATAGCCTTCGACTGCAACAGCTTGCGATGGGTCAGCAACATCCGCAGTTTCTGACTGCGTAGCGTCTTCACATGCACCGGACGATAAAGTCCCACCCGCATCATTTGCGCGATGCCGCGTGCATCGTTGCGGTCGGTCTTGTTGATCTGCGCCTTCAGCACAGCCCTCATGTGCCGCGTCTCGACACAGATCACCGGCAAACCCGCTTCGGCGAGACCGCTGAAAAGCCATTGCGACAGCGGCCCGGCTTCCAAGCCAATCCGCTTGAAGTGACAGGCGGGGTTCTTCAGCACCGCCAACAACGTTTCCGGTTCGCTCGCAACCTTCACTTCGCGAACGATCTTTCCAGTGTCATCCACAATGCAGACGCTGGTCTCCTTGACCGATACGTCCAGTCCAGCAAAATGGTCCATGCTGCGCTTCTCCTTCTGATGCTTGAGGCCCGTAACCACGGTGACCTCGTTTCACCATCAGCCTGAAGCGCAGCACCCAAATTCTTCCGCTATCCACAACATCGCCGGCCGATTACCCCATCTTTACCCCCGAAAGCTGCCGCGCGTGTCAATCGACCGGCGTGTCCGCTAAGGGCCAATAGCGGACTCATGCACTGCAACATGATCAGCGCAAAAAGAAAGACCGCCAGCTGCGGCGGTCCTTCCAGAATTCAATCAGGCGATTTTACTAGGCTGCGATAGCAGCGGCTTTCCGCTTCCTACGCAAAAGCATCCCCAACCCGCTGAGGCCAGCTGTTAGGAGAGGAAGCGTGGACGGCAGCGGTGTGGTCGTAGGTTCAATGCTGAAGACGGCGGTAAATGAGCCAGCATTGTCGAAATACGCGCCGGGTGGCCCATTATATCCATTCGCATCCGTGATCCCCAGAACTAGGAACGTTGCGTCCGACGGCACATTGAAAACTTGGACCGACCCTGATCCCGTTCCCGTCAGCCCGTCGCCGATGAAGAACACTTGATCGTCCAACGGCGAAAGCGACGTGAAATTGTAGTTGGAGGAAAAATCGAGAGTCGCAGGGGCAGTGTGGCTCATGTCGCCCTCATGCCCGTTCAAGAATACGCCGGCAAGAAAACTGGTGTTGAAAGATTGGATGCCCGAGAGACCTGCGGCAGCGCTGATATTCATGTTTATTGCCAAGCCATGGCCGCCGTCAGGCCCAAAATTCAAACTAGAGATGGGATCTGTAATATTGACCATCCCTGTGACGCTCGAAAACGTCAGCACCTGCCCCGCGCCGGGCGTCAGCGCGATCTCCGTCGGTGTTGTTGAACCTGACCCGGCGACGTTGCTGGCGTAATTCCAGACCGAATCCGTACTTTGGATCGTCGCTGTCGTCGCTGTGGCTCCTGTGCTGGCAAGTGCAACAGCGCCCACACTAAAACACGCAACAATCAACTGAATACGATTCACGTCGCCCCCCTTAATGCCCGAGACAGCACCGCCGAACAGGCAGCCGTCGCGCAGCAAAAAAAATCCGTCGCCGTCAAAACCCTTGCGGCAGCCACCGAGGGAGTCAATACATCGTTCGAGATAGTGCGAGAATGTCGCAGCCGGATCAGCGTCTTTTGACACGACAGTTCTTCTGATGTTCCCGGTTTGGACAAACCCGGACGTCAGCTCGTGCACGATGGCAACTTCATATCCGCTTCGGGTCATTAGCTGCCGCGACGCGCTCAAGTCCCAATGTCTGCTTTACCCCCGAAAGCTGCCGCGACTGTCGCCGGCTGGCGAGTCCGCTATGGGCCAGAAGCAGACATCAGCAGTGCGCTCCCGCAGTCATTGGGCTTTCTTGGTTGAGGCCGGCGGTCCGGTAACAATGGGGCTTTGGCTGCCTGTCGCTGTTGAGGTGCATCTGCTCGGTGGGCCACATTCGACGACGGTTGTTTTTTTCCCGCCGTTGACTTTTCTCACTTTCACACAGTCACCGTTCGTATTGTAAGTCCCAGTCATCCCTTTGTGGTCTCCGTCGGTCACCTTACATCCCAAGCCGGCTTCAAATGCCATTACCGGACCACTTCCGACAAATAGACAGAATATTAAGAGTGGAAACATTCGCACTAATGTCATTGGTGTCTCCCCCGAGGATATTACCTCTGCACTTTGACACTACGGCTAAAGGCAACTTGCATTCAATGCACGCACCTAGAGATCTTTGAAGGCATTATCGGTGTCCGGTTCCGGTCAAAAAGCTGACGCGATCAGCGAATATCTTGCGTCCGCTTTGCCCGAAAGCCGACATGGAAATTACTTCCGATAAATCCCTTTATCGGAATTAAAAAGCTCGCCCCGCTGAGGTGAGCTCAGCGCTCTCGATATCTGCTGTTACTTCGAAATTGGACTTTCCTCGGCTCCGCCTCGGCGTCCGCTCCGGGCCAGGAACGGACTTCTCGATAAATAGAAAGGCCACCTTCCGGCAGCCTCTCAATTTCCGATTGTTATCTGGAGTCAACCACCAGCGAGAGCCTGCTTCGCATTTCGCCTATGACGCGCCATATAACCGAGGAATCCAAGCCCCCCCGCAAAGAGCGGTAGCGTAGCTGGCAATGGCGTCGTGGATGGAGAATCGCCGATCCCGTCCGAGTAGACGATTGAGTAGTCGCTGAAACCGGAGCCAATCTGGAATGACGGATCAATCGAAGCCGTTGCAATCAAGTCGGCTAAGGCAGTTGTGGTGACCTGTTCATTGACGTCCACACCTGTGCTAACTTGCATCAAGACTTGATAGGCGGTGTTGGTCTGTAAATTATAGGTTCCACTAATATCAAAGCTGTTGCTCGCCGTTCCATTCGTGGTGCTTGGAACATTCTCATCAAAGGATATGTCTTGATTGGCCACGGGGATGATGAGGCGGGCTTCCGCGAGATATTCGAGATAACCAGTCGATGCGAAGTTGCCGGTGACGGAAATGTTTCCGTTTGCTGAGATCAAAACAGGAATCGACATATTCTGCGGTCCGACAATTTCGAAGAAATAATTGATCGACGCCTGTGCCTTCGCGATGGAGGTAAATGAATTCGGCGCTGATCCACCAGCTGGCAGTATATCGGCCTCGGAGCGACTGGAGACGCTCGGCGCTGTGGACGGCGTAGTTGTAGTTTGTGCTGAACTATCGGGCGATACAGTAGACGCGTTGCCGCTGACGACCTCCTGTTGGGTGCAATCGTTGTCGAAACATGTTTTTGCAAGCGTATCGCCGTTGAGTTGAGCAGTTCCCAGTAAGGTCGATGCCGAGAGCGGGGATGAATCGAACGCCGCCGCTAGCAGTGTTGTCAGCAATGCTATCTGCGACCCCCGACCGAGGGACAAGCTGGCGAATACTGATCTGATAAAGTTCATCTAACGCCCCCAATACCATCGCGGGCTTCATCCTCTCGATGAAGCTGCGCGGCGAATGGTGGCCCAGAGCCAGCCGGCTGTCGTCCACCATTTGGTGGAGAGACGGTCCTAATAGTTGGAAGTGGGGCCTATTTTGCCTCCGCACGATGTGGTCCTTTTTCTAACCGAGCGCGGATCATCCACCTGTGTTTGGTGATGCAAGCAAACTTGTTTATAACATCGGGCACACTCGGGGGCGGCAATTGAGCGTAGGGCGCGATCGGCAATCGACCGATGCGAAGGCGGTTCGGAAGAACCGTGCGGCGATTTCCGTCTCAACCGAGAAACTCTCGGACATTGTGGGAAAAATCTACGATTGCGTGGTCGAACCTGCAAAATGGGAAGAGGTCCTCGCCGTCCTCTGCAGTGAACTTTCATTTGTATCGTCGGTCATAGGAGTGCAGCGCTTCCCGGGCGCTCAGGCGATATGCCAATACTCAGCCGGCGTCGATCCGGACTGGCTGGCGCGAATGCCTGATTTTGCTCCCGATATCGTCGAAATGTGGGGCGGTCTTGAACAATTTCAGAGTCACCCTCTGGGCGAGCCCTTCGTGAACTCATGGTGCGTCGATCCTGCGGTGACGCGGACAAATCGATTCGCAAACGAGTGGCGCAAACATGGGGTCGTCGATGGAATGGCTGTTTTCATCGCTAAAGATGAAACCCTCCTGGCAAGTCTTGGTTTCAACCGTCATGAATCGGCTGTCCCCATTAGGCAGGAGGACGTTGACGCAATACGGTTGCTGGCGCCGCATTTTCAGCGTGCGGTGACAATAAGCAATCTGTTCGACATGAAGAGCATTGAGGCCGCTACATTCGGCTCTGCTTTGGATAGTTTTGCCTTCGGCATCCTGCTGGTCGATCAGCTCCTCAGTATTGTCCACGCTAACAAGGCCGCCGCGGACATATTGAATTCAGGCGATTTGTTCCGATCCGACAGAGGGCGACTCGAACTTCCCGACAGTGCTGCAAATGCGGCGCTTGAGCGTGCCGTTCGTCAGGCTGCGTGTGATGAGGCCGGTATGGGGCCGATGGGCATCGGCATACCAGCGCGCCGCAAGGACAAGCCTCACGTGATACATGTGCTGCCTCTAAGAAAGGGAACGATGCGCGGAGGCCTGGTTCAGCGCGCGTCCGTGGCTGTGTTTATAGCGCCGGCGTCGAGCCCACCGCGCATGCCGATCGACGCGTTGACGTTACTATACGATCTTACACCCGCCGAGGCGCGCATCTTCGAGATGATCTCAGTCGGAGCTACCCAATCCACGATCTCGCGCTCTTTAGGCATCGCGCCGAGTACAGTTAAGACGCACGTGCTTCATCTTTTCGAGAAGACCGGCTGCGCACGGCAGGCCGATCTTCTCAAGCTTGCGGCGACCTTATCAAGACCAGGCTAGTCTGCTACTCAATTAGTCTCGAGGGGGCAACGGCAACTATGTCCTCCCTGGCGTATCCTCCCAGACCGATTGGCACGCTGCTCGAGCTGTCCGCTAAGAACCGGGAGTAGACGCGACGGCACCGCCGTTTCTTGAACGGTTTGATCTGAACGAAGCCATCACATCAGGGTTGTCTTTGCTAAAGCGTCATTCCAATGAGCGTTGCAAATCCATATCCGATAAGTAGCGCCCAGCCTACGCTGAGGGCCAAACCAGCAATGAGCAATGCCGAAGGCCAAACGCGCTGGAGGGGAGCTTTAAGCAGCATTTTTTTCCACGATAGCTTTTTTGGTTGCGAGCACCCGCAGCAGCCCCGTCCGATTAGGGACTCGGAGTTTTCGGTAGATGTTGTGCAAGTGGATTTTTATTGTGCCTTCAACGACGCCAAGTCGTTTTGCGATGACTTTATTGGCAAGCCCAAGATAGACGAGATCGGCGACTTCAAATTCCCGCCTCGTTAGGGTTTGATCCTCAACGCGGGTCATCGATGAGACCAGATGGTTCTTCACTGGACCTGACAGGCGCTGCCGGAGCAATTGGGAATTGCAACTACTTCAGTAACGCATCCAGCCGCGAGTGCGAGGCCAACTGCGAGGACAAAGAACAGCTTTTTCATGGTCCAACCCCTTTTTACGAGGCTGGATACTGGACCGAGCATGGCTAGGGGAATGTGACTGCAATCACTGAATCTACGTTTCTCGCGCTTCGACGCGGGGATCGGCAAATTCTGCGAACGAAAAATACGCTGTATGTGCCCCCGACCGGCACACAGGAAGCGTGTACCGAGCTAAGACCCGCAGAAGCCCGTAGTCGAACCTTTTAGCCCCACTAGAGCGGAAAGCCCGTTTCTGACAGCGGCACGGCGCAAATCGCCGGAAAGGCCGATTTATCAGTATTTTATGGCATCTTGCCAGTTCTGTCAAGTGATGTCATAATGTAGTTGTTAGCGATTCATTTGAGATATCTTTGATTGACCCCAATTTATCCTTCCAGTCGAGAATGATATACTTGAATATCGACCCCAATATTGTGGAATTTGGGGGCATATCCTACTCCGGTCCAATCTAGACTGATGGTCAAAGGCCGGACCAAACAAAATCGGCCCGGCAAAAATAAAAGCTCCCAAAATCAAAACGGCTCCCGAGACCGGCGAACGACGGCCCACGCGGTAGCCTTGGTGGGTACGGTCTGCTCGCTGACTGGGGACGCGCATCTCATCGGCAATCGGGACGATGACACCAAGCTCTTGCGGCGGGCCATAAAAGCCAAAGACACGCCCTATCTGTTTGGCTTGCTGATGGAGGCCTTCTCCTTCCAGGGCATCAGTGACCACGCTGCATACACCTACATGGATCGGCATGGTCGGGTGAGCTGGCGGGACATCAAACGAGCGATGTCAGCTCCCCTCGCCTGCCCCAAATTGCAGAGCTTTGTCGCGTTCCAGAATTGCGGATACAAAAAGAGCGCCCGGACCTGCGCAAAGCCAAAACTGCTTTCTGCTTGTCCGCTGCCCAAACACGCTTTGCGAAACGGCCGCCTCAATCAGATGGCCGCCTCGCTATTTTTATTCATCCGCGACGTGGCCGACAACGATTTGGTCGGCTGGATTGATCAGCAGCTAAAGCAAGCCGAGAAATCCGCGCCAAAAGGAAAAGCCAGCGCTCAGGAACTGAGGGCGGCATTGATTGAACCGCTCCGCGACATATTCGGCGTATCAGATAAGACCCTGAATATGACGCTCGCCCATGTGCTGATGTCCGCGCCCAAGTCAAAGCGGCTGTGGCTGGAGACCGGCGCCAGCATGATCGCTATCGACACACTGGTTCACAATTTTCTGCATCGAACGGGCATCTTGCGTCGGTTCAACGCCGACCACGCTTACGGACCGGTTTGCTCCCGTCCAAAGGGCTGCGCGGAAATTATCGGGCGGATCGCGACCCGAATAGACGCGAGACGGAGCAATCCTATTTACCCGCCGGTCTTTCCGAGGTTTGTCCAACACGCGATCTGGCGCTATTGCGCCCAACTCGGGTTGGACATTTGCAATGCCAATAAAATTGATAGCCGAGATCGATGTAGAAATGCCCGTTGCGTTTTGTACGACCGATGCGACCGGATTGCTTTGCAACCTCAAACGCAGGGTCGCGGACACGTGCAGGAGTGAGGTGAGTTTGTAGAGTGTCGGAGATAATCACAAGACCACCCAGAGGCCCCTCGCAGGGCCTCTTTTGATTCCAGGAGATCAACATGCCGAAAAAATCATCCAAGAAGACCAAGGTCCCAGCCAGGACGATTAAGACCCCTGTCAAGACGACCACGAGCAACAGATGTATTGTCCTGTTCGGGCTGGATAAGGAGAAAAAGCCGCGAGGAGCGTATTTCGCAGACGACGCCGAAGCGATTGTCAGCCGCTTCGCACTGCATTTCGGCTTGCGGGTTGGAATAGCAACCACTCCAGATCAAATGTCGGTCGCGCGCAAACTCCCAAAAGGTGACGTTGATGCGGCGGATAGGAGCGCCATACCGGAGATCCATCCGGCGCTGTATCAAAAGCTAAATGACCTGGTAGGCGGCGAGATTGGTGTAATTTGCACTTCGCACCCCGTGGCCGCCGATCAAATCGGCCCCTCCCACCTGGTCCTCGCTGAAGAAAACCTGAGCGATGGCTGGTGGCCTGCCTTTGTTGTCAGGCGCCATGCAAAGAGCCTTGTCTTGAAGTGGCGAGACTTCCCCGCACAGGGCGAGTTTTTTCGCGACATCCATGCGGTCGCGCTTTTGAGCCAGAGGAAGTCTGAGCCTCCTCCGCCGGAATAAGCCCCTCTCTAATCCCCCTTAACCTTCATCAGCTCACCTGCCCTCGCCGACCGAGCATTCGGTCGGCGGCGGCCTTGGCGTGCGCATATTATGGAGACAACCATGTCGGGCCCAAACGAAACCACAAGCACCGAGCGCATTCGCACACTCAATGATCATATCCGTCGCAACATAGGGTCAGGGCGGGCTGTTATGACCATCGGTATCGCGGCTCTAGGCCCCGAAGTCGTTGCTCGGATCGTCAAGACGATAGAGGTCTTTGACGATTTCTGTACCGCCAATGATCCCCACGAAGAACACGACTTTGGCGCCGTCGAGGTCGATGGCAACGTGATATTTTTCAAGATCGATTACTACGACACCAGTCTGACATGTCATTCGCCAGACCCAACAGATCCAGCGGTTACAGAGCGTGTACTGACGATTATGCTGGCTGAAGAATATTGAAGGACAGTCAGCGTCTCGACACCTCCGAGCAGCCTTATCGCGGCGAGCCACCGTGTGAGAGCAATTCTTTCCTGAGTTGATCGTGCATCTCGTCGTATTGCAAATATGGCTCCAACGCCTCAAAGGCTCGATCCAAATCACTTGCAATGACGACGAACGTGCGACCTAGGTAGTAGATCGCCCAGGGTGTTCGGTCAGGGTAGTTTCCGGAATCTGACTGCCGCGCCTGCGATTGCGTCTCAATTTTCAATGGGCCTTGCGCGGTGTCCACTTCGAAGCCGAGCGAGGGATAATCATCGGTGTGACCAATCCGCGGCTTATATTCTTTTTCGACCAGCTCAACTTTGCCTACCGCAGTTAGAAAAGCTCGTACGGGACCGCGTGGGACGGTAATTGCACGGGTTGTGGTCGCCGTTGCCATCTTGAATGTACCCACGCCCTCAAATTGATCGTTTTGTAATTTGAGTGGGTAATCCGCACTGATGGGGGACAGTAGTGAAAGGCCCATCCAGCCAACCACGATTTTTAGCGCAGGCGCATCCGATAAGCCGGTCAAGGCCGGAAATAACTGTGGGAGAGTGATCGGTTTGCCGCACGATGTCGAAACAAAACAAAGCAAGAGAACCGCAAAGATCGTTCCGAATTCTGATCTAATACGGGGGCGAGAAACAAGGTCGTTGGAATGACTTTCACGCAACTGAAGCCACTCCAGGTTTAAATTGATTTTGGGGCGCGGTACCGCTCCACGATCTCGATTTGCTTCGGATCGAGTGGGTGGATGGTTATTGCCTTCGGCTGAATGGATTTTGGAAAAGTCATAAACGTAGGCGTACCCTTTCTGCCAATAGTCTCAATCAGTTTCTCCTGAATAAACCTGCAAGCGGAAAAATATTCCCGCAATTCCTTTGTACGACTCATTAATCGGTGCGCGTCATCGACCGACTTAGGACGATCAGGCGGCAAGCGAAATGGGTCTACTCCCGAAGATGCATTATCACCTCGTGTTAGTGTTTCGAGCTGAATGAAAAAGCGCGCAGACGCAAATGGCGTGACTGCCGCAAATTGAGCCCATGCCTTTTTTACCGTCGAAATCGACTTCTTCCCCGGATAACCTGCTTCATCGCAAAAAAAGAACGCCTTATTCAGGCTGGGCTTTAAGTCAGTCGGACACCTCAACAGAAAATTTGAGACTCCTTCTGCAGTGCCAATCTCGTCAAATTCGAATTCCCCCAAATATTCGAACACTGCTCGATCAAACAGTGTAGTGGATACAACTTCAGGCGTAATTAACGCCGCAAAAACCTCTTTGATATCTCGGCTAGCCTTAGACGACATCGTCGCTGAATCATTCCTGAGAGACCGTATTATGTTCGCCGCCGCGACGAAGCGCCCATATTCAATGACGGCAGGCAGGCGGGGATAGTGTAGCCACACGCAAAAGGTCATCGCAGCTATAGAGCGTTCAAATGGAAATTTTTCTCGGCGATAATCGCACATGACCTCAACGAGATCCGTTAGGTCGACTGACGTTGGAGTGTTGGGTTCGTTGCTCATCAGTAAATGCAAGTCTGGGCTGGGGCTTGGAATTCGAATCGAGATCCAAACCCCCGCTAGGGTACCACGCCGCTAACCTAGGTTGACGGCAGTATAACCTAGGCTTGGCTAGGTCTGGCCCAATTACGAAGGAGGTTTCTACCGGATAAGTGGATCGGGTGTTTGCGATGAGGACACCCGATGCCCCGGCTTCTTCAGCTCAATTCAATCTCCGCTTCGACCCCTTCGGTCGCACGAATTCTGAAGGACAAAACGCTCTTTCGCGGGGGGTTTCCATCGTGGGTGAACTGCCCCACCGCAGAGGAAGCAAAGAATAATCGTATAGCGGCCATCAAGCGCCTGCAGCGGGATTCCGAAACCGCTGACCCAGCCGCCGAACCGCTAGCCGACATATTATCCGCCTGCAGACCCGCTCGCCGGTGTCTGAGCGGTGCTTGCCCAGTATGCGGCAGGGCGTTTCAACGCTGGTGGGTCTCCGAGACCGAGAAGCTGGCGGCAGCGACGAACCCTGCACGGCTACACGCCATTAGCATTGTCCTGCCGGACCACCGCGTGCGTGCGGGAAGTCTTGGTAACCTGGACCCCACTCGGCTGAAGCGGTCCCTCTTTGAATCGATCAAGGATATTGGCGGGCTCGACTGGCTCGTCGGCGCTATCGACCTCAGCCTGAACGACGACACCCAAAAGGGTTTCGGCATCCGCTGGCAGCCCCAGTTCTACCTGTTCGCCAGTACTACCCGGATCGATATCCTCTCAAAGGTACTCCGCCAGAAGTATCCATCAACCGATGTCGTTCGTCGTCCAGTTCAGATCAAGGAGTGTGACGGCTCGGCCCAAGCCATCTCCTACGGCTTCAAGACCTTTTTTGTTCGTCGCATCGCTTACCAGACGGAAGTCGGTCTCCCGGAGAACCGGAGAACCTGCTGGCACACCCGCAAGGTTTCCCTGACCGCTGCCGAACACATCCAGGCGATGATCTGGATGCACAAGGTCGGATTTGCTGGAAGGCTGTTCCTTCGCGGCGTTCGCATGACCCGCAGTGGTCAACACGTCGGCTTGGTCAAGCTGAAGATCAAGAAGCTGGAGTGAGGATCTGTATCAGTGAATTGGGTTTTTTCGGCTGAAAAACGCCTGTTGTCTAACAAATAATCGAGTCACAGGCGGGATCGGGTCGAAAAACTCACAACACTGCAGTCATTGACCAGCGCCGGAAACATCAAACGCAATAACCGAACAAACAGCCGTGCACGCCGTGCATGGAATCAGACACCCATTGAGGAACCTCATCATGCCCAACGACTCCACAGGGAATGTTCAAAAGACCGCTAGAATCCACGACAAGGCAAACGACACCTACATTGACGACATCGAATTCCCGCTCCCGGACTTGACGACGAAGACGCTGAAGTTGTCGCCCTCGATTGTGGCCGATCCCGCCGCGCTCGAAGACCGGCTCCGTGACGCGGGCTTCGTGGCGCCGCCCGAATTCGATTTTAAAAATCTCGCGCAAAGCTTGGCGGCCGCAACGCCCGACGTCGAACTGATCTATGAGGCGAATACCGGTTGGCTTCCGGATCGCAGCGGCTTCGTGACGCCATCTGGGCTGATCGGACAGCCCAACTCGCGGATTCTGGGTGTTAGCCAATCGAATGCCGTCATCGACCGCACCGGTCGACGGTCTGTTGAAGGACGGTTGACAGACTGGCGCCAGACCGTGGCCGAACCGGCGCGGGGCTCGACGACTCTTATGACCGCGATCAGCGTAGCCTTCGGTGCCCCGCTTCTCACACTTCTTGGCCGTCAGTCCTTTACGATCAACCTGTTTGGTCCAAGCGCTGCAGGCAAGAGCATTGCAACGCTCGCTGCGGCCTCGGTGATTGGCATCGCTCGGCCTGAAGATCTGATCTCTTGGAAAGTGACGAACGCTCGATTGGAGGAGCGGCTCGCCGAATTTAATGACACGGTCTTTCCGATTGATGACCTAAACACCCTGGCCGGCACCTACCGCGAGAAATATTCGCGGATTCGCGACCTCGCCTACAGTATCGCGCAGGGCAATGAAACCGGCCGGTCAGCAGCCTATACGGTCACCCGCGGTGGAAGACAGCGTGCCTGGACCTCCATCGTTCTGACCTCGTCGGAAATAGCCGTGCGCGATATGGCTGCCAAATCCAACACAGAGCGTCAGCAGGGCGAGGCACGCCGCCTGATTGACGTCCCCGCTGTATTTTCTGGGCTCGATCACATCTTCGACGCGGAACCTGACCGCCGCCCAGACAGCAACTTCGCTGCGATTGTCGAGGCCATTGGGAAAAACCACGGAAAGGTATTTCGGCAATACATCAAGAGCCTCATTGAAAAGGGCGCGTCGTTGCCCGCAACCGTCAGCAAGCATGTCGATTACTTCGTCAACTACGCGTGCTTAGCATCAGACGGCTCGATTGCACGTGACGTCGCGCAAAAATTCGGCGTTCTTTATGCCGGAGGTGTGCTCGGTATCGAATGTGGCGCGTTGCCGTGGACTAAAATGGAACTTCGCACCGCGTTGAAGAAGAGCTTCGTTGGCGCCCGGGAACTGTTGCCGGATAAGGGTGTAGTTCTGAGGCAAGGACTGGCAGCATTGAAGACGCTCCGCGCCAGCATTCCCAACCGGACCGATGCCGATTTGCAGAACGGGGTCGGGTTTAAAGACCAGGCGGGTGAGCAAAATCGCTATCTGATCAAGTGGGGATCCTTCACGAGTATTTTCTCAAGCGCCGAGCAGCGCGATCTCGCAGTGGATTGGCTGGTCACTAGGCGTCGCGTGACGTTGGTCCATCACAAGACGGACACGCAGCGCCAATCGGAGAAGTTGCGAGAGCAATTCACCTGGCCCGATGGCGGACGGCATCGCTCCATCGAATTTTTCTGGCCGCGGCAGAAGCCGAAGAAGGCCAAGATAAAGAAGAAATGGGGCGGATCCACCAAAAACAAGAAGTCGAAGAAGCCGCGCGATCTCGGCAAATAAACCTGACACTGCTATGCCTCGCTCAAAGACCCGACACGCCACTGCGCCTCAGCGCAGTGGCGGCGTTGGCCCTCCCAGACGGCTCAATGGCAGCATCTCACGCCGGACGTGTACGCAGAGCGAGCGTCAGCGTCATTGATTGAGATAATCAGCTTATCCCAGGTCATGCCGAGCTCGGCACCAAGCTGCTCCACGGTGAGCGCGGCATTCGACCGCTCGCCTCAAACTTCGAACCGAGCATCCCGAGCACTCGCAACACTTGACACATCTAAAACTGCGCATTACCTGCGGCCTACACCAAGTCCTATTAGCTCGACCTCATTTACATCACCAACACCTTCCCCCCGTCGGGAGCCTGCGCTCACCGACGAAAGCTATTCGTCTGTCGGGTTGGTTGGTGTGATGTCGTTCAAGAAATCTCCTTCAGCTCGCGAAATTTCCGCCGATGATCCGTTACGGCTTGGGGTAGCCGCCGAGATCGCTTTTCCTGACGGCTCGATGACGGCGTCCGGCCTGCGTAGAGAAGCTGCGCGCGGAAACCTCGTTGTCGAGCGTATCGCGGGCAAAGACTTCACCACACTCGCCAACATCAAACAGATGAGGGAACTATGCCGCGTCGAAATAAAGGCGCCAGATTGTGGCTCAGGCGCACACGCCGAAGGGACGGCAAGCGCGTGGCAAGCGCCGTCTGGATCATTATCGACGGCGACAGACATGTCGCCACAGGCTGCCTTGAGGATGAGGCTCGCGAAGCGCAAAAGCGCCTAGCCGCCTACATCACCGAAAAGTACAGGCCGTCACGACTGGTCAAGGACATCGACCAGATCGACCTCTCCGATGTGCTGTCGATCTACCTGGATGACCGCGGCCCCGCTATTACCGATCAACCGAAGCTCGAACGGGCAATTGGAAGGCTCAACGAATTTTGGGGTGGCAAAACGATCTCGAAAGTGACGGCTGCGGAGTGCCGCGATTACGTCGCCGCTCGCGGCAAGACGGGTGGTGCCCGTACCGACCTTGAGACATTGCGCGCGGCAATCAACCACCATGCCAAGGAGGGCCTGCATCACGGCGTTGTGCGCGTGACGCTGCCGCAGAGAGGAGCACCTCGCGACCGGTGGCTGACGCGCTCCGAAGCCGCGAAGCTGATTTGGGCCTGCTGGCGATATCGTGAGAAGCAAACCGTCCATCGGGGCGGCCGGAAGGGCCTCCCGATCACTACCGAGAAGAGGCCGCTCCGACATCTGGCCCGGTTCATAATTATTGGCCTGTACACAGGCACGCGCGCCAGCGCAATCGCCGCGGCGTCCCCCTATCGCAGCCAGGGCCATGCGTTCGTCGATCTCGACCATGGCATCTACTACCGGCTCGCGATCGGGAGGCGTCCGTCCAACAAGCGGCAGACGCCAGCGCCAATCCCGCCCCGGCTATTGGCCCACATGCGGCGGTGGGTCCGCCGCGGAGTGGTTACGTCGCACTTCGTCGAATGGCACGACGTACCGGTAAAATCGGTCAAGACTGGCTTTCGGCACGCGGTTGAGATCGCGGGCCTCTGGGGAAAAGTGACACCGCATACACTCCGGCACACCGCAGCGACGTGGCTCATGCAGCGCGGCGTACCGATCTGGCAGGCTGCTGGCTACCTTGGCATGTCAGCGGCGATCCTTGAGCGTACCTACGGCCACCATCACCCAGACTACATGCGTGCCGCCGCGACCGCGATCACGAAACAACAAGAGAACGTTTCGGGACGGCCCGAGAACGTTTCATTGGTCGTATCATTGGTCGAGCCGGAAAATGCAGCACAGCGAAAGCAAAAAACCTAGAGATTACATGGTGGGCCCGGGAGGACTCGAACCTCCAACCAAGCGGTTATGAGCCGCTAGCTCTGACCATTGAGCTACGGGCCCTGCGCCCAAACATGACTGAAAGGGGCGCCGGCTGCGGCGTTCTCATAAATCATAAACGCGGTTCAAGCCAGCGGAGCGATGGCTAGCATGGTTCGCAGCCGGCTGCGTGGCCGCACCAGATCGGCAAGCGAGTATCCATCCAGGACGTCGGTAAACGCCAAGGACGCGCGTTGGAGGGCATCACGCAATACGCAGCAGCGCCTGATGGCGCAAGGTGCCTCGACCGGTTTGAAGCAGGTGACGAGTGCCATATCGGGCTCGGTACGGCGTACGACATCTCCTAATCCGATCGTTTCGACCGGCTTCGCCAGCCGCAAGCCGCCGCCCCGGCCGCGGACCGTTTCGATATAGCCGGCCGCGCCCAGTTCGTATGCGACTTTCATGAGGTGATTGCGCGAAATGCCGTAACTCTTCGCGATTTCGGCGATCGTCGCCAGCCCGTCGTCCTTGAGCGCAAGATACATCAACAGGCGCAGCGCATAGTCGGTGTAGACGGTCAGGCGCATGCCGGCATCTCCCTCATGTCACTTTCTCGTAAACAAGTATTTATCATATTGCTTTAATAGGCAAGAGCCGATAAAGAGGTACGCACCGTACTTATTTAATGACAGGCGGCCGCCATGACCTCGCTTGCAGAGATCGGCAGTGCTTTGGGACGGCTTTTTCTGCTACCGGGCAATCTCGCCTGCAACGCACTGAAGATCGGCGATGCGGACAATCGCGATCTGGTCCGCATGCTCGTCAACTCGCTGGTGTGGACATTGGCCGCCGTCACTGTCGTCGCCATCACAGTGTAACGGAGCACATCATGAAATTCGTTCAGGTCAACGACAACGCCATCCGGCGGCTGGTCGATGCGTTTTACGAAAAAGTCCGCGCGGACCGGGAACTGGGCCCGATATTCGAACGCGCCATTCCGGGCGACTGGGGTCCGCACCTTGCCACGATGTGCGATTTCTGGTCGTCGGTGATGCTGACCAGCGGGCGCTACAAGGGAAACCCGGTGACCGTGCACCGGGGCGTCGCAGGCATCGAACTGAGGCTGTTCGATCGCTGGCTCGCATTGTTCGAACAGACATGCGGCGAATTGTTCGATGCGGCGCTCGCCGCGGCGTTCTGCGACAAGGCGCGGCGCATTGCAGAAAGCCTCAAGCTCGCCGTGTTCTATCGTCCGAACCGGCCATGGCCGCCGAATGTCTCGTCCGCACCGAACGCGCCGCGGAGCACGGCATGACATTTGTCGTCACCGACAATTGCATCAGATGCAAATACATGGATTGCGTGGAAGTATGCCCGGTGGATTGCTTTTACGAAGGCGACAACATGCTCGTCATCCATCCGGACGAATGCATCGATTGCGGCGTCTGCGAGCCGGAATGTCCGGCAGCCGCCATTGTCGCCGATACTCTTCCCGGCCTAGAGAATTGGCTCAAGCTGAACGCTGAATACGCTGCGGTGTGGCCCAATATCACGATCAAGCGGGAACCTCCCGCCGACGCCAAGGAATTCGACGGTGCCGCCGGTAAATTTGAAAAATATTTCTCGCCAAAGCCGGGGCAAGGCGATTGAAGCCGGCGGTTCTAGTCCTGCCGGCTCAGCAAGAACACCGCCTGCTCGCCGAACAAATTCCAGAACCACCACGGCATTTTCAGCCGCATCCGGCCGCCCCAGGCGTTGAGCGCCACGGCCTGTTCCATCTTGGCGCCCACCGCGCGGCAGAGTTCGCGGAAATCCTTGATGCTGCAAAAGTGGATGTTCGGCGTATCCCACCACGCATAGGGCAGATTGTCGGTGTGCGGCATGTGACCGCCGAAAAAGAGTTGCAGGCGTATCCGCCAATGGCCGAAATTCGGAAACGACACGATGCCGTGGCGGCCGATACGCAGCATGTGCTCAAGCACGACGCGCGGCTGACGCGTCGCCTGCAAAGTCTGCGACAGAATGACGAAATCGAAAGCATCGTCGGGATAGTTCTCGAGATCGGTATCGGCGTCGCCCTGAACCACGGCAAGACCCTTGGCGACACATTCGTTCACGCCTTCGCGTGACAGCTCTATGCCGCGGCCGTCGACGCCGCGCGTCTCAAGAAGACGCAACAGCTCACCATCGCCGCAACCGACGTCGAGTACCCTCGCGCCAGGTTCCACCATGTCGGCGACGACGAGCAAGTCGACACGCGAGCCGCCCGGCCCGCGCGCAGCTTCCGCCATGGTGAGATCGTATTTGAGGCGAGACAGCATCATGACCTCGTAAGCCCGCGCGCCCGCGCGGCACCTTCCAGAAAGCCGCGAACGATAGCGAATAATTCCGGCTCGTCGAGCAGGAAAGCGTCGTGTCCTTTATCGGTCGTGATCTCGGCGAACGAAACGCGTGCACCCGCCGCGTTGAGCGCGTGCACGATCGCGCGCGATTCCGACGTCGGGAACAACCAATCGCTGGTGAACGAAATGACACAGAACCGCGTCGGCGTGCCGCGAAACGCGTTCGCGGTCACGCCGTCATAGTCGCCGGCAAGATCGAAATAATCCATCGCGCGCGTCAGATAGAGATACGAATTGGCATCGAACCGTTCCACGAATGCAATGCCCTGATGCCGCAGATAGGATTCGACCTGGAAGTCGGCGTCGAAGGAAAATGTCGGATTGTCGCGATCCTGAAAACGGCGGCCGAATTTCCGGTGCAAAGCGGCGTCGGACAGATAGGTGATATGCGCGCCCATGCGCGCGACCGCGAGCCCGCGCCGCGGATTCGTGCCGTCCGCGAAATACCGGCCGCCGCGCCAATCCGGATCCGCCATCACCGCCTGGCGGCCGACTTCGTGAAAGGCGATGTTTTGCGCGGAATGCCGCGTCGAGGCGGCAATCGGCAGCGACGCGAACACGCGGTGCGGATAGCTAGCCGCCCATTGCAGCGCCTGCATGCCGCCCATCGAGCCGCCCGCGACCGCGAACAGGGATTCGATGCCGAGATGGTCGAGCAGCATCGCTTGTGCGCGCACCATGTCGCGCACCGTGATGACCGGAAATTCGAGGCCCCAGGGCGTGCCGGTCACCGGATTGGTCGAGGCCGGCCCGGAAGAGCCCATGCAGCCGCCGACGACGTTGGGACAGATGACGAAATAGCGCTCGGTATCGATCGGCTTGCCGGGGCCGACCATGGTTTCCCACCAGCCGGGCTTGCCGGTCACCGGATGATCGTTGAAGGCATGTTGGTCGCCGGTGAGCGCATGACAAATGAGCACCGCATTGCTGCGCTCCGGGTTGAGCGTGCCGTAAGTCTGATAGGCGATCTGCAGCGGCCCGAAGTCCACGCCGGCATCGAGCCGCAACGGATTATTCGCGGCAAAACGCACCACGGGCGAATGCGGATCGTCCGCTTCGCGGGTGCGGTCGGCGAGATCGAGCGTGGCGCTGACGTCGGCCATCGGTATTTCCCGGAATGCCACGCTTCCCGGCGTGGTTTGGCCGCAATGGGGCGGCCAAAAGGGCGTAAATAGGCCCCTTCGCCCCGGAGTCAACGTTTTCTTTGATTTCGGCCTTAACGGCACCTATCAATCAGCCGATCGCCGGGACCGACCATGCCGAAACCACCGCGCCAACAGGACCACTCGCTCACCGATTTGCGTCAGGAGATCGATCGCATCGATGAAGCGATGCACGAGCTCCTGATCAAGCGCGGCCAGATCATCGATCGTCTGATTGCGGTCAAAAAGACCGAGGAAACCGGCTCAGCGTTTCGCCCTGCGCGTGAGGCCGACATGATGCGCCGCCTCGTTGATCGGCACCACGGCACGCTGCCGCTCGATACCGTCGAGAGCATCTGGCGTGTCATTATCTCGACCTTCACCTACGTGCAGGCGCCGTTCTCGGTGCATGCCGACCTTTCCGCGGGCGATGCTCTGATGCGCGATTCAGCGCGCTTTCATTTCGGTTTCACCGTGCCCTTCGTGCCGCATATGGGTGCGGCGAGCATCGTCGAAGCCGTCTCCGAATCCAAAGGCGATCTCGGACTCATACCGGCCTTCGTGACGGCTGGCTCCGGCCCGTGGTGGACGGCGCTCGAATTCACTGTCGCACCCAAGATCATTGCGCGGCTGCCATTCGTGGAGCGCGCCGATCACCCGGCCGCCATGCCGGTTTTCGTGGTGTCGCGCGTCGCCGCCGACGCCATGGTGACCGAGACCGAGATGTGGAGCATGCGGGTTTCCGGATGGAGCGCAGACGCGGTCGATGCGCTGGCCGAGATTGCAGACGTCGTCGCGGTCCCCGACAGCGCCTTTGATGGCGCCGCTTTGCTGGTCTCCGTCGGTCGCGGCGGTCTGGAAGCCGTATCGCAGGCCCTTCTCAAGGCGGCCGTGACGATCCGTTCGTCGGCCCTCGTCGGCAGTCATGCGACCCGCTATACGATCCCGGCGAAATAACAAAGCTCCCTCCCGGCACAGGAGGGTGGCAGGAGATAGTGTAATGACTGCGATGCGTCCCCAGCCGCGGCCCGGCGTGCTCGACATCGAGGCCTATGTGCCCGGCAAGAGCACTGCGCCGGGCGTGGCTAAAGTGTTCAAACTGTCGTCGAACGAGACGCCGCTCGGGCCGAGCCCGCGCGCCATTGCGGCCTATAAGTCCTGGGCGGACCACCTTGAGGATTATCCGGACGGATCGGCGAGCGATCTGCGCGAAGCAATCGGCCGCGCGTTTGGACTCGATCCAGACCGCATCGTCTGCGGCTCGGGCTCCGACGACTCTACTGCATCTGCTGGCGCATGCCTATCTCGTTGACGGCGACGAGGCGATCCACACCACGCATGGCTTCCTCATCTATCCGATCGTGACGCTCGGCGCCGGTGCAAAGCCGATCGTCGTGCCGGAAAAGGACTTTACAGCCGACGTCGACGCGATCCTCGCCGCGGTGACGAAGAAGACGAAGATTGTCTTCCTCGCTAATCCGAACAATCCGACCGGCACCTGCCTGTCGTTCGATGAAGTGAAACGGCTGCATCGCGGCCTGCCGGCGCACGTGCTGCTGGTGATCGATGCCGCCTACGCCGAATATGTCCAGCGCAACGATTACGAGGCCGGCATCGAGCTTGTCGCCACCTCGGAAAACGTCGTCATGTGCCGCACGTTCTCGAAGATCCACGGCCTTGCGGCGTTGCGGTTGGGCTGGATGTTCAGTCCCGCGCACATCGTCGATGCGATCAACCGCATTCGCGGTCCTTTCAACCTGACCGGACCGGCGATCGCGGCCGGCATCGCGGCGATCGAGGATCTCGACCACCAGGAACGCTCGCGCGAGCACAATACGCGCTGGCGCAACTGGCTGACCGATGAGATCGGCAAGCTCGGCCTCGAAGTAACTCCGAGTGTCGCGAATTTCGTGCTGATCCATTTTCCGCACACGAAAGGCCGCACCGCAAAGGACGCGGACGCCTTTCTGACCGCGCGCGGCCTCATCCTGCGTCAGACCACCGCGTATAAGCTACCGAACGCACTGAGGCTGTCCATCGGCACGGAGGAAGCGAACAAGCTCGTCGTCGCGGCGCTCAAGGCTTTTCTGGCGAAAGCGGCCTGATACCGTGACGAAATCCCGCTCCGCTTTTTAATCGCCTTGCGCTGATCGGCGTCGGCCTGATCGGCTCGTCGATCGCGCGCGCTGCCCGCGCGCAGGGCGCCGCGCGGGAAATCGTGGCAAGCGCACAGTCAGTGCAACGCGGCGCCGCGTCGCAGAGCTTGGTCTCGCCGACCAAGTGGTCGAGACCAACGCCGCCGCCGTTGCCGGCGCAGATCTCGTCATCATCTGCGCCCCGGTCGGCGCGTGTGGCGAAATCGCCAGGCAGATCGGGCCGCGTCTCGCGCCGGGCGCGATCGTGTCCGATGTTGGCTCCGTCAAAGGCGCGATCGTGCGCGACATGGCCCCGCATTTGCCCGCAGGCATACATTTCGTCCCAGCGCATCCGGTTGCCGGGACCGAACATTCCGGGCCGGACGCCGGCTTCGCAGAACTTTTTGTAGGCCGCTGGTGCATCCTCACGCCGCCCGAAGGAACGGATGCTGCAGCGGTCGAGAAATTGGCGGCATTTTGGCGGGCGCTCGGCGCCAATGTCGAGAGCATGCCGCCCGATCATCACGATCTGGTGCTGGCGATTACCAGCCACCTGCCGCATCTCATCGCCTACACGATCGTCGGCACCGCAGACGAGTTCGCCGAAGTGACGCGCTCCGAAGTCCTGAAATTTTCGGCCGGCGGTTTTCGCGATTTCACCCGTATAGCGGCGTCCGATCCCACCATGTGGCGTGACGTATTCCTCACCAACAAAGCGGCGGTACTGGAAATGCTCGGTACCTTCAATGAGGACCTTGCGCAATTGACGCACGCGATCGAACGCGGCGACGGCGAGGCTTTGTTCGAGCATTTCAAGCGAACGCGTGCGATTCGCCGCGGCATTGTGGAAATCGGGCAGGATTCGCCAGCGCCGGATTTCGGCCGTGCGCATCCCGACCTGCCCGCCGAGCCGCTGCCGCGGCCTTACTCCGCCGATTAGGATTATGTACGGGTCTTGACCGTCAATGCCTCATCCACCGCGCCACGCAGTACGGCGAGCGTGAACGGCTTGGCGATCACGTCGTGGACGATGGCGTCGAGGCCGGAGGCGCGCTCGCGCTGATCGGCATAGCCTGTCATCAAAAGAATGGTGAGGTCGGGATAGTCACGTGCCGCCGTGAGCGACAGCGCAATGCCGTCCATGATCGGCATGCGGATATCGGTGAGCAGAAGATCGAAACACCCCTTCTCGCGCTGAAGAACATCGAGGGCATCGCTGCCATCACATGCGGTCTTGACCTCATGGCCGGCGCTCGACAGCGCACGGGCGCACATCGCGCACAGAGTCTCCTCGTCCTCGGCGATCAGGATGCGGGCCACGGTCAGTGCGTCCCCATCATGACATCATAGCGATTGACGAAACGCACCAGCACGTCATGTGCGTCCGGCGGCGGCGAGGCGAGACGGGTGCGGAAGGCGACCGCTTCACCCGACGGCAGAACCGTGCGCGAGGGAGCGGTCGTCCAGGAATAGATTTCCTGCCGCGCAGCATTGCGGACCGCAAACCGCAGATGCGGCACGGTCGCAGACTTGCCGGTATCGTTGACGACGTTCCCTTCCACCACCAGGATCGGCACGCCCTCGTGCTGCTCGGTCGCGGTAGCGAGGCCGTCAAAATTAAGCCCGCGCAAATTCACCGGCATCCCGATCCAGGAATAGAACGATGCAGTTTGCGGCAAGGCGCGCACAAAATCCGTGCGCCAGCCGACAATGATCGCATCGACAATAATCAGCATCAGCATCGCCGATTGAAGGTACGACAACGGCCAATCGCCAGCCTTTCCGCAGGGAGGGACGGGCGAAGCGGCGGGCGGCCACGCTTTCGATATCCTCAAGCGGATCTTCGGCGGCCTGAGCGCCGGTTTCCTCCCCGGCCTCGATGTCGGCGAAAGGCTGGCCCGCATCGAGATCGACGGGCGCGATCGGCGGAGAATCGATCTCGGCTGTGTCGTTTATATCGGAGGCGGCGCCGGCCTCCTCCGAACCTTCGGCCATGCCCAGCGCCGGACTGTCGAGCGGCGCATCTGTCGCGTGGCTCCCGGCTGCAGAATCGCCTTCAAGGCTCGCCGCGGACATTGATATGGTCCGCCGGCAGTTCCTCGCCCGGCCCTGCTGCGACGGCTTCGGCCACGGCCTCGACCGCGCGGCGCACCGGAGCCAATTCTTCGGCCGCAGCAATAAGCCGGTCGGCGTGGGACAATTCGGCGTGCCAGACCGTGCGGCAGCGCACGCAACGCACGCGCCGCCCGCTCGGCCGCAGGCTTGCCACCTCGAGGTCGTAGGATGTAGCGCAGTTCGGGCAGGCGATCAGCATCGGCGAATCAGCGGCATAGAAGCTTTGGCGCGACCCTACCCGGCCATCCGTTAACGGATTGGAAACCATGCCGCCCCCGGACACCCCAGCCGGTGTTAAGTTGCCGGGGGAACGGCGAATCAGGGCCCTTTTTCGGAGGACCGCGTGATCCGATTCGAGAACGTCGGCTTGCGCTACGGGCTCGGCCCGGAGGTCCTGCGCGACCTCAGCTTCAGCATCGAGAGCCACTCATTCCAGTTCCTCACCGGGCCATCGGGAGCCGGCAAGACCTCGCTCCTGCGCATGCTGTTCCTGACGCTTAAGCCGACGCGCGGCCTGATCTCCATGTTCGACGAGGACACCGCGACGCTGACGAAGGACGGCCGGGCGACATTGCGGCGACGCATCGGGATTGTGTTTCAGGATTTCCGGCTGCTCGACCACCTGACGACTTATGAGAATGTGGCGCTGCCTTTTCGTGTCCTCGGCAAGGACGAGGCCGCTTACCGCGCTGAGGTCGTCGAATTGCTGCAATGGGTGGGTCTTGGCGAGCGGATGTCGTCCTTGCCCCCGGTGCTCTCGGGCGGCGAGAAGCAGCGCGCCGCCATTGCGCGAGCCGTGATCGCGCGGCCGCAGCTTCTCCTCGCCGATGAGCCAACCGGCAACGTCGACCCCAATCTCGGCCAGCGGTTGCTACGGCTGTTCATCGAACTCAATAAATCGGGCACGTCGGTCGTCATCGCGACCCACGACATCGCGCTGATGGACGAATACGATGCGCGCCGTCTGGTCCTCCATGAGGGGCGACTGCATGTCTACGACTGAACCGCTGGAGACGATGGCGGAGCCGTGGGACGATCGCGATCGTATTTTGCCAATATCCGCGCAACGCGCCACGACACCGATCGTACCGAGCGGGTCGATCTCCGGACGATCGCTGACGGCACTCGTCGCCATCATGACGTTCCTCGCCGCGATGACGCTTGGCGTCGTGGCGATGGTCGTCGGCGCCGCCAGCGATTGGCAATCGGATGTCGGACGCGAAGTGACCATCCAGGTGCGGCCGGTTTCCGGACGCGATATTGAAGCCGACGTGCGCGCAACGGTTGCCGCAGCGAGCGCAACGGCAGGCGTCGCCAATGTCCGGGCCTATACCAGGGAAGAATCCGCAGCACTCGTCGAACCGTGGCTCGGTTCCGGCCTTGCACTGGGCGAACTGCCAATTCCTCGTATGATCGTCGTCAAGCTGGTCTCCGGTGCGGCGCCGGACTTCGCGGCGCTGCGCAAGACGCTTGCCACGCAGGTACCGAGCGCCACTCTCGACGATCATCGCGGCTGGATCGATCGCATGCGCACCATGGCGGAAACGGCGGTCGCCGTCGGCGTCGCGATCCTGGCACTGGTCATCGCCGTGACCGTGCTCTCGGTGACCTTCGCGACCCGCGGCGCCATGGCGACCAATCGGCCCATCGTCGAGGTGCTCCACTATGTCGGCGCCACCGACAGCTTTGTCGCCGGTCAGTTCCAGCGCCACTTCCTTGTTCTCGGCCTCAAGGGCGGCGCCATCGGCGGCGGCGCGGCCATGGCGCTGTTCGGCATTCTTGGCGCAGCCGATGCGTGGTTCTCAGGAACGCCGGGAGGTGACGAGGCGGCGGCCCTGTTCGGCAACTATTCGGTCGGCATCTCCGGCTATATCGCCATCCTTGTCCTGATCCTGCTCATGGCGACCGTGACGGCGGCAGTGTCGCGGCGGACCGTCAATCAGACCCTGGCCAGCATCGATTGACAGGCGACATCTTGTCCAACCCGGCGCCAAAATCGCGGCTATAATTTCTCCCGGGCGGATGCCGATTCTTGTTATTGATTGATGCGCGGGGGGACGCGCGCTGCGATGCTTAGCCTGCGGAACGCGGTAAAGACCCGGCGGATCAGGTCGATGGGCCTGAAACTCGCCGCCTTGGGCGTCGTGCTTCTCGCCGCCGGATTCGCGCTCTTCATCTGGTTCTTGCCGGACCGCCAGGTTGCACTCGACGGTACCGCCGATGGGATCGTCGTGCTCACGGGCGGAGACTCCCGCGTCGCCGATGGCTTTGAGCTTCTTTCTGCCGGGCGCGCCAAGCGGCTTTTGATCACCGGGGTCAATGCCGGCACCACGACCGGCGATATCGGCCGCGAGGTCGCCAATTATAATCGGCTACTGGCGTGCTGCATTGACCTTGACTATTCGGCGCTCAATACACTGGGCAATGCGGTGCAGGCGAAACGGTGGGCCCTCGACCATGACTTTCATTCGCTCATCGTCGTCACTTCGGCCTATCACATGCCGCGCGCGATCGCTGAACTGTCGCATCAGCTTCCTGACGTCACGCTGATACCGTTTCCAGTCGTCTCCGATCGTCTGCGTATCGAGCCTTGGTGGTCGAATGGCGCGACGGCCCGGCTGGTGCTGTCGGAATATCTCAAATACCTTTTCGCCAAGGTGCGCATGCGGTTTGATACGTTTGCGGACGCAAGCGAATTGTCCGCGCCAGTCCTCGTATCTGCATAAATTCTCGAAGCAACGCTTCGGAATAGCCCCGACAGGTCCCCCGTGTCCCGATCGCTCGCGATTCTTCTCCGCTCGGTGATTTTCAACGCATTGTATTATGCGAACCTGACAGTTCATATGATCGTGGCGCTGCCGACGCTGCTGCTGCCCTACCCGGCTCTGCGTATTTTTATCCGTTCCTACGCGATGACGAGTTTGTGGCTGTTGCGCGTTATTTGCGGCACCAAAGTCGAGTGGCGTGGAGCCGAGAAGATCCCGAAAACGCCGTGCATCGTCGCCTGCAAGCATCAATCGGCATGGGAGACGTTTGCGCTCTATGCCGTCCTTGACGATCCGATCTACATCCTCAAGCGCGAGTTGATGTGGATTCCGCTGTTCGGCTGGTACATGCGCAAAGCGGGGCTTATCCCGATCGACCGCAGCGCCGGAATGGCCGCGCTGGCGCGCATGACGGCGCGGGCGCGTAGTGCGCTCGCCGGTCGCCTCACCCGCCAGCTCATAATTTTCCCCGAGGGCACGCGCCGGCCGCCGGGTGCCGAGCCGGCCTACAAGCCCGGCGTCGTCTATCTCTACAGCAAGGCGGACGTTCCGTGCGTGCCGATAGCGCTCAATTCCGGACTGTATTGGCCGCGACGATCCATCCGCCGCCTGCCCGGAACAATTCTGGTGGAAATCCTCGATCCGATCCTTCCCGGTCTCGACAAGGAAGCCTTCTCCGCCCGCTTGCGGAACGGCATCGAGGAGGCGAGTGCGCGGCTCCTTCGCGAATCAGGAAACTGAATCCCGATTGCCGATTGCCGGCCCCTTGCTCCCCGTCAGCTTCTGCGCGAGCAGATGCAGGTCGGTCTCGCGGTAGCCCAGTCCTTCGAGCGCCCGCACGGTCTCAAGAACATAATCACGGTTGGGGCCAGATCGCCCGTGACCCTGCCGCACATGATGCAGGCTTTCAGCGAGGGTCAGCCGGCCGGCATATTGCACATGACTGCGATCGACGATGTAACACAGCGCCCGCACGCGCCGGCGCGATTCATCCTCAAGCTCAATCTGCCGCATCGTCTCGACATAGACCGTCGTGACCTGCTCGCGTCCGCGGAGATAGGCGATGGTGTCCGCTCGCGCCGATGCAGGGACGCGATAGGCGATACCGCGGCACATGCCGCCGCGATCGAGACCCAGTACCAGGCCAGGCCGCTCTGGCGTGCCGCGATGGACGAACGAAAAGACGCAAAGCGCCCGGTGCAGGCCTATAAGCCGCGCGGCACCCTTTTCGAGATAGGCGAAGCCGGGGCGCCACATCAGCGAGCCATAGCCAAAGACCCAGAGGTCTCCGCTTTCGTGCTCCGCACTCGTGTTCATCGGCCCTCGTTGACTGCTAAACTTCCGCCTCAGGCTCGCCTAACAGGACGAGAAGGGCGGCACAATGACGCCCTTTTCCAAGGGTCATAAGTAGGGACGATGTCCGGCCAATCCCCCTTCGACATGATGAACAAGCCGCGGCGATCGCGCCCGCGTCCCGCGGCGCCGCGGCGGCGGCGGCGGCTCTGGCCGTTCCTTATACCCATCGCGATCATTGTCGCGGCCGCGGGATGGACCTGGCTTTGGTACTACGCGGCCTCGATCGCCGATCGTGCTTTGACCGGCTGGATTGATCGGGAAGCCACGCTCGGCCGCGTCTACGCCTGCGGCACCCAGACAATCGGCGGCTTTCCCTTCAGCATCGTCACGCGCTGCGAAAACGCGGCGGCCGCATTCAACAGCAACAAGCCCCCGTTCGACGCGCGGACGACCGGCGTCACCATTTCGGCGCAGCTCTACAGACCCACACTCCTCAACGGAGAGATCATCGGGCCCGTGACGCTTGCCGACCCCGGGCAACCGCCGATCTTTGTCGCGAACTGGTCGCGCGCGCGCATGAGCCTGCTCGGCCTCCCGCCGGAGCCTGAAGAAGCCTATTTCAATCTTGCCAAGCCGCGCCTCGATCGCGTTGCCGGTCCCGGCGCCGGCATGATTTTCCAGGCCGACAGCGCCGAGGTCGACGGCCGCATCATTCAAGGTTCGGCCCGCGCCAATCCGGTGATCGAGGTCACCGGGCATTTTGCGGCGGCGATCGCGCCGACTTTTCATCCCCTGCTTGCCGAGCCGCTGCAAGGCGACATTGATACCGTGCTGCGCGGTTTTAAAGACTTCTCGCCAAAGCCATGGCCCGTTCTGTTCCACGATATGCAGGCGTCAGGCGGCGGCATTGAGATCAAGGCGATCC
The DNA here is from genome assembly GCA_963723335.1 of uncultured Alphaproteobacteria bacterium. Classification (GTDB taxonomy): domain Bacteria; phylum Pseudomonadota; class Alphaproteobacteria; order Rhizobiales; family Xanthobacteraceae; genus BOG-931. The sequence goes on along the minus strand of CAVRQJ010000001.1, from coordinate 258,664 downwards.
GCATTGCACGCGCCGATGCCGTCATCGTCGGCAGCGGCACGCTGACGGTGAACGAGCGCGGCAAGCTCGACGGCACCATCAACGTCGCAGTGGCCGGCATTGAGAATATCATTCCGCTTCTCGGCATCGACCAATTGATCGGCCAGGGTATCGATCGTCTCACCGGCGGTAGCGGCTCGGCCGCGCAGGGATTGAATGTCCTCGATCGCCTTGTGCCCGGCCTGAGAGGCGTGGTCAGCGGGGGAGCGAACGCCGGCTTGATCGACAACATCAAGAAGATGGGTCAGCCGACCGAAATCGACAAGAAACCCGCGGTCGCTCTGCCGTTGCGCGTCGAGGACGGCGTGATCTTTCTGGGCGTGATTCCGCTTGGCGTCGTGCCACCGCTGTTTTGAAAGCAGCGGCGTTCAACTTCGCTCTTTTTTATGCCAGCCGACCGATGCGCCGGGCACCGAATCCGTCGAGGCAAAATACGGCTTGATGTCGATGAGCGGCGTGTTGTCGAGGCAATCGAGCCCGACCACCGCGAGCGTGTTGCCGTCGATGCGAACAAGCCGCGCGACCGACACAGCGATCGGATTTGGCCGCGCCGGCGAGCGTAACGCAAAAGTCCCGCGGCGTTCGGCATAATGGCGCGGCGATTGCAGCACGAGGTCGCGCCGCGCTTTATCCATCCAGTAGAGAAGCATGACGTGGCTGACGGTCTCGAGGCCCGAAAGCCCCTCTGCCCAGCGCGGATCGAGTTCGACGGTGCAGAGCGCGTCCGACTCGCGGCCATTCTTCGGACAGTCCTCGCGCCGGCTCCATGGCGTGCGAATGCGGCCGATGTAATAGAGCGCGGCGTCGAAGCCCGCAGGCAGTTCGACTACGGCTTCACCGCCACGAAGAGCGTAAGGATCGTCGCCCGATGGCGGGTCGCTCGCCGGAAAATCGGGTTTTGTGCGCTCGATCATCGCCAGAAATTGGCACGCACAAACCGCAGCCGCCAGTGGCCGGCCCGTTCGTCATCGGGATATCGGCAACTCGCTGAGGGCCACGTCCCACTATTGGGATATATCCCACTTGCCCACACTGGCTTAATCATATAAAGATATCTTTATATCATGGCCAATCAGAGACCCTAGAGACGAAGCTATGGACGATGACAAGCTGACGTTTGGCGGACTGACCACGACGCTCAAGGCGGCCGGCGAAGCGACCCGGCTGCGCATGCTGGCGCTTTTGGCCGAAGCCGAACTGACCGTTTCCGACCTCACGGAAATCCTGCGCCAATCGCAGCCGCGCCTGTCGCGCCATCTGCGGCTTCTGGCCGAAGCCCGGCTGGTCGAGCGCTTCCGCGAAGGGTCGTGGGCCTTTTTTCGTCTCGGCGAGCATGGCGGAGACGCCGACATCGCGCGCTCCCTGATCGGCAGGCTTGATCCCGATGATCCGGTCATTGCCCGTGACCGCGAACGCCTGGCTGCGGTCCGGTCTACGCGCGCGGCAGCCGCCCAGAATTACTTTCGGCGCCATGCCGCGCAATGGGACCGTATCCGCAAGCTGCATGTGGCCGACGCCGCCGTGGAAGATGCGATCCGCACGGCACTCGCCGGCAAACCGATGCGGGCGCTTCTCGATCTCGGCACCGGCACCGGCCGCATGCTCGAACTCTTCGCAGCCGACATTGAGCGCGGCCTCGGTCTCGATCTGTCCCACGACATGCTGGCATTGGCGCGCGAACGTCTCGATCGCGGCGGACTCAGGCATTGCAGCGTGCGCCAAGGCGACATCTACGACCTTGCGCTGCCGCGGGATTCTTTTGACGTCGTCATAATCCATCAGGTCCTGCACTTTCTCGATGACAGCGCACGCGCGATCCGCGAAGCGGCGCGCGTGCTGCGGCCGGGCGGCTTTCTGCTTGTCGTCGACTTCGCGCCGCACGATCTCGAATTTTTGCGCGAAGAGCATGCCCACCGCCGTCTCGGCTTTGCCGCCGAGACGATGACCCAATGGCTCGAGGCTGCGGGTCTCGACGTATTGCGGCAACAGATGCTGCCGCCAGGCCCCGAAGGCAAGATCGCAGTATCACTGTGGCTCGCCCGCGATCCGCGCATCGTGCTCGCAACCGCACGCGAGGTGGCCTGATGACGGCACCGCGCGCGAGCCGTTTCGTTCAGGCTGGCGCGCGGCGCGGCCTGAACGTTTCGTTCGAATTCTTTCCGCCGAAGTCCGCGGAAATGGAGCAGTCGCTATGGGAGGCAATCCGGCGGCTCGCACCGCTTGAACCGAATTTTGTCTCGGTGACCTACGGCGCCGGCGGCTCGACGCGCGAGCGCACGCATTCGACCGTTAAACGCATTCTCTGCGAAACCATGCTGACGCCGGCGGCACATCTGACTTGTGTCGCCGCGACGCGCGATGATGTCGATGCCGTGATAGCCGCCTACGCGGAAGCGGGCGTGCGCCATATCGTGGCATTGCGCGGCGATCCCCTCGGCGGCGTCGGCGAGCGTTACGCGCCGCATCCCGGCGGATACCAAAACGCCGCAGATCTCGTCGCCGGCATCAAGCGCATCGCCGATATCGAAGTGTCGGTCTCGGCCTATCCGGAAAAGCATCCCGACAGTCCGTCCATCGCGGCCGACATCGACATGCTCAAGGCCAAGGTCGATGCCGGCGCGACGCGCGCAATGACCCAGTTTTTCTTTGAGAACAGCCTCTACTTCCGCTATCTGGAGCGCGTGCGCGCGGCCGGCATTACGATTCCGATCGTGCCGGGCATCCTGCCAGTCCAGAACTTCAAGCAAGCCAAGAGTTTCGTTGCGCGCGCCGGTGCTTCGGTCCCGGCATGGCTCGCCGAACGTTTCGACGGTCTTGATGACGATCCAGCGACACGAAAGCTGATAGCCGCCGCGGTGGCCGCGGAACAGGTCATCGACCTCGTCGATCACGGCGTAACTGACTTTCATTTTTACACCATGAATCGCGCCGACCTTGTTTACGCGATCTGCCACTTGCTCGGCATGCGGCCTAATCATGCAACCGCCGATCCCTCTCAGTCCCGGCCAGAGAAGGAGCCCGCTTAACGATGCGCGAAACCGCCAGCATTTCCAAGACCGAGACGACGCTCCGCCGCATCGCGGCCGAACGAATTCTCGTGCTCGACGGCGCCATGGGCACGATGATCCAGGCGCTCGGGCTCGATGAGGAAGGCTTTCGCGGTGCCCGGTTCGACGCCTGGAACCGCGAGGTTCGCGGCAACAATGATCTTCTCAATCTCAGCCGGCCGGACGCAATCCGCTCCATCCATCTCGCCTATTTCCGCGCCGGCGCCGATATCGTCTCGACCAATACATTCTCCTCGACCCGGATCGCGCAAGCCGATTACGGCATGACGGAGATCGCATACGAATTAAACGCCGAGGGCGCGCGGCTCGCGCGCGAGGCTGCCCGCATCGCCCAGGAGGAAGACGGACGCGAGCGCTTTGTCACCGGCGCCATCGGTCCGACCAACCGCACCGCCTCGATCTCGCCCGACGTGTCCGATCCCGGGTTTCGCGCCGTCACCTTCGACCAGCTGCGCATTGCCTATGCCGAACAGGTGCGTGGCCTTCTCGCCGGCGGCGTCGATGCGCTCCTGATCGAGACCATTTTCGATACGCTCAATGCCAAGGCCGCGATCTACGCCATCGCCGAAGAACTCGCCGCGCGCGGCGTCGATGTGCCAGTGATGATATCGGGAACCATCACCGACCGCTCCGGACGTTTTCTTTCCGGCCAGACACCCGAGGCGTTCTGGAACTCCATCGCGCATGCGGCGCCACTATCTGTCGGACTCAATTGTGCGCTCGGCGCCAAGGAAATGCGCGCGCATATCGCCGAGCTTTCGCGCGTCGCCGACACCTTGATCTGCGCCTACCCGAACGCGGGGCTGCCAAACGAGTTTGGCGGCTACGATGAAGGGCCGGAGGTGATGGCGGCGCTGATCGACGATTTCGCGGCGTCGGGCCTTATCAATATCGTCGGCGGCTGCTGCGGCACGACGCCGGACCATATCAGCGCCATCGCCCGCGCCGTTGCCGGCAAAGCCCCGCGCGCGGTGCCGACGATCACACCGCGATTGCGACTTTCGGGCCTGGAGGCATTTACGCTGACTTCCGAGATACCGTTCGTGAACATCGGCGAGCGCACCAACGTCACCGGCTCGGCGCGGTTCCGCAAACTCGTCACCTCCGGCGATTATACTTCCGCTCTCGCGGTCGCCCGCGATCAGGTCGAAAACGGCGCGCAGATCATCGACATCAATATGGACGAAGGACTTCTCGACTCCGAGAAGGCCATGGTGACGTTCCTCAATCTCATCGCGGCGGAACCCGACATCGCCCGCGTGCCGGTGATGATCGATTCGTCGAAATTCTCGGTGATCGAGGCTGGGCTCAAATGTGCGCAAGGCAAGGCCGTCGTCAATTCCATCTCGCTCAAGGAAGGCGAGGAATCCTTTATCCACCACGCTGAACTGGTGCGCCGCTATGGCGCAGCCGTCGTGGTCATGGCGTTCGACGAGGCCGGCCAAGCCGACACATTCGAAAAGAAGATCGCGGTCACGAAACGCGCCTATGACATCCTGGTGAATCGCGTCGGCTTTCCGCCGCAAGATATCATCTTCGACCCGAACATCTTTGCGATTGCAACCGGGATGGAGGAGCACAACGGTTACGGCGTTGCCTTCCTCGAGGCGGCGCGCTGGATCAGGCAAAATCTCCCGCACGCCCACGTTTCCGGCGGCGTATCCAATCTGTCGTTCTCGTTCCGAGGCAACGAAGCGGTGCGAGAAGCGATGCATTCGGTCTTCCTGTATCACGCGATCGCCGCCGGCATGGATATGGGCATCGTCAATGCCGGGCAGATGGCTGTCTATGACGATCTTAATCCCGAACTGCGTGAGGCCTGCGAGGACGTCGTGCTCAATCGCCGGCCGGATGCGGCGGAGCGCTTGCTTGCGCTCGCCGAGCGCCATCGCGGTCAAGGCAAGGAAAAAAAGGAAGCCGACCTGTCTTGGCGCGAATGGCCGGTGGAGAAGCGGCTCAGCCACGCGCTCGTTCACGGCGTTACCGATTTCATCGAGGTGGACGTCGAGGAGGCACGGAAGAAACTGCCGCGTCCGATTGCCGTGATCGAAGGGCCGCTGATGGACGGCATGAACGTCGTCGGCGATCTGTTCGGATCAGGCCGGATGTTCTTGCCGCAAGTGGTCAAGTCAGCCCGCGTGATGAAGCACGCGGTCGGCTACCTCATGCCATATATGGAACAGGAGAAAGACGGCCGCGCCCACGTTTCCACAAACGGCAAAATCGTCATGGCCACGGTCAAGGGCGATGTTCATGATATCGGCAAGAACATTGTCGGCGTTGTGCTCCAGTGCAACAATTACGACGTCGTTGATCTCGGTGTCATGGTGCCGGCGGAAAAGATTCTCCAGTCTGCAATCGCCGAGCGAGCGGATATTATCGGGCTGTCTGGCCTCATCACGCCCTCGCTCGACGAGATGTGCCATGTCGCGGCCGAGATGGAGCGCCTGGGCTTTGACCGTACCGCTCCTCATCGGCGGCGCCACAACGAGCCGCGTTCACACTGCGGTGAAGATCCACCCCAACTATCGGCGCGGGCAAGCGATCTATGTGAACGATGCAAGCCGCGCCGTCGGCGTTGTCTCGGCGTTGCTCTCGCGCGAAGCCAAAACGCGCTACATCGATGATATTCGCGCCGAGTATGCGCGCATGGCCGCGGCACATGCCCGCGGCGAAGAGAGTAAGCAGCGCATGCCGCTCGCCAATGCGCGCGCCAATGCATTGAAGCTCGATTGGACTGGGAACTACGTTCCGCCGGTGCCGCGGTTTCTCGGCACCAGGAGCTTCACCGATATCCCGATCGCCGAACTCATCGATTTCATCGACTGGTCGCCGTTCTTCGCGACATGGGAGCTCAGCGGCAAATATCCGGCAATTCTCGACGACAAGAAAGTCGGCGAAGCTGCCCGCTCATTGTTTGCCGACGCGCAAGACATGCTGCGGCAAATGTCGAACGAAAAGTGGTTCCGTGCGAACGCCGTCATCGGATTTTGGCCGGCCAGCAGCGATGGCGACGATATCCAGATCTTCGCGGACGAAATGCGCGGCAAGCCGATCGCCGTGCTGCACACGCTGCGCCAGCAACTCGTCCGCCGTGAGGGCCGCGCCAATCTCGCGCTTGCCGATTTTATCGCGCCGCAGGGCAGCAAGTGCGCCGACTATATCGGCGTCTTCGCCGTCACCGCCGGAATTGGCGAAGATGCCGTCGTCGACCGCTTCAAACGCGCCAACGACGACTATTCCGCGATTCTCGCCAAAGCGCTCGCCGATCGCCTGGCGGAGGCGCTCACCGAGCACATGCATCAGCGCGTGCGCCGCGAGTTCTGGGCCTATGCGCCGGACGAGACTCTCGGCAGCGGCGAACTGATCGCGGAGGAATATCGCGGCATCCGCCCCGCGCCCGGTTATCCGGCGCAACCCGACCACACCGAGAAAGGTACGTTGTTCGGGCTTCTCGGCGGCGAGCAGGCGATCGGCGCCAAGCTCACGGAGAGTTTCGCGATGTGGCCGGGCGCGTCGGTGTGCGGTCTCTACTTCAGTCACCCCGACAGCAATTATTTCGGCGTCGGCAAGATCGAGCGCGATCAGGTGGTGGACTACGCGAGGCGCAAGGGCATGACACTCGACGAGACCGAGAGATGGCTGGCGCCGATCCTCAACTATAATCCCGTGGCGATGGCGCAGACCGCGGCGGAATAGCGGTCAAATCCCCAACTTTCGCGCGATCGCCTGCTCGACAAACGAGGCAGCCTCCAGCGTCGCGCGGTCGCGGCCGAAACGGCCGACGACCTGGACGCCGAGCGGCAATTCGTTCTCGCTTAAACCCGTGACGTTGATGCAAGGCGTGCCCATCAGCGTCCACAGCCGGTTGAACATCGGATCTCCGGTGGCACCGAGCCCATGGGGCGCCCCACTGGGAGCAGAAGGCGTGAGGAACACGTCACAGTCCGCCATCGCGTCAGCCAGGGCCTGACGCCCGCGGCTCGCAGTCCGGCGCGCGGCATCGTATTCTTCGGCGGAAATTGCCGCGGCGCGATCGAGGTGGTCGCGCAGCAGTTTGTCGATCCGATCATGGTGATGGTCGTATTCGAAGGCGAGCGCGCGGAAATTCTCGTAGTCCTGAATTATATATTGAGCCGCCAGGGCCTGCTCGAAGATGGCCGGCAAGGTCACCTCGGCTACGGTCGCCCCGGCGCTCGCTGCGATCTTCGCTGCGGTCTCGACGGCCTTCTGCATCGCCGTGCTCGCCTTTGGCCACAGATGTGTGCGAACGAGTCCGATGCGGGGTGCCGCGGGGGCTGTGCGATCGACACGCAGATCGCGATCGAGGATAGCTGCCGCCGCGAAGGCCACATCGGCAACACCGGCGCCGAACAGTCCGGCGGTGTCGAGATGCCAGGAGACTTCCTTCACGCCGACCGTCGGGATCAGGCGGTAAGACGGCTTGAAGGCGGCGACGCCGCAGTACGAAGCCGGGCGGATCACCGAGCCGGCCGTTTGCGTACCGAATGCGAGTGGAATCATGCCGGCCGCGACGGCCGCGGCCGAGCCGGACGACGAACCGCCTGGCGTATGCGCGGGATTGTGCGGATTGCGCGTTACCGACGGCACAAGCGATGCAAATTGGGTCGTCACCGTCTTGCCGATAATGATGCCGCCGGCACGCCGGGTCAGCGCGACGGGAGCGGAATCGGCCGGCGGGCGGTATCCGGTATAGATCGGCGAGCCGTATTGCGTCGGCAGATCGGCGGTCGCAAAAATATCCTTGATGCCGACGGGAAGACCGTGCAGCGGCAACGCTGAAAGCCGTGGAGCCTCAGCGGCGCGGCGCGCTGCATCAAGATCGAGCGCGACGAAAGCACCAACATCCTTTTCGCGTACGGCGATCGTTTCGGCGCAGAGCTCGACGATAGCGCGCGGTGTAAGTTCACCGGCTTCGACGCGGCGGGCAAGGTCGAGCGCTGAAAGCATCATGTTCGCTCGATCAAGCCGACGATTAAGACGGTCGCACGCCGGATATAGGGAAAGGCAATCATGCCGGTTACAGCGCCGACCGGCCAACCGACGATATAGGCGGAAAGCCATCGGCGCACGAAATCGGGGCGGAAGCCTATATTCGCGAAAGTGACGACGCTGCTGACGACGAACACGACGAACCCCGTAGCGAGAATGGGGAAAATAAACTTCGCCTTGCCTTCCATGCTTCCGGCCTCCCTCGCGTCGTTTTCGCCCGAAAGCAGCGCCCGGATCAAGGGGTATGGTTAATAGCTGCTTCACGACGCAACGGCGCATCATCATTGAACAGTCCTTAACGGAATTCCTCGCATTGTCGGGTCATGACGCGTGGAGTTCGCTGGTATCTCGTCAGCTCCCTCGTCCTCGTTGCGCTGATCGCTCTTGCCGGCTGCAGTCATTACCTGATGGCCGAGCGCGAGCCGTGGCGGCACGAGGCTGAACTCACTTGCCTGAATTCTGGCGCCGTCAAAGAATCGGCGGGACGGGTGCGCATCTCCGCGATCACCGGCGGCGGCGCATGCGGCATCGATTACCCGCTGCGCGTCTCCGAGCTGGGGCAGCAAAACGGACCGCTCGGCTACGACGACGAGACGCTGCGCCCCCCGGGCACGATCCCGGACGGTACGATGCCGCAGCACTGGCCGGGCGCGCAATCAAGCACAGTACAGTCGAGCACATTGCCGCCGGTGCAGGCCGCGCCGCAGGCCTATCCGGCTTCGCCGTCATATCCGCCCCCGCAATCCCGTCCGGCGCCACAGTCTTATCCGGCGACGCGCGCGCTGCCGGCCGCGCAAGTCGGCCAGCCCCTTTCGCTCGATCCGCCCGGGCTTCCACCGACCGGGGACAATGACGACGACATCGGGATTCCAGGCGGGCCGCCGCATCCCTATTTCGGCGGCCCAAACGCGCCGCCCGCTTTACCGCACGTTGCGCAGCCCGGTGTGGACCGCCCGCTGCCGCCGCTCGGGCCGCCGGGCGGCCCGATGGTCACGGCTTCCGCCGGGCCGGTTCAGGTGCAGCCGCCTGCCACACTCGCCTGTCCTATCGTGTCGGTGCTCGATCAATGGATCACCGGTGCGGTGCAGCCGGCAGCGCTGCACTGGTTTCACCAGCCGGTCGTGGAGATCAAGCAAATCTCCGCCTATTCCTGCCGCGGCATGAACGGCAATCCCAATGCCCATATTTCCGAACATGCTTTCGGCAACGCGCTCGACGTCGCCGAGTTCGATCTCGCCGATGGACACAAAGTGAGCGTGCAATATGGCTGGCACGGCACGCCGGAGGAGCAGGGATTTCTGCACGACGTGCAGGACGCGGCATGCGGCGAGTTTACCACCGTTCTCGCGCCCGGCGCCAACGTCTATCACTACAATCACATCCACGTGGATCTGATGCATCATTACAATGAGCGCCACATCTGCGAACCCGCCGCAATTCCCGGCGAAGTCGTCGCCGAGCGCGTGCGGGCGCGCTTCGCCGCGCAGCATCCGGGCGAACATTACGGCGATCCAAGCGCTACCGGCTCGATCAAGACGAGATCGCACAAGCTCGGATATTCCGGCGAGGACGACGACAGCTTGCCTGAAGCTGTGCCGGGTGATGACTAGCGGCCACCCGCCTCCATGTGCTGCAACACTGCAGCCGTAGGCCAGCAATCGACTTTCAGTCCATTGTGCTTCTGGTAGTCGCCAAGCGCGGCGCGCGTTTTCATTCCCGCCTTGCCATCGATCTTGTCGTGGTAATAGCCGCGCGCGGTCAGAACGTCCTGCATATGGTCGAGATCCCCACTCGGAAGCTGCGCGACCTTTCCCCAGGGCGTCTCGAACGGCCGCGGATCGGCAATGCGATCGCTGAGGTGGCCGACGAACAGAACGTAGAGATCGGAAAAATTATATTCCTTGATGACGAAATAGTTTTTTGTCGCGAGGAATGACGGGCCGTAAAGTCCGGCCGGCTGCAGCAGCGAAGCGGATTCGGCGCGTTCGGTAGCCGACAGCGTACGGCCATAGGCCGGTACATAGCCGCGCTTGAGCCATTCGCCGATCGGCAGCGTATTTTCCGGAACGCCGATCGTGCAATCGACATCGGCCGGCGGATGCACCTCGTAGGCCCAGCGTAACCCGGGCTGCCAGCCTTTGCCGACCAGTTGTTTGGCGGCCGAGGCAAGCGCATCCGGCACTGAATTCCAGATATCGGCGCGGCCGTCGCCGTCAAAATCGACGGCATATTTCAAATAATCGGACGGCAGGAATTGCGTGAGTCCCATGGCGCCGGCCCAGGAACTGCGCATATCGGCGAGTTTGACGTGGCCTTCCTGCAGGATCTTCAGCGCGAGGAGGAACTCATTGAGGAACTGATCCTTGCGCCGTCCGAGATAAGCCTGCGTCGCCAGAACGCGAATCGCGTTGCGCGAATCCGTGGCGCGGCCGTAATCCGTTTCGCGGCCGAAGATCGCCAGCAGAACTGCGGGCGGCACGCCAAATTGCCGTTCGATCGCGGTCAGCGGCTCACGATATTGGTCGTAAATCTTGCGGCCCTGTATGGCGAGCTGGGCAATCGATTGCTCTTTCAGATAATCCGCAGGGGTCTGCACGAATTCCGGCTGCCCCGCTGCCGGTCTCTCCGGCCTCCCGGGCAAAACGAGATCGGGCAGCGCCAGATCGGGCTCGAGCCCGTGCGTCGCCAGATCGAACGTTTGGCGTGACACGCCAAGCGCCTGCGCCTGCGGCCATAACGACTGTAGCCACGACTGGAATGCTGGATCGGCCGCTGCGCCATCGATAAAAAACACGCCGCTCACAAGAACGGCGCACAGCGCGGCCGACAGAAGTCTCATCGCACCGCCAATATGAACAGGCGCGGGAAGCGCAACAGGACCTTGCCGTCGTAGCGCGGCTTATAGGCGCCGACGATCTTCGCCGTATAGGCGGCGAGGAATTTCTCCCGTGCGGCGACGTCGAGCGGCGACAGGAACGGCTGCAGCGACGAGCCCTTGAACCATTCCGTAATGGCCTGCGGCGACGCCATCACGTGATTGTAGACGGTGTGCCAAATATCGATATGCGAACAGGCCGGCTTGAGCAGGTCGTAATAGCCCTCGGGTGTTGGCAGATGATCCCGGGCGGCGGCCTTGATCTCCGGATGATCCTTCCACGGCCCGCTCTCGCCGACCTCGCGCTGAAATACGAGCGAAGGCTCACGCGTATTATCGGGCATCTGGATCGCCAGCACCCCGCCTTGCGGCATGCCATCGAGCATTCGCCGCATGATCGCAGGATGATCCGGCAGCCATTGCATGACCGCATTGCCGAAAATGAGATCGGTTTCCGGACTTGGTACCCAGGTCGCGATATCGGCTTCGATGAATTTGCATTTCGGCAGGCGTTCGCGCGCCTTGCGCAGCATGTCGGGCGAGGAGTCGAGCCCCATGACTTCCGACTCGGGAAAACGTTCGACGAGAAGTTCGGTGGAATTGCCCGGCCCGCAGCCGAGATCGACCACCAGCCGCGGCCGCTGCAGCGGCACCTGCGCGACGAGATCTCGCGGCGGGCGCGTGCGTTCGTCTTCGAATTTGAGATATTGGCGAGCGCTCCAGTCTTCCATGGTTGGGACTTTCCGTATCGATTCGATTATCCTCTCCTCCTAGCAGGAGTTTCCATTTATGTCTTACGGAAGGCTCGTTCTGGGACTCCTCGTCGCGGCCGGCCCTATGACCGGGGCCCTCGCAGACGATAAGAAATACGAGACGAAGGCGCCGATACCCTGCGAAGCTGTCGAGAGTATCGGGGTGGCGCAAATGGCTCCGGACGGCGTCATCACGCTCAGCCTGCGATCGCTCGACCCCGGTCCGCGCGCCGAAGGTCAGATCACTTACGCTCCGGACGACCCTCAGTATGACGAGATCAAGCAGCACCTGGGCGGCATCGCGCCCGGCGAATTCAAAAACGTACCGCCGTGGTGTTGAGGACGAACGCCGACGCCAGGGGCCGCCCCGGCGGCCCCAAGCATTATCTTCGCCGGAACTGATTGCGCTGCGGGGGCCGATTGACCGGCCCGGCGCGCTCATCCTTATGGCGGAAGATCAGCCGGCCCTTCTCCAGATCATAGGGTGACACTTCCACCGTCACCCGATCGCCGGCAAGCGTCTTGATCCGATTCTTCTTCATTCTTCCGGCGGTATAGGCGACGAGGACGTGACCGTTATCGAGTTCAACGCGGAAACGGGCGTCAGGCAATATTTCCGTGACGAGACCCTCGAATTGCAGAAGCTCTTCTTTCGTCACGTTACGATCCTTCTGATTGATTCGCCCAACGCGGCGTATTTGAACGGGGACCGCGGCCGGCGGCCGCCTGGCGCTGCAGGAAGGAAACCGATGCGATTCCGTTTTCTCCTGCTTTTGGCTGATCGTGACGCGGCGGTTTTCGCGATCCGTGTCCGCGGCGGCGCTGCCGATGCCTCTCCTGCGCATGGGACGAAGACTTTTCGTTCGCGCTCTTGGCATGCGGCGGCGCGGAGCGGGCCTGATGCGTGCGCCGGTCGGTCACTGGAATGGACATGCGAATGAGCTTCTCGATATCGCGCACGAAGGCCACCTCTTCGCCATCACATAGCGAAATGGCAATCCCTTCCGCACCGGCGCGCGCAGTGCGCCCGATCCGATGCACGTAGGTTTCGGCCACATTCGGAATATCAAAATTCACTACGTGGCTGATGCCGTCGACATCGATGCCGCGCGCAGCAATATCGGTCGCGACAAGCGTTTTGATTTCGCCTTTGCGGAAAGCCGCGAGAACGCGCTCGCGCTGATTCTGCGATTTATTGCCGTGGATCGCTTCAGCTGAGATGCCGGATCGCGTGAGGCCACGAGCGACCTTGTCGGCGCCGTGCTTGGTGCGGGTGAAGATCAGGGCGCGGTCGATCGTCTCGGCCCGCAATATGTCGACAAGGACCTCGGCTTTCGCCGGGCGGTCGACACGAATGATACGCTGCTCGATGCGCTCTGCGGTGGTGGCCACCGGCGTGACCGCGACCTTGACCGGGTCATGCAGCATTTGCGCAGCAAGCTCAGCAATGGCGCGGGGCATCGTCGCCGAGAACATCAGTGTTTGCCGCTTCGCCGGAAGTTTTGCGACGATTTTGCGGATGTCGTGAATAAAGCCCATGTCGAGCATGCGGTCGGCTTCGTCGAGCACGAGACACTCGACGTCGTTCAGGCGAAGCGCATTGCTCCGCACGAGATCGAGCAGGCGGCCCGGTGTCGCGACCAGGACGTCCACGCCATTGAGAAGCGCGCGAACCTGGGCGCCCATCGATACGCCGCCGATCGCGAGTGCGGTCCTGATGCGCAGATGCCGTCCGTAAGTGCGGAAGCTGTCGAGGATCTGGCCGGACAGTTCGCGCGTCGGGCTGAGCACCAGGACGCGGCAAGACTTGCGTTCAACCTGCCGGGTCGCGGCAGCAAGACGATGCAGGATCGGAAGTGCGAAAGCGGCGGTCTTGCCGGTGCCGGTCTGGGCGATGCCGATCACGTCGCGTCCCGACATCACCGTCGGAATTGTCTGCGCCTGGATCGGGGTCGGGGTGAGATACTTCTCTTCTTCCAGCGCACGCGTAATCGCGCCGTTAAGATTGAAGTCAGGAAAGTTGGTCAATTGTAATGCTTTCTGTTGTGCGCAACGATGTCGCCGCGACTCGAAACGCCACGGCCCGCATTGCGGGTAATACAAGACATCCCGCGCGATCTGGGCTGTCGATGAAACGGGGAAAGGGCGAGCCAGAAGCCGTTTGACGGGAATCCGTACACGCGGCTCGCAGCGGGCCTATAAGGCCGCGACGCGTATATGGCTGAAAGATGTGTTCGTTTCAAGGCCTCGCGGCGCTTCGCCCGGTCCTGCCGGACCGCTAACCACGTCTAAGCCTTACTAGATTTGCCCTTTTTAGCGGTTCCGGGCGGCGGACCGGCTTTCTTGTCGGCGGCCTCTTTCGCCAGCCGCAAGGCTTTCAACTGCGCCATTCTTTCACGAACGACGTTGCCGTTGGCCTGATATTCCATCATGGCCTTGGCGCCTTCTTTGGCGCGCTCTTCCTTCTTGAAGCTTGCCTCGGCGCGAGCTTTGGCCTCGCTCGACCGCGCTTCACTCGCCTTTGTCGCCAATGTCCGCTCCCTTTCCGCGCCCGGATCGAGGAGCCTCAGGCGCCGATAGGCGATCCAAGAGTGATTCTCTCAACCCACACAATACCGTAACGGGATATATGTATCGAAATGGCCTTGTTAAACCCTTGCTTGCGGCCCGACTCCAAACAAATGGCGCTCAGCGCGAAAACTTTTTGTATTTGATTCGTTGCGGAATGACCGAGTCGGTGCCAAGCCGGCGCATCTTGTCTTTCTCGTAATCCTGAAAGTTGCCCTCGAACCACTCGACATGGCTGTCGCCTTCGAAGGCGAGAATGTGAGTGGCGATGCGGTCGAGAAACCAGCGATCGTGGCTGATGATGACGGCACAGCCGGCGAAGTCCTCTAGCGCCTCTTCCAGAGCGCGCAGCGTATCGACGTCGAGATCATTGGTCGGCTCGTCGAGCAAGAGCACATTGGCGCCGGACTTGAGCATCTTGGCGAGATGGACGCGATTTCTTTCACCGCCGGAGAGCTGCCCAACCTTTTTCTGCTGATCTGCACCCTTGAAATTGAAAGCCGAGCAATAAGCGCGCGAATTCACTTCGCGCTTGCCGAGCTGGATTTGATCGAGGCCGCCGGAGATTTCTTCCCAAACGGACTTCTTGCCATCAAGCGTGTCGCGCGACTGATCGACATAGCCGAGGTGGACCGATTCGCCGATCTTGATCGAACCCTGATCCGGCTTCTCCTGCTCGGTGATCATGCGGAACAGCGTCGTCTTGCCGGCGCCATTGGGTCCGATGATGCCGACGATGCCGCCAGGCGGCAGCTTGAACGTGAGATCGTCGATCAGGAGATTGTCGCCGAATCCTTTTTTCAGGCTCTCGAAATCGACGACGTTCTGGCCAAGCCGTTCCGCGACCGGAATGACGATTTGCGCGGTCTGTGTCTGCTTGTCACCGGCTTTCTTGAGGAGTTCTTCATAGCGCTCGTAGCGGGCCTTGGATTTTGCCTGCCGGGCGCGCGGTGATGCTTTGATCCATTCCTGTTCGCGGGCGAGCGTGCGCTGATGCGCATCGTCCTCGCGGCCTTCCTGCTCGAGCCGCTTCTGCTTCTGCACCAGCCACGACGAATAATTGCCTTCGTAGGGAATGCCGCGGCCGCGATCGAGCTCGAGGATCCAGCTTGTCACGTTGTCGAGAAAGTAGCGGTCGTGGGTGACGATGAGAATAGCGCCCGGATAATTGCGCAAATGCCCTTCGAGCCACAAAACCGACTCGGCGTCGAGATGGTTGGTGGGCTCGTCGAGCAGAAGCAGATCGGGCTGCTCCAGAAGAAGCCGGCACAGTGCGACGCGTCGCCGCTCGCCGCCGGAAAGTTTTGCCACCTCGGCATCGTCCGCTGGGCAGCGCAACGCGTCCATCGCCAGATCAACCTTGGAATCGAGATCCCACAGGCCCTTGGCCTCGATCTCGTCCTGAAGCTTGGTCATCTCGTCCGCAGTCTCGTCGGAATAATTGGTCGCAAGCTCGTTGTAACGGTCAACGATCGCTTTCTGCGGCGCGACGCCTTCCATCACGTTCTCGCGAACCGATTTTGCCGGATCGAGTTGCGGCTCTTGCGCCAAGTAGCCGACCGTCGCCCCGTCCGCCGCCCGGGCCTCGCCGTTATATTCCTTGTCGATGCCGGCCATGATCCGCAACAACGTCGATTTGCCGGCGCCGTTGACGCCGAGCACGCCGATCTTGGCGTCGGGGTAAAATTGCAGGTGGACGTCCTCAAGGACCTTCCGGTTGCCCGGATAGGCCTTGGTCAGACCTTGCATGAAATAGACGAATTGGCGGGCCATATCTTCGCGCGGGCTATAATGCCTGCCCTCTTTGCTTGGCGCCGCCCGGCAAATGCACTGGGCGCTACCGGATCGCTAGGCGCTCATTTCGGGGAAATCTGGCGTTGATGTAACGACACCGCGCCCCGGCGGCAAGGACCGCCTGCATCCACTGGATAACATGTGCCGGCAATTCCTGGCCGCACGGGCCTTGGCGCCGGGCATCGGCGGCGCATTAAAACTTCGTAAAGTTTGATCACAATTGGACCTTGCCGCTGCCGAAATCGCAACAAATTTTAATGATTTCTGGCCGACTATCGCGTCAAACACGCGTTTGAAAAACGTGCGCCGCGTCCTCGGGCGGCCTTTGACGGCAATAGACTACGGGAGCGTTCCATGTTGCGTGATTTTTCGAGAGCTCTCCGCGAACTCTGGCGTGTCTCCGGCGAGACCGGCGGCTCGTATCGGCCCGACCTGCACTATATGCGCGGGCCAGGCCCAAAATGGCATGCCAAGCATGCCGGCTTCGTTTCGCAGCCTCAGGCAAAGCCGTCGCCGTCCCAAGTCCACAGCATCGCCCAGCGTCGCGCCTAAATCCGTCCCGCCATCCCGCGGAGCGCTTGTCTTGCCAACGCCGTTATGAGACGGCTAGGCCGGATAAGATGACTGTTCTATGGGATGGAAAACATGGCGGTTCGCTGCGCTATTCTCGACGACTACCAGAACGTGGCGCTCAAGGTCGTCGACTGGTCCAAGGTCAAGGGCGACGTCGAATTTAAGGTCTTCAACGAACATCTCGGCGGACCGGACAAGGTCATTGCGGCGCTCAAGGGATTTCAAATCGTCGTCGCAATGCGCGAGCGCACGGGATTTCCCAAGCAGGTTATCGAGGCCCTGCCCGATCTGAAGCTTCTGATCACGACCGGCATGCGCAACGCCTCGATCGACACCGAGACGGCGAAGGCGCGCGGCGTCACGGTCTGCGGCACGCCGAATTTCGGCAATCCCACGGCCGGCGTCGCCATCGGGCTGATGCTCGAGCTGACGCGGCATATCGGCTACGAGAATGCGCGGATGCACGCGGGCGCGACGTGGCAAAGCACCATCGGCCCAGATCTTGAGGGCATGACGCTCGGCACTCTCGGCCTCGGCAGGCTCGGCACCCACACCGCCAATATTGCCAAGGCCTTTGGGATGAAAGTGATCGCCTGGAGCCAAAACCTGACGCCGGAAAAATGCGCGGCGGCGGGCGTCGGCTATGTCAGCAAGGACGACCTCTTCCGCCAGTCGGACTTCATCACCATCCATGTCGTGCTGTCGCCGCGCTCGCGCGGCCTCGTCGGCGCCAAGGAACTCGGCCTGATGAAACCCGGTGCTTTCATCGTCAACACCTCGCGCGGCCCTATCATCGACGAAGCGGCGCTGGTCGCGGCGCTCCGCGACAAGAAGATCGGCGGCGCCGGCCTCGACGTGTTCGACGTCGAGCCGTTACCGCTCGATCATCCGCTGCGCAAAATGGACAATGTCGTCATCACGCCGCACCTGGGCTACGTCACCACGCAGAACTACCAGCATTACTTTAACGGCGTGGTCGAGGACATCCGCGGCTTCCTCGACGGCAAGCCCGTACGGGTGATGACGTAGTTTCTCCTTCTCCCCGCCTGCGGGGAGAACAAAAATGTGTGGGGAGCCCATGAGCGGCGACACGCTCATTGATCTTTATTGCCATATCTATCCGGACCGCTTTTTCCACGAGATGAACAAAGCGGCGCCGAAGCTCGGCAATATCGCGGCGCGGTTGCGCGGCGTGAAGAAGATTCACGATCTCGACGCGCGCTTTCGCGAGATGGACGAATTCGACAATTACCGCCAGGTGATTTCGCTGCCTGGCCCTTCGATTGAGGAATTCGCCAGCGGCGGAACGGGACTTGCTTTGGCGCGTGTCGCCAACGATGCCATGGCGGAGCTTTGCGCAAAACACCCCGACCGCTTCGCCGGCTTCGTCGCCGCACTATCGCTGACCGATGTGATGGGCTCGATCGAAGAGGCCAAGCGCGCCATCGGCCAGCTCGGCGCCGCCGGTGTGCAGATTTTCACACCGCTTGCCGGCCGGCCGCTGGATGAACCGGCCTTCGAGCCCTTCTTTGCCGCGATGGCGCAACTTGACAGACCGATCTGGCTGCACCCTGCCCGCACCGCGGCGATGCCCGACTACGCGGCCGAACAGAAATCGCGCTTTGAAATGTGGTGGTGCTTTGGCTGGCCCTACGATACTTCGGTCGCCATGGTGCGGCTTGCCTTCTGCGGCCTGTTCGATCGCTATCCCAACCTGAGAATTATCACGCATCATCTCGGCGGCATGATTCCTTACTTCGACGGCCGCATCGGGCCAGGGCTCGACGTGCTCGGCGCACGCACCTCAGACGAGGATTATTCGCGCATCCTGCCGTCGCTGAAACGCCCACACCTCGATTACATGCGAGAATTCTACGCCGACACCGCGATGTTCGGCGGCGGCGTGCATGCGCTGCGCTGCGGCTTCGATTTCTTTGGCGCCGACAAGGTCGTGTTCGCTACCGACACGCCGCTCGGCCCGATCAAGCCGGCAATCGACGCGCTCAACGCGCTCGATATATCCGCGGCCGACCGCCACAAGATTTTTTCGGGCAATGCCGAGAGGCTGTTGGGCAAGCCGCTGAACTGATATATTTCACCCATGACCACCCGCGAGCAGAACGAGTTTTTGACACTGATCGGACCCGGCACGCCCATGGGCGCGCTGATGCGGCGGTATTGGATTCCGGCGCTGATGTCGTCGGAGATTCCCGAGCCGGACTGCCCGCCGGTGCGCGTGAAAATTCTCAGCGAACGGCTCATCGCCTTCCGCGATACCAAAGGCCGCATCGGGGTGATGGACGAATTCTGCGCCCATCGCGGCGTGTCGCTGTGGTTCGGCCGCAACGAAGAAAGCGGATTGCGCTGCCCCTACCACGGCTGGAAATACGACGTCACCGGCCAGTGCGTTGAAGTGCCTTCGGAACCGGTCGAAAGCGGCTTCTGCAAGAAGATCAAACTAACGGGCTACGCCGTCGCCGAGCTTGGCGACGTGATCTGGATCTATATGGGACCGCCTGCGCTCAAGCCTCCACTACCTTGTTTTGAATGGGCCACGGTTTCCGGCGCACAGCGCTTCGTCTCCAAGCGCACGCAAGAATGCAACTGGCTTCAGGCACTGGAGGGAGCGATCAATTCCGTGCACGTCTCCTTCCTGCACCGCCACGATCTGCGCAGCGATCCCCTGCATGTCAGCCCGGGTGCCGAATTCATGCGCGAGACCGACGCGCGTTTCGAAGTGATCGAGAATAAAGGCGGAATGGTCGTCGGCGTGCGGCGGCCGGCGACGCCGGGGAATCTCTACTGGCGCATTACGCAATGGATCATGCCGTTCCACACCATGATCCCGCCTTACGGCGATAACGCCCTTAACGGTCACGCCTTCGTGCCGATCGACGACGAGAACTGCGTCACGTGGAGCTTCACGCATCATCCGACGCGTGAGCTTAGCCCAAGCGAGCTTGAGACCATGCGCAGCGGGGGCGGCATCCACGTCAAGCTCATTCCCGGATCGTTCCGGCCGGTCGTCAATAAAGACAACGACTACATGATCGATCGCGTGGCACAGAAGCATCACAAGTCCTATTCGGGCGTCAAAGGCATCGCCATGCAAGATGCCGCGATCCAGGAGAGCACGGGCCCGATCCAGGACCGCACCATGGAAAACCTGGTCTCCACCGACAATGGCGTGATCATGGCGCGCCAGCGGTTGCGCAAGGCGGCGCTGATGGTTGCGCAAGGTGAAGTACCGGATGGCATCGATCCGGCGACCCACGCTGTTCGCTCGGCCTCGATCGTATTGCCGGCGGGCGCGAGTTTTTATGAAGCTGCCGGCGAGGCGCTGACTGCCCGGCAAGGTGTCGCGCACGCGTCGGTGTGACGCTTTCCCAGCCTCCGATCACGCCACAATTCGTTAACCCCTCGTTAGGGTTAACAATCTATTGCTGATTATAGCCCGCGGCCGGTGTGTCTTCGCCCTCGCCGCGATTCGGCAGTCATCGGCAGCGATTGAGATGCGTCTGACCCGATCCCGTTCTATACGCCTGCTCGCATCGGCCGCGATCCTCGCTGCAGTCGCGGCAGCAGTCGCGGGTTGCCAGACGACGCAAGGCACCGACACGACCGGCTCGCTGGCGCTCGCGCCTCCGGACCGTTCCGACGCCGACTGGCACCGCGATCTCGCAGTCTACGGCGAAAAATATCGCGTCAGTTCATCCGACCTTGATGTCGATATGCGCTACGCGCAGGCGCTCCGGGCAACGGGACAGCGCGCGCAGGCGGTCGCCGTTCTCGAACAAGTCTCGATCCAGTTCCCGGGCAACAAGATGGTGCTCGGTGAATACGGGCGCGCGCTCGCCGAAGCGGGCAATTACGATCAGGCGCTCGAAGTATTCGACCGCGCGCACACACCCGATAGGCCCGATTGGCACATCCTTTCCGCGCAGGGCGCGGTGCTCGATCAAATGGGCCGGCACGAGGATGCCCAGCGGCACTATCTCACGGCGCTCAAGATCGTGCCCGACGAGCCTTCCGTATTGTCCAATCTCGGATTGTCCTACGCCCTGTCGAAGGATTTAAAAAACGCGGAAGCAACGCTGCGACGCGCCGCGGCACAGCAGCCGGCCGATCCGCGCGTGCGGCAGAATCTCGCACTTGTGGTCGGATTGCAGGGGCGCTTTGCGGAGGCCGAAGACATCGCGCGCGCCGACCTGCCGCCGGATCAGGCCGCCGCCAACGTCGCTTATTTGCGGCAGATGCTGGCGCACAAGGGAAACGTGCCGGTTGCAAATCGGACGGCCCGCTCAGCTCCGGGATCGAGCTGACAGAGGCTGGTGCAGCTAGTGCTGTAGCGCCATGACGCGGATCGCCGCCGGTCCCAGGATCACGACGAACAGCACAGGCAGGAAGAACACGATCATCGGCACCGTGAGCTTGGGCGGCAGGCCAGCCGCCTTCTTCTCGGCTTCCGACATACGCATGTCGCGATTTTCCTGCGCCAGTACCCGCAAAGTCGTAGCGAGCGGCGTGCCGTAGCGCTCCGATTGCTGCAAGGCCAGACATACCGCTTTGACACCTTCAAGGCCGGTCCGCTGCGCCAGATTCTCGTAAGCCTGACGGCGATCCGGCAGGTAGGACAATTCCGCGGTGGTCAGCGTGAATTCCTCGGCGAGCGCCACCGATTGCGTGCCCACCTCCTCGCTGACCTTGCGGAATGCCGCTTCAATCGACATGCCGGACTCCACGCAGATCAGAAGCAGATCGAGGGCGTCGGGAAACGCACGCCGGATCGAAAGCTGACGCCGCGTGATTTTGTTCTTGAGAAACAGATTCGGGCTTTGCATGCCCAGATAAGCACAACCGATCGACATCGCGACCTTGAGCATCGGCGGATAATCAAGGTTGAGCACGACGAAAATATAAAACAGCGACGCAAACAGCATGACGACCGGCATGGCCATGCGAAAGAACAAATATGTGATGTAGGGGGCCTGCCCACGAAAGCCTGCCTGCATCAGCATGGAGCGCGCCTTATCCTGGCCGACCCATTTGCTGAGGTTAAAGTTATCGACGACCGTCTTCATATACATTTTCGGCGATTGCCGCAGATTGACCTTGCTGGCTTGCGTCAAGCGCTCGCGCTCGCGGGCGCGAATCTTCTCGCGCTCCAGCGCAACCGCCTTCATGCGCTTGCCGAGCGTGTCGGTCGCCATGAGAGGCATCGCCAAGGTGAGCACGGTCGCCCCCGCCGCGACCGCGGCAAAAAGCATCGTGATCGTCTTGACGTCGAGATATTCTGTGAGAAGCGTGATCATCCGGCAGCCGTCAGAAATCAAAATTGATCATTTTGCGCATCACGAGAATGCCGATCACCATCCAGGCGCCGCAACAGGCGATCATCACCCGGCCGAAGGGATCCGTCCAAAGCAGCTCGATGTAGCTGGGGCTCGTGAGCCAAACCAGCGTCAAGACGACGATCGGCAGTGCGCCGATGATCGACGCCGAGGCCTTCGCCTCCATCGACATGGCCTGGATCTTCGCCTTCATCTTCTTGCGGTCGCGCAGCACACGCGAGAGATTGCCCAGCGCTTCGGAGAGATTGCCGCCGGCGCGCTGCTGAATTGAAATCACGATGCCGAAGAAATTGGCCTCGGGCACCGGAATGCTCTGATAGAGCTTGAGGCAAGCCTCACCGATCGGCATGCCGATGGTCTGCGTCTCGACGATACTGCGAAACTCGCTGCGAACCGGTTCCTGCGCATCCACGGCAATCATCTTGAGACTATCGTGCAGCGGCAGGCCCGCCTTGATGCCGCGCGTAATGACGTCGACGGCGTCGGGGAAATAGTTCAGGAATTTCGTCTCGCGCCGTTTCTTGAGAAACGACAGCATCCAGAACGGAAGCCCGCAGCCCGCGGCAAAGCCGATGGCAAGTGTCGTCAGCAAACCGACCCCCAGCAGGGTCGAAACCGCGAGTGCGCCGACGCCGAGCACACCCGCGGTGACCAAGAATCGGCGCTTCGTCCAGTCGAGACCCGCCTGGGTCAGCCGAACGGACAACGGCGGCCGCTTGACCCTTCTCCGCCGCTCCTCGATTTCCTTTAGCGTTCCTTCGACCTGTTCGCGCCGTGATTTTGTTGCCGTCGCACGGGTCGGCCGTGCGATGGGCTCCGAACGCGCGACGCTCGCCATGCGCCGTTCCGCTTTTTTCTCGCCGGAGAGGTAGGGATATACGAACACCCACGCGACGCCACCGATCGCGACCGCCACCATGAGGAATAGACCATAAGAACTCATGGTCGCACCTCTACGCTACGCCCTGATCGATTCATTGCCCGTCTCCGCCGCGTCGAGTGCGGCCGCGAGTCGCGCTTCCTCACCGTAATAACGCGCGCGTTCCCAAAATTTCGGCCGGCCGATCCCGGTCGAGCGGTGCTTGCCGATCAAGTTGCCGTTGGCGTCCTCGCCGATGAGGTCGTACAGAAAAACGTCCTGTGTAATGATCACGTCGCCTTCCAGTCCGATCACTTCGGTGATGTGGGTGATCCGGCGCGAACCGTCGCGCAAGCGGGCGGCCTGGACGACAACGTCCACCGAAGCGCAGATCATTTCGCGGATGGTGCGCGACGGCAGCGAATAGCCACCCATCGTGATCATCGATTCAAGACGCGATAGCGCTTCGCGCGGCGTATTGGCGTGCAGCGTGCCCATCGAGCCGTCATGGCCGGTGTTCATGGCTTGCAGAAGATCGAAGGCTTCCGGTCCGCGCACTTCACCGACGATGATGCGTTCAGGCCGCATGCGCAGGCAGTTCTTGACCAGATCGCGCATCGTGACCTGGCCTTCGCCTTCGAGATTGGGTGGTCGCGTTTCGAGCCGCACGACGTGCGGTTGCTGCAGTTGCAATTCCGCGGCGTCCTCGCAGGTGACAATGCGCTCGTCGTCATCGATGTAGCGCGTCAGGCAATTAAGCAGCGTCGTCTTGCCGGAGCCAGTGCCGCCGGAAATCAGGGTATTGACGCGGCAGCGGCCGATGACCTTGAGGATGTCGGCGCCTTCGGGAGAGATCGAGCCGTATTTAGTGAGCTGCTCGAGCGTCAGCTTGTCCTTCTTGAACTTGCGGATCGTGAGCGCGGGTCCGTCGATCGCCAGCGGCGGCACGATGGCGTTGACGCGGGAACCATCCGGCAGGCGCGCGTCGCAGATTGGCGAGGATTCGTCGACGCGGCGACCGACCTGGCTGACAATACGCTGACAGATATTGAGAAGTTGCTGGTTATCGCGGAATCGGATGCCGGTTTTCTGAATCTTGCCGGCAACTTCGATGTAAACCGTGCCCGAGCCGTTGACCATGATGTCGGCGATCTCATCGCGCGCGAGCAACGGTTCGAGCGGACCGTAGCCGAGAACGTCGTTGCAGATGTCGTCAAGCAGATCTTCCTGCTCGGAAATCGACATCACGATGTTCTTGATCGCGATGATCTCGTTGACGATATCGCGGATTTCCTCGCGTGCCGAATCGGCGTCGAGCTTGGCCAGTTGGGCAAGATCGATCGCTTCGATCAGCGCGCCGAAGATCGTGCCTTTGACTTCGTAATAGGTCTCCGAGCGCCGTGAATCGACAGCCGACGGGGCCGCCGGAGGCGGCGGCTGATTGGGCTGGCCGCCGACATTGGGCTTACCGGTTGGCGCACCCAGGATCGGCGCGCCGAGGCCTGCGGAGGGAAACGGCGTGCGCCCGACATCTGCCGGCGCCGCTGCGGGAGGCGGAGGCGCGGCGACGGGCGGCGCGGCCGGACGCGCGGCTGCCGGAGCGGGCTTCAGCTCGCCGGGAGAAGAACTGCCAGTGGTGGGGCGCTTGCCAAACACGAACGCAACTCCAACTCAGTTTCTTTAGCCCAGCAACTTTTCCAGGAGCGGCGACAGAAAACCAGACCGCGGCTTCTTCGGTTCCGGGCGCCCGGTCAAATTCTGCGCCAGTTGCCTGAATATTTCGGCGGTGCGGTGTCCTGACGAAATCTCGTCGATCATCTGCCCGTTATTGGCCGCAGCTCCAAAAAGCTGCGGCTCGAACGGGATGATTGCCACGGGCTCAACCTCGAGCGCCTTGGCGAAGTCCGCGGCCTTGATTTCAGGGCGCTTCGGAACGCCGACCTGATTGAGACAATAGCGCGGGTGATGATCGTTCGGCCGCGCCGTCTTGAGAAAGTCGTAGATGTTTTTGGTATTGCGCAGGTTCGCAAGATCGGGAGCGGCGACGATCAGCACGTCGTCAGCACCGACCAGCGTCTGTTTGGTCCAACCGGTCCACTGATGCGGCACATCGAGTACCACGCAAGGCACGGTGGCGCGCAGCGAGTCCAAAATCGATTCAAAGGCGTCAGCGCCGAAATCATAGACACGCTCAAGCGTCGCCGGCGCGGCCAGCAGGTTCAGGTGATCGGTGCACTTCGCCAACAGGCGATCGATGAATGCCGTGTCGATGCGATCCGGCGAGAATACCGCTTCCGCGATGCCCTGCGGCGGATCCTGATTGAAATCGAGGCCGGCCGTGCCGAAGGCAAGATCGAGATCGGTTACGACGGCATCAAGCTTGAGATCATGGGCTATCGAGAAGCCGATATTGTGGGCGACGGTCGACGCACCGACACCGCCCTTGGCGCCAACCACGGCGATGATGCGGCCGACCGGCTTGGCATCGGGCGCCGAAAACAGGCCGCATATGGCGCGCACGATCTGCAGCACGCCAATCGGCGAAATCAGATAGTCGCTGACACCGCGTCGCACCAGCTCGCGATAGAGCATGACATCGTTCATGCGGCCTATGACGACCACACGCGTGCCGGCATCGCAATAATTAGAGAGCTGATCGAGGCCGGCGAGTATGTCTTCGTCGCGGCCGTCCGATTCGAGAATGATCACGTTCGGCGTTGGAGAGCTTTGATAGGCTTCGACGGCCGCCGTCAGGCCGCCCATCTGGATGCGTAAATGCGCTTTGGCCATGCGCCGATCCTCGCCGGCCGCTTGGATCGCGGCGGCGGTGTCG
This sequence comes from uncultured Alphaproteobacteria bacterium, assembly GCA_963723335.1. GTDB lineage: Bacteria > Pseudomonadota > Alphaproteobacteria > Rhizobiales > Xanthobacteraceae > BOG-931. The sequence goes on along the minus strand of CAVRQJ010000001.1, from coordinate 232,939 downwards.
ACGTTCTCGCAAAAGGCCTGCACCGATACGCGCGGCGCCGGCGCGATATGGTCGTCGCGACCGGCGATTTCGGCGGGGCCGGTCTCTTGCGGTTGGGCTTCGCTTTCTTGTGTCATCCTATGCCGGGGCTGTTCGCATCATCACTTGCCGATATCGGTGATTTTCGCCGAGTTCGCGTTGGCGGAATCTTGCGTCGCCGGACTTTGACCGGAGACGTATTTCTGAATGACTTGCGTGCGGCGTGGCGCGTAAGGCGCGGTTTCGGGGCGCGGCTGCACAAGATCTGTCGGGTTGTCGATCATGGCGGCGAGATTGCGCTGATTGGCGCAGCCGAAGTTCCAGTACGGCTTGTTCTCGAAAAAATCGCGGTTCATGCTCGGGCCGATGTCCTCGGGCCAGACGCCACAGGGGCCGACTTGCGCGGCAATCTTCGGATAGCTGAGGCGCATCGTGGCGAGATTTGGCCCGCTCGCGGGATAGGTGCGCACGATGATGCTCCGCGGCGGCATGCCGCTTGCGGCGAGGATCGAAACAATCTCGCGCATCGCGTCGGCGGAAGCATGCTCGTTAACGCTGCCAATCGGGCGCTCGACGACAATGCCGCCGGTAGCTTCGCGCTTCCAGCCGAGACCGAATGAAAGCACCTGCGCGCGCTGCGCCGGATTCAGTTCACCGCGGTTGGACCCGATGAAGAGCTCCACCGTGTGATCGGATTCCTGAAGCGTGATCGGATGACGCTGCCGATAGTCGTTGGGAACCTCGGGAGCACTGACGACACCTTGCTGGGTGGTATTGCATCCGCAGACGAAAAGCGCGCAGCCCGCGGCGACCGCGGCGCGGACGAGAATCTTCGCGGCGGGACGGCTGCCGGCGATCATCGAGCGGTTGGTCTGCATCATCGTCTCCTGCACGGGCTCAATCGAGGATGAAGCCGTATTTGCCGTGGTAGTTGTCGGGTGGGTCCGGAATGCTGCCGACACCGTAGATGCGGTTGAGGCGGCCGAGCAGCACGGTTGCCGGGTCGCTCGGATCGGCGAATCCATCGTCGGGCCGCGACAGATCCTTCTGGGCGACGGCGCGCACGACATAGGGCGTCACCAGCACCATCAGTTCGGTGCGCTGGTTGATGTAGTCACGGCTCTTAAAGAGAGGCCCGAGGATCGGGAGTTCCATCAAACCGGGTAATCCACTGATCGCCTGCTTGGTCTGGTCCTGAATCATGCCGGCCAATGCGAGCGATCCGCCCGAAGGAATTTCGACGGTCGTCTCGGCGCGGCGCGTGCGGATCGAGGGAATGGTCGCCGACGACCCCGCCGTACCCGGAGTTGTGCCGGGCACGGCGATCGTCAACGCATTCTGCGTCGAAAGATCCGACACCTCTGTCATTACCTTCAGGCTGATGCGGCCCTCGCTGAGGACGACCGGCGTGAAGTCGAGGCTGACACCGAACTTCTTGAACTGGACCGAGGGCTGGCAGGTCTGCACATTGCTGCCGGTGCTGGCGCTGGCACAGCTGAACCCGTTAAGGACCGGAAATTCGCCACCGGCGACAAATGTCGCAGATTCGCCGGAGATCGCCGTCAGGTTCGGCTCGGCGAGCGTATGAACGACGCCGGCCTGTTCCAATGCCTGCAAGGTCGCGGTGACCGACTTGAATCCGCTGACCAGGCTGTTTGGTGGCGGCTGGCCGCTCGCCGAAAACGTATTGTTGGTGTTGAAGTTGACGATAGCCGAACCGGTGTTGAAGGTGCCGGAAAGATTGATGCCGAGTTGCTTGAGGACGTCGCGCTCGACCTCGGCGACGACCACCTTGAGCATGATCTGGTCGCGGCCGCGCACGACGATAGCGTTGACGATCTTGCCGGCTGAAGGATCCGGGCTACCGGCGCCTAGAAGCCGACCGGCGATGTCGTAGGCCTGCTGCGCCTCCGCCTGGCTCGATGCCGAACCGGAGAGAATGACACCATCGCCGATGCCTTCGACAGTGATATCGGCGTCCGGCAGAACCTGGCGGATCGCCTGGCGGATGCCGTCGAGATCGCGCGTAACCGCGACGTCGAAGCCGGCAATCTGTCTGCCGTCGGCGTCGAAGAAGAATATGTTGGTCTGGCCGACCGCCGTTCCGATGAGATAGACGCGGCGCGATGAGCGCACGACGGCGTTTGCGATCTTTGGATCGGCGACCAGCAGGTCTTTGACGTCGCGTGGCAGATCGATGACGACCGATTTGCTGATGCCAAGCGTAAGGGACCGCGCTTCAGCATCGCTCGCGGAAACATGAATAGTCTGCGTCGGCGGCGGGCTGAAGGCCAAAGTACCGGCGATAGCGCGCGGAATGAGCCACGACATGGCGAGCAAGAGCGCGAGCGTTACCGCGCGGGTCGATGTCCGTGCTGTCATCGTTCTCTCCGCCCGCTCAATGGCTGGCTCCTATGGTGCTGACACCGAAGCGCACGGTGTTGATGTTGCCGTGGTCGCTGTTGTCGTCGCCACCCTCGGTCGACCCTTGAGAGTCGAGAATGCTGCGCAACGTGAGTGAAAGTGTCCCAAGCTGATGCGAGAGCGCGAGCGTCTCGGCTTGCGTTTGCGTCAATTGCAGGGTCGCGGTTCTGCCGAGCGCGACTTTGGTGCCGCTCTTCTCATCGATGTTCTGATCGATCGCCAGCACCCGCACGTTGCGCAAAATCGTGTCGGTGGAGTATTTCTCGACGCCGGTTGCCTTCTCCGCCGCCTTGTCGCGGCGCGTCAGCATGACGTCGACCCGGTCGTCGGGCAGGATGAACCCGCCGGCTCCGGTTTCCGCCGTGATATCGACCGCGATCGCGCGCATGCCTTTGGGCAGCACTGCGGCCATGAAGCCGGAGCCCTTCGCCATCACGACGAACGGGTCGCGGATTGGATCGCCGGCGAGCATCGATACACGCACTATGGAGCCGGTGAAGTCGCTGATCGCGTTCGGCCGCTCGGCCTTTTTGATAAAGCTCGGATTTGCGGCGTCCGCCGGCCAAGTCTGCCAGCCGATTTCCTTGTTCTCGATGACGTGACCGCGGTCAAGATCGGCCTTGGCGACCAGCACTTCAACCGTTTCCAGCTGTACGACCGGCGCCGGCGCGGCGGGCGGAGGCGGCGCTTTGCCACCGGCGGCCAAATACGCGGCGATGCCGCCGGCGGCGACGGCGACACCGAGTACGACGAGGCGCGCGGCTTTCATGACGCTAGAATTCCCACGAGATGCCAGGACCAAAAGTGGGCATCATCGCCGGATATCAGCAGCTAAACGTCAAAGCATGGTTAATAAGGCGTATCCAAACCGCGTTAATCTTGCGTTGATACACCCTGGACACAGGCGTCAGAGGCCGAGCGCGGTCATCCACTCGGTTTGGGGATAAACCACCAGCGCGGCTGCAGCGAGCGCAATCCCGTAAGGAACTCCGCCGCCGTGGCGGTGCAGCCGCTCCGCCCATTCCCGCCCCGCCAGGACATGCGGCATCGGCAGGCTGCGGAACTGGACGATCGCCAGCGTCAGCGCGCCGCCGAGGATCGAGGCATAGACGAGATAGTCGAAGAGGTGCCCGAAACCCAGCCACAGCGCGGTTGCCGCCGCGAGTTTGGCGTCGCCGCCGCCGATCCAGCCAAAGGCAAAACAGACGAATGCGACCGCAAGCACCGCCCCGGCCGCGCCAAAATGCGACGCGATATCGGCACCGCTCAAGCCGCAGAGCACGGCGAGAATGAGAAAGCCGCCGACAAGAACCAGGGATACGCGGTTGGCGATCGTCATCGTCAAAAGATCGCTCGACGCCGCGAACGCCATCATGGCCGGGAACAGTGTCAATCCGATCGCTTCGGTAAGCATGGCACCGCCACTCGACGTCACATCATCTGCCCGATTACGACAGGCGGGTTGAGACTGGGTTAGCAAACGAAACGACGGCAGCGACGCCGCCAAAAAGCGAAAAGGCCCCGGCGGTGACCGGAGCCCTCTCGTAGCATTGCAGAAGAACGACGCTTACTTGAGGGCGCTGGAGACGCTGCTGAACGTCGATTTCAGGTTACTGCCGAGGCCCTGAACAACGGCGATAATCGCAACCGAGATGCCGGCGGCGATGAGACCGTATTCGATGGCCGTCGCGCCCGACTCGTCCTTCACGAAACGCGAAAAAAGGGTCTTCATGAGTTGGCTCCTAAGGGTCCACACGTGGCTGTCTGAGCTGACCCAACGGGTTTTTGACGACCGTTTGGATCGTGCCTGACGGTATCGAGCAGAAATTTCGAGGGGGTTAAATCAATCGATGAAACCCGCGAGCAATCGAGCTTTCTGCGATGTAGTTAACACCATATTGCAACGCGGCCTGCGCAGCGAATTAGCGGATTTGATCACCTGGTCTCGCCGCGCCGTGCTGTTTGGCTTTTACGATCCATACACCAAACGCCACCGCCGAATGATCGCATCGGCGAACGGCGCGGGAGAAGATATAGCAAAGAAAATATTCGTGCGCGTAAGCGCGCATCGTACAACTTGCATCAAATTCGCATCAGGACATCGCCGTGCGCAATTCCGATCGGCTGGAAATTCACGGCGTCTTAATGCCAATCGCCGATATCAAAACAGCATCCGCGCGCCGCGAACCGGATCACCTGCAGGCATACAATGAAGCAAGAACTGCTCTCCGTCGTCTTCAGCTTTGGACAGACCTTCACGAAAGGGCTGCCGATCTCGCTGGCGCTGGCCGCAGTATTCACCGTCTTGACCTCGTTCTGGGCCTGCAACCCCGGTCAGGCCTGGTGGCGAAAGCGCGATCTCGTCACCGACCTGTGCTACTGGTTCTTCATCCCGGTCATTACCCGCTATTTGCGCATCGGCATGCTCATTGTCGGCGCAGCACTGTTGTTTCGGATCACAACGGCGGAAGGACTGATCGCCTTTTATGATCACGGCCATGGGCCGCTCTCCGCCTTGCCGCTGTGGGCCCAAATGATCATCTTCCTGATCGGCGAAGACTTCCTCCTCTATTGGACGCACCGCCTCTTCCACGGCCAACGCATGTGGCGGTACCACGCCGTGCACCACTCATCCGAAGAGCTGGAATGGGTTTCGGCCGCACGCTTTCATCCGGTAAATCTGTTTCTTGGCAGCGTAGCAGCCGACGTCGTTATGCTGCTGATCGGTATTTCGCCCGATGCGCTGGTCGCGCTGGCGCCATTCACCATCGCGCACTCCGCCTTTGTACACGCCAACCTCAACTGGACGCTCGGGCCGTTTAGATACGTGATTGCCGGTCCGGTGTTTCACCGCTGGCATCACACCGCGGCCAACCGCGGCGGCGAAAAGAATTTCGCGGCGACGTTTCCGATTTTGGACGTCATCTTCGGCACTTTCTATATGCCGGCCGGCGAATTGCCCGACAATTACGGCATCGACGAGCGGAACTATCCGACGACCTTCCAGAGCCAGCTCGTGCATCCTTTCACGCACTACTAGCCGGCCGCGCTACGCCGTCTGGTTGGGTTGCCTCAAATCACGGTTAAGCAAGCGTCACCACGGCACCGGGCCGGCTTCGCCAGCCTGCCGATTTGCACTTCATTCATGAATTTGCAGTCAAGTGGATAGGCCGGTTTACGGCCTGTTGGTTGTCGAATCCGCGTAGCGTTTCGGAGAGTATCGATGACGGCGTTGTGCGTACGCGGCCGAACGGCCCAAAGCGCGCTGCATTGGCTCTCGGCAGCCCTCGTTCTCGTCGCGGTCGGGTCGCAAGCCCTCGCCGACGAACCGAACATCAAGGCATTGCCCGCTCCGATGCCCCCCTCCGACGCGCCGATCGTCGTTGCCGTCGATCAGGCTACCGTCATGAAGCTTCCCGAGCGCGCGACAACCGTCGTGATCGGCAACCCGCTCATCGCGGACCTCACGATCCAGCCGGGCGGCATCGCCATCGTCACGGGCAAAGGCTTTGGCGCCACGAACGTCATCGTCATGGACCGCGGCGGAGCCGTGCTGTCGGAGAAACTCATCGAGGTGAAAGGCCCGAACGAGCCGATCGTCGTTGTGTATCGCGGCCTCTCGCGCCAGACCTATAGCTGCACGCCGGAATGCTCGCCACGGATCACGCTGGGTGACACCAGCAAAGACGACATGGACAAGGATTCGGGCTTGCCGTCGGATTATTTCGGCAAGACGCTCAACCAGACCATTACCCGCAACAACCAGGCCATGGCGATCGGCGGCTCTCATTAGAGCACGATCGCCGCGACGCCGCGGCAGGCAGGGTTAGCGGGGACTTAACCTAAGCCCCGCCGTTCACATCAGCGCTGCAATGAATCGCCAACGGGGGCTTGATATGGCTCGACCGTGAGGGCTCGCGCAATCGCGCGAAGTTCATTTATTGAGGGCGCCATGAATCACGGGCCGACACTCGATCTGCTCGCGTTTCTGCGGTTGAAGTTGACGGCCGCGGCACGCGTCTTTCAAGCAAGTTCTTCCGCAACGATCGTCTCCCCGCTCGTTCGCCGCTTCGTCAGGCAAAGCGAAGCGACGGCCATCATGGAATTCGGCCTGCTCGCCGCGCCGGTCGTGGCCGGCCTCTTTGCCATTCTGCAAACCTCGCTGGTCTTCTTTGCCGGCCAGACGCTCGAGACCGCGGCTGCGAGTTCGGCGCGGCTGATCATGACCGGCCAGGCGCAGATCAGCGGCTGGACCCCAGCTGAATTCAAACAGCAGGTCTGCAATCAGATCCACGGCATCTTCAATTGCACCACCGGCGTCTATGTCGATGTCGAGACCTATTCGTCGTTTGCGGCAGTCAATCTCGGCATGCCGGTCACGGGCGGCGCCTTCAATTCATCGTCGCTCGGCTATAACCCCGGCGGACCGGGCGATATCGTCGTATTGCGCCTGTATTACCAGTATCCCGTCTTCGTCAATTTGCTTGGCTTTAATTTGAGCAACGTCAACGGCGGCTATGACCTGCTCGCCGCCACCGCCGTCTTCAGGAACGAACCCTACTGCATCGTCATCATCGTCGTCATCGTGAGGAGGCGCGCAATGAACTTCTCATCCAGCATTGCCAGAACCGCCAAACGCCTCGCGCTTTTCCTCCGCGATCGCCGCGGCGTTTCGGCGGTGGAATTCGCAATTCTTTTGCCGGTCATGGTGACGCTCTATCTCGGCAGCGTCGAAGCCTCTCAGGGCCTCGCCACGAACCGCAAGGTGACATTGACGGCGCACGCGCTGGCCGATCTCGCAACGCAGTACACCGACATCACCAATGCCGACATGACGAACATCCTCAACGCGGGGTCTGCGATCATCGCGCCCTATTCGGCCAGCACGCTCCAGGAAGTCGTGTCGGAACTCTCGATCGATGCCCAGGGCCAGGCGACCGTGGTCTGGAGCGACACGCTCAACGGCACGGTGCGCGCGGTCGGCCAGGTCGTGAGTATTCCGGCGTCACTTGCGGTGCCCAATACCTATCTGGTGCTCGCCGAGGTCCAATACGGTTACAACCCGACCTACGGCTACGTCATGACCGGCACGATGACGCTAAACGATCAGAGCTTCATGCATCCGCGGCAATCGGCATCGATCGCACGCACGGCGTCGTAAGATGTCATTCAAGTCACGGTCATGCGCTGGGAATCGGTAACGCCGTGGTCGACTTGATTCTTTCCATGGCGAAGCGCGAGGTGACGTTCTTCAGCGGCACCGTAGCGATCAGCCGCTTGTAGAAGGCGTCGTAGCCGGCGATGTCGGGCACAACGACGCGCAGCATGTAATCGACGTCGCCCGCCATCCGATAGAACTCCATCACCTCCGGCATGGCGGTAACGGTCTTGGCGAACCGGTCGAGCCATTCCTGGGAATGGTCACCGGTCTCTACCGAGACAAAGACGCTGATGCCGAGCCCGATGCGATCCTGGTCCACCAAGGCGACGCGCCTAAGGATCACGGCGTCGGCTTCGAGCCTCTGAATACGCTTCCAGCACGGCGTCGAAGATAGCCCGACCCGGGCACCGATTTCAGCAACCGAAAGCGCGGCATTCTCCTGCAAAACAGCAAGGATTTTCCTGTCTATCGCGTCCATAAGCGCTATTCTTCCAATATAGCGAGACAACGACTATTTATATAGAAAATTATTCTAGATCAAGCCAGTGGGATTTCTCGTTTTGCCAGTCCCAATGGGAGCGCCGGAAGAAACGGCCCCGAAAGCAATATTTTGGGCCAGCAAAGCCTCGACTTCGGGCCGGGTGGGGGCGCCCGCCGAACCGCCGAGCCGGCTGCATTTGATGCCGGCGACGGCTGCGCCGAAGCGCATCGCATCGACTTCACCCCGGCCTTCGGCCAGCGCCAGCACAAAGCCGCCATGAAAAGCGTCACCGGCGCCGAGCGTATCGATGGCGGCAATCTTGAAGACCGGCAGACGGCAGATCGCGCCCCGGTCGAGATAGAGGATATCGTCCGGCCCATTGCTGACGGCCAGAAAAGCGTCTGTCTTGCGCGCGATGCGCTGCAAGCCCTCGCCGAGGTCGGGAACGCCAGTCGTCTCACGCAAGCATTCACCGGAGAAGATGACATGCGAAACAATCCGGAATAGCGGATCGTCCTCGATCGTCGGCCTGTCGCCATCGAGCACAACCGGTAAGTTACGGCGGCGTGCCGCTTCGCAGATCGGCTGCACAAAATCCGGATAACGGTTGTCAGCCAGAACGGCGTCGGCCCCGGCGATGATCGCGTCGGGATCGCCCGGCCTGGTCGTGGCTATGCGCTCGTCGCGATAAGTCACGATAGTGCGGTCGCCCCGCGCATTCATGACGATCGCCGACAATGCCGTTGCCAGGCCGTCGACACGCTGACAGGACGAGCAATCGATCTGTTCGCGGGCCAACGCCTTGAGCACGCGATCGCCATTGTCGTCTTCGCCCGCGGGACCGCCCATCGGGCCCGCGAGCGCCGCGCGGCCACCGAGGCGCGCGATCGCCACCGCCGCATTTGCAGCACAGCCTCCGTTGACGACGAAGAAACCCTTCGCCTGGACCTTGCCGTCGGACTTCGGAAACTCTTCGACGCGAAACACTTCGTCGAGCACGATGATACCGGCGCACAGGATACGCGGCGGCGCGCCGTCTTGGCGAACCGCGCGTGGACGGTCAGCCGAGGACATCGGCGCCGTCCTCGACGAAGTCCCGGATGATGTGATGCGCAATCGCGATCGGAGGCGGCGTCGTCAGGCCTTGCGGATGCTGCCGCTTGAGCATCGACGCCAGTTCCTCGCGATCGAACCAGCGCGCGTCTTCCAATTCTTCGCGATCGACGACGATCGTCTCCGACAGCGCTTCGGCGTGACACCCGATCATGATCGAAGACGGGAACGGCCACGGCTGCGACGCGAAATAGCGCACGCTGGCCGCAGGCAATGCCCACTTCCTCGATCACCTCGCGCCGCACCGCCTCCTCAATCGTCTCGCCCGGTTCGGCGAAACCGGCAAGACACGACCACATGGTCGGGACGAAACGGCGTGAGCGCCCAAGCACGGCGCGCTCGCCTGCGATGACGAGCATGATCACCACCGGATCCGTGCGCGGGAAATGTTGGGTCTTGCACGACGGACAATCACGCCGCCAGCCGGCCTGCGCAACGTCAGTCGGCGAACCGCAATTTGGGCAGAAGCGGTGCCGCGCATGCCAACCAAGAAGCGCTTTCGCTTCGGCAAGCGGCGCCAGGTGATCCTCGCTGACGAGGCCCTGCACCGCGATCGAACGCAGATCGGTGATTTTCAAATCACTGCGCGCCTTGAGGGCTTCAGCCGCTTGCGGCTCGCCAGCAAACCCGTAGCGCGGCGCGCCGTCCAACGTGCCGAGGAATATAGCTTCGTGCCCCGCGATGAGATCGCGGGCTTCGCTACGCGAGAAGAGCGGATTGAATTTATCGCCATCGGCTTTCAGGAGTACGAGTTCGCCGGCGACGATGTAGACCCCAGCTCGGGGATGCGCGGCGAATTTCTCGAGCGCCGCTTCGTCACCACGGCACATGGCCATGCGGTCGATCGCGCTCGCGATGTAGCCGAGCCGTGGCTGCTGACCGAGATCGGGGCGGGGTGGCACGGCGATCAGGCGCGATCGAAGGGATGCGGCATCACTCGGCCGCTTCGCAGTGCGACCGCGGATGGAAGAAAGTGCCGCAAAGCTTCGGCCGCTGCAACGAGTAGCCCCCCTCGCTCACGGCTCGCATTTGGCGCGGCCGGTCGAGGCCGACATCGACGATACGGAAGATCATGGGCTGCTCCTCTGCCCGCTCCCGGGCATGCGCCTGTAAAGCGCTTCTTTCGAATTATTCGCCCGAATTGAAGCCGCGCTGCCGCGCAAGGTCAAGGCGCGGACGCCCAAGCGCCCGCGCCTTCCGACCCGATCACTGGCCAAACGTCAGTAGAAGACGTCGTAAGCTACGTCGATAACCTGGCCGGTGCTCACGTCGACCAGAAGCAGGTCCGGTCCATAGCGCACCCATTGGGCGCCAGGCGGCGGCGGCTCCAATCCGAGCGCAGCCCAGTCGGGATACCAATAATCCCGCACCAGGAAGAGCGGCGGCAGTGCCGCACCGACGGCCCAGCGCCGGTAGGCCCAGCCATTCGGATAGATGAAGGGATTAATATGAACCCGATTGATCGTATGGCCGCGATAGGAGAACTGCGCGCCGGGCGGACCGCCGGGACGCACGAACGCGCCAGACGGCCCGTGCGGCACGACAACTGGCCTGGCACCCGGCGGCGGACCATGCGGGGCAATAAATGGCCGGGCAGCGGGAGCCGGATGCGGCGGGCCACCGGGATGCGGGGGACCACCCTGATGATGCTCTTCCTCGTGCTGCGCGATGGCCAATGTTGGTGTGAGAAGCGCTAACATCGCGGCGACAGCAAGCGCGCGGATCATCGATAATTCCTCTTTCTTCGATTCGGAAAATCGCAATGACGCTATCAAAGCGCCCGGCAGGATGGTACCGGCAAATATCGTGATTTGCGCAATTCACACGCCAGCATTTTCATACCGATCGGACGCACTGTCGCCGCAATCGAAAAAACGCCGCCACATATTCCTTCCGGCGCGCCGGCGACGGCAAATCGAGGCGCCCAGCGCTCCCGCACATCGAGGAAGGATGTTAAGCTCCGCAGATAACGGGGAGGAGCCCAGATGCCACGCGCGCCACGCATCGCCATAATCGGTGGCGGCATCGGCGGGCTCGCCGCGGCACTGGCGCTGGAGCAACGCGGCGCAGAAGTAATCGTCAGCCGAGCAATCGGCGCAATTAAGCGAGATCGGCGCCGGCCTCAACCTCACGCCGAACGCGATCAAGGCGTTCCGCGCACTCGGCCTTGAGGACAGGATAAACGCTATCGGGGCGGGATCGGAATTTCTGGTCATCCGTTCCTGGAACAACGGCCGCTACATTTCGAGTGTGCGGCGCGGCGATCTTCGCGAGAAGTTTGGCGCGCCCAATCTTACCGTGCATCGCGCCGACTTGCTCTCGATTTTGGGAAATGCACTCAAGGCCACGGATATTCGCCTCGGCAAGCGCTGCGTCGCGGTCGAGGCCAGGAAAGATTCCGCGGTGGCGCGCTTCGCCGATGACAGCGAGATCGAAGCCGATATCGTCGTTGGCGCCGACGGCATTCATTCTGCAGTACGCCGAAGCCTGTTTGGCGCGGACGTGCCACGTTTCACCGGCTGCATCTGCTGGCGCGGCATGGCGCCGGCCGAGGCCGTGCCACACGACATCAACACCACCGACGGAACAATGTGGATGGGCCCCCACGGCCACGTCGTGCACTACCCTGTCCGCCGCGGCGAACTCATCAACATCGTCGCGCATTTCGATAGCGATGCCTGGACAGAGAAATCGTGGACACGCGAATGCGATGTGGCGGAGCCGGTCGCGGCCTATGCCGGCTGGCATTCCGCTCTCACCCGCCTCTTTCCATGCAGCACCCGGTGGTACAAATGGGCGCTTTACGATCGCGATCCGCTTGAGAAATGGAGCAAGGGCCGCGTGACGCTTCTTGGCGACAGCGCACATGCCATGCTGCCTTATCTCGGTCAGGGCGCAGCGATGGCGATCGAAGACGGTTGCGTGCTCGCCGCCACAATCGTGCGGCAGGCCGGCGACCTCGACGCGGCGCTTCTCACCTATGAGCAGTTGCGCGCGCCGCGGACAAAGGCCGCGGTTCTCGGCTCACGCGCCCGCGCCAGAGAAAACCATCTCACGTCGCGCTTCGCACAATTCAAGCGCAATGTCGTCTTTGCCTTGCGCGAGCGTTTCGGCAGCGACAGCACCGCATTTCAGGCGGCGTGGCTCTACGAATACGACGTCGGCCGGCAAATGCAGTGACGCGGCGCGACAGCACACGCGATCACGCGGGCAGGCTCAGCCTGCGCCGGATGGCATCGACAAAGTGCGCCATCTCGCCCTGATCTCGGGCGCGTCCCGCAGTGGCGCCCCAAACCGGCTTCGGCCAGAGCGGATCGTCCTTTCGCCGCGCTACGATGTGAATGTGAAGCTGCGGTACGACGTTGCCGATCGCGGCAACATTCAGTCTGTCGCATCCGGTTTCTGCTTTAAGCGCGAGCGACACGCGCGAAATTTCAGTTCATCAATGCCGCTCTGCTCGGGACCGAGATCGGTGAGTTCGCTCGCTTCCAGTCCGCCGGGGCACAAGAATGAGCCAGGGAAAATCGGCATCGTTCATGGCCAGAAGCCGCGACAGCGCAAGGTCGCCGACCGGAACGGTATCGGCGTTGAGCTGAGGGTGAAGGGACCACCCGGCCTCTGACATTGCCGCCTCCGCCTGATTACCGCACACTTAGCATGGCGACCGCCCGGTTGGCTTGCTTTCCCGGCTGCTGCGGCCGATATAGAGGCCGGGAGGTTGGCGGTGGACGAGCCACTCGCCAACCGGGTCAGGTCCGGAAGGAAGCAGCCCTAACGAGCGCGGTTCGGGTCGCTTGTCAGCCTCCCACCTCACACCGCTGATGTGACCCGCATTGAGCGCAGCGAAATGCGGGGAAAACCGACCCGCTCATACGCCGACCCGGATTTCGCTCCGCTCGATCCGGGCTATTTTGGTCCGGGATGAACGACGCGACAACACCATCCGCCTCCTACCGCGTTCTGGCGCGCAAATACCGGCCGGCGACCTTTGACGACCTGATCGGTCAGGACGCCATGGTGCGCACGATCTCGAACGCATTCGAGACCGGCCGTATTCCGCAGGCGTGGATCCTTACCGGCGTGCGCGGGGTCGGCAAAACGACGACGGCGCGCATTCTGGCGCGTGCGCTCAATTACGAACTGCCCGACGGCTCGGTCACCGGGCCGAGCATAAAGATGCCGGCGCTCGGCGTGCATTGCGAAGCCATCATGGAAAGCCGGCATCTCGATGTCATCGAGATGGATGCCGCCTCGCATAACGGCGTCGACGACGTGCGCCAGATTAATGACGCCATCCGCTACGCACCGGTATCGGCGCGCTACAAGGTCTATATCCTCGACGAAGTGCACATGCTGTCGGGCGCGGCCTTCAACGCGCTCCTGAAGACGCTGGAAGAGCCCCCGCCGCACGCCAAGTTCATCTTCGCCACAACCGAAATCCGCAAAGTTCCGATCACGGTGCTGTCGCGCTGCCAGCGTTTCGATTTACGCCGGGTCGATGCCGCGCTGCTGGTGAAACATCTGCAAAATATCGCCGCCAAGGAAACCATCGAGGCCGAGCCCGAGGCGCTGGCGCTGATCGCGCGCGCCGCCGAAGGCTCGGTGCGCGATTCGCTTTCGCTGTTCGACCAGGCCATCGCACATGCCGCAGGCCCGGTACGCGCCGAGGATGTGCGCGGCATGCTGGGTCTCGCGGACCGCACCAGGGTGATCGATCTGTTCGAAGCGCTGATGCGCGCCGATATCGCCACGGCATTGAAGGAATTGCGCGACCAATACGATTCCGGAGCCGATCCCGCCATGGTGCTGGGCGACCTCGCCGAGTTCACCCATTTCGTCACACGCGTGAAGATCGTGCCGACGCTTGCCGACGACGTATCGCTGACCGAAGCCGAGCGGACGCGCGGACGCGCCTTTGCCACGAAGCTGTCGATGCGGGTACTCGCCCGGACCTGGCAGATGCTGCTCAAGGGCATCGGCGAGGTCGAAGCTGCTGGCCGGCCCGTCGACGCGGCCGAGATGGTGCTTGTCCGCATCGCCTATGCCGCCGACCTGCCGACACCCGACGAGGTGATCCGCTCGATCGATACGAGCGGCAATGGCGCGGCGACATCACCCTCTCCCCAAAAGCGTCCGGAGCAGACGCGAACGGACATGCCTGCGCGTTCGGAGCTTCCGCCGCGCGGAGGACGCGGTCCGCTTGCTTCCGCGGTGGCGCCGTTACCCGCATCCGCGGCCCCGATGGACGATCCGGTGGCGCGCGGCAGCGATATACGCGCGATAAAAAGCTTTGAGGATTTGATCGCGCTCGCAGCCGAGAAACGCGACCTTGCAATCAAGAGCGCGCTTGAGCGCGACGTGCGGCTCGTTCGGTTCGAGGATGGCAAACTCGAACTCGCGCTGGAAGACAGTGCGCGCAAGACATTGGTCGGCGAACTGTCCAAGAAACTTTCTGACTGGACCGGCCGCCGCTGGATGGTCGCCGTCTCCGCCGAACCGGGAATGCCGTCGCTCCGCGACCAGGCGGAGACGCGCAAAGCCGAACTCAAGGACAATGTGCGCAGCGATCCTTTGGTCCAGGCGGTGCTTCAGCGCTTTCCCGGCGCCGAGATCGTCGATGTCCGCGCGCCCGGCGGAAACGGGCCTGCCGGCACCGAAGACTTACCGGATGCTTCTTTGAATGAAGGCGACCCCGATGCCTGATTTTCTCGGCCTGATGAAGCAAGCGACCGAACTCAAGTCGAAAATGGAGGCGATGCAGGCCGAACTCGACCGTCTCGAGGTCGAGGGCACAGCCGGCGGCGGCCTTGTCACCGTGAAATTGTCCGGCAAGAGCGATCTGCGCGGCACGCAAATCGACGATTCGCTGCTCAAGCCCGACCAGAAAGAAATCCTCGAAGATCTCATTGTCGCGGCACACGCCGACGCGCGGCGCAAACTTGAAGCCATGCTCCAAGAGAAAATGCAGTCGCTCACCGGCGGCATGCCGCTACCGCCAGGCCTGAAGCTTTTTTGATGCCCTCTGTCGCCGCCGGTCCCGAAATCGAGCGCCTGATCCAGTTGCTCGCCCGCCTGCCCGGACTCGGTCCGCGCTCGGCGCGACGTGCGGCGCTCTTCCTGATCAAGAAGCGCGAACTTGTCATGGCGCCGCTCGCCGCGGCGCTGCAAACCGCGATCGAGAAGATCGAAGTTTGCCGCACCTGCGGCAATATCGACACGCAGAACCCCTGCACCGTCTGCACCGATCCCAAGCGCGACGCCACGGTCATCGTCGTCGTGGCCGACGTTGCCGATCTATGGGCGCTGGAGCGGGCGCATGCCATCAATGCGCGCTATCACGTGCTCGGCGGCACGCTGTCGCCGCTCGACGGCATCGGCCCGGACGATCTAACGATCGACGCGCTGGTCAAACGGGCAAGCGAGCCTGCGGTTAAGGAGGTCATTGTTGCGCTTAGCGCGACCGTCGACGGCCAAAGCACCGCCCACTACATCACCGACCTCCTGCATGACGCCAATGTTCAGGTGACCCGCCTCGCCCATGGCGTCCCGGTTGGCGGCGAACTCGACTATCTCGATGAAGGTACGCTCGCCGCGGCCATACGCAGCCGAACGCCGTTCTAGTTCGCGGCTTTGGCACAAGGCTGCCTGCAATTTAGCCAGGGAACGCCCGCTAACCGACCACGAGCGGCGGTTTTCACGCGGCCTAATTGGCGTAGCTCCCGAATCATCCGGGAATCGCCGCAGGCCCCTCTCACCCGCCACTTGGCACGCCACGTGCATAGTAAATATCGGCGATCTCGGTCTCACTTACCGTGAAAAATTGAGGTTGCTGGAGCCCCGGCATTCCCGGCACCGGGGCTCTTTTTTTGCGCCTTGTCATGGCCGCCAAAGGCGGGGCATGACAGGCCATGACCGACGATATTCCGTTCAATAAGACCTTCGACTTTTTACCGGACCAGGTGGCAGAGGTCGCACCCGGGGTGCGGGCCATGCCCGCAAACAATCCCGGTCCGTTCACCTTCAAGGGCACGATGAGTTACATCGTCGGCCGGGGCAAAGTCGCCATCATCGATCCGGGTCCGGACGACGATGCACATATTGCGGCGCTTCTCGACGCCGTGCGCGGCGAAACCGTCACGCATATTTTCGTCACCCATACCCATCGCGATCATTCGCCTGCGGTACCGAAGGTCAAGGCGGCGACCGGCGCCAAGGTCTTCGCGCAAGGCCCACACAAGCTCGCGCGGCCTCTCCATATCGGTGAAACCAGCAGGCTCGATGCGTCGGCCGACATGGATTTTCGTCCCGACATCGCGCTCCCCGATGGCGAAATCGTCAGCGGGGACGGCTGGACGCTGGAAGCGGTGACGACGCCCGGCCACACCGCCAACCACATGGCCTTCGCGTTCAAGGAGGCCGATCTGCTGTTCGCCGGCGATCATGTCATGGGGTGGTCGACCACGATCGTGGCGCCGCCCGACGGAGCCATGAGCGACTACATGGCGTCGCTGCAAAAGCTTGCGCGGCGAAGCGAGCCGCTCTATCTCAGCGGCCACGGCGCGCCGATTTACGATGCGCCGGGCTATGCGCAGTTTTTGATCCGTCACCGCCAGGGCCGCGAGGCTTCGATCCTGCACCGGCTCGGCAAAGGCGCGGCCGACATTCCGACGATCGTCAAGACTGTCTATATCGGCCTCGATCCGCGCCTCGCCGGCGCGGCCGCTCTCTCTGTTCTGGCGCATCTCGAAGACATGGTCGCACGCGGCGCCGTTCTGACCGACGGACCACCGTCGATCGCCGGCACCTATCGCTTGGCCTGACTGCCTTTGGCTGCCGGCGGCGCCGGCGGCGCTTCTTCACGGGCGGCGGCAAGGCAAGGACATCGTCGATATCGTCAATGAGATTGCGCACGCGCTTGGCGTTGGTGCCGAGATCGTGGCGGCCGTAACGCGAGGCCGATCTCACATCGATGCGAGCGCCATCGGTTGTCGCACGCACCCGCACCACGACGTCGTCGCGGAAGCCCAGGATCGGCGTACGCGCCACCGCCTCGATTATGCCGTCGCGCGCGACGGCGCCCTGCGACGTGCGCGTATCGATAATGCGTGGCAGCGGCCCTTGCGGCGGGCGAGCATCGACGACGCGCCACTTGCGCTTGGTGATGACCTTCATCGCGGCGTCGTAAGCTTCCTGCGGCGTCGAGTTGGTGTCGTCGGGTTCGATATCGGAATAAGCCGCGTGCTGCTGCTCCGCGGTGTAAAGACCCGCATAGGTGATCGGATTGGCGTCGCGGGGACGCAAGCGCGCGATGGCGTCGAATTGCGGTGGATCGATCGGATCGGTCGTAATGTCGTAGATCGCCGGCAGCCGGGAGGCCTTGATGCCGAGATAAAGCGGATAGGCAATAAGCGCAAAACCGATGAACAGGGCTGTGGCCGCCTGACGTCCGCCGCCAACCCCCTCCCGCCAGATAACGACGCCTGCGCCGAGGGCGACAAGGATCGCGACGCAGGCCAGCACCAGGGCGCCGGCCAGCGTCGACAGCGCCGGCACGATATCGAGCGCGCCCGAGCGCACGAGGATCACCGCGATAAGGGTCGCCGCCAGCGAGAACAGCGCGATACGGCGCGCCCAGACGGCGAGCCGTGAAACCGGCTGTTCGGTGTGACTGCGACGTCGCATCTTTTCGCGCTCGTTTCGTTGCCCGGACGCTATTTGCGGCCGCTGTCCTTGGGCGGCAAGGGGGCGCATATTTGCTTGAGTGCGCCCCATTCGGCAACAGACAGGAGCGGTTCCCGCGCCCCCGTGACCGCAACGGCGTTAATTGCGGCAATCCGCTCCCTGGTTTCGGGATGATCGAGCAAAAGCTTCATGCCCTGATCCTTGTCCTCGACGATGCGGGCAAGAATAGCACCCAGCGCGTGCGGATCGCCGCCCGTCTCTCTGCATCAGACCGACGCTATAGGCGTCGGCGGAAGATTCAACGCGGCGCGAATAGGACGATTTCAGGATGGTCCGGGCGGCAATGACGACAGCGCCGCCGCCGACGAAGTCGCCGAGCATCATGCCGAACAGGAACGAAAGACCGGCCGTTTGCAGCACCGTTCGCGTGCCGTCGCGGTGGGCGACATGTCCGATTTCGTGGGCGAGCACGCCGGCCAATTCGTCTGGTGTCTGCGCCTCGGCGATAAGCCCGATGTCGACGTAGATGTGGCCGCCGGGCAATGCCACAGCATTGGGCTCGGCGCGGCGTACGACCTCGACGCGAAGCGAAACCGGCAGCGCGGCGGCGGCTTCGAGCTTGCCGACGAGCTTGTCGAGCGCGGCGCGGCCTTCCGCTTCACCCGGCCCGCCGCCGCACGCGAAAGCCGGACCGAGATGCTGGGCATCGAGCCCCGCGCGAATCTGCTTGTCCACCGCATCGCCGAGCTTGTGTTCGATCCCAAGCGGGATGAACGGAATGATGCGGCTCGCAAGCGCCGGCAGACCGAATACCGCCGTGACCATGAGCGATGCACCCGCTGCAAGACTCAATCCGACGACCTTACGCCGCAGCCTCCGGTCGGCAACGCCTCCCCGATCCAGCGTATCGGCGCGATCCTCGATGGCCGTAATGAGCGCAGCATCGCGGATTTCCAGCCGCGCCAGCAGCGTTTCGCCACATCGTCCAAGGCGAAACACGCCCTCGGGCGCCGACATGCGCCGCAGATCGGCGTAAGCCCATTCGTCAAGCTGATGGCCGGAGTTCTGGCCGCGGCCGCTCCAGATCGACAGGCCGGCCGGGCCCGCTTCAACCACGACCTCATTGCGCGCGCTGCAGGTGCCGTCGAAATAGACGGCAGGACCGCGTGGCAATGGCAAACTGTCGTTCGTCATGCGGACCTAGATGCCCCCGACGTGGAGCGCATCGGCAAGGCCTTCGCCGAGTGCCGAACTCGGCGTTCCGGTCGCGCGCACCGAATCGAGCGCATCCGCCCCGGAAAGTTCCGCAGATTGCGCACCCAGTCGCCACATTGAAAATGTGACTACGACTTGATGGATGGTCGATGCGCCCAACCCGATCACGACGTATACCGCGAGTGTGATCACGCTCGCGAAGAGCTCCGCCGCCATGGAATCGTGTTTCGACCCGACGAGCGCACTGCCAAGAACAATACACGCCGTGCCGAAGATACCTACCAGCAGCGCAAAGGGCACAATGTAAAGGATGAAGCGCAGATAGACCCGATAGACTTGCGCCGGAGACAAACGTGAACTGACGCCCACCGCCGTGCCGAAACGAAGACCGGATATCCACCAGCGCAACATGATAGCCTGGAACAGCGGATAGAGCAGCAACGCGGCAGATTACGCTCAAGCCGCCGGCAGCGGTTGCGACAATGAACACGCGCAAACCAGCACTGCCGACCAGCAATGCGAGCGGATTGCTTTCATCCTCCGCCATCATGCCATTGAGCGCGTCCCAATCGACCATTGTTCCAAGCGCCAGGAAGGCAACGACGAGCGGCGCGACGATCATGAGCCAGATTGGCAGACCGCGCAGGAACAGCGTAGTCCCGGAACCTTCGAAGCGGCCAGGCAGGTCGCCATAGCTTGTCCGACGCATCTTGAAACGCTGCAGGCTCGCCTGCGCCCACGGATAGGCAAGCCCAAGCGTGGCGGCGACGAGCGTCCACCAGAGCAGCGCATAGAATGCGTAACGCCACGCGGAGCCGTGCTGATCGAAGCGCACACCGCGAAAAACCGTGCGGGAAAGCCGGTAGCGGCGTGCGCGGTAAAGAGCGAATTGCCCGAGCAGCACCAGGAGCAGGAAGCCCACGGCTGCGATCGACAATTCCGCGGTATCGAGCGCCAGCGCCGTGCTCGCGAGCGCGGTGTAAAGCGGCACCAGGATAGCGATGGCCAGCAGAAAGCCGCCAAGGAGTTCGGTCGGCAGCCCGGTATATTCCAGCGTTTCGCCGCCGATCTCGGTGTTCGACCACAGGAAGCGGCGCACGTCGGTGGCAAACCAGAATCGATAGAGCCCGAGCGTAACCATCAGGAGCGCCGCGCCCTTGATGCGCAGCCGCCAATAAGTTCGCTCCCGGCCGAGAAACTGCACGGCGCTCGCGGTCGGCATTGCGCTCAAGGCATCGGCCGTCGTCATGACATACCAGGCAGGCCGTCAAAATCCGTAACCCCCTCAAGCCGTTGCACGGCGTCGTGACCAATTTGAGACGGCCGAATAGCGCAGCCAGCTTATTATATTAAGGCGTGGCGCGAGATCCTTGGCTGGCTGAAATAACGCTCGCGGTGTCCGACGCTGGTCATCAGAGCGACCCAGACCCATCTCTGACAATGACGGTCGAGGCAGGGTGCCCTTCGGCGCGGCGAGCTGTGCGACCCCGAGCGTAAACGCACTCAAGCCGCTAAAACATGTATCTGTATTGCAGGAGCGGCTTGCAGCAATGGCGCGAGAGTCACCTGTCACTCCGGACTACAGTCCCAGCAATCTTCTTGGTGTTGCCGCCCGCCAGCGCCGCAATTGTCGCGGCATCAAAACCTTCGACCGACGCGATATGACCAAGCGGATCGTAATCGGCCATGTCGAACGGATAATCGGTCCCCATGACGATATGATCGGCGCCGAAGGTGCGGACGAGTTCGGCGAGCTGGTTCGGCGTGAACACCACCGTGTCGAAATAGACCCGCTTGAGATAGGTCGTCGGCGGTTGTGGCAGGCTGCCGTGGGAATCCGATCGCGCACCCCACGCGTGGTCGATGCGCCCTGAATAGGCGCCGAGATAGCCACCGCCATGAACCGCGAGGATTTTCAGCTTGGGATGCCGCTCGAGCACGCCATCGAAAATCAAGATAATGCAGCGCAAGCGTCGTTTCGAGCGGATTGCCGATGACATTGTTGAAATAGAACCGGGTGAAGCGCGATGCCTCGGTGAACCCGTTGGGATGGATCATCACCAGCACGCCGAGCTCTTCCGCCTTTTTCCAAAACGGCGCGAAGACTGGGTCCGACAGCTCCTTGCCGGCGACATTGGTAAGGACCTGAACGCCGGTAAACCGTGCTGCTTGACGCAGCGCTCGAGTTCCTTCGCCGCCTCGTTGCCATCCGGCATCGGCACCGTGCCGAAGCCCTTGAAGCGGTCCGGCGCCTTTGCGCAAAACGCGGCGATACCGTCGTTGACGATCTGCGCCGACTTGACCGCGACATCGAGCGGCACCGTGTAGTAACACTGTGGCGGCGGCGGCGCGATCATCTGGACGTCGATGCCCATCGCGTCGAGGTCGGCAAGCCGGTGCTCGTGACCGGCGCGCCCGCGAATGTCCGCTTCCTGTTTTTGGTTGAGTGCCTTGGTCTCGGCATTGGCGAAATGCGCGAGCGGGATGGTCGATAGATCGAGATGCGGTTCGACGAATTTCGCCGCCTCCGGCACGCCGACATGCGCGTGGATGTCGATGGTAATGCTCTTCGGCCGCGTCTCGCGTCCCGGCTTGCCGTGTTTGCGGGCGGCGGTCGGGCCGTATTTATTCCATTGCTCAGCCATGACGGTTCCTCGGCGTTTCTTGTGTTGTGTGGGGAAAATAACGGGATTGCAAGGCAGCCTGCGCCGGCGCGCAGGCTTGCGATTTCATAGCCAATTCAACGCTGCGGTCCAGACAGGCTGAGATCGCGCTCGGCACGGAAGACATTGCTGTAAAGATTTGCGATCCACTGCCGCCCGCTCGACGTGACGTTCAGGTAACGGATGGCGTCCTGGATATGCGGCGATACGCTCTTCCAATAGAACTGCGGATAGAGATCGGTGAGATCGGCAGGCGAGGTATAGCCAAGCTGCTTGTTCATCCCGACTTCTTCGAACTCGTAGTACAGTGCGTTGGCCTTGCGCAGGTAATGCGGATCGCCGAGCTGGCCGATGAGATCGGCGGCCCGCACCAGCATGCCCTCCTCATTGTCCTTGTCGTCGGGCTCGTGCGGTGAGGGAAAGCGGGTGAACTCGATAGCGCGGGCAATCCTCTCGGCATCGAGAAGCTCGATCTTGGATATGCGGTCCATCACAAAGAGCTTCGAGCGGTCGACGTGATGATACAAAAGTGCGGCATCCGACGAACCGCGCGGGAGTTTCGTCTTGCTGCCTTTGGCGTCGGTGATGTAGCCGTCCGCGCCGTCGCCCTTGAGAATGCCGCGTACATAGCCAATGTCGTGCAGCAGACAGGCGACGATGAGATGCGCAAAATCGTTGGGGTAGGTCGGGGTCAGGAGTGCCCGCCCCTTCAAGATGTCGTAGCCGACCAGCGTCACCAGCATCGTATGTTCGACGTTGTGATAAAGTGCATCGCTGTTGCCGATACATTCGAGCGCCAGACGGGCTACCGATGGAACAAGCTCTGTCAGGTCCGCATGCGTCGTGCTGAACCTGCGCTTCATATGTTCGGTGAGGAAGGACCCCAAGGCCTCCGCCGCCAGTTCCGGAACGGTAATCAAGTAATTTCCCCCTCAGCCTCACTACTCCATCGTGCCGATGAGTTCCGCAATTTGCAATATCGATTGCAGCGAATATTTGCCACAAGCGAAAGGCCTATCGTGTCGACAGCGAGCGACAGGACCATGACAATTTGTATTGCCGTGAAATCGCATTGACGGCGGCCGCATGCTAATATCGGGCGATACTGGCTTAATCGTCTAAATTCGTCTCACAAAGCTGACCGACCGTTTGCAGAGAATTTGGCTTGCGACGGCAGGCCCGCAGGCAACCCATCCGGACCCATGCATGGCTCTGTCTGTTCTTCCCTTTCCGGTCATAGATCCGGTGGCGTTCGATGTCGGACCGTTCGCCATCCGCTGGTATTCGCTCGCCTATATCGGCGCTCTTGCCGGCGGGTATCTCTACGCTTACGCGCTCTTGCGCAACAAGCGGCTCTGGGGTGACACGGCCCATCTCACCCCGTCACAGCTCGGCGATCTCGTCCTCTACATGGCGCTGGCGATCGTCATTGGCGGGCGTCTGGGCGACGTGATCTTTTACGAGCCGAGTTACTACCTCGCCCACCCTCTGGAAATTGTCGAAACCTGGAATGGCGGGATGGCGTTTCACGGCGGAGTGATCGCGGCGATCGTCGTGATCTGGTTCTTCGCCAGGAAAGTCCAGGTTTCGGCGCTCACGATCATGGATATCTGTACCGGCGTCGCGCCGATCGGAATCTTTCTTGTGCGCATCGCCAATTTCATCAAGCCCGAGCTCTGGGGTCGCCCGACCGATGTGCCCTGGGCCATGATCTTTCCGGATGCGGACGACCAGCCGCGGCATCCCAGCCAGCTCTACGAAGCATTTCTGGAGGGCTTGCTGCTCTGGCTCGTGCTCTGGCTCGTCATCCGCAGCGGCGCATTCAAACGTCCCGGCCTCGTGACCGGGATCGCCTGTATCGGCTATGGCGCCGCGCGCATCGTTTCGGAGTTTTTCCGCGAGCCGGATCCGGAGCTTGAACGGCTGTCGCATGGACTGACCATGGGCATGGTGCTTTCTGTCCCGCTTTTGATCGGCGGCGTGGCGCTCGTCGTCTATTCGGCGCGTTGCCGTGCGCGGAGCCCGAACGCGGCGCCCTAAGCTGCCGGCAATCTCAAAACACGCCAAGATGCTGACGCAGATCGGCGCCGTCGTTCTTGAGCGCGGCGGCGGTTGAAACTACGGCGACGCGGCCGCTGTTGAGAATGACGATGTCGTCGGCAATGTCGAATACGAGTTTCGGACTTTGCTCGACCAGCACGATCGACAATCCGCTCTCTTTAAGCTTGCGAATTGTCGCCATCACTTCGGCGACGATCTGGGGAGCAAGTCCCTCCGACGGCTCGTCCATCAAAAGCACGCGCGGATTGGCCATCAATGCGCGGCCGATCGAGAGCATTTGCTGTTCGCCGCCGGAGAGGTAGCCAGCCAATTGCCCGCGGCGCTCCGCAAGCCGCGGGAACATCGCGAATACCGTGCTTTCCGTCCACGGCGCGTGGCTCCGTCCGGCAAAACCCTTATGCGCTGCGACCATAAGGTTTTCGCGAACGGTGAGGCTCTTGAAGATGCGGCGTCCTTGCGGCACCAGCGCGACACCCTGGGCGGAGATCGCCTCCGGCCCTTGCCGCGTTACCGGCGTGCCAAAGACTTCAACGCTGCCGGCGCGCGGCGGCAACAAGCCGACGCTGACATTCATGCATGTCGACTTGCCGGCGCCGTTGCGGCCAAGAAGCCCGAGGAGCCTGCCCTCGCCGAGCTGGAACGACACCTTTTGCAGCACGTGGCTGTCGCCGTAGAAGGCATCGATACCGGCCAGATTGAGCGCGTTATTCGCCAAGATAGACCTCCCGCGTACGCGGATCGGCTACCACTTCGGCACGGGTCCCTTCGACAATCACCTCGCCGAAATGCAAAAGCGTGATGCGATCGGCGAGGTCGAGCGCGACATCCATATCGTGCTCAATCATCACGATCGTGACGTCGCGCGGAATGGCGAGAAGAAGCTTGCGCACATCCTGCCGTTCGTCGATCGAAAGGCCGGCAAACGGCTCGTCGAGCAACAGCACTTTCGGATTTTGCGCGAGCGCCATCGCGATTTCGACCCGCCGCCGCTCGCCATAAGACGTTTGCGCCAGCGGCCGATCGGCAATGTCGTGAAGACCCACGCGCTTGAGTGCATCGCGACCCTGCGCGATCAGATGCTCCTGCCGATCGAGTGCCAGAAACGGATTCCAGCGCAACGGCGACAGGCCGAGCAACGCGAGCGTCACATTGCGCTGGATCGTATCCTGCGCGAACAGCGTGATGATCTGATACGTCCGCGCCATGCCGAGATGCGTTCGTCTGCGGCTCGGCATCCGGGTGATATCGCGGCCGAACAGCAGCATCGAACCGCTGTCCGGCGCGAGTTCTCCGGTAATCAGATTGAACAAGGTGGTCTTGCCGGCGCCGTTCGGACCGATGATCAGCCTGCGCTCGCCCGGGCTCACCGTGAGACTGACGTTCGTCGTGACGCGCAATCCGCCAAACGATTTGCAGAGATTGTTGATGGCGAGCGCGGTCACGATTTCGGCCCTGCGATTGAAGCGGCTGCGGCAGGTTTCCGCCGGGTCGACGTTCGCCACGCCGAGCGCGTAAGACGCACTGCGCCGGGCACCAGTCCTTCGGGCATGAAAATGACGATGGCGACGAAGATGGCGCCCAACATGAAATTCCAGCGTGTCACGTAAGCGCTCACGACATTCTTGACGATGACGACGAGTGCCGCGCCGATCACGGGTCCGAGCAGTGTTCCGGCACCGCCCGAGATCACCATCAGCAAGCCTTCCGCGGAAGCGGTGAGCGCCAGTGCTTGCGGGCTGATGAACTCGTTGTAGTACACGAAAAGGATACCGGCCACGGACGTCAAGAGGCCGGAGAACATGAATGCCCCGAACCGGATCATCCAGACGTGGTAGCCGAGGGCGTTCATACGGCGCGGCTGGTCGCGCGTGCCGCACAGCGCGGCGCCGAACGGCGAGCGCACGAATATCGCTGAAGCTGCGAGCGTGGCGAGGAAGACAACAAGCGTCGCATAATAAAAGGCCCCCGCCGTGCTGAGTGAAAGACCGAACGGCGCCGGACGCGCCGCGACACTGATGCCATTGTCGCCATTGGTGATGCTGATCCAGCGGTAGGCCAGTCCCCAGATGATCTCACCAAGCGCCAGCGTGATCATGATGAAGCTGATGCCGGTGGCGCGCAGCGCCAGGGCTGCAAAGCCGGCCGTTGCGGTGAGGCTCACGATGAGCGAGGCGGCGATCGCAATCAGGTGGCCATGTCCGCCGGCAAGCAGATAGGCGACCACGTAAGCCGCAACGCCGAACAATCCGGCGTGGCCGAGCGATACCAACCCGGCATAACCGACGAGCACGTTCAGCCCCAACGCAAAGACCGCGTAGAGCAGAATCTGGCTCGCAATGTTGACGTAGTAGATTTCCTTGACCGCATAAGGCACGGCGATCAGCGCAAGGACGGCGGCGGCGATGAAGATGCAACGGGGGGTCATGAAGCCGTTCACAGGATCTGGCCCCCGAACAGCCCCTGCGGCCGCAGCACCAGCACCAGCACCATCGGCAGGAACAGGACGAAATAAGCGAGCTCCGGCAGCATCGCCTGACCGAAATTATAAATGAAGCCGACGATGATGCTGCCGACGAAAGAGCCAAGCAGGCTCCCGGTACCGCCGAGAATGACGACCACCAGCGCGAGCGGCAGCATGTCTTGGTCGAGACCCGGATAGACCGACAGGATCGGGCCGCCGATGATTCCGGCAAAACCCGCCAAGCCGGCGCCGAGCCCGAACACGATAGTGAACAATTGCGAGACGCGAATGCCCACGACGCGCGCCATCTGCGGATCGTCGACGCCGGCACGAATCATGGCGCCGAGCCGGGTGCGATCGAGCATCAGCCACAATCCAATGGCGAAGACGACGGCGATCAGGATCACCGCCGTCCGGTACATCGGAAACACCGCGGTGCCGGCGCGGATAAAGCCCGAAAGTCCAGGCGGCGTCGCGACCGAGATCGGATCGCCGCCCCAACCCATCAGGCAGAGATCGGCGACCATGAAGGATACGCCGAGCGTGACCAGAACTTGCGCCAATTGCTGCCCGGCTAACCGGCGGAGCAGCAGACGCTCCATCAACGCGCCGAGCACGGCAACCTCAAGTGCGGCGATCAGCGCCGCAAGCCAGAAATTAAGCGTGAAGCCGAGCGTGCCGGACAGAAACGTCGTGCCAAGATAGGCGCCGACCATGAACATCGAGCCATGCGTCAGATTGGGAATCCGCATCAGTCCGAAGATCAGGGAAAATCCCGCCGACAACAGAAACAACAACCCGCCGAACGTCACGCTGTTGACGGTAAGGAACAACAACTGCGCTGGATTGTGCAGCAGCGAGAACATTATATCCGCCGCCCTTCAGCTTCCCGGCCGCTACACTTGTTTCGTCGATTGACGCGTCACCTTAACACTTGGTCAGCGCCGGATAATCGCGCGAGTAAACCGGATGAGCGAGGAATTCCTGCTCCGGCCAGGTCCAGAACTGACTCACGTTCTCGTAGGTCTTGATGGTCTTATTCCAAACCTTCAGACCGTACTTGGCACCCTCGGTCCCGATCCGACGGATATAGAAGGTACCGATAACGTTATTAAGGTGATCGAACTTGAGTGGTCCGCGTGGTGTGTCGGTCAGGTTGACCGCCTTCAGCGCTCCCATGAACTTCTCTTTGTCGCTGGCATTGCCGCCGGTCGCTTTAAGCGCCGCATCGACGACCTGACAGTTGACATAAAGCAGCGCGGCATATTGGCCCGGGACGGTGTCGTAATTCTTCAGCATGCCGTCGATGAAGCGGTGGTTCGCTTCGGTCTCAAGATCGAGTGTATAGGGACAGCAGCCGACCAGGCCGATCGCCTCCTCGCCAAAGCTTTTGAGCAAGGCGTCGTCGCCGCCGGTCTCGCCCGTCACGACCTGATATTTCAATCCGGCACTAGCATAGGCCTTCATGAAGCGCAGCGGGTTGGACCCGGCAAAACCCTGACAGACACCGTCGCAATCGCTGATCTGCGCGACATAGGGCGTATAATCCGGCGTGGCCAGCGGCGGCCATAGTTTGTTGACGACGCAGCCGCCGTCCTTCTCGAATGCGGCCTGGAAACCGCCAATCTGCTCGTACCCGAAGGCGAAATCTTCCGTGATCGTGAGCACGCGCTTGAGCTTCAATTCGGTCGCCGCGTAGTGCCCCATCGGCTGCATCGCCTGTGACGATGTAGCCGATGCGCGCAACAGATACGGATTCGGGATGCGCTGCGTGAGATTGTCGGCTGCGGCCAAGCTGAGAGTCGGCATTTTCTGGTCACGAACGTAATCGCTGATGGCATAGAGCTCGAACGCCGCCAGCGGGCCAAGGATCACGTCGACCTTGTCGCGCTCGACGAGCTCCTGGGCCTTGGTCTTGGTGCCGGCCGGATTGCCGCCGGTATCGGCGGAAACGAAGTCGACCTTACGGCCGCCCATCGTGTAATTCGTCTCCTTGAGGTAGGTGAGAACGCCCTGCTCCATCTGGATGCCGCCCTGGGCGAGAGGGCCGGTCTTGACGGTCAGAAGCCCGAGACGAAACGGCTCTGCCTGAGCGATGGCTGGCGCCGGAAAGCGGGTCAGCGCGGCGGCAGCACCGCCGGCGGTGCCCGCCAGAAGCGAGCGGCGGCTGACTTTCCGAGACATAATTTTACGTGACATTCACATCCTCCCTCTGGCGCCATTTTTAAGTGAGGCGCAGCCTAAACCGGAGCGTTCCCCGCACGACGGCCGACACTCCATCATGGTCGAAGGCTATCTGCCGTGTAAAGTCCGCTATTGTCGCGCTTTTTTCAACACTTCTTCAGCGGCGGATAGTCGCGTGAATAAACCGGGTGGGCGAGAAATTCCTGCTCCGGCCAAGTCCAGAACTGACTAACATTCTCGTAAGTCTTGATGACCTTGTTCCATAGTTTCAGGCCATATTTGGCGCCGTCAGTTCCGCAGCGCCTGACGTAGAAGTTGCCCACTACATTGCCCAAATGATCGAACTTGAGCGGCCCGCGCGGCGTATCGGTCAGATTGACCGCGCGTAAAGCGGCAATCAGCTTTTCCTTATCGGAGACATCGCCGCCTGTTGCCTTTAGGCCGGCGTCGACTACCTGGCAATTGATATAGAGACCAGCAGCATAAAAACCGGGCACGGTATTGAAGTTTTTCAGCATGCCGTCGATGAAGCGGTGGTTACGCTCGGTCTCAACGTCGAGCGAATAAGCCGAGCATGAAACCAGGCCGAGGGCCTCGTCGCCGAAACTCTTTAGCAAAGCGTCGTCGCCGCCGGTCCATCCCGTGACCACCGGATATTTCAAACCCGCATCGGCATAGGCCTTCATGAAACGCAGCGGATTTGAGCCGGCAAAGCCCTGGCACACGCCGTCGCAATCGGCGATCTGCGCCGTGTAAGGCGAGTAGTCGGGCGTGACCAAAGGCGGCCAGAGCTTGTTGACGACGCAACCGCCGTCCTGTTCGAATGCCGCCTGAAATCCGCCGATCTCCTCGTAACCGAAGGCGAGATCCTCGGTGATGGTCAAAACCCGCTTCAGCTTCAGTTCGGTCGCGGCAAAGTGGCCCATCGGATGCATCGCCTGCGACGACGTCGCCGACGCCCGCAGGAAGTAGGGATTGGGTCTGCGCTGCGAGAGGTCGTCGGCGGCGGCAAGACTAAGCAGCGGAATCTTCTGGTCGCGAATGTAGTCAGTAATCGCAAGAAGCTCGAAGGCCGCCAGCGGGCCGAGGATAACGTCGACTTTGTCGCGCTCGACAAGTTCCTGCACCTTGGTCTTGGCGCCTGCCGGGGCGCCCCCGGTATCGGCGGAAATGAAATCCACCTTGCGGCCGCCGATCGTGTAATCGGTCTCCTTCAGAAAGGTGAGGACACCCTGCTCCATCTGATTGCCGCCTTGTGCGAGCGGTCCGGTCTTCACCGTGAGAAGACCGAGCTTGAACGGCGCGGCTTGTGCGACGGCTGGCATCGGAAATCCGCCGAATGCGGCGGCTGTACTAGCCGCGGTTCCAGCCAAAAGAGTGCGACGCGAAACTTTGCGCGACATGCTTTTTCGAGACATCATACCCTCCCCCTGAGTGCGCTGGTCTATTGCTTACGCCGCGCGTTCTCGTCCATCTCGTTTATACAATCACCTCTTCTTCGGCGGAATGATCGGCACCAGTAAATAGGGCCGCGCCGCGGCGCCGAAATGCAGGCTGCTGACGCCCGAAAAAATCTGTGGCGGCCGGTCGCGCACGTCGTCATGCAGGAATGGCCCGCAGCCGGTCAGTTCGTTCTTGAAATTCGACAATCGGCCGCCGCTCTGCCCGGCATAGACATAGTCCTTGCCGCGTATGGTGAGTGCAATGCGGTGACCGGCGGGAACGACGATTGAGGTCGGCCAGATTTCGATGTCGAGCGCGACCACTTCGCCCAGCTTGAGCGGCTCTTTCCTCGTGTGCGTGTGGTAGGGCCGATACGGCTTTGAAAGTTTCTTGTCGAGCTGGCGATGCGATGCGCGCAGCCAGCCTTGCCCGATCGGCGCGTGCGGATCGATAGCGCCTTGAAAGACAACCTCCTTGAGGTCTGGCGAGAAGACGCGCAGCACGGCGAAGATATCGGCATCGCCGGTTGAGGATGAGACAAAGAGTTTTAGCGCCGACGGTCCGGTGATTTCCGTCTCGCGCGCAAGCGGCGGCGTGAGAAAGGTGACGCCGTCGCCCATCGCCTCGAAGCGCATCACGGATTTCTTGGTTGCCCGCTTTGCCGTCAGCGCGCTGCTGGACGGATCGAGATAGAGCCGGGTCCATTTGGTGCGCTTGAGCGGCCATTCTTTTTCGGTTCGCTCGACGAAGCGATCGACATGGCGCACCTGGATCTGCACCGGCGGTTGTTTGTTCCAGCCGTTTTTCTTGCCATGAAGGAAGTAATCGAAAAACCGGAGCTGCAAATCGCGGCCGTAGTCCGTGTAAAAATGCGTCCAGTGCTCGATACCGTGCACTTCCAGCCATTTCTGCTTCGAGGCCGCGCGTACAAAACCTTCAAAATTGCCACGCGGATGCAGTGGCTGCCCGCCCCAGTTCGCTGCAGATAAAAAAGGCACCTTCACCTTCGGCCAGATTGGCGAACGGGCGCGGTGATAGTCGTCATCGAGCGGGTGCGCGAGGATGTCGCCGCCGAAATTGCTGCGATTTTTCGCAAGCTCGGCATCGGACAAAATCTCCGGCCCGCAAACGAGATCGCCGTGCACGCGGCTTCGCTTGCCGCGTTCACCGGCGCCGTACTGCACGGTCTTGACCTGCATGTCGTACCAGTTTTCCCAGAACGTGCAGAGAATGCCGCCATGGTGCGTCATGTCGCGGTACCAGTCGGCGGCGCCTTCCCAGATGCACATCGCGGCAAGATGCGGCGGCTCGCGGCTCGCCACATGCCACTGATTGATGCCGAAGTAGGAGATGCCGTTTAAACCCACCTTGCCGTTTGACCAGGGCTGCACGCCAGCCCACTCGATGCTGTCGTAGAAATCCTTGGTTTCGCGCGGCGAAAAATGATCGATAAATCCCGGTGACACGCCGCAGCCACGCGAATCGACACGCACGCAGGCATAATCATGCGGCACCCATTTTTCGGGATCGACGACCTCCCAGCTTTGGTAGAGGTTGCTCGATCCGGCGGTAACGTCGGGATGCTTTTCCACCATGCGTCGCCATGCGCTCGGATAGCCGTCCTGGAAGGCGAGCCCCTTGGCGTAGGGACCATAACTTAAGATGACTGGATAACGGTCTTCGGCAATCGGACGAAACACGTCGGCGCGCAGCACGAGGCCGTCGTCCATCGTGATCGGCACATCCCACTCGATGCGCATGCCGTCGCGGGTTTCGCTGCGATGCTGATGGGTCTTATGCTCGCCTGTTTTCGCCGCCGTGCGAGTCTCGCCTTCGAGCGATGACATATTTACCTCCCTGCCACAATCTCGGTCGCAGAGTGAAGTGGCAACTCAACGCTTTGCTTTTGACTTCCGTTTCACGCCCGCCATCTTTTCAAGGACCGCGCAGACGGCGGCGGTGTCCTCGGCGCCGTGGCCGCTTTTCAGCGCCTTCACGTAGACGCCCTCGCTGGCGTCGAACAGCGGCGTGCGTACCCCGATCTTGCGTGCGTAACTGCCGATCACGTCCATGTCTTTCTGCCAGACATCGATCTTCATCGTGACATTGGTGTAATCGTTTTTCACCATCATCGGGCCACGCAGCGCGAATACGCGAGACGTGCCGACGCCGGCATTGACCTGATCGTAGATAAGTTGCGGCGGCAAGCCCGCTTTCATGCCAAGCACCATCGCTTCCGCACTCGCCACATTGTGGATGGCGACCAGAAGATTGGCCACATATTTCATGCGGCTGCCGTTGCCGAACGCGCCGAGATCGTGCAGGCCGCGCGTGAAGGCCGCGAACATCGGGCGGAGCTTCTTGATCTCGGCGGCGCCGCCCGATGCGTAAACGACGAGATCCCGCACTTTCGCTTGCGAACCGGTGCCGCTCACCGGACAATCGAGCGTCACGTGACCGGCCTTGCGCAGCGCTTTCTCGGCGCGCGCTTTGTCCTCGATCGTGAACGTCGACATCTCGATCACTACGCGGCGCGTCACATCGGCTTTGGCAATAGCCGCGGCAGTAGAAGCAAGCGCTGCCGGCTTTGGCAGGCTGGTAATGATGGTCTTCGCCTTGCGCGCGACGTCGTCGGCATCGGCGGCAATTTCCCCACCCAGCCGCGCCAATGCCCGCCGGCGCGCCGGATCGGTGTCGTAGCCGATGACGCGCCAGCCCGCGGCGAGCAGGTTTTGCGCAAAAGCACCACCCATGATGCCGAGCCCGATAATGCCGACGGCATCTTTCTTTCCCGAAGCCATTCTATTCCCACTCCCTTTGCAACGGGACGAGACGCTATGGCATCCACCTCCCGGCACGCAAGCGGCTTTCTCACCGCGCGCTGATCGCATATCGTCCGCGCCGGGACGGACGCGTTGTGGGAGTAGCGTATGCGGATCGGGGTCGCCGGCATCGGCAAAATGGGCGCCGCCATTGCGGCGCGGCTGATCGAAGCCGGACATGAGGTTGCGGTGTGGAATCGCACACCAGAGAAGGCCAAGGCGATCGCCGGGGCGGCCGTTGCCACAACGCCAACGGAACTGGCGCAACGCTGCGAAGCCGTCGTCACCATCGTTACCGACGGGAAAGCCGTCGACGCGGTCTATAACGGGCCACGCGGTCTGCTAGCCGGCGACGTCAAAGGCAAGCTATTCATCGAGATGAGCACTGTACCCCCGGCGGTAGAGGTCACTCTCGCACCAAAGGTAACGGCGAAGGGCGCCGATTTCGTCGAATGTCCGGTCGGCGGCTCGACCACGCCGGCGCGACAAGGCAAGCTCCTGGGGCTCATGGGCGGCGAAACGGCCGCCGCCGTTCGCGCCAGACCAATCCTCGACCAGCTCTGCCGCAAGGTCGAACATTGCGGCTCCGTCGGTGCTGGCTCCTCGATGAAACTTGCGATCAATCTGCCGCTGATGGTCGCTTGGCAGGCCTATGGTGAAGCCTTTGCCATCGCGCGCGATGTGGGCTGGGAGCCCAAGCGGCTGCTCGAACTCTTTGTCGAAAGCAACGGCGCCAATAATGGGCTCAAGATGCGCGCCGACATGATTGTCGCCATGATGGAAGATCGCGATCCGGGCCCGACCACCTTCAACATCGCCGATGCCGTCAAAGACCTGCGCACCATGGTCGACGCCGGCGCCGCCAAGGGAGCCGACATGCCCGCGACCAAAGCCGCGCTCGCGGCTTTCGAGGAAACGAACAAAAAAGGATTTGGCGGCGGTGACGGCGCACGCCAGTCCGTCTATTGGGCAAGCCGCGCCAAATCGTAAGCAGCTAAAGAATTCAGTTCCATCCAAAACATCGGAGTCAGCATGTCAGTCACACTCGCCCAAGCCTCAACGATCGTTGACGTTGCCCTGAAGAAAGCGCGCGACAGTAATCTTGCACCGCTCACTGTCGCCGTGCTCGACGCCGGCGGCCATCTCGTTGCGCTCAAGCGCGAGGACAAATCCGGCCTTTTGCGGTTCGACATTGCTTACGGCAAGGCCTGGGGTGCGCTCGGCATGGGCTTCGGCTCGCGCACGCTGGCGAGCCGCGCAGCCAAGACGCCGCAGTTCTTCACCATGCTCGCGACAGCGAGCGATGGACGCATAGTCACCAATCCAGGCGGCGTCCTGATCCGCGACAGCGCCAGCAACGTCATCGGCGCTTGCGGCATTTCCGGCGACACGTCCGACAAAGACGAGATGTGCGCCCTGGCCGGCATCGAAGCCGCAGGGCTCAAGGCCGATCCAGGCGCAGACTGATTGTCAGGAGATATTCGATGAAGCTCTTCTCATTCTGGCGGTCGCTTGCGACCTATCGCGTGCGTATCGCTCTCAATCTCAAAGGCGTCGTTCCCGACGAAGTGATCGACGTCAACCTCCTGAAGGGCGCGCAGCGCGAGGCGGCCTATCGCGCGATCAATCCGATGATGGCGCTGCCGGCACTGATCGACGGCGATGGCCCGATCCTGTTCGAATCGCTGGCGATCATCGAATATCTCGACGAGACCCATCCCAACCCGCCACTCTTACCGCGCGATGCGCCCGGTCGCGCACGGGTGCGTGGCCTTGCACAGATCATTGCCTGCGATTCGCACCCGCTGATCGTGCCGCGCGTGCGCGAATACCTTCAGCACGAAATCAAGCTCGATGAGCCGACCGTGGTGAAATGGTGCCGCCATTGGCATACGGCCGCGCTCAGCGCACTTGAGGCGCACCTGAAGAACGGCGCCACCGGCCAATATTGTCACGGCGACACGATCACGCTTGCCGATATCTGTCTGGCAAGCCAGGCGGCTGGCGCGAAATTCTTCAATGTCGACACTGCGCCGTTCCCAACCTTTGCGAGAATCGCGAATTCGCTGGCGACGATCGATGCCTTCGCGCGGGCCCACCCGCTCAAACAGCCGGGTGCGCCGGCCGCCTAGGGCTCCGCGGAGGAGTTCACCACCATTTCGGAAAATGGTGCACAGGGCCGCGGCCGGAACCAATTCCAAGTCGGTCAGCGGCCGCGATGGCCGCGCTGACATAGGTCTTGGCTTCGCCAACCGCCTCGCCGAGCAGAAATCCCTTGGCGAGACCCGCAGCAACCGCCGAAGCGAGCGTACAGCCGGTACCGTGAGTGTTCTCCGTCTCGGTGCGCTGCGCGGAGAAGCGAGTGTAGCCGGCAGTTTCGACCAACAGATCGACGCTATCCGGGCCGCCGCCGTGACCGCCCTTGATCAGCACCGCACCGGCGCCAAACTCTAAAAGCTTCCTTCCCTGTATGTGCATTTCCTCTTCATCGCGGGCCTGCGGCATACCAAGAAGTGCCGCCGCTTCCGGCAGGTTAGGCGTCAGGACGTCCGCGCGCGCGACGAGTTTGCGCAACGCGCCGACGGCGTCGGAATGCAAGAGATGCTCGCCCGAAGTCGCGGCGATGACCGGATCGAGCACCACATTTCGCGGACGATGCCGAAGGAGCCCCTCCGCGACAGCGCCGATTGCCGCCGCATTGCCGAGCATGCCGATTTTCACCGCACCAACGTCAAGATCGGAGAACACGGCGTCCATTTGCGCCGTAATGAAGTCCGCCGGCACTTCGTGGATGGCCACCACGCCCTTGGTGTTCTGCGCAGTCAGTGCGGCGATGACGGACGCGCCGTACACGCCGAGCGCGGAGAATGTCTTCAGGTCCGCCTGAATACCGGCTCCGCCGCTCGAATCCGAGCCGCCGATGGTGACCGCAACCGGAACGCTCATCATCCATCCCGCTTTGCAAGCATCGTATCGACGATGCCGCGCAATGCACGCGCCGCGGCCTTTGGATCGGGCGCCAGCGATAGAGCCGAGATGACCGCGACGCCATTCGCCCCGGCACCGATCACCGCAGCGGCATTGCCGGCGTCAATCCCGGCGATGCCGCAGACCGGCATTTCCGGTACCCTGCGCCGGAGCGCATCGATGATCCGCTTGAGGCCCTCCGGCCCGATCGGCGCATTTTTCTGCTGCTTCGAAAGCGTCGCGTAAACGCCGCCGGAACCGACGTAATCGATTGACGCAACCGGCGCAGCCTCGGCTTCGGCGACGGATTTTACCGACAGTCCGACAATGGCGCGGCTGCCCAGAAGGCGTCTCGCGTCCTCCACCGCCATATCGTCAGGCCCGACGTGCACGCCGTCGGCCTCGGCGGCGAGCGCCACGTCGATACGATCATTGATGACCAGGGGCACGCCGAACGGCACAAGCGCCCGCTTGATTGCCCTCGCCTCTTCCACTATCGCCCGCGTTTCACTGACCTTGTCGCGTAACTGAATGAGCGTCGCGCCGCCTTCAGCGCACAGCCGCGCCAATTCGGCAAGGTCGTGGCCGCCGGACCGCTCGGGATCGACAATGGCATTGAGGCGAAGATCGACCGTCATCGCAATTCCTTTACGTTTTGCCGGACTTTACTACGCCTCACCGGGCTCGTGCAGTCCATGGGCTTTGGTATAGACTTGCAGGCCCGGTTCGGAGGCGCGCATGGTCCCTTTCTTCGTTCAGATCAAATGCCAGCTCGGCAAATCCTACGAGGTCGCGAACAAGCTCGCGGATGCCGAGATAGCGTCGGAGATATATTCGACCGCAGGCGATTTCGACCTCCTGGTCAAATTTTATGTCGAGGAGGCGACCGATATTGGCCACTTCATTGCCGACAAGGTGCAGTGCATCCCGGGCATTGCCGACACGCGTACGATCATAACATTCAAGGCGTTCGGAGTTTCGTAGCTTCGGCTGCCACTTCCGCCACGGCGCGCTTGCGCTGCAAGGCAAGTTGCCGCTCGCGCCAGATCACGAACATGCCGGATGCCGCGATTATGGCCGATCCGGCGATTATCATTTGTGTGGGCAACTCGCCGAACAGGAAGTAGCCGAGAACGAGCGCCCAAACCATCGACGTATAGTCGAACGGCGCGATGATCGAGGCCGGCGCGTAGCGATAGCTCTCGGTCAGAAAAATATGTCCCAGGCCGCCGAGGAAACCCACGCTCACAAGCGCGGCGAGTTCTGCCACGGGAGGCGTGGTCCAGCCGAATGGGAACGTGACGAGCGACCCGACGGCGCAGATCAGCGAAAAATAAAACACGATCGCCGACGTGGTCTCGCTCTCCGTCAGCCGGCGGGTCTGGATCACGGCCGCGGCATTACTGATCGATCCCGCGAGGCCGGAGAGCACGCCGGTCAGCGCGCCCGCGCTTGCCATCGCGATGGTCAATTCTTCGCCGGAAAAATGCGGCGACAGCACCACAAGGACCCCGACAAATCCGATGATCACGGCCGACCAGCGGTAAATGCGCACATGCTCCTTCAAGATGAGGGCGGCAAACACCACGCTGACAAAAGGCGAGGTAAACGAGATCGCATTGGCTTCAATCAGCGGCAGGCGCGCCAAAGCCCCGAAATTGCAAAACATCGAGACGATTGCCATGGCGCCACGCGTGATCTGGCCGAATGGGTGTTCAGTGCGCACCGCCGCGGCGAGTTGACCGCGCCATGCATAGACAAGCATCACCGGAACGATGGCGAAGGCGGAACGGTAGAACACGACCTCACCCACGGGATAGCGGGTGCCGAGATAGCGAACGAGCGCCGACATCACGGCGAACAAAACCGCCGAGATCAGCTTGAGCACAATTCCTTTGCGGATGTTCATGAGGGCTACGCCAGCGAGCCAAAGGGCTCAATTCTTCTTCGGCGGCGGCGTGGGCCCTTGCGTCGGTGGCAGCGCGGCGATGTACGCGGCGATCGCGGCGCGATCGTCCGGGCGGAGCAAAGACGTGTTGCGGATGACTTCGGCCATCGATCCGCCGGCGAAATCGCCCGACGGTGACATGCCGTCATCGAGGAAGCTCGCGATATCCTTTTCCGACCAGACAGTATTGCCCTGCTTCAATCCAACCGGCGTGATATTGGGCACCCAGCCGTCACCGTCCGGAGCCGGCCCGCCGGCGAAGCGCTCACTGTCGATGATGCCGCCGAGCATGTTGCGCGGGCTGTGGCATTCGGCGCAATGGCCCGGCCCGTTGACGAGGTAGGCACCGCGATTCCACTGCGCTGATTGCGCTGGATCCGGCACGAACGGTCTGCCGTGCAGAAACAGCAACTTCCAGCCGCCAAGCAGCCGACGCTCGTTGAACGGAAATGACAGGTCGTGGCGGCGCGCCTTGCCTGATACTGGCGGCAACGTCTT
Organism: uncultured Alphaproteobacteria bacterium; assembly: GCA_963723335.1. Taxonomy (GTDB): domain Bacteria; phylum Pseudomonadota; class Alphaproteobacteria; order Rhizobiales; family Xanthobacteraceae; genus BOG-931. Next base: position 194,798 of record CAVRQJ010000001.1, on the reverse strand, counting down.
CAGATAGGCAAAAAGATCGCGCACATCGTCGAGCCGCATGTGCTGATAGGAGGTGTAGGGGAACGCGGGATAGAGGTTATTGCCGTGCTCGGACGTGCCCTTCCATAAAGCGGTGACAAAATTTGCCTCGCTCCAATTGCCGATACCGTCCTTGGGGTCGGGCGAAACATTGGGCGCGTAGAAGGTGCCGAACGGCGATATCAACGCCAGGCCGCCGCCGAGTTGGGTGCGGTCGACTTTATCGGGATTTTTATTAGGGACCGCGTGGCACGAAGCACAGCCGCCGACATTGAACATCGTCCGGCCATTGTCGAGGTTGGGCGTGTACGAAGGCAGTGTCGCTGCCGGAACGACGGCCGGCAGCGTCAAGATCCAGAATCCAGCAAGGCCAAATGTGACGCCCAGCGCGGCAACAATCCCGAGAGTCCGCAATTTCGGCATCCCGCACCCTCCGGCTCAGGCGTTGGCCCCGGATACATAGCCACCTTAAGAACAAAAAGCGAAGGGCGGCTCGTCCTCTCGAACGGCCGCCCTCGTTATCTCTGCTGACGACGCTCAGCTCTTCTTGATGCGATAGGTCTGGTGGCAGCCGCCGCAATCGTTCTTGCCGATATTACCGATTGCCGCCTTGAAGCTATCGAGATCCTTCACCGAGGCGTCCGCTGCTTTGGCATCCTCGCCGAATTTCGTAAATCGGGCTTTGAAATCGGCCATATTGTCCCAAATCTTGGGATCGGCGGAGGTGTCGCCGCCGGTCTTCGAATTGTCCGGGAACAGCGCCGGCATCTTGGCTGCCGCATCCTCGAAGGTGGCGAATATCTTATGCGCCGCGGCCAGGTCGAACGGTGCATCGCCCTTGACCATGGCGCCGGCAGTCTTGGCCGCTTCGCCATTGGCCTTCATCAGTGCTTTGCGTGCGGCGATCGGATCCTGCTGGGCTACGGCCGCACAAACACCGAGTGCGATGGCCGTGCCGACCATAAACGTACGAATCATTCGGCGATCTCCCTTATGTCGACGGACTTGGCCGCCTTCACCGCAATTGCCGCCCCCGCGATAATTGCCATTCGCAATGAACACCATGACCCCGGTAATATTCCACCTCGCCATCGGTAACTCGTCCAGGGCTCGGCCAGCCGTGGACTATTCTGCGGGGTGCGCCGCATCCTCGGTCTTGCCGGAACGAGCCGTGACTTGTGCAATCCAGCGCGCAATCACATAAAAAATCGGCGTAAAGACAAGACCGAACGCCGTTACCCCGATCATGCCGAAAAATACGGCCGTGCCAAGCGCCTGACGCAATTCGGCACCGGCGCCGATCGCCCAGACGAGCGGCGTCACGCCGAGGATGAAGGCAAACGACGTCATCAAGATCGGACGCAGCCGCCGCCGGGTCGCCTCAACAGCAGCGTCCCAGCGCGTGCGGCCCTCGTCTTCAAGCTGACGGGCGAACTCGACAATCAAAATCGCGTTCTTTGCCGCGAGACCGATCAGCACCACGAAACCGACCTGGGTGAGGATATTGTTGTCCAATCCCCGGAGAATAACGCCGGTGATCGCAGCGACGAGGCACATCGGCACAATCATGATGACGGCCAGCGGCAAGGTCAGGCTTTCATACTGCGCCGCCAGCACCAGAAAGACGAAAATCACCGCCAGAAGGAAGGCAAACATCGCCGTGTTGCCGGCCCTGATCTGCTGATAGGCGAGCGTCGTCCACTCAGTCGCGAAACCCTCCGGCAGCGTTTCAGCCGCGAGCTTGTCCATGATTGCTAGGGCCTGGCCCTGCGAATAACCCGGCGCGGCTCCGCCATCGATCTCGGCGGTGGGATAAAGATTGTAGCGCGGTACGCGATACGGACCCGAAATGTTATCCGCGGTGGTGAAGGATCCCAGTGGAACGGTGTCGCCGCTTGAATTGCGGACCCTGATCTTGAGGACGTCATCGACGTCGCGCCGGTCCTCATCGCGCGCCTGAGCAGTAACACGGAAGGTCCGGCCAAACAGATTGAAGTCGTTGACGTAGGACGATCCGATATAAATCTGCAGCGCAGTAAAGACGTCCTGCACATTGACCCCGAGCAACTGTGCCTTGGTCCGGTCAATGTTGAGATAAAGTTCCGGCGTCGAGGTTTCAAACAGCGAGAATGCCCCGGAAATACCCGGCGTCTGCGCCGCGCGCGCGACGAGCGCTTGTGTTGCGGCCAGCAGCGCCGCAGAGCCCTGCCCCGCGCGATCCTCGACCATCATGCGGAAGCCGCCAGCGGTGCCGATGCCGCGGACCGGAGGCGGCAGAACGGCGATGACGAAAGCATCCTGAACGGCAGACAGACGCTGGAACAGCGCGGCCTGTATCGCCGCTGCCGATTGCTGCGGATCATGGGCTCGCTTGGCGAAATCATCCAGCACCAGGAACAGTGCGCCGGCATTTGGTGCATTGGTAAAGGTGGCGCCGGAGAAGCCCACAATGTTCACCGCGTGCGCCACACCGGGCACACCCATCGCCAGGTCGAGCACGCGCTGTTGGACTTCATCGGTGCGCGCGAGCGAAGCGCCCGGTGGCAGTTGCACGACCACAATGACGTATCCGGCGTCGACCTGGGGAATAAAGCCGGCCGGCGCCTTGCGGAAAGCGTCCAGGCCAAGACCGATGATGATGAGATAGATCACGACCATCATGACTGCACGGCGCACGGTACGCGATGCCAGCCACGCGATACTGGAGGCGAGTTTGTCGAAATAGGTGTTGAAATAGCCGAAGAAAACGTGGATCGGCCGTTCCCACCAGGTATCCCGATGATTGGCTTCGTGCGCCTTGAGGAGAAGTGCGCACATCGCCGGCGACAACGTGAGCGAGACGATCAGGGAGATGACCGTCGCGCCAGCAATGGTGAGCGCAAATTGCCGGTAGAATTGCCCGGAGATGCCGGTGATGAACATCGACGGCACGAACACCGCGCACAGCACGAGCGCGATCGCAATCAAAGCCGATCCGACCTCGTCCATGCTCTTGCGCGCTGCTTCACGCGGCGACAGGCCGGTCGCAATGTTCCGCTCGACGTTCTCGACCACGACGATGGCGTCATCGACAACGATGCCGATCGCCAGCACGAGTCCAAATAGCGAGAGGTTGTTCAGCGTGTAACCAAACGCCGCCATGAAGAAAAAGCTGCCGATGAGCGAAACCGGAATGGCGATGAGCGGAATGATCGCCGCGCGCCAGGTTTGCAGAAACAGAATCACCACCAGCACGACAAGGATGATGGCCTCGCCGATCGTGTCGATAACGGCGTCGACGGATTGCTGGATGAATTGCGTCGGGTTGTAGACAATCGCGTATTTCACGCCGGATGGGAAACGCTTCGCCAAAACCTCCATGAGATCGGTGACGCCTTTGGCGGTCGCAAGCGCATTCGAGCCCGGCCGCTGGAAGATCGCGAGCGCGACCGCGGGGTCGTGATCGAGATAGGAGTTCGACGAGTAATCGAGCGCGGCCAGTTCGACGGTCGCAACGTCGCGCAATCGCACCACGGCGTTCGGTGTCTGCTTTACGACGATGGAGCCAAACTCATCAGGGGTATCAAGCCTGCCCAGCGTCTGCACCGCAATCTGGAACGCGCCTGGGTGCGAGATCGGCGGCTGATTGAGGACGCCAGAGGCAACCTGGATGTTCTGGCTTTGAAGCGCGCTGGTCACATCGGACGCAGTCAGGCCGAGCGATTGCAGCCGGTCCGGATCGAGCCAAATCCGCATCGAATAGTCGCGGCTGCCAAACACGGTGATCGAACCGACGCCGTCGACGCGGGTGAGCGGGTCGGTAACCTCAAGTGTTGCGTAATTGGAAATGAAGAGCGAGTTGCGCGACTTGTCGGGCGAATAAAGGTGCACGACCATCATCAAGTCGGGCGAGGCCTTTGTCACCGTAACGCCGATATTGCGGACGTCGGCCGGCAGGCGCGGTTGCGCGATAGCGACGCGGTTCTGCACCTGCACCTGGGCGATATCGAGATTGGTGCCGAGATCGAAGCTGACCTGGATCGAGAAGCGCCCGTCGGCCGTCGAATTCGACGACATGTAGAGCATGTTTTCGACGCCGTTGATCTGTTCCTCAATCGGCGTGACCACGGTCGAGGCGACGACATCGGCATTGGCGCCGGGATATTGGCCGGAAATGTTGATGATCGGCGGCGCAATCTCGGGATATTGGGCGACCGGCAAGCGCGAGAACGACACGCCGCCGAGGATCAAGAAAACGATCGAGATCACGGCGGCAAAGATCGGCCGGTCGATGAAGAAGTGCGAGATGCGCATATTACGATTTCAACCGATGACTTTAGCCAGACTTGGCTTCGTCGCCCGACTTGGGCGGCGTGCCGGGAGCGCCTTGCTCCTGTGGGTTGACCTTCATGCCCGGCCGCGCGTGCATCAGGCCGTTGACGATCAAGCGGTCGTCGGCAGTGAGGCCGTCCTTGATCACGCGCAGGCCGTCATCGAGCTGGCCGAGCGTGACGTATTTCTGCCGTACCACGCCGCCGTCATCGACCACGAGCACATATTTGCGCGCCTGCTCGGAAGCGATCGCCGCATCGGGCACCAGCAGAGCGGCATAAGGCGGCGATCCGGGAACGCGGATACGGCCGAACATACCAGGCGTGAAGAGGCCGTCGGAATTCTGGAACAAGGCGCGGCCGCGGATCGTGCCCGACGACTGATTGATGACGTTGTCGATGAAATCGATCTTGCCGGTGTGAACGAAATCCTTTTCGTCGATCAATTTCAGCGCTACCGGAACATTGCCATGGGCGCTCGCCACGTCATTGCTCGACGAGGCAAAGCGCACGTAGCGCAGATACGACGCCTCGTCGAAGGTAAATTCGAAGCGAATCGGATCGACCGACACGACGGTCGCGAGCAAGGTCGTGTTGGCTCCGTTGCCTCCGGTCACGAGATTACCGACCGCGACGCGCCGGTCGCCGATCCGTCCGTCGATCGGCGAATGCAGCTGGCTGTAAGTGTCGAGATCGAGTTCGGCGGAGTGAACCATTGCCTCCTGTGAGGCTACGGAAGCCTCCGCCACAGCCTTGGCCTGCTTGCGCTGGTCGAAGAGCTGCTCGGTGATCGTCTTATTCTGCACAAGGCTCTGTCCGCGCTCGAGGTCGCCCTCGGCAAAGGCGAGGTTGGCGCGCGACTGCGCGAGATTGGCGCGCATCTGTTGGAGCGCGATTTCGAAAGGACGGCGATCGATGATGAAGAGCAGATCGCCCTGCTTCACCATCTGTCCGTCCTGGAAATGAATCTCCGAAAGATAGCCGGACAGCCGCGAGCGGATCTCTACCGAATCCACAGCCACAAAGCGGCCGACATATTCGTCCTGATCGACGACGTTGCGCTGAACCGGCTTGGCGACGGTTACCGTCGGCGGCGGCGGTCCGCCGGCTTGCTGTTGCGACTGGCCGCATCCGGCCAAAGCCGCCGGCAGCAGGATCGCCGCCGCAAGCAGAACGGCAGGACGCACCGCATTGACTGGTCTCATGATTCTCCCCTCGCGCGTGACGGGCAGCATAGGTGGCTGGGCCAGTCAATTACATCGTTGCGGCCGCCGGACTGCCGCGCGGATTGTCGCCGTTGCCATGCCGGACCGGCCTTCCCATATCTGGCCTCAACCCCAACATCCAGGAACCCGGCGAAGTGCCGGGCCTAAGACACTGAGAGTTCATGACAATAATCCCTTTGACCGACGCGCTCCGGGCTAGCCGGACCGCAACCGCGCCAGAACTTCCGGCCGTCCCGGCCGACGATCAGGCGCTCCTTGATGCCTATTCGCAGGCCGTTATCGGCGTGGTCGACCGCGTCGGCCCGGCCGTCGTTCGCCTCGCCGTCCACGGCGGAAACGGCAGCCCTGCGGGCCAATCGCGCGGCGGCACAGGTTCCGGCGTGATCGTGGCGCCTGATGGGCTTATCCTCACCAACAGCCATGTCGCCGGCGCTTCGGGCCCCGCCCCGCGGATCGAGGTGACCACTGCCGATGGCCAGGATCTCCACGCACGCCTCGTCGGCGACGACCCCGACACCGATCTTGCACTCATTCGCGTCGACGAACCGGTGACGCTGCCCGCGGCGCCGCTGGGCGATTCAAAACGCCTCAAACGTGGCCAACTCGTGATCGCAATCGGCAACCCGCTCGGCTTCGAATCGACGGTGACAACCGGCGTTGTTTCGGCACTTGGCCGCTCGTTGCGCTCGCGCAATGGCCGGCTGATCGACGACGTGATCCAGACCGATGCGGCGCTCAATCCCGGCAACTCCGGCGGCCCGCTGGTGTCGTCGCGCGGCGAGGTCGTCGGCGTCAACACCGCGATGATCATGGGCGCGCAAGGCATCTGCTTTGCGGTCGCCGCCAATACCGCGAGCTTCGTGCTCGGCGAATTGGTGCGGCACGGCCGCGTGCGCCGCGCCTTCATCGGCGTTGCGGCACAGCAGACCGCAATCCCGCCGCGGCGGCGGCGCTGGTTCGAACTGACGCAGGAGGGCGCGGTCGTTGTCGGCACGGTCGAACCGGACTTGTCGGCGGCACGCGCAGGCATAAAGACCGGGGACATTATCGTTGGCATCGACGGCGAAACCATCGCCGGTGCCGACGATCTCGTGCGCGCACTCACCGGCGAAAAGATCGGCCGCGATGTCGCGCTCGACGTGCTGCGCGGAACAGAACGCATAACGGTCTCGGTGGTGCCGCAGGAGCGCCGCAGGACGTGACGCCAAGCGCCTCTCCTCACGGGGAGAAGCGGATTGCTACTTGCTCCGTTTCAGATCGCCCTTCTTCACGCCGGCCTCCGGAAATACCCACATCGCCGCGATCATGAACAGCGCGGTGACGACGACGAAAGTCGAGAAGTCGTGACGGATGGGCGATCCACTCCAATACGCCAGCACAAGCGCGACCAGGAGCGTGATCGCCGATACCGCTGCTTTGACGTCGTTTGGCATGGCCGTGCTAGTTCGTGCCCACGGGAATCGTAGCCGCGTCATCCGGGCGGCGCGGTGCCCCACGCAAGGTCTTCTTCAGGTGGCGTGTGTCGTAGCCATTAAGCACGGTACCGACCAGTCCGCGATCGAGATCGGAGGTGCCGAGGAGCCAGTCGGCGATCGGGAAGGTCAGGTTCATGTTGACCTCCATCATCAGCCGCGCGTTGTGATGCGCGGTGTGATGCCGGCGCAGCGTGTTGACGAAGGGACAATGACGCACGAAGGCGTTTTCGTCGACATGACAGCAAAAGTGCATGAACTCGTAGATGAGATACATACCGGTCGTCGTCGACATGAAAAGCCAGCCGACATTGGCCGAGAACAGCATGCCGAGAATGACCGCGGGCGGGATCGACATCAGGATAAAGACCACCAGCGCGTAGGGCGGGAATACCGTGACGCGCCAGTCCTTGTGATCGCGAAAACGCATTTCGTCGTCGGTGAAGAACTGATGATGATTGAGCGTGTGCCGTTCATAGATGGCGCGCAAGCCTTTGATGTTGACCGGCCGATGCATGATGTATTTGTGCACGGCCCATTCGAAGATGTTGGTGAAAAGGAAAGTGAGCGGAATTGTCAGCCATTCAAGCGCCCTCACGCCATGAATGTGCTCGACATAGATATAAAACGCCGCGGCGCCCATCGCGTAGATGATGACGATGTGGAAATAGCCGTCGTACCATCCCACGATGCGGGAGCGATATTCCTGGCGAAAATCGATCTGGCGCTGGGCGATCATTATCGTTCTCCCCGAATCTATTCATTTCTTTCCAAGAGCTGCCCATGTCTTCTCGAAGGGCGTCGCTAACATTCACATCCGATGCTGGCGCAGATATGCGTCGACCTCGTCGCCGGTCAGTTTCCAGTCGTTGTCGAGATTGGCGATGACGTCTTTCATGTACGGCTCGGAAAGAGCAATGGCACGCTCCCTGTCGCCGAAATGGTCGAACAGAATGGCGAGCGCGAGCTGACGCGGGCTGTCGCCGTCATAGGTCCATTCGAAGCCATATTTGGTGAACCTTTTCACCTCGTAGTGCTCGGGCAAACGATTGCCATCGACGGTCACAACGAGTCCATCAATCGTGCGCTTGCCCTCGTAGATTTTCATGGGCCGCGCCCGACGGGCGCAATAGCGAAGGACATCATGGAGGTCACTTCCCCGCGCAGCATTTTTGAAACGCTACTGCTGCGCGCGAGGCCGATCAAGAGTAGGAAACCAGAGATTATTCGGAATTTTGCAGGCGGCTGCGCATCGGCGCAGAGCTGTGCCCGCGGCGGCGCGCCTGAAGAACTAGTCGACGTCGGCACGCCCAACGCCGATATAGCGAAAATTCGCGCGTTTCATTTCCTCGGCGCGGTAGATATTACGCAGATCGACGATGACCGGCCGCGTCATCACCTGCTTGAGCCGCTGCAAATCGAGCGCGCGGAACTGCTCCCATTCCGTCGCGATCACCACGGCGTCGGCGCCTTCTGCCGCGCTATAGGCGCTATCGCAATAGCGCACGTCGGGAAGGAAGGGCTTCGCTTGCTCCATGCCGGCCGGATCGTAACCGCGCACTGTGGCGCCGAGATCGTGTAGCGCGATAATCAGCGGGATCGCAGGCGAGTCCCGCGTGTCGTCGGTGTTCGGCTTGAAGGTCAGCCCGAGCACGGCAACCGTCTTGCCGCGCACCGAACCGTCGAGCGCGCTCACCACTTTTCGCGCCATGGCCCGCTTGCGCTGCTCGTTGACCGCGGACACCGCCTCGACGATACGCATCGGCACGCCGTGGTCGTGCGCGGTCTTAATCAGGGCGCTGGTGTCCTTGGGAAAGCACGAGCCGCCGAAGCCCGGGCCGGCATGCAGGAATTTCGCGCCAATGCGGTTGTCGAGGCCCATGCCGCGCGCCACCTCCTGCACGTCGGCGCCGACCTGTTCGCACAAATCCGCGATCTCGTTGATGAAGGTGATCTTGGTGGCAAGGAAGGCATTCGAGGCGTATTTGATCAGCTCGGCGGTGCGGCGGCTGACATAGATGATCGGCGGCGCGTTCAGATAGAGCGGCCGATAGATTTCCGCGAGCAGAGCACGCGCCCGTGCGTCGTCGGTGCCGACGACGATGCGATCGGGATGCTTGAAGTCCTGGATGGCCGCGCCTTCGCGCAGGAATTCGGGATTGGATACGACCTGGATTGCCACGTCGGGCCGCTTCTCGCGCAGAATATTCTCAATCTCATCCCCGGTACCGACCGGCACCGTCGATTTGGTCACGACAACGACAGTAGCGGAAAGGAGCGGTGCGATCTCGCGCACTGCGTCATAGACGAAGGTCAGGTCGGCATGGCCGTCGCCGCGGCGCGACGGCGTCCCGACAGCGATGAAGACTGCCTCGGCTTCGCCGATCCCCGAAGTCGCGGTAGAAAATTCAAGCCGGCCCTGCTGCATATTGGCCTGAACGAGATCGGCAAGGCCCGGTTCGAAAATCGGGATTTCACCGCGATTAAGCGATTCGACCTTGCCGGCGTCCTTGTCGATGCAGGTCACCTGGTGACCGAAGTCGGCAAAGCAGGCTCCGGACACGAGCCCAACATATCCGGCGCCGATCATGGTCACGCGCATGCGATCGTCCCCGTTAAATCCGATCCGGCGCCGCAGCCGGCCAAGCGGGTTTACACATTGTCTTCGATTTCATCGAGCGTGGCTGCGGATGCAACCGGCGCAGTCTCGACGGTCCGGGCCGTCCGCCGCATCAGCGCGAGCCAGCGCCGTCCGAACAGCACCATAACAAGCCCCCCATAAACCAGGCCGCCAAGCAACGCCAACAGTAGCAGTTCTGATTCGCTGCGGAACCTGGACCAAGACGATAACAGCGCCGTGACGAGCGGATCGGCCAGCAGCAGGACCAGCGCAAGCCCGATGCCAGCCACCGCGAGTTTCCAGAGCGAAGCCTTTAGGTCCACATCGAGCGCGATGACGCGGGCGCGCGCCGCAAAAATCAGCACCAGGATGAAATTGATCCAGGCCCCGATCGAGGTTGCCAGCGCGAGGCCGACCTGCGCCAGCGGCCCCATCAGCAAAACCTTAAAGCCAATGTTGACCGCCGTTCCGATCAGCACCGCCTTGACCGGCGTTGCGGTATCGCCGCGGGCGAGAAACGGTGCCACCACGCTGCGGATGAGTACGAACGGGACAAGCCCGATCGTGTACGCCATCAGCGTCATGGCCGCCGCATGGGCATCGCCCGCCGTAAAAGCGCCGCGCATGAACAGTGCGCGCATGATGAGTTCCGGCACCACCAGGAAGGCAACGACGCAGGGGATCGCCAGCAGCAACGCGAATTCAATGGCGCGATTCTGCGCCGAGCGGGCGCCCGCCTCATCGCCGGACGCGAGCCGGCGCGTCATTTCGGGCACCAGCACGGTTCCGACCGCAATCCCGATTACGCCGATCGGAAGCTGGTCGATGCGATCGGCATAATAAAGCGCCGAGATTGCGCCCGCCGACAGGAAGCTCGCGATGATCGTATCGGCGAACAGCGCAAGCTGCGTGCCTGCCGATCCGACGGTCGCCGGCACCAACGCCCCGAAAAAACGCCGCACGTCGTCGTCCCAGCGCAGCGCGCGGAACGAGGTCATGACGCCGGAATAGATTGTATCGCCGCCAACCAGAGCGGCTTGCAGCACGCCCGAAATCAGCACGCCCCAAGCCGCGGCATGACCCGCGCTCGGGAAATAGGCGGCGAGCGCCAGTGTCGCCATCATCGCGACATTGAGCAGAATTGGCGCAGCTGACGCCGCCGCAAAACGATGCAGCGCGTTGAGGATGCCGCTCCACAGCGTCACCAGGGTGATGAGAAGGAGGTAGGGAAACGTGATCCGCGTCAACGAGACCGCGAGCGCGAACTGCTGCGGCTCGCGCGAGAAGCCAGGCGCCAGCACTTCAATCACTTGTGGCGTGAAAATAAGCGCAAGCGCCAGCAGCACGACCTGTGATGCCAGCAGTAGCGTGAAGATGCGATCGCCGAAGCGAGCGGCTGCGATCGCGCCGCCCTGGGTGCGGATGCGGGCATAGGCCGGAATGAAGGCGGCATTGAAAGCGCCCTCGGCGAAAATGGCGCGGAAATGATTGGGCAGCCGGAAAGCGACGAAGAAAGCATCGGCAACCGGCCCGGCACCGATGATGGCCGCCAGCATGATGTCACGCAGAAAGCCGGTCAGCCGCGACACAAGCGTGTAGCCGCCAACGGTGAGAATCTTCCCGATCATTGCCGGCCTTGAAGCATGACTGCGCCAGGCTCCAGGCGCTGCGGCGCCAGCTGGGTCAAAATACGAAAGGGATACTACGCGAGTCGCTTAACTTGCGAGCGCCCGCCGCACCGCCCCAATGATGCGGTCCTGAACCGGCGGCTCGAGATAGGCGTGCATCGGCAGGCTGATTGCCTCGCCGGACAATTGCTCGCTCACCGGCACGCCGCCGTCGGCGATAGGGAAGTCGCGATAGGCCGGCTGGCGATGCAGCGGTTTGGTGTAGTAGATCGCCGTTGGGATGCCCTCCGCCTTGAGCGCGGCCGCAAAACCTTCGCGTTGTCCCGGCTTGAGCCGGATCGTGTATTGCGCCCATACCGAAGTCGATTCATTGCCGGTGCGCGGCACGATCGCAACGTCCGCCAGCGCCTCTGAGTAGCGGGCCGCAACCCGATTGCGCGCCGAAATCTCATCGGGGAAAATCTTCAGCTTCTCAATCAGCACGGCAGCCTGGATGGTATCGAGCCGGCCGGTAATGCCGATGCGTACCGCCTCGGAGCGATCGACGCCTTCGCCGTGCAGGCGGATGCTTTTAACGCGTGCCGCAAGCTCGTCATCGTCGGTGAAGACCGCGCCACCGTCGCCGTAGCAGCCGAGCGGCTTGGCCGGAAAAAAGCTTGTCGCCGTCGCGGTCGCCAGAGCGCCGAGTTTGCGGCCGCGATAGGTTGCACCAAAGGCCTGCGCCGCATCGTCGAGCACCAACATGCCGTGGGCCTTGGCGATGGCGCCAAGCGCATCGTGATCGGCCGGCAGGCCGAACAGGTCGACGGGAATGACCGCGCGCGGCTTTAGCCCAAGCCGCTTCGCCGCCGCGACCGCGCGTTCGCAGCTTGCCGGATCGAGATTGAACGTGTCGGGCGTGACATCGGCAATAATCGGCGTTGCGCCAAGGAGCGCCACCATTTCCGCCGTCGCGTGGAAGGTGAAGGACGGGCAGATCACCGCATCGCCGGGCCCTATCCCCCAAGCCATCAGCACGAGCAGCAGCGCATCGGTGCCGCTGGCGCAGCCGATGGCGTGCCGCGCGCCGCAGAAGGCGGCGAGATCGGCCTCGAATGCCTTCACCTCGGGACCCTGGACGAACTGGCAGTGCGTCAGCACGCGCGCCACGGCGTCGTCGATTGCACGGCCAAGCCGGCGGCGCTGCGCCGCGACATCGATGAACGGGATCGGCTTTTCCTCAAGCCGGGTATGCTGATTCATGATCGCTCTTGCTTTGTTTCTATATCGATTCCGGCAGGGAGAATATTGTGTCAGCCAACCACGCGCCGCGGCCCTTTGCGCTGTGGCGCGACCGATTGCGCCGAGCGACCCTCAAGGCAGCGGATCGCGATTTCGAGGCTGGCGACCGCTTCGTCGCCGGTCACCGCCGGCGGCTCACCGCTGCGGATGGCGTTGACGAATGCGAGCAGCTCGGAACGCAACGGCTCGGCATAGCCGACCGACAAGTGGCGCATCGAGTAGCTGCCGTCCGGCTGGAAGCCGAAACATTCGGTGACTTGCAGCGTCAATAAATCGCGATGAGGTATTTATCGCGCGTCGCGACGTGAATGGTACGCGCCTTGAACGGGGTCAACCAGTTCGTATTGATGTGCGCCAGCACACCGGAGGCGGTACGGAACTGGAGTAGCGCAATATCCTCGCGCTCGGCCACGGCGCTCGACGTCTGCGGCTGAATTTCGACGATCTCCGAATCCGTGAACCAGCGGATAAGGTCGATGTCATGCACCGCGAGATCGATGACGACGCCGACATTGGACATGCGCGGCGGAAACGGGCCGACGCGGGTGATCGCAATCGAAAGAATATCCTGATCCTGGATGGCGCGCTTGATCGACTGGACGGCCGGATTGAAGCGCTCGACATGGCCAACCATCAGCGTGACGCCGGCACGGCGGGTGGCCGCAACGATGGCGCGGCTTTCCTCGACCGTCGAGGCAATTGGCTTCTCGACCATCACGTGGATGCCGCGCGCGGCACATTCGATGGCGATGTCGCGATGAAGATGGGTCGGTGCGGCGATAGTAACGGCATCGATGCCGTGCGCCATCAGGGCCTCGGCATCGGCAAACGAAGCACAGCCAAGGAGGCGCGCAACCTGATCGCAGCGTTTGCGATCGGGATCGGCAACGCCGACCAATTTTACGCCCGGCAGTTCCGACAGTACCCGGGCGTGGTTGCTAGCCCATCACGCCCACGCCGACAACGCCGACCCGCAAGATGCGGTCGCCGCTCACTTTCTCAGCCTCACTCATACCCGAAAAGCCCCCTTGCTACCCCGGAGCCGACCCCACTGGTTTTCCGTAGCATGACGGATGCCAACTTGCGACCGGACCCGGCCGGGAATCCGAACACGAATTGATTCATAGACTTACAGGGGCTTACAGGCGGTCCGCTCCGTAACTTATTGAAATAACTTGATAAAACGATGGCCATTGAGCAGGTTAAGGCCGCATGGTCGGTCCACGCGCCATCACGACCGGCGATAATCGTCCTCGATCCGGATGATGTCGTCCTCGCCGAGATAACTGCCGGTCTGCACTTCGATCAGCTCGAGTTCGATTTTGCCGGGATTTTCCAGCCGATGCTGGGCGCCGATCGGAATATAGGTCGATTCATTCTCGTGCACGGTCCGGATCTCGTCGCCGATCGTTACGCGCGCGGTGCCGTGCACGACGATCCAGTGCTCGGCGCGGTGATGATGCTTTTGCAGCGACAGCCGGCCGCCCGGCTTCACCACGATGCGCTTGACCTGAAACCGAGGCCCTTGATCGATCGAGTGATAGGACCCCCATGGCCGGTGCACCTTCAAATGCTCCTCGGTGACCGCCGGCGCCACATCCTTGAGCTTTTGCACCAGACGCCGCAGTCCGTCACCGTCTTCGCGTTTTGCCACCAGGACCGCATCGTCGGTCGTGACGACGACCAGATTGTCGACGCCGAATAGCGCGACGAGCTGCTTGTCGCTCGACACGTAGGAGCCATGTGAATCGACGAAGACGACGGAGCCCTGCCCCGCATTGCCCAGCGCATCGCGGCTGGAAAGTTCCCACACTGCCTGCCAAGATCCGACATCCGACCAGCCATAGGAAACCGGCATGACGGCCGCACGCTTGGTGCGCTCCATCACCGCGTAGTCGATCGATTTCGCCGTCGCGAGCGCGAATGACTGGGCATCGAGCGTGACAAAACCGAGATCGGCGCCGGCGTTTTCCACGGCTGCGGTTACAGCAGCGACGCTGTCAGGCTCGAAGCTCTTGTATTCGTCGAGCAGCAGTCCGGCGCGAAACATGAAGTTGCCGGAGTTCCACAGATAGCCTTCCTTGACGTAGCGTTCGGCGGTCGCTGCGTCGGGCTTCTCCACGAACTTCTCGATGGCGAAAACGTCTGGGCCGATCGAGGCGCCCCCGCGAATGTAGCCGTATTCGGTCGCCGGGCCGCGTCGGCCGCACGCCGAACGTAACGATGCGGCCTGCGGCGGCCGCGTCCGCGGCGGAAGCGCAGACCTTGGCGAAAGCGGCCGGGTCGGTGACGACGTGATCGGCGGCCAGCGCCACGATGACCGGATCACCGCCCCGCTTGATCGAGAAGGCCGCACCAGCCGCAATCGCGGGCCCGGAATCGCGGCGGATCGGCTCTAGCATAATGTCGGCCTCAACGCCGATGGCGGCGAACTGCTCGGCTACCAGAAACCGGTATTGGTTGTTGGTGATGATGATCGGGCGGCCGAACAGCGCCGGATCGGACACCCTGCGGATGGTATCCTGAAATGTCGAATGCGGACCGAACAGCGGCAGGAACTGTTTGGGACGGCCCTCGCGTGACGCCGGCCACAGCCGGGTTCCGGCGCCACCGCACATGATCAGAGGGATGATTGATTTGGCCAAGGTGTGCCCGCGATCGGCCGCGACGAAGAAGCCTAGTCAGAAGTCCAACGGTGGTTCATCGCCCTTAAGAGTTCTTTACGTGATTCTCGGTCAGGCCATAAGTGTGAAGGCCGTCCAGGAACTCCGCCTACGCCGCCGTTTCGGCCTCATTTCTTCCTGCGCAACACGCGGCCGGCAACAGCATCAAGCTTCTTCACCAATTTCGGGTCGCGGGCCGCCGGCGCGGTGATGAGCGCGTTGTCGAGCGCGCGATCCGATCCGATCGGGCACGGCTCGTGCTCGCGGGGAAAATCGCGGGCGAGCCGCGCCACAAGGCGCGTGGCCTTGTCGGCGTTGGCCACCAGAACCTTGATGATATCCTGCACTGTGACGGCGTCGTGGTCGGGGTGCCAACAATCAAAATCGGTCACCATGGCGACGGTCGCGTAGCAAATCTCCGCCTCCCGCGCGAGCTTGGCCTCCGGCATATTGGTCATGCCGATTACCGAATAGCCGAGATTCTTGTATGTGAGGCTCTCGGCCAGCGTGGAAAACTGCGGACCTTCGATGCATACATAGGTGCCGTCGCGAACCACGGCGATATCTTCCGCCATCGCCGCTTCAGCGAGGTGAATGCGTAGCCGCGGCGATACGGGATGCGCCATCGAAACATGCGCTACGAGACCCTTGCCGAAGAACGAGCTTTCGCGCTTGTGCGTGCGATCGACAAACTGATCGACCAGCACGAACGTGCCGGGCGGCAAATTCTCCTTGAAAGAGCCGCAGGCCGACAATGAAATCAGATCAGTGACACCGGCGCGTTTGAGTATGTCGATATTAGCGCGATAGTTGATGTCGGACGGGGAATGACGATGCCCCTGACTGTGCCGCGACAGGAACACGACCGGCAGACCGGCAATCTGGCCGATACGCAGCGGCCCTGACGGCTGCCCCCCACGGACTCTTGATGGTCTTCGATCGCACCTTCTCCAGGCCGGGAAGATCGTAAACGCCGGAGCCGCCGATGATGCCGAGGACTGCCTTGGTCATGTGAAAGGTTCTCCGCGTGTTCAGGATGGCGATGCCGGTCAGATTTGCGACGTTCGCCGGATGCGAACGAAAAAATCAATGCTGGAGCAGCACCAGGGAAATCGCCGGCACATAGGTGATGATCATCAGGGCGATGAAATTGATCAGGAGGAACGGCAGAACGCCGAGATATATCCGGCTTAAGGGAGCATCGAATATCGCCTGCGAGGAGAACAGATTCAAGCCGAACGGCGGCGTGTACATGCCGAGGCTGAGATTGACCGCAACGATGATGCCGAAATGGATTGGATCGACGCCAACGCCGCGCACGATCGGCAAAAGCAGCGGCGTAAGGATGAGTATCGCCGCCGGCGGTTCGAGAAAGCTGCCGGCGAGCAGCAGGCCCATATTGAGGATGAGAAGAAGTTCCCATTTCGGCATATGCATCGCGTTGATGGCATCCACGATCTGTTGCGGAATGCCGCTGGTCGTCAGCAGCCAGGAATAGATGCCGGCCGACGTCACGATCAGCAGAATCTGCGAAATCAGATACGATGACGCCAGCAAGATCCGCCACAAGCCGGCGAGATCGACTTCGCGATAGATGAACATGGTCACGACCAGGGAATAGACCACGGCGACGCCCGCGGCTTCCGTCGGCGTGAAGACACCGCCATAAATGCCGCCGAAGATCACGGCGAGCGATCCGACCGCCCAGCTCGCATCCTTGCTTGTCTCCCAGATCGTCCCCCAATGCGCCTTGGTGCCGAGCGGAACGCCCTTCACTCTGGCATAGATCATGACATAGGCCGCATCGATGATGCCGATCAGCAGGCTCGGCAAAATTCCGGCGGTGAACAGCAGGACGGCGGACTGCTCCGCCGATACCGCGTAAAGGATCATCGCGATCGATGGCGGAATGACGACGGCGATCGCGCCTGACGAAGCGATCAGCCCGACGGCAAAGCGCTCGTTATAGCCGCCCTCCTTCAGCGCCGGATAGATCATCCGGCCCATGGCGACGACGGTGCCGACCGCCGTGTGCGACATCGCTCCGAACAATTCGGACGCCGCGACGGTCGTCACCGCGAGCGAGCCACGCACGCCGCCGACGATGGCCATCACCATGGCGATGATGCGCCGCGCAATGCCGCCCTGCGCCATGATCTCGCCGGCAAGGACGAAGAACGGCACGGCGAGCAACGGAAAATTGTCGAGACTGCCGAACATGTAAGTCTGGATCGCTTCGGTCGGCACGTCGGCGACGGTCAGGATCGCGACGATCGACGTCACCAGAAGTATGAGAAAAATCGGAAAGCCGAGGATCAGGAGAATGACCGGCAAACCGAAATAGATGAAATAAGCCATCGCCCCCGCCGTTCAGTGCGAGCCATCGGCGCGCGCCGCGCCGGTTCGCATGAGAAGCCGCAGCGCGATCAGCAGCGCCATCAGCGAATAACCGATCGGGATCATGGCCTGCGGAATGACCAGCGGGAAATTTGCCGCCTGGCTGCGTTCGTCGAACGCCGCGAGTTGCGTGATGACCGGCCAGGCGAAGACCGTGACCGCGACGGCGGCCGCCACCATCACCAGGTCCGACAGGACGTAGAAGACCTGGCGCAACTTCGGCGGCATCATGACCAGCACAACATCCATCCGGATCTGGCGGCCTTCCCAGGCGACCGCACAGCAGCCGGTGAATACGCAGCCGACCATGAGGAAGAGCATGATCTCCTCGGCCCATGGGATCGAGACGCTGAAGAAGTAGCGGCCGATGATATTGCCGAAATTGATGGCCACGCTCGAAATCAGGAAAATCGCCGCCGCCGTGCGCGTGAGCGCAAGGAGCCAGCGGACGCCTTTGGCAACGCCCTCGATCACCGGCCGCGCTCCGGATCTGGACTATTCAAATTGCCGCTCACTGCGCCTGCCGTGTGCGCTTTGCCGCAGCGGATACGATCTCATAGGCGTCGTGAAGTGCAGGCTTTGTCTTCGACACCTCTTCGGCCACCGGAGAAATCATTTTGATCATCTGCGCCTGATCGTCCGGCGGCAGACTGTTCAACTCGCCGCCGCCCGCGATCCAGGCTTGACCCGATTTGTTGAGGAGATCGGTGGCAATCGGATTGATTTCCACGGCCGCGGCCGCGCCATCCTTGTCGATGATCTGCTGCAAATCCGAAGGTAGCGAGTCGTACCACTTCTTGCTCACTTCTATGACCAGAAAGATCGAGGACATATTGGTTTCGGTGATGTATTTGGCAGCATCCTGATAATGGAATGCCGTGAAGACGGGAAGACCGGCGATGGCACCATCGATCGCGCCCTGTTGCAGCGCCGGCATCACGTCGCCCAGCGTCATCGCCACCGGCGTTGCGCCAAGCTTCTTGAACGCGGAGGCTTGGAAATCAGAAGCGAAAATCCTGATTTTCTTGCCCTGAAAGTCGGCGAGCCGCGAAAGCTTCGTCTTCATAACCAGAGTGTTCGGCTCGGCGATAAACATGCCGACGCCATGCAGCCCCTTGTCGGCGCCTAGTGCAAGCATCACTTTGAGAACCTCCGGATCGCCAGCAAGGCGCTGGCCGTGCGCCATCGAATCGACCATTCCGGGAGCCGTCATAACCTCAAAGCGCTCGTCGACCCCGACGAAGAATTCGGGCGGGTTGATACACACCTGTATGGCGCCGAACTGCGTGCCTTCGATTTGCCGCGGGATCGAACCAAGCTGGCTCGCCGGATAAACCTCTGGCTTGATGCGCCCGCCGGAATCGCGCTCAACGGCGGCCGCAAAGTTCTTGGCAAGAACGTGCGGTGCATCGTTGAGCGTGGGCAGCGTGATTTTCATCACGTAGGTCTTGTCGTCAGCGCGCGCGTCTGTATCGACGGCGAGCGAAAACACAAAAATGCCGGCGGCGAATGCCGCCAGCCGTACAGCCCCTATTCGACTAAAACGCATTTCATTCTCCCCTTTCGTGCGCCCCGATCGGGGACGTCACGCACCAAGTTGTTCCCTACTTGCCGGCCCGCGTTCGCTGTGCCGCTTCGATAATTACGTTATAGGCATCGGTAAGCTGCGGGTTGGCTTTCGAAACATCCGCACCCACGCTCGAAAGTGTTTTCATCATTGCTGCCTGCTCGTCCGGCGGCAGATTGATCAATTCACCGCCGCTGGAGGTCCAATTGGCTTCGGCTTTTTGACGTAGTTCGACTGCCTCCGGATTGATGGAGATGGATTGTGCGGCCCCCTCTTTGTCGATGATCTTTTGCAAGTCTTTCGGCAGCGATTCGAACCATTTTCGATTGACTTCGGCGATGAGGAAGATTCCCGGCTGGTTCGTCATGGTGATGTATTTTGCCGTGTCGATAAAGTGCATCTTGGTGAGAGGGCCCATACCGGAGACCGCACCGTCAATGGCGCCCTGCTGCAATGCCGGCACGACATCGCCCAAGGTCATCACCACCGCGGTCGCGCCGAGGCGGCTAAAGACTCGGTCTGGAATTTTGACGCGAAGGTCCGCAACTTCTTGCCCTTGAAGTCGGCGAGATGACGAATGGGTGTTTTGGCGACGACATCGGACGGCTCGGCCATGAACAGGCCGACACCGTGAAGCCCTTTGTCGGCGCCCAGCGACGAGCATCAATTTCAGGACGGAGGGATCGGCCGTGAGCCTTTGTCCATGTGCCAAAGAATCGACAAGTCCTGGAGCCGCGGTAACTTCGAAACGCTGATCTATCCCGACCCAGAACTCGCTGGGGATGACGGCCATCTGGATTGCGCCGAACTGTGTGCCTTCGATCTGCCGCGGAATCGATCCGAGCTGACTCGCCGGATAAACCTCGCCCTTGATACGTCCGCCGGAATCCTTTTCGACGGCGGCGGCAAAATTATTGGCGAAAGTATCGGGTACGTCGTGGATAGTGGGCGTAGAAATCTTCATGACGTACGTTTGGTCGTCTGCGCACGCTACGCCGGCCGTCAGTGCGCCTGCGAAAGCAACGGCGCCGACCGCGGCAATTGAACGCGCAATACGCTCACTTCGCGTGATGTTCATAGTCCCCTCCCTGAAGGCTTGGCGTTCGCGCATCCGCGCCGAGGCGGCGGCGACTTCTTCCAACGGCTTGAGGATACCGCAATCCGGGAAAAACGGCGTGTTGAATTCCACTGTGTGACGGACTGCCGCGCCCGTCATCGGCGGGGCTTCGGGTCGTGGGCTCCTGGAGGCCTACTTCGTCCGCTGCGCTGCTTCGGAAACAATTTTATAGGCCGAATTGAGCAACGGCTTGGTCTTCGATACGTCGTCTCCGACGCTTGCCAACAATTTGAGCAATTGCGCCTGCTCATCGGCGGGCAGGCTGATGAGTTCACCGCCAGTATCCGTCCACACCTTGCGCGAATTTGCGGTGATTTCCGCGGCCTGAGGGTTGATCGCGACCAACTCCTTTGCGGCGGTCTGATCGATGATCTGCTGCAGGTCTGGCGGCAGCGAATCGTACCATTTCTTCGAGATTTCAATGACCGCAAATATCGCGGGCTGGCCGGTCTCGGTTACATATTTTGCCGCGTCTTGATAGTGAAAGGCGGTGAAGATCGCTGTGGAGGCGACCGCGGCGTCGATCGCCCCCTGTTGCAGCGCCGGAAGCACGTCGCCCAGAGTCATCGCTACAGGCGTTGCACCCAGGCGCTCCCACGCCACAGTCTGAAACGGCGACGCAAAGACCCGGATTTTCTTACCCTTAAAATCGGCCAAGTGCCGGACTGCGGTTCTCGTGGCGACGGCGGACGGATTGACCATAAACAGTCCGGCTCCGTGGAGGCCCTTGTCCGCACCGAGGGCAAGCATGACCTTCAGAACGTCCGGATCGGCAGAGAGCCGCTGTCCCTGCGCCATCGAAGAAACGAGGCCGGGCGCAGCCATCACTTCAAATCGCTCGTCGAGACCCACCAGAAATTCCGGTGGAACGACCTGGCACTGGATAGCGCCGAATTGCACGCCCTCGGTTTGCCGCGGGATCGAGCCAAGCTGGCTTGCCGGATAAATCTCGGGCTTGATGCGACCACCAGAATTCTTATCGAGCGCAGCGGCAAAGTCCTTAACGAAGGCGTGGATTTGATCGTTGATGGTCGCAATCGAAATTTTCATCGTATAGGTCTTGTCCTGCGCCTGCGCGACGCCGCACGTGAGTGCTAAGGAAAAGACCATGACGCTAGCTGCAGCGCCCACTTTCACCGACTTTTGCGCCAGAGATCGCAGAATAATTTTCATTTTCCCCTCCCCCGCTAACGAATGGTTTTATTGCTTGTCTGTCACCTCGGAATTTCCGCGAAAGTTTGGCACCGCCGTGCGCAGCACTCCATAGATCGCCGCCCGTTCGCCGGCGTCGAGTTCTTGCCTGAGCTTATCGATCCAACCCTGCACTGTTTCCGTTGGAGGGCAAACCGGCTTGGCGGCCACGACGCCATCGATGCCGATCTCCGAGCTTCCTTCCTCGCTGGCGAACAGAATCTCATTCATCCGTTCGCCCGGACGAACGCCGGTGAACACGATGTCGACATCGCGCCCGGGCTCAAGCCCGCTCAAGCGGATGAGCCGTTCGGCGAGATCAACGATCTTGATCGGCTGCCCCATGTTGAGGACGTAGACGGACGTATCCGAAAGCGACGGCCCAAGTGCGTGGGTTGCGGCGGTGATGACAAGGTCGCAGGCTTCGCGGATTGTCATGAAATAGCGCACCATATCCGGATGTGTCACCGTGACCGGACCACCCGCCTCGATCTGCGCCTTGAATTTTGGTACGACCGAACCGTTGGAGGCGAGCACATTGCCAAAGCGTACCGCAATCATGCGCATCGGCGGCTTGCCGCCGTTGGCATGACAAACGCCTCGACCGCCCGCATCGAGAGCCTGGCAATACATTTCGGCGAGCCGTTTGGTTGCTCCGAGCACCGAAACCGGGTCGATGGCCTTGTCGGTCGAAATCATCACCATCGCATCGGCGCCGGCATTGAGCGCGGCATCGGCGACATTGACCGAGCCGAAGACGTTGGTCTTGATGCCCTCGTCCCAGTCACGCTCAAGGAGCGGCACGTGCTTGAGCGCTGCGGCGTGGAACACGAGGTTCGGCTTGAATTCGGTGATCAGACTGAAAATTCGCTCGCGATCGCGAATGTCGGCAATCCGTCCCTCAACGAGAGTCGCGCTTGATCGGGCTGCCAGCTGTTCCAGCACGGCATGCAAAGCCGGTTCTGAATTCTCGATTATGAGCAGCCGTCCAGCACCGAAATTGACGACGCGGTCGCAAATCTCGGAGCCGATGGAACCACCGCCGCCGGTCACAACGACGGTCTTGTCCCGGACGAAATCCTCAAGACGACGATAATCGATCTTCACACTCGGACGCAGCAGCAGGTCTTCGACGTTGACCGGCGCCAGACGCAGCGCTTCTTCTCCGGCGTCGAGCGACGGCAAGCGGCTCGCGGTGAGGCCGAGCCGCCGCGCGAGCATCAGCATAGTTTCAGGCTGGAGCTCGGGGGCGAGAGCGCTTGGCGTCAGCACAAGGCGACTGATCGCCGTCCCTTGCGACCGCAGGGCGACGACCGTCGTTTCAAGGTCGGTGAGGAAGCCGCGCACCGGAACACGACGGACTGCAAGCCCCTGGTCGGCCGACGACGGCGACAGGATACCGACCGGACGTACTTTTCTGACGGCACCGCTTTCGATGGCGCGCAAGAGAACGTCAGCATCCGCCGCGCTTCCAACGATAATCGTCGGAACCGCATCCGAAGCCATGACATGCTGTTGCGTACGGGAGTGTCTGAATAGGCGATAGGCGATCCGCGGGCCGCCAAGAAAGAAAATCTGCAGCAGCCAATAGAGAGCAATCGTAATCTTGCCGAAGAAAAACGTGCCGTAGAGCGCCGGATACAGAAGGATGTAATCGAAAACCAAAAGTGAAATCGCCAATACCGTTACGGCACGAATGATGTTCGACAGATCCTGCAACGATGCGAAGCGCCACTTTCCGATATAGAGGTGGAAATACCAGTACACGATGCCGGCATAGACGACATAGAATGGCAGGATGAGGAACAGCCAGTGCTCGCGTTCCTCGAGCCCGCCATTCTCAAAACGCACATAAAACGTCGCCAGCATCGCCAGCGCCGTGACGGCGAGGTCGTGAAGGACGATCAGAAGGCGGCGCGGATTGCGCAAAAAAACCGTCATGGCGTCATTATAAGCCAGGCTGCGCGTCAGGACGAACTGTCATATTTGACGCTTATCACCGGTGATAATCGCGATACCAGGCGACGAAATCGCGAACGCCCTGTTCGATCGGCGTCGCAGGCCGGAAACCGACGTCGCGCATGAGATCGTCGATATCGGCACAGGTCTCCGGCACGTCACCCGGCTGCATCGGCATAAGCTCTATTTTCGCCTTGCGGCCAAATTCCAGTTCCAGAAGCTCGACAATACGACGAATCTCGACCGTTTGATTGTTGCCAATATTGTAGATTCGCCATGGAGCCGTACTGCTAGCCGGATCGAGCGTACCATCTCGTGGCGCCGAGGTTTTCGCCGGCACTATTGCGATAATGCGCTCGAGCGCTTCGACGACGTCGTCGACGAATGTGAAGTCGCGACGCATGCGCCCCTGGTTGAACAGTTTGATGGGTTGCCCCTCGGTGATCGCCTTGGCAAAGATGAACATGGCCATGTCGGGGCGGCCCCACGGACCGTAAACGGTGAAAAAACGCAAACCCGTTGCCGGCAGTCCGTAAAGATGGCTGTAGGAATGGGCCATCAGCTCATTCGCCTTCTTGGTCGCGGCATAGAGGCTGATCGGATGATCTACGTTGTCATGCACGGAAAACGGCAGGCGCGTGTTCGCGCCATAGACCGAACTCGATGAGGCAAATACCAGATGCTCGGTGTTGCGATGGCGGCAGCCTTCGAGCACGTTGAGAAAGCCCGCGAGATTCGCATCGAGATAGGCGTGGGGATTATTCAGCGAGTACCGAACGCCGGCCTGCGCGGCCAGATGCACGACCGGGCCGAAATCGCCATCGCGGAAAATCGTCTCGACCGGCCGGCGATCGGCAAGATCGATCTTGTGGAAGTTGAAATTCTCAAATTGCCGCAAAACCGCGAGGCGCGCTTCCTTGAGTGCCGGATCGTAATAGTCATTGATGCTATCAATGCCAACGACGCTGCGCCCGTGCTCAAGAAGGCGCCGCGCCAGCGCGAAGCCAAGAAAGCCGGCTGCACCGGTGACCAGAACGGGGTGATGTGGCATCGTCGCCCTTCAAAATTTTCCGTTATTCAAGCCGGCAAGTCCATGATGTTGGGAAGTCGCGTGTATTGTAGCCGAATGGCTGGGAAAACAGCCAAAACGCCGGACGAGGGCAATCCATGAGTTGCATTCTCGTCACCGGAGCATCCGGATTCCTCGGTCGCGCCGTGATAGCGGGTTTTGCAAGAGACGGCCATGCCGTGCGCGCTGCGGTAAGGCAGACGCCAGTACCCCCGTTCACCGCCGGCATCGAAGTTGTAGCGCACCGGGACTACGTAGAAAGGGTCGACTGGCCTTTGCTGCTCGATGGGATGGATTTTGTCGTTCATCTCGCTGGGATTGCGCATACCGGTCCCGGAATCGATCCCGCACTCTACGATCGGGTTAATCGGCGCGCTACGGAAGAGGCCGCGAACGCCGCGGCGCGAGGCGGGATCCAGCGTTTTGTGTTCGTCTCTTCCATACGGGCACAGTGTGGCGCCGCCGCAGACCACGTCTTGAGCGAACTCGATCCTCCTCAGCCCGCAGATCCCTACGGCCGCTCCAAACTCGCCGCAGAGGCGGATGTGCAGGCCTCCGGCGTTCCATTCACGATCCTGCGGCCAGTTTTGCTTTACGGACGCGGCGTGAAGGGAAATTTTGCCACGCTGGTGCGGGCGGCGCGCTCGGCATGGCCGCTGCCGGTCAAACAATTCACCAACCGACGGTCATTTCTCGGCATCGACAATTTCGTGTCGGCGCTGAGCTTCGTACTTTCGCGGCCTGATACGGCCGGCGGGATCTACGTGGTAGCAGATCCCGGCCCGGCACCGACCCTCTGTGAACTGATCGCAACGCTGCGGAAGGGCGAGGGCCGGCGGCCGTTTCTATTGCCGCTGCCGACAGCTCTCGTCGAAAAGCCGCTTCGGCTCATAGGACGCCGGGATTTGTGGATGCGCCTTGGCGGCGATTTACAGGCCGACCCGACCAAATTGATCGCCGCGGGCTGGCGGCCGCTGCACGACACGCGAAGCGGCCTGATGGCGATGGCCCGGAGCAAGGCCGACGGAGACTGAGACATCGAACAGGAGGGCCAGCCGGCGCGGCTGCCAGCCATGCTAGGGGCCCTCCGGCAGGCTGTACATCCAGCGGCCCCAAGCGATAGAACTTGGCCCGCTATCCCCGAAAGCGGAGGTTCGACGATGAGTCATGCGGCCACATTTCTCGATGAAGTCGTCGAGACCGCCCGTCGCATCGAACCCGCGACCGTCGAAGCATTGTGCAGCGAACTCGTGAGCCTGCGCGACCGGGACGGCCGTCTCTTCATCCTTGGCGTCGGCGGCAGCGCCGGCAATGCCAGTCACGCCGTGAACGATTTCCGCAAGCTTTGCGGAATCGAAGCCTATGCTCCTACCGACAATGTTTCGGAACTCAGCGCCCGCACCAACGACGAAGGCTGGCCGACGGTTTTCGCGGAATGGCTCAAGGTCAGCCGCGCAAATGCAAAAGACGCGATCCTGATTTTTTCGGTCGGCGGCGGGGACCTGGAAAGGAACGTGAGCCCCAACATCGTCTCGGCGATCGCTGTAGCCAAGGAACGCGGCTTGCGCGTGCTCGGCATCGTCGGCCGCGACGGCGGCTACACAAAGAAAGCGGGCGACTGCGTCGTCGTCATCCCGACCGTGGAAAACAGCCGCGTCACGCCGCATGCCGAGGCATTCCAGGCCGTGGTGTGGCATTGCCTGGTATCGCATCCGAAGCTGCAAAAAAACGCCACCAAATGGTGAAGGCCGTCTTTCTCGACCGCGACGGGGTGATCAATGCCAACCTGGAACGGAACGGCAAACCCGTAGCGCCGACGACGCTCGCCGAATTTCGTATCCTTCCCGGCGTCGTCGAGGCGACGCGGCGGCTGAAGGACGCCGGCTTTCTCCTCATTGTCGTCACCAATCAGCCCGACGTCCGCACCGGACTCACGCCGAAGGCGACCATGGAGGCGATGCACGACCGGAATCCGCGGGCTTATGCCGATCGACGTGTTTTCCTAGATCGCGACGGCGTGATCAATGCCAATCTCGAACGGGACGGCAAGCCCGTCGCGCCGCGAAACCTCGCCGAATTCCGAATTCTTCCCGGTGTTGCAGAGGCTGTGCGGCGCCTCAAGAAGGCCGGTTATCTCATCATCGTCGTGACCAATCAGCCTGACGTCCGCAATGGCATTACTCCCAAAGCGACAATGGAAGCGATGCACGACAAGATACGCAAGATGATGCCGATCGACGATTTCATGGTCTGCCTGCATGCCGATGCCGACAACTGCGCCTGTCGCAAACCGAAGCCCGGCCTGATCCTCGACGCTGCTGCCAAACACGACATTGACCTGCCATCTAGCACTATTGTTGGCGACCGCTGGCGCGATATCCTGGCCGGTCGGGACGCTGGGTGCCAGACGATCTTCGTCGATTGGGGCTATCCGCAGGACCGGCTGACCGTGCCGAACAAAGTGGCTGCTTCCCTTGCCGAAGCCGCCGAGTTCATTCTGCGGACGACGGCTGGCGAGCGTTAGCGCGACACATGACCCTAGCGAACGCGAACCGAACCGGGGCCTTCGCGGCTTTGATGGAATCGATACCAGGCTCTAGAAAAGCCCCTCGAAGATGAAGCGGCCCGGATAGCGCCTCTGAAAGTCGGCAAGCGTCCGGCTGTCGACGCCCATGGCGCGGATATCCGCCAAATCCGCAAGGCGGCAATCGGCATTTTCAAAGGGGCCGAAACGAAAGCGCAACTCCGCGTCCAGTTTATTGTCAAACAGTAGACCGGTCAAAAAGAAGTCAGCCCTGCCGATCCGCGCCGACCCTTCGAGCTCCTTCACTTCCAGACATCGGCTGAACTCGAAAGGAAGGACGAGGAGCGACTTGCCGTGACTGCTGGCGCTCACGCGGTAGCCGTCCCTGGTCCGCGTCACCACGGCCGTTCCCGGCAGCAGCGAAGTTTCGCCGACCCAGCCGTCATGCAAAATAGCCGACGATTGCGGGTCGAAGTCCGCCGCCGCCAATCTTTCCAGCGAGTTTCGCCAGTCCGATATCACTTCGGTTCGGATCGGCGAGTATTGGCCGACATTGATGTCCCTCAAATCGTAAAGCGACGTACCCGCTGGCAGTTGCGGTATTTCCACCCGCTTCGCAGCTCGATCGTCGAGAGCGCGATAGCTAGAGGCGTATTTTTTCCCAGCAACTGAAAGATACGCCGGTCGAAATGAGTGATCGTACGATAATCGATCCTCTCGTGCTGGCCGGCATCGGCGAGGAGAAAGTTATGAAACAGCGCGCTCATGGGAGTGCTCATGCGGTTACCTTCCAGCGCCACGGGAATGTCAAAGATCGCGACCCTGGATCGTCAGGTCGTTGCCGAATTTCAAAACGTGGTCGAACGCTGTCATCATCAGGGCGTATGCCGTTGAGGTTCCCGGGGGAAAATTGCCGTCATCCAGCGACTTGGTGATCGACATGTCGAGATCAGCGGCCGCTGAAGACATCGCCGAGACCAAAGCGAATGCGTCAGGCGAGGAACACGATGAGCGGCGGCTCCGACGGCGGATAGCGCCAACCACGGGGCGTTTTTTGCGTGACCCGCGCCAGCACGGTCACGCTCAAAGCCAGGAGGACGATCACGACCATCGGTGACCGCAGGCTTGACGAGCATCGGGGCGATCCGCAGCCATAAATCGAGATAAGAACGGAGTCTCGGCCGCAGTAACCGGCCGGTGGCGACGGATCCGACCACCGCAAAGACCACGAAGAACGGATACATCGCGGAACCAAGCGTCATTCCGTAGGCGAACAAGAGAAGGAAAGGAAAGAATGCGACCATGGCGACCGCAAGATGCCTCGCCATCGGCGTCGGCGGCCTGACGATCGTGCTGATGATGCCGATGATCGAAAGTACGGTCAGCGGATATCCCAGCTGAAAGCTTGCCCAGATCTTTGCCGTTTCCCAGACATAAGCCAAGTCTGGCCTAGGAAAGACCACATGCAGTATCGTCGCGGGATCGATCGCGCTCATCATCTGCATGTCGGCAAAGAACAGAATGGTCGCCGAATAGGCATACAGCCGCGGATGTAATGGAGCGGTCCGGGCGCTGCCAAAAACAAGAGCGCGACCACGCCCCCGGCGATCTTCCATGCCAATGACTTTGCCGAACCGGAGGAGGTCACGAGCGCAATGGACAAAAGGCCAGCGCCCAACAGCACGATCACTCCGGCTTTGGCACCGCCGACAATGATCCAAAAAGTCTCAAGAGCCAGAACGGCGATGGCAAGCACATTTCCCGCGACACCGAGCCGCCCGATGAAATGAACGGTCACGAATAACGCAGCGAACATATAGACCAGCGGTATCGCGTAGGGGCTGTGCCACCAGAATATGATCGAGTAGAGTGGCGGCGACGTTACCGGCATCGTCAGCAGCACGAATATCAGGCCGGACACGACCGCGACGACGGCGCTGAAGCCGACGATCGATGCCAAAGTAAAAGCCGTGACGTAGAAGAGCGCGCTGGCCAGCAGATACATGACGACCGGATTGATCCGGCCGCCGGCAAACGCCAATTTCGCTTCAGGCAGTAGATTGAAATTCAACGTGTAGGCAAGATTGCCGAAGGACTGTGTGTAGCTGGCGATCAGCCCCGTCAGTGTTCCATCCGCGAAATATTCCTGGGCATTCGTCACGTATGTAGCGGAATCCCAGGAGAATAGGATATACGGCGCGATTGGGGGGAACGTCGTCAGCCCGGCGACGACTACCAGCACGAGGCCGACGGCAAACAACCCAGGCGCGTTGTCCCGGCCGCACCCTGCCCTCCGCTGCGCCGTTGCCGGCGTCTCCGTGATTTCTGGCATGCTTATGTCGGTCGGCGATAGGCTAGAACGAGCGATCCGGTAACGGGGTCTTCAAACACGACACTGAACGCAGCAGGTCGTTCGCGCGCCAGCAATTGCACGGCAGCCCGATACTCCGCGCCCAATAACACGTAGTCGATATTGAGAGCGTTCAAATCGCTGATTACGATTCAGAATTAATACGCCCTGCCCGTGCCGCACTATTGAAGAGTGGATCGCGGTCCTCTTTTGCAGCGGCTCTTAGCGGCTCATCGAGAATGATAAATAGTGGTACCGTATAAACCGGAGCAAAGATGCTAATCTTATCAAAGTTTGGCTTGCTCGGATCATTGAGGATTCTCGAGCGAGGCTGAGACATGCTTGCGAAAGAAGTCGATCGTGCCTAGTCCGACGCTTGGATGTTCTTGTTCGAGCAACGCGAGAGCACTTTGATTTCGGATTAGCAAGTCGCGGACAAATCTCGGCGCCTCGTCCGGCGCCGAACAAACAGCAAATAGGATGAAGCAAAAGCTTGTGTAAACAACATCCGGCCTAGGATTTGTAAGGAAGTCAGCCCGCAGTCCGAGAAGGCCCGATCGCAGCGCAACACCTGGCACTCTTAAAACCAACCAGATCACGACCGCGCATAATAGGACCAGCCATGGCAAGGTGTTCTCAAGCAGAACAAAAGACGGCGCCTCGTGACGCCACATTTCTCTAAACAATAAACCCAACGCACCGCACATGAGAGCGACCGCCCCCATTCGCAGAGCGCAGACAGCTGACAGTTTTTGGTGGAAAATGAGATAGCAATTCGCGAGCCACAGCATGATCCGCAGAGCAGCGAACCAGCCAGCCGCGATCAGCGGATAAGCAATGACTGGCAAGAAACGGATTTTCGTCATGCTAATCTCAGAGTAAGTGATAAGCCGCAGGAGCATTTGGGTCGGCACAAAACAGAGCGTTACCCACCACAATACGACGAAATAGGCGGCGACCTTGAGTTCCGCCCGCGAGCCGGCGACGACGATGCACGGCAACAGTAGCGCGAGAAGAACAAGCCATGAATAGACGAACGGGGGCTCAGGCGGTTGAGCGCCGATGTCGCTAATGGAAAAGTCGAATAGTGGCTCGGCGCGGACTAGTTTCCCGTTTGCAGCTGATTTTCGATCGTTACGGTATTCCCCGCGAGTTCAGAACTGATCGTGTGTCGGTCTGATGAGAGCGAACGCGTTGCCAACAGAAGCACTGCTGCCACCGCAAGGAACATCAGCGCCAATGGAACGTACCGGGTTCTCAACTCCCGCAAGCGGATTCTATTCGTAATCAGATAGACCAGGCCAGCGATCACGCCATACCACATAACCTGAAAATATTCCGCGAGGATGGAAAAAGAAGCTCGCGATCAACAACGCGGCAAGCATGCCAAGCGTCATGAAGCGGCCATCGCGGAGGAACAAAAACAGGTAGCCCGTAGAAATAGGGAGCAGGATTTCCATGGCCGCGTCAGCATGATGGATGCTGCCCCAGAAATGAGAACACCGGCCGATCGTCGTTGGCGAGCAGAGCCCATGGAGATGGCGGTAGGATGATAAACTAAGTCAGGACCAACGGCAGAACGATCCATATGACCCTGCGCGCGGCGGCATTACTGCCAAAAAGCACCACGAGACAGGAAGAAAATTGCCGAGAATGCCAGTACTGGAAACAGCCATCGCGAACGCAGAGCTGCAACCAAAGGATCTATGCCGGCCGCGCACGAGATGCCGGCGAGGATAAACTCCCAGAGGAAGAACAGATTCGGCAGGCCGATCTCAGGCCGTAGGCCGCCATTCTGAAAATCAAGAGGCAGTCCAAAATCGTAACTCCGGACATAAATCATGTGCGTGGACACCTCCGACGAAACATCGCTCAGCAAATCGGCTCGTCGGTAGAGAACAATCGAAAGACCAGCGATGACCAAATATAACAACCGTACCCAAGGGCGGGGCGCAAGAAGGCCGCGCACAGTCGTTCACAAAAGGCCGTATCGGCGACAGCAATATTTGACACGAAACGCGAGCGGTAGCGCACAACCGACATTCCATAGCAACATGGCGCCGGTCCAGATCCCGATCGGCAGCCGCAATGCCATAGTGATCAAGGCAAATCCGGTTGCGATCGCGAGGGATAGCGCAAGAGATTTCGCGATCGCCTCAAAAGGCGACGCGGCCAGTAGGCCTAAACTCTGACCCGCAACCATTCCCGGCAGAATGACGATTGCGATGCCGGCCGAGACGATACGCCAGGGAATATCGGCCGCGACGAACGGGCTGCCTGTAATCGAAGCGGCGGCGACGATCGCGACAACAGCGAATATGGCGATAGCCAGTAAAAGCGGGTCGGCGGGATGGCCCCCCCCTCCCGACCTGACCAGAAAAGCTTGCACCGGCCCGGTCGGGGTTCCGATCATCTCTCGAAACGTGTGGATGTTAGGTCAATAGTCCGGACTGCTGACACCGATCGTCGGCGTTTGCGCAGAATTCTTGATCCTGCGCCGGACTTCCTCGATCTTTTCGTCCTTGGGCGCCGAGAAAAAACCGATGGCGCGTTTGACGGCCTGCCACAGCGAGTGGGGATCTCTCGGATAGGCGCCCGGGAAGCACTTGGTTGCCAGCATATAGGACACGTAAGCGGAGCCGATGATGTTGTAGAAGCGCGTGAACGGCAGCCTGATAAGAACTTTGAGAACCGGATCCATGAAAGCCGGCAGCTTGCAGAACAGCGACGCGAGAGACTGCAGGCGTATCTGAATTTCCTTTTCTTCGGGCGTGTAATTGTTCATCGCCGTACGGCCGGTGGCCGTCATACCGTCGTAATCGTAGTCGGGCGCCAGCACGCCGATCTTGATGGCGTATTCGGTCAGTTCGGTGCCTGGATAGGGGCAGAAAATGCCGAAAGTCGGCGCCGCCGCCTTAAGGCTCTTCGAGAACAGGTAGGCATGGAAGTCGTCCTCGATCGTAGTGCCGGGAATTCCCAAAATCGTGTTGGCATAGGCGTTAAGCTTGTATTTCCGCGCCACGGCGAAAAATTCGTGCATCATCTTGTCGGGCATGTTGCGCTTGAGCACGTCGTTGCGCAGCTTTTCCGTTCCGGCCTCGATCGACATGCTCATCGAGATGCAGCCGGCTCGCGACAGCATCTCGGCCACATCCTCGGTCAGGGCATTGGCGCGGTACAGGCAGTAGAACGGCAGCCCCACCTCTTTTGGGAACCGTTCGGCGAATTCCTCAAGCCAGGCATCGCGCTTGATGATGAACACATCGTCGGCGAAACGTATGATGCGCGCGGTCGGATAGTTTTGAATGATGTTACGGCACTCGGCGATCACGTCCGACACGCTGCGCCGGCGCAGCAACTTTCGGCCCTCGCCTTTGAACATCTTATTGAAGGCGTGATTGAAGCAATAGGTGCACTTGTAGGGGCAGCCCTTCATCGTCAGCAGCGAACGGATGCCCACCTTTCTGAGGTACGGCGCGGCTTCATAGAGAACGTCGCGGTCGGGCCAAGGCAGGTCATCCATGAATTCGATGACTTCCTTCTGAATTTCGGGCTGCTTCGTCGTAGCGACGTTCGGAATCCCTTCCAATTCGCGGCCTTCAACAATGGCTTCCAGCATACGGATCATGGCGAAATCGCCATCGCCCCGGCAAATCGCATCGAGATGCATGTCGAACAGCACTCTGGGAAAATAAGTCGGGTGCGCACCGCCCATGATGCGCCATACGCGCCATGGAACCGAGCGCCGCCACTCGCGAACAACTTGATCGGCGTCTTTGAACAGATATTCGTGCGATGTCATCGTGCTGTAGCAGACGACCTCGGGCTGAAATGCCTCCAGGTCTTGGCGCAACCGTCCGCTTGCGATGATGGCGAGCTTGGTTTCGTGCCCCTGCTTCTTGCACATGGCACTCAGGCACATCACCCCCAGCGGCTCGCTGAAGAGCAAGTCCGATACGACGAATAGGACTTTCATTCGTTCCCCGATGAACCGGGTATCCCCCCGAAGTCGAGGCACCCTTGAAACACCCGTAGTCTCATGGATATCACGTTCATGGCGGCAGTAAAATCGATTTTAAGCCCACTCACGCCTCATTACGGGGCGCAATCGGTGCACGATGCACATCCCCTGGTATGCTCCCGCAACCGAGCGACCGACCTTATCGACGGACCACAGCTCGTTGCATAAGCTCCGCATCCGCCCAACGCGCGCTGCGGAATACGCCCGCCTCGATGGGCGCGTCCTTGTTTGGCGGACGACTGGTTCGTGGTTGATCGATATTGTGATGAGATGGCTGCTGTTGATTTTCATCATCGGAACCGCACTGTGTGGTTTATGGCCGCCTGGCTTCACGCGCGCGCAGTCGACGGCCGTTTGCGATTGCCCGACCTGCGGAACACCACGCGTCTATACGAGCGCACCGGGTTTTAACCTCATGTGCTCAACAACATGGACAATGGTTTCCAGGTGCGGCGGCCCGACGGTCGATCAGGTTGACAAATGGACGATTACCGGCGCTATCCCCCAATCCGAATGGAACATCAAACCGTGGTCGGCCAAGCCAGTGACGCTCGTGGGCGTCGAACTCACCAAGATCCTGGGACCGCCGCATATCTGGTGGATGGTGGGAAACGATGCGGTTCCAGACGCCATGATCTTCATGAGCCGTTCGGAAGACCACGTGAAACAGTTCTTTCCGGCGGGGTTGGGCATGCCCTTTCCGGCAATTGGTCAGGGCCTGCCCAAAGATTATATCGATCTGCATGGCGTATGCGCGACCGCCGGTGAAACGATCCAGTTCTTTCTGACGCTCTACTACGCGCCCTCGCCCTGAATCGGGCGGTTCCGTTGTCGGTGCGGCGTCGGACCTGGAGGTAGCGAACGATCAAGCTATGCGGTGGCAGCCGCGGGAACTTTCCGGAGGAAAGCTATGCGGTGGCAGCCGCGGGAACTTTCCGGAGGCGTCGGGATGTGGGGCGCCCATACCCACGGGGACGCCAAGGGCGACCCGAATGCGCAGGATTCGGTTGCAACACCGTGTGATCGGCCATATGGTCTCAAGTTGATTGAAATCGGGGCAGAGTGGATCGTGGGCTCAAAATTCAGCTTACTCCAGAAGCATTTGGAGGACGACAGTCGCCGCAGGGAATTGCTGGCGATTGAAGCTCGATTGGTCGAGCGCGACTATCCCCCACAGCTGGTCATCGAGAATACCTCGATCTGCAATTTGACGTGCATCCACTGCAGCCATCGCGAGCTGAAGCGCGTCAAACGCAACATGAAACGCCCGTTGTGGAACAAGATCGTCGAAGAGATGGGCGCCAACGCGCCGGAAACGGAAATCTGGCCGACCTTCTACGGCGAAGCCCTGATCATGGGCTACAAGAACGAATTGTGGGACCGCCTCGACTATGCCGCAAAGGTCGGCTGCTGCAACCTAGTTCTCAATTCCAACGGCACACTGCTCGACCGCTGGGACAATATCGATCGGATACTCAATTCGCCGTTGCGACGATTTATCCTCAGTCTCGACGGCTTCTCGAAAGCGACATTCGAGAAGATCCGCGAAAAAGCAAAATGGGACGAGGTCTATCCGCAGGTCGAAGCGCTGTGTCTCGAGCGCAAGCGGCGCGGCCAGAAATATCCGATTATTGTCGCTCAATTCTCGATCATGCAGCAAAACGTGCATGAGGTCGAAGATTACCGCAAGTTTTGGGAAGAGCGCGGCGCCGAGGTGAAATTCAGGCCAATGCTTGAATGGACGGCGAGCGGTACGGTCCGTACCGATACGATCGTTCACGACTCCGACTTCCGCATCGCCTGTCCGTGGGGCGCCAATGCAATGGCGATCCACCAGGACGGCTCGGTGGTGGCCTGCGCAGTGGATTACGAAGGCCGCTTCAAGGCGGCCAATGTTAGCGAAGTCACGGTGAAGGAAGCCTGGCGCCGGCATGGCGAGATGCTCCGCAAGGCCCATCGCGAGCATCGTTGGTCCGACATGCCCGAAATTTGCAAGGGCTGCGGCGATTGGCAAGTCGCCGGCGCGGAATATACCGAAGAGAGCGTCGAGGGAACGCGGCCGTTCTGGTTTTACGATCAGCGCGAGCCCAGCGAGGTCGCCTGATGCCCTCCCCCGAGCTGGAGAACGGCCAAAGCGGGCAGCAGGCCGCGATTTTGCAACAGGGCGAGCAGTCTTACGGCCTGCGGCCGGAAGCGTCGGAATATCCGATGATGCTCGTGCTCTCTTTCGTCTATCCGTGCAATGCGCTGTGCCCACATTGCCCCTACACGAATTCGAACATCCGCAAGGAATACCGCGACGCTCCGTTCATGCCGGAAGCGACGTTCAAGAAGATTGCGGATGAATCCGGCCCGTTTGGCGCCTACCTTCGTATCTCGGGTGGCGGCGAGCCAATGCTGCACCCGCAGGTCACCGAACTTCTGGTCTACGCCAAGTCGAAGGGCTGCAAGATCGGGTTGATCACCAACGGTTCGTTGTTCGACGACGACAATTCGCGGGCGCTGATCGCCGCCGGCGTCGACATGATCGAGTTTTCGGTCGACGCCCGGGACAAGGAAACCTATGACATCGTCCGCAAGGGACTCAATTTCGAGGAGTTGAAGGACAACACCCGCCGCATGTTACGCCTGCGCAACGAGATGCGCGGCACGACCAAGGTCATCGCGTCCGGCGTCAACCAGAACGGGGTCGATATCGACGCGGTCGAGCGCTATTGGGTCCAAGAGATGGGGGTGGACTATTTCATCAAGCGCAAGTTCCTGACCTGGGGGGTCAATACCACGCTCGATGCGACGCGGTCGGCCGATCCCAGCGCCTATCTGAACACCGACGAAGTGCCGTGCCCATTCATCTTCGAACGGCTGAATATCGACAGCCGTGGCAACGTCATGGTGTGCGGCTACGATATTTCCGCCAACACCAGCATGGGCAACGTTAACCAGGACTCCATCCGGGAAATCTGGCATGGGCCGGGTTTCAAGTTCTACCGCGACAAGCACCTATCCGGACGCGGCAAGGACATCTCGCTCTGCGCCGGGTGCCCCGATTGGAAATATCGCTCCTGGGATCACAATTACTGGAAGGTCGTCCGCAACGCCGAAGCCAATCGGAGGACCAAGCTCGGGGAGCACGACGATTTCCAAGGTATAGTTGAGACCGCCCCCCGCAGCTAACGCGTCAATTTTCCCAGATGGCGATAAAACTCTCAGGCTTCCTGTTTACCGGGCCCTTCCCAATCGACAGCACCGAAGTCCGCAGCAATCAGTCTCCGGTCGTTTACGCCATCATCGTGAAGGCCGGCGAGCCGTGGTCACCGAGCTTCCGCGTCATCGACGTCGGCTGCAGCGAAGACAAGAGCTTGCGATTTTCCGACCTGCTCAATCGCGACCAATGGGCGGAGCAATACGGCAAGCAAGCAAGCGTATACCTCTTCTACGCGTCACGGTCTGAATATTCCGCCGACCAGCGACGCGCCATGGCCGCGAGCTTGCGTCAGATGTACGATCCTCCGAACGGCTTCGCTGAAGCCTGAGCGCG
The DNA here is from genome assembly GCA_963723335.1 of uncultured Alphaproteobacteria bacterium. Taxonomy (GTDB): domain Bacteria; phylum Pseudomonadota; class Alphaproteobacteria; order Rhizobiales; family Xanthobacteraceae; genus BOG-931. Next base: position 157,847 of record CAVRQJ010000001.1, on the reverse strand, counting down.
ATTTAGCGCCGGAAATCGTCAAACAGCGGCAGCACCAGCCGTAATATCGGCTGATCAAGCCTAAACGGCTCCGAGACCCGCCGAATCGGCTGGCTCTGGGCGCGGCGGTGGCGGCTGCTTGCGCCCCATCCAATCCAGTTTCGCACGGTATCGACGACGGAACGGATGACCACGATCGGCCGGGTTCCCTTCGGCACGCCGTGCTGCCGCGAGATGAAACGGATTGGCACCTCGATAAATCTCGCACCGTTGTAGTAATTACGCAGCAGCAGCTCCGGATTGATGAAGGATGTGCGTGCGACCAATGGAAGTTGCTGCACGACGCGCGTCTTGTAAAAAGTCACGTTCTGAAAATCATGAAAGCGAACCCCGAACAAAATCGTAAGAAAATAGTAGTTTCCCAGCGAGATGACGGCCTTGTAGAGACTGTCGGAACGCCGACGGACACGATAGATCGATCGCAGCACCGGAATGTAACTCATTAACCGGATTGGCACTGGCCGAATGCCCTGAACCGCATCGTAATGCATGAGCAGTTCAAGGAAGATTCTCAGCTTGCTGATATCGTAGGACCAATCCACCGTTTGCCAGAACAGGAACTCCTTGCCGGCATGCGCGAGCGCAGTCCGGCAAGCCATGCCGACGTTGAGATTACGCTCGTGCCTAACCACATTTACGCGCGGCTCGCGCGCTGCAAAGGCGGTCGCAATCTCATTAGTCCGGTCGGTCGAGCAATCGTCGACCAAGACGATTTCCCAGTCGGTCGCCACGCTATCGAGCAACGCGACGGCGCGGTGCAAAAATCCCTCGATCAGGATTTCTTCGTTATAGGCCCAGGCGAGCAACGATACGCCGCGCCTGAACTTGCCAAGCGTGACGTGCTCGGGCAACGATCCGGCCGGCCAACCGCCGTCCTGCAGCCAGAGATCGCCCGGTACCAATAGCGGTGCCGGTGCCGCGAGGACCTGATCGGGAGCACGCATATCATACTATCCTAAAACGACGCGTCAGGCTTCCACCGAATTCCGTGTCAGGGCACGCTCCAGCGCGTCAATGACGAAATCGACATCGTCAAGCGGCATGCCGGGATAGAACGGGATCGATATAGTCTCATCGCCGATACTCTCCGCATGGGGAAAGTCGCCGGGCGTGTAGCCGAAATGTTCGCGAAAGTACTGCATCAGGTGCACGGCGCGGTAATTCACCACGCAGCCGATCTGTTCTTTCTTCAAGGCCTCAATCGTTGCATCGCGCTTCTCGCTGGCAACCCGCACCGGATAGACATGGCGGGAATGGACCGTGTTGGGAAGCGCTCCGGGCGGCCGGACGCCTAGCACGCCGGCAAGCCGTTCGTCGTAACGCTGCGCCAATGCGGTGCGTTGCTTGAGCTTATGGGCGATGCGATCGAACTGCGGCAACAGCAGCGCCGCTTCGATATTGCTCATGTTATATTTCCATCCGAGCACGACCATGTCCCAATGCAGATAACCTTCGCGTGACCGGTCATAGGCGGTCTTGGTCATGCCGTGCAGATGCAGCAATTTTAGCCTGTCATAAAGCGCGGTATCGTCGGTGGCGAGCGCCCCACCCTCGCCGCAGGTCAGGTTCTTGGTGGCGTAAAAGCTGAAGCAGGCGGTGTCGCCAAGTTCACCGGGAGCTACGCCGTCGCGCTTTGCCTCGATGCAATGCGCAAAATCCTCGACGATCTTCAGGCCATGACGATCCGCAATGGATCTTAAACCGTGCATGTCGCACATAAGTCCATAAAGATGGACGGGCATGATGGCCTTGGTCCGCGGTGTGATCGCGGCCTCGATCAGATCGACGTTGAGGTTGCCCGTATCGGGTTCGACATCGACGAAAACCGGCCGCGCACCGGCCTCCAGAATCGCGGTGGCCGTGGCGATGAAAGTCATCGGCGTCGTGATGACTTCATCGCCCGATCCGATGCCGAGTCCAAGCAGCGAAAGGTGCAGCGCGCCGGTGCAGGAACTTACCGCCAGGACGTGCTTGCGGCCGAGATATTCCGCCAGTTTTTGCTCGAATTTACCGACGTATTCGCCGGTGGTGAGGATTTCACCCTTGAGCACTTGCGCCAATTGCTCGAGTTCGGGATCGCCAAGATCGTGACGAAAGAACGGAATGCGACGCGGACTGATGGCAAGACTCCCCACAACTCAACCTATTGTTAACAACCCCCGCCACAATGCAACTATTGAACTCTTAGTCAAGCTGCAACTCCAGATCAGCGTCCGCGACGCGGACACGACAAATAGCGCTTTCCTTGACCAGAATGGTCCCGGCGATCGCGTCGCGCGTCGCCGGCGCGACATTGAGCACGCGCAGCACGCGCCGATCTCCGAGTAGCGCGAGCGGCCAGTCGCGCAATGCGTTGATATGGCGAGCCACAACGGCACAGGACTTGGTAAGATCGAGTTGCCGTTCCTGATCGTCGACGCGCGGATATGAGGTTGCGTCCCGCTCCGTCTGCGGATGGAATTTGAGCTGTCCGTTGCCGTATGCGCCGACGATTTCGGTCGCCGTCTCGGCCGCAACATTGCCGAGCTTGTGGCGCAACGTGCTTTGAGTCTCATCAGGAGCGATGGGAATACGGCGTTGCAGACAGATATCTCCGGCATCGAGTTTGTCGATCAATGCATGCGCGGTTACGCCGCTATCACTGTCACCATTTAGGATCGACCAGAAAAACGGATTGGGACCGCGATTTCGCGGTAGCAGAGACGGATGCAGATTAATCACCATATCGCATTTGCCCGCGATATTGCCGCCGACACGTCGATGGTAGGTCGCAAGCAGCAAGAGTCTGGCGCCGCGCTCCATGACCTCCAGTTCGCCGGTGGTGTCGATCAGGCATGGCACGCCGGCACGAGCGGCGCTATCGCCGATGAACGGTAGTGGTTCATATGGATAAGGCGTGTGCTCTGCGCGAGTAACGACCAGATCGGGCCGTTGCTTCGTTTCGATCAACCGCTCGAGGACGGCATTGCCCAAGCCGGTCAATGCAAAAAGGACGAGCTGAAACGTCCGATCAGTCATACCGGCCTGTCGATATAGGCTTCCCACCACAGCTGCAGCATCAGCAAATTCCAGATTTGGTTGCTGAAATTCATCCGACCGGAGAAATGCGCATCGAGCATATCCCGCACTAAGTCGGGCCGGAGCAATCCCTGGCGCTTGATCTTCTCCGGTGCGAGAGTTGCATGCACGTAACTAGCGAGATGTCCGACAAGCCATTCGTTGATCGGCATAATAAAGCCCTCTTTTGGGCGGGAGATTAACTCGGCGGGCAACAGGCCTCGCATGGCGTCCTTGAGAATGCTCTTCACGCGTCCCGCCTTGATCTTGAAGTGCCCCGGCAGGCTACAGGCGAATTCCACTAGGCGATGATCCAAAAACGGTGGCCGCACTTCCACCGAATGCGCCATCGAGAGCCGATCAACAAATGGCAGCACCTGATCGGGCAATAGCGTGTCGAGATCGAGAAACAACGCACGATTCGTCGGATCGCTGCTTCGGCAGGCGCGTAGGCGATTGCGAATTAGGGCCTCTGTGGTGGTCGAGCCGACCGCATCTTGCATCCTTGACGTGTAAATCGCGCTTTTGGCCTGATCATCGAGTAGATAGAGGCCCATGCGGCGGGCCGCCTCATCGCCGCGAGCATGGAGGGTGGCCAGCCGCGCCATGTCGTTCTCGAACGGAACGAGGCTATCGGGATCATTGCGTCCGGCACCATAGGCCGCCAGAGGCGCAGCGATCCGATGGGCCAAATAGCTTCCGAACAGTTCGTCCGCGCCATCGCCCGATAGCGCGACTTTGACGTGCTGCGCGATCGACTGCGTGATGAAAAAAGTGGAAATGACGCCAGAGAACGGTTCGTCGAATGCGTGCACGACCTGATCGAGTTGCTCGGGCAGATGGTCGAACTTTACCAGATGTTCGTGATGTTCCGTGCCGCATCGCTCTGCGACTATGCGGGCAAAACGGCGGTCGTTGTCCTTGTCGGGAAAGCCGTCCTCATACACCAGGGTAAAGGTCTTGATCTTGCCGGCGCCCTGTTGCGCCAGGAGTGCAACGACGCTAGAGGAATCGAGACCGCCGGACAGGTAAGCGCCGAACGGGACGTCGGATCGCATCTGCAGGCGCACGCTATCCTCCAGCAATCGCCGGATTTCGATTGCCGCCTCGACCTCGTCGACGTCCGCGACGCAATCGAAGGATGGCCGCCACCAATGCCGGCGCACAACTTCGCGACCGCGACAGATCGCAAGTTCGCCGTTTCGCAATTGCTCTATTTGCTTAAAGGCGCTGAGCGGAGCCGGTACATTCTTGAGCGATAGATAGTGATGCATCGCGACCAAGTTTGGCTCGCGCGAAATTTCGGGATGCTCGAGTAAAGCCTTTGGCTCAGAGCCGAAAGCGACTCCGTCGTGCAGTTGCGAGAAATAAAGCGGCTTTATGCCAAGCCGATCGCGCGCCAGTATCAATTCGCGGCGTCGTTGATCCCAAAGGGCAATAGCGAACATGCCATTTAGCGAGTGAAGAAAATCAAGACCATGCTCTTCATAAAGGTGAACGATTACTTCGGTATCTGAATGATCGGTGCTGAATTGATGACCTGCGCGCAACAATTCGGCACGCAGTTCGACGTAATTGTAAATCTCGCCATTGAAGACAACGGCGATTGATCGGTCTTCATTGAAAACCGGTTGCTCTCCCGTCATCACGTCGATGATCGCCAGACGGCGCATTCCGAGCGAAACGCCAGGTCCCTCCCAGAATCCTGCGGAATCCGGACCACGATGCTCAAGCGCGGCGTTCATACGATGCAGAACTGCCGGGTTAGATCCGCCAGTGAAGCCGGCTATGCCACACATTGCTGAAATCAAAGGGCCGATTTTTGCGTCCAATTGCACGTTGCAAATGTTGTTGCGCGCCGGCAAGTCATTGTCTAATTGACCCATCAGGTGAACGCAAGAGGACAAACTTGACGACGCTCGTCGTATTGCAACCGAGTTATTTGCCTTGGCTCGGCCATTTTGACCAGATGTGCAAAGCTGACGCCTTCGTCTGGTATGACGACGTCCAGTTTGACAAGCATGGCTGGCGTAACCGCAATCGCATCAAGGGACCGAAGGGACCGCTTTGGTTGACTGTTCCGATTTTTCACAGCGGACGCGCACTCCAATCGATTAACGCCGCCGAAATTGATAATTGTCAATCCTGGGCTCGCAAGCAACTGCGATCTATCGAGCAAATTTATGCGCGAGCGCCGTTCCGTGTGCCGGTACTGGCGAAACTGTCCGAAATTATGCTGCGACCTTGGAAGCATTTGGTCGATCTGAATATCGAGACCACGAAATGGCTGGCGGAAGAACTCGCAATCACAACACCTTTGTACCGGTCATCGCAATTGGCGATCGATGGCGACCGCAACGAGAGACTGATCAATCTATGCCGGCACTTTCAGGCATCGCGCTACCTTTCTGGGGACGCGGCACGCGATTATCTTGATGTCGCGCGTTTTGCCGCCGCAGGTATCGAAGTCGTGTGGCACACCTACAAACACCCGGAATACCCGCAATTGCACGGCGACTTTGTGCCTGAGCTTTCGACACTCGATCTGCTACTCAATTTGGGTCCTGCGGCACATACTTTTTTCGTGAAGCCGAGTCTTGCCATCTAGACGGCGTTGTATTGCCCCAGTAGCCAACATACGAAATCAGACCGGGAATGACCAAGGTCATCGATAGAGCCCGGAATGCGAAGAATAGGCTGGCATAGGGGGCGATATGCGACACCGGCGCGAGCCAACGACAGAGCTGGTCGAACGCCGCCTCGCCTACGCCGAGCCCTCCTGGAGTGAATGGTAAAACATTTGCGACGATGGCCAGAGGAGCCGCGATTGAGACATCTAGCAGCGATGCATTGCCGATGTGCATCATGTTCGCAATGACGATGAAAGTAGCAATGATCAAGCCTTGTATGACCAAGGAGAGGAAAAAAACGATGCTCAGCGCCAAAGGTCGGCTCCGAAATGCCGTTGCGACACCGTGAACCTGAATTAGAAGCCGCGTGACGCGCGGGAAACTTTGCAACTTAGATAAATTCAATATGAGCAATGAGGGTGCCCCGAGCAAGGCAACGCCTGAAACCAAAACTACTGCGACGCAAGCCATGAGCGACACCGTGAGCAGCATGAGTTCCGGCACTTCGCGTACACGTTCCCATCGCAACGTAACGAGCAGAGCCGCGAGTATAATGAACGCAAACAGGCCTACAGCACGATCGGCGATGATAGAGACGACGATCCGGCCGCTTCCTCGTCGCAGCAAATGCCACGCATACACACCACGAATGGCGTCGCCGCTCGTTGATCCCAGCAAGAATTGGCTGACAGCCGTTGAAATGCAGACGATACGAAAAACCGCCCCGATGGGAAGTGCGATATCGAGCACATCTAATACGATTAGCCAGCGCAAGGCCGACAGTGGCAGCGTCACAAGAATAAAGGCAGCCGCTGCGGCTGCGGTCCAGGGTGCGTGAGCTAGAGGCGCCAACGCCCTTAGGTCGAATTTCCCAAAATAATACAAAGCCGCTAAGACGCCGACTCCGATTAGGAGCCGCAGGGCTCCCCAGGCGCGGCCCGACGAGGGGGCGATGCCAGTCCCCTCTTCGCTGGTGGAAGGATTTGACTCTATTGACATTTTTTCCTACACGCGTCGGCGGAGAGATCGGGTCCACGTGAGCCAAGTAGGCTGGACCCATGAGTTGATAACACCGGTGAAGCATGCGTACAATTCTGGTGACGGGCGGCGCGGGGTTTATTGGCTCCAATCTCGTTTACTACCTGGCGGAAAAATACCCGGACGATCGCGTCGTCGTTCTTGACGCGTTGACCTACGCCGGTTCGACGGAGAATCTTCCGGCTAGTATGTATCTCGGGAAAAGTCCGAACCTGCATTTCTGGTATGGAAATGTTTGCAATGGCGCGATCGTCGAAACTCTCGTTCAGGAGGCCGACGTTGTAATTCATCTTGCCGCCGAGACACATGTAACCAGATCGATCTATGACAGCCTGCTGTTTTTCCAGACCGATGTAATCGGCACGCAGACAATCGCCAACGCAATCCTAAAAGCACGCGGCAAAGTCAAACGCTTCATTCACGTATCGAGTTCTGAAGTCTACGGAACTGCCCAATCCGAGATGATGGACGAGAGCCATCCGCTCGAGCCGATGAGCCCCTATGCCAGCGCAAAATGCGGTGCCGATCGTTTGGTTTTCTCCTATTGGGCGACATACCGTATTCCTGCCGTCATCGTCCGACCCTTCAATAACTACGGACCGCGGCAGCATCTCGAAAAGGTCGTGCCGCGCTTCATCACCAGCGTACTGTTGGACGAACCGATGAGTGTCCATGGTACAGGCCAATCGGCGCGGGATTTTCTTTACGTTGAGGATACCTGCAGCGGCATCGATGCGCTGATGTCGGCTCCAGCCGAATTAGTAGAGGGCGAAGTCTTCAATTTGGCGTCGGGTGAACACCGAAACATCCATTCAATTGCCTGCGATATCGTTGACTTGATGAATAGCAACCGGGACCGCATCGAATCGGCTGGCGAACGGCCAGGCCAAGTCATCCGCCATACCGGCGATTGGTCGAAGATCAAGAGGACATTAAAGTGGGCGCCGAAGATATCTTGGGAGGTCGGGTTAAAAAAGACTATTCAGTGGTATGAGGACAATCGAGCCTCGTGGTCGAAGCAGCTCTTTATGAGGCGAATTCCGATTATTACCGCGAGCGGAAAGATGGAATACCATTAAGCCGGCTTGCCAATTCCGCCTCGAGAGTAGCCTCGCATCGAGTGACACAGCATACAGTGATCGCAAAATAAATCTGCGGGAATTGCGGTACCAATTCCCCATGGACAATGCACCGTGCTGCGCTTGATCTCGACCATATCTCGTTTCCGCTGCGCTTCAAGGAAGTCCAATCCCTTGATGCTGCCTGTCAATTTTGCCGCCTTTGCAATTGCTTCCTCGGCGGCCTTCTTGCCGCGGAACGACATGTTGCTGATTGGAAACGACGGTGAATTCACGCGATACATGACCATCCAGCTCTATCGCTTCGCCGATGCTGTACCGGGCTTACCGATGGCGCCGTTCGAGGGCATGGGCGTTCTGTATTCCTTCAATCCCCTATTGTCGCCCAGCCTCATGCCGTTACCGCTGCTTGGCGAGGACGCCGGCAAATGGCTTGGCTTTTTGATCTGTGCCGCACTGCTTTTTCTGTCGACCTATGTTCTTGGTTGCGCACTGGGCATACGTCGTGGAGTTTCCATTTTCGCAGCCTGGATATTGCCGCCGCTGTGCTTGCCTTATCAGTCTTGGCTCAATCTCTACTTGACCTTCAACCTCAACCCGCTGGCTGGCGATACAATTTCGCTAACCATGCTCATGCTCGCAATGCTGGTGCGCGGCTATACGAGCGCACGTCCTGTGTGGCCTGCAATCGGGGTATTGACGATCGTCATTTGGCTGTTCCTCGCCAATCCGCTGTGGATCATGCTTCTGATGCCGGCCGCACTGCTGCTCGCAGTCGGCATTATTACTAGCCATGTACGCCAAACCAATTTTGTTCCCCGCACCGCATTGCTGACGATACCTTCGATCATTTTTGTTGCCCTTGGAGGCGGTGCGTACCTGCTTGGATTATTCACCGACACTGCGGCGCATGTCTTCACCCAAGAGATGAATCAGGACCTGACACATGCGTGGCGCATGTCCACCGTTGCGACCGTCTGGAACCGTATCTTTGATCCAATCGGCGGGTTGTGGGTCGGGCTAGCGCTTGTCGGCCTTGTTCTGGCGATCCGGCAGGAGCGGGGAACGCTACGTGCCGCCGCGCTTTCGGTGTTGGCCGCAGCTGTATTCCTCGCCATCTTCATTGCCGCCTATTGGTCGTCGTCTTCGTGGGTACTGCCTTACCCAATCTATTTCGAGTTCGCACTCTGGCCGCTCTACGCACTATTTGCGGCGTATGCTCTTTCTGAGCTTGTCGAATTTACGATCACAGGGATTTTCTATCGTGATCCGCAGACTGGCAATGAATTCCTCCGCGCGCCACTTTCAGCTTTGCAATTTGGTGGCGTGTGGGGACTTGTTAGCGCGGCTCTCTTTATGTTGCTGCTCATCAACCCATTTACTATCAGACCGAATGATCTGTTCCTGCCTCCGATCGACACCCCCATCACGAAAACTTTGCAAGCCGAGGCCGGGATCGCGCCGAACGCCACTTTCAGAGGCTATGTCGCCAATCTTACCGGTTTTGAGGGTCCTGACGGACCGCCAGCAGACTGGTTTACCGCGCTCTCAGACAGCAATAAGGCAATTCTCGCATTTAAGAACACTCATCGCATTCCTTTTTTGTGGCGCTACAATATTGCTACCATTGAGGCATACGCCCAGAATATCGAACCAGCGCTTTATGCCGTGACGACTCGCCTACTGAATCGCCCTGGCGATCATCAGGTGCGGAACATTACTCTGATAACAAAGACAAACTTTCCACTGATGGAAAGCCTTGGCGTTCGCTTTCTCATCACCGACTACGTACTGGCTGAGCCCGCAAAACTGATACTCAATCTCTCCAGTGCGTATAAAACACACTATCTGTACGAGTTGCCAAATCCCAATTACGGAACATATTCACCGGTCGACATAATAACTGCGCGGGATGCGACTGATGTTTTGCAGCGTATTGGCAGCCCCGATTTTGATTTTCGCAGAACTGCGGTTCTGGATGAGCCGCTCGATCGCATTCTTGTACCGGCCGAAGGCAGCAATGCAAAGCTGGTACGAGGCGGGTGGCGAATAGAGGCACATAGCCCGGGGACCTCGCTACTGTTGCTACCACTTCAATTCAGCACATGCCTGTCGCTGAGCGAACATCAAAGGGATGGCGGCAAGGTGTTCACTATCCGACGTGCTAATCTGGTGAATACTGCGCTTGTTTTTGAAGGAATGATCGACGTCACAATTTCAGTGCACGTTTCACCATTTTGGAATGCTTATTGCCGCCTCCGCGATGCGCGCGAGATGACTGAATTCGGGATTGCAAATCTACCGAAGAGCATAATGCCCGCGCATGGGTTAATCGCCGCAACTCCCAGAAGTTGACAGCGATACGTCGTGGAAACAACCATTAGCTAAGGATTGGACGGTTTAGTTGAATCCTGGTCGGCAAACAGGCGGCTCGCTTCTCTGACGAACGGACGCCACCGATCGACGATGACATGAATATCGTCAAGTAAAGCTTGTTTCTTTGCCGCCGGCAGGTCGGCGGCCGGACTAGCCGCGCGATTGATATCGTCCGCGACCGCCGTCCAAAACGATGCGCCTCCGAACCTGATGTCCTGATTTAACTGGCGGATCGTATGTGCGGCATAGGTGACCGCTGATAAGAACAGCAAAACAACAATCACGCACTTAGCCGCAAAAAGTGTCAGTGCCGGAAGCATCCGCGTCTGCACGGCAGCGTTCGAAGCTCCGGCACCATAACCAATAGGAACAATGTTAAATTGATCGAGCACATCGGCTGCGCCCAACTCTTCCTGTAGGCTTTTTTTCTTTGCTTCGAGCGCTGTAACGGCCTCCGGTAGACTGTCTGCGGTTGTATAAAGTCCAACTTGCGGAATTCTCGCAAAATATCGCCCGTTCTGGCGTCGAACCATCACATCCAGATCGTCGAGATTTTTACGCGGTTGCATCTTGCCCTCCTTATTCCCTGCTTCGAGAACGGAATGTCAGGCCGAGGTATCGGCAATCTCGATCAAACCGGACGGCGGTTCGTCATGACCGCCCAGAAGCTGACCCTTCCAGTTCTTCAGACGATCGATCCGATTGTAATAGGTGAATTCCGGCGAGCGGCGGATTAAAAGGCCGTCCCGCACCTCTTCGTCATATTCGTATTGCGCCCAGCCATTGCAGCTCGCGCAAAATGGGACTTTGTCCCATTGTCCGGTCTCGTGATAGTAGCGGACCTTGGCGAATTCCTCGCCGGTCCACACCGCCTTTACGCCTGCATCGAACACATTCCCAACATTGGTGCTCTTAAAGCCGTCGAGGCAACAGATCGTTACGGTTCCGTCATTGTGGACCGGCAGCGTCTTATAGAGCGTCGGGCAAGGCAGCCGTTTTTCCGGCGGCTTCATATCTGGAAATGTGCCGTTCTCGAACAAAAGGTTGACGCGCACGCAATCCACCAACCCGCTCCAGCGTTCCACGAACGCTTCTTCCTCGTGACGATTTTTGTCCTGTAGCGTGAATGATACGCTGATGCGCGGCAGATCGCGGTCGCCGCGCGCCGCAAGCATGCGAAACACCGCCGCTTCGATTTTTTCCAGCTTTTCGACGCCGCGGATTTTTTCGAGTGTGCCACGTGTCACCGAATCGATGCTGAACGAAATCGAATCGAGTCCGATCTCGACCATGAACCGCGCCAGATCATCATCGAGAGTGAGCCCGTTGGTGTTAAACGCGATCGCGATTCCGCGCGATTTCATTTCACGCAGGCGCTCGCGCAAATTCGGCACCAGAAGCGGCTCACCATACATGTTGGGCTGCACCAGCGGATGCGCCGGCGCGATATCGTCCAGCAGACGTTTGGACGAATCGACATTCATTATCCCTTTGACGGAATCGATCGCTTCATTGTCCTCCGAACCCCACACCGGGCACATCGGGCAGCGCAGGTTACACTTCGTCGCGTAATCGATCAGCACCCGTTCCGGCAGCTCGGAAACCGGAAGCGGTTTCCAGTTCAACGAGGGATCGACCCAATCCGCGCGCGAATAATCACTCATTGTTCGCCCATTCTGGTTCGGGGTGTGACTTGCCGAGAAGGCAAAGCATATAGCACCGTCTCGATGATTCCGCCATCATGTTGACGCAGATATAGCTCGTAGCCCGAGTTCAACTCCAATACCTGTTTGGGTATCTGCCACAGGTCGGCGGGCCGATGGTAAACCGAAATCGCAAGACGCGGCAGCCATTTTTGGATCGATTTTTGCCCGCCGCGCAAAGCGTCCGGCTCGGCGCCTTCGATATTCATCTTGATATAGGTTAATCTCCGGCCCCCGAGCACCTCGTCGATCGTCGTAACCGGCATTTCAATTTCGCCATCGTCGGAAAAAATGGCGCCGCGACTGGCGTCATCACGGAAACGCAGACTGCCGCCGTGACTGTGCAAACCGGCATGGATGGGATGAACCCGAGGTTCAGTGCGCGAAATTGGCTTTTAGCTTTGCAAACGTCACCGGGTCCGGCTCGAATGCATAAACGTCGGAATACCGGCCATGTACACGTTCAATAAAAGTCCGGATCGTATCGCCATCATATGAGCCGCCATCAACGTAGACTTCATCGTCCGCGAACTCGAACAACCCTTCCGGCGCATAAAGATCGTGCTCCGAGAGGACCGGCCGCAAGACTGCTGGATCGAGCGTCCGGCGAAATCCGATTACTGCGTCGAGCACCTGCCGGGAATTGTCGTCAGCAAGGCGACTATGCAAAAGCTCATATTCAGAACGATGCGCGCAGAGATCCTCCAGCAGATCAGCGTAGAACATGTGTGGCGGGAAAATATCCGGCGCCAAAACCTGCAACATCGCAAAGGGTACGACGGTCTCGAAGCCCAGAGCACGCAACCGCTGTGTCCCGTGCAACAGCCGATGTGAAGCGATTACAATCGGCGTCGATTTCGACAGGCGCTCGAGCCTGAACCGGTTCCACCGCGACGTCGGCGACCGACATCCCTCGCTTGTGCGGATCATCATCGACGATCGCGTCAATTTTTATGTGTTCGCGCTGCAAATCCGAGCCAGCCTTTGCCCTTCGACTGCCGCGCCGACGATCGCAAGCGAACTTAAATTTGCGACATCGAGGATGCCGCGCATCGTGCTTCGCAGATTGCGCGGGCCATCGACGCCACCAGATCCTGGAGCGAAAGCGGCGGAGAACGCATAGTGCAGGAGTTTGTTTCATTGAACTTTCAGGGATGCGATCGCAATATGGCGAGGCGATCTATTGGACATTTATCATGCGACGCAACGACAGATTTTCCCTTGAATCCGTCGAGACTATCTATATTTTCAGGCTCAAAGCAATCTTGCGGATGTCTCGGAAGACGCGCGCAACACCCTTGGTTCCAAGGCAAATTGAGGTCTTCATGCCCGTTGCGAGTGAAAGCGCCACCATGTCTCCCGTGGCGGAAGCCGCCGACCGGGCATTTTATTTCATCATGGTGTTGTGGGGTGCGCGCTTCCGCAAATACTTCCTGGAATTTTGCCTTGCGAGCGCGCTGTCTCCCGGCAACTTGCCCTCGCTCAATACTTCGCGCCGCAGCAAATTCCTGATCGCGACGCGGCCTGACGATTGGGCTGCGATGCGTGCTTCACCGATGTTCCGATTGCTTGAACGCTTTGTCGAGCCTGTCTATATCGAGATTCCGCCCTGCCCGCCCGAACGGTCCGGATGCCAGCATATGGGTATCGGACACCGCATCGCGTGGAGTTGGCATATAGCGACAAGGCCTATGCCGTCGTTCTTACCCCGGATTGCATGATTTCGGACGGCAGTGTCGCCCGCTTACAGCAGCTGGCCCAGAGCGGCGCGCAACTTGTGCTCACCGCGGCTTTGCGTTTTGGTGAGGAGCCGTTTCTCGGCCATCTCCGCGAGATGGGATGCCTACCGGCGGCAAGCGACACCGATAATGCTGTACCGATTTCAATCACGGGCCGGCAGATGGCCTACGCCGCGGTCAACGGGTTCCACAGCGAAACTCTCGCCTATGAATGGGATGCGCCTGGTCTCATGGTCGTCAGCCCGGCGGCATGGTGGCGGGTACCAGGCGAGGACGGCATCGTGCTCCACAGCTTGAGCTGGGCGCCTCTGTTGCTCGATTACTCCGCGGTCGGCATCCATGATACGTCGACCTTCGATCAGTGGACACTCGATGGAGACTATCTGTTCAACAATTCCGGGAATATGAAGAAAATCCACGTCATCCAGGATTCTGACGAGATTTTTCTTGCGAGTTGGGGGCCTTTGGCTGAACGGCCTGTCAAAAAAACCAGATTTCCGTTTGACAATCGCCTGGCAGGCCACTTCTTCAAGCAAAGCTTCTATAGCGGATTTTTTGATCCGCTCAAAAGAAAGCTGTTTTTTCTTCCGGTGCGGTGGCATTCAAGGCCACTTAATGCGAATTGGACCGCCGTCGAACAACGGGCCGACGCTGAGCTCCGACGTTGGGTGGAACCGCCGAATCAAGCAGCGCGGGCAATTGGCGGGTCAGATCAGATGGCGCGACTCGCGACGACAGCAAAAAAACTGCCCTTGTCGGCTCTCAGATCCGTCGCCTATCTCTGGATTTTCCGAAACCGCATCGGACTGCATTTGAGTAAATTGGCGCGTGGCGACCGCTACACGATGGGTCGAATCGTATGGTTCATACGTACTTTCATGTTCGGTAACGGTTCTAATTAAGAATGCGACTTCCAATTGCTACAGCCAGTAGACAATGCGATGGCGTAGCTTGATCAATATTTGAAGAGTGACCATCCAACCGACCATCGTGATTAGACCGACAACGAGCCAATTCATTAGTGTCGGCGCCTGCCCCAGAAGCGGTTCACGAACGATCGCTATAAGGTGATATAGCGGATTGAACTGGGCAAAGAATGCGGTGCGTCCGTTCAATTGATCCGGCGACCAGAAGATCGGCGTCAGGAACAGCGAAACCTGTAAAATGTTGGCGACCAACTGCTGGAAATCGCGATAGCGCGCGCAGATGGTTCCCAGCACGACGACGATCCACACCGCATTGAGGCATAGCAGGGTGAATCCCGGAATGACGAGCAGGCTCGCCCAGTTGATCGAGATGCCGGCGTAAATGCCAACTAGGACATAGATGATCAAGTTGTGAAAGAAAACGATGGCATTGCGCCAGACGACGGCGCTCCCGAGTAATGTGTAAGAAATCCGCAACTGCTTGATAAGTTTTTCGTATCCGAAAAAGCTGGCGCAGCCTTCTGTACAAACTGCAACGAAGAAGACCCAGCATAACATTCCCGAGGTCAGATATGGCAGGAAGGTCTTTGGATCCTTATGCCACAAATTCGACCACACCAGGCCGAGGGAGGTAACGAAAAAAGCGAGGCTCACTGTTGTCCAGAATGGGCCAAAAGCGGTACGACGATAGCGTCGTTTAGTCTCCCGCCAACCAAGCCGGCCCCAAATGTCAACCGCGCCCATTCCGGCGATTACGTCAACGCATGCGACACGTTGCGAGGACAGCGTGGGACCTCTGTGAGGGACGTTGAGAGCCGAAGCGTTTTGCATCAGACTTAATCTCTCCGTTCAAGCGCACTGGTCAATTGACTTGATCGCTATCCCGCAACGTACCGCGCGGATCGGCCAGCAACGCCGCTGTGACTGTATTCAGCAGAGCCGTGAGCACGACGATGGCGTAAGAACAACCCGCGAGCTCGCCGCACTGCATGAAGCCTTGCCGCTGCAATGACATTCCGAATTTCGGGAAGTGCCGGTCCAGGCGCCGATGCCTGCGGGTGCGAACTTGATGACTCTTGCCATAACGATCGCGGCATTCGTACGTTTCCGCTTGATCCGCTGGTTGCAGATAGATGTCGGCGGCAATCGTTTCTTCGGGCAAGTGTATGGCGGTGCATGTTTCGAGCCCGACGCCCAGGAACAGCACATATGCCGGCAGATCGCGCATAAGTCCGTAGGGACTGTTATCCGACACCGGCGTGTCGTCGAGATGATGACGCGACAGCAACGCTTGCGCATGCTCTCCACAGCCCGCAACAGAATGAGTCGGATGAATGCTGCGGAAATTCGAGTAGCGCGTTCGGAATATCTCGGTCAGCACACCAGTGTGCGACGACGTCGCCAACTCGTCCCAGAAGGGATTCTGCGGCGTGACCGTGCGCCACGTCATCGTCGGCATGACGATCGTACCGTCACGCAGGTATTCCGCGAGCGCCTCGACCATGACTTCAGCGCGAAATCCTTGCCGACTGAGCGGGGCTATCGCGCTATGAACGACGAGTACGCCGTCACGCGGGACCTTCAATCCCTGCAAAATCGGCACAAGCGCGGCGTGTTCCTGTGTGCTGGATATCAACACCCGGCCCGTCACTGATGCTTGATGCGTTCGATAGCATCGAGACAGCGTTCAATGTCTCTGAACGGTAGTCCGCTGATCTGCGATAATTCAAGATCCCACCATTTGCACCGAAGCAACCGCTCGATAATGCTCTCAGAAAACCGATAACGTTTGATGGTGGCCGGGACACCGGCAACGATTGCGTAGGGCGGCACGTCCCTGGTGACCACGGCGCCGGCGGCGATCACCGCGCCATCTCCGACATTGACACCGCTCATGACATTGACGTTATGCCCCATCCAGACGTCATTGCCGATCGTAACGGTCTTGAACATATCCGGAGTCCGCGAAAGCCGGTCCATGTTTTTATATTCATCGACCCAATCGTACGAGGAGGGCTGATATTGAAACTCATGAATGCTGAGCCAACCTGTGGGATGATTGAAGGGATTGATTGCGGTACGCGCGCCTATGGCGCAAAATGCACCCATTTCGGCGCGAGCCATATAGGTATGCTCGTTCATTCCTGAGTATTTACCGACCGTCACGTCTGGGCCGAGTTGCGCATATCGACTTAGATAAAGTGGCCCCTTGACCGTAGAGCGAATGATTTTCGCGCCTGGAAGAAGCCTGACAAGCGGATAAGGATTCGCGGGGTTTCCGGACGCGTTCTCCACAAAATCGACATGGATCGCATCGAACATCATCGAAAATTTCCCGCTGGAGCAAAGCGACCGCGGGAAAAATGCATCCAGAGCGCGAAAGAATCGTATGGTGTCAAACGAATATCGAACAATTCTTGCGGCGGAATAAGTCTCATCTCCGCACCTTCGTGGAGGACGAAGCGCGATACCTCTGCCGCCGCGATTTTGAATTCATAATAGGTCCGATAGCATTGCTTTTGTCCGAGCTTGCTCAAATCGAAACTGAACCGGATGAATTCTTCGGCCGCAGATGCCTGCATCTCCAATTCCTCGGCAAGCTCTCGACGCATGGCTACAATGTTATCCTCGCCGGGGTCAACGGCACCGCCGAAGCACCCCCAGTGGCCGGGATAGAAAATCCCCGGAATATCGTCACGCAACTGCATGAGATACCGGCCGTCCTCGACCGTTATGATCGCGGCAACGGCGTCTTCGCCGTGCAGTGGGCAATCGTCGGTCAGGAAATGTTGGGGCAGCACGACAGATTCAGCGACTGAAGTGGCTTTCGACCTTGACGATCGCCTTGGCGCAATCGGCCGCTTCCGAATTCCCGTAGTTCTCGTTCAGGTAAAGCATGAAGGAGCTGTCGCGCATCGCGCGCGCATTCGGCGTATTGAAATCGTCCGGCAAGTACTGCTTCAGCCAAGGCCAATCGGACACCAGATAACGATAATGCGGATTGAGCCCAATGCCTTCGGCAAGCACGGCGTTGGCAAAGTGCTCCTTGCTGCAGGTGATCCTCTCAACATCGACGACGATCGGATAAACGAACGGCGCATCGTTCGGCGAATAGCCGAATGGCTTGCAGATTTTCGCACGGTCGTTGAGGCGGCCGGTCAGTTCGGCCAGAAACGTCAAGCCGCTTCAACAACGTCTCCCGCAGCCGCTGCAGCGAGGCAACGCCGATGGCGCATGAGATTTCGTCGGTATGAAAATTGAGCGCCGGAAACAGGAATTGGTTCGGATTGCGGTCGTCGAAATCCGGCCGCCACGACGGCTTTCCGCGATCCGCCATAGCAAGCGCGCGATGATAAAGATCGATATCGTTGCTGAACACCACGCCGCCGGAGCCGCCGGTCATGTGCGCCTTGCGGTACATCGTCGAGAACGCGGCAATATCGCCGAAATTGCCGATCGGCCGGCCTTTGACGCGCGCGCCGTGCGACTGGCTGCAATCCTCGATGACGCGGATGTCGCGCGCGTGTGCTTCCTTGACAATGCCGATCACATCGGCGGCGCGGCCGAGCGAATGGACCAGCATGACGGCGCGGGTCTTCGGCGTGATGCGGGCAACGAATTGCTCGGGACCCATATTGAAAGTGCCCGGCTCGCTATCGGCCACGCGCGGCACCAGACGATTAAGAATAATCGCTGAGATCGTGCCGGGATCGGTAATCGGTGAAACGATCACTTCGCTTCCGGGCGGAAGATCGAGCGCCGCGATGGCGATATAGAGCGACGCCGTACCGGTTGCCACCGCGTCGGCGTAACCGCCGCCCATGAATTTGACGAAGGCGTCGGTGTAGCTCTTCTCAAAAAGACCGCCGTAGCCGGGATCGACCTGCTTCTCCTGATAATACGCGATCACCTCGATGGATCTGCGCAACTTCCGCGTCGCCGAGCGCGAAGCGCGCCGGCATCGGCCGGCTGCGCACCGGATCGCCGCCGTCGATCGCGAGCCGAACCGTGTTGTGTCCAGCGGCAGCGTGTACTCATGCTGTCCTCCAAAGTGGCGCTTACTGCAGACCGAAGCGAGCGGTCAGTTCGGGCAGGCCGAGCCCGTGAGCATCGAGAATGTCGTCATGGCTGCCGTAGCAATGGATGAAGGCATCCTTGAGCGTGAACGTGTCGAGCCGGCAGTTTCCGTTTGCGTCCCAGGCCAGTTCCTTCACGCGCATGGCGAGGCTGCCGTTCGGCGCGCATTCCTCAAGGACGACGACGTGGGCATAAGTTTGCAGAATCCCGGCGAGTCCTTCGCGGTCGAGCGGCTTGAGCGTATGGACCGAAAAGATCGCTGCACTTTTGCCGCCCGCCTCAAATCGTTCGGCGAGAGCAAAGGCGCGCTTCATGATTGGACCGTAGGAGAGAATGCAGACGTCGCTGCCCTCGCGCAGCCGGCGCACCTTGCCGAAAACCCAAGGACCCGACGCCGTTTTGGAGAGATCCGGCTCGCCGGCCTTGCCAAGCCGAAGATAAACCGGGCCCTGGTCCTGCGCCGCGCACCAGCGCGTTGCCGCCTCGATCTCGCCCGGATCGCACGGCGCGATGACCGACAGATTGGGAATGGCACTGGCAATTGCGACGTCTTCCTGGGCGTGATGCGTCGCGCCGAGCGTCGAGTAGGTCACGCCGCCGCCGATGCCGACGATGGTGACGGGCAGATTCTGATAGCAAAGATCGTCGCGCACCATTTCAAAAGGCCGATAGAGCGTGAAGGTCGCGATCGTATAGGCAAACGGCTTGCAGGCCGCGCTGCGCCATGCCGGCCGTCATGCCGATCATGATCTGCTCGGAAACGCCGGTATTGATGAAGCGGTCGCGGAAATTCCTTACGGAATTTCGCAATCGAGCCTGCCGGCGAAATGTCAGCCACGACCACGCAAAGCCGCTCATCGGCCTTGCCCAGTTCGTAAAATGTATCGGCAAATCGATTTCTCATAGCGGCGCTTCAGCCAGTTCCTTGAGACCCTGCTGATATTCTTCCTTATTCGGCGACCGATAATGCCAGATCGGCACGTTCTCCATGAACGAAATGCCCTTGCCCTTGACGGTACGGCAAACGATCAGCGTCGGGCGCCCGCCGCGACGGCTCATGACCGCCTCGTACATCGCACCCTCGTCGTGGCCGTCCACCTCGACCGCATCCCAGCCAAAGGATTCCGCCTTCGGCACCAGCGGATAGAAAGCGGTATGCCCGTCGCTCATGCGTTCGAGACCGCCAAAGTCGTTGAAGTCCATGAAGGCGATAAGATTGTCGAGTTTCAGATTGGCCGCCATCATCATGGCTTCCCAGGTTGAGCCCTCCTGGAATTCGCCGTCGGACAGCACGCAATAGATCAGAACATCGGTGTTCTTGAGCTTTTCGGCATAAGCCTGGCCAGTTGCCATTCCGAGCCCGTGGCCGAGCGAGCCTGTCGACGCCGCAATACCCGGCGTCTCGTAATCGGGATGCGCGCCAAGCCGGCCGTCGGGCTTGCAGTAATTGTCGAGATCGCGACGCGAAAGGACGCCCTGCTCCTCAAGGATGACGTACTGGATCATGCATCCATGGCCTTTGGACATCAGGAACACATCGCGATATTCGCCGTTCGCCTCCCGTCGCATCAGGCTGTTGTAGAGGACGTCTGTGATTTCCGTGCACGAGAACGCCGGCGCGATGTGCAAGGCGCCGACCTGCTGCGAAATGTCCAGAATCCGCCGGCGATAGCCGAGGCAGCGCCGGCGCGCCGCCGCAACGTCGATGCTGTTGTGCCTTAGCATTGGGGCACTCGAGTCCACGCTCTTTTCCTCACGCTCGCAAAGTGTAGCCGGTCGGCCAGTCTTTCAGTTCATCGAAATATTTGCGGCCCCAGGCGACCATTTCCGCCAAGCCTTCGTCCCAGCCGATTTGCGGTTCCCAGCCGATGTCGCGCTTGATGGCGGACGAGTCGAGCCAATAGCGCGAGTCCTGTCCCAGCCGGTCGCCGGTCACTTCGCAGAGCTGATCGAACGGCACGCCAAGCGCCTTGGCCGTGCGCTCCACCACCTCGCGGATTGACGTCGGGAGCGCCGGGCCTGCATTGTAGACGGTACCCAGCGGCGCCTTTTCCGCCACCATGTGGATGGCGCGCCCGAGATCGCGCGCATGAATATAGGATTTTTCCGCGCGCCCACCGCCGTGCAGCGGCAGCTTCTCGCCCTTGAGTCCGCAGATGACGGCTTTCGGAATTACCCGATGCAACAACTGGCCGGGACAGTAAGCGTTCGACGGCCGCATGATGTTCATCGGGAATTTGAGGAACTTGTGCACTGAGAGGAGATACATATCGAACGCCACCTTGGATGCGGCGTAGGGGCTCGACGGTTTTATCGGCTCGTCTTCGGTGGCTGCATGTTCGACCGAACCGTACATTTCCGACGTGCCGATCTGGATGAAGCGCTCCAGCCAGTCGCGCTTCATCAGTTCTTCGGCGAGCCGCGCAAGCGCCATCGAATTGGTCTCGAAGAAGCGCCACGAATGCTTCCACGACACGGCGCCCTCGCCCTGCGCGGCAAAATTTATGATGACTTGCGGTTTCTTGCGGTCGAGCAATTCGAGAAGAAGATCGAGTTCATGGGTAACGTGGTAGGCGTGATACTCGTAACGCGGCCGCTTCTCGATATTGAGCGAGAACGGCTCCGGCCGCATCAGGTTGCGGCCGATACCCATGACCAATTCCGGATCGGCGTGATCCAGCAAATATAGCGCGGAATGGATTCCGAACGATCCGCCGCCGCCCAATATCGCGTACCTCTTACCCATCAAAAAATCCTCTGGCCCGCTTCAGCGTCTATTCGATGATCGTCCAATCGTAGTCGCCGGTATAACCGGCTTCCGCGAAGACCTTCAGCCAACCCTCTGGAAAATCGTGGAATTCTGCCGTGAGCACCCAGCTTTCGAAGATCTCCTTCTGCTGGGGCGTAAGGTAAGAGTCAACCTGAACGAAAGCCCGGCCGTTACCCAGTCGCTGAATCTCGCGCATCGCCTCGATCGCGCGCGGCCGCGGGAAATTATGAATGGTGTTGAGCGACAGCACGCAATCGAACGCGCCATCGGGAAACGGCATTTTGTCGGCGCTGCCGAGATGAATGCGGCCGATTACTTCCGGCGCACAATGCATCAGAGCATAGAGTGAGATGTCGAGGCCGAAAGCCTCAAGGCCGGGACATTCCGTCAGGAGCGCCTTGACCAGAAAGCCCTTGCCGCAGCCGACATCGAGAACGCGCATGCCGGCCTTCAGTCCGTACCGCGCTATGATATCTCGCGCCACCGGGTGCCAGCGGCCGTCGTCGCGATAGCCGCCATAACCGTATTCGCGCGGGCCGTCCCAGTACATCTCGCCATATTCTTTGGCGATGGCGATGACCGCGGGATCCTTGCCCTCGGCGCGCTTTTGAATGTTGCGCTTGGTCTTTGGCAGCGCCCGCAGCAAATCGACGTGGGGCATCAGCCGAATTCCTGATGCTGCGCGCGCGCAAGACCGGCATCGATCGGCGTATAGCGAAAAGCCGGAAACGCCTTAAGCGTCGCTGCCGGATCGAACGGACGATAACCGTCGTGCGGCATCGGCCCTTTGCGTGGCGAACCTTTGATCTCGACCTTACGCGGCGAAAGTGCGACGGCCTTGTCCGCCAGGACGCGAAAACTCGCGACCGCGCCGGTAGCTATATTCAACACGCCGGCCGAGCGGTGGAAGAGAACAAGGCGGGCAATATCGGCGATGTCGTCGACATCGACATGATCGCGGCGTTCCTCGCCTTCGCCGAAGAGGACAATTGTTTCGCCGCGATTAGCCTGGCGGCGGAATTTGTTGGGCCCGTAGCCGTTATGTGGATCGCCGGCGCCATAGACGAGCGTCGGCCGCAATATGGCTAGTGGTGTTGTGCCGCTCACCGACAGGAGCATCTGCTCGCGCGCAAGATGCATTGCGCCATGCAAACTCGTTGGCGCAGCCGGTGACGTCTCCGTGAGAGGCAACGGTCCGTCGGCATAGACCGCGTCCGAACTCACATAGACAAGATGGGCAATCGGCCGTTTGACCAGAGCGTCGCAGACCGACGCCATCATGCGGATATTCTCCAGCATCATGGCGGGTGTCTTGCAGGGCGCGCGCGCCGAAACCATGACAAGCGTGTCGTCCGCTTGCAACAGCGCGGCGAGCCGTAGCGCGGCGCCGTCCGCAAGCAGATCGAGTTCCTTGCGCCCGAACCCGACGACCGCAACACCCGCGGTCCGGAGCTTGGCGAGAATCGCACCGCCGATAAAGCCGCCCGAGCCGAGCACGACAGTGCGGGCAGGCGTGGCGGGCGTTGCATTATGATGTTGAAGCATCAGTGCCGATCTAGGCCGCTGGCGCCAAGGGCGGCATGCCGAGGGTGTGATAGGTCAAGCCGGCGGCGACGCAAGCGCGGCCGTCGAGAACACGATAGGGATCCAATACCGCCCGCCCCTTCATCGCTCGCGCGAGATCTGCAGGCCGCAGCTCGCGGTATTGCGGCCATGGCGTGGCGATCACCAGCACATCCGCGCCTGCAGCCGCCGCCAGGGGATCTGGCGCGCCGACGGTCCACGGCGCGACCGAGGCGGGCACCACCGGATCGTGCACGGTGATCGATCTCCCCCTCAAGTGTTCCAGCAGCACGAGCGACGGCGAGTTTTTGATCGAATGCGTATTCTCTTTGTAGGCGAGGCCAAGCACGGCGATCTTGGCCGCCGGATTGGTCTTCAACGCATGATCCTGCAATATCTGCCAAGTCCAGTCCTTGCGGTGCGCCGAGTTGGCAAGCCACGCTTTGACCACGCCGACATCGGTTTTCTTGTCCTCGCCGAGCTGCACGATGGTGCGCAAATCGCGCTCGAGATTGCCGCCGGCGATGCCCAGACCGGGGCTGAGATAGGCTCCCTGCCCGATCCGCTTGTCGAGCTTCAATGCCGGCGCGATATCCGACCAATCGGCACCGACGCGCTCGCAGACTTCCGCCAGCGTATTTGCCACCGAGATCGATGCCACAAGGCAGAAATTGATGCTGATCTTGGCAAGTTCCGCGCTCTCGTACGCCATCGGCAGGATCGGACAAGAGAACGACGCAAGGAAAGCCTGCAAGGCCGGCGGCAGCGGACGCCGTGGATCGGCACAGCCGACGATGAAACGCTCGGGCTTGGTCGCGCGCTCAACGGCGCGTCCGAAGATCAGCGTTTCGACCTGATAGTAGAGCTGGTCGCCGGACATCCCTAGCGCACGGCTATATCCCGGCGGCACTTGCGACAGGATGACAAGGAGCGCGCCGGTGGCAAGCCTGGGACGCACATGCTCGACCATCGCCTTGATTGGCGCAAGATCGCTGCGCCCCTGATCGTCGGTCGGGACGTCGACTGCAATGTAAATCAGATCGCATTCGCCGAGCGCGCCGGTATCGGCGCTAAAGACGAGATCCGTCTTGTGTTTGCCAATCAGTTCCGGCAGGCCCGGCTCGTTTACCGGTAACGCACCGTTCTTCAGCCGTCCGATCAAGGCGCTGTCGACATCGAACGCGATCGTGCGGAAGCCCTGTGCCGCAGCAGCGCTTGCCGAAACCAGGCCGAGATGGGTCATCCCAGCATAACCGATGACGGGTTTGTTCACGCTATCGCCACTTCAGCACCGAGCTTTCGCAGTGCACGATTAAGCCAAATGTCGCTCGACAAATCGGTCGGCCGGCGTTCCGCGCATAAAGTTTTGAAATGCTCGTATTCCAGGGCCCAGGTCGGATCGTCCTCAACGAGCGTCACCGTTTGCTCCGGCGGGCGGCCACTCGGCAACACGCGGGTGCGATGGGTGAATTCGGAAGGACCCCATTTGCAGAGTGAACTGATATGCGCACTGCCGTTTTCGGCAAAGACATCGCAGGTGAAGTGATTACGCCAGCTCAGCAACGTCATTTCGAATTCCAGCCGAGGACGGCTGTGCGTCGCGGCAAAGACGACATGATCCGGGCTCGCGATTTTCGAAGCGGTCAGCCGATACGACCGAGAAACTGTCGCCGATATCGCCGAACCAGAATCGTGCAGTATCGAGCACGTGCGATCCCAGATCGTCGAGGACACCGGCCCCCTGATCGCGCCAATCCGAATTGCGCACGAGCCGTGCCGTTCCATTGCCGTAGAACATGCGGCAACGATAGATCGTGCCGAGCGCGCCCGAAGCGACAAGATCGCGCATGCGGACGAAATGCGGCTCGAAGCGATGATTGTAGGCGACATAGAGAACGACGCCCTTTTTGCGCGCGCTTGCCTGCAGCCGCGCCAGCACCGCCTCGTTGTCCGCAACAAGCGGCTTCTCAATGAGCGCGTGCTTGCCATTCTCGACAAGGTAATCGAGCAGCCCGATTTTGGCGGAGTCCGGAACGCAGAGCAGCGCCGCATCATATCTGTCGGGCGAGACTTCGCTTATGTCCCGGAAGTCGGCGTCCGGATTGCGCACATCGACCGAACAGACATAATCGGCGCCGGCGAAGCGCTTGCGTTTGTGGCCCTGAACGCCAAGTCCGATGACAATAACGCGCATCACGCCGTCAATCGAACTTCACTTCGCGTTCGACGGCATCAAGCTTGTGTCGAACGTCGTCGACGTTGATCGGGATGTTGCCGTCTTTCTCGCATTCGCAAGCCGCGGCCAGAGTACCAATAATGGTTGCCGTGAACTCGCACTTGCTGGCCAGCATGGACAGCGTTGCGTAGGCAAGAAGCGCATCGCCGGCGCCGACGCCGTCGACCAGCCGGTCGACAAAACTGTCGATGACGAAGAACGAGTCGAGCGCCTCATGATCGCCGTGGCGGCAGGTCAGCACGCCCTTGTCGCCGAGCTTGAGGATCAACGTCTTGCACTTGGCCGCATCGAAAATATCCGCCGCCAGTGGCCGGATGCCGGAATCCTGGTCACCAAGCGCAAATCGGGCCTCGCGTTCGTTCGGCGTGATGAGATCGAAATCACGAAAATCGGTGATGTTGCCCCAGCGGCTCGCTACCTGGCTGTCGGCAACCTTGTACATCCGCTCGGGAATCGCATCGGTCAGCGTCGGAATCGTGCGGCGGTTGAACAAGCCGTGACGAAAGTCGCTGAAGACTAGTGCTTCGGCCTTCTGCGTGGCAACTGATTTCGAAAGACTGAGAACGATCTCGTCGGAAATCGACCGGTTGTCGAGCGTGTCGACCTTAAGGAGCCGATAGCCACCCGCAATAATCGCATTCTTGTTGGTGGTCGGTCGGCTCTTATCGATGATCGGATTACATTCGACTCCCGATTTGGCCAAGCCCTCCAGCACGAAATCCTTAAGGTGGTCTTCGCCGAGGACCGTCGAAAATACGACATCGGCGCCGGCAGCTCTCAGATGTTCGGCGACAACGCCGGCGCCGCCGATATAGTCGGTCTTATGCTCAAACAGAACACTGATAGTCGGCGTCTTGGTCTGGCCGCCGATCATGCTCGTATGGGTGAAGGAATCGACGATGATATCGCCGACGACATGGACCCGCCGGCCGCCGAGCGTGTCGAGCACGCGACGCAGTTTGTCGAAGGTGAGATCCACGCTTTCCATCAGCGTCATCAGCTTTTCGATGCGCAATGACGGCGGCGATGCCTCGATCAACTGGCTGGACGAGAAGACATAATCGCCAGGCGTGAAGATGATCTCGCCGCCATAGCTGCGGATCAATTCAAGCTCATCTTGCGTCTTCAGCGGCAGACCGCTCGCCTGATATTCATAACCTTTGGCGAAGATATCCGGCTTTATCAGCGCAATGTTCTTCAGCGGCGTCGGTTCGGGATCGATAATCACATAATCGACGATCTCGAACGCCGCGAGATTGATCGCGCGCAGATCCTGCGGCACATGCGGCCTGTACCGCCCCTTCGATATATGACGGTCGGCGGTCAGGCTTGCGACCAGAATGTCGGCTTTGCTCTTGGCGTAAAGCAAATGACGCAAATGACCAGGATGCACGACGTCGAATACGCCGTGGCACATGATCACCTTGCGCTTGCGCGGCATATCGCCGATCAGCCGGGCGATCTCTTCCGGAGTTTTGATCTTGTGCTTGTAATGGCTGCCGAGCGATTCCACGACGTTAGGCCTCCCGTCCCAGATACTCGAACCAAGTCTTCGTAGCGACCGCGATCGACTGCGGATCCCACAGCGGAGCGTCGCGCCACAACTCGATGTCCTGCATCATGCGCCGGACACCCTCGTCAAACGGAACTCGCAGCCTTCCAGCCCAGATCACGCCGGATTTTGGCGATGTCGGCCCAGGTGCAATCGGGCTCGCCTGGACGTTTGGGAATATGGACAACCGGACCGCCGAGGAGATCGACCAGCCGATTGACGCTTTGCGGATCGCCGGCGCCGAGATTCCAGATTTGCCCGGTGAGATCGCTTTCGGCCGCGAGCAGGAAAGCGCTCGCGACGTCCGTCACGTAAAGAAAGTCGCGCCGCTGCGTTCCGTCGCCGATCACCGTGAAAGGCTTGCCTGCGAGTTTCTGCTTGAAGAAAACGCCGAACACCGCGCCATAAGCCCCCGTCGTACGCACGCGCGGGCCGTAGGCATTGAAAATACGGATCGAATTCACTGGGAGCCGGTAGATCTGATGCCAGTGGAACGCAGACATTTCGCCGAGATATTTGCTCAGCCCGTAAGGATGCTCGGGCGCGATCGGATGGTCTTCACGGGTCGGCACATCGGCAAGGCCGTAACAGGACGAAGACGCGGCATAGACGAATTTCTTCACTTTCGCCGCACGGGCACATTCAAGCACCCGCACCGTGCCCTGGACATTGGTCTCCATATAATCGGTGGGCCGCTCGATCGACGGGACGATATCGCCGATCCCTGCAAAATGAATGACGAATGTCGCGTCCTTGAATAGCGAACTACCGGCGTCAAGCTGCCGGATGTCCCCTCGTTCAAATGACAGCCTGGGTTCGTTGCCGTGATGGGCGAGGTTGGCTTCGCGTCCGCCGACAAGATTGTCGATCACGCGCACGCGGTACCCGCGAGCGAGCAACAGATCGACCATATGGCTGCCGATGAAACCGGCGCCGCCGGTTACAACGGTGATTCGCTCGCTCATGCGGCCTGCAGACGCTTCATCCTGCGGACGTTGTAATAAATGTCGTCCACCATCGAGTTGGGAAGCCTGCCGTCCTTGAATGCGCGGCACAGGTCGCGCACGGCTTCCTCGATCGTGCGCTTGGGCGCATAACCGAGCACGCGGCGGACCTTGTCGGAATTGATGTGGTAGGAGCGCTTGTCGTCGCTCGGCGTCGTGACGATGCCGATCTCGCCTTTATCCGGAAACTCCTCCTGGACGATGCGCTTGACCAGCAGGGCAATGTCCATGATCGACATGTTCTGATAGCCGACATTAAAGATGTCGTTGGCGATCTTTTCGTCGGGCGCGTCGAGCAGCACCTGAACCGCGTCGCAATAATCGAGAATATGCAGGTTAGGCCGCAATTGCTCGCCGCCGAAAACAGTGATCTTGCCGTTATTGATGGCGTGATTGGTCAGGATGTTGACGCTGAGATCGAAGCGCTGCCGTGGTGCGTAGCCGCAAACGGTTGCGGGACGGAACACGACGCCGACGAAGCTTGCGTCGGTATGCTTGAACAGCAACGGCTCACACATGCCTTTGTACTTATTATAGAGCGTGAGCGGAACGAGCGGATGATCTTCAGTCACGTTCGGCTGTTCGGATACGCCGTAGACCGAGCTGGACGACGCGAAGATGAATCGCTTCACGCCTGCTTTCTTGGCGGCAACGACCATCGGCTCGAAGGCGTCGAGATTGACCGAGGTCGAGAGGTTCTCGTCGAGTTCGAAGCTTGCATCGTTAGAGATGCAGGCGAGGCTGATAAAGGCGTCATGGCCGGCAATCGATTTTGCTAGCTTCGCCGTATCGCGGATATCGCCCTGGACGACCTGGAGGTTCGGATTGCTCTTCGGCAGGAAGTTGTCGCCATAATAGGAAATATCGTAGCTCGTCACCTTATATCCGCGGTCGAGCAGTCTCGGGATCAGAACGGAGCCGATGTAGCCCGCACCGCCCGTCACGAATACACGCGAAAATTTGTTGGGCATTTCCTCGTCTCCGATCTATCTGGAATTCTGCGCGAAGATTGAAAGGCTCAGGACGCCGCCTTGCGGAGCGGCGTTTTGATATTGAAACCTGCCGCCGCCGCATCCTGATGGAACATTTGCACTGTCTCGAGCGAATATTCGTCGAGGTCCTTGCCGACGAGCGACAGCTTGGCAAGGACATCGTGACTGACCGTAATGATGTGACATCCGATCTCATCGGCCTGGAAGATATTCAGGAGCTCGCGGGGGCTTGCCCAAAGAAGTTCGGCTTTCGGACGACTGGACAGGGCACGGAGCGAGGCCTTCATGACCGGAATAGGGTCGCGGCCGGTATCCGCCACGCGCCCGGCGAACACCGACACGATTGCGCCAACGCCCGGCGCCAGGCACTCAGCGACGCGTTGGACCTGCTGTTCCGTGGTGATCGCGGTCACGTTTACGACCACGCCGGCATTGGCGAGCGTGCGCACGACCGGGCCCGTGAATGAGCCTTTGGTCGTCGTGACCGGGATCTTCACGTTGACGTTCGAGCCCCAGGACGCAATCACGCGGCCCTGCGCAATCATCTCGTCGAAATCGTCAGCAAATACTTCGAACGAGATCGGCCGATCGGGGATTGCCTCGACGAGCTGGCGCGCAAAAGCCTCATAATCCTCGATGCCCGCTTTGCGCATCAAAGTCGGGTTCGTCGTGAATCCCCTGATGAGCGGGTTTTTGGAGAGCTTCAGGATGCCGTCTATATCGGCACCATCGGCGAATATCTTGACCTGCTTGACGATACCCATGACTTGCTTCCTCCGTATCGTGTGCGGTGACGTCTAAGTTGAATCAAACCGCGCGCACGGCTACTGGCTCGGCTTGATCGGCGCTTACATGATTGTCCGATTGCGGTGGCGCACCTTGCGGCTCGTCCCTGTTCGTCTTGGCGTATATTTCGAGCACCTCGCCGGTGGGCCCGTCGGCAACAATCCGGCCGTGATCCAGCAAGATCGCGCGGTTGCATATTCTGCGGATCAGGTCTTCGGATTGAGAAGCAAGCACAACGATGCTCGAGCGTCCGATCAAGGCTTCAACACGCTTTGCCGCGCGTGCAGCAAAGCGTGCGTCGCCCGCTCCCAGTTCCTCGTCAAGCAAAAGAATTTCCGGATCGATCGAGGTCGCGATAGCAAAACCGAGACGCACCAGCATGCCGGCCGAATAGGTGCGCGCAGGGAGCGCAAGATAATCGCTCAACTCACTGAATGCCTCGATCTCCGGCAATTTTCGCCTGATCTCGTCCCGACTCATGCCGAGAAGCAGTCCGCAGGTCACGATGTTCTCATATCCCGTGTCGTCGAGATCGAGCCCTGGTGAACTGTTGAACAGCGGCGATACCCGCCCTTCAATGGTAATTGCGCCCGCGTCCGGCTGATAGATACCGGCGAAGACGCGGAGCAGGGTCGACTTACCGGCGCCGTTATGGCCGATGATCCCCAGTTGATCGCCGTGGTTCACCGTCAGCGATACATTGTCGAGTGCGCGAACGACAACTCGCTTGCCGCCGGCGCTCTGATGACGTAGCGCGCCACCGACGACGCGGCCGAACAACACGTTGCGCAAGCTCGGCTGCGTTCCGTAAACCGGAAAATCGGCAATGACGTTTTTAAGTATTATCTGAGCCAAGATGGTTTCCGGCTATCTGGAGCCAATGTTCCACGCTACCGCACTTCGGGTGACTCGCTCGTCCCCGACGACATAACAAAAAGACGCCACCACGGCTTACGCCGCGACGACGAAGTCCTCGTCCAGGACCACGCGCACCTTGCGGCCGAGGAGTTCAAGGAGAATGGCGACACGCTCGCGATCGCTGAGACTTTCAAACAGGCCCAAACAATCGCAGAACACGCCTTCGCGCACCCGAACTTTATCGCCAGCCGCAAATTGCGGCCGGCGTTCGAGTTGAATATAGCCCTGCTCGTTTTCGCGGCTTCTCAGGCCGTCAATAATCGCGCCGTCGATTGCGGCCGGAGTTTCGCCGTTGCAGACAAGACGCGCGACCCCCACAGTCGATTGAATTGACCGCCATCTGTGGATCGACGGATTGAAAGTCACAAACAGGTAGGATGGATAGAGCGGCGCGGCCACCATATCGGTCCGGCGCGCATGCCGACGGCGCCTGAGATAGCGCGGTAAATAGGTCTCGAAGCCCTGCCGTGCGAGATGAATTTGCGCCTTCGCTTCGGCGTGGACGTGAACCTGAACCACGTGCCAGGACGGTTCGATCATGTCTTGCCTCCGTTTGTCACCCGCGGGGGCGGCAGGATCAGTTTCGGCGTAAGCACGCGCTCGGCGCCGAAAAGAGCAATCGCTTGCTGGGCCAGATCAGCCGTCCGATGCAGATCGGTGATGAGCACGGCGTCGCAGCTTCCGGCTATGTCCTCGAAGGAAGGCACGACCCGCGCGCCGACGAAATTCGACAAAGCCGATTTATCGTCGACGACGGCCGCGACCTCTACGCCGCTGTCGAGCGCACAGATCATCGCGATCTCCGCAAGATCGGAAATGCCGGCGAGCGCAATCCGGCGGAACCCGCGTTCAGCCGCGATGCTGAAGACGGCACTGCATTCGGCCTTGGCGCGGCGGAAAAAGCTGAAGGAGACCGAGAGGTATTCGACGGTCAGGCGTGATTTTTCGGCAAAGCCTTGCGGTGTCAGATAGTAGATGTAGCGGCGGGCAGGCGTTGCCGTGACCTTGACCAGCCCCTTCCTGACGCATCGCCGCAGATAAGCGTTGACCAGGCCAAGGGCGATGCCGAGTTCCGAAGCGAGGCGGCGTTGCGACTGGTCGCCATCGCGCTCGACCGAACTGAGCAGGTCGAGCAGGATGCGCGCATCCTCGGTCTTGTCGCTCTTGGCGGCGTCGAGCATGGATATCCCTCATCCGCTCTACCGCTACCGTGTTCATCCGGTGAACGTCAAGCATTTCGTTCATCGCATGAACACCTTCATAAGAGATTGAAAATAAAGCATAATCCTTGATTGTGACGCTACTACGCGTTCACTCTGACCTTGGCGGCATCGACTTCGCGCTGAACAGCATCCCGGCCGGCCCATTTGAACCGGAGCGCACGCCACCACGCCGCAGCCATGGCCCGAAAGCTGAACGGCGGCATGCGCAAAGTCATCCATCCCAGAACGAGCAAGTTCGAGCCGAAAGAAGACCGAGCCAGAAGCCGCAAAGCCGCTCGATCGAAAGTACCAAAATTCAGGATGTCGGCAATCGCGTCCGTCTTGAGCTGCCCGTCACGCCAAATGATCCATAGACGCGCCAAACCAAACCGCATACGGCGGTCGAATACTCGTCCGTGCTCGTCGCGAACGTCCTCAGGCAGGTTTTTTGCGATCCACGTCCCGGCAGCGTCGAGAAACCGGCGGCTTTCCCTCACGGACAGCGCATTGCGCGCGGAGAAGCTCATCGGATCCTTGTTATAGGCCGCCAGCACCGCGGGATCGAAATAGAAACCGTGGCGAAAAGCGAGAAGCCGATTGGCCAGGACATCGCCGAGGGATCCCAGATGCTCGTCGAAATATCCTATGTCGGCCAGTAATTGCCGGCGATAGATGGTGCTGGTCCCCAGCACCCAAAAATCGGTTCCCCGGATCACACGGCGCACGTCCACGGGCGACAGATAACCACCACCGTATCGCGGCTCGGTCACCGGACGTAACCCGATCACCCGGCAGTCCGCGTCGACCAGCGCAACACCGGCACAAAAGTAAGCGGCTTGCGGATATTCGGTCAGACCAGCCAGCGCATGACTGAACAGGCCGGGCAGCACGAAATCGTCGGATCCCGCGAACAGCAGATAGTCGCCTGTCGCCGCCGCGAGCGCCGTCTTTACAGAGGCGATGATGCCCTGGTTGGTCTTGTTGCGGATGAGCCGGATGGATTGATGCCGGCGCTGCATCGCCTCGACGATTTCCACGCTGTTGTCTGTCGATCCGTCGTCGACGACGATGATCTCCCGGGCTGCCGGCGTTTGGGCAAGCAGCGCGCTGAGTGCGCGTGCAATCACGTTTCCATGATTGAAATTCGGCAGAATCACCGACAGCGGCATCGGCGGCCGTGCGGTCTGCGCCGGTGCCATTCGCGTTTCAGTTGGGGACATCACACAGTTCTGGCTGCACTCGGCGCTGCTATACGTCCCGTTCCCGCCCGCGGTCCAGCCTGTTTTTGTTTTTGTTGTTTAATCGCATCGCCGTTTACCGCGATTTTCGGGCAGCTTGCCATGCGAAACGCCCACCATTAAAAGCCTAACGAGCCTGCTCGGCGCCGAAGGGCTGCCAACCGGAAAGCCGATGGACAAGCCTGCCGACGATCCCGTCGTTCTGCACTTTCGTCAATCGCTTGCGGCGATGGAACGCGCCACGCGTGACGAGACGCTGCATCGTACAATTCGCACAATCGCCGATCTGACGGAAAACATATTCCGATCCGGCAATAAACTCATGATCGCGGGCAATGGCGGCAGCGCGGCGGATGCGCAGCACATCGCCGGCGAATTTCTTTCGCGGCTGAATTTCGATCGAGCACCGCTGCCGGCAATCGCGCTGAGCGCGGACACTTCGGTCCTCACCGCGGTCGGCAACGACTATGGTTTCGACAAGACGTTCGAGCGTCAAATACGCGGCCTTGGCAAGCGTGGTGATGGATTTATTGCAATTTCGACGTCCGGCCGGTCGCCCAATATCCTTGCAGCTCTGCGCGCCGCGCGCGACACCGGTATAACGACAATCGGTTTCACCAGCGCCGGCGGCGGCGCGATGAAGGAACTCTGCGACGTTTGCCTCTTCGCCCCCGCGGATGAAACGCCGCTCATTCAGCAAATTCACATCACCGCAGCTCACGCGGTCTGCACCCTCGTCGAGCTTTCGATGTTTGGCAAGAAAGTCTGAACTCGGCCATGTGGGTCGCCCACAGCGCAGCGATTTTAGCAATTTCTGCGTTTGTATGTGCCGGGCTTGTCGTCATCCTGCGGCCTTGGCTTCAACGTTATGCTTTGGCGAGGCCGAACGCCCGATCCTCGCACCGCGAGCCTACTCCGCAGGGCGGCGGAATTGCCGTCATTATCGCGACCGTTGCGGGAGCATGCTTCGGCATTTCCGGCTTTGACACATCCCTTGGAGTGATCCTCGCAGCTACAATGATCATCGCATGCGCCGGCGCAGCCGCTGATATTCGCCCGATCACAATTGCACTACGGCTAGGCATCCAGACGATCGCGGTCGCTCTTGTAATCTTTGCCCTGCCCGACGGTCTGCGCGTCGCGGCCTTTCTTCCGTGGTGGGTCGAGCGGGGACTGTTGCTTGTGGCCGGGCTTTGGTTCGTCAATCTCGTGAATTTCATGGACGGCCTCGACTGGATGACTGTCGCGGAGGTCGTCCCGGTGACCGGGACACTCGCCGCGATCGGTTTCATGGGACTTCTGCCAGCACCCGCAATTGTGGTCAGCCTCGCCCTATGCGGCGCAATGATCGGCTTTGCCTATTTCAATCGTCCGCTGGCAAAACTCTTTCTCGGCGACGTCGGCAGTCTTCCCATCGGGCTTGTTATCGGTTGGCTTTTGGTGCTGGTCGGCGGCCATGGTGGACACGCGGCAGCAATCCTGTTGCCTTTATATTATGTCGCCGACAGTACCATCACGCTGCTCTGGCGCGCGCTCAACCATGAGAATATCTGGGAAGCGCATCGCTCACATTTTTACCAGCGCGCGACCGACCGCGGCTTTAGTGTGATCGATGTCGTGACGCGCGTTTTCATCGTCAATCTCGCACTTGCTGCGCTGGCGCTTTTGACGATCGTGCGGCCCTCTCATGCGATCGACGCTGCAGCATTGGCAGCGGGTGGCACACTCGTAGCGTGGCTGCTCTTCACGTTTTCCCGCGGACGCAAATAGGCGGCTTCGGCTAAGAGCCTGTGCCGTCGGATTTCATGCCGCCGTATAGGCGCCGTCCTGTGTCGGCATCCATCGAGATCGGCATCGGACTTCCGCAGCGCCATTCCTCCCGTCACGCCGACGCCGAACACGTAAAGCCAGCCCTGCGTGAAGTCGAACAAGTGAGAGTGCGCGAGCGACGACACCACGTTCTGAAGGACAATGACCATGCCGATCCAGGCAGCCCAGCCGCTGCCGCGGAACAATGCAAAATGCACTACCCACATCGCGATCAGCACCGCGGCGCCGACCGCGCCGAGCTGGATCGCAACTGCGAAAATCTGATTATGTGGGTTGACCGTGGCAACAGCCGCAGCGCCGGTCTCGCCGGCAGCCACGTGCTGGAATTGTTCGGCGATCGATCCGGTGCCGTGCCCGAAGACCGGCGCTTTCTCCACGATCGCAACTGATTGTCTCAAAAATTCGACATGCTCTCCCGCCGAAGTCACTTCGTTTCGCGTGAAATAATCGCGCAGTTCCTCCACGCCATGACCCGCAAAATCACGCAGATGGGGCGAACTGAACCACAGCACCGGTGCAAGTATTGCCGCGATCAGGAACGCCAGCACGGCTCCCTTCAGATTCGCCAGCCACCATCCGAGCGCAAGTATCAAAAATAGCAGAACACCTAAATTGGTGCGGCTCGTGATCACAAAGAGGATGTTCACCAGGAAGACGACAGCCAAAGCGCATAGCGCGAGGGCGCGGCCTTTTTTCTGACGCCAGGTATCGCCGGCAACTCCCAAAAGCGCGAAGGCACAGAGTAGAAACTCATCACTCTGAAAAATGTAATCCTTGACAGGCACGCCGTAGAATTTGCCGTGAATTCCAAGCGTGGGAATGAGTATTGAGAGCCACGATGCCGCAAGAACGCACATCGCTGAAACAAGGAATCCATACAGCACGAAGGCGCCACGCGCCGAGCCACGGAATTGCGCCAGCAACAGTGGAATGGCGAGGAGCCGGTCAAATCCATCAAGACCGCGAAATCGCTCGCTCCACGTGACGTCGGCCCATAGCATTCCGAGTGCCGCGAGCAACCAAAGCAAGATTGGAAAATATCCGGCCGGATTAGCGATTGCGCGCCGGACCGCGCCAGTGCTCAGGGCCGGAAGGACAGCGATAAGCCAGAGTGCGATGAGAATACTGGTCGCCGAAGTCGACCACGGCAGCGATATCGCAACACCGACCGCAAGCCAGTCGGCAAGCGGCAGGAGCCGTCGACGGTCGAACGGCATTGCTCCGGCAAACGACACTGTCACCCCGCTCCGGATGGCCGCTTGCGCTGATCGAAGCGGCGATCGAAGACGTGCTCGGCAATCCGGTTCTTCAGCATTTCGATCGAGCCGCCGGCAATCATCCAGCCACGCGTGCGCCGCATACAATATTCAACCAGAGTCTCGCGGCTATAGCCCAGCGCGCCCATGATCTGCACTGCCTCGTTCGCAGCCTCAAACCCCGCCTGATTGCAGGCTACCTTGGCGACAGCGGTTTCATAGGGTGACGGCAGGCCGCGATCCGCATTCGCCGCGGCGCGGTAGAGCAGCAATTGCGCGCTGTCGAGTTTGACCGCCATTTCCGCGAACTTCCATTGCAGGCCCTGGAATTCGCACAGCGGCCGGTCAAACTGTTCACGCGTCATCGCATAGTCGCGCGCCGCATTGAAGGCATAGCGGCCATAGGCGAGCGAGCGCGCCGTATTGCCGAGACGCTCGACATTGAAACCGGTCATCTGTTTTTTGAACCCGCCTGGCCCGAGAAGCACGTTCTCGGCTGGAATGCGGCAGTCGGTAAAGGCAAGTTCACACCATTCCTCGCCGCTCATGAACGCCGATGCCGCACCGATGGAAAATCCAGGCGTGCCGCGCTCTATAAGAACCGACCCGATGCCGCCGACACCGGGGCCGAAGCGCACATAGACAAGAAAGACCTGCGCGTCGGGGCTGAACGTTGAAAATACCTTGCTGCCGTTGATGACATAGTGCGCACCGTCGGCGCGCGCAGCGGTCTTGAGATCGGTGAGAGCGGAGCCGGCGTCGGGCTCCGTCATGCCGAGACTCATAACCATACGCCCCGCCAGAAGCTCGCCGAGCCAGCGTTTCTTCTGCAGCGGAGTGCCATATTCGGCGAAAGTCCGGATCGGCCCGAAATTGCCGAACTGCACCACGTCAGCGCTGCGCGGACACTCCGCGGCGACCTCCATGATGGCGATCACCGCGTCCATCAGCGTTCCGCCCTGCCCGCCGTCGCTTTGCGGCAGCGTGATGCCCATGAGGCCCTGCTTGGCCATGAGTTGGGCGACATCGAAGGGAAAGCCAGCACTATGCGCGCGCTCAAGCGCGCCATTGGCGAGATGCTCGCGCGCAAAGCGCCGCACCTGCTCGGCAAATTGCGTCTGCTCGG
Organism: uncultured Alphaproteobacteria bacterium; assembly: GCA_963723335.1. Taxonomy (GTDB): domain Bacteria; phylum Pseudomonadota; class Alphaproteobacteria; order Rhizobiales; family Xanthobacteraceae; genus BOG-931. The sequence goes on along the minus strand of CAVRQJ010000001.1, from coordinate 120,710 downwards.
GCGTGAAGTCGAAATTCATGGGAGTTTCCGTTCGAGCGGCGATTGGAGCTTTCGTGACGTCAGATAACAACGTTATCAGGGTTTTGCGGCAAAGGTCTTGACGACCGCCGCCCATTTGGCTTCCTCGCTGGCGATATCGGCGCCGTAGGCCTCTGGCGTGCCCGGCAACGGCACGGCGCCGTCGACGGCGAGCCGGTCCTTGATCTCGCCATCGGCCAATGCGCCATTGAGCGCGGTGTTGAGCCTCGCCACGATCTGCGGCGGCGTGCCGCCCGGCGCGACAAGCCCGTAATGCAGCCCCGCCTCGTATCCCGGCAATCCTGCTTCCGCCACGGTCGGCACATCCGGAAACAGTGGTGAGCGTTTCGCGCCGGTCACCGCGAGCGCCCGCAGATTGCCCGCGCGCACGAAGCCGACCGCGCCGGCCATGGGACAGAACATCAGCGCAACCTGACCGCCCATCAGATCGGTGAGCGCGGGCGCCACGCCCTTGTACGGAACGGGATTGAGCGTGATATGCGCCATCTGCGCGAACAGTACAGCGGAGAGATGCGTGCTCGTGCCGATTCCGGTCGAGGCGAAGTCGATCTTTCCCGGCTGGCTCTTCGCCAGCGTGATCAGTTCGGCGATCGAACGCGCCGGCACGGACGGATTGACCAGCACAAGGTTCGGGCTCGAACCGATCAACCCTATCGGTGCGAAGTCTTTCTTCGGGTCATAGGCCGCGTCGGGATAAAGCGACGGATTGATCGCGAGCGAACTCGTGGCGATCAGGAGCGTGTAGCCGTCGGGACTGCTCCGTGCAGCGTCCCGGGTACCGATCGTGCTCCCGGCGCCGCCGCGATTCTCGATGACGATGGGCTCACCGAGGCTCGCACTCATTTTGGCGGCGACCAATCGCGCAAGCACGTCGTTGCCACCGCCGGCCGGATAGGGAACGATCAGCGTGATGGGACGCGACGGATAATCGGCCGCGACGGCCGCGACTGTGGCTGCTATCAACGCCGCCAGCACAGTCATCGTTCTGACGCGGATACCAGGTCGCTTCACACTCGTCCTCGGCCACTTTCGTTCAATCGTAGGCATCCACGCCACACTTTCGCTCATTTCGCAAACCATTGGGACGACGCTTAATTATCGGCCTGCCGGAACGGACTGAGGGTATTAAAAATGAGCCGTGCGGTTTCGCTGCTCGCGAATGTAAATCGCATCTGCGGACAATTCGCGCTTGCGCTGCACAATTCGGAATTAAAAATCTACGCCACTCTCGCCCTTCTCCTCGTGCTCGGCGTCTTGTTTTTCCCACCCAAAAACGATCCCGATCAGATCTGAGCGCTGGAACTACGGCGGTCCTCGCGAGTTTAATCTCCGGCAACTGTCCTGCGGAGCGCAAAGATGTTTAGCCTCGTCGTCACGCTTTTGATCATCGCCCTCATTGCCGGCATTCTCGGATTCGGCGGAATTGCCGGCACTGCGGTAGGCATAGCGAAAATCGTGTTTCTTGTGGCGCTAGTGCTGTTTGTCCTCTCGCTACTGACAACCGGCTTCCGTGGTGGCTTCGGCCGTCGGCTCTAGCGCAATCGCGCGTCTGCCTTATTGCGGTTCAATGCCGGCGGCGCGTATTGCGGCCGACCATTTTGTCTCCTCGCGATCGATGACGGCGGCATGCTGTTCTGGCGTGGTGGGTTCCGGTTCACCGCCTGCGAGGATAATACGCTTGCGCACGTCTTCGCTGGCAAGCGCTGCACGCAATTCCTTGTTCAGTCGTTCGACGATCGCGCGCGGCGTGCCCGCCGGCGCGAGCAGACCGTAGGTCAGCGTGGCGTCGAAGCCGGGCAGACCTGATTCTGCAAGCGTCGGCAGATTTGGCATCAGCGTCGAATGCCTGGCGGAAGTCACGGCCAGCGCCCGGATGTAACCGCCGTCGAGCGCCGCCCGCGACACCGGAATGGGATTAAAGCCAACTTTGACAAAGCCGCCGATCATGTCGGTGATCAGCGGGTTCGAGCCTTTCTCGGGAATCTGCTCGACTTTTAGTCCGGCCTGCTGCGCGAACAGCACCGACGCGAGATAGTTCACCGTGCCGATTCCCGGTGTGCCGACCTGATACGGATCCTTGGCGGCTTTCATCAGCGCGATCAGCTCGGCGACGGTATGGACCGGCAAATCCTTGTAAACCAGAAGCAGCGCCGGCGCCGATGCGATCAGCCCAAGCGGCGCAAAATCCTTGCGCGGATCGTAGCCGACATCCCGATAAAGGTTCGGGCCGGTGGCAAGGGTCGATGTGTAGCCGAGGAGAATTGTGTAGCCATCCGGCGCGGCATGCGCGACCTGACGCGAACCGACCGTACCGCTGCCGCCCGCGTTGCGATTTTCGATGACAATCTGCTGGCCGAGCGACAGACTCATTTTGTCTGCGACCGCGCGCGCCATGATGTCGTTGGTGCCGCCCGGCGGCAGCGGAATGACGAGTACGATCGGCCGGTTCGGATAGTCGTCCGCCGCCCGCAAAGCAGACGCGAAAAGAACTGCGATCGCCGCGACGGCCGCCATGCGCGTCACCAGCCCCGTCAAGCGATCCTCCACTTTTCTATTGCGGCACGGCCGGCCGGCGGCCGATAGTCCTGCTTGGCCGAAGCCTAGCCGTTAGCCTGGCCGAAAGTCACCCTCCGCAACCGGGATACCCGCATGACGTGGTCCGACACCTTCCTCGGGATATTGAAGGACAACGACGTCCGCCTCATCAGCTATGTGCCGGACAATGTCCTCACACCGCTGCTCAAGGGCGTCACCGCCGACAATTATTTCCTGTCTGTCGGCGCCACCCGCGAGGACGAGGCTGTCGGCACGGTCACTGGCGCCTATATGGCCGGGCTGCGCGGCGCGGTGATGATGCAGACCTCCGGTTTCGCACTCTTGCCCAACACGATCGCCTCGCTGGTCATGCCGTATCAAATCCCGGCGATCATGGTGATTTCCGAACGCGGCACGATGGGCGAATTCAATATCGGGCAGTCGCTGGTCGCGCGCACGATGCGGCCTGTCCTCGACACGCTTGGTATCACGCATCATACGCTCACAGACGAAGCGACCATGCCGTTCATCGTCGACAGCTCGATCAAGCAGGCCTATTCGACGCAGGCACCGGTTGCCTTCATCCTCTCGCCGCTGCTGACCGGCGGCAATCCCGCGGCACGCGCCAAACTGAAAATCTGAGAGGTATCGCGTGAGCAACGAACGAACATCGGTGAAAATGCTCAATCGCACCGCGCTCACCAAGCTTCTGGTGCAAAAGCTCACGCACGACGAAGCGGTAATCGGCGGCATCGGCAACGCCAATTTCGATCTGTTCGCGGCCGGCCATCGGCCGCAGAATTTCTACATGCTCGGCAGCATGGGGCTCGCCTGCCCGATTGCGCTCGGCGTCGCGCTGGCGCAACCGGAGCGCGGAGTCATTGCGCTTGAAGGCGACGGTTCGATCCTGATGGGTCTGGGCTGCCTCGCCACCATCGCCAACGTCAAACCGCGCAATCTTACCATCGTCATCTGGGACAATGGCATCTATCAGATCACCGGCAAGCAACAGGCGGCGACCGCCGGACTGACCGATATCGTCGCGGTGGCCCGCGGCGCCGGTATCGCAAACAGCACATGGGTGCGTGACGAAGCGCATTTCGAAAAATTGCTGGATCGCCGTTTCGACGATGGCGGACCGTCTTTGATTGCCGTGAAGATCGACGATACGCCGGGCGCCGGGCAAACCCCGCGCGATCCGACGCTGATCCGCAGCCGATTCATGAAGGGGCTGGGGACCGGCCGCGGCGCGGCACTGGAATTGTAGCGAAGCGCATATCGGCGGGGATCATCATGGAAAAGCTCATCATCACCGTCGCCTGCGATTCGAGAACGTCCTATCCGATCAATCACTATTGCCCGCCGCAGGAAGATATCGAAGGCGTGGCAACGCAATATATCGACGGCATCAAGGCCGGCGCTGCGATTGCGCATATTCACGGTATCCGGACGCTCGAAGAATCGATGCAGGCCGACGGCAAACAGGTCTCCCGCATCAATCACGACGGCTGGAAGCGGCTTCAGGACGCAATCCTGTCGAAGAGCGATCCGGTCATGCAGTTCGGCGTCGCCAGCGCCCGGCTTGAGGAAAAGGTCAAGCTGATGACGCTTGGACCTGACATGATGGCGGTCGCGTTCAACGCCCACGACGAATATTTTAATCCTGACCCGCAATTCCCGCCCAAGCGGATGATGGCGATCCATCCGGTTGAAGAGTTGCTTGCCTACGCCAAGGCTGCCGATGAGCACAAGGTGAAGCTTGAAGTCGAGTGCTTTCACACCGGCGCGTTCTGGAATCTCGAATTCATCCGCAAGCAGGGTTTCCTCAAGGACAAGGCCTATACGACGCTGTTTCTCGGCTGGCCCGGGGGTACCTGGACGCCGCCGACCGAGAAGGCGCTCATCTACATGGTGGACCACCTGCCGAAGAGCTGCATCTGGAACGTGAGCGTGATGGACCCGCACAAGCAATGGGATTTGCTCGCACTCGCAGTTTCGCTCGGCGGCCACGTGCGCGTTGGCTATGAAGACAACCCGTACATCGCGCCGGGCGAACTTGCGAAGAACAACGCGGTGCTCGTCGAGCGGATGGTCAAGATCGCGCATGGACTGGGCCGCGATGTAGCGACGCCAAAAGAGGCGCGCCAAATCCTCGCGCTCGCGCGATCCTAGACCTTCAGATCCGTCAGTCGGCGGCGGCGTTACTCGATCTGCGGAATGCCGGCCTTGGTGATGATGTCCTGATATTTCACGATCTCATCGGCGATGAATTTCTTGGCTTGATCCGGCGGCAGATAGATCGGTTCGGCTCCTTGCTGCTGGAAGCGCGCCCGAAGCTCAGGATCCGCAATCGCTGCCTTCACCTCGCTGTTCAATTTCGCGACGATGGGCGCAGGCGTGCCCTTCGGCGCCAGGAGCGCGAACCATCCGGAGACGACGTAGTCCGGCAGCCCCGCCTCTTTTGTCGTCGGGGTGTCCGGTAACGCATCGAGCCGATTGGCGCCGGCAACGGCGAGCGCCTTCGCGCCCTTGGCCTGAATTGCGGAGGAGACGTTCGGGTACCACTGGAAGCCGAGCTGAACCACGCCGGCCATCAGATCCGGCTGATATTGGCCGATATTCTTGTAGGGAATGTGCGTGAGCTTGGCGCCGGTCAGCTGACTGAAATACTCGCCGGCAAGATGCTGCGAACTGCCGATACCGACCGAACCGTAATTCAATTCGCCCGGGTGGGCTTTGGCGTAGGTAATCAGCTCTTGCAGGCTATTGATCGGCAGCTTGGCGGTCACTGCGACAACAATCGTGAAGGCCGCGAACGGTGAAATTGTTTCGAAGTCTTTTACCGGATCGTAGTCGAGATGCTTGTAGAGGGTCACATTGGCGGCAACCGGACCTGAGCCGCCGCCGAGAATTGTGTAACCGTCCGGAGTGGCCTTGGCGGCGTCGGCGCTCCCGGTATTGCCGCCGGCGCCCGGCTTGTTTTCAACGATAATCGTCTGGCCCATCGATTTTGACATCTTGTCGAACAGGATGCGGCTGACGACATCGCTGGCGCTGCCGGCGGCGAACGGAATGATCGCGGTAATCGGCCGCATCGGATAATCCTGCGCTTGCGCGACATTGCTGGCGATGAAAGCCGCGAATGCGATGGCCGCGCGCGGCAGGAGACGGCGTACGAATATTCCCACTGTTTTATCCTTTGATGGCTCTCAATCAGTTACCCGGCGACTTCAGTTGCTGGGTTGCAATTCCTGGACCAGCCGCACGAGTAAAATCGTGCACGGGCAAAACCTCCGCGGCAAGAGCGGCGCGACGATTTGCCCATTTCGCCGAATTCAGGAGGACGGACCGCGGAAATTCTTCTCGAGACCCTGCCAGCCTTCGAAATAATCGTGCTGCAACTCCGACGATTCGACGGCATGGCGCGTCAGCCGCATGGCAAAGCGGCTCTCGAACATGAAGGCCATCGTGTCTTCGAGTTTTTGCGGCTTTAGCTCGGCGTGCGTGGCGCGCGCCCAGGTTTCCGCATCGGGGCCGTGCGCCGTCATGCAATTGTGCAGGCTGGCGCCGCCGGGCAGGAACCCTTCGGCCTTCGCGTCATATTCGCCGCGCAACAGGCCCATGAACTCGGTCATGACGTTGCGGTGGAACCACGGCGGGCGGAATGTGTCTTCGCCAACGAGCCAGCGCGGCGGAAAGATCACAAAATCGATATTGGCGGTACCCGGCACATCGGACGGCGCCGTCAGCACGCTATAGATCGATGGATCGGGATGATCGAAGCTGACTGTTCCGATCGCCATAAAGCGCGCAAGGTCGTATTTGCACGGCGCGAAATTGCCGTGCCAGGCGACGACATTGAGCGGCGAATGATCCATCTCCGCCATCCAGAGATTGCCCTGGAATTTCGACACCATGGCGCACGGCGCATGGGTGTCTTCGAAGGCCGCAACGGGGCTGAGGAAATCGCGCGGATTGGCAAGGCCGTTGGAGCCGAGCGGGCCGAGTTCCGGCAGCCGCAGCATCGTGCCGTAGTTCTCGCAGATGTAACCGCGTGACGGGCCGTCGGGCAGTTCGACGCGAAAGCGCAAGCCCCGCGGGATAATGACGATCTCGCCCGGCGGCGCTTCGATCACGCCGAGCTCGGTGACGAAGCGCGCACGGCCCTGCTGCGGCACGATCAGCATTTCACCGTCCGCATTGTAGAAACAGCGATCGGTCATCGATCGGTTCGCCGTGTAGACGTGAACCGCCATGCCGACCTGCGTCGCCACGTCGCCGTTTCCGCCGATCGTAACGATGCCTTCGACGAAGTCGGTCGGCTGTTTCGGAATCGGCAAGGGGCTCCAGCGCAGTTGCGTCGGCGTCGCGTCAACGTCATTGAACGGAGCGCTGCGCATCAAACCATTCTCGATGCGCGCGTAAGGCCGGTGCACGACCGAAGGCTGGATGCGGTAGGTCCAGGTACGGCGGTTCTCACCGCGCGGCGTGGTAAACGAGGAACCCGAAATCAACTCGGCGTAGAGGCCATGCGGCGGACGCTGCGGTGAGTTCCGCCCAACCGGCAATGCACCAGGCGCGGCCTCCGATTCGAAATAATTGCCGAAGCCGGACTGATACTGAAATTGCACCTTAGAACGCGTATCCGCGCGCTCTGCCTGAGAGATCTTCGTCTCCCTGTTCATTGGCGTTTCCCCCGATCGCCGCCGCCCCCGGCCGATTGGTCGCGTACGCAACTATCCGATTTCCTGCGGAGTGACGCAAGGAGGTTGGAACGGTTCCAAGTTCCGAACGCTCCTGACCCGCCGTAATTCGCCTTGAATGGCGCACAATCCGCTCAAAAAGCCGCCCCGTTGGACCGGCATGAGCGGTTCTGCGTCGGGGAAATAATTCATTAACCACATTGGACTGCGTCGCGAGACGCCGTCGCCACACACTCTGTGAGGGAACGGGGATGCGCGCGATCGTAATGTTCGGAATTCTCCTGCTCGGGCTCAACAGCGCTGCGCGGGAGCCGGAATATTCGTCGCTATTCGCCGAATATGCGCATGACGCCGGCGCCGATTCCCTCTCGACGCTCGTCGAGATCGACTCTTCAACCGGCAAGGGAGACCGGCTTGCCATCGCAGCGCTGCAACCGCACAAACTGCCCGTCGAAATAATACGGCCCGGATACGTGGACGATCAGGTGACATTGGCGTCCGCCGATTCCGAAATTCCCACCGGAAGCCTCGCGGCGACAGATACGGAAAGCGACGGCAATCGCACCGCGGACGTTTCGCTTGATGATCTGTGCAACGCGCTTTTCACGTCGGCGCAGGATAACGATCTGCCAATTCCATTCTTTGCCAATCTGCTCTGGCAGGAGAGCCGGCTGCGCTCCGACGATATCAGCAAGAAGGGCGCGATGGGGATCGCGCAATTCATGCCACAGGCCGCGGTCGAAACCGGACTCGATGACCCGTTTGACCCGATGCAGGCGATCCCGGCTTCGGCGCGGCGCCTGCAGAAGCTGTGGCTGCAATTCGGCAATCTCGGCTTCGTCGCCGCGGCCTACAATGCGGGCGCGCACCGTGTCACCGATTGGCTCCAGCATCGCCGCAGCCTGCCGCGCGAGACGCGCGATTACGTCGTGCGCATCACCGGTCTTTCCGTCGATGCGTGGAAGAGCATGCCGGTGGACAACGATGCGCTGACCTTCGTTCGCCACATGCCTTGCCGCGGCCTGCCCGCCTTTGCCAGTGTCGAGCAGGCGCAATTGCAGGAAGCGCAGATGACAGAGGCAAAGCTCGCGCAGGCCCCCGTAGATGGACCGGCTGCCGGCAATACGCCGGAACCTGCCGCACAAATCGCGCCAAAGCAGGCCGCCGAGCACAGACACGATCGCTCACGCGAGCTTCACGAAGCGCGCCATGCCACGCACGAGCACCATGCGGCAAAGCGCGAGGCCGAGCATGCGCCGCATGCCGCGCACGACAAGCGCAGAAGCGTCTAGTCCGATGCGAGCGACGGCGATCCGCGCCTTATGCCAAGCGCCACGATGCGCTGGAGCAAATCCGGATAGCTGATGCCGACGTGGCGCGCCGCCGTGGCAAATTCCTGGCTCTCGGCGATTTCCGGATTGGGATTGGCTTCCAGAAAATAGGGCGTGCCGTCGGCGGCCAGGCGGAAATCGATGCGCGCATAGCCATCGAGTTCGAGTGTCCGGTAAATCCGCTTGGCCATCTGCTGAATGCGCGTGGCGAGTTCGGGGGTGAGATCCTTCGCCGGCCCATGGCGAATGCCGCGGCGTTCCTGATAGTCGGTATCGTGCTTGACCTTCTCGGTGGCAATCAGCCAGTCGCCTTCAGCCATATTCTGAAATCGCAGCTCCCAGACCGGCAACACGATCAGGCGTTCATTGCCGACAATGCCGACATAGATTTCCCTGCCTTCGATATATTGCTCGGCGATAGCCGCGGTGCCGATCCGTTCGTGGATGAAGGTGACGCGTTCGGTGAGCTTTTCGTCGGTGTCGACGACGGAAGCCTGCGAGATCCCGTAAGAGGCGTCCTCGTTGACGCTTTTGACGATCAGCGGCAAAGCGAGCCGCGCCGGCCGCCTCACCTTGCGGCCCTTCGGAAAGACGGCGAAAGCCGGCACCGGAACGCGATGGTAGTGCACCAGCGTCTTCGACAGATCCTTGCCGCGCGCCAGCATCAGCCCGCGCGGATTGCAGCCGGTATAGGGCACGCGCGAGAGCTCAAGATAGCTTACGACGTTCTGGTCGTAGATGGCCTCGCCGTGAAACTGCTCGATCAGCGTGAACACCACGTCCGGCTTCCAGGCGTCGATGTCGTCGCGGATCGGCTTTAGTTCGTCATGCACGCCGAGCGGGCGCACATCGTGTCCCGCGGCACGCAATGTGCTCACTACGTCGTATTCGGTTTTCCAGACATTGATCTCTTGTTCGGTGTACCCCTTGCTCGATTCCGGGGGTATCAGGTCCGGGTGCATGAGCACCAGGACGCGAAGCCGTTTCATAACGCGATCCACCTTCGCCGCGATGAACCAAACAGGGCATGCATGGTTTTTGCGGTCAACAGAATCGTAAATTCCGTAAGCAGCTTGCGCTCCGGACCGACGGCGCGCAAGATTGAGTTCGCGGCATCTCTGGATCATGTCGTCGAGCACGGCATCGAAGGTCAGCTGATATTCGCCCGTCCACTTCGCCACGAGTTCGCGCACGCGGGCGCGATTGCGGCGGATGAACGTAGAAGCCGCTTCCGAGCCGTGATGCTTGGGATCGGCGGAGAACAACCGCCGCAGATCGCGGTCGTAGGTCTTCGGCGTATCGACAGCGTACAGCGCGCGCTTCTTCTCGTAATAATCGCCGAGCGTCTGCGTCAGCTTGCTCAACGGATCGACTTTTTCACGATGCGTCAGCGTCGGCCGCACGCCCGCAATCTCGTCCATCAGTTCGTCGACATATTCGAGCTTCTTGAGCGCCGGCCAATCGGCATAGCGCGTGCGCCAATGCGAGCGCGGCCGCAGCCATACCGCGAATGTCTCGGCAAAATCCTCGTCGGGATGACTTTGCGCATACCACAGCCGCAAATGCTGGACGTGATTGCGGCTCGCCGGATTGGGCCGGTAATACCGCGGATAGCGCTGCGACGAGGGGCCGAACAGCTGCTGCCAGCGGCGGCGGCGATAGAGCTGGTACGCGTGGGTCACGACATGGCCGGTCTCGTGCCGCAGAATCCGCATGCACTCCGACCAGGTGCCACCCTCGACTTCCAGCATCATTTTCTTTTCCAGCTGAATCAGCCGGGGATGAGCCAGGAAAAAGGGAATAGCGATGCCGGGCGTATTTTCGGGGGAGAACCACTCGTTCGAGATCCAGGCATGGGGGCGCACCCGGATGCCGTGCTCATCGAGTTCGTCATAGAGATTGTGCAGGCACTGCTCGAGCCAGGTGCCTTCGACGGTCACCTTGAGGTCCTTGAGCCGGACCTCAAGCAATGCGTCATCGGACAGAGACGCCCAGGGGAATTTCCTACGCGGCATGGCCTACGAACCCGGCGCTACGAAACCCAAGGACTGATAAGCACTGATAAGGACTGACCAGACCAACGGACTGTGCTGATCGTGTCACGGGCAATCCCCGACGACAACACTCCAGGCCCAGGATGCAGTGGAAAGCTCGAACCGCTAGGATAGGTTCCGGGAAAGGGCCGTCTGGGAATGCAGGCAGGGATCGGGAGTACGGTGCACCGCAAGGAGGATTTGCGCCTCCTGACGGGCCACGGCTGTTACAGCGATGATTTCAACTTTCCGGATCAGGCCTATGCCGTGGCGCTGCGCGCTCCGCATGCCCATGCCCTGATACGGGCCATCGATACGACGGCAGCGAAAGCCATGCCCGGTGTGCTCGCGGTGCTCACCGGGGAGGACGCCCGCGCCGACGGGCTCAAAGCCATCCCCCATCCGGCCAATGCCGGCGGCCCCCCCGACCTTGCGCTGCACAACCGCGATGGTTCGGCGGTTCCGGTCGCGCCACATCCCGTGCTGCCCGCCGACCGGGTCCGCCATGTCGGCACGGCCATAGCCTTCGTCATCGCCGAAACCGTCATGGCGGCGAAAGACGCGGCCGAACGCATCGTCGTCGACTACGAACCGCTGCCGCCGGTCATCGATGCGAAAGCCGCCGCCGCGGGAGGTGCGCCGCGGCTTTACGACGACCTGCCGAATATTATGATCGATGCCGAGGTCGGCGACGCCGCAGCGACTGACGAGGCGTTTGCCCGTGCCGCACACGTCACCCGGCTCGATACCTGGATCAATCGCGTCACCGGCGTGCCGATGGAGCCGCGCGCGGCAATCGGCATGCATGACGCGGCGACCGGGCGTTACACGCTTTATGCCGGCTCAGGCGGCATCGTGCGGCAAAAAAAGGAACTGGCGGCCATCCTTGGCGTGCCGGTTGAATTGGTTCGTGTGATCGCACGCGAGATCGGCGGCAATTTCGGCACCAAGAACAGCTTCTTTCCCGAATTCGCGCTCGTCGCCTGGGGCTCCCGGCGTGTCGGACGGCCGGTGAAATGGACATGCGAGCGGCAGGAAGCCTTCCTCAGCGATTACATGGGGCGCGATCTGACGGTATCGGCCGAGATCGCACTCGACGCCAGCGGCCGCATTCTCGCATTGCGCACCAATAATCTCAGCAATGTCGGCGCCTTTAGCGGATCGTACGTGCCGCTGGTCAAGGGCGTCGGGATGGTCACTGCCAGCTACCGCATCCCGGCGTCGCATGTCAGCGCGCGTGCCGTACTCTCGACGACAATGCCGACCACGCCTTACCGCAGCGCCGGGCGTCCGGAAGTGGTCTATGTGATGGAGCGGCTTGTTGACAAAGCAGCGCGCGAGCACGGTTTCGATCGCGTCGCGTTACGCCGGCGCAATCTCATCCCGCCTTCGGCGCTTCCCTACAAGAATGCGCAGGGTATCACCTACGATAACGGCACCTATCGCGCCGTGATGGAGCGCGCGATGGAGCTGGGCGACTGGAAGGGGTTCAAAAAACGCCGCGCGGCGGCGCGCAAACGCAAGCGGCTGCGCGGCATCGGGCTTTGCTGCTATATCGAAACCACCGGCGGCTATCCGCGCGAGCGCGCCGACATCACCGTCCATCCCGAAGGCCGGGTCGATGTCGTGATCGGCACGCTCTCGAGCGGGCAGAGTCACGAAACGACCTTTGCGCAATGCGTGGCGGAGTGGCTCGGCGTACCGTTCGACAATGTGCACATCAATGAGAGCGATACCGACATCGTCAAGGAAGGCGGCGGCTCACATTCCGCACGCTCGATGCGGTTCGCCGGCATCGTCATGGGCAAAGCCTCCGATCTCGTGATCGAGAAAGGCAGGAAGATCGCCGCGCACATGCTGGAAACCGCCGACGACGATATCGCATTCGCCAATGGCCGTTTCACCGTCAAAGGCACCGACCGCTCGGTCGGAATTTTCGACGTCGCCGCGACGGCCGCAGATGGCAAAAATACGCCGGACGATTTGCGCGGGCCGCTCACCGCCACCGGCGATGAGACGATCCTGCAGCTCGGCTTTCCTTACGGCGCGCATGTCTGCGAGGTCGAGATTGATCGGGAAACCGGCGCACTTGAACTCGTGCGCTACACGGCAGTCGATGACGTCGGCCGCGCCATCAACCCGATGGTCGTGCACGGCCAGACCCACGGCGGCGCCGCGCAAGGCATCGGCCAGGCGCTATGGGAGCTTTGTGCTTACGACGCCGAAGGCCAGTTGCTGTCGGCTTCATTCATGGACTACGTCATGCCCCGCGCCGACATGCTGCCGCCGTTTACGACCGCCATCAGCGAGGTGCTCACGCCGACCAATAAACTCGGCGTGCGTGGCGCCGGCGAAGGCGGCACGACGGGCGCGCTCGGCGCCGTCGTCAATGCCACTGTCGATGCGCTTGCCGAATTTGGCGTCGTCCATCTCGACATGCCGCTGACACAGGAGAAAATCTGGCGGGCGATGCAGGCAGGGCCGAAATAAAAGGCTTCACAGCTTCCCCGCGAACGCATCGGCGATGAACTGGTGTGCCAACGCATAGGTCTGCCGCGTCGATGGCTCATGCCAGCCGGCTACTCCGGGAACGTCGGAACCCTGGTCGGTATAAGCGTGAAGGACGCCACTGAAGACGAGCATGGTCCATTGCGCGCCGGCCGCGTCCATCTCCTTTTCGAAGGCATCGCGATGCTCCTTCGGCGCGACCGGATCTGGTGCCCCGTGCGTCACAAGAAGCGCGGCCTTCACGGCACCCTTCTCCGCCGCGCGCCGCGTAACGAGATCGCCGTGAATCGATATGGCGGCAGCGATGTCGGCGCCGTCGCGCGCCAGTTCGAGCACGTTGCCGCCGCCGAAGCAGAATCCGATTGCGGCGCTGCGGCCGTCGATCAGATTGCGTTTCGAGCCTTCGGCGATCATTGCGTCGTAGGCTGCGCGGATGCGCTTTCGCTGCTCAACGGCGTCGGCGCGCAGCGGATTGGCGAGCGCCGCGCATTCGCCGAAATCGGCCGGCCGCGTCCCGACGCCGTACATATCGGCGACAAAAACCACATAGCGGTCGCCGGCGAGAAGCTTGGCCCGCTCGATAGCCTTGTCCGTCATGCCCATCCAGTTCGGCGCCATCAGCACCGCCGGACGTTTGCCGGAAACTTTATCGTCATAGACCAGCGCACCCTCGGCAGTGAGCGAACCCATGGGATATTTGATTTTTTCGGCTCTCACGTGCTTCCTCCCCGGCTGCCTTTGTGGGACGAATTCTATCCCGGGAGTTCATCATGGCGTATGGCAAAAACGACGATCCGACGTTTCTCTATTTTCCGACAAACTACCGCTGGTCGATGGGGCTGTTGATCTGCCTGTCCGGCGCGCCGTGGGTCGGGGTCGAAATCGACGAGGTCAATCGCGTCGGGCGAGCGCTGGCCGACAAGGTTGGCAACGATACGGCCTGGTTCGAAGAATGGACGCGCATGGGCGACAAGATCGAGGCCCGCGGCCGCGATGCCCTGCGCGCCGGCCACAAGCTGACCGCGGCGTCATGTTTCATGCGTGCTGCGCGGTACTACCAGACCGGTGAACGTTTTATCCATCCGCGCTCGCAGCGCAGCATGGACGTCTATGCGAAATCGGTGAAAATCTTCAAGGAAGCCGCCGCGATCATCCGCCGGCCGCGCATCGAGCCGGTCGAGATTCCTTATGAGACGACAAGCCTGCCGGGATTGCTGGTGCATCCCGATCCTGAGGCGGCGGGGAACGGCCCGGCGCCGGCCATGGTGTTCTTCGACGGCTTCGATGTCACCAAGGAACTGCAATACGGCTACGGCATTTCCGATCTCGCCGCACGCGGCGTCGGCTGTCTCATCGTCGACGGCCCCGGCAACGGCGAAAGCGTACGCTTCCGCAATCTGCCGCTGATCGCGGAAACCGAACGCTACGCGACACCTGTTTATGAATATCTCGCCCGCCGCAAGGAATTCGATCCAAAGCGCATCGGCGTGATGGCGCTGAGCCTCGGCGGCTATTACGCGCCGCGCGCGGCTTCGCTCGAACAGCGTTTCGCCTGTTGCGTCGCCTGGGGCGCGCAGTGGGACTTCCACGAGATTTGGGTGAAGCGGTTTGAAGCGCTGGAATCAGGGAAAGTGCCGTCGCTGTCGGTGCCGCCGGAGCATCTGCAATGGGTGCTGGGCGTTCCCGATCGCGCTTCGGCGATGAAAAAACTCGAAGGCTTCCGCCTCGACGGCATCGTGCAAAAAATGACCTGTCCGTTCCTGCTCCTACACGGTGAGGGGGACGAACAAATTCCGCTCGCCGTCGCGCAGAAGTGCTTCGACGCCGTCGGCTCCAAGCAAAAAACGCTAAGGATTTTCACGCGCGAGGAAGGCGGCTTTCACCATTGTCAGGTCGACGACGCGACGATCGGCGTGCATACCATGTTCGACTGGATCGCCGACGTGCTGAACGCAAGGAAATAAGAGACATGGCCAAAACCGCAAAAACAAAAACCAGACCAAAGCCGAAAACCAAAGTCAGCGGCAAAGTCAAAGCCAAGACTGCAAGCAAGACCGCGACCAGGACAGCAAACAGGGACGAGACTAAAAGCAAGCGGCCAATCTATCTCACCGAGGAAGATGTTTGCCGGCTGGTCACTGTCAAGGACGCGATCGCGACGCTCGAAAAACTATTCGCGACCTGGGACGATCCGTCCACCATCAACATACCGCGACAGCGCGCGCAGGCCGGCGACGGCGTGTTCAATCTCATGGGCGCGGCTTGGGGCGCGAAGCAATTGTTTGGACTGAAAGCCTATTATTACGGTGGACGCGCTCATCACGGCTGTTCTCATCTGCTGCTCCATTCGGCAGCGGATGGGACGCTTAAGGCGGTGATCGAGTCCGACAGTCTCGGCCAGATGCGCACCGGTGCGGCGAGCGGGGTTGCGACGAAAATACTCGCTAACCCGCAAGCACGCACCTTTGGCGTCATCGGCACCGGACGCCAGTCATTCACGCAGATCGCCGCGGTCTGTGCCGTGCGTCCGATCAAGAGTGTGCATGTGTTCAGCCGCAATGCGGAAAATCGCAACGCCTATGCGCGGCGGGTCGAGCGCGAGCTTAAGATCGACACGCATGCGGCGCCGTCGGCGGAAGCCGCCGTCGCCAATGCCGATATCGTCACCGTCATCACAAAGTCTGCGGAGCCTGTGTTACGCGCGAACTGGCTCAAATCCGGCGCTCACGTCAACGGCGCGGGCGCCAATTCCTCAAACCGCCGCGAAATCGATGCCGAGACCGTGTTGCGCGCCACCGTGCGCGCGACCGACCAGGTGGCGCAGGCGCAGATGGAAGCCGGCGAATACCGCGATCTCGTCGCCGCGGGGCGTTTGAAATGGCAAGACATCGTCGAACTTGGCGATATCGTCACCGGAAAAGCCGCCGGACGCCGCGCGCCTGCCGACATTACGCTTTTCAAGTCGCTCGGCATCGCGCTCGAGGACATCGCCTTCGCCGATCTGATCTACCGCCGCGCTTTGGAGCGCGGTATCGGCAAGCCGATGTGATCGCCACGACCTTCAATTGGGTGCCGCTTGCCGGAAACACGCGTCGAGACGTGCCGTCGGGTTTGAAGGATCGCCGTTCCAGCGTGCAAACTCCCTGCGGCCGATTTCTTCGATATTCCGGCGCGAATAGTCGCCGTTGAACAATGATTTCGTTCCGCCGAGAACCAATACAGCTACCTGACCGGTGTCGATATCGAGCGCGTTGACGTCGTGGTCGTTGTCGATGGCGCCCGATTTGGCGAGCAGCGCCTGATTAAAGGCGATGGAGCCTTCGCCGAGTTGTCCGAGCGGGCCGGTATCGCCGACCACGCCGTAGACCAGATGGCCGGCCAGCCGCGCAACGACGACATCGCCTACCCTGGCATTGCCGAACGCGTCGTCGGGCAAGACGAAGAACGGAATTTGCTCCGGATCGATGAAATGCGAAGGCGCGCAGCCGTTCGGCATGACGGCGCCATCCTGCTTGAGCGTGGTGGCGGCGACAAAATAGCCGCTGGCGTGCTGGCATGGATAGCCGTCGCTTGCCTGCGGAATGATTTCGCGCTTGAACAGCGCGGTCAAATTCAGTTCTTTCGCGTGGAAAAAATAGTAGCCGTCGGGCGCGCTCGGCACGAGCTGCTTCAAATCGATCGGCATCAGTTTTCTGGCACGGATCAGGGGCCAGATATGCTGCCACGGCGCCTCGAACTCGCCTTTGACGAGCTTCCGCGCCCCGGAAAAAACCAAAAGATGAGCGCTAGCGAAATCATCGAGCGCACAAGTGCCGGAATATCGGACATCGCCATTGGGGCCAGCTTCGCGGGTGCAGGTTCCCGTGCCGTGCGGATCTTCCGGATGATAGGTGCGTGGGCTGCCGTCGGCATCAACGGTGACGCGGCGCAATACCGTCATGAGCGTCACCGGGGCCGTGGCATCCTCCGGCACGCGATCGAGCAGCACCGGTATTGATCGCGCGGCCGGCGAGCCGGCCGCCAGCGTCATGGTGACGGGGTGTAATCCGCACATCGGGTCGACAGTGCGGGTACCGGAAAGCTGAAAGCGCGTCCCAAGCGATCGCTGCGGCCGGTGCGGAAGCTTGTCGGCGATCGATTTCAAGACATCCAGCGGCGGCAAATCCTGCGCCGATGCGAAATCGAAGGTGACGACTATCGCGGCGAGAAAGAAGCACAGGAAGCGCGGCAGGCTTTGCATATGTCTTGGGCTTCCACGGCTGAACGTCGCGAAGCGAACGCAGATCGGGAATTGTCCCGTTTATTGGGGCAACAGCAGGGCGGTCGAATCCCCCGGCACGAAAAAAGTGCTTTTGCCGTTGCCGGCGTCGTGCAGGCCCTGGGAATCCTTGTAGACGAATTTGACATAATTCGGAGCGTTGGCGCTGCCGGTGTAACAGCCGCTCGGCGCGTAAGCGAGATATTCGCCGTCGGAAAAACCGACGACGCTGAGCAGCTCCTTGCCTGTAGCGATATCCCAGATCTTCACCATGGCATCCTCGCCTGCCGAGACAATCCATTTCTGATTGGGATGGAAAGCGACAGCTTCGATGTCCGCGGTATGTCCGGACAATTTTTGCAACTGCTTGCCGGACTGCACATCGCGCAGCCGTATGGTCATGTCTTTGTAGCCACCGCCCGACGCAAGCCGTTTGCCGTCCAGCGACCAGGCAAGCGACACGGCAGAATGCTGCTGTCCGTCGAACGACTTGAAAAGCGTACGGTCCGCCGCGTTCCAAATTCTCACGGTCTGGTTTGCAGCGTCGTCGACGCCCGCCGCCGCCACGAATTTTCCGTCCGGCGAATAGGCAACGCGCAAAGCCTTGCCCGGAGAGAATGCGGCGATGACGTCGGCGCGGCCCGGACTGAAGAGCTTGACCGTTCCGTCGAAGTTGGAGGTCGCATAGAGGCCGTCGAGACTATTGGGCGCAAAGCTCAGTGACCCGACCGTCGGATCGGCGTTGCCGGTCGCGCTGGTACTCTTCGGATTGCCGGCCCGCTGATTGCTGCGGAGGTCCCAAATCCAGACAGTTCCGTCGGCACCGACGGAGTCGACATATTGCGGGTTGCTCCGTGGTTCGAACGCCACGCCATATTGTTTCACCGGCGCACCGTTGCTCGAGGCCGTAAACGTGCTCACGGGTGCGAATGTGTGAGCATTCCAGACGCGAACGGTGCCGTCGAAGCTCGCCGAAGCGAGCAAGTTGCCGTCGGCCGAATACGCGACGCCGTAAACCTCGGCGGTGTGACCGCGAATTTCACGGATCCACTTCAGGTCTGCGGCACTCCAGATGCGGACCACGTGATCGTCCCCTGCAGTCGCCAGCGTCGTACCGTCAGGCGAAATCGCGATGCTGCGAACTGCGATGTTGGCGATTTGCGCGGGTGAGAGCGCAAGCTTTAACGTCGCCGGCTGAGACTGGCCGCCTATAAAATCGGTCCTTTGTGCGGCGTTAGGAACGCACGCCGGCGGGATCACGCCTGCGGACGGCGTAGCATCGGCCAATTTGACGGACGGCGTCGGCGGCACGGCGGCAGGTATGGACAATACTGTCTGCGGGACGCCGGCAGGGACCGTCACGGTCTTGACCGGCGTAGGCGGCGATGTTTGCGGTGGAGCAGCCGTGATCGTTACGGTTTTGATCGGCGCGGCCGTCGGGCCCGGTTTCACATCAGCAATTGAGGCCGTCGGCGATGGATTATGGAGCGCCCAGCCCAGAACGCCGGCGAACAAAACTGCGATAATCGCGGCAGCGGCAGCCAATGCCGGCCGCGACGGCGGCCAGTAGCCAGGCGAAGCGATAGCCCGCAGCCGCGCGCGTACTGCATCGACGTCGGCGCCATTCCGGTAAGTCTTGCAAAATGCCCGCAACACGCTGGCGTCATCACCCGCCATCGCACGGCCATGCGCCTCCTCGCGCGCGAGCAGCGCCCCCGCCAGCGTTTGCGCCTCAGCTTTAAGATGACTGTCCGGATAGGCGGAAATGAACTGACTGATCGCCGCGGCTTTGTTCTCAAGTTTGGCGGACGTAAAGGCGGTCTCTTGCGCCGCGCGTTGTGCGGCGGCGGCGTCCTCGATGCGGCGCTTTTCGGCCTCGCGTGCCTGCGTTTCGCGGGCTGCCTGTTTGGCGCTCTCTTCCTCGGCTGCGCGGCGCTCGGCATCTGCCTTGCGGCGGCGCTCCCCTTCCTCCGCCTGGATCTGCGCATCCCGCTCTGCCGTTGCGCGAGTCTGCTCCTGCGCAGCAATACGATCGGCATCGGTCTTTTCCCGCTGCTGACGCTCTTCCGGACTCTCCCACTGCTTGCGCAGCTTGGCTGCGATTTGGCTGCAGAAACGGGAGATCTGTTCCGCGACCGCGCCCGATCTCGGGTCACGGTACCGCTGCTCGCGGAAATCGAACCATTGGCGCGCCCGCACAATGGCGACCACGGGGTCGTTGGAAGGCCCCGCGTCGTCTTCCAGTTCCGGAACGGAGATGTAGAGGATGGGAAAAATCAGATCGTCCCGGCCGAGCTCTTTTTCTCGCGCGAGAAACGATGTGAATTCCAATTCGCAATTGTCGCTGTTTACGACCCGAGGCGTGATGATGGGTATGAAAAATGCCGACTTGCCGATGCCAAGCTTGATCTGCTTTTGCCACTCGTCGCCGTAGGGAATATCCGCCCTGTCCTGCCAAATCTGGAAGTTTCGCGACGAACGGCCGAGTTGGGCGCTCAGCTCCCCCTCGATCGCTTCGCGCAGCGCGGACAACGCGCCCCGGAAGGTTGCATCGTCGTCACGCGAATAGCTGAAGAATCCGACGAGCGGAGAATAGTACCCGTTCAACGATGACATAACGCCCCACGCCCTAAACCCCGCTATTTTCAAAGAAATCCCGCAAAATTGCAACCGGTCCGCGTGGCTCCCTGCAACCGTCTCAGGCGCACTTTGCACCGCACTATGAGCGACGAGACTTGAGAGCGTCGGTCAATGGCGGCAAACTCCAGAACTCATCGTCAGGGGGATTGTGATGACCGTCGCACACGCGGACCTGTCTGATTCACCGGAAGTCGTCGGCTCTTTTGCCAAGAAAGCGCTCGCCGCATCCGCGCTCGGCTACGCGATGGACGGATTTGATCTGCTCATCCTCGGCTTCATGCTGCGGGCGATCTCCGCCGAACTGCATCTGACGCCGCCGCAAGCCGGGTCCCTCATCACCTGGACCCTCATCGGGGCTGTCGTCGGCGGCATCCTGTTCGGCATCCTCAGCGACCATTACGGCCGGGTCCGCGTGCTGACCTGGACCATCCTGCTTTTTGCGGTGTTCACCGGGCTCGGCGCGCTGGCGCAGGGCTATTGGGACCTTCTCGTTTACCGCACCATCGCCGGCCTCGGGCTTGGCGGCGAATTCGGCATCGGCATGGCGCTTGTCGCCGAGGCGTGGCCGGCGAAATATCGCGCCCGCGGTTGCACCTATGTCGCGCTCGGCTGGCAGGCCGGTGTACTGGTTGCAGCCCTCATCACGCCAATTCTTCTGCCGGTCATCGGATGGCGCGGCATGTTCCTCGCCGGCCTCGTCCCCGGCCTCATCGCTTTCGGCGTTCGCCTCTTCGTAAAAGAGCCGCAGATATTCCTCGACCGCGCCAAGGCCCGCCGGCCGAAAATGCCGCTCGGTCTCCTGGTGAAGGACGCGGCGACGCGGAACATCAGCCTCGGCATGCTGATCCTCTGCTCGGTGCAGAATTTCGGCTACTACGGCTTGATGATCTGGCTGCCGAGCTATCTGTCGATGCGGTTCGGCTACACGCTCACGCAGTCCGCGCTGTGGACCGCTGTCACCGTGCTCGGGATGGCGTTTGGCATCGTGGTGTTTGGACAATTGGCGGATCGGATTGGCCGGCGGCCGGCTTTGTTTACTTTCCAGGCCGGCGCTTTCGTCATGGTGCTGGTCTATTCGCAATTGACCGATCCGACCGCGCTCCTGATCGGCGGCGCGGTCATGGGAATGTTCGTCAATGGAATGCTGGGCGGCTATGGCGCACTGCTGTCCGAGCTTTACCCCACGGAAGCACGCGCGACGGCGGAGAATGTCCTTTTCAATCTGGGGCGCGGCGTCGGCGGCTTTGGCCCCTTCGTCGTGGGAGCGCTCGCCGCGACTTATTCCTTCACCGTAGCGATCGCGCTGCTCGCGACGATCTATCTCGTCGACATCATCGCGACGGCGTTCCTTATCCCCGAGAGGAAGGGCATGCCTCTTGAATAAAGCGGCCCGGAAACCCATTTTCACGGCTTAATCGTACGGTCTTCGTCTTGTTGTATCTATTTGCGAAACCGCTATAATTCGTGATTGCGTGCGTTAAGGCGCACGATTTTCTTCAGTTCCAGGCAGCACGACTCGCACTCGCGGCGGGTCGTCTTCCTTTTTGGAGTCACCTGCGATGAACCGGGCCAATCGCACCGACCACATCCGCCTCACCTCTCATCCTGAGCCAGGCGCGAAACAGCATTTTCCGATCCATTGGGGCGCTGCAACGGCACACGAGCGCGGACCCGTCATCGGCACGGTGTCGCGCCCGCAGGATCGCAATGTCATCGGCAGTCACGGCGGCTCATATGCGGTCTATCGTGCGCTCGCGGTTTCTTCCGGCGCGCTCGATCCGATCCGCCGGCCTGACCTGACCAACACTTTTCCGGCCGCGACCATTGGACCGTTCCCCCAGTGGAGCGAACCGAAGCGCATCGTGTCGCTCGATCCCTGGGGGCACCTGGTCGCCGACACCTTCAAGACCGAAATTGCCGAAGGCGTCGACATCCGCCCGACCATCGCGGTCACCCGCGCCCGGCTCGACCTTCATGAAATGCAAGACGCACTCGCCGCCGGCCGGCTCGCCAATGACGGTGACGTCGTCCATAAGAACGGCAGCATTTCGGTGGTCAAGGTTGCCATCGATCCGGTGTGGTACCTGCCCGGGATCGCGGACCGTTTCGGTACGACGGAAACGGATTTACGGCGTGCGCTGTTTGAGCAGACCGCCGGCATGTTTCCCGAACTGGTAACGCGTCCCGATCTGCAAGTTTTCCTCCCGCCGATCGGCGGCGCGACGATCTATCTTTTCGGTGATGTCGCCAAACTCAACGACCCGCGCACGAAGATCACTTGCCGTGTCCACGATGAGTGCAACGGCTCCGACGTTTTCGGCTCGGATATCTGCACTTGCCGTCCCTATTTGATTCACGGCATCGAGGAATGCGCGCGCGCCGGCCAGACCGGCGGCCTCGGCATCATCATCTACAACCGCAAGGAAGGCCGGGCGCTTGGCGAGGTTACGAAATTCCTCGTTTACAACGCGCGCAAGCGCCAGGAAGGCGGCGACGCGGCGGCGCAGTATTTCGAGCGGACCGAGTGCGTCGCCGGCGTGCAGGACGCGCGATTCCAGCAACTCATGCCCGATGCCGTCCACTGGCTTGGCCTCAGGCGGATCGACCGCTTCGTGTCGATGAGCGACATGAAGCACGATGCGCTCACGGCGCAGGGCGTCGAGATCGTCGAGCGCGTTCCTATTCCGGACGAACTCGTGCCCGCGGACGCACATGTCGAGATCGAGGCGAAGAAAGCCGCCGGATATTATTCACCCGAGCCGCAAAAACCGCAGGATCTCACCGACGCCGTCGGCCGCGATCTCGGCAAATACTAAGCGCGCAGTCCGGTAGCCGCCGTGACGTCCGAAACTGCCGCTGCGTTTTCCATTTTGAGCGCCCAGGCGGTTCGCGAACGCGCGCGCCGGATGCTCGGCATCGGGCTTGCGGACAAGCTTCCGAACTTTCGCGTCGATCTTGGCCGGCTGGATCACACGGTCGGCCTCGTGGCGCAGATCACACGGAAATCTTATCCGTCGCTGGACATGCCGTTCCACTCGCGCTGGCGTCATTTTGTCTTTCACGGCGTGGATCGCTGGGCTGTGCTGGCGAAGACAGCGAACTGGAAAGACGGCGCCGCGCGGGCACGCGCCGCGTTAGACCTCGCCATCGTCAGCGTGCTCCTCGATGCAGGAGCTGGACCGCGGTGGCGCTACCATGACCCGGTGACGGGGGAGGATGTCGGGCGGTCCGAAGGCCTCGGACTCGCTAGCCTCGCGATGTTTGCTCGCGGCGCGTTTTCTTCGAATCCCGATAATCCCCTTCAAGCCGACGCGGACGGCCTGATGCGGCTCTCGGATGACGCGGCACGTGAAAGCTTGCAGGTGTCCGGCGCCAACCCGCTGATCGGCATCGAGGGTCGTGCCGACCTGTTGCGGCGGCTGGGTGCGCTTGTCGCTTCCAAACCCGATATTTTCGGGCGCAACGACACTGCACGGCCGGGCGGCTTGTTCGATCATTTCGCATCTTTGACGGCAGACCGGAATATCCCGGCACCGACTGTTCTTTCCGAACTCCTTCGCCATCTCGGCCCTATTTGGCCGTCACGTCTTACCCTTGGCGGAGTCCCGCTCGGCGATTGCTGGAAGCACCCATCGCTCACCACGGCGGATGCCACCAACGGACTCGTGCCGCTGCACAAGCTGTCGCAGTGGATGGCTTATTCCCTGATTGAACCACTGCAAGCGGCGGACATCACGGTATCGGACATCAACGGGCTGACCGGGCTTGCCGAATACCGCAATGGCGGTCTGTTCATCGATACCGGTGTGTTGACGTTTCGCGATCCCTCCGACGCCGCACGGGATCATGACGTCGCGTCAGCCTTAGTTGTCGAGTGGCGCGCGCTTACGATCGCGCTGCTCGACCAGTTGGCGGACGGAATGCGCCGCAAGCTCGGCATGGATGAACAGACACTGCCGCTTGCAAAAGTTCTCGAGGGCGGGACGTGGGCGGCCGGGCGTACCATCGCGCGCGAGTTGCGCGCCGACGGCGCACCGCCGGTCAGGGTCATCAGCGACGGAACAGTACTCTAGCAGGGTAAACCGGTACGGATTTTTCAAAACGATCAATGCTCTATTGCGATTCTCACGGGAGGGAATCATGGAAGGCGTCACAGTCGTCAATCACCCGCTGGTCCAGCACAAGCTGACGCTGATCCGCGGCAAGGACATTTCCACCAAGTCTTTCCGGCAGCTTCTCAAAGAGATCGGAATGTTGCTGTGCTACGAGGTCACGAGAGACCTCCCGCTGATGAATGTGGAAATTGAAACGCCGCTGGCGCGGATGATGTCACCGCGGATCGCCGGAAAGAAACTCGTGTTCGCGCCGATCTTGCGCGCGGGTGTGACCTTCGCGGAAGGCATGCTCGATCTCGTTCCGGCCGCGCGCGTCGCCCATATCGGTCTTTATCGCGAGCCCGAATCTTTCGTGGCCGTCGAGTATTTCTTCAAGGCGCCGTCCGACCTGGACGAGCGGCTCGTCATCGTCGTCGCCCCGGTGATCGCGACGGCCAATACCGCAACGGCAGCGGTCGTACGGCTCAAGGAACGAGGCGCCAAAAATATCAGGTTCGTGTCCATGCTGGCTTCGACGCAGGGGATCGAGCGCCTGCGCGGCTTTCATCCCGATGTGCCGATATGGACGGCGGCCATCGACGAGGGCCTCGACGATCAGGGATTTATAGTCCCCGGCCTCGGCGATGCCGGCGATCGGGCTTATGGGACCAAATGACTTGCGGGGCGATGCGCCGGCGAATCAGGCAGCCAGCAATTTTTGCACTTCGTTGACCAATTCGCGCAGATGGATCGGCTTGGAGAGCACTTTGGCGTGCTTGGGGGCGGTCGAATCGGAATTGAGCGCGACCGCGGCAAAACCGGTGATGAACATGATCTTGATGTCGGGATCGAGTTCGGCGGCCCGGCGGGCAAGCTCGATGCCGTCCATCTCAGGCATGACGATATCGGTCAGAAGCAGTTCGAACGGCTCTTCCCGCAGCCGCTGATAGGCTGACAAGCCGTTATCGTAGGAAATAACATCGAATCCGGCGTTTTGCAGCGCCTTTACCAGGAAACGCCGCATATCGATGTCGTCTTCCGCAAGCAGGATCTTGGACATGGCCACTCAAATCCGGCTTTCGCCGGCCCCCTACATCCCATAAGCGGGATAGCCGGTAAACATGAGGTGAAAGCACAAGCTTATTCGGCCGCGATCGGCAGGCGGCGGGGAGCCTTGGCAATGCCACGGCTTCTATGAACAATAGCGATGAGCGTGCGCCAGTGAGCGGCGCCGGCTCCAAAAGGAAGCCTCGTCAGGCGTCATGTCGGAAATCCAGGACGAATTCGATCCCCCGTTCGAAGCCATTGAGCCTGCGGAGTGCCGCGGGCCGCTTCTGTTCAATTCACCCCATAGCGGGCGGGTCTATCCCGGCGAATTCCTGCAGTCCTCGCGGCTCGATCTGGCAACGCTGCGCCGCTCGGAAGACTCTTTCGTCGGCGAACTGATCGAGGGCGTCGTCGCGCACGGCCATCCGGTGGTGCGGGCGCACTTCCCGCGCTGCTATGTCGACGTCAACCGCGAGCCCTACGAACTCGACCCGCGCATGTTCGAGGGCCGCCTGCCCTCGTTCGCCAATACCCGCTCGATGCGGGTTGCCGGCGGGCTCGGCACCGTGGCGCGCGTCGTCGGCGACGCCCAGGAAATCTACGATCAGCGCATTTCGGTTTCCGAGGCGCTGCGGCGGATCGACGGGCTCTACAAGCCCTATCACCGCGCGTTGCGGCGCTTGTTCATGCGCCTGCACCGCGAATTCGGCGCCGCTATCCTGGTCGACTGCCATTCCATGCCGTCGACCACGGGCGGGCGGGACGAGCGGCCGCGCGCCGATCTGGTGCTTGGCGACCGCTATGGCACAAGCTGCGTCGGGGTCGTTGCCGAGACCATCGAGGACTGCATGCGCGGCTTCGGCTATTCGGTCAGCCGCAACAAGCCTTATGCCGGCGGCTTCATCACCGAGCACTACGGCAATCCGGCGACCGGCCTGCACGCCATCCAGCTCGAGATCAACCGCGCGCTCTATATGGACGAAAGGCGCTATGAGCGTTCGGCCTCATTCGCCAAACTCGCAAGCGAGTTCGAAGTGCTGGCGGACCGCCTCGCCGACATCCCGATGGAGGAGCTACGGCCCTATCGGGCCGCGGCGGAATAGCCGACCAGTTCCAAAAAGAAAAAGGGCCGCTCACCTTGCGGGAGCGGCCCAAGTCTAGGGAGGAAACGCCCAAGGAGGGCGACGGTAACGGGAGAGAGCCTCTCGCTACCGCACTGCAACAACATACACCGCGTCGCACAAAACACAAGGCCTATTGGCCGATTTGTCGGGGAGTTTTCCCGGCTTTTCCCCAAAAATCGTGCCTATATCATCAGCGATGCTAAAATAGCCTATCAATATCATGATCTTATATTGGCATCGCGCGCTGCGTAAAAATGCATCAGGGCTCGTCGCTGCCGTGACGGGCGGCCCCATCACTTTTGCATAGCGAATTAACCTTCGGCTGCGACGCACCAGCGAAGACGCGATTGCCGTATAAACTTGCGCGCAGAGGCCCTCATGACGGCGATCGATTTTGCAGCTTTCGTGGACGAGCTCGCCGCCATTTCGGGCGAGACCATTCGGCCATTCTTCCGCAGCGCCCTCGGCGTCGAGAACAAGAGCCGGTCGGGCGGCTTCGACCCGGTCACGGCCGCCGACCGCGCCGCCGAAGCGGCCATGCGCACCCTGATCAAGCGGACCTTTCCCGAGCACGGCGTGGTCGGCGAGGAGTTCGGGGCCGATCGTGCCGACGCCGAATATGTCTGGGTGCTCGATCCGATCGACGGCACAAAATCCTTCATCTGCGGCATGCCGGCCTGGGGCACGCTGATCGCGCTGACGCGGCGCGGCGAACCGATCTACGGCATGATGCACCAGCCTTTCACCCGCGAGCATTTTTCCGGCGACGGGCGCGGCGCGCGCTATCGCGGTCCAGCCGGAGATCGTGACTTGCGGGTGCGCCCATGCGCTTCGCTGCAGGAGGCAGTGCTGTGCACGACGAGCCCGCTCTTGATGAAAGAAGCCGACCGGCAGCTTTTTGGCCGTGTTGAGAAGGACGTGCGGCTGTCGCGTTACGGCGGCGATTGCTACGCCTATTGCGTGCTCGCTGCGGGCCATGTCGATCTCGTGATCGAAACCGAATTGAAGCCGCATGACGTGCTGCCGCTCATTCCGATCATCGAAGGCGCCGGCGGCATCATCACCACGTGGGAGAACGGACCGGCCTTTGCCGGCGGACGTGTCGTCGCTGCGGGTGACAAGCGGGTGCACGCGCAGGCGCTGAAACTGTTGAAAGGCTAGCGGCTCAATAGAGCGGCGTGCCCGGCACGAAGGCATCGAAAGCCGCCCAGAACTGGATGCGGAAGCGATCCTGCTCCATCAGGAGTTCGTGCAGCGCGCCGACGATGACGAGATGCGAGCCGGCGCGCAGCAGGCTGGCAAAATCCTCGATCGCGGCATTTGAAACCACACCGTCAAGGCCGCCGCTGAACGATCAGGATCGGCTGCCGGATGCGCGCCGGATAGCTGCGTTCGCGCAAGCTGCGCATGGCGCGGAAAGCGGCATCGGTCCAGGCCACCGTCGGACGCGCCGAGCGCGAGCATCGGCTCCGCTTCGAGAATGGCGGCGTTGCGGGCATAACGCACCGGATCGGAGGTCAGGATATTGCCGAGAAACGGACGCGCGTCGACGACGCTGGTTTCGCTCTTCGGCACGTACATGCTGCCGAAGCCCGCCATCCGCAGTGCACGGACGATGACGGCGCCGGTCCCCATCGAGTAGTCGACACCGCCGAGCGCGATCAGCGGCGCGATCAGCACCATGCGATCGAACCAGCGATGACCGCGATGGGCGGCGCGGATGAGCACGGTCGCTCCGGTCGAGTGGCCGAGCGCGAAGATCGGCGGCGGGCAATCCGGCAGCACGACCTCGCGCATGAATGTTTCGAGGTCGGTATCGTATTCGGAGAAATCTCGGACATAACCCTTGCGGTGGTCGCTCAGCATGCGCTCGGACATGCCTTGCCCGCGCCAGTCGAGCGTTGCGACCGCAAAACCGCGCGCGCGCAGATCGCGCACGGTCTCGAAATATTTTTCGATCCACTCCGCGCGGCCCTGGAAAATGCACACCGTACCGCGGCGCCCGGCCGGCGGCTGCCAGCGCGCGAAACGCAATGAAACGCCATCAGGCGTCTTGAGCGTGCCCGTGACGTAATTGTCCGGAACGGGATTCGCGGGGATGGAAACGAGTGTCATGGGAATAATGAGGCCGGGCCGGCATCCGCTTATAACAGTCCTCACCCTCACTCAACCTTGCGCGCAAAATCCCGGCCGGGCGAGCGCGATGCACAGGAAAGCGCGCTTTCACGCAATCCTGCAAAGTTAAATTTGTGACACGATAACAGCCTCTTAGAGCCTCTTGCGGGGTCCGGCATCGGTTCCCATATGTTTTTCGCGCAGGCCCCTTGGGGCTGCGCATTGATAGGCTTGGCCCATCCGGGCGAGCCAACCGCATGTCGCTTCAAGGAGGATATGCCATGCGAACTTTCGACCTAGCTCCCCTTTATCGTTCCACCGTCGGCTTCGACCGGTTGTTCTCGCTGCTCGATCAGGGCCTCGAGGGCGCCGCTCCCGGTTATCCGCCCTACAATATCGAGCGGACCGGCGAGAACGCATATCGCGTCTCGGTAGCGGTTGCCGGCTTCAACGAGCCGGAACTCTCGATCGTAGCGAAAGAGAACACGCTCACCATCCGCGGCGAGAAAAACGCCAAGGAGGAAGAGAAGCGCGGTGAGGTGCTCTACCAGGGCATCGCGGCCCGCACCTTCGAGCGCGTGTTCCAGCTCGCCGACTTCGTCCTCGTGAAAGGCGCGAACCTTGAGAACGGTCTCCTGCACGTCGATCTGGTGCGCGAGATCCCCGAGGCGAAGAAGCCGCGCTCGATCCCGATCAGCGCCAAAGCCAACGGCTCGACGGTGATCGAAAGCCAGAAGGCCGCGTAACGGTCTTCATCACTGGTGCCAATCATGGAGCGCCCCGGTTTTCCGGGGCGCTCTTTATTTTCGAAAGCGCTTCAATCGTTGATCGGCGGCCCTGGTGGCGCCTTGCCAGGCTTCGCCGGTGCGGGTGCGGCAGGCACGTTCGTGACATCGGTCTTCGCTCGCGGGGCTGCCTCGCTCGGTGCGGCGGGCGGTTTTGCATCAATCTTGATCGCGGACGGATCGCCCGGCGCGTTGTCCGGCTTCCTCGCGTCAGCAGGCCTTTGCGCCGCAAGCTCGGCGGGGCGCGGACGCGGCAGGGGTGGAAAGATCGTGACTGTCGCAGGCGTCACGGGCCGCTGCAGAGAGGGACGTGCCGGCACGAAGGACGGCTCATCGAGCGCGTAGTCGTCCATGTAAGGGTCGCCGCGGACGACGCCGTATGGCGGCGGACCGTCGAAACCCGGCGGAGCGCCATAGGGCGGGCGGCCGTAATAAGGCGGCGGCTCCCCATAAGGCGACGTCGCCATACCTACCTGGCCATAGGGTCCGGGGCCCGGCACGATCGGAGTTGCATCACGAATGGCGCCGCTTCGTGCGTCAACGACGACACGCATGAGGGTGTGACGGAAGTCGATGGCGCGGAACACATAGGTCGCGCCCTCACGCAACGGCGGCGCCAACGGATTAAAACCCGCAGCGCGCACCGTGCGCGTGATCTCGTAAGGCGACACGAACCCGGGTCCGGATGGTGAGAGGGGCACCTGGGGCGGAATTTGCGGAGGCGGAACCTGCGCCCGGCCCGATACGGGCGTGAGCAGAAAAACGGCAATTGCGGCGGCTACGGTTACCCCCACACGCATACCGCCGGCCCCCCTCCCTTTCGTACCCATTCTTCCCGCCACAGCTTAACGGCAATTGGGGCGGCCCTTGGGCGAGATTCAGGAGTTTCGGCAAAGATTCACGAAGCGTTCGATATCGTCGTCCTCGGTCGAAAAGGACGTCACGAGGCGGACAAGGACATTGTCCGGGCCGATGTCCAGACTGTCGCTCGATCGCACGTAATAACTGGCACCGGCAGCTTTGAGCTTGGCGTCGAGCCCACGCGGCAGCGCCACGAAAATGAGATTGGCCTCGACCGGCCAAACCGGTTTCAAGCCGAGCGCAGTCAGCTTCCCGGCCAGCCGATCAGCCATCGCATTGGCGTGGCGGGCGAACGAAAGCCAGCGGTCATCTTCGAGATAGGCCTGAAATTGCGCGGCGATAAAGCGATGTTTGGACAGGAGATGCCCGGCGCGCTTACGCCGTTCGCCGAAGAAGCCGGCGCGGGCCGGATCGAAGAACACTACCGCCTCGGCCGCGAGCGCGCCGCCCTTGGTGGCGCCGAATGACAGCACGTCGATACCCGATCGCCAGGTCAGATCGGCCGGCGTCGCGTTGAACCGCACGAGCGCATTGGCAAAGCGTGCACCATCCATATGCACGGCGACCGAACGCGCATGCGCCGCTTCGCTGAGCGCCGCAATCTCGTCCGTGCGATAGATCGTGCCAGCTTCGCTCGCCTGCGTGAGCGATAATGCCGGCGGGGATCAGCTGATGCGGGCTGTGCCCGCCATAGCCGGCGAGCGCCTTTTGCAGCGTTTCGAGCGCGATTTTCCCGCCGTGGCCGGGCAAGCCCTCAAGTTTGAGGCCGCCGCCGAAAAACTCCGGCGCGCCGCACTCGTCGGTGGCGATATGGGATTCCGTATGACAGAACACGACACCCCATTGCGGCGCGATCTGCGCCAGCGCCAGGGCATTCGCCGCAGTGCCAGTCGGCACCAGGAAAACCGCGACATCGTGTTCGAAAATCTCGGCCACGCGCCGCTCGACGGCAGTCGTCCAGTCATCGTTGCCATAGCCCCGCGCATAGCCGCGGCTTGCTTCGGCAATGGCATCGAGAATGGCGGGCGCGACGGGGGCCGTATTATCGCTGGCAAAATTCATGGCCGGGAGCGTAGCGCGGATTGCGTGTTACGCAATCCGGCGGTCGTCACGCGCCGCCATTACCCGTTCCTGGATTGCGCTGTCTGCCCGTCGCGGGAGAGCGGGAACTAAGTCGACCGATTCACGATCTCTCATTGCACAAATGCACGGCCCATGATCCACTTTGACTCGATCATGCGCAGAAATCCCTCGCTCGGAGGGCCCGAACGCTTGTGTCGGGATCGGTAATTTGCCATGTTCGGTATAGGACAGCATTGCTGTCCCAATTGGTGATCTGCCAATAGGCGGGTCGGCCGCCGGTGGGCGAGGGCGCGTCGGACGGCGGCAAGAACAAGCAGCCAAAGGCCGGCAAGCGGCACGAAGGTTGCCTCCAAAAAGAATGGCTCGCCCTGGGACACGGCAAAACCCGTGTCCGGCTGATTGCGTCGGAACCTCGATGCCGATTTTTGGGGATGCCGGCGCGGGAGCGTGAGTACGATGAACGCGTCTGGTTTCGGCCTGTTTGATCCTGCGCTGGAAAAGGATTCCTGCGGCGTCGGATTTATTGCCGACATCAAGGGACGCAAGTCGCACAAGATCGTTGAAGACGCGCTGACGATCCTGGTCAATCTCGAGCACCGCGGCGCCGTCGGCGCCGATCCGCGCGCCGGCGACGGCGCCGGAATTCTGGTGCAGACGCCGCACAAATTTCTCGCCAAGAAGGCCGCCGAGCTCGGCATCACATTGCCGGCTCCGGGCCACTACGCGGTAGGCGCGCTGTTCATGCCGCACGATGCGGCCTGGCGGCAGGACGTCATGGACAGTTACGCCGCGGTCGCCGCGGCGGAAGGCATGACGATTCTCGGCTGGCGCGAGGTGCCGACCGACAATTCGACGCTCGGCGAGTCGGTGAAGCCGACCGAACCGAAGAACATGCAGTTGTTCCTGGCGCGCGGATCGAAGATCAATCGGAAGACGAGTTCGAGCGCCGGCTCTATATCCTGCGCAAGTCAATCTCCGCCGCGCTCTACGGCAAGCGCGAGCGCAGCGTATCGCACTATTATCCAGTGTCGATCTCGTGCCGCACGCTGATCTACAAGGGCATGTTCCTCGCCGACCAGCTCGGCGCCTATTACCCCGACCTGCACGATCCCGATTTTGAAAGCGCGCTGGCTCTGGTGCACCAGCGCTTCTCGACCAATACGTTCCCGGCCTGGTCGCTGGCGCACCCCTACCGCATGGTCGCGCATAACGGCGAGATCAATACGCTGCGCGGCAACAACAACTGGATGGCGGCGCGGCAGGCCTCCGTCTCGTCGCCGAAATTCGGCGACGACATCAAGAAGCTGTGGCCGATCTCCTATGAGGGCCAGTCCGACACGGCGTGTTTCGACAACGCGCTCGAATTTCTGACGATGGGCGGTTACTCGCTCGCGCACGCGATGATGATGATGATTCCGGAAGCCTGGGCCGGCAATCAGCTCATGAACGAAGAGCGCCGCGCCTTCTATGAATATAACGCCGCGCTGATGGAGCCGTGGGACGGCCCGGCGGCGATCGCGTTCACCGACGGCCGGCAGATCGGCGCTACGCTCGACCGCAACGGGCTGCGCCCCGCGCGTTACATCGTCACCCGCGACGATCGCATCATCATGGCGTCGGAAACCGGCGTGCTGCCGGTTCCTGAAGAGGAGATCGTCACCAAGTGGCGTCTTCAGCCGGGAAAGATGCTGCTTGTCGATCTCAAGGAAGGCCGGCTCATTCCCGACGAAGAACTCAAGTCTCAATTGGCGAAAAGCCATCCCTACAAGAAATGGCTGGAGCGCACGCAGATTGTGCTCGAGGATTTGCCTGCGGCTTCGGACGCGGCACCGATCTCGAACCTGTCGCTGCTCGATCGGCAGCAGGTGTTCGGCTACACCCAGGAAGACCTCAAAATCCTGATGACGCCGATGGCGACGACCGGCGAAGAGGCGGTCGGCTCGATGGGCAACGACACGCCGATTTCGGCGCTGTCTCAGCGCGCGAAGATGCTATTCACCTATTTCAAGCAGAACTTCGCGCAGGTGACCAATCCGCCGATCGACCCGATCCGCGAGGAACTGGTCATGAGCCTTGTCTCGATCATCGGGCCGCGGCCGAACCTGTTCGACCTTGAAGGCACGTCGAAGCAGAAGCGCCTCGAAGTTCAGCAGCCGATCCTCACCAACGCGAACCTCGAGAAGATCCGTTCGATCTCCACGATCGGCGACCATTTCAAGTCGCGCACGATCGACACGACATGGCCGGCGGAATCGGGCGCCGCGGGCATGGCCGAAGCCATCGAGGCGCTATGCGGCAGAGCCGAGATCGCGGTACGCGACGGCATCAACATCGTCATTTTGTCCGACCGCCGCGCCGGCGCCGACCGCATTCCGATCCCGTCGCTGCTCGCTTGTGCGGCCGTGCACCATCATCTCATTCGCGAGGGCTTGCGGACCTCGGTCGGCATCGTGGTGGAATCGGCCGAGCCGCGCGAAGTGCACCACTTCTGCTGCCTCGCCGGGTACGGCGCAGAGGCGATCAATCCCTATCTCGCCTTCGAGACTCTGGTGGCGATGAAAAGCGAGTTGCCGCAGAAGCTCGACGATAAAGAGATCATCAAGCGCTACATCAAATCGATCGATAAGGGACTGCTCAAGGTGATGTCGAAGATGGGCATCTCGACCTATCAGTCCTATTGCGGCGCGCAGATTTTCGACGCCATCGGGCTCAAGTCGGACTTCGTCGCCAAATATTTTACCGGCACCGCGACCCGGATCGAAGGTGTCGGCCTTGCCGAGATCGCCGACGAGGCGGTGCAGCGGCATCGCGATGCATTCAGCGATTCGCCGATCTATCGTTCGATGCTGGATGTCGGCGGCGAATATGCCTTCCGCGTGCGCGGCGAGAGCCACGTCTGGAACGCGGCGACGGTCTCGGCGTTGCAACACGCCGTGCGCGGCAATTCGTACGAGAAGTACCGGCACTTCGCCGGCATCATCAACGACCAGTCGGCGCACCTTCTGACCATCCGCGGCCTGTTCCGCATCAAGTCGGCCGAAGAAGACGGACGCAAGCCGGTCGCTCTCGAAGAGGTCGAGCCCGCAAAGGACATCGTCAAGCGGTTCGCGACCGGCGCCATGTCGTACGGCTCGATTTCGCGCGAGGCGCACACCACGCTCGCCATCGCCATGAACCGCATCGGCGGCAAGTCGAATACCGGCGAAGGCGGCGAGGAATCCGATCGCTACAAGCCGCTGCCGAACGGCGATTCGATGCGGTCCGCGATCAAGCAGGTCGCCTCGGGACGTTTTGGCGTCACCGCCGAATATCTCGTCAATTCCGACATGATGCAGATCAAGATCGCCCAGGGCGCCAAGCCCGGCGAAGGCGGCCAGTTGCCCGGCCACAAGGTCGACAAGACCATCGCCAAGGTGCGCCATGCGACGCCGGGCGTCGGGCTGATCTCGCCGCCGCCGCATCATGACATCTATTCGATCGAGGATCTGGCGCAGTTGATCTTCGATTTGAAGAACGTCAACCCCGACGGCGATGTGTCGGTCAAACTTGTCTCCGAAATCGGCGTCGGCACGGTCGCCGCGGGCGTGTCGAAGGCACGCTCCGACCACGTCACTATTGCCGGCTATGAAGGCGGCACCGGCGCAGCCCCGCTGACTTCGGTCAAGCACGCCGGATCGCCGTGGGAAATCGGCCTTGCCGAAACTCACCAGACGCTGGTCGCCAACCGCCTGCGCGGCCGCATCGCCGTGCAGGTCGACGGCGGCATCCGCACCGGACGCGACGTCGTCGTCGGGGCGCTTCTCGGCGCCGACGAATTCGGTTTTGCCACCGCGCCGCTGATCGCCGCCGGCTGCATCATGATGCGCAAGTGCCATCTCAATACCTGTCCGGTCGGCGTCGCCACTCAGGACCCGGTCGCTGCGCAAGCGCTTCACCGGCCAGCCCGAGCACGTCATCAATTATTTCTTCTTCGTCGCCGAGGAAGTCCGCGAGCTGATGGCCGAACTCGGCTATCGCACCTTCGACGAGATGATCGGCCAGATGCAGATGTTCGATCGGCAGAAGCTGATCGCGCACGGCAAGGCAAACGGGCTCGACTTCTCAAAACTGTTCGTGAAGCCGGAAGTGCCGAAGGACGTCGCCATCTTCAATTGCGAGCGGCAGGATCACAAGATTCACGACATTATCGACCGCAAGCTGATCGCGCAGTCGAAGGACGCGATCGAGCGCGGCGCGCCGGCGCATATGGAGTTTCCCGATCAAGAACGTCGATCGCACCGTCGGCGCCATGCTGTCGGGCGAAATCGCCAAGCGCTACGGCCACGACGGCCTGCCGCACGATACCATCGTGGCGCGGTTCAAGGGCACCGCGGGTCAGAGTTTCGGCGCGTTCCTCGCCAGCGGCGTCACTTTCGAACTCGAAGGCGACGCCAACGATTATGTCGGCAAGGGACTGTCGGGCGGCCGCATCGTGGTGCGGCCCTCCGCGGAATCCAGCATTATACCGGAGCAGTCGATCATCATCGGCAATACGGTGCTCTACGGCGCCATCGCCGGCGAGTGCTATTTCCGCGGCGTCGCCGGCGAGCGCTTCGCGGTGCGCAATTCAGGCGCCGTCGCCGTGATCGAGGGCGCCGGCGATCATTGCTGCGAATACATGACCGGCGGTGTGGTGGTGGTGCTCGGACCGACCGGCCGGAATTTTGCCGCCGGCATGTCGGGCGGCATCGCCTACGTGCTCGACGAGGACGGCAGCTTTCGCCTCGCGCTGCAACCTCGCGATGGTCGAGCTTGAGCCGATGCCGGGCGAGGAAGACATAAACGCCAAGATTTTCCATCACGCGCGCGATCTCGAGGCGCACGGCATGGTCGATATCATGTCGGACATGAGCCGGTTCGACGGCCACCGGCTGCACCATCTGATTTCGCGGCATGAGAGCTTTACCGGCTCGACGGTCGCAGCCAAGATATTGGCCGACTGGAAGACGTGGTATCCGAAATTCCGCAAGGTCATGCCGGTTGAATATCGCCGCGCGCTCAATGAGCTCAAGGCTGCGGCCATCGCCGCGGAATAAAGCTCTGAAATAAAGAGACCGTCTTGGGTAAGATCACCGGCTTTCTCGAATACGAACGCGAGGATCGTGACTACGAGCCAGTCGGCGAGCGTATTCGTCACTATCGCGAATTCGTCCTGCCGCTGCCGGAGCAGGACTATGTCACCCAGGCCGCGCGCTGCATGAATTGCGGCGTGCCCTATTGCCAGGGCACAGGCTCTGTCATGCCCGGTTCACCCGGATGCCCGGTCAACAACCAGATCCCGGACTGGAACGACCTCGTTTACAACGGCAATTGGGACGAGGCCGCGCACAACCTGCATTCGACGAATAACTTTCCGGAGGTCACCGGCCGGGTCTGTCCGGCGCCGTGCGAGGCGTCGTGCACGCTCAACATTGACGAGAATCCGGTCACGATCAAATCGATCGAATGTGCGATTGCCGACCGTGCCATTGCGCAGGGCCTCAAAGCTGAACGGGCCAGGGCGCGAACCGGCAAGAAGATCGCTGTCGTCGGCTCAGGACCGGCGGGCATGGCCTGCGCGCAACAGCTCGCGCGCGCCGGCCACGAGGTTCACGTCTATGAGCGCTGGGCGAAGGCCGGCGGCCTGCTGCGCTACGGCATTCCCGATTTCAAAATGGAAAAGCATCACGTCGATCTCCGCGTGACACAGATGGAAGCGGAAGGCGTCACCTTCCATTACGGCGCCCATGTCGGCGTCAATGTCGCGCCCGAAAAGCTGGTCAAGAACCACGACGCGGTGGTGTTGACCGGCGGCGCGGAAAAGCCGCGCGACCTGCCGGTGCCCGGCCGTGAACTCAAGGGCATCCATTTCGCGATGGACTTCCTGCCGCAGCAGAACCGCCGTGTCAGCGGCGAAAAGGCGACCGCCGCCGAACCGATCCTCGCCAAGGGCAAGCACGTCGTCGTCATTGGCGGCGGCGATACCGGCTCGGACTGCATCGGCACCTCGTTTCGCCAAGGCGCGCTGTCTGTCACCAATTTCGAAATCATGCCGGAACCGCCGCTACGCGAAAACAAGGCGCTCACCTGGCCGAATTGGCCGCTCAAGCTGCGCACCTCTTCCAGCCACGAAGAGGGCGTCGAGCGGGAATTCGCGGTGCTGACGACGAAATTCACCGGCGAGAATGGCGCGGTTAAAACGCTGCATTGCGTGCATGTCGACGCCCAGATGAAGCACATTCCCGACAGCGACGTTTGATATTCCCGCCGATCTCGTTCTTCTCGCGATGGGCTTCGTGCATCCGGTGCACGATGGAATGCTCAAGAACCTCGACCTCACCCTCGACAAGCGCGGCAACGTCCACGCTTCGACCGAGGATTATCGTACTTCGATCGATAAGGTATTCGCCGCAGGCGACATGCGCCGGGGCCAGTCGCTCGTGGTCTGGGCGATCCGTGAGGGCCGCCAGGCCGCGCATGCGGTCGACAAGTTTCTGATGGGATCGACGACGCTGCCGCGCTAGCGGCCGGTATCTCAGAACCCGCCGCCGACCGATGCCGGCGGCCGCGGCGCGCCATCAAGCGACGCACTCGGCGAACGACGCGGCTTCAGCGCTCCGGGATCCGGGACCGGCTTGCTTTTCGCATCGAGCTTCGCGTCGGCTTTGGCGTCTGGCTTCTTTGCATCACCCTTCGCCGGCGGTCCCTTTTTCACGGGCCCGGCGGGCGTCAATGCGACCGGTTCGGGTGTCAGATCGGGCGCCGCATTCGCACCAGAACGAGGCCAGGAAAAATCGTCGGCGCGGCCCGCCGGTGCAGCGATCGGATCGCCGCGGCTTAAGACCTTGGCCGCTACGGGATCGGTCATAGACTGGGCTGGGCGGCCGCTCGCGCCAAGAAGATCACCGCCTTCCCCGCCGCCTGCCGCCAGCGGCACGACCGGGCCGACATCGGGCCGAAGCCCCGATACGCTCGGCTTCGCCGGCGAAGATTCCGGACCAGGCAAAGCGACCGGCACGACATGGCTCGACAAGGCACGGCGCAATTCGCGATCGACATAGCTCGCGAGTTTCACCGCGCCGGCTTTTGTGAAATGCACGCCATCGCCGGTGCGCAGCCGCCGGGTCTGGCCCTCGAAATCCGGGCCCTGCACCGCAAAACGTCCCTGCTCGTCGACAAAACCGTCCCAGATGTCGACATAGGTGATGCCGGCCTTCTCGGCATGCTCGCGGTAAAGTTCGTCGAGATAGCTCACGTCGCTGGTTGACTTGGCGCCGCGAACCGCGGGCAAGCCGACCCAGATTATGGGCACGCCCTTGGTTTTGAGCGCGGCGATCATTTCATCGACGCGCTTGCCATAGGCGGCGGCCCATTGATCGGTATGGAAATCGTACGAACCTCCAGGCGCGGAACGCTGTGCTTCGCTGGCGGCGATATCTTGCGGAGCGGCTTCGGTATCTGCGGGAGTGGCGGGTTTCTCCTGCGGAGTTTGACCCGCTGCCTGATTTGCCGGCTGGGCCGGCGCATCGCTTTTTTTCTGCGGCTCGGGTTTTGCCGGCGTCTTGTCACGCAGCGAAACACGATCATTCAAGCCGAGCATGACCACGATCGCGTTCGGCTTTTCGGCCGCCAGAGCGTCTTTAATGGACGCCGGCCACTCGAGCGTGTCGTTTTTGCTGTCGTAACGGATGAGACCGGAATAAGCGCGGATTTTGCGTTCCACGCCGATGTCCAGCTGATCGGCATAGGTCTCGTCGAGGCCGTAGGCGAGCCAGTCGGCCATCGAATTGCCGATGACGACGACGGTGCTGGTCGGCGGCGTTTCCAGTTTGCGCGGCGGCGGGGCTTTGGTGGCGTCAACGACAGGCGGCGGCCGCATGACGCCGCCATTGTCGAAAGGGAATGAAAAGAAATCGCGCGACGGCGGTTGTTGCTGCGGATAGGGACGCGAATTGGGAAAGCGATCGCCCCAGAATTGTGCAGCGGCGGACACGCACGAGCCCGCAACACCCGCCACCGCAGCGAGCGCGATCAGAGAAAGCCGCACCGTTGGCCACCCAATACGCAAATCCATTGACCACCAATCCAGAGAACGCATCTGCCTGTCATATTACGCGATCGGGCCGAAGAAATCTTGGCCCGCAGAGACACGCAAAAAGTGTCGGTTTGAAGATAATCCAGGGAAGAACGGGCCTGTTCAGGGCTGCCGCAGCCGGTCGAGGAGCCCACTCGAGGCAAACCCATCCGGAACCTGCCCGATCGAGGCCTGGTAATTGCGGATGGCGATGCGCGTGCGCGGGCCAAACAGGCCGTCCGGCTGGCCGATATCAAACCCATGACTCGCGAGACGCTGCTGCATTTCATAGCGCTCATCGAGCGTGAGGACGCGCTCATCGCGAGGCCACGCTTGCACGAAGGGTCCGCCGCCGTGCAGCCGATCGGCCAGATAACCGATGGCGAGCGCGTAGGCTTCCGCCGGGTTGTATCTCATGATGACGCGAAAGTTTTGCAGCATCAGGAAGGCCGGTCCCCGCGCGCCCGCCGGGACAAGCAAATAGGCGCGATCGTCGGGATGCGGGAACGCCCCACCGTTCGCTCGCCTGATGCCCAGCCCGGCCCATTGCGCGAGTGTGAACTGTTTGGAACGATCGGCTTGGAGATAATCGAAATTCTGCGGCAGCACGACCTCGTAACCCCAGGGCTGGCCACTGACCCAGCCGTCAGTCTTGAGATTGTTCGCGGTCGAGGCGATCACATCGGGGACCGAGTCGACGACGTCGCGGTGCCCGTCGCCGTCGAAATCCACCGCGTAGCGCTTGAACGATGTCGGCATGAACTGCGTCGGACCGAAAGCGCCGGCCCAGGATCCGATCAGGTGCTCCGGCGGAACATCGCCGCGTTGCAGGATTTCCAGCGCCGACAGGAATTCTTCGCGGAAATAGTCGCGGCGGCGGCCGACGCAAGCGAGTGTCGCTGTCGAGCGGATAACCAGACGATCGCCGCCAAGCGTGCCGTAATTCGATTCGACACCCCAGATCGCGGCGACGATATAGCGGCTGACGCCATATGTGCGCTCGACGGCGTCGAAGGTCGTCGCATATTGGGCCAGAAGCGCGCGGCCCCGCGCGATGCGATCGTCGCTCACCAGAAGATCGAGATAATCCCAGGGCGCCTTGGTGAATTCCGGCTGAGCGTCGAGTTTGTCCATGATGCTCAGGTCCGGCGTGAGGCCGGCGGTGAAGCGATCGAAATTCTGCCGTGTGATGCCGCGCCGCGCGGCGTCGGGCCACAGGCCGGCAATGCAGTTGCCGAAATCGGCGGCGGCGGCGCGGATGGCGTCAGCCGTCATCAGGGGATTTCCCGAAGCGCCGGGCTGCCCGCTCCACCCCGATGCATCAACGGGCCCTGGAACCGGACCTGCCGGCGCGGGTTGAAACAGGCGCGTCACCCAGTTGTCGGATTGCTGTGCGAGCGCCGGTCCGGCAAGACCGGCGACGCATAGAGCGGCCGCAACAAACCGAAAGATGAGACCTGAAAAAATCATAAGCTTCCGACTATAGGCTCCCGACTTATGGCCGCTCGAACAGGCACCTGCTAATGTAGGTCGAATCACTAACAGCGGGTTTGCGCCGGTGATACCGGCATAGTTTGGACAATCATTTAGGCAATAAAGCGTACAGCCACACCCTTTCCACCCAAGATCATATCGCAACACTCACTGCATCTCATGAATCCCATCCGCAAAGCCGTTTTCCCGGTCGCCGGGTTAGGCACCCGGTTCCTGCCGGCAACCAAAGCCATGCCCAAGGAGATGCTGCCGGTTGTCGACCGGCCGCTCATTCAGCACGTCGTCGACGAGGCGCGTGAAGCCGGGATCGAACATTTCATCTTCGTCACCGGCCGTAACAAAGGCGTCATCGAGGACCACTTCGACCGTCAGTTCGAACTGGAAATGACGCTGCTCGAACGGCAAAAACACAAGGCGCTCGATTTCCTCAATCAGGATCTGCCGGTGCCCGGGTCGGCGAGCTTTACCCGCCAACAAGAGCCGCTCGGGCTCGGCCACGCCGTATGGTGCGCGCGTGAATTGATCGGCAACGAGCCGTTCGCGCTGCTGCTGCCGGATGTGCTGGTCCAGCACGAGCAGGGCTGTTTGGCGCAGATGATCGAAGCGGCGCGCGAATTGCCCGGAAAGGCCAATATCGTCGCCGTCGAAGAAGTGCCGATCGAGCGCATCGACCAATACGGCGTCGTCGGCGTCGGCGAGCGCAAAGGCAAGATGTTCTCGATCACCACCATGGTTGAGAAGCCGCCGCCAGACCGGGCCCCGTCCAACCTGATATTGACCGGCCGCTACATTCTGCAGCCCGAAATTCTCCAAGTCCTCAGCACGCAGGAACGCGGCGCGGGCGGTGAAATCCAGCTTACTGACGCCATGATCCAGTTGTCGCAGAAGCAGCCGTTCTATGGCCTGCAATTCGACGGCCGCAGCTTCGATTGCGGTTCCAAGATCGGCTTTCTCGCCGCCAACGTGTCCTATGCCTTGGCGCGCCCGGACATTGCTCCGGGTTTCCGCGCCGAGATCCGCAAGATCCTCGGTGAGCTTAACGACAACTAACCTTCGGCTGCGTGCTCTGCGCCACGATGAGAGGTTTTCGCCTCAGCGCTGCAAGCGCAACGTCAGCAGGAACGACGTCGCCGTGTAGGAAACTCCGCTCACATTCGAGACGAGCCAATCCTCGCGCACCGTGCCCCTGATTTGCATCTCGCGATTGAGTTTGTAAGTCAGGCCGAGCAACGCGAACCAGCGATTATCGTCGCGATCCAGCCCGAAATAGCGGTCGTTGCCATAGCCGCCCTGCACCGTGCCGATCAGCCAGGTGCGGAAGGCGTGATCGACCTGGACATTGAAGTCGCGGCTTAGATCGCCGGACACGCCCAGGAGGACCGACTCGCTGACCGTCGACGCCGCGGTCATTTTGGCGGTCGTCAGAGCGGTCGCCTGCCAGAGCAGCGAACCGTCTAGCGTCATGCCCGCGATGTTCGGAAGCGTCGGGTCACCATACTCGCGCTGCATATAGCCGATCGCCATTTCGCCAGTGAGCGAACGGGCGAGATCGAAGGCGCCACCGACCTTCCCGCTCATTCCCGTCGAGTTGCGGTCTTCACCGAACGGATCGATCGTTGCGTGCTGCCGGGTATCGGCCGCGACTTCCACGAACGGCTTGATGCCGGGATCTATCTCGTAGCCCAGCCGCAAAATGCCGCCATATTGCGTGAAATTCCGGAATTCATTGCTCACGCTTTCGCCATCCGTGAGTTGCGAATTTTGATAACTGGACTGATCGACGGTGCCCCTGAGCGTCGCAGTGAACCGGCCGAACTGTTCCGCAACGCCAAGAGTGCCGCCGATTGTGTTCTCGATCGGCAGTTTGGCAAGGCCGGCCTGAATGTTCGGGCTGCCGGGATTGTCTGTCGTGACGATGTCGCGGGCTTCAAGAAGGACTTGCGTATCGCGTGTTACGTCGAACCTGCCGTCGACCTTGGCGTTGAGATACGGATTATTCAAGGAAGGCTGAAAGCTCTCCTGATACGCGGTGTAGGAGCCGATGATATCGGCGGTCAGCGAACTGCTCGACCAGTCCGAGCGGACATGCAATTCCGGCGCGACAACGTAATAGGCGGAGCTCGACCCACCCGGTGCAGCCGATGGATTGTTGTTGAACCCTGCCGATAATTCGAGGGCCGGCAGAATCAAAAACGAGCCGGCTCTGATGCCGAGGGCCTCATAGGGATCGCCGCCGGCGATCGGCAGCGTGCGTTGCGGCACGGTTCCCAACGGCAGATTGTTCGGCGGCGGCGTGCCGGGCGGTGGTGTTGATGCGGACCCGGCGAAATAAATCGCCGGCGGTATCGTTAAAACGGCGCCGGGCCGGCCCGCAGCAGTCCGCGGATAGACTTCGGCAGACGGATTGCTGACCGGTACTTGATCGGGTGGCGGCGGCAGCACCGCGCCGGGCCGCGACGCGGCCCTTGCCGGAAAGACAACCGGCGGCGGGGGCGCCGCCAGAACAGGAGGCTGTGACGACACTTGCGGCGGCGGCGCCGGCACCGCGTCGAAGGTCGGCTCAGGCGACGCGATCGAGCTGTTCTGATCCGGAACCTTGGCCGTGCGCTGACGCTTGCCCCTGTTGCTGGAATCAAAGCCGGTGTCGCCGGCGCCAAAAGCCGTCGGGCTGCCGTAAACCGGCGTCGCACCGATGCGCGACGGCGCGGTGAATCTTCCCGTCGGGGGCGCCTGATCGGCGCGCGGCTGATTTCCCGGTGGTGCAAAAATCGGCGGATTGGCCGGATTGCCTTGCAGCGACGGCTGCAACAGATCCGCGCCCGGATCCGGCATCGCCGATTGGGCGCGGCCCGGTGCGGGCGCTAGCGCGAGCAAGACGGCGGCCGCTAGCGCAGCCCGGCAGGTGACGCTTCGTGATCGGCAACGCCGCGGCACCTGCGACCTCCTCGCCCCGAAGCCGCTTTCGCGCGGCACTTCGAGACCTGCCAAACCGGACCACCATCAAGGAGCTGGCAAAGCGACGACCCCGCTCCGAGCCACGCGGTGACGCACCACGCAACGACGGGCGCGGGCCGCCGGACGGCAGACCGCTGGTTAACGGAGTTAAAAGGGATATGGTTAACGAGAGGTTGATTGGGCCTGAGCCCTTTAAGCTTTGGGTCTTCAGGCTTTGCGCTCGTAGCGGCGCCAAGCCGGGATCAAGAGGGCGGCAAAGGCGGCAAAGGCGGCCAGTTCGGCCGGCCAGGGCCAGCGCGCCACCGACGCGACGACGCCGACAAGCATTGCGGCAAAGCCAAGCCACAGGGCGAATTTGCCGGGGCGGAGCGCTTCAGCCGCAAAAAGCACGAACGCGAGCGCATACCACACCCACGACACCAGCGAGCCGTCCTGCATCCCGAATGGCATTGCGGTCCGCCTCGCCTTAGACCCAGCCCTTGAGTTCGCGCATGGCGAGCTGCCAGAGCATCAGCATGCCTGCCTCGCTGTCATTGAGGCACGGGATCGCCACGAAATTTTGCCCGCCGTAACGCTTGAACACGTGGGCGTTTTCGACCGCGATTTC
Organism: uncultured Alphaproteobacteria bacterium; assembly: GCA_963723335.1. GTDB lineage: Bacteria > Pseudomonadota > Alphaproteobacteria > Rhizobiales > Xanthobacteraceae > BOG-931. The sequence goes on along the minus strand of CAVRQJ010000001.1, from coordinate 76,406 downwards.
CTCCAGCGTCTCAAGGCAATCGGCTGAAAACCCGGGAGTGACCACGACGATGTTCTTGACGCCCTTCTTGGCCAGCGCTTTCACGGTATTGATCGTATAGGGCTCAAGCCATTGCGCGCGGCCGAAGCGCGACTGAAACGTCATCATCAGCTTCGTTTCGTCGTATCCAAGCTGCTTGCGCAACAGCTCCGTCGTCCGCACGCATTGGCTTTCATACGGATCGCCCTTGGCGACGAATTCGCGCGGCATGCCGTGATAGGACGTCATGATCACGTCGGGCGTGAAGGACAGCGACCGAAGCTCGGCCTTAAGCGAGGATGCCAGAACCTCGATGTAGTACGGATCGTCGTAATAGGCGGGCAGGATCCGCAGTGCCGGCTGCCGGCGTTGCCGCATCAGGAAACGGAACACCTCGTCGCAAACCGTCGCGGTCGTCGCCGCCGAATATTGCGGATAAAGCGGCATGACAAGGATTCGGTCGCAGCCCCGCGCGACGAGCGCTTCGAGCCGCGATGCAATCGACGGACTGGCGTAGCGCATCGCCCAATCGACAACGACGTGCTTGCCGAGCGGCTCAAGGATGCCGCCGAGCTTTTCGGCTTGCGCGCGTGTGATGGTCTTGAACGGCGACTCGTCCTTGTCGCGGTTCCAGATTTTATCGTAATCGCGTGCCTTGCGCCGCGAGCGAATCGGCAAGATGACGCCGTTGAGCAAAGCCTTCCAGAACAGCGATTCCTTTTCGATCACGCGCCTGTCGGTCAGAAACTCCTTCAAATAGCGGCGCACCGCCTCGGGCGTCGGCGCATCGGGCGTGCCGAGATTGACAAGAAGGATGCCGATGCCCGGCACTGATTGGGTCACCACGCCCGCCTCACTGGCATTCACCACGGGTGCAACCACAGGCCGCGTTGCGATCGCGGGTGAAAGGCCGGACGCCGGCGCTGCCGCGGAAACGAGCACACTCTCCGTCACCGGCGCGACAACGGGCGGCGATTTCTCGACGACCGCGGTGTCGGCATTCGGAACAGATGGTATTTCATTCATGGTAACAGCATATCCCATGCCGGCTCAGCGTGCATGCCGGCAAAATCGTCGCTTGCACATCGGCTCCGCTGCCGGGTCTCACTTTGGCCCTATTGCACTGACGGTTAATAGCTGCGGCTAGTAAGACGGTCGCGTAACAGGAAAGATCTCATGGTCCGCTGCGTTTCTCTCGCCATTGCCGCCGTATGTTTTATTTCGACCGCTGCATTAGCTCAAATTCAGGTTGGACCTCACAACACTCAAGAAGATGACGCCTGCGACCGCGACGCGCACCGGCTCTGCCGCGACGTCATTCCCGATCAAATGCGCGTCCTGTCCTGTTTGCAGACCAATCGCGCAAAGCTCAGTAAAGCATGCCAGGGAGTGCTGCAAAGCCACGGAATGTGATTGCCGCCGCAGCGGCGTGATCACTCCGCAGCTTTGAGCAGCATCGGCGCGCCAGCGCGGAATTGCTCGAGCAGGGCTGTCTCATCCGCCTTGGCCGCGACAAGGTGCTGCTGCTTGACGTGGCCGAAGCCGCGGATCTTCTCCGGGATAGCGGCAAGACCGACCGCGATGGGGTGATTTTCGGGCGTGAGCCCGGCCAGCACTTCGCCGAGTGTCGCCTCGTAATCGTCGATCAGCCGCCGTTCGGTGCGGCGCTCGGCCGAACGGCCGAACGGATCGAGCGACGTGCCGCGGAGGAATTTCAGTTTCGCCAGTACCCGGAATGCCGGAAGAAGCCAGGGTCCAAAGCTCATCTTCCGCGGCAGGCCGGTCGACTTGTCACGCCGCGCCAATAACGGCGGCGCGAGATGGAATTCGTAGCGCAGACTGTCGCCGTCGAATTCGGCCTTGACCTGTTTCTCAAAAGCGCCGTCGGTGTAAAGGCGAGCGACCTCGTATTCGTCCTTGTAGGCCATCAGCTTGAAGAGATAGCGCGCGACCGCATCGGCGAGCCCGGATTTGCCTGGAGCGCGCGCGGCCTCGGCAGCTTTGACCTGATCGACCTTGGCCCGGTAGTGCTGTGCATAGGCGGCGTTCTGATAGGCGGTGAGGAATTTCACGCGCCGCTCCACGGCTTCGTCGAATGTTTCGGACAAGCGCTCCGCATCGCTGACCATCGCCGGTGCCGGTTGCGCCAGTTTTTCGACCGTGGCGCGATCCACCGCGGCGCGGCGGCCCCAATGAAAGGCGGCACGGTTCATTGCAACCGCCTCGCCATTCAATTCGACCGCGCGTTCGATCGCGGCCGCAGACACGGGAATTGCGCCGAGCTGATAGGCGAAACCAACGAGAAACATGTTGGCGCCGATCGAGTTGCCGAACAGCGCATTGGCGATCCGCGTCGCGTCGACAAAATGCGTCTTGTCGGCGCCGGCATCGGCAACGATGGTGCGCTTGAGACGTTCGCTCGGCAGCGAGAAATCGGCGTTGCGGGTAAATTCGCCCGGCAGAAACTCGTCGGTATTGACCACCATCGTGGTGGCGCCGTGCTTCACCGCGGCCAGCACCTTGCGCGTGCCCGATACGACGATATCGCCGCCAAGCACCAGATCCGCACGGCCGGCGGCGACGCGGATAGCGTGAATATCTTCGGGCTTTGCCGCGAACCTGATGTGGCTGAACACCGCACCGCCCTTTTGTGCGAGCCCCGCCATGTCGAGCACACCGACGCCCCTGCCCTCAAGGTTCGCCGCCATGCCCAAAATTCCGCCGATCGTAACGATACCGGTGCCGCCGACGCCCGTGACGATGATGTTGTAGGTCTGGTCGATCGCCGGCAATATCGGATCCGGCAGCTGCGCGAGTTCCTGGTCGGCAGCGACACCGACGCCCTTCTTCAATTTAGCGCCGTGTACCGTGACGAATGACGGGCAGAATCCTTTGACGCAGGAAAAGTCCTTGTTGCAGCTCGACTGATCGATGACGCGCTTGCGGCCCCACTCGGTCTCGAGCGGCTGCACCGACACGCAATTCGACTTCACGCCGCAATCGCCGCAGCCTTCGCAAACCAGCGCGTTGATGATCACGCGCTTGTCGGGATCGGGAAAGGTGTGACGCTTGCGGCGGCGGCGCTTCTCCGCCGCGCAGGTCTGGTCGTAGATCAGAACGGTTACGCCCGGGACCTCGGCGAGCCCTTTCTGCACCGCGTTGAGATCGTCGCGATGATGGATCGTAAGCCCGGCGGGCCATGCCGTATCGCTCGGATATTTGGCCGGCTCGTCGGTAACGACGACGACCTTCTTGGCGCCTTCGGCCGCAACCTGCCGCGCCACTTGAGGCACGGTCAGGCCACCATCGTTGGCCTGGCCGCCGGTCATGGCGACGGCGTCGTTGAACAGGATTTTGTAGGTGATGTTGGTATTCGACGCGATGGCGGCGCGGATCGCCATGTAGCCGGAATGGTTATAGGTGCCGTCACCGAGATTCTGGAAGACGTGCTTGCGATTGGAAAACGGCGCCTCACCGACCCAGTTCGCGCCCTCGCCGCCCATATGCGTGTAGCCGAGCGTCGAGCGGTCCATCCATTGCGCCATGTAATGGCAGCCGATGCCGGCATAAGCACGCATGCCTTCCGGCACTACAGTCGAACTATTGTGCGGACAGCCGGAGCAGAAATAAGGAATTCGCTGTGCGACGTCTTTGGTCTCGGCGGCGATGCGCTGGAACTCCTTGAGCCGCCCGACTCGGCCGATGATGTCGTCGTTGCGGTGATATTTAAGGAGCCGCTCACCGATACAGATGGCGACTTCGTTAGGATCGAGCGCGCCCTTGACCGGAAACAGCCAGTTGCCGGCTTCGTCTCTTTTGCCGATGCAGACCGGCTGGTTGGCGGTGCCGTACAGCTCCTCGCGAACCTGGACTTCAAGGAGCGAGCGCTTCTCCTCGACAACAATAATGAGATCGAGCCCGGTGGCGAATTCCTTCAACTCACGCTGGCTGAGCGGCCACGCACACCCGACCTTGTAAAGCCGGATGCCAAGCGCGTTGCATTTGATCTCGTCGATGCCGAGTTCATCAAAGGCCTGGCGGACGTCGAGATAGCTCTTGCCGGCGGTGATGATGCCGATTTTCGGCTCGCGCCCGCCCGACGTGATGGTGCGGTTAAGCTTGTTGGCGCGAACGAAGGCCAGCATGGCGTCGCGCTTGTAATCGTGCAGGCGCGCTTCCTGCGCCAGGATCGGATCGTTGAGGCGGATATTCAGGCCGCCGTCCGGCATGCGGAAATCTTCGGGAATGACGATGTTGATGCGATCGAGGCTGGCGTCGATGGCCGCCGTGGACTCGATCGTTTCGTGCATCGTCTTGAGCGCGGTCCACGCGCCGGTGTAGCGCGACATCGCCCAGCCGTAGAGGCCGTAGTCCAACACTTCCTGGATGCCCGCCGGATTGAGGATCGGGATCATCACATCGATGAAGTGGTATTCGGACTGGTGGGCGGTGGTCGAAGATTCGGCCGTGTGATCGTCGCCCATCAGCGCCAGCACGCCGCCGTGTTTGGCTGACCCGGCGAAATTGGCATGGCGGAAGACGTCGCCGGTCCGGTCGACGCCCGGCCCCTTGCCGTACCACATGCCGAAAACGCCGTCGTATTTGCCTTCACCGCGCAGTTCGGCCTGTTGCGAACCCCAAACCGCGGTCGCCGCCAGATCTTCGTTGATCCCGCCCTGGAAGCGGACATCGCTTTTCTCAAGAAAGGACTGGGCACGCTGGAACTGGCTGTCGAGGCCGCCAAGCGGCGAGCCGCGATAACCGGAGACAAAACCCGCTGTATTAAGACCGTTCCGCCGATCGAGCTCTTTCTGCATCAGGCAGAGACGAACCAGGGCCTGAAATCCGGTCACGAACACGCGGCGCTGGCCGAGGTCGTATTTGTCGTCGAGCTTTACGTCGCGCAGCGCCATTTACACAGGCTCCAAACCGCCAGTTTGCCCTCACAGGACCGATATTGCCAGAGGGCAGGCTATGCGGAGGAATATAGGGCGCGAAGCCCGTGGAGCAATGCTAGCGGCTTGAAGTGTCAGGTATTTTTCGCCGGAACGCGGCGCGCCTGGCGCCCCGTCACGCGGCGCGGATGCGCGGCTGCAAGCGGCGAAGAAGCGCCGGGACTTCCGCCACCGGGACCGGCCGGCTGAACAGGAATCCCTGAACCTGCATGCAGCCTTCGGCACGCAGGATTTCGAACTGCTCCTGGGTCTCAACACCTTCCGCCGTGGTGGTCATGCCGAAGCTCGAACCCAGTTCCATGATGGCGCGGATGATGGCAACGGCGTCGTTCTTCTTGCCGAGCTCGTGAATGAACGAGCGGTCGATCTTGATCTTGTCGAACGGGAAGCTGCGCAGATAGCTCAGCGACGAATATCCAGTGCCGAAATCGTCCATGCAGATGCGCACGCCGAGATCGCGGAACTGGTGCAGCGTGTCGAGCACGGAGCGGTCGTCCTGCAACAGCACCGACTCGGTGATCTCCAGTTCGAGCCGCGAAGCCGCCAATCCGGCCTGGCCGAGCGCCGACACGACGGACAGCGCCAATGTCGGATTACGGAATTGAACGGCCGAGAGATTGACGGCAATCGCCAGCTTCCCCGGCCATGCCGCGGCGTCGCGGCAAGCCTGTTTAAGCACCCAGTCGCCAAGCGGCGCGATGATGCCGATTTCCTCGGCGACCGGGATGAATTCGTCCGGAGTGATCAGCCCGCGTTCCGGATGGTGCCAGCGTAGCAAGGCCTCGAATCCCGAAAGCTCGCCGCTGCCGACGTCGATCAGCGGCTGATAGTAGATTTCGAATTGTTCGGCGAGCAGCGCTTTGCGCAGATCGAGCTCGAGCTTGCGGCGCTCTTGCATCTGCGCGTCCATGTCGGACTGGAAGAAGTGATACGTGCCGCGCCCTTCCGCCTTGGCGCGATAGAGCGCCATATCGGCGTTGCGCAAGAGCTGATCGGGTTCGCTGCCATCGGCAGGCGCCATGGCGATGCCGATCGAGGTCCCGATAACCAACTGGTGGCCGTGCACGTCGAACGGCTCGACCAGCACATCGATGATTTGAGCGGCAAGTTCGCTGGCGTCGGACGGACTGGCATTGCTCTGCACGATTGCAAATTCGTCGCCGCCGAGCCGCGCCACCGTGTCGGCGCCGGGCGCGGCGCGCTGCAGCCGCTCAGTCACGGCGCAAAGAAGCGCGTCGCCGACCGAATGCCCAAGGAAATCGTTGACGCTCTTGAAGCGGTCGAGGTCGAGGAACATGATGGCAAATTCGTCGCCGCGCTGCAGCGCCTGTTCCATCTTGTCCTTGAACAGCACCCGGTTCGGCAGATTGGTCAGCGCATCGTGCCGCGCCATGTGAATGATCTTGGCCTCGGCCTGGCGGCGTTCGGTGACATCTTCATAGGTCGCAACCAGCCGGCCGTCCGCGGCCGGGCTGTAGAGACATGATACGACGCGCCCGTCGCTGAACTCGTAAAGATGGGGCGCGATCGGGCTCTCGCCCATGAGCGGGGTGCGCTGCGCCCACAATTCGTCCGCGGTCTTGTTCGGATGGTTGCCGACCGCGACGCTGACTTCGAGCACCTGCTTGTAGGTCATGCCCGTTTTGACTCGATCGGGCGGCAGCCGCAGGATTTCCAGGTAGCGCTTGTTGAAGACTTCGAGCCGGCTCTGAGCGTCGTATAGACACAAGCCCTGCGACATATTTTCCAGCGCGGCGTCCAGCAGCACGTTGGTTTTGCGCAGCGACCATTCCTGTTTCTTCAGGCGGCTGATATCGCTGCACAGCACGATGAAACCGCTGTCGCGTGTCGGCGAGCGGCTGATACGGAGCCAGCGGCCGTCCGCCATCAGGATTTCGCTGGTTCCCTGGAAGTTCTTGTCGTGCGCGGTCAGCATGCGGGCGGCGTCGGTCGCGCCTTGCAAGGCCGGCTCAAGCTGCGAAAGCGGCGTGCCGGGCTTTAGCAGGCCCGGCGACACGCCGAGCAAATCCGCGGCTTGGGCGTTGGCGAGCACGATGCCGTCGCTGGCATCGACCACGACGACACCTTCCGGCGAACATTCGAGTGCATCGGCGAGCCGGGCTTGCGCCGACCGGCGCTGCTGGACTTCGCTATCCATCATCGACTTGATGTTGTCGCGCATGACACCCATGGCGGCGAGCAGCGCGCCAAGTTCGTCGGCACTGCCGCGCGGCACGGCGACATCGAGCTGGCCGGCGGCAATGCGCTCGGCAACGCCGGACGCAACCGCGACCGGTCCGACAATGCGCCGCGCCAGGCCCCAGGCCACCAGCGCCGACAGAAGCAGCGCAAGCGCAGTGCCCACGGTGTTAAGCTCTACGTCACGTGCGACCGCCGCACGCGCGCTCTGGCGATACAGAAAGCCGTCGCCGGCCGTGTAGTTCACCAGGAGATCGATCTGATCGTCGACCTTGGCGGCGAAATGGTCGAGCGTGTCCCAGCTCACATAAGTCGTCGTGCCGTCGAGAAGACGCTCGCATACAGTCTTCCAGGCGTCGACAGCGTGCTGAACATTCTCGGCAGCACGCGTGGCGCGCACGGATTGCGACCGGTCGGCCGCGATCTTGAGATCTTCGGCAAGCGATGCGTTGAGCTTATTTATTTCTTTTTCGAACGCGGCCTGCACATCCGGATTGGTGGCGATCCATTGCCGCGCGAAAGCCGCGCGCATCGCGGCGAAGTCGGCCGCAGCCGCGCGCGCGTAATTGATCGACATCAGCGATTTGTCGAAGGTCTTGTCGACCAGCACGCCGGCATTCCTGATGCCGAGCGTGGCATAGGCGCCGAGCGCCGCAGTGATGATGCTCATGATCAGGAACGCGACCAGGATGCGGCCGCGGATCGTCATGCAAAGCGATGCCGCCCGCGCGACGCCACTGCGCCAGCGCGCTCCAAGACGGAAAGTCAGGGAAGGAAGCCCCCCAGGGATCATGGGCTACCGAAGCCTCTAATTACACCGGCTAGGCCTATCCCGGCGCCCGTTAAAGGCATTGCAGCAAGTACGCCAATCTTAGCGGGTTCCTTAATGGCCGCTTATGAGGTCGTTAACGGCCTCTTAACTGGGGACATTCACCTTGGCGGCAGGCACGATTTGTTCTCCGCGACGGGCGACCTGCGGATATTTCGTCGGCATAGAACGGGCCAAGAGGCGCTATGAACGTCAACACCGCGCTACAGCGTTTCCGCCGGCCGCTCGCCGTTATCGCGATCGTGGGAGCATGGATCGGGTTCGGCACGCTTGTCGGACTGGCGTTGCCGCAATATTCGATTTCGCAAAAAGGCCGCGAATTTCATCCTGGCGAGATCAGCATCAAGCGCGGCGAGACGATCGAAATCGTCAACGATGACGGCGACCTGCTGCACCACGCTTATATCGACACTCCGGGCTTCGCATTCGATTCCGGAGACCAGGAGCCCGGCAGCAAGACCGACATCACCTTCAGCAAAATTGGTGATTTCGACGTGCTGTGCGCCATTCACCCAAAGATGAAGCTCACGGTTCACGTGAAGCAGTAATTTCTCTCGCGCGCGGCTTTTCTGAAGGCCGGCATCGCATCGTGCACTACAAGATCGCGGTGCCAAACAGGGCCGCGTGGGCGCTGTAATAGGCCGCGAGAAATAAGGCCAGCGACGCCGCGTATCCGGCCGGGATGAGCCAGGAGTTGCGAAGGCGCGCCGGCTCACCACCGTCATCGGAGATAATTCCGAACAGCGCTACAACGATCAGCGAGTGACCGATCAGGTCGATCTTGCCGAATTCCGCGACCGCGCTCACGAACATCGCCGCGAGCAGGATTGCCCCGACACGGCGCACCAGTGGCGTCCACATCAACGCAAACGCCAGGGCGAACTCGACCGCGCCGGCCGCGCGCATGAAGAAATCCTGTGTGAACCCCATGGTCATTTCCGGGTGCTGGATAAAGAGCGGATACGACCATTCCGGATAGGCCCACTTCTCGATCGAGGCCCACATCAACGTGATGCCGGCGGTCCAGCGCAGCACGTCGAGCGGGCGCACGCCGAAGAAGTTCGTCTGGCCGCCGACCAGCGCAAGATAGGCTGCGACGCCGAGGAAGACGGGATAGTCGGCGAGATGGAACGGGCCGTAGTTCCAGATCCCGATGCCGAACAGCACGACGATGCCGACGGCGGACAGCGGCATCGTCTTGCGCGACAACATTCCCGCGGCAATGCCCAATTGCATGGCGCCGACTATAGCCGAACTGGTGTGCAGTTCAGGCGTAAGAAGGATACCGCCCGCACCCCAGATGGCGATGAAGAAAAACGCGCAGCCTGCGCGGAAGATCGTTTCAAGGTTCTCGCGCACCAGGCGCGTTGCGCGATCGAGCGAGCGCAGCATGGCAAAGCCGATTGATGTGCCTTCCAGCACGCTGCCGGTCATCAGGCCGATGATCGAAAGCCCGGTGAGAAATTCAAAGTCGGGGCACAGCACGTTTGCCAGGCCGTCTGGCTGCCCGGCGATGTCGTAGGCGCAGAACCATTTGACGTGCGCGCTGGCAGGTCCGGTGAAGACCATGCTGAACAAACAGGCAAGCGTGAACGCGGCTGCGAACGGCAGCCGTTTGGTCAACCGGACCATAGGGACACTCCTCACGCACTTCACAAGCCAGTTCCGCCGACCATACCCAGCTCACTGGTATGGTTAGTCTTTTACCACAGATCTTAGGGTTTTGATGACCACGGGCGGCTTAAATTAAGTATTGGTTAACCTTTGGCGTCGAGCCAATTGGCGATTGAGGTCCTTGGTAAGCATTGACGGTTAGAACCGGCGCGCTCTTTGGAGAAAGTGCGCGAGGACATTCGATGATCGGTGCGGTTGGCCTGCTCAGCTTTGCGATTGGCGCCGTTGTCGCTTATGCGTCCGAGCGTTTCCCCAGCCGCGTCGAGGCACTCGAAACCGGCGCAGGATTCCTGCTGATTTCGGGCCTGGCGCTATCGGGCTACGCGCTGCCGGCGATTCTTTGATTTGTTGAGGCGTGCTCGCGCAGTTTAGCGCGGCAGCGTCGGTATCGGGAACGGTTTCGGCGCGCCGTTTAACGTGTCGAGGAATGCAATCAGATCCGCCTTGTCGCTCTGCGGCAAATTGAGCCGATGAATTTCATCGTCACGGCTTGGTCGGTCGATGCCACCGCGATCGTAGAGATCGATCACATCCGCCAGCGTCGCCACCGAGCCGTCGTGCATATACGGCCCGCGGCGCGCCGCATCGCGTAACGTCGGCGTCTTGAACGCGTATTGCAGCTTCACCGATTTCGGAAACAGCCGGCCGCGCCCGATATCGTCATTCTTGGCGACGCCAATATCGTGAAACGATGCGTCGGTAAAAGCCCAGCCGCTGTGGCAGGCCGCGCAATTGGCTTTGCCGTTAAACACCGCAAAACCGCGCTTGGCAGAGGCATCGATCGCGTTTTGATCGCCGCGAATCCAGCGGTCGAACGGCGCGTCGTCCGATACGATCGAACGCTCGAACGTCGCCAGCGCCTGCTCGATCTTGAGCGTGGTAATGTCGCCTTTGCCGAACGCCGTATCGAATGCGCTGACGTAACCCGGAATAGCCGACAGCCGCGCGATCATGTCGCTTTCCGGCAGATCCATATTGTCGTGCGCGGAGATTGGGCCAACTGCAACACTTTCGAGATCGCGGAAATGCCCATCCCAGCCGGGCTTCGGCGTCCACGCGACGTTCAGCAAAGTTGGTGACCGCAATGTCAGCTGCTTTTCGCCCATCGCGCGCGGCAGCCCGTCACCCCACGACAGACCGGGATTGTGACAGGTCGAGCATGATCGAGCTTTCGATCCGGACAGAATCGGATCGAAGAACAATGTGCGGCCAAGCTCATGCTTGGCGCGCGAATAAGGATTCTCTTTCGGATAGGGTATTCCAGCGGGCCGCCGATATTGGTCTTGCAGGGCGCGGAGGCTCACTTCCGGCGCACCATAGATAGAGCTGCCGGCGCCGAGCAGCAGCACCAGGACGCCGACAAAGCCGGCAGCTTTCCGCATTGCCCCAAGCTGACGCGCCAGTCGCATAAAGGACAATTTATCGCCGCCGGTTTACGAACGGTTAACATGGTTCGCCGCGACGCCTGTTGTGCGCTTATGGCGCGGCCATTGCCGTATGTGACGAGTGCCGATGGGCGATTTGCCGCCGCGATCGATCGCGGCGGCAACAGAGTAGTGGATTACCCCGGCAGATGCGGCATGTTAGCCTTGGCCATCGCACGGGGAGGCCGGTCATGAACACACACGTCAAGATTTCCAATGTAGCCCAGGCGGACATCTCGCCCGCGGAATGGCAGGCGCGCATCGACCTTGCCGCCGCCTACCGGCTGATCGCGCATTACGGCTGGGGTGACGTCATCTACAACCACTCCTCGATGCGGGTGCCCGGCGAGGAGCGCAAATTCCTCATCAAGCGGCACGAACTTCTTTACACCGAGGTCACACCATCCAACCTCGTCAAAGTGAGCATGGACGACGATCTCGACGAATCTGCCGGCGTAAATCGGCCGGGCTTCACGCTGCATGGCGGCGTGCTTTCGGCGCGTCCGGACGTCAATTGCGCCGTCCACGTGCACACGGAAACCGGCATGGCGCTGGCAGGGTTAAAGCACGGGCTGCGCATGGTCTCGCAGCCCGCGGTCCGCTTCCATAATCGCATTGGCTATCACGATTACGAAGGAATCACGGAGGATTTCAGCGAGCGCGCGCGCATCAACAAGGCGCTCGGCAAGAACCGCGCGCTCATCCTGCGCAATCACGGACTGCTCACGGTCGGCAAGACGCCGCGCGAATCGTTTGTGCTGATGAAGTCGCTGCTTGAGGCCGCCCACATCCAGCTCACGATGGAAGCAACCGGCAACGGGCTCGTCGAGATACCGCCGGAGGTTTGTGAAAAGACCGCGCACCAATACGAGCACCACGATTCAGGCCGCGGCTCCGCCGACTGGCCCGCGTATTTGCGCATGCTCGATGGAATCGACCCAGCCTGGCGGAATTGAGCAGCCGGCGAGGGCATTCTTTTGCGAATTGCGATCATGGGTTCCGGCGGCGTCGGCGGGTATTTCGGCGCCCGCCTCGCGCAGGGCGGCGCCGACGTCACCTTTGTCGCCCGGGGCGCCCACTTGGCCGCGATGCGCGCCAGCGGCCTCTCCATCGAGAACGCGCACGATCCGCTCCATCTGCCCAAGGTCAATGCGACCGACGACCCGCGCAGCATTGGCCCGGTCGATATCGTGCTGTTCAGCGTCAAGCTGTGGGACACAGAAAGCGCGGCACGTTCGCTCCTGCCCATCATGAAGCCGCAGACCGGCATTATCTCATTCCAGAATGGCGTGCAGAAAGATGACACGCTCCGGAAAGTCTTCGGCGCGGATGCCGTCATGGGTGGCGTTGCCTACATGGCAACGACGATCGGGCGGCCCGGCGTGATCGCGCAGACCGGAACGATGCAGCGCATGATCTTCGGCGAATATAACGGCCAGCGGTCGCCGCGCGCGGAAGCACTCTTTGCGGCAGCGCTGGCCGGCGGCATCAATGCGGAGATCAGCGACGATGTCCGCCGTGCGATCTGGGAAAAATTCGTATTTCTGGTGGGGCTTTCGGGCAGTACCACCAGCATGAGGCGTCCGTTGGGACCGATCCGCGCCAACCCACGGACGCGGCAGTTCCTTCTCGGCCTGATGCGCGAAGCCGTCGCCGTCGGCCGCGCGCAAGGCGTCGGATTGCCGGAAGACTATGCCGAACAGCGAATGGCTTTTGTTGACGGGCTTCCGGCCGATATGACGTCGTCGATGCATCACGACCTCGACCGGGGGCGGCCACTGGAAGTGCAGTGGCTCAGCGGCAGCGTTGCCGACATGGGCGCTGCGCTCGGGGTACCGGCACCCGTCAATCGCTCCGTCTATGACGTGCTTGTCCTGCATGCCGACGGCCGCGGCGCAGAGCAGGCGCCGGTCCGGCAATGAACGCGGCCCCTCCAAAGCTCACCATTCGGGCGTTGCGGGCGACCGGCGTCGACGTGCCGATGACCTACGCGCTCGGCACGAGCCGCGCCCGCATGACGACTGCGCCGCTCCTTCTGATCGACCTCCTGACCGAGGAGGGCGTGACGGGCCGCGCCTATCTCTTCTGCTATCTGCGCGCTGCCGCGCCCGCCATCGCGAAAATCCTCGAACATGCCGAGAGCATCGTGACAGGCGATCCGGTCGTCCCGCTTGATCTCTGGCGCAAGCTTGCGTCGCGCTTCGCGCTTATCGGCGTTCAGGGCATCGTGCGAATGGCGCTGGCCGGTCTCGACGTCGCAGCGTGGGACGCGCTTGCGATCGCAGCAGGCCTGCCGCTCGCACGGCTTATCGGCGGTGAGCCCAAGCCGATCCCCGCCTATAACAGTTGCGGGCTTGGTTTGATGGATGACCCGCAGGCAGTCGCCGACGAGGCAGAAAAACTCCTCGCCGGCGGCTTCCGCGCCATCAAATTACGCCTTGGCTATCCGAGCCTGCAGCAGGACCTCGCGGCTGTGCGCGCCGTCCGCAAGCGGATCGGCGACGGCATTAAACTGATGGTCGATTACAATCAGTTGCTCAGCGTCGCACAGGCGATGGAGCGCGGCCGTGCGCTCGATACCGAGAATATTTTCTGGCTGGAGGAGCCGATCCGCCATGACGACTATGCCGGCTGCGCCCGGCTGGCGCGCGAGATCAAGACGCCGATCCAGATCGGCGAAAATTTTTCCGAATCGACTGCAATGGCAACCGCACTTGCGGCGGAGGCTTGCGACTTCGTCATGCCCGACCTTGAACGCATTGGCGGTGTTACGGGCTGGCAGCGCGCGGCAGCGCTGGCAGCGACCCGCGGCATCGAAATGTCATCGCACCTGTTCCCCGAGGTAAGCGCGCATCTTCTTGCCGCAACGCCGACCTGTCATTTCCTGGAATATGTCGATTGGGCGAACAAGATCGTCCAGGAACCGCTACAGATCGAAAATGGCTGCGCAGTCGTGCCCGACCGGCCGGGGAATGGACTGATTTGGGATGCCGCCGCGGTCGAACGCTACCGCATAGGATGAATCACACCTTGTTTCCGGCGCTCCACGTCCAGAAGTCACGGCCTTCCTCGCGCAGAAATCGCGCCAGCACCATGTTGTGCACTTCCGAAGCGCCATCGACGAGGCGGGCGGCGCGGGCCGCGCGGTAAACCCATTCCAGGATCGTGTCCTTTGAATAGCCGCGCGCGCCATTGAGCTGGATCGCGGTGTCGCAAGCCAGATGCAGCGTATCGGCGACATGCACTTTCGCCATTGAGACTTCCTTGCGCGCGCGATCGCCACGGTCGAGCTTCCAGGCGGCATGCATGGTGAGAAGGCGGCCGATCTGGATTTGCTGCGCGACCTGGCCGAGCTTTATCTGCACGCTTTCGCGATCGGCAAGTTTGATGCCGAAGCCTTCGCGGTTGTTGACGTAATCCTGCGCGATCTCCATGCAGCGCTTGGAAAGGCCGAGCCAGCGCATGCAATGCGTCAGCCGCGCCGGGCCGAGCCTGATCTGGGTGATCTTCAGCCCGTCGCCGAGGCCAAGCAGGATATTCTCGTCCGCCACTTCAAGGCCGTCGAATTCAAGCTCGCAGTGCCCGCCATGCTCTTCCGGACCCATGATGGGAATGCGCCGCACGATGCGCCAGCCCGGCTGATCGCGGTGATAAAGGAAAGCGGTCAAGCCGCGGCGCTTGTCGTCCGACGTTCGCGCGACGACGATGAAATGCGCCGCCTCGCCGGCGCCGGTGATGAACCATTTGCGGCCCTTGATCACCCATTTTCCGCCTCGCTTCTCGGCGGAGGTGCGGATCATGCCCGGATCGGAGCCGCCGCCCGGCGCGGGCTCGGTCATGGCGAAAGACGACTTCACTTTGCCCTCGACGATCGGGCGCAGCCACCATTCTTTCTGTGCCGGCGTGCCGATGCGCGCGAGCAGATTCATGTTGCCGTCGTCGGGCGCAGAGCAATTGAGCGCCAGCGGCCCGAACACCGAGCGCGCCGCTTCCTCGTACATGACCGCCCAACTGACGATCGGGAGCGCCATGCCGCCGAATTCCTTCGGCGACTGCGGCGACCACAGGCCTGCCTTCCTCGCTTTCTCCTGCACCGGCGCAAGCCGGGGCAACGGGATGTTCTCATGCTCGGAGAAATTCTCCGGATCGGCTTCGAGCGGCAGCACATGCTCTTCGACGAAAGCCCGCGTGCGCTGGCGCAAATCCTCGATCTCGGGCGAGAGAGTAAAGTCCATGCCGGGCGCCCCCAAATCGCTGGCCTCTTCGCGGCAGCGTGTTCTCAATCGACTGCGACACTGCAATAGAATAGCTCTACGTGACAAGGAGGCCTCGTTGCCAATCCGGCGCGGCGCCTTCACCGCGGGAGCAGCGCTGCGCAATCATGATCATCGATGTCTTCAATCATTTCATGCCGAAGGCTTACCTCGATCGGCTGAGGGAGCTCATCCCGGACCACGCCGCCACCACGGCATTTCCACGGCTTAAGACGCTGGTGGACGTCGATGCCAGACTCCGTCTGCTCGATCAGTTCGGCGACTTCGAGCAGGTGCTGTCGCTCGCCAACCCGCCGCTCGAACTGGTCGCGCCGCCCGACGTCACGCCGGGCCTGGCGCGATGCGCCAACGACGCGCTCGCCGAAATCTGCCGCAAGCATTCCGACCGCTTTCCAGCCTTTATCGCCGCGCTGCCGATGAACAACATGGATGCAACGCTGGCGGAAATCGACCGCGCCATCGTGGAGCTCGGGGCCCGCGGCGTGCAGGTCTTCACCAACGTCGCCGGCAGGCCGCTGAGCGATGCAGCATACCGGCCGTTGTTCCAGCGCATGGCCAAGCACGACCTGCCGATATGGGTTCATCCGATGCGCGGGCCGGATTTCGCCGATTACGCGACTGAGAAAGCGTCGCAGGACGAGATCTGGTTCAGCTTTGGCTGGCCTTACGAGACCACCGCCTGCATGACGCGGCTGATCTATTCGGGGCTATTCGATGAATTGCCGTCGCTGAAAATAATCTCGCATCACATGGGCGGCATGATCCCCTTTTTCTCCGGCAAGATTAAGCTTGGTTTTCGGCAGATTCTCTTCGGGACGCGCGACGAAAATCCGTTGGCGCACGAGCGCGGGCTCAAGAGACCGCCAATCGAATATTTCAAGATGCTCTACGCCGACACGGCACTCAGCGGCGAGGAGGCGCCGACGCGCTGTGGCCATGCGTTCTTTGGCAGCGCGCATTGCCTCTTTGCCACCGACGCCCCGTTCGATGCCGAACAGGGCCGCGGCCTGATCGCCGATACCATTCGCGGCGTCCAAGGGCTTGGCTTGCCGAAACAGGAAGCCGATAAAATCTTCGCCGGCAATGCTCGCGCACTGCTGCGTTTGTAGCCAGCCGCCGCCCACGGGTATCTGGCATTGTCTGGCAGGGCGCGTAGAGTATTGATGCCATGCTGAATCAATCCCCCGCCGCGCCTTCATACTTTTCGCTCGATGCGGATCAAATCGCAGTGCGCGACATGGCGCGCGCCTTCGCCGATGAAGTTTTTGCGCCAAACGCGGTGGCCTGGGATGAAGCCAGGCACTTTCCGGTTGCCGAAATGCGCAAAGCCGCAGCGCTCGGCATGGGCGGCATTTTTATTTCCGAGGATGTTGGCGGCTCCGGCCTGTCGCGGCTGACTGCGGCCCTGATCTTCGAAGCGCTGGCGACCGGTTGCCCGACGGTCGCCGCTTTCATGTCGATCCACAATATGACGGCGTGGCTGATCGACGCCTTCGGCACCGACGAGCAGCGCGAGCAATGGCTGCCAAAACTGTGCACGATGGAACTTCTGGCCAGCTATTGCCTGACCGAACCCGGCTCGGGTTCGGACGCGGCGGCGCTTGTGACACGGGCGTCTCGCGATGGCGATCATTATGTGATCAACGGCCAAAAGCAATTCATCTCGGGCGCCGGCGCGGGCGATCTCTACGTGGTCATGGCGCGCACCGGCGGCGACGGACCATCCGGGATTTCGGCACTGATCGTGCCGGGTGGCACGGCCGGCATTTCATTCGGGGCCAACGAGCGCAAGATGGGCTGGAATGCCCAGCCGACGCGCGCCGTCATTTTCGAGAATGTGCGCGTCCCCGCGGCCAACCGGCTCGGCGCGGAAGGCTCAGGCTTTAAGATCGCAATGGCCGGTCTCGACGGCGGCCGGCTCAACATCGCGGCCTGTTCGCTCGGCGGCGCTCAATGCGCATTCGAAAAAACGCTCGCCTACATGAAAGAGCGCAAGGCCTTCGGCAAACGGCTCGACGAATTCCAGGCGCTGCAATTCCGCCTCGCCGACATGGCGACGTCGCTTGAAGCCTCGCGCGCCTTCCTGTGGCACGCGGCCGCCGGTTTCGACCGCAAGGATGCCGGCGCGACGCAGCATTCCGCAATGGCCAAGCGATTTGTCACCGACACCTGTTTCGATGTCGCCAATCAGGCGCTGCAATTGCACGGCGGCTACGGCTACCTGGCGGAATACGGCATCGAGAAGATCGTGCGCGACCTGCGCGTGCACCAGATCCTCGAAGGCACCAACGAGATCATGCGGCTCATCGTGGCAAGAAGTCTCGTCGGGCGATGAGCGAGGACATTCTGCGCGACGGCGACATCCTGGTTCGCAGGCTTGGCGCATTGCGGCGGATGACACTCAACCGGCCGCAGGCGCTGAACGCCGTCACACTCGGCATGGCGAAAACCATGACCGAGCTGTTGCACGCCTGGGCGTCAGACCCCGCGGTCGGAACTGTGCTGCTCGACGGCGCCGGCGAACGCGCCTTCTGTGCCGGCGGCGACATCCGCGCACTTTATGACGCGGCGAAATCCAGAAGTCCGCTGCCCGCGCAATTCTGGGCAACGGAATACAAGCTCAATGTCTTGATCGCGCGCTATCCGAAGCCGGTGATCGTGATCATGGATGGGCTGGTGATGGGTGGCGGCGTCGGTCTTTCCGCGCATGCCGCGCATCGGGTCGTGACCGACCGCTCCGTGGTCGCGATGCCCGAAGTCGGCATCGGCTTCTTTCCCGACGTCGGCGCGTCTTTTCCGCTGGCGCGCGCGCCGGGTTTTGCCGGAACATATCTCGCGCTCACCGGCAATCGCGTTGGCGCCGCAGACGCCATCTGGTGCGGGCTTGCCGATCTTCACATTGCCGCGGCGCGGCTTGCCGAAATTCCCGCGGCCCTCGCCGATTGCCGTGCGGCGCATGATGTACGGGTCCGGCTCGGTGACCTTTCATCGCCACCCGCTCCCGGCCGGTTGCCGGCGGCGCATGGGTGGATCGACAGTTGCTACGCCGCGACTACGGTTGAAGACATCGTCGAACATTTACGCGGGCAACCCGGCGACGAGCCACGCGCGGCGCTTGAAGCAATGCGCAAGGCGTCGCCGACCTCACTCAAGGTCACGTTGCGCAACCTGCGCCTGGCGGCATCGTTCAACCGGGTTGAGGAGAGTTTCCAGCAGGATTACCGTATCGCGCTTGCGTGTATCGCCGGGCATGATTTCATCGAAGGCATCCGCGCGGCGATCGTCGATAAGGATCGCAATCCGGCCTGGCGGCCGGACACCATCGCGGCGGTGACGCCGGACATCGTCGAGGCGCATTTCCGCTCCGTCGGCGAACTGGAATTAAAATTCAAAGAGTAAAGGGGAACACGCTCATGCCGACCATTGGATTCATCGGTCTTGGAAACATGGGCGGCCCGATGGCCGCCAATCTCGTCAAGGCAGGGGAACGTGTTCATGGCTTCGACGTCGTGCCCGCCTCGCGAGACGCGTCGGCGCGGGACGGCGTGCAGATCGTTGCGACCGCGAGAGCCACCGTTGAAAGTGCTGACATTGTCGTCACCATGCTGCCGGCCGGTGAACATGTGATGTCGGTGTGGAATGACATCCTGCCGGTTGCGAGACAGGGAACGCTGTTCATCGATTGCTCCACCATCGACGTCGCCAACGCCCGCAATGCGCACAAACTGGCGGCCGAGCGTGGCGTCGCTTCACTCGACGCGCCTGTTTCGGGTGGCGTCGGCGGCGCCAAAGCCGCGACGTTGACGTTCATGGTCGGCGGCTCCGCACACGCTTTCGAACGCGGCAAGCCGCTCCTTGAGAGGATGGGAAAACGCGTCGTGCATTGCGGCGAGGCGGGCAATGGCCAAGCCGCGAAGATTTGCAACAATATGATCCTCGGCGCGTCAATGATCGCGGTCAGCGAAGCGTTCGTGCTCGGCGAAAAGCTTGGCCTGTCGCACCAGGCGCTCTTCGACGTGGCCTCGGCGAGTTCGGGCCAGTGCTGGTCACTGACGAGCTACTGTCCCGTTCCGGGACCGGTGCCGGCAAGTCCGGCGAATAACGCCTATAAGCCGGGCTTTGCCGCCGCCTTAATGCTCAAGGATCTCAAACTTGCCCGGGAAGCCGCAGAATCGGTGAAGGCTGAAACCGCGCTTGGCGCGCATGCCGCCAAAATCTACGAGGAGTTCGCCAAAAAAGGCCACAACGCACAGGATTTTTCCGGAATCATCAATCTTGTGCGTGAGCAGTCGAAGAGCCGCTGACGCACGCAATTCGCGCGCATTTCGCAGTGCTGCCGCCCGCTGAACCGGACGAGTTCCACGCGCGACCAATCTCGACTTGAGCCCGCCTTGGTATTACGGTTCGTTACGTCTGCGAGGACGTGAGGATAATAATACCACCAGGAAGAACCTGCTAATTCCGGCAGGTCGCTGACGGGCGGCGGAGATAGTTTGAGAGTTCAGTTCAGGCGGGCATTTCTGCGGCTGCGCTTCGCGGGTGTCCTTGCGCCAATAGCTTTGCTTGTCCTTTCAGCAGGCTGCGCATCTGCCCAGACCCCGGCTGATTTTTCGGGAAGTACCAATCCGCTGTTCCAGGGCGTGCTGGCGCGGCCGACCAACCTGAGCAACACGCTGCAATATGCCGTAAGCTCGTCGGAGGAGGGAGATATCGAGTCCGCCATCAGCGCCTACGAGCAGCTTCTCTTTTACAATCCGAAACTGTCGCAGACGCGTTACGCGCTTGGCGTTCTCTATTACGAACTCGGCTCGTATGCGATGGCGCGCGGTTACCTTCAGACCGCGCTGCAGATGCCCGACGTCTCGCCCGACTTGCAGCAGAAGATCAGCGACCTTCTCGAACTGACCGACAAGAAACTGCAGGTCGACCAGTTCTCGGGTTATGCGCAAACCGGTCTGCGCTGGCAGAGCAATGCGAGTCAGGGCCCCGGTCCGCAAACCTCCCTGGCAGCGGGCCAGCCTTTCAACAGCCGCTTCACCGCAAAAGGTGACTGGAATTGGTTCGGCACGTTCGGATTGAACTACGTGCACGATTTCGAATCCCAGACCGGCACGACGTTTGAAGCCTCGATCCTTGGCTATGACGCCCAGCAATTCACCCAGCACCAGGTCGATGTCGGTCTTTTGGAAATTCGCGCGGGGCCGCGGTTCCAGTTCGCGCCCGGCAACGTGAACGGCGTATCGATCAAGCCCTATGTCATTGCGACCGGCGCTCTATTGGCGGACACGGCCTATATGGGCGGCTTCGGCGGCGGCGTGACGCTGCACGCCAGCGTGAAAAATGTGTCGCTCGATCCCTATGCGGAATTTATTCAGCAGAGCTTCCGCAATTCAACCTTCTACCCGCTCGCCAGCGGAATGACCGGCCCGCTGTCGACTTACGGCATTCTCGCGTCCGGACCGGTCGGCTCGGGGTTGAGCTGGCAGTCGCGCGTGGCCTATGCCCACGCCAACGACCAGATGGCGTTCGACAGCTATGACAGCTTTTTGGCCGACGTCTGGCTACCGTGGAATTTCACAGTCGGCAGCGGCCGACCCTGGACCCTCATTCCGACTGCCGGCGTGACGACGTGGAACTACAAGGCGCCAGATCCATCGATCGATCCGCTGAATACCGCGCATGTCACGGAGTGGCGCGTCGGTCTCGGGCTCGAAATTCCGATCTGGCAGAAATTCGTTCTCGCCTCTTTGGTGCAATATCGTTCCGACCAGTCGAACGTCGCAGCGTTCGCGATGCATGACCTCTCGGTGACGGCCGGCCCGTCGATCAGATTCTAGAGGCGCGCCATGACACAATGGAAAATTCTGGCTTCCCGGACCGCCGGCGCACTTTTGCTCGCAGGCGCGATCGCGGCGCCCGCTGCCGCGCAGGAAGTCGGCACCGCAACCGCCGTCAACCCGCTATCGGAAAGCGCCGCGCCCGGCGACACCATGAAGACCCTGACAATCGGCGCGCGTGTCGTTCACAAGGAGCATATCCACACCTCACCGTCCGGTGGCGTGCAATTGCTCTTTCTCGACAAAAGTTCGCTGAGCGTTGCGCCGAATACCGACATCGTGATCGACGAATTCATCTACGACCCGAACTCCGGCAAGGGCCACATGCTGACGACCTTGACCGAAGGCGCGCTGCGCTATGTCGGCGGCGCGCTCAGCCACCAGGGCGAGGCAACGATCAAGACCGCCAACGCGACGATCGGCATTCGCGGTGGAACGACCACCGTCAACCAGGGTTCGGGCGGTACGACGGCCATCAATCACTACGGTATAATCACCATCACGAATGGCGGCGGCACCGTCGTTATCAACTTGCCCGGCTATGAAGTGACGATTACGGGCTGGAACATACCGCCGGGACAACCCACCAGGGTCACCGATGCCGAAATCCGGCACTACTTGGTATTATTGACGAGCAAGTCTGGGCAAAACGGCAGCGGGCCTAATCCCAACACGCTCGGCAACTTCGAATGTGGCGAGCCAGGCAAACCGGCATGTCCAGTGCCGCCGTGGTTCCCCGACACCGGGCAGAATAACGCCAACCAGATCATCGTCCAGGGCACGCGGCTCGGAACGAGCCAACCGCCGCCGCCACCGCCTCCGCCCTATTGGAGTGGGCGCGGCCACTAGGATCGCGCCGCGATTCCAGACTCTCGAGGGCCGGGCTGGCCGTCGTCACATAACTGTTGGCAACACCTGTCACAAAACAGCCACGTGCAGGATCGTGCGGCCGGCGGGCTGATTGTGCGCGTGAGCCGCCATTGTTTTTGCCGAGGACAGGCCGATGGACGCCAAAAGGACCGACACTCGCTCGCTCGAGGAACGTCTTCGCGACGAGATGATCGACGCGGTCGATGAAGAGCTCGAACTGGAGATCGATGACGCCCGGCTTGCCAGTCTTCTGGAGCACACCGGCTATAAGCCGCCGCATGAGACCCTCGACCGGCAGACTTATTTCAAGGAATTGCTGCGCCTGCAGAAGGAACTTGTCAGGCTCCAGGACTGGGTGGCGCATCAGAAACTGAAACTGGTCGTGCTGTTCGAAGGGCGTGACGCGGCCGGCAAAGGCGGAGTGATCAAGCGGGTAACGCAGCGGCTGAACCCGCGCATCTGCAAGGTGGTCGCGTTGTCCGCGCCGACCGAGCGCGAGCGCACGCAATGGTACTTCCAGCGCTATGCCGCGCATCTGCCGGCGGCTGGCGAGATCGTGCTGTTCGATCGCAGCTGGTACAACCGTGCCGGCGTCGAACGCGTGATGGGGTTTTGCTCGGAGGCGGACTGTGAGGAGTTTTTCCGCACCGTACCGGAATTCGAGCGGATGCTGGTGCGGTCCGGAATCATTCTCGTGAAATACTGGTTTTCGATCACCGACGAAGAACAGAACCTGCGGTTCCTGATGCGCATCCACGACCCGCTCAAGCAGTGGAAGCTCAGCCCGATGGATCTGGAGTCACGCCGCCGCTGGGAGGTCTATACCAGGGCCAAGGAGGAGATGCTGGAGCGCACCAATATTCCAGAAGCACGCTGGTGGGTGGTCGAGGGCGTCGACAAGAAGAAAGCGCGCCTCAATTGCATGCATCACCTGTTGCAGCAGGTGCCCTACCAGGACGTCGAGCACCCGCCGATCGTGTTGCCGGAGCGGGAGCACAAGCCCGATTACGCGCGGCACCCCGTCCCGAAGGAATTGTACGTACCCGCGGTCTATTGATCGCATTCGCGCATGACGCTCGCGAACAATGCGCGGTTCAGATGCTTGTCCAGATCAGCGACAGGCCGGAGACCAGCAGCAGCACCATGATGATCCGCTGATAGCTGTGATCGGCGAGCCGCCGATAGATGAAGCTGCCAAGCCAGGCGCCGGCGATGGTGCCGGGAAGCGCAATGATCGCGATCATGCCGACCTGCCGGGTAAACATTCCCGATGCGGCATGGGAGACCAGTGCGAGCGACAGGATCGCCATATTGAAAATTTGCAAGACGCCGCGGCGCTGCTCCTTGGTCCAGCCGCGAATGTCAGTCCAGACGACCGGAAGGACGCCAGACAATCCAGCGAGAGCGCCGAGAATACCGCCGATGAAGCCGACTACACCGTCGGCCGCGCGTCCGCCCCATTCGCTTTTGATCTCAACGCGGCGCATCAGCACGTAGCCCGGATAGACGATAAGCAAAATGCCGACCGCGATCTTGAACATCCTCGGGTCGATATGCGGCAGGAGAAAAGTCCCGATCGGAACACCGGCAAAGCCGGGTAAGACGAAAACCAGGACTCGCCGCCACATAATCGCGCGCCAGATCATCGGCAGGGTCTGAAGCTGTGAGACGACCGAGCACAGGATCACCAGCGTCGACGCGACCACCGGCGACAAGACGTAGAGCCAGATGCTCAGGACGGTCAGCCCGGTTCCGAAGCCCGTCATCCCGTTGACGATTCCGCCGGCAATCGCACCGAGGACGATGAGAGCGTAGTGCTCCGACCCCATATCTCAATGTCCGCTGTCTCGATGCCCGCCGACGCGTGGATATCTGATTACAGCGTAGGCAACGATTGCTCGACCCGGCCAATCAGAATTCGCAGGTTATTGCCGAAGGCCTCATCCATTTCATCCGCGATCCCCGGAAGTCGCTGACGGAGCGCAGCCGAGAGTATCGTCATGGCCCGCTCGACGACTTCCTCGAACACCGCCTTGAGATCGAACTTCACGAAATGACCGTCGATCCGGCCACCACGTGCGGCGACCGCCGACGCCACCTCGTTGATCAATGACGATTCGAGATTGGGTTTGAAACACATGGCGAGAAGCATCATCGCGGCACGATTGATGGTCGCGGCATAGGCGCGTGCGGCAGAGCGAGATCTCACCCGCCCACTAGGGAGCGAGTATGGTTAACAGGTTGTTAAGGCCACGCTTGCGCTCAGCCGCGCAGCGCCACCATCTGGCCGCCGTCCGCAACGATGGTAGCGCCGGTGACGAAGCGCCCGGCGTCGGAGACCAGCAGCAAGAGCGGACCGTCGAGGTCGCGCTCCTCGCCGAACCGGCCGATCGGGATTTCGCGCTTGAGCGCCAGGCCTTTTTCGCTGGCGAGGTATTCGCGGTTAAGCTCGGTGACGATCCAGCCGGGTGCAATAGCGTTGACGCGGATGCCCTTGAAGGCCAGTTCAAGAGCCAGCGCCTTGGTCAGTTGCACGACGCCGGCTTTGGCCGTCGCATAGGCCACGACGCCTTTGTCGACGCCAAATCCCAGCACGGACGCAATATTGACGATGGCGCCACCGACCTTGGCCGCGAGCATGCGTCGCGCCGCCTCCTGGGCGCAATAGAATACCGCGTCGAGATTGGTGGAGAGGACGCGCCGCCATTCTTCTTCCGGGAGATCGACGGCGCGGCCGGCATGCGCCACGCCGGCATTGTTGACGAGGATCGTCACCGTGCCGAAGCTCTTCTCCGCCGCGTCAAAGGCCGCCGCCATCGCCGCGCGATCGCGGACGTCGGCCTCGGCCGCGATCGCCTTGCCGCCGGCTTTCTCGATCCGGGATTTCAGCGCCGTGAGGCGATCGGCCCGCCGCGCCACCAGCACGACCGAAGCGCCGTTTTCGGCCAGCACTTCGGCGAAGCGGACGCCAAGACCGCTCGATGAGCCGGTGACCATCGCCACTTTGCCGTGAAGGCTGAATATGTCCGCCGCCGCCATGCGCGTTCCCTGGGTTCTTCCTCGCCGAATTGGTTGCACTATAATGGGCAAATCCGCCGGTGCGAACCGGCGCGCCGGAACCTTCTGTCATGGCTCACGATCACGACGATCATCACGACCACGACTCGGAGCTTTCCGAGATGCAATTGCGCGTGCGCGCGCTCGAAACCGTGCTCGCCGAGAAAGGCTATATCGATCCTGCGGCGATCGACGCCCTGATCGAGGCCTACGAAACCAAGGTCGGCCCGCATGTCGGCGCACGCGTCGTCGCCAAGGCCTGGAGCGACCCGGCATTCAAACAGGCATTGGTGGATGACGCCAGCAAGGCCGTGGCGTCGCTCGGCGTACTCAACCGCGTCGGCGACCATCTCATCGCGGTCGAGAATACGCCGAAGCTTCACAACATGATCGTATGCACGTTGTGCTCGTGTTACCCGTGGGAAGTGCTCGGCCTGCCGCCGGTCTGGTACAAGTCGGCGCCATATCGCTCACGCGCGGTCAACGATCCGCGCGGTGTGCTTGCCGACTTCGGCGTGACGCTGCCGACGGCCACCGACATCCGGGTCTGGGACTCGACCGCCGAGACGCGCTTCATCGTGCTGCCGATGCGTCCGAACGGCACCGAGGGCTGGAGCGAAGAGAAACTCTCCGCGCTCGTCACGCGCGATTGCATGATCGGCACCGGCTTGCCCAAGCAAGCAAAAGAGACTGCCTGATGGACGGCATTCACGACATGGGCGGCATGCACGGTTTCGGCAAGGTCGAGCCTGAGCCGAACGAACCGGTATTTCACGCCGAGTGGGAAGGCCGCTGCCTCGCCCTCAATCGCGCCATGGGCTACACCGGCATCTGGACGATCGACCAGACGCGTGCCGGTATCGAGGAACTGCCGCCGGACGTCTATCTCGCCAGTTCCTACTACCGGAAATGGGCGCTACGGCTCGAGAACCTCGTCGTCGCGAGGGGGCTCGCCGATGCCGACGAGATCAAAGCCGGCCACGCGTTGCGGCCGGGCAAAACCCTCAAGCGCAAGCTCACGACCGCCGACGTGCCGAACACGATGTCGCGCGGCTCATTTACACGGGCAGCGAAAATACCGGCGCGCTTCAAGCCCGGCGACCGGGTACGCACCAAAAATATTCACCCGGAGACGCACACGCGCCTGCCGCGATACGCGCGCAATCGCGTCGGCATGGTCGAGGCGCTCCGCGGCTGTCACGTCTTTCCCGACACCGCGGCGCTTGGCAAGGGCGACGATCCGCAATGGCTCTATACGGTCCTGTTCGAGGGCCGTGAATTGTGGGGCGATAGCGCGGAGCCTTCGCTCAAGGTCTCGATCGAGGCGTTCGAGCCCTATCTGGAGCCGGCATGAATACGGCCGCGCAACGCGCGACGCACGCGGTGCAAAGCATTCCGCGCAATGCGGAAGGCCCGGTGTTCAGCGCGCCCTGGGAGGCGGAAGCCTTCGCGCTGGCGCTCCATCTCAACGAGCGCGGCCTGTTCACGTGGAAGGAATGGGCGGCAACCTTGGGCGAAGAGATCAAGAAGGCGCAAGCCGCGGGCGACCCCGATACCGGCGAGACCTATTACCACCATTGGCTCGCTACACTTGAGCGCATCGTTGCCGCCAAGGGCCTTGCCGATACGCAATCTCTCGCGCGCACCCGCGATGCCTGGGAGCACGCTTGCGAACGCACGCCGCATGGCACGCCAATCGAGCTGCGCGCCGAAGACTTTCACGAATAGACGCGGCTCAATAATCTGGGAGGAATTCATGTCCGGCAAAACAATCAAGATCCGCTCAAGTGGCGGGGGTGAATTCGATTGCTATCTTGTCGTGCCGAAGACCGACGCCAGAGTGCCGGCCATGGTCCTCGCATCCGCGGTGCACGGCGTCGATGCCGACATTCGCGGGATTGCCGATGAATTCGCGGCGGAGGGCTATATCGTCGCCGCTCCCGATCTGTTCTGGCAAACGATACCGGGACCGTTGCCGCGCGGCGACGACCGCACCAAACAGCGCTCGCAGCCCCGCCTCGAGCGGATCAAGACCGGTGAAAGCGACCTTACGGATACGCTGGCTTATCTGCGCACGCTGAGTGAGTTCAACGGCCGCGCTGCGGTGATGGGATTCTGCTATGGCGGCCCCTATGCGATCATCGGACCGAAACGTCTCGGCTTCGCCGCGGGCCTTTCCTGTCACGGCACGCAGTTGCTCGATTACATCGGAGAGATCGATGGCGTGCACGAGCCGGTCTGCATCATGTGGGGCGATCAGGATCATGCTGCACCGGCAAAAGTGCTCGACGCCTATCGCGCGATCGCGCCGCGCATCGCGAATCTGGAGTTGCACATCTTTCCCGGCATTCTGCACGGCTACATGATGCCCGCCGCGGGGGACGCTTTCGACAAGACGACGCGTGATTTCTCGATGTCGCGCGCAAAAGCGATCCTCAATGGGCTGAGAAACGCCGGGGCAACGCCGACGCTTCGCCAGGCGTCCTGAAGCGGCCAGCGCGCGCACGGCCCTCGATCGAACGGCGCTCCGTTATGCAGCCTTTTCCGCGTCGAGGCCGATCATGGCCTCGCGCAGCGCGCGGAAGCAATCCGGGTCGATAGCCGTATCGATCATCCCGGTCATCGTCGCCATCGCCTTGTCGACGGGCATTGCCGCACGATAGGGCCGCTCGGCCGTCAGCGCGTCGAAAATATCCGCCGTCGTGATGATGCGGGTCTCGAGCGCGATCTCATCGCCTTTGAGACCGCGCGGATAGCCTTTGCCGTCCAGCCGTTCGTGATGCGCACCCGCGATCGCCGCAAGTTCGCGAAAGGCCTCGATGCGCGACAGAATCGTTTCGCTATGTGCAGCATGCATTTTCATCGCGGCCCATTCGTCGGGGTCGAGCTTTCCCGGCTTGTCGAGAATCGAATTGCTGACCCCAAGCTTGCCGATGTCGTGAAGCAGCGCCGCGCGCTTGAGCCATCGGCGCTGTTCGGCCGAGAACTCCATCTGCCTGGCGATCAAGTCGGTGAACAGGGTGACGCGTTCGCTATGGCCGCTCGTGTAAGGGCTCTTGGAATCGACGACCTTGGCGAAGGCCGCGGCGATATCATCGAGATAGTCCTCATCAACGGCCGAGGTGATCTGCGCCGGCTCAAGCGCAAAGATCTCCTGTTGCAAACGATCCGAACGAAGCATGTCCCAGAATTCGGGCCGCTCCGAAATTTTGCCGAATGCGGCAGCCAGGCGCGGATCGAACCACGTTCCGGTGCGGTGCTCGATTTCGCGCTTGGCCGCTTCGATGCCGTTGGCGATCTGGAACACGTCGGCGATCTGCGCCAGTAGCGCGATGCGCGAATAGATCGGAATGTCTTCGCCGTGGAGGCCCACCGGCATGCCGCCGCCGTTCCAATGCTCGTCGAGGCTTGCAATAGCCTGCGCCACCGATTCCGGAAAACGCATCTTCCGCGCGATCTCGGCGCCGCGATCGCATCGCGTTTCCATCAGCTCCTGGGCGATCTGGCCGCCATTCTGGAAAATATGCACGAGCGCTCGAAATCTCTCGGCGAGCCCCGCATTCATACCAGTGTGGGACAGCACAAAGCGCAGCACCTGCGGCAGGCTGCCGTTGACCGTCATGAAGTCGCGCTTGAACGAAATATCGTCGACCATATAGAGCTGGCAGATACGCGCGGCATTGCTGCTGCAGCCGAGGTCCTTCAGCAGAAGCGTGTAATAAAGTTCCCAGATCTGTTGCTGGTTAAGGCCGATATCCGACCCGATTTGGATTCCGATCCAGCAGCAGCGGACGCAATGCCCCGCCGGCTGCCCTTCCACCATGTCCAGGGCATGGCTCAACGCGCCGAGAATTTCCGCAAGCCGTATCTTCGGTAACGTAACGGATTTGACGCGCAATACCGCCATCGGCACGGTCCTTTGGAAGACCCGGCTCAGATGGACATTCGACGTCTGGAGCCAGGATTTCCGATCGACCTAATCACGGCAGGCTTAACGCGCGGTGTAGGGTTCCCGACGTCTATCAGGACTGTTTGAAATTACAGCATGCCCAAAAGATGCGGCAGCCATAGCGACAGCGCGGGAATGTAGGTCACCATCGCCAGGAAGATCAGCATGGTGGCAAGCCACGGCAGCACCGCGATCGTAAGTTCGGTGATACCCATCTTGGTGATGCCCGAGGCGACATAGAGGTTCAATCCGACCGGCGGATGGCACAGGCCGACTTCCATGTTCACGGCCATCAGGATGCCGAGGTGGACCGGATGCACGCCGAGTGCCGCTGCCATCGGGAACAGGATCGGCGCCATGATCAGCGTGATCGCCGCCGGATCCATGAAATTGCCGGCGGCCAGCAGCACGACGTTGGTGACCAGGAGAAAAGCAACGATGCCGAAGCCCTGCGCGGTCATCCATTCGGCCATCGACTGTGGAATCTGCTCCGAGGTGAGGAGCCAGGAGAACACCGCGGCATTGGTGATGATGTAGAGGATCATCGCGCTCATCGAAGCGGCCTTGAGCAGCACGGCCGGAACTTCGGAGAATTTCAGTCCCTTGTAGACAAAGACCGCGATAACGAACGCATAAACGGCGGCGACGGCGGCGGCCTCGGTCGGCGTGAACAGGCCGGTGTAAATGCCGCCGAGGACAAGCACGATCAGCAGCAAGCCCCAAACGCTTTCACGAAATGCGTGCCAGCAATTGCCCCAATCCGCGCGCTGCATTCGCGGGTAATCGTTGCGCCACGCGCGATACCAGGTGGTGGCGCCGAGCATGAACGCGAGGATCAATCCGGGCACAAGGGCGGCGATGAAAAGCTGGCCGATCGACGCAGAATCGACCACCGCTCCGTTAGGGCCGTGCGGCTGCATGCCCGCGGTTGCGACCGCGTAGATCACGAGATTGATCGACGGCGGAAACAGGATGCCGAGCGCGCCCGATGTCGCGATAACGCCGGCGGAAAAGCGCGGCGGATAGCCCTGCTCTATCAAAGCCGGCAGGATGATCGAGCCGATGCCGACGACCGTCGCTACCGATGACCCGGAGATGGCGGCAAACAGCGCGCAGGCGACAACACCGGCCAAACCCAGCCCGCCATACCAGTGCCCGATCATCGAGGTGGCAAAATCGATCATGCGGCGCGCCACGCCGCCTGCGGTCAGGAAATTTCCGGCCAGGATGAAGAACGGGATCGCCATGATCTCGAAGCGGTCGATGCTGGTGAACAGTTTCAGCCCGACCATTTTCGGATCGACATCCGAGAGAATGAACAGATAGGTCAGCACGGAGAGGCCGAGCGCGATCGAAATCGGCATGCCCGACGCCATCAGCGCCAGGAGAAGCGCGAACAGGAGTTCCGCCCGCACGGTGTGAGACAATTCGATGATGTGCAGCCGCGCTGCGAAACAAAGCAAAGCGAGCGCGATCGGGATCAGAATGATTAGCGCCGCGGTAATGCTGTCGCCGAGCGGGCTCGGCGCGCTTCGCTTGGAGGCATGCGAGAAAACGCTCATCGCACCGCCTCGGGCAGCGGCGTTCCCGCCTCATGCACCGCGGTTTGCGGTTCGTCGTGCGGCGCTTCGTAATCGATGCCGTGGCCCTGGTGCGGAATCTTGCCGGTGCGCAGGAACCGCCACATCACCTGAAGGAAACGGAAACACATCAGGTAGGAGCCGAGCGGGATGCACAGATAGATGATCCAGCTCGGCCATTCGAGTTCCGGCGAGACCTCATCCGGATCGAGCTCGTAAACATAGGCGGCGCCGAGCGTGCCGATAACGCCGGTAAACAGCGCCCCGCACAGGAGAGCAAAGACGATCACGGGCTTGCGCGCCGGCGGCGACAGCTTTTTGACAAAGACATCGACGCCGACATGGATGCCGGTGCGCACGCCGAGCGCGGCGCCGAATTTCGCCATCCACACGAACATGTAGGTGGAAAGCTCGTTCGCCCAGGAAAGATTGATCGAGGCGAGCTCGGTATAGACCCAGTTGGCAGCTTCTTTTAGCAGGAGATATTGATGGATGCCGGCCCACCGGGCGAGGCTCGCAGAATTGCTCGCGCCATAGCGATGAACCACCGCGATGAAAGTGAGGATCGTCGCCGCGCCGATCAGCGTGACGATGATCCACTCTTCCAGCCGATTAAGAATGCGGTCGAGCACCAACTGTCCCCCGAGCTAAATCCCTTCCTCCCCCAGGAAGGGACGGGCGCTCAAGACTGCGGCGGTACGAAGCCCGACGCTTTGTAGATACTCGCGATGAATTCCTTGCCGAAGCGGCCTTCCATTTCCTTGTGGACCGGCATCAGCTTGGCGATCCAAGCCTGCTTTTCCGTATCGGTCAGGACGTGGATCTGAACTTTACCGGACGCCTTGATCTGGTCCATAGCCGTCACATTGTCCTTGGCCGCAGTGTCGTTGAAGAAATCCGTCGATTCCTTCACGGCGCGATCAAGGCCCGGACGAACATCAGGCGGCAGTCCATCCCAGAATTTTTTGTTGGTGATGAGCGAGTAGGTGAGCCGTCCATGATGCGAGACGGTGAGATATTTCTGCACATCGTAGAGCTTCTGCGTCCAGATATTCGACGCCACATTGTCTTCGCCATCGGCGACGCCGGTCTGCAAGGCCTGATAGAGCTCGCCGAAGGCGATGATCTGCGGAATGGCGCCAAGCTGGCGCGCCACGGCGTCAAGAACCTTTGAGCCCTGGATGCGCATTTTCAGGCCGCGGAAGTCATCCGGCATGATCAGCGGCACGTTCGCGGTGTAGTTATGCGGGCCATTGTCCCAATAGGCGAGCGGCTCGACGCCTTTGGCTTCGAGCTTCATGTTGAGATCGGCCATCATCGGGCTCGCCATCATCTGGCGCGCATGCGCGTCGTCGCTCATCAGGAACGGCAGATCGAAGACGTCGAATTCCTTGACGCCGAGCGGGCCGAATTTGGAGATCGAAGGCGCCAGCAACTGAACCGAACTGAGCTGCAGGGCCTCGAGTTCTTCCTTATCCTTGTAGAGCGAGGAATTCGGATAAACTTCGACCGTGACTTTGCCGTTCGTGTATTTCTCGGCGAGTTGCTTGAACAGCAGCGCCGCCTTGCCCTTGGGCGCGTCGGGCGACACGACGTGGCTGAACTTGATGACCATCGCGTCGGCGCGCGCGGGCCTGCCCAAGGCAAAGGCCGGAACAGCAGCGGCGAGAGCAAGGGCGGCACGTCTTGTGACTTGAGATTTCATCGATTTCCTCCCGGGTGCGGCCATAGGCGACCGCCCAATTGTTGCCCTTTAAGGCTTGGGCTTTTCATAGCGCGAATGGGGCGGGCGGCCAATGGCGCACTTTGTCCACCTGAGGGTCCAGGGCCCTGAAAGCATGCCCGGAATCACGCTTCAATGCATCGCGGCTGCCGTCCGCGGCAGGAGCGCGCCGGGATGGCGGATGACGCTGCCGGCGAGGCGATGGGCGGCGCCGGCCGCCTGCGCCGGATCGGTTCCGGACAGCCGGGCCGCGAGATAGCCGGCATTGAAACCATCGCCGGCGGCGGTCGCGTCGACCGGTACCAGGACTTCGGGAACCGGGACGAATTCCTGGCTGGCGCCGGTGGCGACAAGGGCGCTGTTGGGACCGTTCTTGACCACGATCTCGCCGATGCCAAAAGCCTGCAGCCGGGCGACCGTGCTCTCCGGGCTCGGATCGCCCCACAGCACGGCCTCGTCGTCGAAGGTTGGCAGTGCGATATCGACGCGCTTGAGCGCCTCCATGAATACGGTGCGCGTGCGCGCCAAGTCGCCTCTCCAGCCCGCGGGACGGAAATTGCCGTCGAAGGCAACCTTGGCGCCCTGCCGGCGCGCGACTTCGAGCACGGCAAAGAACCGGCCGAGACCGTTGGCCGAATAGAGCGACAGCGTGATGCCGGTGAAATAGATGAAGCGCGCCTTGGTGAGGCTTTCGGCAACCCGCATCCAGTCGGGAAGTTCGAACAGTTCACCCGCCGGCGCACCGTCGCGCCAGTACGACATCATGCGTGCCCCGGCGGGATTGCGGTCAGCGAGGGATAGCGCCGGCAGGCGGCCCGGAACGCGGAGAATGAGGTCAGCAGAGATGCCCTCGGCAGCCGCAAGCGCGAGGACACTGTCGGAGTAGGAATCGTCACCCACCGCCGTTGCAAAGCCGACATCAAGACCGGCCCGCGCAAGATAGATGGCGGTATTGAACGCGTCGCCGCCGCAGGACGGCGCGAACGTACCGTCCCCTCCCCGCGCCAGTTCGATCAAAACCTCGCCGACGCAAATGGCGCGGGCTGTTTGCTCGGTCATGGTCCCTCTTTTTCGAGCGTTATCGGCAGCGTCCCGATACTTAGCAATATCCTTGGCAATAGAAGCCACGGATGGCTGGTAATGGGCCGACGTAACGTTATATTATAACATTGGAGCTGGCCTTTTTGCCCGGGATTTCATGACCCACCATCACCACGGCGGCGCGCCACACCCGGCGCCCGAGATCGCACCGTCGCTGCTTCGCCTCTCGGCTGGACAGCGGATTGCCGTGGCCGGAGCGCTGATCGCGCTGATCTGGGCCGCGTTCCTGTGGGCGGCGCATTGAGCGGACGGCGCGAGCGAGCCATGCCGGAATTGCGATTTCACAACGTCACCCTTGGCTATGACCGCCACCCGGCCGTGCACCATCTCGACGGCGCGGTGGAAGCCGGGTCGCTCGTCGCGGTGGTCGGGCCGAACGGAGCCGGCAAGTCGACACTGTTCAAGGGCGTCACTGGCGCGCTCAAGCCGCTCGCCGGATCGATCGAGCGCAACGGCTTCGACGCACGCGACATTGCCTACCTGCCGCAGGTGCCTGACATCGACCGGACGTTTCCCATCAGTGTTTACGATATGGTGGCAATGGGGCAGTGGCGGGCGAAAGGCTTGTTCGGCGGTTTCGGTAAGACGGATCACGCCCTCATCGAGTCGGCCATCGCCACGGTCGGCCTGACCGGATTTGAGCGACGCCCCATCGGCACACTGTCCGGCGGACAGATGCAGCGCATGCTGTTCGCTCGCGTCCTGGTCCAGGACGCCCCCGTGATCGTGCTCGATGAGCCATTCGCGGCAATCGACACGAAAACTTCCGGCGACTTGCTGAATCTGGTGCGGCGCTGGCACGCGGAGCGGCGCACGGTGCTGGCGGCCCTGCACGATGTTGAACTCGTCAGGACGAATTTCCCCACGACCCTGCTGCTCGCCCGCGAGCCGGTGGCCTGGGGCGCCACGCAAGACGTTTTGACAGCAGAGAACCTCGATAGAGCGCGCCGCATGTGCGAAGCCTTCGACGAAGGCGCCGGAGCCTGCGCGGTGCCGGAGATGGCCTAGACGCTATGCTGTCCCAATTCCTGTTCGAGCCGTTCAACGAGGCTTCGGTCCGGCACTCGTTCGCCGCTATTCTCGCGCTGGCGCTCAGCGCCGGTCCGATCGGCGTATTCCTGATGCTGCGCCGCATGAGTCTCGTGGGCGATGCCATGGCGCACGCGATCCTGCCGGGTGTTGCGATAGGGTTTCTTGCCGCCGGACTGAATGTCTTTGCCATGACGCTCGGCGGTCTTGTCGCCGGCCTTCTCATTGCGCTGCTCGCCGGTCTCGTCAGCCGGACGACCAAGCTGCAGGAGGATGCATCCCTCGCCGTGTTTCTCCTCGTCTCGCTGGCCCTTGGCATCGTGATCGTGACGGTCAACGGCATCGGCATCGACCAGCTCATGACCTTCCTGTTCGGCGAAACGGCGGCCAAGATGAGTGCCGACAAGACGCTTGTCATCGCCGGCAATGCGACCATCAGCCTGATCGTGCTGGCGCTGATTTACCGCCCGCTGGTTCTCGGTTGCGTCGATCCGGGCTTTTTGCGTTCGGTCAGCCGCGCGGATGGCGCTGCGCATATGATCTTTCTTGCACTGCTGGTGCTTAACCTCATCAACGCTTTTCACGTGCTCGGCACGCTGCTCGGCGTTGGCATCATCATCATCCCGGCAGCGACAGCGCGGTTTTGGACGCGCGATGTCTCGATGATGATCGTGCTGGCGATCGCATGCGGACTCGTTTCGGGGTGGGCCGGGCTGCTGTTCGCCTTTCACGCGAATATCCCGTCCGGGCCTGCGGTAACCTTGGCTGCGGGTGTTCTTTATGCCGGCTCGGTTCTGTTCGGGCGGGTCGGCGGCGTGTTCTGGCAGATCTTTCCCGGCCGCCATCTGGAGGCTTAGGCCCGTTTCGAGGGGTTTTGTTTTGCCCCGGCACTCAATATATCTGCGGCTCCCCTGGAGTGATCGTCCCCATGTCCGAAGCAGCCAAATCCGACACGCCGCACACCGAAAAACAGCAAGACAAGGTCCCGGTCACGGTGCTCACCGGCTACCTCGGCGCCGGCAAGACCACATTGCTCAACCGCATCCTGTCGGAGCCGCATGGCAAGAAATACGCCGTGATCGTCAATGAATTCGGCGAGATCGGCATCGACAACGACCTCGTCGTCGGCGCCGACGAGGAGGTGTTCGAGATGAACAACGGCTGCATCTGCTGCACGGTGCGCGGTGATCTCGTGCGCATCCTCGACGGCCTGATGCGGCGCAAGGGCAAGTTCGATGCCATCATCATCGAGACCACCGGCCTCGCCGATCCGGCGCCGGTGGCGCAGACCTTCTTCATCGACGAGAATGTCGGGAAGAAAACCAGGCTCGACGCCGTGGTGACCGTCGCCGACGCCAAGTGGCTCAACGATCGGCTCAAGGACGCGCCCGAGGCCAAAAACCAGATCGCGTTTGCCGACGTGATCCTCATCAACAAGACCGATCTCGTGACGCCCGAAGAACTAAGCGAAGTCGAGGCGCGCATCCGGGGCATCAACCCCTACGCCAAAGTGCACAAAACGCAGCGCGGGCAAATCGCGCTTGATGAAGTGCTGGGCCGCAATGCCTTCGATCTCGATCGCATCCTCGAGATCGAGCCGGATTTCCTCGGCGATGAGGGGCACGATCACGGGCATGACCACCACCATGATCACGATCATCATCACGATCACGACCATAAGCACGGCCATTCGCACGGCGGGCTGAAGCACTACCACGACGAGGACATGCAATCGATTTCGCTCAAGACCGAGAAGCCGCTCGATCCGGACAAGTTTTTTCCCTGGGTGCAGAATCTGGTGCAGACGGAAGGCCCGAACATTTTGCGCTGCAAGGGCATCCT
This sequence comes from uncultured Alphaproteobacteria bacterium, assembly GCA_963723335.1. Taxonomy (GTDB): domain Bacteria; phylum Pseudomonadota; class Alphaproteobacteria; order Rhizobiales; family Xanthobacteraceae; genus BOG-931. The sequence goes on along the minus strand of CAVRQJ010000001.1, from coordinate 40,045 downwards.
TGCGTTCAAGAACGACGATCAGCGCTTTGTCTTCCAGGGTGTGCACATGATTCTCGACGGCGATCACCAGCGGCCATGGAACAAGGATGAGAAGCGCGAAAGCCGCGCCGTCTTCATCGGCCGCAACCTGCCGGGCAAGACGATCACCGAAGGTTTCGAGAGCTGCATCGCTTGATGGGCGGCTTTCATGTCTGACACCGCCTCCGTCGTCGATCGCACGAAACCGCTGACCGCGGGCGGCGCCATAATTGCCGCGTATTTCCTCGGCCGTACCGCCGTCTTCGCGCTTGCCGAAGAGGCGCTGCTGTTCGCCGAGCCGGACGGCGAAACCCGGCGCATGGCGATACATGACGGCGTGATCCTGACGACGGCGTGCGATGGCGCGCGCATCGTCACGGGGGGTGACGACGGCAAGGTCGTTACGACGGATGCAGGCGCGAGCCGGGTCCTCGCCACCGATCCGAAGCACCGCTGGATCGATCATGTCGCACTTGGCCCCGACGGGTCGATCGCGTGGTCCGCCGGCAAAACGGCGTTCGTGCAGGGGAAGGAACTCCGCCAGTTCGAAGCGCCGTCGACCGTCGGCGGGCTCGCTTTCCTGCCCAAGGGATTCCGCGTTGCCATCGCGCACTACAACGGCGCCACGCTGTGGTTTCCCAATGCACCGCAGGCCGATCCGGAACGGTTTGAGTGGAAGGGCTCCCATCTCGGTGTGACGGTGAACCCGGACGGCCGCTTCCTCGTCACCACGATGCAGGAGCCGATGCTGCACGGCTGGCGGGTGGCCGATCGCCAGCATATGCGCATGTCCGGTTATTCCGCACGCGTGACTTCCGTCGGCTGGACCGTTGGCGGTCATTGGCTCGCCACGTCCGGCGCGACGCAGCTCATCCTGTGGCCGTTCCAGAGCAAGGACGGCCCGATGGGCAAGCAGCCCCGCGTTCTGGCGCCGCTCGAACACCGGATCGAGGTGGTCGCCTGCCATCCCAAGCAAGAGATCGTCGCCGCAGGCTATAGCGACGGCACGGTGCTCCTGGTGCGCATCGAGGACGGCGCCGAGATCCTGGCCAAGAAGCCGGGCGACGCGCCGGTCAAGGCGCTGGCGTGGAGCGCCGATGGCCTCCACATCGCCTTCGGTACGGAAAGCGGCGAAGCCGGCATCATCGATCTCGGCTGAATTGCCGCAAGGCTGCGTGGGGAACCGCACGCTTCGCCAGTGGTTATCCCGTCGTGAACGTGATCGCTAAAATCATCCTGGCCGTTCTGGTCATCGCTTCGGCGATGCGTCCGGCCGACATCGGGCAAACAAAACCCCGGGACTAAAGCCCGGGGTTTTGCGTTGGTCTGGCGATGCGCCTCAGATCACATATTGCCGCAAAGGCGGATAGCCGTTGAAGCCGACCGAGGAATAGGTCGCGGTATAGGCGCCGGCGGCCTCGATCAAAACCTTGTCGCCGATAGCGAGCGTGACCGGCAGCGGATATGGCGTCTTCTCGTAGAGCACGTCGACGGAATCGCAGGTCGGCCCGGCAATGATGCAGGGCGCGGTTTCGTCGCGGTCGTGCGTCGTGCGGATGGGGTAGCGGATCGATTCGCCGATGGTCTCGGCAAGACCGTGGAACTTGCCGATGTCGAGATAGACCCAGCGCACCTCGTCTTCGGGGTTCCGCCTGGCGATCAGCACCACCTCGGCCTCGATCACGCCGGCATTGCCGACAAGGCCACGGCCGGGTTCGACGATGGTGTTGGGCAGGTTGTTGCCGAAATGCTTGCGCAGCGCCTTGAAGATCGCCTTGCCGTAGCTTTCGAGCTTGGGCGTCTTGCGGATGTATTTGGCCGGAAAGCCGCCGCCGAGATTGACGATCGACAGGTTGATGCCGCGCTCGGCGCAGGTCCGGAACACCGCGGCCGCGGACGCCAGCGCGCGGTCCCAAGCCTCGACATTGTGCTGCTGCGAGCCGACATGGAACGAAATGCCGTAAGGCACCAGCCCCAGCCTGTGCGCATGTTCGAGAATGTCGGCGGCATAGGCAGGCTCGCAGCCGAATTTGCGCGACAGCGGCCATTCGGCGCCGGAACCGTCGCAATGGATGCGGCAGATCACCCGGCTGCCGGGGGCGGCGCGCGCGATCTTCTCGACCTCGGCTTCGCAATCCACGGCGAATAGCGTCACGCCGAGCAGGAACGCTTCGGCGATCTCGCGCTCTTTCTTGATGGTGTTGCCGTAGGAGATGCGCTCGGGCTTGGCGCCGGCGGCGAGCACCTGATGCGTCTCGTTGATCGAGGCCACATCGAAGCAGCAGCCGAGACCGGCCAAAAGCTTGAGGATTTCCGGTGCCGGGTTGGCCTTTACGGCATAGAACACCTTGGTGTCCGGCAACACCTTGGCGAAGTTCTGGTAGTTCTCGCGCACGACATCGAGGTCGAGGACGAGGCAGGGTCCGATATCGGTACGTTGCTTGAGGAATTCGCGGATGCGTGCAGTCATGTGCACCTAACTCCCTATCCGGCTGGTGGCGAAGCCACCGAGGTGAACCTCCTGTGACGTTTGTGACCCCGCACCATTGCGGAGCCTCAATGCGTCACCGCGATTGCTGCCTTGGTCCGGATGAGGGAGATCCCGTTCCGCACTGCTGGCAAAGATGGACAAGCCTCTTCGGTGTCCCCGGCATTCACGCCGGCAGTAACCAAAAAAGCCCTTCCGTCGTTGCTTTAAGCCGCGTCGCCAGTGGAGAGCTGGCATTGCCGGTTTCGCCTCCGGCTGCCGGTCGCGGGAGCAAGGAAGTAGAGTCTCTTCCTTAGGCGGCTGTCCGGCCTCTTGTCCGGATGCCCACCGACCGACACACGGCCACAGGCACGTGCGAAATTGGGCAATCGGGAAATAAGCGATTTGGCCGAGGCGCGCAAGCTTTTTAGTTTTAACAAAACGTAAAATGCCGGCGCGGCGGTGGACGGCGAGCGTCGAGCTCGCCTCAGTCGGCCGTGAACGGCTCGACGCGATGTGCCGCGCGCACGAACTGGACCATCACGGCGATGCCGCAGAGGATGAAGAGGCCGTCGAGGATGCGGGCGCCGAGCGTGCCGAGCGCGAACAGGCTGGCGATCGCCCAACTGCCGGCAAAAGCGGCGCCGAACACTTCGGCGCTGATCAGAATCGCCGCACTGACCACGGTGAGGACGTTTCCCCAGTTGATGCGCCGGGGGCGCGAAGCGGGCTCACTCATGGCCATCACGCAGCGTCCCGAGCGGCTTTCGCCGACAGGAGGCCGGCCTCGATCAGAGCGGCGCGGATGCGGTCGATTTCGGCGCGGCCGATCTTGACCAGCGGCGGCCGCACCACGGCGCGCGGCAGGCGGCCGAGAAGAACGAGCGCCTCCTTCATCCGGTTATGCATGTCCACCCAGGGGTCGGCATAGAACACGCGCGCGAGCGGGTAGATGCGGTCGTTGAGCCGCCGTGCCTCGGCGAGGTCGTTGGCCTTGACCGCCCGGAACAGGGCCGATTGCAGATCGGCGATCACGCTGCCCGAACCGGAGAGAAGGCCGTTGCAGCCGAGCACGAGGGAACTCAGGAGCCACGCGCTGTGCGTGGAGAGCACGTTCACCGGCCGCTTGAGGCTTTGCAGTTCGCGGATGTGCATCTCGTGCTGCGGCACATTGCCGGCCCAGTCCTTGATGGCGCGGATGGTCGGCACCTCATCGACCATCTTCAGGAGCGTGTCGCGCGGGTAGCCCTGCCCGGTCGCCAGCGGATACTGGAAGGCGATGATCGGCAGGCTCGAGGCATCGGCGATACGCTTGAAGTGCTCGACCGCCATGGCCGGCGACTGGCTAAGCGTGAATGGAGCCGGCGGAAACACGAGCAGGGCCGAAGCGCCGCCCGCCTCCGCCATCCTGGCGATGCGGGCTGCCTCGAGGCTGCCATCTGCCCAGACCCCGTTGACGACCGGCAGCCGGCCGCCGATCTCGTCCTGCGCGATATCGAGGACGCGGCGCTGTTCGTCGAAGCTGCACGAGGCGACCTCAGTGGAATGGGCATTGATGGTAATGGCGGAGAGGCCCTCGACCACCGCAACGTCGGAGAGGTGCTTGCGGAAGTTCTTTTCATCGATCGACAGGTCGTCCGCGAACGGCAGCAGGACGGCCGGAATGACGCCATGCGGCACATAATGGGCGTGACGGGGCATTTTCGGCTCTCCTTGCGTCTTTCCTGGTGACTTTGGCGGTGTCTCGCCGATGACATATATCACGGCAGCACCCGCCCCTGGTAAGGCCCCCCGATGACCCAAAATGCGACATCCGGCAACCCGTTTTTCGAGGCCTGGAAGACGCCCGAGGGGGTCACCCCCTTCGACCGCATTACGCCAGAGCATTTCCGGGAGGCCTTCCAGCGCGCCCTTGCCGAACACGGGGCCGAGATCGCAGCGATAGCCGCCAATCCGTCGCCGGCGGATTTCGACAATACGATCGCCGCTCTTGAACTTAGCGGGCGGGCGCTCGATCGCGCCAACAATGCGTTTCAAATCCTTGCCGGGGCGCATACCAACGACGCGCTCCTTGAACTCGAGCGGGACGTCTCGCCGCAGATCGCGCGGCATTGGCATCGCATTCATACCAATGCCGCATTATTCCGCCGGATCGATATCGTAATGCGCGAGGCTGACACGCTTGGGCTTGATGCCGAGCAAAAGCGCGTCACCGAGCGCCATCACACGAGTTTCCGCCGTTCGGGCGCCGCGCTTGACGACGCGGCGAAGGAGCGGCTCGCCGCGATCATAGAACGGCTCGCCGTGCTCGGCACCGCGTTCAGCCAAAACGTGCTTGCCGACGAACAGGCCTTCACACTGGACATCAAGGACGAGGCCGAACTTGCCGGCCTGCCCGACTTCATGCGGGAGGTTTTGCGCAGCGAAGCCCGCGAACGGGGGGTCGATGGCTATGTGGTCACGCTGTCACGATCGAGCGTCGAACCGTTCCTGCAATTCGCCGACCGGCGTGACCTGCGCGAAAAGGTGTTCCGCGGCTTCATCATGCGCGGCGACAATGGCGGTGCGACCGACAACAAGGCGATCATCGCAGAGACCGTGCGGCTGCGCGCCGAGCGGGCACAGCTCCTCGGTTATGCCGACTTTGCCCATTATCGGCTCGACGACGCCATGGCGAAGACGCCGGCCGCCGTGCGCGATCTGCTCGACACCGTGTGGCGGCCGGCGCGAAAGAGCGCGCTCGCCGACCGCGACGCCATGCAGGGTCTGATCGCCGAAGAGGGCGGCAATTTCAAACTCGCGCCGTGGGACTGGCGCTATTACGCGGAGAAGCTGCGGCATCGCACTTGCGAATTCGACGAGACCGCGATCAAACCCTATCTCGAACTCGACCGCATCATCGAAGCGGCATTTTATACCGCGGGGCGCTTGTTCGGCTTAAGCTTTGCTCCGCGGACCGATGTGCCGGTTTGGCATCCCGACGTGCGGGTATGGGAAGCACGATCCGCCGACGGCAGGAAGATCGGCCTCTTTTTCGGCGACTATTTCGCACGCGCCTCAAAGCGCAGTGGCGCCTGGATGACGCCGCTGCGCGACCAGCAAAAGCTCGGCGGCGACGTCGTGCCGCTCATCGTCAATGTCTGCAATTTCAACAAGGCGGGCGACGGCGAGCCGACGCTATTGAGCTTCGACGATGCGCGCACGCTGTTCCACGAATTCGGCCACGCTTTGCATGGCCTTTTGTCCGCCGTCACCTATCCGACGATCGCCGGCACCAACGTCGCCACCGATTTCGTCGAACTGCCGTCGCAGCTTTACGAACATTGGCTGCAGCAGCCCGAAATCCTGCGGCGCTTTGCGCTGCATTACCGGACCGGCGAACCGATGCCGGAGGATCTGCTGGCCCGCCTGATCGCCGCGCGCAATTTCAACATGGGCTTTACGACGCTGGAATACATCTCCTGCGCCACCGTCGATATGGATTTCCACGCGATGCCGGCGCCGGACGAGATCGACCCCGCGGCGTTCGAGAACCAGACGCTGGCGCGCATCGCCATGCCGGACGAGATCGTCATGCGGCACCGGCCGCCGCACTTCGGGCATGTCTTCTCCGGCGGCGGCTATGCCGCCGGTTACTACAGCTACATGTGGTCGGAAGTGCTCGACGCCGACGCATTCGCGGCTTTCGAAGAGACCGGCGACATTTTCGACCCGCGAACGGCGAAGCGGCTGCATGACGCGATCTACGCGGCCGGCGGCTCGCAGGAACCGGCCGAAGCGTACAAGGCGTTCCGCGGCCGGCTGCCGAGCGCGGATGCGCTGTTGCAAAAACGCGGCTTCGCTACATCGACAGCGGCGAGTTGACCATCATGGACCTGCACAGCGCGGGCCACCGCCGCGGCGTCGTTTGCGCGCCCCATTCCGCTGCCGTCGAAGCCGGCCGCCAAATCCTTGCCGAAGGCGGCAATGCGGTCGAGGCGATGCTGGCCATGGCCGCGTCCATCGCGGCCGTCTATCCGCACATGAACCACATCGGCGGCGACGGCTTCTGGATCATCCGCGAGCCGAATGGCCGCGTGCGCGCCATCATGGCGCCGGGCCCGGCGGGCTCGCTGGCGAAGCCCGAGCTTTATCGCGAATACGAGGCAATCCCGGTCCGCGGACCGCTTGCGGCGCTGACCGTGCCGGGCGCCGTTGGCGGATGGATGCTGGCGCGCGAAGCGGCCAAGGCAAACGGCGGAAAACTGCCGCTCGATATCCTGTTTGCGCCGGCCATCGCATCGGCCCGCGGCGGCTATTCGGTGACCCGCAGCCAGGAGCGGCTGACCCGGGAGAATTTTGAAAGTCTAAAAGACGTGCCGGGCTTCGCCGGCCAGTTCCTCGCCGGCGGCAAAACGCCGGCGGTCGGCACCGTCCTCAAGCAGGAAGCCCTCGCCGCGACGTTTGCGCATCTGGCGCAGGCCGGGCTTGACGATTTCTATCGCGGCGACGTCGGCCGCGAGATCGCCGCAGACCTCGAACGCATCGGCAGTCCCGTCACCCGTCACGATCTTGAACGCTATCACGCGAGCCTCGACGAGCCGCTGCGCGTTACACTGCCATCGGGCACCGTTTACAACACCGGCGCACCGACGCAGGGCGCGGTATCGCTGATGATCGTCGCATTGTTCGCCCGTCTCGGCGCCACAGAAGCGGAGGGATTCGATCACATCCACGGTCTCGTCGAGGCGACCAAGCGCGCACTGCGGATGCGCGACCGCACGATCACCGATCCGAATTATCTCGCGCATGGGCTCGATCGCGTTCTCGAGGACCGCTTCCTCGCCGGCGAGGTCATGAAGATCGACCGCAGGAAAGCGGCGCGCTGGCCGCTCACATCCGGCGCGGGTGATACAATCTGGATGGGGGCGGCCGACACGTCGGGCCTCGTCGTGTCCTATATCCAGTCGCTGTATTGGGAGTTCGGCTCGGGCTGCGTGTTGCCGCGGACCGGCGTGCTGATGCAAAACCGCGGCGCGAGCTTTTCGCTCGAAGCAGGTGCGCTCAATTACCTCACGCCCGGACGGCTGCCGTTCCACACCCTCAACCCCGCCCTCGCCGTGCTCAGGGACGGCCGCATCATGGCCTACGGCTGCATGGGCGGTGACGGCCAGCCGCAAACGCAAGGCGCCGTGTTCACCCGTCACGTCGATTTCCGCGAACCGCTCTTCGATGCGCTCGACCGGCCGCGCTGGGTGCTGGGGAGAACCTGGGGCGCGGCGCGCACCGCGCTGCGCATGGAAGCGCGCTTCGACGGCAACCTGATCGACCGGCTCGCGTCAGCCGGACACGATGTCGAAGTTTTGCCGGACGCCTATACCGACGTCATGGGCCACGCGGGGGCGGCGGTGCTGCATCCGGACGGTACCTGCGAAGGCGCCCACGATCCGCGCGCCGACGGCGGCGCGGCGGGGGTGTGATTGTAGCAGCCGTTGAATGATCGACGAGGAATTACAAAAACGGTAGGGACACGATGAAGCCTGCAAAATGGAATACGCCGCTGATAGCGGTAGCTGGCGCACTGCTGGGCGCCAATGCGGCTTCATATCAAGTCGCCGGAGAATGGGTGAGTTCGCCGGAAGCCGTTCTTCCGCATGCGGGCTATATCGTTACCGTCGCTGCGGTGTTTGGCGTGATCGCCGGAGTGGCTTGCGCATTATTCAATCGATCGGCGGGATGAATTCAACCTGCGGGATCAGCCTATTTCTCTCAGCTTGACGGTGCTCGCAGACGGCCTGACGATCAGTGCTTCTTTTTCGCCGCCGCGCGCGCGTCGGCAATCACTTGTTTGAAGACCTTCATCTCCAAAACGCCGGGCACCCGGAACGTGCCGACAATGAAGCCCGGTGTGCCCTCAAAACCGAAGGCCTCGGCCTGCGCCTTGTTGCGATCCAGGAGGTCATCGATCGATTTTTGATGCTCTTGCAGATCCGCCGCCGCCTTCGCGACATCGACACCGGCCTTAGTCAGAAGATCGTTGATCTTTTCCTCAGTGAGCTTGGCATCGGCTCCGATCAACGCGTCGTGGGCTTCGGCATATCTGTTCTGGTATTTTGCTGCCAGCGCCAGCCTGGCTGCGGCGGCCGAAACCTCGCCGAAGATCGGCCAGTCCTTCAGGACGACTCTGATATTGCCGTCTTCCCGCACGAGCTGCGCCAGTTCGGGCGCAAGCTTTTTGCAGTAAGGACACTGATAGTCGAAGAACTCGACAATCGTCAGGTCGCCCTTCGGGTTTCCGAGGGACGGAATCTCGGGATCGCGCAGCACGTTATCCCTGCTGAGAACATTGTTGTCCTTGCCGGGATTGCCGTTTTGCTGCTCGGCGAAAGCTGCGGAAGATAGCAAGACGAGAGCGACGGCAATCGCGCAAAAATACGCGATCGAAGCGCGCCATTTCTGTTCAGGCATTTTGTTTGTGGCCGTTCTGTATGTATTCAACACGCCCTACATTGGCTCCATCGGCTGCATGCCGAGGCGGCCCATCAATTCGCGGTCGCGGTCGCGGCCGGGATTGGGCGTGGTGAGAAGTTTCGGTCCGTAGAAGATCGAGTTGGCGCCGGCAAGGAAGCACAGCGCCTGCGTCTCCTCGCTCATGTCTTCGCGGCCGGCCGAGAGCCGCACCACCGAGCGCGGCATCGTGATTCGCGCGACCGCAATCGTGCGCACGAATTCGATTCCATCGAGCGCGCCTTCCGCCGCAAGCGGCGTGCCCGCGACCTTGACCAGCATGTTGATCGGCACCGATTCCGGATGCACGGGCAGGCTTGCAAGTGTCGCGATCATGCCGACGCGGTCGGCGCGGGTCTCGCCCATGCCGACGATCCCGCCGCAGCAGACGTGAATGCCGGCTTCACGCACATGATCGAGCGTTTCCAGGCGATCCTGGTAGGTGCGTGTGGTGATGATCTCGCCGTAAAATTCCGGGGACGTGTCGAGGTTGTGATTGTAATAGTCGAGACCCGACTTTTTGAGCCGCTGCGCCTGGCCGCCGGTGAGCATGCCGAGCGTCGCGCAAGTCTCCAGTCCCAACGCCTTGACGCCTTCGACCATCGCGCAAACCTGGTCAAGATCGCGGTCTTTGGGCGAGCGCCAGGCCGCGCCCATACAGAACCGGCTCGCGCCTGAATCTTTCGCCGCGCGGGCTTCGGCAAGCACGGCGTCAAGCGCCATCAGTTTCTCCGCATGCACGCCAGTGTCGTATTTGGCGCTTTGCGGGCAATAGGCACAGTCTTCCGGGCAACCGCCGGTCTTGATCGAAAGCAGCGTCGAAATCTGCACTTCGGCCGGATCGAAATTCTCGCGATGAACGCTCTGGGCGCGAAACATGAGCTCCGGGAACGGCAGATCGAACAGGGCACGCACGTCCTCCCGCGTCCAGTCGTGACGGGGCGGGCTCATGGACGCCAAGTGTGAAGGGGTATCGGTGGCGAGAGACATGGGCTGAGTTTAACCCGTGGGGCCGCCGACGGAAAGGCGTCGCAACCCCAGCCCCAGTCAAGCCATGCATTATCTGAGGCTTGAGAACACGGCGACGGCCGCCAGAAACAGAAGGACGAATACCGACGGAAAGCCGAGCGCGAGCGCCAATGCAACTCTCGGAGCCCGCCGATACCAGGCCAGAACAATGGCCGGGAGGCCGGTCGCAAGGAACAGCACCGATACGATGACACCGGCGGCGTAATCGAAGCCGATCGTCGCGTGGTCGGAGCCGGAATTGTAAGCGCCCACCGCGATAGCGCCCGCCGCCGCGGCATCGAGAGCCCCGATGACGATCGTTGCGATCCGGATATTCATCGGCAAGCCCCCTCGCCCGTCCTGTCCGCGCATGTTAGCAGAGGGCCCATGGCTGACACACCGCCCGACACACCGCCTGCCACACCGCCCGACCGCCTCTCGAACGATCCGCGCAGTCCGCATTTCGACGCCAAGGTGCTCGAGCGCGATGTCGGGATACGCTTCAAGGGCGTCGAGAAGACCAATGTCGCGGAATACTGCATCAGCGAGGGCTGGATTCGCGTCGAGGCCGGCAAGACCAAGGATCGCTACGGCAATCCACTGACGATAAAACTCACCGGCCCGGTCGAAGCCTATTTCAAGGACAACAAGTCTTAAGCGTTACGAAGCGCGTGCCGCTCAGTGCAACGTTTCGTTGCCCTCGACCACCCGAAGCTCGATCTGCCCGATCAGCGCCGCCCGATTGGCTTCGGCGGCGGCCAGCGCGTTCGTGGCCTCTTTCGCGGTACTGCTGTTCGAGCCATAGACGACAATCCCGCCCAGCAGGGCTGCCATGGCTGCCGTCAGCGCGGTTACCGTTAAATCGTACCGGACCGCTCCGAACAGGATCGCGATAAAAAGAATACCGCTCAGAGCGAGTGCGATCCGCGCGGCCAGGATGAACTTGCGGCAGCTCGCAAGAGTAGCTTCGAGCTCTTCAATATGAGTCTCGAGGCGCACAATCTGGTCGTGCGGATCGCCGCTATCCATGACTCATCGTGCTAGCATGTTTGAATTACGGTCGCCGATCATGCCGGAGCGCTCCAGTGCATAAAGCCCTTGCCATTATCGCCGTCGCAGGCGGTCTCGCCGCTTGCGGCATGATCAGCACACTGGTGGATGGTTTCAAGATGGCGAGTGCCGTCGAGAGCGATCTTGAAGTTGCGACCGGCTTGAAACCGCAAGTCGGCTTCAACTGGAGCAACGGCCGGCTTCTGACCGTGACGGTGACCTTTCCGCAGCTCTACGACGCCAAGCCGCTGCGCGACGTCGCCGACACCGTACGCGCCGCCGTCGCAAAAGAGTTCAGGCAAAGGCCCGAAAACATTGTGTTGGGCTTTTCGACAGGCAGGGGTGAGCAGGTGAGGACGGCGCAATCTGTCCAGACGAACTAGCCGGGCATCCGCCGCGCCGCCTGCTTCCCGCAACTGGCGCCGTTATTCCGCCGCCACCCTGTTCACAGGAACAGCCGATTCGACTTTCGCCGCGCAAAATTTGAACTCAGGGATCTTGCCGAACGGATCGAGCTTCGGGTTGGTCAAAAGGTTCGCCGCCGCTTCGACGAATGCGAAGGGGATGAACACAACACCGTCGGGAATGGCGTCGTCCTGGCGGGAGTGCAATTCGACAGTGCCGCGGCGGGTCGTGACCCGCACCGGGTCGCCCGGCCTGATACCGAGCTTTTGGATGGTGCCGCGTGACACCGAAGCAACAGCGGTCGGTTCGAGCGCATCGAGCACGGTGGCGCGGCGGGTCATCGCGCCGGTATGCCAGTGTTCAAGCTCCCGCCCGGTGGTGAGGATGAAGGGATAATCCTCGTCAGGAACCTCGGCCGGCGGCTGAAGCTTTGTGGCGACGAGCTTGGCGAAGCCACCGGGGCGCGGGAAACCCTTGTCGAACACGACGTCGCGGCCCGGCTTATCGGGCGCGTCGGTCGGATAGGTAACCGAGTCCTCGCGCTCGACACGCTCCCAGGAAATATTGGCGAGCGCCGGCATCATCGAGGCCATCTCGGTGAAGACCTCGCTGACATGTTTGTAGGTCCAGCCGCAGCCCATGCGGTTGGCGATTTCCTGGATGATCCAGAGATCGTGACGCGTATCGCCCGGCAGCGGCAGCGCCTGACGGCCCATCTGCACTTGCCGGTTGGTGTTGGTGACGGTGCCGTCCTTCTCGGGCCAGCCGGAGGCCGGCAGCACGACATCGGCATAAACCGCGGTCTCGGTGAGAAAGAGATCCTGCACGACCAGATGTTCGAGATGCGCCAGTGCCTGGCGCGCATGATTGAGATCGGGATCGGACATCGCGGGATTTTCACCCTCGATATACATGCCCTTGATCTCGTCGTGGTGGACCGCGTCCATGATCTCGACCACGGTCTTGCCCTTCTTCGGATCGAGCTTGACGCCCCAGGCCTTCTCATATTCCGCACGAATGTCCGGATTTTCCACCGATCTGTAATCGGGGAAGAACATCGGGATCAGGCCCGCGTCGGACGCGCCCTGCACGTTGTTCTGGCCGCGCAGCGGATGCAGGCCCGTGCCCGGGCGGCCGATTTGGCCGGTGATCAGCGCCAGCGCGATCAGGCAGCGCGCATTGTCGGTGCCGTGGGTGTGCTGCGACACGCCCATGCCCCAGAAGATGATGGCGCTTTCGGCGCGTGCATAGGTGCGTGCGACCTCGCGCAGCGTGTCGGCGGGGATGCCGCAGATCGGCGCCATCTCCTCCGGCGTGAAGTCCTTGACGTTTTCCTTCCACGCCTCAAAACCTTCGACATAGGTCTGGATATATTGCTGATCGTAAAGCTTCTCGGTGACGATGACGTTGAGCATGGCGTTGAGCATCGCCACGTCGGCACCGTTCTTGAACTGCATCATCCGCCAGGCATGGCGCTTGAGCGCCTGCCCGCGGGGATCCATGACGACGAGCTTGGCGCCGCGCTTGGCCGCCTGCTTGAAGAAGGTTGCCGCGACGGGATGATTTTCCGTCGGATTGGCGCCGATGACGATGATGAAGTCGGAATTCTTGCACTCGTTGAAGGTCGCGGTCACCGCGGCCGAGCCGACGCCTTCGAGCAACGCCGCCACCGAAGAAGCGTGGCAGAGCCGCGTGCAGTGATCGACATTGTTGGTGCCGAAGCCGGTGCGTACCAGCTTCTGGAACAGATAGGCTTCCTCATTCGAGCCTTTGGCCGAGCCGAAGCCGGCGAGCGCCTGCGGGCCATCGCGGTCGCGGATCTTTTTCAGGCCGCCCGCGGCGCGGTCGAGCGCCTCATCCCAGGTCGCTTCGCGGAAATGCGTCCACGGATTCGACGGGTCGATCAATTCGTGCGGAACCTTGGGCACGCCGTCCTTGCGGATCATCGGCTTCAAGAGGCGCTGCGGATTGTGCACGTAGTCGAAGCCGAAGCGGCCTTTGACGCAAAGCCGGTTCTGATTGGCCGGGCCGTCCTTGCCGGTGACCGCGACGATCTTGTCGTCCTTGATCTCATAGGTGAGCTGGCAGCCGACGCCGCAATAAGGGCAGACGCTGTCGACGGTGCGGTCGGGCTTGCCTTTATAGACGTTGTTCTCGTCCACCATCGTCGCCGGCATCAGCGCGCCGGTCGGGCAGGCCTGCACACATTCGCCGCAGGCGACGCAGGTCGAAGCGCCCATCGGATCGTCGAAGTCGAACACGATCTTTTCCAGATGGCCGCGGCCGGCCATGCCGATGACGTCGTTGACCTGCACTTCGCGGCAGGCGCGGACGCAAAGATTGCACTGGATGCAGGCGTCGAGATTGACCGCCATGGCGATGTGGCTGCGGTCGGGCGGCGGCACCGCTGCCGTCTCACGTTTCGGAAAACGGCCGGGCTCGACCTTCAGGCGCGTCACCGTCTTCCAGAGTTCGGAGTTGGGGTCGTGAGCCACATCCATCGCCGGCTGGTCGGTGAGAAGAAGTTCAGCAACCATCTTTCGCGCAGTCTTGGCGCGGTCGGTCTGGGTCTTGACCTTCATGCCGGGCGAAGGATTGCGGACGCAGCTTGCGGCGAGCACGCGCTCACCCTCGATTTCGACCATGCAGACGCGGCAATTGCCGTCGGCGCGATAACCGGGCTTTGGCGAGTAACACAGATGCGGCAGCTTGATGCCGAGGCGGCGCGCGGCGCGGAAGATGGATTCGCCGTCGCGGATGTCGATCTCGCGGTCGTCAATCATGAAGGTGTTGGGCTTTTGGTCTTTTGCGTCGCTCATCGCGCCAATCTCTCGGTCATCCGAATCGTGCCGTTACCCGAATCGTTTTGTTACCAATGCCCCAGCGGCTTTTTCAGTTCGTCCGGAAAGTACTTTAGCACACATAACAAAGGGTTTGGCGCAGCCTGCCCGAGGCCGCAAATCGAGGCATCCCGCATCAGGGCGGACAATTCCTCGAGAAGGGCCGGGTCCCACGGTCCCTCTGCCATCAGCTTCGCCGCCTTCTCGGTACCAACGCGGCACGGCGTGCACTGGCCGCAGCTCTCGTCCTCGAAGAACTTTATGAGGTTGAGCGCCACCGCCTTCATATCGTCCCTGTCGGACAGGATCACAACCGCGTGCGACCCGACGAAGCAGCCGTATTTTTCCAGCGTGCCGAAGTCGAGCGGCAGGTCCGCCATGGATGCCGGCAGGATACCGCCTGACGCACCGCCCGGCAGGTAGCCCTTGAAAGTGTGGCCGTCCGCCATGCCGCCGCAGAATTCGTCGATCAATTCACGCGCGGTGACACCGGCAGGAGCGAGTTTCACGCCGGGATTCTTGACGCGGCCGGAGACGGAGAAGCTACGAAAGCCCTTGCGGTCGTGGCGGCCTTGCGAGGTCACCCATTCCGCGCCCTTCTCGACGATGTCGCGGATCCAGAACAATGTCTCGACATTCTGTTCAAGCGTCGGGCGGCCGAACAGGCCGACTTGCGCAACATAGGGCGGACGATGACGCGGCAGGCCGCGCTTGCCCTCGATCGATTCGATCATCGCGGATTCTTCGCCGCAGATATAAGCGCCGGCGCCGCGGCGCAGCTGGATCCTGGTGTGGTTTGAAAGGCCCGCTTCCTCAATCTTGGCGATTTCGTCGAGCAGAAGAAGGATCACTTCGGGATATTCGTCGCGGACATAGAGATAAGTGTCGGCGGCTTCGACGATCCATGCTGCGATCAGCATGCCTTCGATAAAGCGGTGCGGATCCCGCTCGAGATAATAGCGGTCCTTGAAAGTCCCCGGTTCGCCTTCATCGCAGTTGACGGCAAACATGCGCGGCGCCGGTTCGGCACGAACCAGCGACCATTTACGGCCCGTCGGAAAGCCGGCGCCGCCTAGCCCGCGTAAACCGGCATCGCTGACGACCTTGATGACGTCGTCGCGCGTGCGCTTGCCACCGATGCAGGATTTCAGCAGTTCGTAGCCGCCGCTCTTCACATAAGTTTCGAAAGGCGTCGGCGTGGGGAAAACGTGCGCAGGAGGAGGCTTTGCCGCTGCCGCGGCGACTTTCGCCATATCGGCCCGCATCACCTGCACATGGCCGACGGCACACACCGGCGCACGATCGCAGGCACCCATGCAAGGCGCATGAACCACGCGCACGCCGGGCCCGAGCTTTTTCGGCAGTTCCGCGAGCAGATGCTCGGAGCCGGCCAGCGCACAAGATAGCGAATCGCAGACGCGTACCGTGACAGGCGCCGGCGGCGTCTCGCCTTCTTTCACAACATCGAAATGGGCGTAGAAGGTCGCGACCTCATAGACCTCTGTGAGTGCGAGCTTCATCTCCTGCGCCAGCGCCGCAAGATGAGCAGCCGACAGATGCCCATAGTGGTCTTGAATCAGATGCAGATGCTCGATGAGCAGATCGCGGCGGCGCGGCCGGTCGGTGAGCAACGCCAGCACTTCCTCCAGCGCCTTGGGGTCGACCTGCCGGCCTTTCGGCGTCCGGCGCGGGCGATTGCGGGTCCGTCCAACTGGCGCGGACGGCTGTTCAGTCACGCTCATTAGAACCTCTCAAAGACACAAAATCGGTAGTTCGGCGCGTGCGCAAGGCCACATTGCGCCGCAAGTCGATAGAAATTATCTATCAGAATTATTGACATCATTTGCATTTTTCTATTGAGATTCGACTGTCAGGATACCGCGGACGAAAAGGCGGTCCAAATTGCTCGACAAACTCGAATATCTGCTGGCTTTGGCTCGCGAGCAGCATTTCGGACGGGCCGCCGACACCTGCGGGGTGACTCAGCCCACTTTGTCCGCGGGCCTCAAACAACTCGAAGAATCGCTGGGCGTCCTTCTGGTCAATCGCGGCCCCCGATTCCAGGGCTTTACGCTCGAAGGCGAGCGGGTGCTGACCTGGGCGCGCCGCATCGTCGGGGACGCCCGCGCGATGCGTCAGGAAGTGAATTCATTACGCCACGGGCTCACCGGGCGCCTGCGCATCGCCGCGATCCCGACCGCCCTCGCCACGGTCGCGTCCCTGACCACGCCGTACAGCGCCAAGCATCGGGATGTCGAATTCACTGTGCTGTCGCGCACCTCGGCGCAGATCATGAAGCTTCTGGAAAATCTCGAGATCGACGCCGGCGTCACTTATCTCGACAACGAGCCGCTCGGCCGCGTCAATACGGTGCCGCTCTACAAGGAAAGCTACTGCCTCCTCACCGCAGCCGACGCGCCGCTCGGCGACCGCGAAGAGGTGACTTGGGCGGAACTGTCGCAAGTGCAGCTTTGCCTGCTGACGCCGGACATGCAAACACGCCGGATCATCGACGGGCTTCTCAAACGCGCCACTGGCGAATCGCGTCCGACACTGGAATCGGACTCGATGATTTTACTGTTCGCTCACGTGCGCACGGGCCGCTGGGCAAGCGTGTTGCCGACCAAGATTGCGGAAACGCTCGGCCATAATGACATGATCCGGGCGATCCCCATCGTCGAGCCCGACGCGGTTCACACCATCGGCCTGGTGGTCCCGGCCCGCGAGCCGACGACTCCGCTCAATGTTGCGCTCGTCGCCGAGGCGCGACGCATCGCCGCAACGTCCGGCGCTTAAGGCGCTTCGCGAGACACTGCCGCCCACCAGCGAAGGTCCGGTCGTTTTCTCTTCAACGCCGCCGCTGCGCGTTGTGCCGAGGAAATCCCTTGGGAATCCCGGCCGCCGAGAATGACTTCGGGCGGTGCGGGTCTTTTATTGCTCTCGTAGCGTGGGCAACGGCCACATTTCGATAGAGAAATTCTATTGATCGATACGAATACGTTTATTGATTCAACAAAAACCCATCCGCACTGTGCGGTAATCAAACTCTGGAGCGATCGGTCTTGGGGGCACCAAGCGCGCTTGTCCGCAGTCTGCAGACAAAAAAAGAGCGAACACCCGAGGAGGACCGCGCGATGAGTTTTCTCGATCGTAGTCACACGATTGCCAAAACCGGCTACAGCCGCTGGATGGTGCCGCCTGCCGCCTTGTGCGTGCATTTGTGCATCGGTCAGGCCTACGCCTTCAGTGTCTTCAATTTGCCGATGACGAAACTCATCGGCATTACGCAATCGGCGCCGGATGACTGGAATCTTCCGGAGCTCGGCTGGATCTTCTCCATCGCGATTTTCTTTCTCGGCGTTTCCTCGGCCGTGTTCGGACGCTGGGTCGAGGAAGGCGGGCCGCGCAAGGCGATGTTCACAGCCGCTTTGTGCTGGGCCGGCGGCTTCCTGGTCTCGGCCTTCGGCGTCTACATCCACAATCTCTGGGTCGTCTATCTCGGCTACGGCGTGCTCGGCGGCATCGCGCTTGGCATCGGCTACATCTCGCCGGTTTCCACCCTGATCAAATGGTTCCCGGATCGTCCCGGCATGGCGACCGGCATGGCGATCATGGGTTTTGGCGGCGGCGCCTTCATCGCCTCGCCGCTGTCGGTCTGGCTGATGGCCAGGTTCACGACCGCCAGCCATGTCGGCGTCGCCGAGACGTTCATCGTGCTCGGCCTCGTCTATTTCGTGTTCATGATTGTCGGCTCGGTCATCGTGCGCGTCCCGCAGGACAACTGGAAGCCGGAGGGCTACACCGCGCCGCTGCAATCGCAACGGCTGATTACGAGGAACGACGTCTTCGTCTACGACGCATTGAAGACGCCGCAGTTCTGGCTGATCTGGTGGGTGCTGTGCCTCAACGTGACCGCCGGCATCGGCGTGCTCGGCCAGGCCTCAGCCATGAGCCAGGAAATGTTCCCGGGTCACATCACGCCGATCGCGGCCGCGGGCTTCGTCGGATTGATGAGCCTGTTCAACATGGGCGGCCGTTTCTTCTGGGCCTCCACGTCGGACTATATCGGGCGCAAGAACACCTACTTCGTGTTCATGGTGCTGGGCTTCCTGCTGTATTGCACGGTGCCCTATACCGGCTCGATCGGCAGCGTTGTCGGGTTCGTCTGCTGCTTCCTCGTGATCATCAGCATGTACGGCGGCGGCTTCTCCACGGTGCCGGCCTATCTGAAGGACATGTTCGGGACGCGCTATGTCGGCGCCATCCACGGGCTGTTGCTCACGGCATGGTCGATGGCCGGCATCTTCGGTCCCGTGCTCGTGAACTACATCCGCGAGTACAACGTCACTCACGGCGTACCAAAGGCGCAGGCCTACAACACGACCATGTACATCATGGCCGGGCTGCTCGTGATCGGGTTTATCTGCAATCTCCTGGTCAAAGCGGTCGACAAGAAATTCCACATGCAACCCGGTCGCAACACGGCGGCGGACGCAGCGGCGGTTGCCGCGGCGGGCAAGCCGGCCGGCGCATAAGGAAAAACAGTCATGGCAAATGCAAATCAGGAAACCGGCACGACGGCGCTGCAGCTCGTCCTGGCCTGGGGTTTTGTCGGCATCCCGCTCACGCTTGGCGTGTTGCAGACACTCGTCAATGCGATGAAGCTGTTCCAATAAAAACAGCGTCGCGGGCGCCGCCTCCTTCCAGCCCCTTGGGAGGAGGCGGCGTTTTTTTGTCTGCTCATCTGAGTCCTTGCACGCCGCGACGCCAGCCCGATGGCCCTATTTCACGGGTATCGCATGTGTATTATATGGTAGTAATATATTACCATCTGCGGCTATTCCCTGCGATAGATTGTCAATCGGCACATAGACATCTTCTATCGATCCCGGACCTGTGGTTGAGTGCTCGTACAGGCCGCCAATCGACGATCGGCGGCCCATAAAAAATGCGAATGGGGAATCTGAGGAGGATCGCACAATGAGTTTTCTTGACCGCAGTCACTCGATTGCCAAGCCCGGCTACAGCCGGTGGATGGTGCCGCCCGCGGCACTCTGCATCCATCTGTGTATCGGCCAGGCCTATGCTTTCAGCGTGTTCAATCTGCCGATGACCAAGCTTCTCGGCGTCACCCAATCGACGCCGGATGATTGGAACTTGCCCGAACTGGGCTGGATTTTCTCCATCGCGATCTTCGTCCTTGGGACGTCCGCGGCAATCTTCGGCCGCTGGGTCGAGGACGGCGGGCCGCGCCGGGCGATGTTCACCGCCGCGCTCTGCTGGGCGATCGGCTTCGGCATTTCGGCCGTTGGCGTCTATGTCCATAACATCTGGCTGGTCTATTTCGGTTACGGACTCGTCGGCGGCTGCGGATTGGGCATCGGCTACATCTCGCCGGTTTCGACTCTGATCAAATGGTTCCCGGACCGTCCCGGCATGGCGACCGGCATGGCCATCATGGGCTTTGGCGGAGCGGCCTTCATCGCTTCTCCATTGTCGGTTTGGCTGATGAGCAAATTCTCGACGCCGACGCATATCGGCGTCGCCGAGACCTTCCTGGTGCTGGGCGCGGTCTACTTCGTTTTCATGATGGTCGGCGCGTTCCTTGTCCGCGTCCCGCCGGCGGGCTGGGTGCCGGAAGGCTACGTGGCGCCGACACAGTCGTCAGCGCTCATCACCAGAAACGACGTCTATGTCTATGACGCGCTGAAGACGCCGCAGTTCTGGTGCATCTGGGTCGTGCTCTGCATCAACGTGACCGCCGGCATCGGCGTTCTCGGCCAGGCCTCGGCCATGAGCCAGGAAATGTTCCCGGGCAAAATCACGGCGATCGCCGCCGCGGGCTTCGTCGGCCTGATGAGCCTGTTCAACATGGGCGGCCGCTTCTTCTGGGCGTCCACGTCGGATTATATCGGGCGCAAGAACACCTACTTCGTGTTCATGGTGCTGGGCCTCATCCTGTACTGCACCGTGCCCTATTTAGGCTCGATCGGCAGCGTCGTGGGCTTCGTGCTCTGCTTCCTGGTGATCATCAGCATGTATGGCGGCGGCTTCGCCACCGTGCCGGCCTATCTGAGAGATATGTTCGGCACGCGCTATGTCGGCGCCATCCACGGCATGCTTATTACCGCATGGTCGATGGCCGGCATCTTCGGGCCCGTGCTGGTGAACTATATCCGCCAGTACAACGTCGACCACGGCGTGCCGAAGGCGCAGGCCTACAACACCACCATGTACATTATGGGCGGCCTCTTCATCATCGGCTTCATCGCCAATGCGATGATCAAGGCGGTGAACGATCGCTACCACATGAAGGCCGACCAGGAAGCCAATCGCGCTCAGATGGGCGCAGGCACCGCGGCAAAACCGGCCAGAGCATAAGGGGGAAACAATGGCAAACGAACAAACCGGAACTTCAGCGTTCCAACTCGCGCTCGCCTGGGGTTTCGTCGGCATCCCGCTGGCGTGGGGTGTCTACCAGACCCTGCTCAATGCGATGAAGCTGTTCCAGTAAGAAGCGTCCGATCAAAAATGCCAACGGCGCGGCCCAAAAGGCCGCGCCGTTTTTCTTTGCCGAATGTCGCAGTAACGAAACTCGCCGGCTGTCGAAATACGCACCGTCCGGTTAAAGACCGTAATGCTTTCGCGCTATCCGGCAGGCATCATCTCCGGGCAAACAGGCCCTGCACACATCAGGACGGATGTCGTAGATCGCGCAGGCTGTCGAGACACCGACGTCGCCCAAAAGGGCGGAACAGCGATCGCCGCTGCATCGCATCCGCCCCCGCTCGTCATCGACGTACGCCTTTGGGATGCGGGCGATGTCGGCGTCGCTTTCCAGCGCAAACCGTGGCCACTCTTGCGAATATGAGCAGCACGCACCGCAGGCTCGACACGCAGCAGCCGTAAGTTCGGCGAGCTGCGTCGTCGGCAAACCGATCACCTGACCTTCAGATTGACCGCGGATTCCTTGCCCCGATTGCTCTCGATCTCGTACTCGACGGCCTGTCCCTCATTGAGCGTGCTGAGGCCCGCCCGCTCGACCGCGGAAATGTGGACGAATACGTCTTTACCGCCGCCGCCGCCCGTCGGCTGAATGAACCCATAACCCTTCGTCGGATTGAACCACTTCACAGTGCCGGAAGCCATTTCAGTCTCCAATGTTGACGGTGCACCATAGGGGTTGTGGCCGCTCACAACAAGACACGCAGGCCGGCCTGCTTTGGAGTTGGCGTCCGGCGGGCCAATGAAAAAACCTGTGGTGATCGCCAATGAGGCCTTAAAAACGCGCCGTTTTGCAGTTCCGGACGCAGTGCAGCACGACATGCGGCATCGCGTCCGGGACCATTTCAAACTCGGTATCAGCGGAGAATCCGGGTGAGCGGAGCACTAACGCCGCACCGCGATACACCCGGGGCGCGGCTTCGTTACGCCACTTTTTCCTTCAGGTGCGGGAACATCGCGTGTAGCGCTTCCTGGTCCATCTCGGTCTTGAACTTGTGGCGGTCCTTCAGCCCATTCGCCTTTTGCGCAGCCGGACGGGCATTGATCTCATCGAGCAGCCGCTTGAGGTTCTTGTACTTGTCCCAGGCGCCCTCGCCGATCACGTTCGGCAGCATGCGAATCCAGCCCCAGACGTTCATGTCGGCGATCGTGTAGGTGTCGCCCAGCATGTATTTCTGCTTGCCGAGCCGTGCATCGAGAATGCCGGCATGACGATGCGCCTCGAAGGCGTAACGGTTGATGGCGTAAGGAAGCTTTTCCGGCGCGTAATTGCGGAAATGCACCGACTGGCCGAAATACGGGCCGACGCCGGACGACACGAAGAACATCCACGACAACAGTTCGCCGCGTGCTTTGTCGGTCTTTGCCGGCAGGAATTTTCCCGTCTTCTCGGCGAGATAGAGGAGGATGGCGCTGGAATCGAATACCGTTACGTCACCGTCGACGACGGCAGGCAACTTGGCGTTCGGATTGATCGCCAGGAATTCCGGTTTGTGCTGCTCGCCCTTGCGGGTATCGACGGGGATCGCCTCGTAGGGCATTCCCGCCTCTTCCAGAAATAGCGCCACCTTGGTCGGGTTCGGCGCGCCGCTGTAATAAAACTTCAACATTTCAAGACCTCTCGTTGTCCGTAAGTCGCGGGCGGAGACTTCTCCATCCCGGACTACTCAGATGGGTTCCAAAAAAGCGCCGTCAACGCCGGCGCCGCCGCAAAAACGCAGAAACTAGAACAGACCGACAATCTTGCCGTCGGCCCCGATATCGATGGAATCGGCGGAGGGCACCCGCGGCAAGCCCGGCATGGTCATGATCTCCCCGCAGATGGCGACCACGAATTCCGCGCCGGCAGACAGCCGCACTTCACGCACATTGATGACGTGATCGGTCGGCGCGCCCTTGGCGTCGGGATTGGTGGAAAAGCTGTATTGCGTCTTGGCGACGCAGATCGGGAACTTGCCGTAGCCCATCGCTTCATAAGTGGCGAGCTGATCGCGCACCGCCTTGTCGGCGGAGATATCCTTCGCCCGGTAGATTTCCCTGGCGATGGTGCGGATCTTCTCGAGGAGCGGCATGTCGTCGGGATAAAGAAACTTGAGCTTGCTCTTGCCGCTATCGCAAACCTTGACGACGGCTTTGGCGACGTCGGCCGCGCCCTCGCCGCCCATCGCCCAGTGGTCGGCCATCAGCGCTTCGACGCCGAGCGCCTTGCACTTGTCCTCGACCAGCTTGATCTCGGCCGGAGTGTCGGCGGAGAAGCGGTTGATCGAGATCACCGGCACGATGCCGAATTTCTGCATGTTCTCGACATGGCGCTGAAGATTGCTCATGCCGGCCTCAAGCGCCTTGAGATTCTCGGTCTTGAGGTCCTCTTTCTTGACGCCGCCGTGCATTTTCAGCGCGCGGATGGTCGCGACCAGTACCGCACAGCTCGGCTCGATGCCGGCCTTGCGGCACTTGATATCGAGGAATTTTTCACCGCCGAGATCGGCGCCGAAGCCGGCCTCGGTGACCACGTAATCGGCAAGCTTCAGCGCCGTCGTCGTCGCCAGCACCGAATTGCAGCCGTGCGCGATATTGGCGAACGGGCCGCCGTGGATGAAGGCCGGCGTGCCTTCGAGCGTCTGCACCAGGTTCGGCGCGAGCGCCTCCTTGAGCAGCACGGTCATGGCGCCACTGGCTTTGAGGTCGCTGGCGCGCACCGGTTTTCTATCGCGGGTATAGGCGACGACGATATTGCCCAGCCGCTTCTTCAGATCGTCAAGGTCGCGCGCCAGGCAGAAGATCGCCATGACTTCGGACGCGACCGTGATATCGAAGCCGTCCTCGCGCGGGAAGCCGTTGGCGACGCCGCCGAGCGAACCGACGATCGTGCGCAGCGCGCGATCGTTCATGTCGAGGACACGCCGCCACGCGACGCGACGCTCGTCGATGCCGAGCCCGTTGCCCCAGTAAATGTGGTTGTCGAGCATCGCGGCGAGCAAATTGTTGGCCGAGGTGATAGCGTGGAAATCGCCGGTGAAGTGGAGGTTGATGTCCTCCATCGGGATCACCTGGGCGTAACCGCCGCCGGCGGCGCCGCCTTTCATGCCGAATGACGGGCCAAGCGACGGCTCGCGCAGGCACAGCATGGCCTTCTTGCCGATATAGTTGAGCGCGTCGGTCAGGCCGACCGTCGTCGTCGTCTTGCCCTCGCCCGCCGGTGTCGGCGTGATGGCGGAAACGAGAACGAGCTTGCCGTTGGGCTTCGACTGCAACGACTTGATGTAATCCATCGACACCTTGGCCTTGTAGTGGCCATACGGTTCAAGGTTTTCCGGCGCGATGCCGAGCTTTTCCCTGGCGACGTCGAGGATCGGCCGCTTCTTGGCGGCCTGCGAGATTTCAATGTCGGACTTCGGTGACTGATGCTGCGAGGCGGGCATGGTGGGATCCGTTGAGCGTTGGAGTGAAGCAGGAAATTTCCCGGTCATTTAGGCGTCATGCCCGGCGTGTGCCGGGCATGACGAGAATAGGTCATGTGAAACGAGCCTTGACGGCGAGGTTGACGGACTTCGCCCATTCGCCGGCTTCGACCTTCTTGCCGTCGGCGGGCTGAACGCGAGAGACCTTGAAGCGCCCGTCGGCGCAGACCACGGTGAAGCCGTCCGCTTCGACCGCGACAATCTCGCCAGTCTTGCCGGCGATCCCCTTCGGGTCCTTGGCCGGCAGCGGCTTGGCGTCAAAGATCTTCAATTGCTTGCCGTCGAGCGTGCACCAGGCGCCGGGCGCGGGATTACAGCCGCGAATGAGCAGGTCGATCTGCTCCCACGGCTTGCCCCAGTCGATTCTGGCATTGTCGGCGCCGCAGCGGCCCTCATACGTGGCCAGCGCCTCGTCCTGCTTGATGCGCGGCGCCTTGCCGGCCTTCACGAGATCGACCGATTCCATCATGGCGTCGACGCCCATCGGGAACAGCCGGTCGAAATAGACCGTGCCGAGCGTGTCGTTCGGCCCGATCGGCGTCCTTTTCTGCAGCAGCACGCCGCCGGTATCGAGGCCATTGTCCGGCCAGAAGATCGACAGGCCGGTTTCCTTCTCGCCCTTGATGATCGGCCAGTTGATGGCGCTGGCGCCGCGATAAGCCGGCAACAGTGACGGGTGATACTGGATCGAGCCGTGGGTCGGGATGTTGAGGAATTCCTCGGGCACGAACAAAGTCACGAACGCCATCACCTGAAGGTCGGGTTTGAGCGCTTTGAACTCTTCCGCGACTTCCGGCTTCTTGTAGGAATCGGGCTGATAGACCGGAAGCTTCGCGGCAAGCGCCGCTTCCTTCAGCGGATCGGCCTTGGCGCCCGGCTTCTCCGGCGCGACATAGACCGCGACGACATTCTCGCCACGCTTGATCAGCGCTTCGAGCACCGCCTTGCCGAACGCCTGCTGCCCGTGAACGACAATACGCATTGTAAAAACCTCTCCCCTCCTCTGCCGTCATCGCCGGGCTTGTCCCAGCGATCCCGACTTCAAGGCACTGCCTCAATAATCGCGTTGGCCGGAACAAGCCCAGCCATGACGAACGACTAGGCCGCCTCCGCTTTGGCCGGCTTCTCCGACGCCGTGATCGCGCCAGAGGTCTTGATCTCGGCGAGTTCCTTGTCGGAATAGCCGAGCACCTTGCGCAGGATTTCGTCGGTGTGCTCGCCAAGGAGCGGCGAGCGCCGCACGTCGGCAGGCGAGTCCGACAACTTGATCGGATTGCCGACCGTCAGATACTTGCCACGCCCCGGATGATCGACCTCGACGACGGTGCCGGTCGAGCGCAACGACGGCTCCTCGGCGATCTCCTTGAGCGACAGGATGGGACCGACCGGGATGTCATGCTTGTTGCAGATGTCCATGACCTCGAATTTGGTCTTGGTCATGGTCCATTGCTCGACCGTGGCGAAGATGTGCTTGAGCCGCGGCAGCCGCGCCGGCGGCGTGGCGTAATCCGGATCGGTTTTCCATTCCGGCTTGCCGATGAGATCGCAGATCGCGGTCCACACCGGCGCCTGGGTGATGAAGTAGATGTAGGCGTCGGGATCGGTCTCCCAGCCTTTGCACTTGACGATCCAGCCCGGCTGGCCGCCACCGGAATCGTTTCCGGCGCGCGGCGTTGCGACGCCGAACGGGACGCCCTCGCCGTATTGGCTGAATTCGGTGAGCGGCCCATGCTTGAGGCGCTGCTGGTCGCGCAATTTCACGCGCGCCAGATTGAGCACGCCGTCCTGCATGGCGCACAGCACCTTTTGACCGCGGCCGGTGTGGACGCGCTGATACAGTGCACTGACGATGCCGAGCGCGAGATGCAATCCCGTGCCGGAATCGCCAATCTGCGCGCCGGTCACGAGTGGCGGCCCGTCGCGAAATCCGGTTGTCGAAGCGGCACCGCCGGCGCACTGCGCCACGTTCTCGTACACCTTGCAATCTTCGTATGGGCCCGGGCCAAATCCCTTCACCGAGGCGACGATCATGCGCGGGTTGAGCTTGTGGATATGCTCCCAGGTCAGCCCCATGCGGTCGAGCGCGCCGGGGGCGAAATTTTCTACCAGCACGTCGCATTGCTTGACCAGGCGATCGAGGATTTCCTTGCCCTTGGCGTGCTTCGAGTCGATCGTAATCGAGCGCTTCGAGCCATTGAGCATGGTGAAATAGAGGCTGTCCTGCCCCTTCACGTCGCGCAACTGGACGCGCGTGATGTCGCCAACGCCGGGCCGTTCCACCTTGATCACGTCGGCGCCCATATAGGCGAGCAACTGCGTGCAGGTCGGCCCCGATTGCACATGGGTGAAATCGAGAATTTTTACACCCTCAAGCGCCCTGCCCGCGCGTCCCCAGGGCTTTGACGACGGTCGCGGCAAACCGTTGCCGGACATTGCCTTGGCTTTTGCCGCCGGCTTCTTTGTCTTGAGCTTGATGACCTTGGCGGACTTCTTCGCCGCAGCCTTCTTTGCCGCAGGCTTCCTTGCCGTAGCCTTGGATTTCGCTTTGGCTGCTGTCTTGCGCTTTGCCATCGTCTTTCTCCCTATTCCGCTCATGCCCGCGACAGCGGGCATCCGGTTTCAATCGAACAAATCTTGCGCCTCGTCCCCGCTTGCATGGGTACGGACCGCATTCACTTCTTCTTCGTGAGCACGCTCTGCGGGTTGAGGTTACCGATACGGCCGCTCTCGCTGCCGGCCGCCGGATCGAGTACCGCGTTGATCAATGTCGGCTTGCCGGAATCCATCGCCGCGTTGACTGCGCGCTTGAGTTCGTCAGGCGACGTCGCATTGACGCCGACGCCACCGAAAGCCTCGATCATCTTGTCGTAGCGCGATCCCTTGACGAAGACGGTGGTCGCTGGATCGCTGCCCGCTTTGTTGACGTCGGTGCCGCGATAAATGCCGTCGTTGTTGAAGATGACGATGCAGACCGGCAGCTCGTAGCGGCAGATTGTCTCCACCTCCATGCCGGAGAAGCCGAAGGCGCTGTCGCCCTCGATCGCCAGCACCGGCTTGCCGGTTTCGATCGCCGCGGCGATAGCATAGCCCATGCCGATGCCCATGATGCCCCAGGTGCCGACATCGAGGCGCTTGCGCGGCTGATACATGTCGATGATGCCGCGCGCGAGATCGAGCGTATTGGCGCCTTCATTGACAAGAATGGCGTCCGGCCGCTCCTTGATGACCGTGCGCAGCACGCCGAGCGCACCGTGGTAATCCATCGGCACGTTGTTGTTCATGAGGCGCGGCGCCATCTTGGCGACGTTCTCCTCGCGTTTCTTGCTGACGGCGGAGACCCAATCCGCCGGCGGCGCCGGCCAGTTTCCGCCCATGCCCTGCAGCAGCGCCGACACGCACGAGCCGATGTCGCCGACCACGGGGGCTACGATCTCGACATTCGAGTCCATTTCCTTCGGTTCGATGTCGATCTGGATGAATTTCTTTGGCGCGTCGCCCCAGGTCTTGCCCTTGCCGTGCGACAACAGCCAGTTCAGGCGCGCGCCGATCAGCATCACGACGTCGCTGTCTTTCAGCACCGTCGAGCGTGCCGCGCCCGCGCATTGCGGATGCGTATCGGGCAGAAGGCCCTTGCCCATGCTCATCGGCAGGAATGGCACACCGCTTTTTTCGACAAGACCGCGGATCGCATCGTCGGCCTGCGCATAGGCGGCGCCCTTGCCGAGGATGATCAGCGGGCGCTTCGCGCTCTTGAGCACGTCGAGCGCGCGCTTGACGGCGCTTGGCGCGGGAATCTGCGCCGGTGCCGCGTCGATCACCTTCACCAGCGATTTTTTGCCGGCTTCCGCATCCATCACCTGGCCGAACAATTTTGCCGGCAGGTCGAGATAGACGCCGCCTGGACGGCCGGAAACGGCGGCGCGGATCGCCCGCGCAAGCCCGATGCCGATATCCTGTGCATGCAGCACGCGGAACGCGGCCTTGCAGAGCGGCTTGGCGATGGCGAGCTGGTCCATCTCCTCGTAGTCGCCCTGCTGCAGGTCGACGATCTCGCGCTCCGAAGACCCGGATATCAGGATCATCGGGAAGCAATTGGTCGTGGCGTGGGCCAGCGCCGTCAGCCCGTTAAGGAAGCCGGGCGCGGAAACCGTAAGGCAGACGCCGGGCGACTTCGTCAGGAAGCCCGCGATCGACGCCGCATAGCCGGCGTTCTGCTCGTGGCGGAATGAAAGCACGCGAATGCCCGCGGCCTGGGCCATGCGGCCGAAGTCCGTGATCGGGATGCCGGGGACGCCGTAGATCGTGGTGAGGCCGTTGAGCTTGAGCGCATCGATGACGAGATGGAAGCCATCCGTGAGTTCGCGCTCGGCTTCGGCCGGATTTGCGATTTTCACTGCTGCGTCTGCCATGAAATTCTCCCTCGATACTCAATCCAGATAGTCGGCATATTTTTCGACGTGCTCGGCGAGCCCGAGCGCATGATCGCGCACCAGCTTTTCGGCGCGCAGCGTATCGCGCGCCTCCAGCGCTTCGATGATGTGCATGTGATCGCGGATCGAGCGGTCGACGCGGTCTTTCTCGCCGATCGTCTTTCTTCGGATCATCCGCATATGCGTGAAAAGGTTCTCGGCAAGCTGGGCAAGCACGCCGTTGCGGGAAAGCCGGATCAGCGTCTGATGAAATTCGATATTGGCGTCGGAATATTCATCGAGATGCGCGCGGATCTGCCCGTTCTCGAAGGCGGCAAAGACCCGGCGCAGCGAGGCGATCTCGTCGTCGCTGGCGTTTTCGGTGATCAGCCGCGCCGCCATGCTTTCGAGCGCGGCCCAGGCGGTGATCAGTTCGATCACTTCGCGTTTTGTCTTGCGCACCACGTAGACGCCGCGCCGCGGCACCGAGCGGACAAATCCCTCGCGCTCGAGTTGCGCCATCGCCTCGCGTACCGGCGTGCGGCTGATGCCGAAATCCTGCGCCAGCGAGCGTTCGTCGAGACGGATATCGGCGCGGCTGCCGTAAACATCCATGCCGACGATCACCGATTTGAGCGCCGCATAGGCCTGGTTTTTGAAGCTGAAAGAGGTGTCGATCGGTTCGAGCCGCGGCCGCTCAATGACGGGCGCGTCGCCTTCGGACAATCGATCAACACCAGATGACATGAAGAACGCTCGCGACGCTTCCCAAACCCTAGCTGGCGCGGTCTTGAGGCCGCATTCCGGGCATCCTCATAGCGCACTGTAATACATTATGCCAGAGCCGAAATGACGCATTTTACGGGATTTGGGAAGACCGATCGGCCGGCGCCGACCGGCGCCAACGTACGCTGCTCCAGTTGTTATGGCCGGCCCGAAGCCGATCCCACGACGGCCCGCGCAGGCGCAATCCGCGCTTTAGCAATCTGAAATCGGCGGCAGCTAGTCCGTGTAACCAGCAATGCTGTTGGCCGTATCGATCATCGGCTGCTGGCTCACCGTGATGACGCCAGTCGTCGGCCGATCCAGATCCTGGATGAGGAGTATCACGGCGGAAATTACAACGCCCGTGACATAGACCGGCAGCCGCGTGCGCCGCGCCTCCTGTCCGCTGGTATATCCCGTAAAGGCGCTGGCGATAATGGCGACGCCATAGAGTGCAAGCAAAACGATCGTCGGAACGCGATTGCGCGTTTCGGTCAAGCGCTTTTCCTGATTATCAAACATCTCATTCAATGACTGGATGAAAATCCCCGTAGGCACCATCCCGTTGTCTTTTGCCGCCACCGCCTTTGCCTGCTGCCAAAGTTCCTCCTGAAGCGCATTCGAGCGAACGATGCCTGCGTCCAATTCCCCCGGAGACAGAACGCGCCCGCTTATGTCCAGGCGAATTTTCACATAGTCCCGCAACAGGTTCAGGGCCTCGGCATTGTATGGCGCGGGTAACAGGCGAGCGCGAAGCGCCGCCGTGCCGATTGAATTTGCCTCATTCAAAAGCGCGTCCCGCCGGCCTTCGAAGCGCGACAGAGCCATGGCGAAGGTGAAGCCGATCATCAGCGCCAAAAGTCCGAGAATTGCGCCCTCCAAAGTGGAAATATTGTCTCCGCCGCGACGGCCACCGCGCAGCCCAAGGCGACGCCCGATTTCGGCAGCCGTCAAAATGACGATGGAACTGACCAAAAAGATCGACAGTAGATTGATGTCGTTCAAGGAATTCATGATGGCGCCAATCTCTCTACGGGAACGGATACCGGCACATCCGCCTCAGGGCACTAATAGCACGGACCGATCGCGCAGCGCTCGTGTGGCGACAAGACTCATGCGGCGATGAGAAAAGGGCGCGGGATTACTCCGGCGCCCTCAAACATTCGCACTGAAATAGTGGTGATCAGCTCTGCTTCATCTGCCGCGCCCGCATCGGCTTGAGCACGAACAGCGCCAGCGCCACTACCGCAATGTTCATCAGCGCGGTGACGGCGAACACCATGTGCCATGACCCGGTCGAGGCTTTGATCATGTTGGCGACCGGCACCAGGAAGGCCGACGTGCCCTTGGCGGTGTAGAGCAGGCTCAGGTTCACGGTCGCGAATTTCGGCCCGAACGTATCGGTGCAGGTCGACGGGAACAGGCTGAAGATTTCGCCCCAGGTCAGGAAGATCAGTGCGGCGAACAGCACGAAAGCCCACGGTGCGGTGCCAAGGCTTCCAAGCAGCCAGTAGGAAATGCCGCCGAGACCGAAGGCAACCGCCATGGTGTTTTCGCGGCCAATATGGTCGGAAACCCACCCGAATAGCGGACGCGCCCCGCCGTTGCAGATATTGTCGATGATCAGCGCCACGCTCAACGTCGAGGCGCCGAACAGAAACACGGTGTTACCGACGTTGAAATCATTGGCGATGGGCGCGATCTGCGCTGTCGCCATAAGACCGCTCGCCGACACCATGACGAACATGATGTAGAGAAGCCAGAAGACCGGTGTGCTCAGCGCTTGCGCCGGAGTGTAGTCGCGCACGGACTGCGCAACCTTGGGCGCCGGTGCGTTGGCGACCTCGCCGGGATCCGGTGCCCGCAGCAGCCAGGCCAGGATGAAGACCACGCCGCCCTGGACCAGCCCGAACCAGAAGAAGGCTGCTTCATAGCCACTCGATTCAATCACCGCGCTGATTGGAATGACGGAGAGCGCCGATCCGGCGCCATAACCCGCCGCGGTCAAACCGACGGCGAGACCACGACGATCCGGGAACCATTTCACGGCCTGGCCCACGCAAGTCGCATAGACGGCACCGCCTCCGATGCCGCCAACGACCGCGCCCAGATAAAGCATTTCGAGCGACTGGGCGTATGAATTGATGACCCAGCCCAAGGCAACCATGATGCCGCCGAACGCGATCACGAGTTTCGGTCCGCGGCGCGGACCAAGACTATCGACGATCCAGCCTTCGATCGGTGTCAGCCAGGTTTCAAGGGCAATGAAAATTGCGAAAGCGAACTGAATCGAAGCAATCGACCAGCCGTGCGCCTTGGCGATTGGATTGACGAAGAGCGTCCAGCCATATTGGAGATTCGCGATCATCACCATGCAGACGATGGAAATGACGAGATAACTCCAGCGCGACTTGGCAGCCGCAGACTCGATGGATGTTGTCGATGCTACCGACATGAGCGTCCGTCCCCCAGATTATTATTTATTCCAGCCCCTGAATTCTTAGATTATCTGTCTCAAATTCACGTGTCTGTCATGGAATATTTTCGTCGCGTGGCTAATCGCCGCAATTCCGAATAAACAAGGATAATCCGCACTGTGCAGTGCAACAAAATTTGGTTGAACAAATAGGACCGTCGCGCGTTCGCTTGTGGAGGAGTTCCCTCAGGTTCTTCCGGGAGCGAAACCATGACTGGACGGATTTGGCTCCTGCCGCTCGCATCCTTCTTTTTGTTTGCTGCGGCGACCGCCGGCGGCGCTCAAAGCGTGGGTCCGGACGAGGCTATCGGTCCAAAAGGCTCCACGGCACAGCCGCTCGCGCTCACCGCGGCACAAAAGAGTGCGATATATAATGTTGTTGAACGCCAGCGGCCGCACATTTCCGGGATCGCGATACCTCTTGCGGTCGGCGCCCCGGTGTCGCGCGCGGATGAACTTTCAGAACTGCCGGATCCGGCCGCCACGATTGCCGGCCAGCCTGAAGCGGCGACACTCAAATATGACATGGTTGAGGGCGATATCGTCGTCGTCGATCCGGTCAGCATGCGCGTTGTCGACATTATCCGTGGCAATGCCCGGCCATAAGCCACGTCACGCAGCCGGCGCAGATCAGTCGCGGCGGTAGGCCACCCGATAGCCAAGCCGACAGCAATGCCCCCAAAATCCGCGGCCCAGATCGCCTACTCCGCCGCCGCCAAGATGGCGACGCCACCGGCTCCTGCCCCGCAGCCGCCAGAGGCCGCGTTCACGATCACGGCAAGCCAGCCCGGCCGGCCGCCGCGGACACTCAAATATGGCGACACCTTCGTCGTGCTCGACAGCCGCGGCGATATCTGCGCGACGTCGGGAGAATCGGCAGGCCTGTTTCACAAGGACACGCGCCACCTGTCGCGCCTCGAATTGCAGGTCAACGGCGCGGCGCCTCTCCTCCTTGGATCGAACCTGCGCGACGACAATTCGGCGTTCTTTGTCGACCTGACCAATCCGGATCTCATGGATGGCTCGCGCATCGTCCTGGAGAAGGATCGCGTCCATATCCTGCGCACCATCTTCCTGTGGCACGACGTTGCCTATCAGCGGCTCGGCGTGCGCAATTACGGCGATCGCCCGATCCACCTGCGTCTGACGATCCTGTTTGAGAACGATTTTGCCGATCTGTTCGAG
Source organism: uncultured Alphaproteobacteria bacterium (assembly GCA_963723335.1). Taxonomy (GTDB): domain Bacteria; phylum Pseudomonadota; class Alphaproteobacteria; order Rhizobiales; family Xanthobacteraceae; genus BOG-931. Next base: position 6,971 of record CAVRQJ010000001.1, on the reverse strand, counting down.
GTGCGTGGCGCGCGCCGCGCGCACCGCGGCACCATGGCGGCAGAGCTTCAAGGCAATGATCGCGTGGTCCTGCTCTATGAAGGCCTCGATGCGAGGACGCGAACCACGACGCTGAATTTCGATCCGCCGCCGGACAGTCTCGACGTCAATTCCGCAGTTTACGATCTGCATCTCGCCGCCGGCGAAGCGCGGCCGATTTTTCTTGCGGTAAGCAGCGATGAGACAAGCGCACGGCCGCTGCCGTTCCTGCGCGGGCTGATCGCGGCGCGCCGCGAAATGCGCGAGGCGACCCGGGGACAGACATCGGTCGTGACCTCGAACGATCGTTTCAACGAAGTCTTGTGCCGCTCCGCCGCCGACCTGCAGATGCTGATGACGGATACCCCGCAGGGCCGTTATCCCTACGCCGGCATTCCCTGGTATTCGACGACGTTCGGCCGCGACGGACTTATCACCGCGCTGCAGATGCTGTGGCGGTCACCCGACGTGGCGCGCGGCGTGCTGCGGCGGCTCGCGTTCTATCAGGCAAAAACGGCCGATCCGCTGGCCGACGCCGAGCCCGGAAAAATCCTGCACGAGATGCGCGGCGGCGAAATGGCGGCGCTGCGCGAAGTCCCGTTCGGTCTTTATTACGGCAGCGTCGATTCGACGCCGCTTTTCGTGCTGCTCGCCGGTCTCTATGCGGAGCGCACCGGCGACATTGAAACCATCGTCGAGCTTTGGCCGCATATCGAGGCCGCGCTCGGATGGATCGATGGACCGGGCGATCCGGACGGCGACGGCTTTGTCGAATACATGCGCGCCAGCGAACAGGGCCTCGCCAATCAGGGCTGGAAAGATTCGCACGACGCCATCTTCCATGCCGACGGACGACTGGCGGAAGGCCGGATCGCGCTGGTGGAGGTGCAAGGCTATGTCTATGCCGCAAAGTGGATGGCGGCACGCTGCGCAAAACGCATCGGGCTTGGCGACGTCGCGCGCAAACTCGCCGCTGAAGCCGAAAGTCTCGCCGACCGCTTTGAGTCGGCGTTCTGGTGTCCCGAGATCGAGACCTATGCGCTGGCGCTCGACGGCGCGAAGCGGCCGTGCCAGGTGCGCACCTCGAATGCCGGGCAGGTTCTTTTCACCGGCATTGCCGCGCCGCACCGCGCCGCGCATGTCGTAAAGGGCTTGCTGCGGCCGAACTTCTTTTCCGGCTGGGGCATTCGCACCGTGGCAACCGGTGAGGCGCGCTTTAATCCGATGTCCTATCACAACGGCTCGGTGTGGCCGCACGACAATGCGCTGATCGCACTCGGCTTTGCCCGCTACGACCAGAAACATGCGATCGAGATTTTATTCGAGGGCCTGTTCAACGCCGCCACGTACATGGACCACCGCCGGCTGCCGGAATTGTTTTGCGGCTTCCAGCACAAGCACGGCCACGGCCCGACGCTCTATCCGGTCGCCTGCTCGCCGCAGGCCTGGGCGAGCGTCACACCGTTCACATTGCTCGAAGCCTCACTGGGTCTGGAGTTCGACCCGTTCAAGGGCGAGATCCGCCTGCGCAATCCGCGCCTGCCCGAGTTTCTCGACGAGGTGACGCTGCGCGACTTGCGGCTGTCGACGTCGAGCGTGGATCTGCGGGTGCGCCGTCACGGCGATACCGTGTCGCTCGATACGCCACGGATCAGCGGCGATATCCGGGTGTCCATCGTTTTTTCGTCCTGATCACGCCTGATCTTTCACGATTTTTGCTGCTGCCGGGTTCCCCGACCGCCGCCGCATGGAACCCGCGGCCTCCGCGTCGGCTTAGTGGAATGATCGAGTTCCATCGGCGCCAGGTTCAATCCACGCCAAGTTCCATTCGCGCAAAGTTCCCGGAGTGAAAATGCACGGCAAAAAACTGACAATGCGTGGCGGCATGACATGGGTCGCGGTCCTTGCGGCGGCACTCGGCCTCACTGTCGCAATCGCTTTTTCGGAAAACGTCCAGGCGCCCGGCTCACCAACCGGCCACCCGGGCACCCAGCCGGACGTGCCGCCGTCAGTGACCGTTCTCGCCAAGCACGAAGTCGAAGGCATTCTTGGACGCGAAGTATTGAGCGCCGCCAACGAGAATATGGGCCGGATCGTCGATGTTCTGGTCGATCGCGGCGGCCAGGTGCGCGCCGCGATCATTGATTTCGGCGGCTTCCTCGGTGTCGGCAGCCGCAAGATCGCGGTCGACTGGAGCGCGCTGCATTTTCCACCGCCGGCGCAGACCGACGCGCGGATCACGCTCGACCTCACACGCGACCAGGTGAAGACCGCGCCGGAATATCAGGACGGCAAGCCCGTCGTCGTTCTCGGTGCGCTCGGCAAGCTCGAACAATTGCCCTTCGAGTAACAAACCGCTGGAGACAGAATCCTGCCGGTAAATCCGCAACGCGCCTCACGCGACGGCCCGGACCCGCACGAAGCGATCGAAGCTGCGGCCGGGCCGGCTGTGGCTGAAGAGGCGTGCGACGCCGAGCCGCCGCTGCAGCCGTCACGCAAAAGCCTGCACGGGCTCGACTGGTTCGTCTTCTTCGTTGCCGACGTGCAGACCGGGTTTGGGCCGTTCGTCTCGGTCTATCTCACCACGCAACGTTGGACGCAGGTCGATATCGGGCTTGTCTTGTCGGCGGCGGGTTTCGTGTCGCTAATTGGGCAAATGCCGGGCGGCGCGCTGGTCGATGCCGCGAAGTCCGAGCGCCTCGTCGCCGGCACAGCGATCGCCGCGATCTGCATCAGCGCCCTGAGTTACGCAGTTTGGCCGATCTTTCCGATGGTGCTGGCGGGATCGGTACTGCACGCGCTGGCAAGTTGCGTGCTCGGGCCCGCCATGGCCGCCATCGCGCTCGGCCTCGTCGGCCCCGCTGCCATCGGCGAACGGCTTGGGCGCAACGCGCGCTTTGCGTCGGTCGGTAATGGGCTGGCGGCCGCGGCCATGGGGGCATGCGGCTATCTCCTGTCGTCCCGCGCCGTGTTCATCGTCACCGTGCTGCTCTTGGTGCCCGCCCTTTTCGCGTTGCGCTCGATTTCCGAAAAGGAGATCGATCCCGAGCGTGCCCACGGCTCCCGGCCGCGGCAACCGCGCATCACGCCGCCGATAAGACCCGGAGCGCTGATGCAAAACCGGGCGCTTTTGACCTTTGCCGGATGTCTTCTTTTGTTTCACCTCGCCAATGCGGCGATGCTGCCGCTGGTCGGCAGCGTCGTCACCATGCGCTCAGGCCAATGGGCGACCGTGATCATCGCCGCCTGCATCGTCGTGCCGCAACTCGTCGTCGCGGCTTCGTCGCCGTGGATCGGCCAACGCGCGCAGATCTGGGGACGAAGGCCATTATTGCTTATTGCTTTCGCCGCGCTGCCGATCCGCGGCTTTCTGTTTGCGATTGTGACCAGCCCGCAGCTTCTTCTTGCCGTGCAACTCCTCGACGGCATCACCGCATCGGTATTCGCGGTGATGGTGCCGCTTGTGGTCGCCGACCTCACGCGCGGTACCGGCCGGTTCAATCTCGGCCAGGGCATTCTCGGCACCGCGGTCGGCATCGGCGCCTCGCTGTCGGCAACGCTTGCCGGTTACGCGACCGACCGCTTCGGCAGTCCCGTGGCCTTCGCATCGCTCGCGGCGATCGCACTCGCCGGCTTCGTGGTGGTATGGCTCCTGATGCCGGAGACGCGGCCGGAGGAAGAGGCAGCACACTAACCCTCATTGCGAGGAGCCAACGGGTCCGCGCAATGACGATAAGGATTACAACGCCGGCGCGTCGGCTGAAACGAGCCGCAGATGCGGCGCCACGCTGTCCGACAGGCTGCGATAGACGGACAGATAATCCTGCGCCATGCGGCGCGCGGTGAAACGCTCCTCGAAACGCCGCCGGATCCTGTCGCGGGACAAATGTCCGAGCCGGTCGACGGCGCCGACCGCGCCGTTGATGTCTTCGACGATGAAGCCGGTCAGGCCGTCCTCGATGATTTCCGGCACCGAGCCACGGTTGAAAGCGATCACCGGCGTGCCGCAGGCCATGGCCTCGATCATCACCAGGCCGAACGGCTCGGGCCAATCGATCGGAACGAGCAGAACCGACGCGCCGCTCAGAAACTCCGACTTGTCCTTGTCGCTGATCTCGCCGATGAACTCGACATTGGCTGCGGCGAGCATCGGCTTGATCTGTTCGTCATAATAATCCTGGTCGGCACGGTCGACCTTGGCGGCAACCTTGAGCGGCACACCGCAATGCTGCGCGATGCGGATGGCGCGGTCGATACCCTTTTCCGGCGCAATGCGGCCGAGAAATGCGAAGTAAGACGGCTTGATGGTTTTCGGCTCCAAAAGTTTCTCCGGAAGCCCGTGAAGGACGGTGCGCACCCAGTGCGCCTGCGGCAGCGGCCGCCGCTGCGAATTCGAGATCGAGACCACCGGCACCGATGAAAAGGTGTCGAAGACCGGCTGGTGCTCCGGCAGATCGAGCCGGCCATGCAGCGTGGTGACGAACGGCGTCGGCTGGCGGGAAAACAGCGAGAACGGGTAATAGTCGAGATGAAAGTGCAGAACGTCAAAATCCGACGCCTGCCGATAGACCCGCTCCAGCATCATCATGTGCAGCGCATTGGGGTCGCGCACCGCGCCATCGAGCCGCAGCGCCCGCGGCCAAGCCGCCTCAAGCCGTGCCGAGGTCACCGAGTCGCCGCTCGCAAACAGCGTTACCTCGTGACCGAGCGCGATCAGTTCCTCCGTCAGCCATGAAATAACCCGCTCGGTGCCGCCATAAAGCCGCGGCGGAACAGCCTCGGTCAGCGGCGCAACTTGTGCGATGTGCATCGAAACACCCTCGTGTGATGAAGATCCTCACCGGCGACAACAGACAACGTCGCAAGCGCCGATTATTTCGGACTCTGGATGGAACTTAATTTTTGCCGGCGCCGGGAACTTTTTTCCTGCAGGAGCGTCAACCCGAATACGCAGGAATGTATGAGGCGCCGCAAAGACTGCCCCGTAACAAAGCTGCGACGAAAGTGATCCAGCATCCACAGCGCAGCGGGGAACATGACGGGTTTCCGTCCGTTCACGTTCGTGAGGGCTCACACCATTCAAACGCACAAATGTCGATCGTCATGAACATTGGGGGCGTGAAATCGGGCGTGAAATCCGGAATGGCCGAACTTACGGGCTACGCCGCGTCCCCCCTCGCCTTCGTCTTTCGTTACATCCGGCTGCGGCCGGTATCGCATGCGGTCATCCTTTGCGCGGTGCTGGGCGCGGTGGCCTGTTCCGTCGGCACCCAGTACGGCGTCAAATTCCTGGTCGATACGCTGTCGAGCGGCGCCGGAGCCGCGGCGTGGACGGCGTTTGCGATTCTTGGCGGCCTGATCGCCGCCGACAACCTTTTGTGGCGTGTCGCCGCCTGGATCGCGAATTACGCCTTTGTCGGCGTCACCGGCGATCTGCGCCGCGACCTGTTCCGCCATCTCATGGGTCATTCGCCGAATTATTTCGCCGATCGGCTGCCCGGCATGCTGACGAGCCGCGTGACTGCGACATCGAATGCGGTTTTCACGGCGGAAAACATGTTCATCTGGAACGTGCTGCCGCCCTGCGTCGCTACGATCGCGGCGATTGCGCTCGTTTGCACCATCAGCCTGCCGATGGCCGGTGCGCTGGCGCTGATCGCCGGCATCATGGTGCTGGTGATGTTTCGCCTTGCCGCCGCGGGCCGTCCGCTGCATCACGACTTCGCGCGCAAGGCCGCCACCGTCGACGGCGAAATGGTCGATGTGATTTCCAATATGCCGCTGGTCCGCGCCTTCGGCGGCTTTCTGCGCGAGCATCGCCGTTTCGACACCACCGTCGATCGCGAGCTGTGCGCGCGGCGCAAAAGCCTGCTTTATCTCGAGCGGCTTCGCATCTTCCATGCCGCGGTGACCATTCTCCTGACGCTCGGTCTTTTGGCCTGGGCGATCGTCCTCTGGCAGCACGGCAATGCCACCACCGGCGACGTCGTCCTTGCCTGTACGCTCGCAATCTCCGTCCTCAGTGCGACCCGCGATCTCGCGGTAGCGCTGGTCGATATCACCCAGCACATTGCGCGCCTGACCGAGGCAGTCGCGACACTTCTTGTGCCGCACGAGCTGCGCGACCATCCCGACGCCGAACCGCTCGTGCACCGCGGCGCCAGCGTCAAATTCGAGCATGTCGAATTCCGCTATCCGGGCGGCCAGCACATTTTCGAGGATTTCTCGCTTAGCTTCATGCCGGGCGAGCGGATCGGCCTCGTCGGCCATTCCGGCGGCGGCAAGTCGACGCTATTCGCGCTGCTGCAGCGCTTCTACGACGTGCAAGACGGCCGCATCCTGCTCGACGGTCAGGACATCGCACGCGTGACGCAGGAGAGTTTGCGTGAAGCCATCGGCGTCGTGCCGCAGGATATTTCGATGTTCCATCGCACGGTGATGGAGAATATCCGTTACGGGCGGCCGGAGGCGACCGACGATGAGGTGCTCGAAGCGGCCTTTGCCGCGCGGTGCGACTTCATCGAGAAGCTGCCGGCCGGAATGCGCACGATCGTCGGCGAGCGCGGCGTGAAACTCTCTGGCGGTCAGCGCCAGCGCATCGCCATCGCGCGCGCCTTCCTGAAAGACGCCCCGCTCCTCCTCCTCGACGAAGCCACCTCGGCGCTCGATTCGGAATCCGAGGAAGCGATCCGCGAAGCCTTGAGCCGGCTGATGAACGGACGCACCGTCATCGCCATTGCGCACCGGCTTTCGACGGTGCGCAATTTCGATCGCATTGTCGTGCTGCAAGCTGGCTGCGTCATGCAGGACGGCGCGCCGGATCTATTGGTGCGGAACGAAGGGCTCTATCGCCGGCTGGTACAGCGGGAAATGGACCGGCTGACCCAACAGGCGGCGTAGGCTTATCCTTTGATCCGGCGTCACGCCAACGAATAGCCGTGCGAGAGGCTGGA